>NZ_JAYXHS010000001.1:477914-1167013 GCF_036017035.1 Uliginosibacterium silvisoli | reverse complement strand
GCTGGTGTACTGCGCGCTGCCAGCGTCTTCGTCGAGTACGAAGCGCAGACACGCAAGGAAGGCGAGATCCAGCAGATGCCTGCAGATTTTCCCGTTACCGAGCTGTGGCAGGTACTTGGCGGCACCGCCAACGGTCGCAGCGATCACGATGAAGTGACCATCTTCGACTCGGTCGGATTTGCGCTGGAAGACTATGCCGCGCTGCGCTTCATGCGCGACGCAGCCATTGAACTCGGTGCAGGGCAGGGGCTGGACCTGATCCCCGCGCTGGCCGACCCCAAGGATCTTTACGCGCTGCTGAACCCAGCCTCGACAGCGCATGGCAAAGGAGTACTCGCCGCATGAATGCACCCTACCAATTGCCTGCTCGCCCACCACCGCCCGCCGTCAGCCTGATCGGCGTGCCCACCGACATCGGCGCCGGCACACGCGGTGCCAGCATGGGGCCGGAAGCCCTGCGCGTCGCCGGCATCGTGCCCGCGCTGGAGCGCTTCGGTATCGAGGTGCGTGACTGCGGCAACCTGGTCGGCCCGGCCAATCCACAGCGCCCGCCGCTGCACGGCTTTCGTCACCTGGAGGAAGTCACGACCTGGCAACAGGTCATCCACGACGCCGTCTTCGCCGAACTGCAGGCAGAGCGCGTCCCCGTGATCCTCGGCGGCGATCACAGCCTCGCCATCGGCAGCATCTCGGCCGTGTCGCGCCACTGCCGCACGCACGCTCGCAAGCTGCGCGTGCTGTGGCTGGATGCGCATGCCGACTTCAACACCGCTGGCATCACGCCGAGTGGAAATCTGCATGGTATGCCGGTCTCCTGCCTGTGCGGTTACGGCCCGGCGCAACTGACCGGCCTCAGCGGCGACGTACCGGCGCTGCATCCTGACGAGCTGTTCGAGATCGGCATCCGCAGTGTCGATCCCGGCGAACAGCGCCTTGTGCATGATGTCGGCATCGAGGTGTTCGACATGCGCAGCATCGACGAGCTGGGCATGCGCGAAGTCATGCAGCTGGCGCTGTCAGGCATGGATGCCGACACGCATCTGCACGTCAGTCTCGACGTGGACTTTCTCGACGCCGAGATCGCCCCCGGCGTGGGCACTACCGTGCGCGGCGGCCCGACCTATCGCGAAGCGCAGCTATGCATGGAGATGATCGCCGACACCGGCCGGCTGGCATCGCTCGACGTTGTCGAGCTCAACCCGGCGCTGGACGTGCGCAACCAGACGGCCGAGCTGGCCGTC
Source organism: Uliginosibacterium silvisoli (assembly GCF_036017035.1). Classification (NCBI taxonomy): domain Bacteria; kingdom Pseudomonadati; phylum Pseudomonadota; class Betaproteobacteria; order Rhodocyclales; family Zoogloeaceae; genus Uliginosibacterium; species Uliginosibacterium silvisoli. Next base: position 1,165,772 of record NZ_JAYXHS010000001.1, on the reverse strand, counting down.
GACCTGGTCGAGAGCCTGTTCGGCAAGAGCACGCTGATGCGCCGGCCGCACGTGCTGTATGGCACGCCCGGCGTCAGGGACACGGCCCGCGCACCTCGCGTGCGCTGAGCTGATCAACTGCGCACGGCCTCGCGGATCTGCGCCGCCACGTTGAAGAAGGATTTCAGCAACAGGCTTTCGCGGCGCTCTGCCAGACAGTAGAGGAAGGTCTCGGTCACGGCCGGGTCGCCCTCGATGCGTAGCGCGCAGATGCGCGGATCGGGGATGAACTCGGCCTCCGACACCGCGCCGATCCCGATGCCGCGCGCCACCGCCTCGCGCAAGGCCTCGCGACTGCCGATCTCCATTGCCGTCTGCGTCTTGACGCCCGCAGCGGCCAGCGCGGTCTCGATGGCGCGTCGCGTGCTGGATCCGCGCTCCCGCTGCAACATCGCCTGGCCCTGCAGCAGCTCGATCGGAATCGCCCCGCGCCCGGCGAAAGGATGCTGGTGGTGCACGAAGAGAATGACGGCATGACGCGCGTAGGGAATCGCGCAGAAGCCTGCCGCGTCATGGAAGCGTGCCAGCACGCCGACATCGATGACGTAGTTCTCCAGGTCCTCGAAGACCTCGACGGAATTCCCCATGCGGATCGACACCTCGACACGCGGATAGCGCTGCCGGTATGCATCCACCATTTCCGTGACGTGGAACGGGCCGACTGCGCCAAGCTTGAGGTGGCCGCTGTTGAGCTCGCCACAGTCGTGCAGCAGGTTGTAGGCCTCCGTCTCCAGCGATGACATCTGGCGCACCACCGGCAGCAGGCGCTGGCCGACTGCGCTCAGCTCGATGCGACGACCACGCCGATGAAACAGCTCGACGCGATATTGCTGCTCGAGCCCCTGCACCTGCGTCGTCAGCGTGGGCTGCGTTACGCCGAGGGCCCGCGCAGCGGCGCTGAAGCTGCCGTGCTGGGCAACGGCAAGGAAGGCGCGGAGTTTCGAAGACGACATATAGAAGCGATCAATGGATGGGCCGGGTTTCGCATATTGAATCGACGACGCGACAGTCATGTGACATCCCCACCCTGTCGGCTCCTTCAACGATACGAGGAGTCCTCGATGAACACCCTGAATTTCCCGCGCCTGTGGCACACAGGCCTGTTTGCCACGGCCCTGCTGCTGACGGGGCCCGCTTGCGGCGCGGCTGTCGACGCATTCACCAAGACGGCCAATGCCGCCATCTCCGGCTACAACAACGAGCGCATCAGCAGCGCCACGCCCGAGATCTGCGCCGCGGCCTGCACGACCAGCTCGCGTGCCGGCTGGTGCGTGTCCTTCGATCACAACCGCGCAGAACAGTGGTGCGACCTGAGCGACAAACGCGCCAGCGACGTCGGCGGCCTCAAGACCGACTACGCCGGCAATCCCTATGACCACTACAGCCTCAAGCCTGATCCGCTCAAGGCCTTCGTGCGCACGCCGGACGCGGCCATTTCCGGCTACAACAACGAGCTGCTGCAGGCGGTCACCCCTGCCGACTGTGCAGCCGCCTGCACGGCAAGCAGCCGCAGCAGCTGGTGCAAGTCGTTCGACTATTACAAGACACAGCAGAAGTGCGACCTGAGTGACAAGCGCGCCAGCGACGTGGGCGGGCTGAAGACCGACTACGCCGGCAATCCTTACGACCACTACTCGCTGAGTGCCGCCGGCAGCGTGCCGAATCCCGTCCCCGGCAAGAAGCACGTGCTGTTGATCGGTGTCGATGGCTTGCGCGGCGATGCCGTGCTCTGCCCGGCCTGCGTCGCCACGCCTGCACTGACGGCGCTGGCCAATGGCGGTGCCTATCATCGCAACGTCCTCGCGGGTGGTACGCAGCAGACAGTCAGCGGGCCGGGCTGGGCCTCCGTGTTCACCGGCTTCTGGGCCGACCAGCACGGCGTCACGTCCAACGCGACGGATCAACCGCTGCAGAAGCCGCACGTGTTCGACAGGATCAAGCAGGCCTGGCCGACGGCGACGCTGGCGGTGGTGGGCGACTGGTACAACATCACCCACAACCTGCTGCCGGCTACGACGGATTTCGTTGTCGCCAATGCCGCCAAGAATTCGCAACAGGCCACCGACACGGTGAAAACCTGGCTGGGCTGGGCGAACCCGCCCACGGCGATCTTCTACTACCTGCACAACGTCGACATCCACGCCGCCAGCTACGATCCGGCCAACGCGTTCTATCGCGGCAAGATCGCAGCAGAGGACGCGCAGATCCAGCAGGTCCTCAACGCCCTGGCGGCGCGCCCGACCTATGCCAGCGAAGACTGGCTGATCATCGTCACCTCGGACCACGGCGGCCTGGGCAGCGGGCATGGCGGGCAATCGGCCAGCGAACGCGACACGCTGCTGATCCTCAACAACACCTGGCAGCGCAGCGGCAAGACGCCGTATTGCAGCGGCGACCTGAGCGCCGCCAGCCTGCTGCAGATCGACGGCACGACGCCGCACATCCTCGACTTCATCGGGCTCGCAAACCTCACGCAAGGCCACAAGCACGCCGCCTGCGGCGCCGCGCAGTAAGGCGATATCCCGCCCTGCCGAGCTGCTGGCGCGCGGCCCATGTATTGACGTGATCAATACATTGGCCGCGTTTTCAATATGAAATCGATAGTTTGCTTGTCATCTTGCGTTTCCAGAATGCACGCACTACCTCACACATGGAGTGCATGTCATGAAACGCCTGTTCAACTGTATTCGCGCGGCCGCCCTGTCGTTCGCCGTCGCCAGCCCGGCCTTCGCGGCCGACCAGCTCACCATCGGCCTGATCCCGGCGGAGGATTCGCAAGCCATGCTGGAGAGCAGCAAGCAGGTGCTCGCTGCACTCGAGAAGCAGCTCGGCATGCCGGTCAAACCGTACATGGCCACCGACTACAACGGCGTGATCGAAGCGCTGCGAGCGAAGAAACTGGATGTCGCTTACCTCGGGCCGTTCTCGTACGCCATGGCGACGACCGTTGCCAACGTCGAGGCGTTTGCCGTCGCGGTGACGAAGAAGACCGGCCAGAGCTCGTACAAGAGCCAGATCATCGTGCGCAAGGACAGCAATCTCAACTCAATTGCTGATCTGAAAGGACACACCTTTGCCTTCGTCGACCCGAGCTCGGCCTCGGGTCACCTGTTCCCCAAGGCAGGCCTGATCGCTGCGGGTTACGACCCGGAGAAGTTCTTCAGCCGCGTGATGTTCTCCGGCTCGCATGATGCAAGCATCCTGTCCGTCGCCAACAAGAAGGTGGAAGCAGCCGCCGTGGCCGACCGCATCCTGAACGCAGCGATCCTGAAAGAGCAGATCGGCAAGGATGATGTGAAGGTGATCTGGAGCTCCGGCGCGATCCCCGAGTCACCGATGGTGTGGCGCAAGGATCTGGACCCGGCGCTCAAGGAGAAGATCGCCAGGGCCTTTGCCGGCATCAAGGACCTGCCATGGGGCGACCAGGGCGTACTCAACGGCTTCCAGCCGACCAATGACGCGGCCTACAACATCGTGCGTGACACGGCCAGCGCGCTCAAGCTCGACCTGCGGAGCATGAAGTGATCCGCATCCGTCAATTGACGAAGCAGTACGGCAGCAATGTCGTACTGCGCGGCATCGACATGGATGCCGCACCCGGCGAGTTCGTCGTCGTGCTCGGCCAGTCCGGCGCCGGCAAGTCCACCCTGCTGCGCTGCCTCAACCGCCTCGTGACGCCGGACGCTGGCGAAGTGAATGTGGCCGGGCTGGACGCGGTCAACAATACCGACACGCTGGCGCTGCGTCGCCAGGTGGCGATGATCTTCCAGCACCACCACGTCGTGCCGCGCCTGTCGGTGCACAAGAACGTGCTGACCGGCCGCCTCGGTGCGGTGAGCACGCTCAGTTCGATCTTCCAGTTCTTCCGCCGTGAAGACGTGGCACTGGCGCATGAGTGCCTGGCACGCGTGGGCCTCGCCCACAAAGCAGACGCCCGCACGGACTCGCTCTCGGGTGGCCAGATGCAACGCGTCGGCATCGCACGCGCACTCGCCCAGCAGCCACGCCTGATCCTCGCCGACGAGCCGGTCGCCAGCCTCGACCCGCGTACCGCGCGCCGCGTGCTGCAGTACCTGCGCGATGCCTCGCGCGAGCTGGGCATCACCGTGCTCTGCAATCTGCATCAGGTGGATTACGCCTGCGAATTCGGCGACCGCATCGTCGGCCTCGCGCATGGCCGCGTGGTCTTCGACGGCACGCCCGACACCATGAGTGAAGCCGATCTGCAGCGCATCTACGCCGACCCGGTCGAGCATGCGGAGGAGGTGGCCGGCGGCGATCCCGTCGAGCGCCCCGCCAGTGCCCCGGCTTTCCTCAACCTTGGCGCAGGAGCCTGACATGAATGCACGACGCTATATCTGGACCGTCAGCCTGCCATCGTCGGCGCGCGCCTGGTCCTTGCTGCTCGCCGGTACGGCAGCCGCTCTCCTGTTCCTGCAATGGAGCGCACAGGGCACGCAACTGAGCTGGGGCGAACTCGCCGCCGGCCTGCCGCAGATCGCCGACTTCCTGAGCCGCACCATGCCGCCCGACCTGAAGATTCTCGAGCGCCTGGTAGCGCCTGCAATCGAGACCATCCAGATCGCGGTGTGGGGCACCTTGCTGGCGGTGTTGCCGGCCATTCCGCTGGCATGTCTTGCTGCGCGCAATCTGAATGGCAACAGCTGGAGCTACCGCATCACGCGCCAGAGCCTGAACGTGATCCGCAGCATCAACGAGCTGATCCTGGCGCTGGTCTTCGTCTCGGCCGTCGGGCTCGGCCCGTTCCCCGGCGTGCTGGCCCTGGCCCTGCACGGTGCAGGCATGCTCGGCAAGTTCTTCGCCGAAGCCATCGAGGAGATCGACGAAGGCCCGCTCGAGGCGCTGCGCGCCACGGGTGCGCGCAAGCTGCAGGTCATCGTGTTCGGTGTGTTGCCGCAAGTCATCACGGCATGGATTGCGGTGGTGCTGTACCGCTTCGAAGTAAACCTGCGTTCGGCCACGGTGCTGGGCATGGTCGGCGCCGGCGGTCTCGGCTTCGAGCTGGTCAGCAGCCTCAAGCTCTTCAAGTACCCGCAAACGGCGACCTGCATCATCGTCATCACAGTCATGGTGATTGCCGCCGACAGCCTGTCGAGCCGACTACGGCATGCCATCCAGCATACGGGGCGGCACTGAGAGCGCTCACCGACACCCGGCCTCACATCTGCGTCGTTCCCGCGAAAGCGGGCATGACGGAGCACGTCACGCCGAACGCGCATCGCGGCCGGCCATCACCCCCTTCATTCCGGACATTCTTCATGTGGGCTTTTCATAACCCTGTCTCCATCCACGCCGGTCGCGGCGCGCTGGCACGGCTGCCAGCCTTGCTCGGCGCACGTCGCGCCATCCTGATCGCCTTTCCCGAAGCCGCCGCACTGGGGCTCATCGCACGCGTGCAAGCCTTGCTCGGCGAACGCCTCGTCGCTGTCGAGGCCGATGTGCGCCCCAATCCCGACGTGTCCTGGCTGGCGCCGATGTACGAGCGCCTGTGGCGCGACCACGCAGATGCCGAATGCATCATCGCGCTGGGCGGTGGCAGCAGCATCGACTGCGCCAAGGCCATGCTGACGGCAGGGGTCGGTGGGGATTTCGAAGCGCTGCTGGTGAATCTGTTCAAGGGCGCCGACACCAACCCCGCCTTGCACGGTGCAACGCATCGCAGACTGATCGCCATTCCCACCACCTCGGGCACCGGCAGCGAAGTCACGCCCTGGGCCACGGTGTGGGATCAGGAGCGCGCCTGCAAGCACTCCCTGCATCTGCCCTGGACCTGGCCCGAGGCCGCCATCATCGATGCCGAGCTGATGCTCACCCAACCGCCCAGCATCACGCTGGCCAGCGGCCTCGATGCGCTGTCGCACGCCCTCGAATCGCTGTGGAACGTGCACCGCAATCCACTCTCGGCCGGCTTCGCCGTACAGGCGGCACGCGCCATCATCCGCGACCTGCCGGCCTTGCTCGCCGCACAGGCCGACATCGCCCTGCGCGAGAGCCTGGCGCTGGCGGCCCTGCAAGCCGGCCTCGCTTTCTCCAACACACGCACGGCACTGGCGCACTCGTTGTCCTACGACATCACCCTCGCGCATGGCGTACCCCATGGCATTGCCTGCTCGTTCAGCCTGCCTCACGTCATGTCGATGGCATTTGGCCGCGACGCTGCGGTGGACGCGCAACTCCTCGCGATCTTCGATACGCATGACAAGACGGCCGCCATCGACGCGCTGAGCGATTTTCTCGAGCGCGTCGGTGTCAGCACCGACCCCGCGCATTACGGCATCGGCCCCGGCCAATGGGCCGCCGCAGTCGACCAGGCGCTGGCCGGCACGCGCGGACGCAACTTCATCAGCCAGGCCTAGGCCGGGCCTCCCACGGATACTCACTGGAAAGCACCATGCACACAGCACTCGCACGCCCGACACATGTACAGGCCGTCATCTTCGACTGGGCCGGCACGCTGGTCGACTTCGGCTCACTCGCGCCGACGCAGATCTTCGTCGAAGCCTTCGCCAGCTTCGGCATCACCGTCAGCCTCGCCCAGGCGCGCGGCCCGATGGGCCTCTCCAAGCGCGACCACATCCGCACCCTGCTCGCCGAAGAGAGCATCGCCCGCCAGTGGCGCGAGCGCTTTGGCAGGCTTGCGGGCGAGCAGGACATCGACGCCCTGTATGAACGCTTCATGCCCATGCAGATCGAGAAGGTGGCCGACCATTCGCAACCCATCGCGGGCGCGACGGACACGCTGGGCTGGCTGCGCGCGCAAGGCATCAAGCTCGGCTCCTGCTCCGGCTACCCGCGTCAGGTACTCGACGTGTTGCTGCCTGCCGCCGGGGCGCAGGGCATCCAGCCTGATCACGTGGTGGCCGGCGATGAGCTCGCGGCCGGCGGCCGGCCGGGCCCGTTCATGGCACTCGCCAACGTGATCGCGCTGAGCATCGGCGACGTGCGCGCCTGCATCAAGGTCGACGACACGGTGCCGGGCATCGAGGAAGGGCGACGCGCCGGCATGTGGTGCGTGGGCCTGTCCATGTCCGGCAACGAGGTCGGCGTGACCCGCGAAGCCTTGCAGGAACTCGATGAAGATTCGCGTCAGGCCCTGCGTTACGTTGCCACCAAACGCCTGAGCAATGGCGGCGCACATTACGTCATCGACACGGTGGCCGACCTGCCAGGTGTCGTCGCCGACATTGATCGCCGCATTGCCGCAGGCGAGCGCCCCTGAACTGCTGGCCGCGAGGGATCAGGGATAGAGGCCGCGCTCCTCGCGCGCGTTGAGCACACGCGTGCAGGCCACCACGAAGGCCGCCGTGCGCAACGGGATCGCAAGATCGACGTGGGTCTGCCAGATGTGTTCCAGCGCGCCGAGGAGGATCTTGTCGAGACGCTGGTAGATCTCCTCCTCGGTCCAGAAGAAGGAGCTGAAGTCCTGCACCCACTCGAAGTAGGACACGATGACGCCACCGGCATTGGCGATCACGTCAGGTACGACCGTGACGCCACGATCCTTCAGCAGCCGGTCAGCTGCCGGCGTCGTCGGGCCGTTGGCGCCCTCCAGCACGATCTTCGTCTTCAGCTGCGCGGCGCGCGCCTCGGTGATCTGTCCTTCGAGCGCAGCGGGGATGAGGATGTCGCTGGAGACGTTCCAGAAGTCCTCGGCCGCAATACTGTCCGCACCGGCGAAGCCTGCGACGGCGCCCGTCGCTTTCGTGTGGGCCACCAGCGCAGCGACGTCGATACCCTGATCATTCAGCAGCGTGGCGCTGTGGTCCTGCACGCTCACCAGCCTGGCGCCGTTGTCGACGAACATGCTGGCGGCCACCGAGCCGACATTGCCGAAACCCTGCACGGCGATGCGCGCCCCCTGCAGGGGAGTCTGCAACTTGTTGGCCACCGTACGGCCCACCACGTAAACGCCACGCCCCGTCGCACTGACGCGGCCCAACGAGCCGCCCAGCGGAATCGGTTTGCCGGTCACGACGCCGGTGGCCGTCGAGCCCGTGTTCATGGAGTAGGTATCCATCATCCACGCCATGACCTGGGCATTGGTGTTCACGTCGGGCGCCGGGATATCCTTGTCCGGCCCGATGATCAGGCCGATCTCGCTGGTGTAACGCCGCGTCAGGCGCTCCAGCTCCTTCAGCGAAAGCTGCTTCGGATCGACGCGCACGCCGCCCTTGGCGCCGCCATAGGGCAGGTTCACGGCCGCGTTCTTGACCGTCATCCAGGCCGACAGCGCCATCACTTCTTCCAGATTCACCTGCGGGTGAAAACGCACGCCGCCCTTGCCCGGCCCGCGCGACAGGTTGTGCTGCACGCGATAGCCCTCGAAATGCGCCACGCTGCCATTGTCCAGCTCGATGGGGATGTCGACGATCAGGCAGCGCTTGGGGTGCTTGAGCGTCTCGACCCAGCGCGCGAGGTGGCCAAGATGCGGCACGACGCTATCGACCTGCGCCAGAAAGGTCCCCCAGGGACTGTCAGCTTGCGGATCAACATAGGACAGGTTCTGCACGGCAGGCTCCTTGGTCGCGACGAAACAGCTTCACCAAGGATATGCCGCCGCCCACCGGCTGCGCATCACGCCTTACCCGTACGCCACCGGATCGCGCAGACGGCAGGGCGCCATGGCAGCGGAAAACCGGGCGAAACAATGATGGACAAGGATTCATGGCGCACCCGACACGATTCGAACGTGTGACCCCTGCCTTCGGAGGGCAGTACTCTATCCAGCTGAGCTACGGGTGCGTTGGGCCACTTGGGGTGGCGAGGAGCGTCGTCTCCCGGCAAACCGGCATGCACAAGCACGGTCTGGAGACGCACAGGCGCGGATGATAGCCTTTGCCCGCTGCGACGTCCATGCAGGAGGCCTTGGCTTGCCGCTATAATCGCCGCTTTCCCCGCATCGTCACAGAAAGAACCTTATGAACCGGATCACGCGTCTGGCCCTGCCCGTAGCGCTTGTCATTGCGACGAGCTTGCTGGTTGCCTGCACCCAGAAGGAAGAAGTTTCGAAGGAAGAAACCGCGACGCTGATCGCTCCGGTCGCAAAGGTTGAACTCAGCGGCGCAGCCCCGGCCGCAGCCGGCAAGGCTGACCCCAAGCATGTGTTCGAAACCGTCTGTGCGGCCTGCCACACGACTGGCGCAGCCGGCGCCCCGAAGATGGGCGACAAGGCAGCCTGGGCACCGCGTATCGCGACCGGCAAGGACACGCTCTACAAGGTGGCGCTGACGGGCCGCAATGCCATGCCACCGAAGGGGGGCAATCCTTCGCTGTCGGATGATGACGTCAAGGCTGTTGTCGACTACATCGTCTCGCAGTCGAAGTAAGACCGTTTCGCTTGGAAAAAGCCCGTCCGCCAGACCGGACGGGCTTTTTCTTTTGTGGCGCCGTGCTACATCACCCGTTGCACGGCCGCGCGCCAGTCGCCCAGCCGCCGTTGCGCTTCATCACGACTCATGAGCGGCTCGAAAACCCGCTCGCGTTGCCATAACGTCGCCAGTTCATCCGCGCCACGCCACAGACCGACCGCCAGGCCTGCCAGGCATGCAGCACCGAGCGCCGTCGTTTCCTGCACCACCGGGCGCACCACCGGCACACCCAGCAGATCAGCCTGCATCTGCATAAGCAGATTATTGGCGCTGGCACCGCCATCGACCCGCAACTCGCCAAGTAGCTGCGCACTGTCGGCCTGCATGGCCTCGATGAGTTCGGCAGACTGGAAGGCAATGGCCTCCAGTGCTGCACGCGCAATGTGTGCCACCGAGCTGCCGCGCGTCAGGCCGACAATGGCCGCCCGCGCTTCGGGGTTCCAGTAAGGCGCGCCCAGGCCGGCGAAAGCCGGAATGAAACTCACGCCAGCCGCATCGGGGACCAAAGAGGCAAGCGCTTCGATCTCGGCGGCGCTGCGGATCACGCCAAGACCATCCCGCAACCATTGCACGACTGCGCCCCCCACGAACACGCTGCCTTCGAGCGCGTAGCTGGCGTCCGCACCCTGCAACTGCGCGGCACGCGTGGTGATCAGGCCGTTGTTCGAGCTACAGGCCACGCCCCCCGTATGCGATAGCGCAAAACAGCCCGTGCCGTAGGTGTTCTTCGCCATGCCGGACGCCACGCAGGACTGACCGAACAAGGCGGCTTGCTGGTCTCCCGCAATGCCGGCAATCCTGATCGGGGCACCGAACACAGCGGCATCGGTCTCACCGATCAATTCACTCGAATTGCATACCTCCGGCAACAGCGCGCGCGGGATGCGTAAGCGCGTCAGCAGCTCCTCGTCCCAGGCGCTGGTGTGGATGTTGTAGAGCAGGGTGCGCGACGCGTTCGTCACGTCGCTGACATGCAGACGACCGCCCGTGAGCTGCCACACCAGCCAGCTGTCGACGGTCCCGAAGGCCAGCTCGCCCGCCTCTGCGCGCGCCTGCGCGCCGGGGATCGAATCCAGCAGCCAGCGTAACTTGGTACCGGAGAAATACGGATCGAGAATGAGCCCCGTCCGTTCGCGGAACGCGGCCTCGTGGCCGGCCTCCCGCAACTGCGTGCAAAGGGCAGCGGTTCGCCGGTCCTGCCAGACAATCGCATTGCACAGCGGTCGACCGGTACTGCGCTCCCACAGCACAGTTGTCTCGCGCTGATTGGTGATGCCGATGGCGGCAATGTCCTGCGCGGCAAGGCCCGCCTTGGCCAGCACCTCGTACACCGTTGCCAGCTGGCCGCTCCAGATCTCCATCGGGTCGTGCTCGACCCAACCCGGCTGCGGATAGATCTGCGGCAACTCGCGCTGCGCCACCGCAACGATATGACATCGCGCATCGAACACGATGGCGCGCGAGCTGGTGGTGCCTTGGTCAAGCGCGAGCAGGAAGGACATGCTTGTGGCCTTTATGAGTCAGATTGATCCAGGGAAGCAAGTCGTCCGGCATATGACGACCTGCATGCTAGGATTCCGGACCGCCATAGCTGCGGTGCTCGATTATTCACAAGAACTCCAGACTTCGCTTCAGTCATGCAGCATCCACTCACTGAGGCATTTCTGACGAAGTTCGTATCACGGGGGAGTGACAAACATGTTCAAGAGTATCTCTGCCTGCCTGTCGGCAGTCGTGCTGCTGTCTGGCTGTGTCGTCGGCCAGCAGATCAATATGGAGTACAAGCCTGCGCCGAAGGCCATTGCCGAGAATGGCTCGAAGGTGAAGGCGCTGGTGACTGACGAACGTGCCGAAGTGAAGAGTGGCAAGAAGGAGCAATGGTTCATCGGCACCTACCGCGGCTCATTCGGCAATACGTTTGATGTTAGCAACTACGAAAAGCGTCCGCTGGTCGAGCAGATTTCACAAGACCTGAAGGAAGAGCTGAAGAGCCTGGGCTTCACGGAGGCGACAGGTGTTCAAGGCCAGAAGACCCTGGGCGTGCAGATCAGGGAGTGGAGTTTCGATGGCTATGCAAATGGGGAGTTCTGGTACAGCCTGCACGTGTCGGTGATCGATCAAGCCGGCAAGAGCCTGTACGACAAGAACCTGACGGACAGAAAGACAGTCACGGGAACCGTGATGGGGGCTGCGAAGGGCGGCTTTGAACGGGACATGCCCGGGCTGTACAACAGCATGATCCACACAATCGTCAGGAACAACAAAGAGCTCCTCGATGCGCTGAAGTAAACGCCGGAATGCTTCAGCAGGCCACCCTCCTGAGCGCGCCTGCAAAAACAAAAGCCCGGCAAGAGCCGGGCTTTCTTGTTGACGTTGCTGGAGATCAGTTCAGGTAGAGACCCAGCACACCCTTCGTGCGTACCGAATCAGCATCCGTCAGCTTGTCGACGCGCGCCAGCTCGGCCTTCAGGTAAGCGAGGGCTTCAGGCGTACCCAGATCACCGATGGCCTTGAGCGCGGTTGCGCGGTCTTCCCAGTCATCCTTGGTGTTCTCGGCTTTTTCCTTGAGCAGCGGGAACTGGCCAGCAGCGCGCAGCATGCCCAGCGCCGATACAGCACCTTGCGAAACTTCGTCATCCTTATGCGGGACGAGCTTCACCAGCTGCGGAATCGCGCGCGCGTTGTTGCTGAAGCCCAGTTCATGCACGTCGCGGAAGTCGATCTTGTCGCCGCTGGTCTTGGCAATGGCTGCATCGACCTGCGCATCGCTCAGCTTGGCATCGAACATGATGCGACCCAGCTTGGCCGCGAACTCCTTGGCTGCCAGCGACAGGGGCTGGTTGTAGTTCGGGTCATAGATCTCGGTGAAGGACCACACCGGCACCTTGCCACGCTTGATGAAGGCCGCGATGCGTTGCGTACCCGCCGTCGTTACAACATCGGCGCTCACGCTGGTGAAGGTTTCGAACGGGGAGAAACCGCTCACACGACGCGATTCGATGAACAGGCGCTTGATGACGATGGTATTGGCACCCGTGGCGCTGGTAGCGCGCGTCACGGGCAGGCCACGTGCCTTCATTTCGGCAACGACGTTATTTGCCAGCCAGGCAAACGAGTCCAAGGGCTTATCGTCCTTGTCCGTCACGCTCATGCCGAAGAAGCTGTTGATGAATGCCGTCTTGTTCTCGGGCGTACGGTCATCGCTGAAGTACAGCGCCACTGGCGTCGCCGTGGCCGACTTGACGTACTGAGCAGAAGACGGAACCGCATCCTGCACCGGCACCTTCATGCTGACAGCACAACCGGAGAGCAGGGTTGCCGAGACAAGCATGCTGGTCAGCACGCCGCCTTTGAGCGAGCGGAAAATGTTCTTCATGAAATCCCCTTGGAGTAGTGTTATTTATGACAAACAGACACTCGTTGGCGTCTGGCGCGGGAGTTTAGCAGCGCTCACGACAGGGGCATTCAGGCAGGTCAACGCTTCGGCATATTGCCAACACTATTGGCCGTGTCTTGCCCTTTCGGGCAGGACGTCAGGCAGAACGGCCCGCAGCGACGCCGCTGGCCCAGGCCCACTGGAAGTTGTAGCCGCCCAACCAGCCCGTGACATCCATCACCTCTCCCACGAAGTACAGGCCAGGCTGGCTCTGCGCCATCATGGTTTTCTGATCGAGGGCGCGGGTGTCGACGCCGCCACGCGTGACTTCGGCCTTGCGATAACCCTCCGAGCCTGCCGGCTTGAGTTGCCAGGCATGCGTGGCGCGGGCGAGTTCCCGCAGGGCCTTGTCAGCACAGTCGGCGATGGGCTTGCCGCTCAGACCATGACGCTCGGTCCAGGCTGCCGCAAGGCGGCTCGGCAGCCATTGCGACAACACGTTGGCAACATGCTGTTTGTTGCCATGCTTGGCCGCGATCAGTGCTTCGTCGAGACGCTGGTCGGGCACGAGATCGATCGTGAGCGCCTCGCCCGGCTGCCAGAAGGATGAAATCTGCAGGATGGCCGGGCCGGACAGGCCGCGATGGGTGAACAGCAAGTCCTCGCGGAAATGCCCTTCTGCACAGCTCACTTCGACTTCCAGCGAGGCCCCCGCCAGCTCCGCGAACGGCGCCCATGCGGTCGGGTCGAAGGTCAGCGGCACGAGCGCCGGACGCGGTGCGATCAAGGGGATGTCGAACTGCCTGGCGATGCGATGCCCGAAATCCGTCGCGCCGATTTTTGGAATCGACAAGCCACCGGTCGCAATCACGACGGACGCTGCCTGCAAGGGCCCGTGAGTCGTGTCGAGCGCCCATGCCTCGCCCTCGCGGCGCAGGTCCGTCACCTTGCAAGGCTGGCGCCAGCTCACCTTGCCCAGCTCGCACTCGCTCACCAGCATGTCGATGATGCGTTGCGCGCTGTCGTCGCAGAACAATTGCCCCTTGTGCTTCTCGTGCCAGGCGATGCCGTAGCGCTCGACGAGCTTGATGAAGTCCTGCGCGGTATAGCGCGACAGAGCCGAACGACAGAAGTGCGGATTATCGGAAAGGAAGTTCGCCGGACTTGTACCGACATTCGTGAAATTGCAGCGCCCACCGCCGGAGATACGGATCTTTTCGGCGAGCTTCTCCGCATGGTCGATCAACACCACCTTGCGGCCACGCTGGCCCGCGACGGCAGCAGCCATCATGCCTGCTGCGCCCGCTCCGATCACCACGACATCAACTTGTTCACGCATCTTGCGATGATAACTTGGCTTGACGGGAGATCCGCGCCGCGTCTGCTTCTCAGGGCTTTCCCTCGCGTACGGTCTGTTTCCGTGGCATCCCGGTAGAATCCTCGCAACGACAGCCTTCAACCCTCATTCAAACCCTTTCCGGAAACCCGTCATGAGCGAGGAATACCTCATCAATTTCACCCCGCAGGAAACGCGGGTGGCGCAGATGTTCAATGGTCAGGTGCAGGAGCTGCACATCGAGCGCGAGCATTCGCGTGGCATCGTCGGCAATATCTACCAGGGCCGCGTGGTGCGCGTGCTGCCCGGCATGCAGTCGGCCTTCCTCGAGATCGGTCTAGAACGCACGGCCTTCCTGCACGTTGCCGACATCTGGCTGGATCGCCAGCACGGCGAAACACAGAAGCCCATCGAGCGCATGTTGCACGAGGGCCAGAGCCTGACCGTGCAGGTGCTCAAGGACCCGATCGGCACCAAGGGCGCACGTCTGTCCACGCAGCTTTCGCTGGCCGGCCGCCTGCTCGTCTACCTGCCGCAGGATCATCACATCGGCATATCGCAACGCATCGAGAGCGAAGCCGATCGCGATGCACTGCGCGCGCGTCTGCAGCGTCTGATCCCGGCGGAAGAGAAGGGCGGCTTCATCGTGCGCACCCAGGCCGAGCAAGCCAGCGACGACGAGCTGACGGCCGACATCGCCTACCTGCGCAAGCTGTGGGCGGAAATCCAGCAGCGCCGCCAGTCGGCCACGCCGCCGCTGGCCCTGTATCACGACCTGACGCTGTCGCAACGCGTGCTGCGCGATCTGGTGAACGAGGAGACGACTCGCGTAGTCATCGACTCGCGCGAGAATTTCCAGAAGCTCTCAGCCTTCAGCCACGAATACATGCCGCGCGTGGCGCACATGCTCGACCACTACCAGGGCGAACGGCCACTGTTCGACCTGTTCAATGTCGAGGATGAAATCCAGAAAGCGCTGGCGCGCCGCGTCGATCTGAAGAGCGGTGGCTACCTGATCATCGACCAGACTGAAGCGCTGACCACCATCGACGTGAACACCGGCGGCTTCGTTGGTGCGCGCACGTTCGACGACACCATCTTCAAGACCAATCTCGAAGCGGCACAGGCCATCGCGCGCCAGCTGCGCCTGCGCAACCTCGGCGGCATCATCCTGCTCGACTTCATCGACATGGAGAGCGACGAGCACCGCATTGCCGTGCTCAGCGAGCTGCACAAGGCACTCGAGCGCGACCACACCAAGGTCTCCGTCGGCAGCTTTACGTCGCTGGGGCTGGTCGAGATGACGCGCAAGCGCACGCGCGAATCGCTGGCCCACATCCTCTGCGAGCCCTGCCCGACCTGCAGCGGTCGTGGCGAAGTGAAGACGGTACGCACCGTCGCCTACGAGATCCTGCGCGAACTGGTGCGCGAAGCACGCCAGTTCTCGGCCAAGGAATTCCGCATCCTCGCCTCGCCCGCAGTGGTCGACCTGTTTCTCGACGAAGAAGCGCAAGCGATTGCCATGCTGCAAGAGTTCATCGGCCGCGCGATCTCGCTGCATGCCGAGTCGAGCTACACGCAGGAGCAGTTCGACATCGTACTGCTGTAACCGGGGACGGAATCGCCATGCAACTTCATCTGACCCGACCCGACGCCGTCATCTTCGACATGGACGGCCTGTTGCTCGACAGCGAGCGCGTGGCACTGCGGCTCTTTGCTGAAGCTGCGCACTCGTTGGACCTGAAATGGGACGAAGCGGTGGGGCTGAAGATGGTCGGGCTTAATTCGCGCGATTCGGATGGCATCGTGCTCGAGGCCTTCGGCGCCGACTATCCGGTCGCAGCTTTGCGCGAGCGCTTCGGCGAGCTGTATGAGACCACCATCGTCGCCGGTGACATTCCCGTCAAACCCTTCGCGCGCGACTTGCTGATGCACCTCGAAGCGCTGCGCATCCCCTGTGCAGTGGCGACTTCGACACGCCGCACGCGAGCCGAAGCAAAACTCCATCATGCCCACCTCATCCAGCACTTCAAGGCGCTTGCCTGTGGCGATGAGGTCTTGCGCGGCAAGCCCCATCCGGAGATCTACGAACTGGCGGCGAGTCGCCTGGGCATCGAGCCCTCGCGCTGCCTGGCACTCGAAGACTCCAACGCCGGCGTACGCTCGGCGGTGTCGGCAAACATGCAGGTGGTGATGGTGCCGGATGTGCTGAAACCCGACGCGGGCATCCGCATGCTGGGCGTACCGGCCGTCTCCTCGCTCAAGGATGTGCTGGTCGCCATCGGCTGAGCGCACGATCATGACGCGCAAGGTCTTCTGGGACGACCCTTACCGCACGACGCTGGACACGCACATCACCTCGGTGGATGGCGATGTGGTCACAGTCGCGGAGACGATTTTCTACGCGCTGTCCGGCGGGCAGGAGAGCGACGCGGGCAGCATCGGTGGTCATGTCGTGACACAGGCCCGCAAGGACAGCCATGAGATTTTCTATACGCTGCCGACAGGGCACGGGCTCGCCGCGAACGACGCGATAACGATCGAGATCGACTGGACGCGGCGCTATCGCCTGATGCGCCTGCACTTTGCCGCCGAGCTGGTGCTCGAGCTGACCTGCAAGGCCCTGGGCTCGGTGGAAAAAATCGGCGCCCACATCTCGCAGGACAAGGCGCGCATCGACTTCGACTGGGCGGAGAACATCTCGCCGCTGTTCCCGCAGCTCACCGCCGAGGCGCAAGCCATCATCGACGCAGACACGCCCATCACCAGCGCGTTCTCCGACGAGACGAACGAACGTCGCTATTGGGAAGTTGTCGGACTGGCACGCGTGCCTTGTGGCGGTACGCACCTGAAGCGCACCGGCGAAGTCGGTCGGCTGAGCCTGAAACGCAAGAACGTCGGGCGCGGCAAGGAGCGCATCGAGATCTACGTCAGCCCCTGACAGGAGAAATGACCATGCAGATCGTCGGCATGCTGGATTCACCCTTCGTACGCCGTGTCGCCGTCTCGGCGTCGATGATGGGGCTGGCTTTCGAGCATCGCTCGATCTCCATCCTGCGGCAGATGGATCAGTTCCGCAGCATCAGCCCACTGTTGAAAGTGCCGGTGCTGGTCTGTGACGATGGCGAAGTCCTCAACGACAGCAACCTGATCCTCGACTATCTCGAGACGCTGGTAGGTCTCGACAAGCGCCTGCTGCCGAGCCATCCGACCTCACGTCGACGTGCTGCGCAGCTCATCGGCATCGCGCTGATTGCCTGCGAGAAGACAGTCCAGCATCTCTACGAGACGCAGCTACGGCCGGCGGACAAGCAATACGAGCCCTGGCTGGCGCGCGTACGCGCACAACTCGAGGACGCCTGGGCCTTGCTCGAGCCCGCTGCTGCGGCCGCCTCGCCATGGCTGCTCGGCGCGACGCTCACGCAAGCCGACGTGACGCTGGCGGTTGCGTGGCGCTTCAATCAATATGCGCAACCCGGCCTCAGCGACGCAGCGCGCTATCCTGCACTCGCTGCGCTGTCAGCAAAGGCCGAGACGCTTCCCGAATTCATCGCCTACCCGGTAGATAAACAATGATTGGTCGTTTGACGGGCATCCTGCTCGAAAAAAATCCGCCACAGATCCTGCTCGACGTGAACGGCGTCGGTTATGACGTCGAGGTGCCGATGAGCACCTTCTACAACCTGCCCGGCAATGGCGAGAAGATCAGCCTGCACACGCACCTGCAGGTGCGCGAGGACGCACATGTGCTGTTCGGTTTCGGCACGCTCGACGAGCGCATGGCCTTCCGCCAGTTGCTGAAGATTTCCGGCATCGGCGCGCGCACGGCGCTGGCCATCCTGTCGGGCCTGTCAGTGTCGGAGCTGGCGCAAGCGGTGGCCTTGCAGGAATCCGGACGCTTGACGAAGATTCCCGGCATCGGCAAGAAGACGGCCGAGCGCTTGCTGCTGGAGTTGCGCGACAAGCTCGCCAAGGCGTTGCCGGGTGTAGCGGACAGCGTGGCGGCCGCCGCAGCCAATCCGCAGAGCGACATCGTGCATGCGCTGCTCGCGCTCGGCTACAACGAGAAGGAAGCAGCGCTCGCGTTGAAGAGCCTGCCGGCGGACGTGAGCGTCTCCGAAGGCATCCGCGCGGCGCTCAAGCTGCTGTCGAAGGCCTAGCACGCGCCTGCACACGAGACAGCCTCAAGCCGAATACCAGAGCACCGCAAAGAAGTGGCAGGTCGTGCCGGCCATGACGAACAGATGCCAGATGAAATGGCCGAAACGCAGTCGCGAGCTGAGCGCGTAGAAGATGACGCCGCCGGTGTAGGCCAGACCGCCAGCAACGAGCCATAGCAAGCCTGCCATCGGCACTTTCTCGATCAGCGGTACGGCGGCTACGACGATGAGCCAGCCCATCAACAGATACAGACCGATCGACGCAAAACGGTTCGACAGGCCACCAAAGGCCTTGAGTAGCAGCCCGATGCTCGCCATGGCCCAGATCAGGCCGAACAGGGTCCAGCCCCAGACACCACCAAGCACACCCAGAGTGAAGGGGGTGTAAGTGCCGGCGATGAGCACGTAGATCGCTGCGTGATCGAGCTTGTGGAAGAAGCTCTTGCGCGGCCCCTGCGCCGCGCCGTGATACAAGGCCGACGAGAGATACAACAGCACCATCGATGCAGCGAAGACGCTCACGCCCGCCACATTGGCTATCGAGCCCTCGCCCGCCATCGCGGCGATGAGAAAAGGGGTGCCGCTCAGCGCGGCGAGCAGGCCCAGCACATGGCTGGCACTGTTTGCGAACTCCTCCGCGCGGGATTGCATACGCTTGCCCATGATGCGTCACCTCTGTTGCCAGAGGCCATCATGTCACGCAGCGAATTCCCGTTATTTGCGGCAGGTCAAGAACGGCGGGGTGCGTGCAGCGCGTGATCAGAGGCGGAAGCGCCCGGCAATGCGCGTGACCTCGGTGGCCTGATCGCGCAGATCACCCACTGCATCGGCCACAGCCGCCGCTGCGTTATTGCTCTCTTCGGCCATCTGCGCGACGCGTTCGATATCGCGCGCAATGAGGTTGCTGGCCGCGCTCTGTTCGTTGAGTGCCACGGCAATCTCGTTGACGCTGCCCAAGAGCTGGCTTGCGCCTGCGCGGATCCTGCTCATCTCGTCGCCCGCTTGGGTCACCAGCGAGACTCCGCGCGCAACCTGCTCGCTGCCGGCCTGCACCCCCTGCACGGCAGATTCGGTGCCGCCGAGGATGCGCTCCACCATGGTGGCAATTTCGCTGGTGGAATTGCCGGTACGCTCGGCCAGCTTGCGCACCTCGTCCGCCACCACCGCAAAGCCACGGCCCTGCTCGCCGGCACGTGCCGCTTCGATGGCAGCATTCAGCGCGAGCAGGTTGGTCTGCTCGGCCACTTCACGAATGACGTTGACTACGTTGGCGATGTTGCGTGACTCGTCGCCGAGTTCATGCATCTGTCCTGCCGAAGCGCCAACCGCCGTGGCCACGCGCTCCATCTCGGTGACGGCCTGTCGCGCGATCTGTTCGCCTTCCACCGAGCGGGCACCTGCCTGCTCGGCTTCGCGCATGACTTCCTTGGTGTTGTCGGAGACGTGGTTGATGGACACCGTCAGCTGTTCCACCGCCGCGGCCATGTTGGAGGCAGCACTACTTTGCGCGCTGGTGCCGGCAGACACCTGTGTGGATGCATCGGAGAGCTGGCGCGCCGAGTTGTTGACCACGCCCGCACTGTTCTGCAACTGCGTGACGATCTCGCGCAGGCTGGCGCGCATGCTCTGCATGGCGTGCAGCAGGCTGCCGGGATAGGCGGGATCTACGATGATCTCATTGGCCAGGTTGCCGGCGGCGATCTCGTTCGTTACCTGCGCGGCATAGTCCGGCTCGCCACCGAGCCGGCCGAATATCTGGCGGTAGTTGCGCCACTGCAGGACGCCTACGACCGCGAGCGCCACCGCACCGGCGACGCCGAGTACGCTCAGCATGGTCATGTAGACGCTGGTAAAATGTTGATCGTGGGCGATGGCATCCTGACTCAACAGGACCGCGAGTTTGTCGAGCTTGTCACGCACACCGCTGACCACGGCATCCATCTGGCCGTCGATCTCGCGCACTGCATCCATGTTCACGGGCTTGGCGTGCAGCATGGGCATGGTCTTGCCTTCGAACAGGCTGGCCAGCGTCTCGACGTCTGCACGTGCGCCCTGTACCAGGGACTTGCGCTCGGCACTGTCGAGATTGCGCTCCATACCCTCCAGCTGGTCGAAAGTCGCTTTCTTGGTCTTGGCCCATAGGGCCGCAGAGTCATCCAGGTTCTGATTGATCACCGCATCAGCGATAACCTGGTAGAGGCGAGCGCCCGCATTCGACATGTCGCGCGCCTGTGAGCCGAGTTCGGCGGCGTCGAAGCCCTTGTCCTGCAGATCGCCCAGCGTGCGCATGCCAACCCAGGTGCCGAGTGCCAGCGTAAAGACGGTCGCCGCCACGACGGCCGCGACGAGCATCAGGGATGTTTTGAGTTTCATGCTGATTCCCTCTCTGGAATCTCGGTAAGGTGATTTCTTGCTTATCGTCAAGAATTGCCAGAAATTAACAATTTCAGGCAATTGGGCGAATCTCGCGCCATGCGGCACGGTGCCGCTCGGGTAAAGTGCGTGCGTCTCCCGAGTGCACGGCCAGTCCCGCAGCGCCGCTTTTTCCCTCCGCATGAGCAACAATCCCAAATTCCGCCAAGGCTTTCTGCGCAACGCAACGCCCCCCGCCTGGGCAACGCGTCTGTTCATCAATCTCTGGCCGCCCTTCATCGGCGCCGGCATCCACGTCGAACACCTCGGCACCGATTTCCGCGAAGCGCGCGTGCGCATGCACCAGCGCCTGGTCAACACGAACATCTTCGGCACCCACTTCGGTGGCTCGCTGTTCGCCATGACGGATCCGTTCTTTGCGCTGCTGATCCTGCGCAATATCGGCAAGGACTACGTCGTGTGGGACAGCGCCTCGCATATCGACTTCAAGCTGCCGGCACGCGGCACCGTGCGCGCGCAATTCCGCATCGACGATGCGATACTTGCAGATATCCACCGCCAGACCGCTGGCGGCGAGAAGTACGAACCGCAATACACGGTCGACATCACGGACAAGCGCGGCAATGTCGTCGCCAGCGTCGTCAAGACCCTGTACATCCGGCGCAAGCCGGTGATTGAAGAAAGAGCACAACTGCCATGACGCCCCATCTCGCGCACGGCGCGCTGCATGACGACGAACTCGACGAGCTCGACGCCTTGCTGTCGCAGCACCCGGAATCGCATTCGCTGGAGGAGCTCGATGGCCTGATCTGCGCCCTCGTCACCGGCCCCGAAGTCGTGCCGCCCAGCGAGTGGCTGCCTGTCGTACTCGGTGAAGAAGCGCCAGAGTGGTCGAGTGAAGCCGCCGGCCGCCGTTGCCTGCAGCTCTTGATGCGTCACTGGAACAATCTGGCCCAGGGCTTCCGCGAAGACTGGTCAGGCGTCACGGCCAAGGAAGGGCCAGATGCCATGTACTTCCCCTTGCTGGACGATCCCGCGACCAGCGGCCATCCACTGGCCGAAGGCTGGGCGCGCGGTTTCCGCGCCGGCCTTAACTGGCTCAAGGATGCCCACTGGGATGCGCTGGAAGAAGACGAGGAATGCGTCACCCTGATCAGCATCATCGGCGCCTTCGACACCGGCGAAAAATCACCCGGCCATCCACTGACAACTGCGGAGCGCGACGAGCTGATCAGCGTCACGGCGGCGGGCCTGCAGTATCTTTACGCGTTCTGGCGTCGCTGGTTGCGTGTCATGACTGCGCCACGCGTGCCGCATCGCGCCGATGCCCAGCCCGGCCGAAATGACATCTGCCCTTGCGGCAGCGGCAAGAAATTCAAGAAATGCTGCGGCGCGCCCGCAGAACCGACGCGACTGCTCAACTAACGGCCGGCTAGGGCGGAGCTCCGAAGGAGGTTCCGCCAGCCACCGAGAGGCAGCTTTGCTCAAGGTAAATACAGGCCCAAGCCCGGCGGAACCGCCAAAGGTGTTCCGCCCTACGCAGCCTTGCTGAAGCTTGTGCCTGCCTCGATCGGAAACCCGCGCAGGAATTCGCGCACCGGCAAGCGCTTGCCGCCCGGCTTCTGCAGTTCGGTCAGACGCAAGGCGCCTTCACCGCAAGCCACCACCACGCCGGCATCGCTGACTTCGAGCACCTCGCCCGCTTGGCCGGTGCGATCCCGCGCTTCATCTACCACTTCAGCCGCCCACAATTTGATGGTCACGCCGTTGACGCTTGCTGCACCCGCCGGAAAAGGATCGAAAGCCCGCAGGCGCCGCGCCAGCACGATGGCTGACTGGCTGAAATCCAGCGCACTTTCGCTCTTGGCGATCTTGCTGGCGTAGGTCACGCCCTCGGCGGGCTGCGGCACCGCAGCCAACTCGCCTTTCTCCAGCGCCCGCAACGCCGCGACGATCATTTCGCCACCGAGTGCGGCCAGCTTGTCATGCAGGCTGGCCGTGGTGTCGCTGGCCAGGATGGGCAGGGACCGCATGCTCAACATGGCGCCTGTATCCAGCCCGGCATCCATCTGCATGATGGTGATGCCGGTCTCGGCATCTCCGGCTTCGATCGCGCGATGGATCGGCGCCGCACCGCGCCAGCGCGGCAGAAGGGAGGCGTGAATGTTCAGGCAGCCCAGGCGCGGAATATCCAGCACCGCTTGCGGCAGGATGAGTCCGTACGCAGCCACCACCAACACCTCCGGCGCGCAGTCGCGCAAGCTTTGCTGCTGCTCGGGCGTGCGCAGCTTTTCTGGCTGATCGACGGCAATACCGGCGCCCAGCGCAACCTGTTTGACCGCACTGGCGTGCAGGCTCATGCCGCGGCCCGCCGGGCGGTCCGGCTGCGTCAGGACGAGCGGTACGTCAAAACCCGCAGCCAACAAAGCCTGCAGAGCGGAGGCCGCAAATTCCGGAGTTCCGGCGAAAGCTATACGCATCGGGATACGAAAGAAAAAGTAAGGGATGAAGCGCAGGGAGCAGTCTTACGCGCCCTGCCACTTGTCTCCTCGTGGCGAACGCTTTACCGCGTCAGGCGGTGATGCGCGAGCGCTTCTGAAGCTTGACCTTGATGCGGTTCTGCTTGAGGAGTGAGAGGTGCTCGACGAATACCTTGCCATCCAGGTGATCGATCTCGTGCTGGATGCACACGGCCATCAATCCTTCCGCCTCGAACTCGAAGGGCTGGCCTTTCTCGTCGAGCGCACGCACGCGCACCCAGGCCGAGCGCGCCACCTTCTCGTACACGCCGGGCACGGACAGGCAGCCTTCCTCGCAGATCTGCTCGCCGTCACGCTCGATGATCTCCGGATTGATGTAAGCGCGCAGGCCGGACTTGTCTTCGGACGCGTCGATAACCACCACGCGTTCCTGCACATCGACCTGATTCGCGGCCAGACCGATGCCCGGCGCGGCGTACATGGTCTCAGCCATGTCGGCGACCAATCGTCGGATACGATCGTCCACAACCTTGACCGGAACGGCTTTCTTGTGGAGTCTCGGGTCCGGGTAATGAAGTATGTTCAGCAGGGCCATTTGTCTGAAAAATCCCGAAAACCTTGAAGGATGAGGCTGCTACGTGCAGAATCTAATGCAATACTTGAGCATGCACATTGCTGAAGATTATATATTTTTCGGGCATGCAGCCGTTATCTCAAGTCACTTTGGCAAGAAAGGGCGCAAATAGTTTGCGCCTCGCGGTGCAGGCCTTGTACGGCACCCGCGGCTTGTCTAACCAAGCACATCGAATGTGTGCACCCATCACCAAACGGGGTTGGCTATGAAACGCTTCTCTTCTGCGCTTTTCCTGGCGCTTGCGGCCTTGACGACTGGCGTAACGGGCTCTGCCTTGGCGCAAGCCCAAAGCGCTACCGCCAGCAAAGACAAGCTGGAGTTGGCCGACAACGCGCCGGATAGCTACACCGTCGTCAAGGGCGACACCCTGTGGGGGATTTCCGGCAAGTTCCTCAAATCGCCCTGGCGCTGGCCCGAGATCTGGAAGCTCAACACCGAACAGATCAAGAACCCGCACTGGATCTACCCCGGACAGGTCGTCTACCTCGATCGCAACGGCCCGAATGGCCCCACGCTGTCGTTGACGGCTCCTGGCAGCCAGGCCAGCCCTTACGAGAAGCTCTCGCCACAAGTCTATTCCACGCCGGCCAACGCACTGTCCGCAGTGCCGCTGCAATACATCCAGGCTCTGCTGATTGAGCCCCTGGTGACGGACGCAGCTGATCTGGCGAATTCGGGCACCGTCATCGCCCTGCAGGAAGACCGCGTCGTCATTGGCGCCAATTCCACCGTTTTCGCGCGTCATCTGGCGCCAGGCCAGGACGCCTGGTCGATCTATCGCCCGGGCACGCCGATCAAGGATCCGATCAACGGTGAGGTGCTTGGTTACGAGTCCGTGCTGGTAGGCAATGCCCGTGTGACCACGCCTGAGAATGGCTCAACCGCTGCAGCCCTCCAGGTCACCAAGGTCAAGCACGAAGTGCAAGCCAGCGATCTGTTGTTGCCTACGGGCAAGGAAACCGCGTTTGCACCCGTGCCCCGCCCAGCACCCGCCAACCTGGATGCGGCGGTCGCCAGCATCTATGGAGGCCTTGAGCAAACCGGCCGCTTCGGCATCATCACCATCAACGCCGGACGCGACAAGTACATCGAGCCGGGTCAGGTCATCGGGCTTGATCGCTATCGCGGCAATGCGACCTACCGCGGTCGTACCGGTGACGAGAAAGCCCAATATATTCCGTTGCCCAGCGAGCGGTTCGGGCTGGCCATGGTGTTCCGCGTTTTCAATCGCGTCTCCTACGCCATCGTCCTCGACAGCTCCTTGCCCGTGCAAGTCGGCGATTCGGCTGTCGCACCCTGAGTCACTACCGGTAAGTGAGCAAGCAGGAACTCCACTCCTGGTTGCGTCTGACCAGCGTTCCGGGGATAGGCCCGGAACGCCAGCGCCAGCTACTGGCAGCGTTCGGGCTGCCTGAGCAAGTCTTCGCCGCAAAACGCTCTGCGCTGGCCGAGATCATCGGCAACAAGCTGGCCGACCAGTTGCTGGCGCATGATGCAGAAGTCTTCATTGCTCGCGCCCAAGCCTGGATCGCCGAGCCCGGCAACCACATCCTGACGCTTGCCGACCAGGCTTTCCCGCAAAGCCTGCTACAGACCGCCGATCCGCCCTGCCTGATATACGCCAAGGGCAACATCGCGCTACTCAATCGTCCCGCAATCGCACTCGTCGGCTCACGCAACGCCACAGCACAAGGCAATGGCAATGCCGAGGCATTTGCGCGGGCGCTGTCACAAGCTGGGCTGACCGTCATCAGCGGCCTGGCACTTGGCATCGACGCTGCCGCTCATCGCGGCGCGCTCGGTGGCTCAGGCAGTACGGTTGCCGTGATCGGCACTGGCGCTGATCGCATTTATCCCGCCAGCAACGCCGATCTGGCGCGGCAAATCGCAGAAAGCGGTGTTGTCATCAGCGAATTCGCGCTTGGCACGCCGGCCGCTGCTTACAATTTTCCGCGCCGTAACCGGCTGATTTCCGGCCTGTCGCGTGGCGTACTGGTCGTCGAGGCGGCTGTCGGAAGTGGCTCCCTGATCACGGCGCGCATGGCGCTGGAACAGGGACGCGACGTGTTCGCCATTCCCGGCTCGATCCACTCGCCGCTCGCCAAAGGCTGTCATCAACTCATCAAGCAAGGTGCCAAACTCGTTGAAAGTGCTCAGGACGTGCTTGAAGAATTGCGCTGGGACAGCAGCGCACCGCGCCTGGCAGGACCTGCAACAACGCAGGAACTGCCGGACGAGACCTCACGACTGCTCTCCCTGATCGGCTTCGACCCTGTCGACCCCGACACACTCTCGGAACGCGCTGGCTTGACGGCCGATTCACTCTTCGCCATGCTGACAGTACTGGAACTCGAAGGGCATGTAGAACGCCTGCCGGGTGGAAGGCTGCAAAGAATCCAATAAGCACCGTTCTGACCAGTAAGAAGGTGCATGCCGAGGGAACGCGCATATGATCGACATACTTGTCTTTCTATTTGAAACCTACGGCTACGCCGAGGCTTGTCCCGCCGAACCGGAACAGCTTGCCCGCAAGCTCTCCGCCGCCGGATTCGAAGAGGGCGAAATCTCCGAGGCCATCGAATGGCTTTCCGGCCTGCGCTGCATCGTCAGCGAGCCCACGGCCAGCTTTGACGCTGACAGCCGCTCGATCCGCATCTTTACCGAAGAAGAACAGGCCCGCGTCGATATCGACTGCCGCGGCTTCCTGGCTTTCCTCGAGGCGAATCGCACGCTCGACGCACGCCAGCGCGAAATGATCATCGAGCGCGCCATGGCACTGCCCGAGCCGGAAGTCTCGCTGTCCAAGTTCAAGGTCATCGTGCTGATGGTGCTGTGGCAGCAACAAGCCAGCATGGACACGCTGATTCTCGACGAACTTCTGACCGAAGAAACCGACGAAGAAGACGGCGAGTGGACGGAAGTGCTGCCTGTTCATTAAGTACGGCCAAGGCGGCATGTTGCGTTGCCCGGGCAGCCTTTGTGGGCTGCCGACTTGCGCGATTCTTCCAGCGCCGCCTATCATCTACACGCATTGTTCGCCGGGCTCGCCCGGCGAACTCAATTCTGGAGAGGCTTTCTCGGGGTTGTACAGCCTGCCATGGCCACCCGGGAAATCTGCTCTCGCACCATATCTGCATACCTTCTGGATCTATCCGACAGCATGAGCAAACAGCTGATCATTGCCGAAAAGCCTTCCGTTGCGCAGGACATTGCGCGGGCGCTCGGCGGCTTTACCCGCGACGGTGACTACTTCGAGAGCGAGGAATACGTTCTGTCATCCGCAATCGGTCACTTGCTGGAGCTGGCGATTCCCGAAGAATTCGAAGTCAAGCGCGGCAAGTGGTCTTTTGCCCATCTGCCTGTCATTCCGCCGCACTTCAAGCTCAACCCTGTCGAGAAGACGGCTGAACGCCTGCGCCTGCTGACCCGCCTGATCAAGCGCAAGGACGTCATTGGCCTGATCAACGCATGTGACGCGGGCCGTGAAGGTGAGCTGATCTTTACTTATATTGCCAACCACTCCGGCACTGCCAAACCGCAGCGTCGCCTGTGGCTGCAGAGCATGACGGCACAGTCCATCCGCGATGGCTTCCAGGCGCTACGCACATCCAGTGACATGTCCGGCCTGCGTGAGGCCGCCACCTGTCGCGCCGAGAGTGACTGGCTGATCGGTATCAATGGCACGCGCGCCATGACGGCCTTCAACTCCAAGACCGGCGGCTTTCACCTGACCACTGTGGGCCGCGTACAGACGCCCACGCTGGCCATCGTCGTCGAGCGCGAAGAGCGCATCCGTGCTTTCAAGTCGCGCGATTACTGGGAAGTCGAAGGGCATTTCGGTGCCGCCGCGGGCGGCTATATCGGCCGCTGGTTCGACGAGAAATTCAAGAAACCCGAAGACGACGAACATGCGACCGCCGTACGCCTGTGGGACGTCAAGCGCGCCGAGGCGATCCGCGCCAAGTGCGATGGCAAACCGGGCTCGGTGGAAGAAGAGTCCAAGCCGTCCAACCAGCTTTCGCCACTGCTCTTCGACCTGACTTCGCTGCAACGCGAAGGTAACGGTCGCTTCGGTTTCTCGGCGCGTACGACCTTGCAGATCGCTCAGGCCCTCTACGAAAAGCATAAGGTGCTGACCTATCCGCGTACCGACGCACGCGCGCTGCCGGAAGACTATGTGGCGACCGTACCTGCCATCCTCGGCGCACTGCCAAGCGAGTACAAGAATTTCGCCACCGAGATCATCAAGAACGGTTGGGTGCACCCGAACAAGCGCATCTTCAACAACGCCAAGATCTCGGACCACTTCGCCATCATCCCGACCGGCACCGAACCGAAGAACCTGTCGGAAGCCGAGCAGAAGATCTACGACCTGGTCACCAAGCGTTTCCTGTCGGTGTTCTACCCTGCCGCCGAATACCAGATCACGACGCGTATCACGCGCGTCGAGGGCGAGGCCTTCAAGACCGAGGGCAAGGTGCTGGTCAATCCAGGCTGGCTGGCTGTGTATGGCAAGGAAGGCGCCGGTGACGGTGAAGAAGGCGCAACCGGTTCGCTCGTGCCGGTCAAGCCGGGTGAAACGGTCAAGACGGATGAGGTGCTGGTCAAGGCCAATGTGACCAAGCCGCCAGCACGCTACAACGAAGCAACCCTGCTGTCCGCCATGGAAGGCGCAGGCAAGCTGGTTGACGACGAAGAGCTGCGCGCGGCCATGGCCGGGCGCGGCCTCGGCACGCCAGCCACACGTGCGCAGATCATCGAAAACCTGATCGCAGAAACCTATATGCTGCGCGAAGGTCGTGAGTTGATTCCAACGGCCAAGGCCTTCTCGCTGATCACGCTGCTGCGCGGTCTTGGCGTCACGGAGCTGTCCTCGCCGGAATTGACCGGTGAATGGGAATACAAGCTGGCGCAGATGGAAAAGGGCCTGCTCACGCGCGCCGACTTCATGGGTCACATCGAGCAGATGACGCGCGAGATCGTCGAGCGCGCCAAGAAATTCGAGTCCGACACCGTGCCTGGCGACTTCGCCACGCTGCAGACGCCTTGCCCGAAGTGCGGCGGCGTCATCAAGGAGAACTACAAGAAGTTCCAGTGCCAGAACTGTGATTATTCGCTGTGGAAAATCGTCGCCAGCCGTCAGTTCGAAATCAGCGAAATCGAAACCCTGCTGTCGACCGGGAAGGTCGGTCCGCTGACGGGTTTCCGCAACAAGATGGGGCGCGCCTTCAACGCCGAGATCAAGCTGAACGACGACAAGCTGCCAGAGTTCGACTTCGGTCAGCCGCGCGAGGATGAAAGCGGCGAGCCGCCAGATTTTTCTGGTCAGACCTCGCTCGGCCCTTGCCCCAAATGCCAGTCCGGCGTGTATGAACATGGCATGGCTTTCGTGTGCGAGAAATCGCTTGGCGCGGGCAAGAGCTGTGACTTCCGTTCCGGCAAGGTGATCCTGCAGCAGCCGATCGAACGCGAGCAAATGGAGAAGCTGCTGTCGGGCGGTAGAACCGATCTGTTGACCGGCTTCATCTCGGCACGTACGCGCCGCAAATTCTCGGCATTCCTCGTGCGTGGCGCCGACGGCAAGGTGAGCTTCGAGTTCGAGAAGCGCGAGCCAAAGGCCAAGGCGGCAGGCGCCAAGGCAAAACCGGCTACCAGCACCAAGGCCAAGGCAGGCGCGACGGAAGAGACCGAAGACGCTGCGCCGGAGAAAGCCGCGGCCAAACCGGCAGCCAAGAAACCGGCGGCAAAAAAAGCAACGGCAACAAAGACCGTAGCCGCAAAGAAGCCTGCTGCCAGCAAGGCCAAGAAGGCGACGACGGCCAGCTGAGACAAGCCTCGCGGCACCGGCGCCCAAGGGAGGGGCGCCGGACGATAACTACAAGAAAGTGCCATGAGCAATATCAATCTCAATAGCTTCCTGCGCTTCCTGCTGGTCGGCGGCGGCGCAACCGGCCTGCAGTACCTCATCATGTGGGCGCTGGTTGCAGGCGTGGGCATGTCGGCGGTACCGGCATCCAACGCGGGCTTCCTGATCAGCGCCGCGTTCAATTACTGGGCCAATGCTCGCTTCACCTTCCAGGGTGGCGGGGGTGGGCATCAGCAGAACATTCCGCGCTTTCTCGTGACGCTGTGTGCGGGTCTGCTCATCAACAGTGGCGTTCTGCACGGTCTTCTGCTGCTGAATGTGCCAATCTGGCTGGCACAACTATGTGCGACCGGCGTGGTCTTCATCTGGAACTACACCGTCAACGCTGTCTGGACCTTTCGCAAGAGGCAATAACGATGTCAACGACGCCGCCCACCATCGGCTTGGTCATTCCCTGTTACAACGAGGAAGAGGTCCTGCGCGAGACCACCTCTCGCCTCATCGTGCTGCTCGAGCGGATGAAGAGCGAAAGCCTGATCACGCCGGACAGCGCTGTTTTCTACGTTGATGATGGCAGCCGTGACAAGACCTGGGCGCTCATCAAGGAGCTCTCAGCCGCGCACAAGGAGATCTGCGGCATCAAGCTGTCGCGCAACCGGGGCCACCAGAATGCGCTGTTCTGCGGTCTCATGACTGCGCCCGGCGACGCCCTCATCAGCGTCGACGCCGACCTGCAGGACGACCTCGAAGTCATTCCGCAGATGATCCGCAACTTCCGCAACGGCGATGACATCGTCTACGGCGTGCGCAAGCGTCGCGATACCGACACCTTCTTCAAGCGCTTCACGGCCGAGGGCTACTACAAACTCATGGCCGCGATGAAAGTCGACATCGTCTTCAACCATGCCGACTACCGCCTGATGAGCCGCCGCGCGCTCGATTCGCTGTCGGAATATCGCGAGAGCAATCTCTTCCTGCGCGGCATGGTGCGCCTGCTCGGTTATGCGAACTCCGTCGTCGAATACGATCGCGCCGAACGCTTCGCCGGTGAATCGAAGTACCCGCTGAAGAAGATGCTGTCCTTCGCCTGGCAGGGCGTCACTTCTTTCTCGACCTATCCACTACGCCTGATCACCAGCATCGGCACACTCGTCTCGCTGGCCGCGCTCGGCATGACGGCGTGGGGCTTGCTCCTGCGGTTGTTCACCGAAGAGGCGCTCCCCGGTTGGGCGTCCACCGTTATCCCGATGTATTTCCTCGGCGGTGTGCAGCTCCTGAGCCTGGGTGTGATCGGCGAATACGTGGCGAAGATCTACAGCGAGACCAAGGACCGGCCGCGCTTCCATGTCGACGTCCTTGAGGGCGAAGCCTTCAAGAAGAGCCGCGCCCAGACCTGATCTCGGCCCGACTCCACTCTCCACCCTGCAGCAAGCTGTCGCCCGCCGTGGCGCGATGATGCATTGCGTCAAGCCATGGCGGAAAGCAGCCTTTATGCTTGCAAGGCCCTGAGCCCATCAGGGCGTATGCGCCAGCGTTGCGCAACGTCTTCTGCAAGGACACGTCCTGCCTCGCCCATCGTTGGTAGTCCAGGCAATACAAAAAAGGAGAGTGGTTACATGTCTATGGTCAGCACCCGTCTCAAACCCCTTGTCGCACTGACAGCACTCGCGCTGCTATCACCCCTGGCGCACGCCATTCCGTCCTTCCCTGGTGCCGAAGGGTTCGGCGCGGAGACCATCGGCGGGCGCGGCGGCAAGGTGATCAAGGTCACCAATCTGAATGACTCGGGCGAGGGCAGCCTCCGCGCTGCCGTAGAGGCCGAAGGCCCCCGCACGGTGATATTCGGCACGAGCGGTACGATCCAGCTCAAGTCGCCCCTGATCATCAAGAACCCGAACATCACGATCGCCGGGCAAACCGCGCCAGGCGGCGGCATCACCTTGCGTGACTACACCTTGCACATCGATGCGCAAGAAGTGATCGTGCGCTACATCCGCTCACGCCTGGGCAATGTCAGCAAGGTGGAGGACGACGCCATCAGCATTCGCGACGGCGCTCGCAATGTCATCCTCGACCACGTCTCGGCCAGCTGGTCTACCGATGAGGCTTTGTCGCCTTCAGGCGATATCAAGAACATCACGATCCAGTGGAGCCTGATTGCCGAAAGCCTGAACAAGAGCGTGCACCTCAAGGGCGCGCACGGGTACGGCAGCCTGTTGCGCGCAACCGGTGGCGTTTCGCTGCATCACAATGTGTGGGCCTATCACCGCGGCCGCAACCCGCGCTTTGGCGACAATTACGGCAAGAACGGCGACCCCGCCGTCTTCGATTTCCGCAACAACATCGTCAGCTCATGGGGCGACTACGCGTCCGGCACGAACGACGGCAACATCCGCATCAACTACGTGGATAACCTCGTGCGTCCCGGCAAGTTCAGCACCAAGATCGAGCCGATCGTCATGACGGACAAGGGCGGCGACAACACCCAGATCTATGTGAAGGGCAATGTCGTGCCGGGCAATGCCGGCTGGACAGCCGACAATGCAAAAATGATTGCCTGGGGCGCGCCCCCGAAAGAGCTGTCGAAAGAGCCCGGCAAGTTCAAGCTCGTGAGCGCACCATTCGACGCCCCGAAAATCACGACCTGGCCTGCCAGTGAGCTGATGGTGCGCGTGCTCGACAATGTCGGCGCGAACTACCCATGGCGCGACGCGGTGGACGAACGCATCATCACCCAGATCGCCGAGAACGGCGGCAAGCTGGTCGACTCGCAGGAAGAAGTGGGGAGCTGGCCTGCCGTACCGAATGGCACGGCTCCGCTCGACAGCGACGGCGACGGCATTCCCGACGCCTGGGAACAGGCGCACGGCCTCAATGCCAAGGATGCTGGCGATGGCGCCAAGCCGGCCAAGGACAAGAGTGGCTACACCAATCTCGAGCGCTACCTGAACGGTCTGGTCGCAGCAGCCCCCGCCGTGGAAGAAGAAAAGCCGGTCAAGGGCAAGAAGAAAACCAGGGATTGATCTTCGGCTTCAAGCTGACTGACAAAGGCCATCGGTGCGAACCGGTGGCCTTTTCTTTTGCCGCGCCGGTACTTTCCACACACTGCAAACATCCCGGCGCGCAATGTGTCACGCACGCAGATAAAGCCGATGCCGCAATGACCGATATTGAAGAATGGTCATGGCGATCGCCGCGACACAGGTCCGCAATGGCGTGGACCCGACACTGAATGGCAGGCATGCGCATATCCGGTACAAGCTGCTCCCTCCGCCACCTGCTGCTTGCGCTTTGCGTCGCGGGCAGTGGGCTGCAAGCGGCCGAACCGAAGCCGGGCAATCTGGCCACCTGGTGCCAGTTCGACCTGCCGCCGATGTACATCGTCGACGGGCCGGATGCGGGCAAGGGCTCGGTCGACACGCAGGCGCAGTTCCTGATGCGGCACATGCCCGAGTATCAGCACCAATCGCAGTTCTCGAATATCCGCCGCGTCAGCGAGCAGATGCGGAATCGCGAGCACATCGTCTGTGCCGGCATGCAGAAAAATGCCGAGCGCGAGACCTACATGCACTTCTCGCTGCCCTTCCTTGGCGCTTTGCCACCCACGCTCGTACTGGCGCAGCGGAATCTCGACCGACTGCGCCCCTATCTCAATGCGGCGGGCGAGGTTCGCCTCAGTGCCCTGATTGAGGGCAGCCCGCTGATCCTGGGCATCGCCTTTGGCCGCTCTTACGGGCGCAACATCGACGCAGTCATGGCTGCATACAAGGACCGGCCGAACATCATGGTGCGCCCCTCCGGCCAGGATCTGACCGAAGGCCTGATCAAGATGATGTCGCTCAGGCGCATCGACTACACCATCGTCTACGGCAGCGAGTTGCAGGTCTATTCCAACGCCTTGTCCGGGCCCGAGAATGAAATCGTCTCCCTGCCCATCGAGGGGCTGCCGCATTTCATCCCTGTATACATCACGGCACCTGCGGACGAATGGGGCCGCGTCTTCATAGAACGCATCAATCAACTATTGCGCATCTACTGGAACGACAGCGAATTCCGCGCCAACGCCTTCCTCGGCCAGACGCCGGCCCAGCGTGAGACCAGCCGCGCCATCCTGCGTGAGTTGAACCCGAACCCTGGCAACCACCGTAGCCGGCCATGAGCCCCGCCCGCGACTTTTGCCGCAGTGCGGGCGGGCAAAAACTTCATATAAAGTATAGTTCCCGGCCGAAGCATGGCCCGAACCCGACCCGGCGTCTGGCCTGCTCAAGATCAAACCACTGATCAAGACGTAAGCGACGCAGATCGCGACACGTATACGGCGGATACAGGAGACAGTTGCATGGAACCCGGGTCACTCCCACTTTCAACGGCGGCGACATCGCACGCGCCAGCGTCCGCTTTGTCGCCCGTCGATTCGCGCGCACGTCTGCTCGCCATTGCCACCGCCTTCATCAAATACGTGGTGGTCGGCGGCGCGGCTTTCGTTGTCGACTTTGGCCTGTTCTCGCTGTGCATCAGCGGCGGGATGCATTACCTCATCGCCGTCACGCTCGGCTTCTGCGCCGGACTCATCACCAACTACATGCTGTGCGTGCTGTGGGTATGGCGCGGCACGCAGGCCCGTACGTTGCGCGATATTGCCGTATTCACGCTGGTCGGACTGGGCGGGCTGGCCTTGACCTGGCTGGGCATGTGGATCTGCGTCGAACTGCTGCATTGGCCTGAACGGCCGAGCAAGGTCCTGCTCGCGGCGGCCGTACTCGTATGGAATTTTTCGCTACGCCGCCTGTTCGTGTTCTTCCGTTGATTTCTCCGCCGATGTTCCCGCCACTCCCGACCTCTTCCAGAAGCCTCCCATGAGCAAAACTGCCCTGATCATCGGCGCCGGCCCCGCAGGCCTGACCGCTGCCTTCGAAATCCTGTCGCAGAAGACAGGCATCCAGCCCATCGTACTGGAGGCCACGGATCGCATCGGCGGCATATCCTGCACCATCGAGCACAATGGCAATCGCATAGACATCGGCGGGCATCGCTTCTTCTCGAAGAGCGACACGGTGATGGACTGGTGGGCCGCGCGCATGCCGCTGCAAGGCTCGCCATCGAGCGACGACATCATCCTCGGCAGCAAGAAACCGTGGGCGGCTGGCGGCCCGGACCCGCAGAAGGTGGATCGCGTGATGCTGATCCGCGAACGCATCTCGCGCATCTTCTACCTGCGCAAGTTCTTCGACTATCCGATCTCCATGAAGCTGGAGACCGTGACCAATCTCGGCATCTTCCGCACGGCCTGGGCGGGTCTGGGTTACGTGGCGTCGCAGATGTTCAAGCGCAAGGACGAGTCTTCGCTCGAAGACTTCCTCGTCAATCGTTTCGGCGTGCCGCTGTATCGCATGTTCTTCGAGGACTACACGGAGAAAGTGTGGGGCGCACACCCACGTCGTATCTCGGCAGCCTGGGGCGCGCAACGCATCAAGGGTCTGTCGCTCTCCAAGGCCGTCTTCTCCGCACTGAAGAAGATGCTGCCGGGCAAGAAGGACACGGACCTGCGCCAGAAGAAAACCGAGACCTCGCTGATCGAGCAGTTCTTCTATCCCAAGCTCGGCCCAGGCCAGCTGTGGGAATTCGTTGCCGATGATGTGCGCAAGATGGGTGGCGATATCCGCATGCGCCACAAGGTGATCGGCATCCATATCGAGAACGGCCGCGTCGCTGCCGTGACGGCCGAGTGCGATGGCGTGCAGACGCGCATCGAATGCGATTACTGTTTCTCGACGATGCCGATCAAGGATTTCGTCGCCGCCGCGCAAGGCGACACCGTACCCGAAGATGTCAAACGCATCGCTCGCGATCTGCCGTATCGCGACTTCATGACCGTCGGTGTGCTGGCCAATAAACTGAAGATCCGCAACACGACGAACATCAAGACCGTCGGCAACATCGTGCCCGACACCTGGATCTACATCCAGGAGCGTGACGTGAAGCTGTGTCGCCTGCAGATCTTCAACAACTGGTCGCCCTACATGGTGAAAGACCCGGTGAACACCACCTGGGTCGGCCTCGAGTACATGTGCGACGAGAAGGACGACATCTGGAAGATGAGCGATGCGGACTTCATCGAGTTCGCCGTCAAGGAACTGGTGAAGATCGACATCGTCGACCGCGCCGACATCCTCGACACCTGCCGCATCCGCATCGAGAAAGCCTACCCGGCCTACTTCGGCACCTACGACGAGTTCGATACCGTGAAAGCGTATCTGGATTCCGTCGACAACCTGTTCTGTATCGGCCGCAACGGTCAGCATCGCTACAACAACCAGGATCACTCGATGCTCACCGCGATCGAATCGGTGCGCTGCATGATAGATCCGGGCGTGCCGCGCTCGACGCTCTGGTCGATCAATACCGAGCAGGAGTATCACGAGACCAAGAAGAGCTGAGCGCGTGAAGCCTTCTTCTGCTGGTTCCGCGCTGTGCAAGCTGCTGTCGCATCGCGCCTGCCGTTTCCTGGTGTGCGCGCTGATCAGCTGGCTCGCCGTCAGTGCCGCGCTGTGGCTCGTGTGGCCACAGCTCACGGCGCACGGCCAGGTCACCAACGGGTCGAGTGGCGCCGTCTCCTTGCCGTGGAAATTCCCCACGGTCGGCGCGGGCAACCGCCTGGCTGTCAGCCTCAACTCGAACTGGCTGACGCCACAAGTCTGGCGCATCACACCTGACGACAATCTGCGCGACATCAGCGTCAACGGCAAGGCCGTTGCCCTCGACGGCGTGCGCCCCGGTGGTCTGCAGGACTACACCAACGGCTTCGAGATTGATCTTGGCGCGTACTTCGTCAGCGGCCGCAATGAGGTCGTCTTCAATGTCGACAATGGCGGCGGTGATGGCGGGCTGGACATGCGCCCCGTGCTCGGCACGGCGCGCTGGACACTGATCGGGCTGGGCTTTCTGCCGCTCCTGCTCGGCTTGTGCCAAATGTTCCGCCTGCGCGGCACGCAGACCGCCATCCTGTGTCTGGCCCTTGTTGCCCTGTGCTGCTACTGGGCGGCAACCCCCTGGAATGTGCGCACCCACGATGTCGGCAATGGTGACGGCCATTTCGATTACATCGTCTATGTCGCTACGCGGCTGGCATTGCCCAATCCGATGGAAGGCTGGACCTTCTATCACCCACCCATCTATTACATGCTCGGTGCCGTCGTGTGGCGCTGGGCACAGTGGCTGTCGCTCCCTGCCGCGGAGAGCGTGCAGGCCTTGTCGCTCGCCTTGTGGCTGGTTTTCCTGACGGCCTCGGCGGGTACCCTGCGCATGATGCTGCGCCAGCGTCATGGCGCGCTCATCCTGACCACGTTCGCGGTGGCCTTCTGGCCCTCGGGCATCATCCACGCCCTGCGCATCGGCAATGATGGCGCGCTGTATGCCACGGCCGCCGTAGCCGCCTGGTTCATGCTGCGCTGGTGGCAAGCGCGGCAACGTGCTGACCTGTGGGCGTTCTCCGCTGTCGTCGCGTTGTCCTTGTTGTGCAAGAGCAATGCCACGGTCCTGCTGGGCGCCGGGGGCTTGCTGGTGTTGTCGACGCTGGTGTCGGCGCTGTGGCGTCGCAAGGCCCGGAAGAGCAAACGGGCCCTGCTCGACCTCGTCATCTTCTCCGGCGTTGCTGGCTGCGGGCTCGCATTGAGCTTCGCGGTGCGCATCTACTACTACCTGCAAGGCCAGATCACCAACTGGCTGATCGCCAACGTCAGTGGTCTCAACAGCGGCCTTGCAGTACCGGTCGACGTCAAGAGTTTCCTGCCGCTCGATATTCCGACCTTCCTCACCGTGCCGTGGATCAATGTCGGTGACGATGCCAGCGGTCGCGGCAATTTCTGGAACTACCTGTTGCGTTCGTCCATCAGTGGCGAATTTCCCTTCCCGGGGACACTGCACCGCGTACTCGCCATCCTGTTCGGTATCGCCGTGCTGGGCCTGTTCATTCTGGCCATCAGGCGCCTGTTCAGTGGCGCGGGTTCGCGTACGCGCAGTGGCCTGTACCGCTATCGCCCGTGGTTGCTGTTATCGCTACTCTGGATCGCCAGCGTGGCTGCCCTGCGCATCCAGGTACCGTTCGCCTGCAGCAATGACTTCCGTTACGTGCTGCCCATCATCGTGCCGGCGGCGCTCTACTGGGTCGGCTGCGGGCGTCTGGCCAGGCTGCTGATGTTCAGCATCGTGCCGCTGTCGGCCATCTTCTTCCTCAGCCTGTAGCCACTCGCTACGCCCCATGCACCGGACTCCGAAGAATGAGTCCGGTATTCTGGCAATCATCAAGTTGGCGGAGATTTCGCACATGAACAGCCTGTTCCCGAAAGTTCTGCTTGTCGTTTCCTGCTGCATTTTCACGAATGGCGTCATTGCCGAAAGTGACAATGCAATGGCAAGAGTGACGGCCTGGGAGAATGGCCAGCAAAGTCAGAGCTTCGAGGTTTCCGCCAAGGGCGTGTATTCCGCGAAGTGTGTCGAATCGACGGGAAGCAGGAAGGTGGTCATCACCGTCGAGAAGAACAAGGACCAGGCCTATTCATGCGGCGACTCGAAGGTCGTGATCAGGTTTGAACCCTCGAAGAAAATCGTCATCGCGGACAAGGTGACGATCCAGAAGTAGTACGGCAACGGGCCAAGGATCACGCAAGCGCGACGTCAGGAGCGAGCGCCCGCGACTCGCGATCATGCAGCTCGACCACCGCACGCAGCTCTGCGTGGATGAACTCCGGGCCGATGTTCTCGAGATAGGTACAGGCTGCGTACGCCGAAGCCCGTGCTTCGTACTCGCTGACCCATTCAGCCCGCTCCGCCATGCGTTCCGGGTTGATGGGCCACACACCGGGCCGTGGCCGCATGTGACTGGCGATACCGATGCGCCATGGCTTCGCCGTCAGTCGCGCCCTGAAGCATCGCTGGTTGATGCACATGCGCACGTAGATCGGGTCGGCACGCACGACATTGAAAAAGTCCTGCACTTCCTCGGTCACCGCTTCGAATGCTTGATGCGTGGCGAGCAGGCGATAGCCGGCCGGCGTGCGATACAGGCGCACGCTCCACGTCGGGCGACTCTTCACGAATGCCACGATGCGCGTATAGGCCAGCTGTTCGGCCCCGCCTTGTGCGTCCAGCATCAGGCGCTGGACGAGCACCGCGGCCGGGTAGGCAAGCAGGAACGAGACGAAGGTGAGGCCCAGCGCGAGCCCCCAGCTGCCGTCGCCGAAACCCGCAAGGCCACACACCTCGAGCACTGCGAAGATCAGCAGCACAAGCTTGAAATCAGTGCTGCGCTTGAAGTCGACATCTGCGAACAGGGCGCGTGGCGAATTGAGGCAATGCGCGCCGTATGCATTTCGGGTGATGACTTCTTCGCCGTGGCGTGACAGTACCTCCTCGCGAATGGGCACACCGTCGGCACCGTTGTAGGCCAGCTTGCGTTCGCTGCGCGCGAGCTTCTCGCCCGAGACCAGTCTTTGCAGCGCATCGTCGGCGCGATGCGCAGCCATGCTGAGCGCGTCGGCCTCATCAAGCATCGACCAGCCGAAGCGTCGCACGGTGATCTGCCGGTCCGGCGTCTTGTGTTGTCGCCGGGCTTCCGCCCAGTAGTCGGGAACGATCATTTCCGCAGGCCGGCGCGTTGCATGAAATCGAGCACGCCTTCACCTGCACGCCGTGCACTCGCGAAGCAGGCAGTCAGCAGATAGCCGCCGGTGGGCGCTTCCCAGTCGAGCATCTCGCCGGCACAGAACACGCCCGGCAAGGCCGTGAGCATCAGCTGCTCATCGAGCGCTTCGAAGCGCACGCCGCCTGCCGTGCTGATGACTTCATCCAGCGGACGTGGAGCCAGCAGCTTTACGGGGAGGGCCTTGATGCCCGCTGCGAGCTTGCCCGCATCGGCGAAATCTTCCGTCGGCAGACATTCGCGCAGCAACGCCATCTTCACGCCCTTGATCCCGACCCGGCTCTGCAGGTGACTGGACATCGAGCGCGAACCGCGCGGGTGGTCCACTTCGGCCATGACACGGGCGAGCGCCTTGCCCGGCGCGAGGTCGAGAAACAGGGTCGCCTGGCCTTGCTCGTTGATCTGCTCGCGCAGCAGCGCAGAAAGGGCATAGATGAGCCCGCCTTCGACGCCGTTTTCCGTGACGACAAACTCGCCCTGTCGCGTGTGCGTATAGCCATGTGCATCAATGCAGCTGGCCGTCACGGCCTTCACCGCTTCGCCGGCAAAGCGCTCGCGCAAGTGCTCGCTCCAGCCCGCATCGAAACCACAGTTGGCCGCTTGCAACGCGGCGATGTCTACACCGTGCTGCTGCAGCCAGGGCAGCCATGCACCGTCTGAACCGAGACGTGCCCAGCTTGCGCCGCCGAGCGCGAGCACGACGGCATCCGCTTCGATCGTGCGTACGCCCTCGGGCGTTGCAAAGCCGAGCGTGTAACGGCGCCCCGCCGCACTTTGCCGTGCCTCGATGTCACCTTGCCAGCGATGCCGCACGTGGATCACCACGCCAGCTTCGCGCAGTCGATGCAGCCAGGCGCGCAGCAGCGGGGCCGCTTTCATGTCCGTCGGGAAGACGCGGCCGGATGAGCCGACAAAGGTGTCGATGCCCAGCGCATGAATCCAGTCACGCAATTGCTGCGGGCCGAAGGCCTGGATGAGCGGGGCGAGCTGCGCACGACGCTCCGCATAGCGCGCCACAAAGGCCTCGATGGGCTCCGAGTGGGTGATGTTCATGCCGCCCTTGCCGGCCATGAGGAACTTGCGCCCCACCGAGGGCATGGCATCGAACAGCTCGACCTGCATGCCACGCGCTGCGATGACTTCGGCGGCCATGAGGCCGGCAGGGCCGCCACCGATGACGGCGACGCAGGGCTGGGTATGAGCGCTTGAGGAGGACACGGTGGGGGCGGGAAGCGGGCTTGGCGACGAAGTGCGTGGATTAGACCAGAGAGCGCTACTGGCGGAAACAAGGGCCGGGATACACGGGAACACCGGTGGAGCCCTTTGCACTCATGCCACCGCAAGCAGAGGCGACGAAATGTCACGAAGTGTTACGTAGTAGACGTGTCACACGCACCTGCTTGGCTTGCGTTACAACTACGGGCTAACCCGCATGGTAGGCTTCGGCCCTTTCTTTCAATGCAAGGCCGGGAAGTGATCGTTAGCAAGGGAGACGCGGCGTGAGTTCGGATCGCATGCCGCTCGTGGATAGCCTCAAGGCGCTGAGTTCGCAGCTGATCGTGCTGCACCACCTGGCGTTCTATGGGCCCATGTCCGACGCGGCGCATCTTCTCATGCCCTCGCTGATCGACTGGCTGTACGACCACGCCCGTGCCGCGGTACAGGTGTTCCTGGTCATCGGCGGCTTTCTCGCCGCACGTGGCCTCGCGCCGGATGGCAAGTCTCGCGTGGTGCGCCCGTTGCGCCTGATCCTGCGTCGCTATCGTCGCCTCGCCTTGCCGTATTTCTTCGCGCTGCTGGTCTGTATCGTCATGGCCGCGCTGGTTCGCCCCTGGCTGCATGACGGCTCGGTACCGCATAGCCCGGTGCTGGCGCAGCTCGGCGCGCATGCCTTGTTGCTGCATGACGTCCTCGGTCACGAAGCCTTGTCTGCCGGCGTGTGGTACGTCGCCATCGACTTCCAGCTGTTCGCGCTCTTTGTCTTCATCCTGTGGGGCTCAGCGCTATTGGCACGGCGCTCACCGCTTCTGAGCAACGTCGCGCTGTGGCTGGTCGGCTCGCTGGCGCTGGCCTCACTGTTCTACTTCAACCGTCATGAGTCCTGGGATTCCTGGGCGCTGTATTTCTTCGGCGCCTACGCGCTGGGCGCTTTCGCCTGGTGGGCCTCCGATGAGGACAGCCCGCCCGCCATGCTGGGCATCGTGGCATTGCTGACGGGGGCGGCGCTGGTGGTGGAATACCGCGAGCGCATCCTCGTCGCGCTGGTGGTGGCGCTATTGCTGGGTACGGCGCGACGCACCGGCAAGCTGGCCCACTGGCAGACACCCCGGCCGCTGCTGCAACTGGGCCAGATGTCCTACTCCGTGTTCCTGATCCACTTCCCGGTGTGTCTGCTCATCAACGCGCTATGGACGCACTACCTGCCGGCCGATCCGCTGCTGGGCCTGTTCGGCATGATCGTCGCGTGGGGCGCCAGCATGCTGGCTGGCTCGGCGATGTACCGCTGGGTCGAAAGCCGTATTGCCTGACCAGGCCCTGCCTCGCTGACGCGCAGGTCTAGGGCATCAGCAGCATCGGCAGCCGCGTCACATCCATGTAGCGGAGCACATTGGCCGAGCCCTGCGTAACCGCCGGGTTGGCCACCAGCGAGTCGCCGATGAGCTGCGCCAGTTGCTGGAAGGCCTGCTGCATGGCGGTTGGCCCCTCACTGCGCAAGGCTGCGCCCGCCTGGCTACGACAGCTATCAAATACCAGACGCTGGATCAGCTGCCCCGCTGTGCGATCAATCTCCTGCCTCAGCTCGGGCGTGACCGTCGCGAGCCCGGCCACATCCGGATGCAGGGCTGCATTGGCGAACATCCAGCGCATCAGATCCGTCCGGTCTTTTTGCGATGCGTGGTCGAGCAGACACCTGCCCATGGCATCGGCATAAGGGCCGGCGCTGGCCGGCTGGGTCCACAAGACAAGCGATGCGGTCAGGGCGAGGAGGAGTTTGTGCATGAGCGTGCTCCGGCTGATCGGAACAGCCATTGTGCCACCGCGCGACTGCCGGCGTGGTGCGCCCCGCTACTCAGGCAAAGGTCGCGTACAACAACCAGACATTGGCTGCGGTAACCGTTGCGAAGATGGCCCACGCACAGAGTTTCGTCAGCGCATCATTGCGGAACTCCCCCATCAGGCCGCGATCACTGGTGAATCGGATCAAGGGGTAGATCGCGAAGGGCAGCTGGAAACTCAGGACCACCTGACTCAGCACCAGCAGCTTGCCGACCGCCGCATC
The DNA here is from genome assembly GCF_036017035.1 of Uliginosibacterium silvisoli. Taxonomy (NCBI): domain Bacteria; kingdom Pseudomonadati; phylum Pseudomonadota; class Betaproteobacteria; order Rhodocyclales; family Zoogloeaceae; genus Uliginosibacterium; species Uliginosibacterium silvisoli. The sequence goes on along the minus strand of NZ_JAYXHS010000001.1, from coordinate 1,123,142 downwards.
ACCCAGCCAGGCGGCACCCACGAAAGCCGGTACGAGCGCCAGGCCACGCGTAATGAGGCGGCGCTGCCAGCAGGGAATCTTCAGGTCGAGAAAGCCTTCCATGATCACCTGACCGGCGATGGTGCCGGTGAAGGTCGCGCTCTGTCCTGCCGCCAGCAAGGCAATGCCGAACAGGGTGGCCGCCATGGCGCTGCCCACGATGGGGTTGAGCAACTGGTAGGCATCTTCGATCGACGCTACATCGTGCCGCCCCGTCGCATGGAAAGCGCTCGCGGCAAGCACGAGGATCGCCGCATTGACCATCAACGCCAGCGACAGCGAGCCTATGGTGTCGATCTTGCACATGCGGATGGCGAGCCGCTTCGATGGCAGATCGGGTGCAACCAGCCGTGTCTGCACGATGGACGAGTGCAGGTACAGGTTGTGCGGCATCACCGTGGCGCCGAGTATGCCGATGGCAAGATACAGCGCGTGATCCTGCCGCAGGGTATCCACGCGCGGCACGAAGCCCTGCAGCACGGCACGCCAGTCCGGCTGCACGAAGAACAGTTCGACCATGAAGCAGATGGCAATGGTCAGCACCAGCCCGAGAATGATGGCTTCGACACGACGGAACCCATTGCCCTTGAGCGCCAGCACAAGCAGCGTATCCAGCGCCGTGATGGCGATGCCGGTGGTCAGCGAACAGCCGAAGAGCAGATGCAGGGCCAGCGCACTGCCCAGCACCTCGGCCAGATCGCAGGCAATGATGGCAAGCTCGGCGAACACCCACAGCACGAAGTTCACGCGCGGGTCATAGCGCTCGCGACACAGGCGCGCCATGTCGCGTTGCGCGACGATGCCCAGACGTGAGCACAGGCATTGCAACAACATCGCCGCGACGCTGGAGAGCAACACCACGAACAACAGGCCAAAACCGAAGCGCGAGCCTGCTTCGATATCCGTCGCCCAGTTGCCGGGATCCATGTAGCCGACGGAAACGAGCAGGCCGGGGCCGGCGAAACGCAGCAGCGTTTTCCAGAAGGACGCACCTGCCGGCACGGCGATGCTGCCTTTGACCTCGGACGGGCAGAAAGGCGCGGTAGCGGTTTGCGGGAGTCTGAACATGGCAACAGTATGCAATGGAAGTGACGTGCTGCCGCAGGTCTTGCAGGTGCACGACTGATGCGTGCGGCAACTGGCTATCGCTTCGGTGAAGACATCGATCGCAACGCGTCGGCCGGGATGACGGAGATATGCGAGACGGTGATTGAAGCACCACGCACGGCATGCCATCGCTACAGAGTTGGCCGGCAGCACTATCATGCGTGCTCGACACCGCTCCGTCCTGATCCATGTCCCTGCCCATCCTCTATTCCTTCCGGCGTTGCCCCTATGCCATGCGCGCGCGCCTCGCGCTCAAAGTCTCGGGTATCGACGCCGAGCTGCGCGAAGTGGCCCTGCGCAGCAAGCCTGCGGAGATGCTGGCGGTGTCGCCGAAGGGAACGGTACCGGTGCTCGTACTGCCCGACGGCAAGGTGCTCGAGGAGAGCCTGGACATCATGCGCTGGGCGCTCGCCCAGTCCGATCCGCAGGGCTGGCTGGCGCAGGCAGAGCACGGCGCAGAATTGATTGCGCTCAATGACGGGCCGTTCAAACAACTGCTCGACCGCTACAAGTACGCCGACCGTTACCCGGAACGCTCCGCCGCGGGGTGGCGTGAGGCGGCAGTCGTCCTGCATATCGCACCGCTCGAAGCGCGCTTGCAACAGACCCGCTTCCTGCTCGGCGAAACGATCTCGCTGGCCGACATGGCCCTCATGCCTTTCGTGCGCCAGTTCGCAGCGGTGGACACCGCGTGGTTCGACGGCGATGCGGATGGCCTCGGCACGCATGCACCATTCCCGGCCGTGCGTGTCTGGCTGCAAGGGCTGGTCGATACCGGGCTATTTGCTGCAGTGATGCACAAGCTGCCGCCGTGGAAAGCGGACGACCCTGTCACGCTTTTTCTTGACTGAGGCAAAGCCAGGCGACCCCGTTGCCGTCATTCCCGCGAAAACAGGAACGACGAAATGAAAAAAGCCCGCTACGAAGCGGGCTTTTCTCTGGCGCAGTGCTGATCTATCAGACTGCTGCGTCCTTCAGCTTCTTCAGGGCACGTGCCTTGATACGCACCGAAGCTGGCTTCGGATCGAACCAACGCTCGACACCGGTGAACGGATCCTTGCCGAAGCGCTTCTTCTTCGCAGCGATCTGTTGCACGCCGATCTTCAGCAGACCTGGCAGTGTGAATTCGCCAGCGCCCTTCTTGTGGACGGAGCCGAGGATGGTTGCTTCGAGAGCGGCCAGAACTGCCTTGGCTGCCTTCGGCTCAACGCCAGCTTGCGTCGCGAGGTAAGTCGCCAGCGAAGCCTTGGTGAAACCTTCCTTGATCGGCTTCACTGCTGCGGGTGCAGCAGCGGCTGCCTTCGGTGCAGCTGCCTTCTTCGGTGCTGCTTTTGCTGGAGCCTTTGCCGGTGCCTTTGCAGCTACCTTCTTCGCAGCAGGCGCAGCTGCCTTCTTTGCCACAGGGGCTTTTACTGCCTTCTTTGCCGTTGCCATAAGTATCCAATCGAAAGAGAAAAGGGAACCGTCCTGTACGTCAGTGACGATGCGCTGATCGACAGAGCATGAATGATTCTAGCGGAGTGTTTGAAAATTGTCCGTGAATCTGCGCTGCAAATAGCAGCGGAAATACCGTCTTGTTGTGCCGTCTGTCGGCCATTCCGCTTTTCAGCCGCCCGCGCCAGCCACCGGCTTTATGCACACCGCATTGACGAGCGTCTCTTCGCGCTGCACGGGTACGCTGAAACCAAGCTTCTCCATGAGGCCCAGATCCTCACGGCTCCACCACAGATAAGGCAGATTGATACGCGCCGCCGGCAAGGTGAAGCCCGCGGCACGAATCAGCGCGATGTACTCCTCCGCCGTTTTCTGCACCTCCATCGGGTGACGGAAGAAAGTTCGGATCACCCAGGAGTGGATGTAACGCCTGGTCGACTCCGCGAACAGCAGCACTCCACCCGGCTTGAGCACACGGAAGAACTCCGCCATGGCCTGCTCCTGGTCGACGATGTGATGAAAGGTCTGGTGACAGAACACCATGTCGAAGGAGGCGTCGGCAAAAGGCATGCGCGCCGCATTGACCTCATGCAACGACACCTTGCACGCTGCGCGTTTCGCTGCGTCGCCCGCACGCGCGAGCAGCTCCGGGTCAGCATCGGTGGCAACGATTTCGTCAGGGTCGAAGCGCTCGGCAAGCTGCGCGAAGGAGTGCCCGAAGCCGCAACCCACGTCGAGAATGCGCGGATAGCGCGACACGTCGGCCGGCATCAACGGTTGCAGCAGGCTCAGCGCGCGCGCGATGACGTGCTTCTTCCAGATGTACGAGTTGATGAACCAGTTGCCGAAGCGGGTCTCTTCGATAAAGGGCAGAAGCGGGGCATTCATCTGGAAAGGCGCGTCACACGTGAATTGAAAAATCTACAGGGCGAGGGCGGCGCCAAGAATAGCGCACGCGGGTGCTGCCCTGCAGCAGTACAGCCCTGCACAGGGATGATACAAAGCAGCCTCGCCGTCGTCTGCGAGACACATGAAATGCCGTCGAGAAGCCGGTACTCGCGCCGGCATGAAGCGCGCAGCACACTCACCCTTGCAAGGAGCAGACTGATGAGAGCACGGCCCGCCGCACGCAGCGCGATACCTGTCACCTTGACCGCTCTTCTGCTCATCAGTTCACTGGCGCATGCCAAAGGCGAAGGTGCGGCGCAAAGCACGGCACAGGTGCCGGCGCGCGTACAGGTGCTGCAACTGGCCAGTGAAGCTGACCGCATCGTGCTCGCCTGGAACAAGCCCGAGCAATATGCCGACGTGCGTGACTACAAGGTGTTCATGAACGGCAAGCTGCTCGGCAGTGCGTCGGACAATGCGCGTCGTCATTCGCCGGCCCAGGCTTACGTCGACAAGTTCTACGCTGCGGACACTCGCAAGGTGCACGTGCGCGTCAGCCCGCACAGCTTCACCGTCGACGGGCTCAAGCCCGCGACGACTTATCGCTTCACGGTGCGCGCGGTTCTCGCCGACGACAAACTCTCGGCCGCCAGCCCGGTCGTCACGGCACGCACCACAAGCTCGCCAAAGCTGTGCGACGTCGGCGCACGCGGTGCGCTCGGAGATGGCAGCACCCTCAATACCGCAGCCATCCAGGCCACCATCGACAACTGTGCAGCAGGCGGCACCGTGCGCATCCCCAAGGGCGTGTTCAAGAGCGGGGCGCTGTTCCTCAAGAGCAACATGACGCTGGAGTTGGCCGAGGGCGCCACCCTGCTCGGCTCGGAACGCGCGGAGGACTACCCGCTGGAACGTGGCTACAAGCTCTACGAATATTCCAGCACGCAGCGCCCGCCCTCGCTCATCAACGCGCTCGACGCAAGGAATCGCCACCTGGGTGCGTTCAGCAATATCCGCATCGTCGGCAAGGGCGTGATCGACGGCAATGGCTGGAAGCGCCACAGCGACGCCAGCCTCACGGACGACACCGGCTACGCATTGCCACAGTACATCGCGGGCACCAGCAAGAGCTCCACCAGCGACGGCATCCTCGCCGCTGCGCAGATGGAGCAGGCCCTCAAGGAAGGTTTGTCGGCGCTGGCCGCCTACAGCCAGCGCCGCTCCAGCCTGATCACCCTGCGCGGCGTCAGCAACCTGTATGTCGCTGGTGTCACCCTGCGTAACCCGGCCTTCCATGGCGTCATGGTGCTGGAATCGGAAAATGCCGCGGTGAACGGCGTGCGCGTCGAGACCTGGGACGTGAACAACGGTGACGGTGTCGAGTTCGGCAACAGCCAGTACGTCACGGTGATGAACAGCTTCTTCGACACGGGCGATGACTGCATCAACTTCGCCGCAGGCACCGGCGAGGAAGCCACCAGCCAACCACAGCAACAGTTCGGCTGGATCTTCAACAACTACTTCCGGCGTGGCCACGGTGCCGTCGTCATGGGCAGCCACACCGGCGCGTGGATCACCGACATCCTCGCCGAAGACAATGTGGTTCACCTCACCTGGACCGGGCTGCGCGGCAAGACCAATAACCTCAACGGCGGCGGTGCGCGTCGTGTCGTCTATCGCGACAACGCCCATCGCGACCTGCAACGCGAAGGCTTCGTGCTGAGCGCCGAATACAGCGACCCCAACCTGCTGCTCGACTACAAACCCGCCAGCCAGCCCGGCAAGTTCCAGGACATCCTCGTGCAGCACAACTCACTGGAATTCACCGATAGCTGGCAGCCCACGCCCATCAACCGCGATGGCCAGAAAGTAGTCGTCGCATTCAACCCGGTGCTCGTGCAAGGCGATGCGAAGAACAATGTCTTCCACGAGAACATCGTGTTCGACGACCTCCTTCTCATCAACGCCCCGCCGATCAAGATCGACGGCCTGCGCAACGGCCAGATCCGCGGCATCACCTTCCGCGACTACAAGACCGAAGGCATGCCGTGGAAGATCAGCAATGCGCCGGGGACGAAGATGCAGGATGTGAAGCTGGAGCCGGCGGAGAAAAAGTGAGTGCTGCTCGGCCAAGGCAGGCCGCCGCGTCAACGCCTGGAAAGGCCGCCTTGAACTGAAGGGTGGTCATGCGTGGCTGCCACACCCCGATGCATGGACTTACTTCGTCACTTCCACTACCAGCGCAGCTTCGCACCGCACTCTGACCCGGCTACTTGATGGTGAAGCGAGCGCTCGCGGCAGCTTTGCCAGGCAAGCTCACCGAGGCGAGCACCTTGGTGCCTGCCGAGACCTTGAAGCTGCCTTTTGCTTCGAGCTTGTCGCCAGCAGGCTTGAGTTCGACTTCCTGCTTGTCAGTGCCTGACAGCAGCGTGATACGTGCAGAGGCCCCATCGAGTTTCACGGGCTTGCCGTGATCACTGACATAGAGCTGCAGCGTGTCAGTCCTGGCGATCAACTCGTACTGCACCTCCTTCACTTCAACCACGATGCCGCCGTGCGCAGGTTTGTGATCGTGTTCGCCTGCGGCGAGTACGACTTCGGCGCCGAGCAATGAGAGCGTCGCCAGAGCGATTGCGATGCGGTGTTTCATGAGTGCTTCCTTTCAGACGTTGGGCAAGGGAGTGGACCGCCGGGCAAGCAGCGGTCCGGTGGAATCAGACCTGGGAGTGAGCTGGAATGGCCGCGCTTGCCGGACTCTCCACCTCTTCCTCGCGACGATGAGCAAGTCGGTACAGCACGGGCAGCACCAACAGCGTGAGCAAGGTGGAAGACAGGATGCCGCCGATGACGACCGTCGCCAGCGGACGCTGCACTTCCGCGCCCGTACCTGTGGCAATGGCCATGGGAACGAAACCCAGGGATGCGACCAGCGCGGTCATCAGCACCGGGCGCAAGCGCGTCAGCGCGCCATCGAAGATGGCCTCATCGAGCGATCTGCCTTCTTCGCGCAGATTGCGGATGAATGACAGCATCACCAGCCCATTGAGCACTGCCACGCCACTGAGAGCGATGAAGCCGACCGCGGCAGAGATCGACAAGGGAATACCGCGAGCCCACAAGGCCACGACGCCGCCCGTCAATGCAAACGGAATGCCGGTAAAGACGATCAGGCCATCGCGGAAATTGCCGAACATGGCGAAGAGCAGCGCGAAGACAAGCAGCAAGGACACAGGTACGACAATCTGCAAACGCTTGGCTGCCGACTGCAGGTTCTCGAACTGCCCGCCCCAGGTAGTCCAGTAACCCGTCGGCACTTTCACCTGTTCGCGCAGGGCTTGCCCGGCTTCGCTGACAAAGGAGCCGAGATCGCGGCCACGCACATTGGCACTCACCACGATGCGCCGCTTGCCGTCCTCGCGACTGACCTGATTCGGTCCCGGCGCGAGTTCCAGTGTGGCGACTTCGCCGAGCGGGATGAAGCGAAGCTGGCCAACCGTTCCATCTGCTTTGGGCAATGCCACCGGCAGGCGCTTGAGTGCTTCCAGATCACTGCGCAAGGCTTCAGGCAAGCGCACAAGTACATCGAAGCGACGGTCGCCCTGGAAGATGGTGCCGGCCTCCTGACCACCGATGGCGGTGGCCACGACCTGCTGCACATCGGCGACATTGAGGCCATAGCGCGCCGTCTTGTCGCGGTCGATCCTGACCGTGAGCATCGGCAAGCCCGTGGTCTGCTCGACCTTCACGTCCTGCGCGCCAGCAACGCTGCCGAGCACGCCGGAGATGCGCGCGGCCGTAGCGTTGAGCACATCCATGTCGTCACCGAAGACCTTCACCGCCACGTCGCTGCGCACACCGGAGATCAGCTCGTTGAAGCGCATCTGGATCGGTTGTGTGAACTCATAGTTGTTTCCCGCCACCTTGGCGAGCGCCACCTGCATGGCCTCCACCAGTTCTTCCTTGCTGCGCCTTGCCTCAGGCCACTCGGACTGCGGCTTGAGCATCACGAAGTTGTCGGCCACATTCGGCGGCATCGGGTCGGTCGCAACCTCTGCCGTGCCGATCTTGGCGAACACGCGTTCAACCTCAGGGAAGCTCTTGATGGTGCGCTCGACCTCTGCCTGCATCGCCACCGACTGCGTCAGGCTCGTGCCCGGAATGCGCATTGCATGCAGGGCAATATCGCCCTCGTTGAGGCTCGGGATGAACTCACTGCCCATGCGCATCGTGAGCAAGCCTGACAGCACGACCGTGACGAGGGCAGCGGTGATCACTACCGGCATATTGGCCATGACGCGCGTCAGCACCGGTGCGTAGATGCGCTTGGCCGCCAGCATGAGGCGGTTCTCCTTCTCTGCGACCTTGTTGCCGATGAACAGGGCGACTGCCGCGGGGATGAAGGTTACCGACAGGATCATGGCGCCAAGCAAGGCGATGACGACCGTGAACGCCATCGGGTGGAACATCTTTCCTTCCACGCCGGTGAGCGCAAAGATCGGCAGGTACACGATCATGATGATGAGCTGACCGAACAGCAGCGGCCTGCGCGCTTCCCTCGAGGCTGCAAACACTTCGTGGAAACGCTCGCTGAGCGTGAGCGCCCGGCCATGATGAGCCTGGGCGTGTGACAAGCGTCGCACGCAGTTCTCGACGATCACGACTGCGCCGTCGATGATGATGCCGAAGTCGAGAGCGCCGAGACTCATGAGATTGGCGCTGACCTTCTGCGACACCATGCCGCTGAAGGTGAACAGCATCGACAGCGGAATCACCAGCGCAGTGATGAGTGCCGCGCGGATGTTGCCGAGGAACAGGAAGAGGATGGCGATGACCAGCACCGCACCCTCGAACAGATTCTTCTTCACCGTGTTGATGGCCTTGTCGACCAGTACCGTGCGGTCATACACGGTCACGGCTTGCACGCCAGCGGGCAGGCTACGATTGATATCGAGCATCTTGGCGTCGACGGCGCGCGACACCGTGCGGCTGTTTTCGCCGAGCAGCATGAAGACCGTGCCGAGCACCACCTCACGACCATCCTCGGTGGCTGCACCCGTGCGCAGCTCGCGCCCCAATCCGACTTCGGCGACATCGCGAATGCGTACCGGCACGCCATCGGCACTGCCGAGCACGACGTTGCGGATGTCCTCCTCGTTGCCGAGCTGCCCCGGCGCGCGAATCAGGTATTGCTCGCCGCGCTTCTCGATATAGCCCGCGCCAACGTTTGCGTTGTTGCGCTCCAGCGCCGTCACGATGTCCTGCAGCGTCAGGCCGTAGGAGACGAGCCGTTGCGGGTTGGGTGCTACCTGGAACTCCTTGGCATGCCCGCCAATGGTGTTGATCTCGGTGACGCCGGGAACATTGCGCAGCTGCGGCTTGATGATCCAGTCCTGGATCTCGCGCAGATCGGTTGGTGTGTAAGCCGTGCCGTCCGGCTTGAGCGCACCTTCCTTCGCTTCGACCGTCCACATGTAGATCTCGCCGAGCCCGGTGGAGATCGGGCCCATGGTCGGCGTCATGCCGGCGGGTAGTTTTTCGCGTGCCTCCTGGATGCGTTCGTTGACCAGTTGGCGGGCAAAATAGATGTCCGTGCCGTCCTCGAAGATGACAGTCACTTGCGACAGGCCATAGCGCGACAGCGAGCGCGTCTGCTGCAAGCGTGGCAAGCCGGCCATGACGGTTTCGATGGGATAGGTCACGCGCTGCTCGGCTTCGAGCGGTGAATAACCGGCGGCTTCGGTGTTGATCTGCACCTGCACATTGGTGATGTCGGGCACGGCATCGATGGGCAGGCGCTGGTAGTTGTAGACGCCAAGCGCGGCCATGCCGAGCACGGCCAGAATCACAAACCATCGTTGCTCGATGGCGAAGCGGATGATGCGTTCAAACATTTGTCATCCCTCTCAGTGTTCGTGTGCGGCGGATGACTTGCCGAGTTCGGCTTTCACCACGAAGCTGCCTGCAGCCGCGTAACGCGTGCCGGCCTTGAGGCCCTTGAGTACTTCGACGCGCTGGCCGTCGCTGCGGCCAAGCTCGACCGGCTGTGCCACGAAGCCGGCATTGGTACGCACGAACACGGTGGGTTTGTCGCCAATAGTCTGGATCGCATCGCTCGCGATGCTCACCGCCACCGGCGTTTCGCTGGAGGTGAGTTCGACATTCACGAAGAGGCCAGGCCGCCACGCGCCCTGCGGATTCGGCAGGGTCACGCGCGCGGTCGCGGTGCGTGTCTGCTCACCAATCAGCGCGCCGACGTAGGACACTTTGCCGCTGGCCTGTGACTCGAACGCCGTCGCGCGAATCGTGACCTTGTCGCCCACGCGCACGAGGTTCATATCCTTGGCGGGCACACTCATTTCGGCCCAGACGTTTGAAAGGTCGGAAAGCGTGAAGAGCTGCGCATCCTCCTTGACGGATTCGCCGAGGGTGACGTGCTTCTCGACCACCATGCCGTCGAAGGGAGCGCGCAATTCGAAGCGGCTCAGTTGATTGCCTGACAGTCCGCCGACACCCAGCGCCGCAAGTTTCTGTTGGGCGTTGGCGTTCGCAATCTCCGCTTCACGCAACACCTGCTCTGCTTGCAGATAGTCCTGCTGCGGGGTGATCTTCTCTTCCCACAGCTTCTTCTCTCGCTCGAAAGTCGTCTTCGCCAGCGCCAGGCGCTTCTGCGTTGCCAGTTGCTCGCTGCGCAGCTCCGAGACTGAAGTGCTGGTGATCACCGCCAGCAATTGCCCCTTCTTCAACTGCTGACCAAGGTCGGCATGCACGCTTTCCACGACGCCCTGCACGCGCGGTACGACGTGCGCGGTGCGATCCTGGTTGAAGCGGATCTCGCCCGGAAGCTGCAGCGTGTTGCGGATGCTCGCGGCAGCGGCGCTATCCACCGTGATGTTCGCCGCCTTGATCTGCGCCTCGCTCATGGCGACTTCACCTTCATCCTTCGTGAAGCTGAACAGGTAAGGCTCTTTCGGTGTCTGCGCTTCGATGGCGGCTTCAAAGGCATGCGGTTCGGCAATCCTCTGCACGCTGCGCAAACTGTCTTTGTCAGCAGCGAAGCTGATGTTTTCCTTGTCGCCATTGGCCCGCGTCAGCGTGACGGCCAGCGTGGCTGCCGATGCTGGTAGCGCCGTGTCCTTGTCGAAGAGCCAGACGCGCAGACGCGCCTCACCACCTTCTTCGGCGAGTTTCACTTCAAGACCGAAGTCACCGTCCTTGAACAACTCCCCGCCATGGGGCCCCTTGGCTTCAGCCTCGACGTGCTCGCCCTCTGCATGCCCATGCTCGTCAGCATGGCCGTGTCCATCGCCACCACTCTTGCTCGGCGCAACGCCAAGGATGAGTGCGGCGCCAATGGCGGCAATCGCCAGCAGAGCGAAGATCATGGCCCATTGGCGTTTGTTTATGTCATGCGTATTGATTTTCATGTCATGGCTTCCTGTCAGGCGTCTGGCCCGCGATTGACGATGTGTTCGTGATGGTTTCGGCGTCTGTTTCGTCGCCGAGCAGGCGCGCGATATCGCCTGCTGCCTTGTGCGCTTCTATCCATGCGCGCAAGCGTTGGGTCTTCAGTTGAAACAGGCTGCGCTGTGCATCGAGGACGTCGAGGAAACCGAACTTGCCCAGCTCGTAACCGCGGGTTGCGGCATCGAGCGCGCTCTGCGCACCGGGCAGGCTTTCATTCGTCAGGCTGTCGGCTTCGAGGCGGCTGAGCAGCAGGCGATCTCGCGCTTGCATCAGCTCGGCGCTCACGCTGGCGCGCGTCACCGCCAGTTCGTCCAGAGCCTGCTCGCGACGAGCGAGGGCCTCGCGCAGGTTGCCGCGATTACTGTCGAACAATGGCAAAGGGATGCTGACGCCGAGGACGGCCTGGTTACGCCCGACCTCTGCATCGCGCTTGACGCCGACACTCACGTTCAGATCGGGGTAGCGTCGGCTCTGCTCGACCTGTGTGAGGGCTTGTCGACGCGTCGCTTCATTGTTGGCCACTGCGAGTGCGGGTGCGTTGTCGAGACGACTCAGCAGGGCTTCGCGAGTTGGCACCAGCGGAAGCTCATCGAAGCGTCCCTCGACGCGTGTGAAGTCCGCCTGTGCGATGCCCCACAGGGCTGCCAGTCGATCACGCGCAGCGCCAAGCGCAGCCTCGGCCTGGGCACGGGCGAGCCTGGCTCCGCTCTCTTCGAGTCGCGCACGTGTTGCTTCCTGCGGTGAGGCGCTGCCTGCCTGCACACGTCGGGCAGCGGCCTGCGTCGCGCGCTGCGCCAAGGCCAGACTTTCGTCGCCCTGATGCAGGCTCTCCTGGGCTGCCAATATCTCGCGGAAGCCGGCCTGCACCTGCGCGCGAAGCTCGGCGCGACGCACGGATAACTGCGCGCTTGCGACGTCACGGCCACGTTCCGCAGCACTGATGCGTGCGGCACGTTTGCCACCCAGTTCGAGTGGCTGGCTGAGGATCACCGTGTTGGTACGCGAGGCCTTGCGCGTGTCCTCCATTTCGTAAGACAGCTCGGGGTTCGGTCGTGCCCCGCCCTGGTCGACAGCACCATTGGCTGCTTCCACTTCTCGCCCTGCTGCGCGCAGCCAGGGGCTATGCGCGAGTGCGCGCTGCATGGCTTCACGCTCTGTAAGTGCTGCGCCTCGAACTACGGATGGCGAAACCGCGGACGGTTTGAGCGACAGGTCCAGCGGCACGTTGGCGACGACCAGTCGATCAGTCGGGTGCTCGGCAAATGCCGGACGAAGGCATACGGAAACAGCGGCGGTACCCAATAGGCACGCCAGAACATTGCGCTGAAAAAGGCGCATGGAATTACTCCTGCTCGGTTTGAATCAGACACGCGCCACTCACGCGCCTGAATCAACGGAATCAGGCGCTATGGGTCAGCAGCGAAGGGACACGAGGTGCGCAGGCTTGCCTGATCAGGCGAGCGCTGGCTGGGAGCCTGGCCACTTGGGCCGTTCTGGACGGGCATTGGAACGCGCGGGCGGGGAGCCTTTGCGGATGACGGCATACACGGCAGGTGAAGCCGTCGTTTGAAGCGTGAAGGAGGTCAACATGAAGCAGCAATGACCGAAATGGCAGGCACCGCATTCGCCGCTCGCCTGCGACTTGTCGGTGCCATCCTGATCGGCAGGTGCGTGCTGATGCTGGTCCGTGTGATGACCGAAGTGTTGCTGTGAGCCGGCATCCGCCTCGTGTCCACAGAATGCACCTGCTACCGCCCAGATGGATTCCAGCGGTAACAACAGCACAAAGAGGATCAGCAACAGGCGTTTCATCGTGGCCGAGTCTATCGGAAAGGTTTGCGCGGCATCAAGGCACGAACTCTCAATGAGTGCGTCGGCGGTGTAGTGCACGACGCTGTCCCAGGCTGAGTGATCGGCAGGGAGTTGTCGGCATGCAGGCTGGTGCGGGCATGGATGGCGGGGCCGGCACAAAGGCCTTCCAGCGGTCGGCCGTGTCGACGATGCTTACAGTCCCGCGCTGGGGGCAATTGGCAATTTCACAATGAGGGTTTGATCTCGTTCAGCTTTTTCAATTGGCGTGATTTTTGCGTTGCGAGCGGTGGAATATTCCACTTTGGAGACGCTATGCGAATCACGACCTGTTGGGCCCTGTTGGGTAGCTTGCTGTTTGCCGGTGCTGCCAGTGCAATACCCATTCAATGGACTGCCGCAAGCGGCGGCAATGATCATTGGTATGAAGCGGTTTCAGCGAACAGCATCAACTGGACCGATTCAAAAGCCGCAGCTGAAGCGGCAGGTGGTTATCTGGCGACCGTTACGTCGGCTGCCGAGAACGCCTTTATCGCTGGACTCGTGCCGGACTATGGCGCTGACGCAGAGCGTCCTTACTGGTTGGGCGCTTTCCAGCCCCCCGGCTCCGCAGCCAATGTCGGCTGGCAATGGGTCACGGGAGAGGCCTGGAGCTACACGAATTGGGCACCAGGCGAACCCACCAACACCAATGAAAACGCTTTGGCATTCGCGTACTTTGCTACCGGCGACGCCTGGAACAATGCTCCGACCGGCCACACCGGCTACGGCGCCTTCGCCGGCTATGTGGTCGAGTATGTGCGGGAGGATCGCACGGATGTACCGGAACCTGCGTCGCTGGCATTGGTCGCCCTCGGCCTGGCGGGATTGGGATGGAGCCGGCACAAGCGCGTATGAAACATCTTCGCTGCGTCCCTCGCAGCTAGCGAAAAAAGTGGCCGCTTCCGGCCACTTTTTTGTGCGCGCGGTTGGTATTCCTGCCATGAAGCTGTGTCACGCAACATCTCCCGGCAGCCGTTGTGCCAGCCTCGCCGCCCCGCATAGACCAGCAGCATCGTCAAGCGTTGGGGCAACGAGATAACGATCTATGGATTCAAGAATGGCTGACGACGCGATGTAGCCGTTCAGGCTCTCCCGCCCCGCCTCACGCAGCCGCACAAAGAACACGGCTTCCCCCAATGCACCTGCTTTGCGCACGCTGCCGCCGAGGATGATGCATTGTGGTGAGAGGGTCAGGATGATGTTGGCGAGTGCGGTGGCGGTGTAGTGCACGACGCTGTCCCAGGCGGGGCGTTGTTCGGCGTGCTGGTCGGCAACCCGTATGGTGATGGCAATGTTGATTGGCTGATCAATACCAGCGCACTCACTGCCGGCCAGAACTACTCCTTCGGCATTCAGGCCGCCGTGCCGGAGCTGGGCATGCTGGGCATCACCACGCGTCGTCGCCTCAAGGCCTGATCGCACGCGACCATGCGCTGGAACAGATCGGGCCTGCGGGCCCGATTTTCTTTTCGCGTGGCCATGTGTCTCAGCGCGCGGGGTGCTGGTAGCGCGACTCCTGCGTGCGGCCACCATAGCCATACGCCGCAGCGCGTACATCCTGAACGTAGATGTAGCTCTCCTCGTGCAGCTCGCCGAGTATCTGGCGGAAGCCGTCGAAGGCTTCGCGGATGTAGCGCGCCTTCTCGTCCTTGGTGTTGGTCTCGTCGGTGATCTTGATGTCGAAGTAGAAGCTCGCCAGCCTGTGTTCGGCGAGTGATCTGCCGGCGATGATCCAGTCCTCCGGATCGACGTAGTCGATGGCGATGGCCGTGACTTTCGGGTCCTTGCGCAGGATGCGGGTAGTGAGATCGATGAGCAGGGCAGCGACGCGCTGCGTGGTCTCGCGGGATCTGGAGGCGCCAAGTTTTACGTTGAGGATGGGCATGGTGGTTTTTCTTTCGGCTTTGAGTCATATGGTTAGCGATGCAACTATATGGGCACATAGGAGGCGCCAACTTATCCCGGGCGCCTGGCGGGTTCGAATATCACATCAAGTCATCATCCCGACGGAGGCCGGGATCCAGATGGCTCTAGCGCCACTGGATTCCCGCGTCCGCGGGACTGACGTATTAGCCGAGCGAGCTACGTATCTCCTTCAGTTGCCCCACGACCCCGGCGAACACATCGGTGCCAAGCTGTTTCTTTAACCGCTTCGTCACGGCACCGCTCGCTTCGTTAAGTCCGGTCTCGATGGCACGTGCGGCCCTGGTCGGGTGGATCTCCCATTCGCGGCCGTCGTTGGCGGAACTGCGGCGCTCGATCAATGCTTTCTCCTGCAGGCCATCGAGCAGGCGCGTGGCGGTTGGCCGCGCGATGGTCATCATGTCGGCCAGCTCGCGTTGCAACAGGCCTGGCTGGTTGAGCACGGTGCGCAGCAGGAAGGCCTGCGGCGGTGTGAGCTCGAAGGGCTTGAAGGCGGCGGTCCATTCGCGCTCCAGCAGGCGGGCGAGCGAGGTGGTGTTGAAGTAGAGGCATTGATCAAACATGAATCCACTTTAGTTGCTATTGATTAGTTATGCAACTAATAATCGTGTCGGGTGTAGGTCGGAAAAGCGGAGCGCCTTCCGACATCCGGCGCGCAGAACTGGCATGAGGGTTGTTGAGCCCAATATGTGTCGGAAGGCGCTCCGCTTTTCCGACCTACAGGTTGTCGCGGGCAAGACGACGAACTGTAGGAGCGGGCCCTGCCCGCAACAACGCAAGGTACGTCGTGGCACAGGCCTGCTTGAACCCGTGGTGTCGCGAGCATGGCCCGCTCCTGCATTCTGAGCGTAGGGCGGAACGCGAAGCGGCTCCGCCGGGTTTGCGCCAAAAACGTATGCTGCGTGGGGCCGCCTCACGGCGGCTGGCGGAACCTCTGGAGGAGTTCCGCCCTACGCCATCACGAGTTCGACGAGATACGGAAAGGGGTAGATGCCACGTGTGTGGCCGTCGGAGAAGTGCAGATTGAGCGCATGGCCGCCTACGGGCGCGATTGCATTCAGCACGACTTCCGCCGCGTCGATGTTGCCGCCACGGCGTTGCAGGGCAGTGCATTCGGCGCAGCGGCAGGCGGCGCGCAAGCGTGCGTAGCTGAGTTCGCCCTGCGTGCCGTCGTCGAGGTCGAGGCCGAGGATGCCTTTGGCATCGTCGGTGCGGATGGAGAGTATCTGTGCGCTCATGCGTTCTGTGCTGCGACGAGTCGGCCGAGCGCGATACGCGAGAGCTTGCGCACATCGGGGTCGGGGTCGTTGGCCGCAACTTCGAGCGCGGGTACGGCACGCGCATCGCCGAGTTCGCCAAGCGCCACGGCGGCTTCCTTGCGCAGGTTGCTGACGGTGTGCGCGAGGGCGTCGACGAGTACATGCAGTGCATCGAGGGCTTTCATCTTGCCGAGCGCACGCGCACTGGCGACACGCACCTGCCAGTAGTCGTCGTTCATCGCTTCGGCGAGCTTGCCGGCAGCGCTGACGAGCTTGAGCTTGCCGAGGGTGTGGGCGGCTTCCTCACGCACCAGCCAGGCGCTGTCCTGGAGCGCAGCTTCGAGGGCAGGCACGACTTCCTGCACATTGGCTTGTTCGGCGAAACCGAGTGCGCCAACGGCGACCTTGCGCACATCGGCTTCGGCGTCTTGCGTGGCGATGCGGGTGAGCGTCGGCAGTGCAGTAGCTTTGCGCAGGTAAGCGAGCACGCCGACGGCCTCGCGGCGGACTGATGCGTCTGCTGACGTACTGGCGCTGAGGGCGGGCTCGTAGGCGGCGTCTACCTTGAGCGCGCGCAAGGCACGTAATGCGGCGGCCTGCACGCTGGCTTCGGTGTCGTTGGCCATGCCGAGCAGCAGATGGCCCCAGCGCGGCTCCTTGAGTTCGGCGAGCGTCTTGGCGACGGCTTCACGCACGGCGCTGTCCGTGTCCTTGAGCATGGGCACGAGGGCCGAGACGACTTCCTCCTCCTCAACGCCTTCGAGGGCGTGGGCAGCTTCGGCGCGCACGCTGGCGGCTTCGTCTGCGAGGGCTGCGGTAAGGAGTTCGATGTAATCGTCGTCGTCGCTGTAGGGCAGGTCGAGGACAGCGACGCGACGGACTTCGGCGTCGGGGTCGGCGAGGCGGGCGCGCAGGGAGTTGGCTTCGGTAAAGGGATTGGTCATGTTGTTCTCACTTTGATTCTTCAGTTCGTCATTCAGAGGACACGCGCGCAAGCAAGGCGCTCTGTTTGCCGTTCCCTCTCCCTCAGGGAGAAGGAACGGCTGCATGTCGCTGGCTTGCGATCACCGGTCTCTCATCTCAACAAATACGGAATGCTGACTTTCACCGCATCCGTCGGGCAGTCCGTCTCGCAAGGCATGCAGTACCAGCATTCGTCGTATTTCATGAAGGCCTTGCCTTTGAGCATGTCGATGGCGAGGACGTCGAGCGGGCATACGTCTACGCAGACGGTGCAACCTTTATGTGCGATGCATTTCTCTTCGTCGATGACGACGGGGACGCTGGAAAGTGTGGCGGCTAGTGGCATGGTTTGTTCTCTATCGGATTCGGGGATGCTGGTTCAGTAAGGCACTTGCGTTGCAGTTCCCTCTCCCAGGCGTGGGAGAGGGTGCCTCGACAGAGGCGGGTGAGGGCAAAGCTACGTTCGTTGACATCCACCGTTACCCTCACCCGGCCCTGACGGGCCACCCTCTCCCGCAAGCGGTAGAGGGGACTGCAACGTGCCGGTGGTTGCTCGGTAGCAGCTCACGCCGCAACCGGCTCACGCTTCACGCGCAGCCTTTCGTAGGCAGTCTTCTCGCTGTCATCCAGTTCGACGACGTAAGGTTCGATCTCGCGCTTGAGATGTTCCATCTCGCCGTTCGCGCCTTTCTTCAGATGGCAGTGCACGAACCATTCAGCGTCGTTCTTCTGCGGATAGTCGACGCGGTAGTGATACAGGCCCCAGCGGCTTTCCTTGCGGAACAACGAGGCGCGCGCAGCCATCTCGGCGCAGTCGGCGATGTGGTAGACCTCCATGGCGCGCAGCAGCTCGTGCGGGTTGTTGGCCTGCATGTATTCCAGATCGGCACGCACTTGCTGGATGCGCTCGAGGCCAATCTCCATCTTGCGTGTGACCTTCGGCGGCTGCAGGTAGTCGTTCACCAGGCGACGCAGCTTGTATTCGACCTGTGCGGGCGGCAGGCCGTCCTTGCGATCCAGCGGTGCGCGCACGCGGGCGTATTCAGCGTCGATCTGCGCTTGCGGGATGACCGGCGCGGCGCCATCCGGGTAGGTCTCTGCAATGTAGTCCGCCGAGTTCTCGCCGCAGAACCAGCCGTAGGTGAATGCTCCCAGCATGTAGTTGTGCGGCACGGCCGCCATGTCACCCGCCGAGTACAAACCCTTCACCGAAGTCTCGCCCTTCTCGTTCACCCACACGCCGGAGGCGCTGTGGCCTGAGCAGAAGCCGATCTCGGAGATATGCATCTCGACCATCTTCTCGCGGTAGTCCGTGCCGCGCCCTTCATGGAAGCGGCCGCGACTCGGGCGTTCGTTGGTGTGCAGGATGTTCTCGATCGTCGCGATCGTCTCTTCGGCGAGGTGGTTCATCTTGAGGAAGACGGGGCCGTTGCCGCTGGAAAGTTCGTTGTAGAACTCCATCATCATCTGGCCCGACCAGTAGTCGCACTCGATAAAGCGTTCGCCCTTGTTGTTGGCGGTATAGCCGCCGAACGGGCCGGTGACGTAGGCGCAGGACGGGCCGTTGTAGTCCTTGATCAGCGGGTTGATCTGGAAGCACTCGAGGTTGGCCAGCTCGGCGCCAGCGTGATACGCCATGGCGTAGCCGTCGCCCGCATTGGTCGGGTTTTCGTAAGTGCCGAACAGGTAGCCGGATGTCGGCAGGCCGAGGCGGCCGGCAGCGCCGCAGGAAAGAATCACGGCCTTGGCGCGGATTACGACAAAGTCGCCGCTGCGGCAATCGAAGCCCATTACGCCGGCCGCCGCGCCGTTCTCGTCGAGCAGTACGCGCGTGGCGATGACGCGGTTGGTGACCTCGACGCGCTTCTGCTTGAGCTGGCGGTAAAGCACCTTCTTCATGTGGTGACCTTCCGGCATCGGCAGCACGTAGGTGCCGATGTGGTGCACCTTGCGCATGGCATAGTCGCCAGTCTCGTCCTTCTCGAACTTCACGCCCCAGCGATCCAGCTCCTGGATGACGCGGTAGCTGTTCTGCGCATACGCATACACCGTCGCCTGGTTCACCACGCCATCGTTGGCGGTGGTGATTTCCTTGACGTATTGCTCGGGCGTAGCGAAGCCGGGTACGACGGCGTTGTTGAGGCCGTCCATGCCCATGGAGATGGCGCCGCTGCGCTTGACGTTGGCCTTCTCCAGCAGCATCACCTTGAGCCGCGGGTTGCGCTCCTTGGCTTTCACCGCGGCCATCGGCCCGGCCGTGCCGCCGCCAACTACCAGCACGTCAACTTCGTGTTCGATCGTATTCATTCAACATCTCCGGGGAAATTGTGTTCTTGTGTATTGCGCTCTGCATCTCTGTTGACTCGCAAGCGGTACTGGAAGGCATCCGCGCGGTAATGGAGGTATTCGTAGTCGATGGGCTGGCCGTCGGCGCCGTACGTCAGGCGCTCCATGCGCAAGATGGGCGCGCCCTCCGCAACCTGTAGCAGGCCGGCCAGCGTGTCGTCGGCGAGCATGGCGCCGATCTCCAGTTCGGCACGGCCGAGCGCAATGCCGAGTTCGTTCTCCAGCAGCGCGAAGATGTCGCGGTTGGCAAGGTCGGCCGCGCACAGGCGTTTGCCAATGGCATGCGGGAAGTAGCTGATGTCGAGCGAGATCGGCTCGCGATTGAGGAAGCGCACACGGCGGATCTCGATGACCTGCGTGCCGATAGGCAGCTGCAGGTGGTGCGCGACCTTGTCGTCGGCCGCCAGCTCACGTTGCGACACGACGCGATTGAAGGTCTCGAAGCCGCGCTTGCCCATGGCCTCGGCAAAGCCCTCGAGCTGTGCCAGCTCCTGCGAAGTCTTCGGCTTGGAAACATAAGTGCCCTTGCCGTGCACCTTGAACAGCAAGCCCTCGCGCTGCAGATCGCCGAGCGCCTGGCGCACGGTGATACGGCTCACGCCGAATAGCGCGATCAGCTCGTTCTCGGAAGGCAAGCGCTCGTGCGGCGTGTAGCGACCGTCGAGGATGCGCGCGCGCAGCTCGTTGCGGATCTGCGCATACATCGGCTGCGGCGACAGACGCGTGACGCCCAGCTCCGGCGTGGCTGGCGTGGTATCAAGATAGGGTGTGGCAGAGAGCGACATGGCAGCTTGGCTTGACTCGTGACGACTTGTCATGACGAGTCATTGCAAAGCCTGTGCCATTTGCCCGGATCGGCCGGAAACCCTTGCCAGCTATGGCTATGCGCGCATCGGGCCGATGCTGCCCAGCTTTTCAAGTGCTGATTTCAAAGCACTTGTGTTGCCTTGGTGTACAGATCTGTACACTTGATTCGGGTCGATCAGGCGGACAACACGAACCAGATCGCCATTGCCACCGCGCTCGCGGCAAGCAGCATGTTGATCATCGGGCCGGCCCAGACGAGTTGCCCGCGCGGGATCTCGGCGGCGCTGAGTTCGCGCAGGAAGCGGCGGAATTGCCAGGTGGAGATGAGGGCGACAGCCGCGCCGATGAGCAGGAACAGCACGCCGAAGAACAGCGAGACGTGAGCATGGCCGGCCGGCAGTTGTGCGCCGCCGGACTGGATGCGGATGAACAGGCCGAAGCGCTCGACCACGAAACCGAGGCCGATGAGGGCGATCGCAGTGCGCTGCCAGGCCAGCAAGGTGCGCTCGGCCGCGAAGAACACACGTGGGTCGTCGAGATAGGACATGCGGAATCACCTCGCTGCAGGGCTGGCCGAAGCGAGCACTGTACGCCGAAGCCTGCATGGCGACCCGCGCCCCGTCTTGCAGTTCGGGATCGCCGCCACCCGCCGCAGCGCGAATGCAGGGAGAATGGGGCAAAGCAACGGGACCGGCCGGGGAGCATCGATGAAACAGCGCGGGGAAGACGTCGTCAGCGCCATCTTGAATTACAACGCCGGGCGCGACCCGGAGCGGCTGGCGATGAAGTTCGCCGCGCTACGCAGGGACGCGCATGGCTTCCTGCGCGGCACCTGCCATCGCTACATGGACTGCCTGCCCGGTCACGCGCTGCTCGACAGCGCGCCACTCGCATGGAGCTGCGGCGACATGCACCTGGAGAATTTCGGCAGCTACGTCGGCGACAACGGGTTGGCGTACTTCGACATCAACGATTTCGACGAAGCCGCGCTGGCGCCGCTGGTGCACGACCCGCTGCGCCTGCTGAGCAATCTATTCGTGCTTGTCGATGCGTTGTCGCTGAGCCCTGCCGACGCGGAAGACATGGCGCAGCACTTCATCGCTACCTACGCCGACACCCTCGCCAGCGGCAAGGCGCGCTGGGTCGAGCGCGACACGGCGCAAGGGCTGGTGCGCGATCTGCTCGATGATCTGCGCACGCGCACCGTCGCGAAGATGCTCGACAGCCGCACCGAGCGGAGAGCAGGTCGGCGGCGCATCCGCTGCGACGGCATCAAGGCCCTGCCCGCCTCGAAGGCGCAGCAGGTTGCCGTCAGCGGCTTGCTGGCCAGCTTCGCCGCCAGCCAGCAGGACCCGGCGTTCTACAAGCCCGTCGACATCGCACGACGCATCAGCGGCAATGCCAGCCTCGGGCTTGAGCGCTACATCATCGTGGTTCGAGGCTCGGGCTCACCCGGCAGCAATGCCCTGCTCGACCTCAAGCTGGCAACCCCTTCCGTGCTGGCTACAGCGCTAGGCAATACACAGCCCGCATGGAGCAATGAAGCTGCACGGGTGGTGGCCCTGCAGGGCGCCATGCAGGCCATGCCGGTCGCCTTCCTCCATGCGCTGCGCGCCGGCAAGAGCCGTGAGCCCTCCTTCGTGCTGCGCGCCCTGCAGCCGGGTCAGGATCGTGTCGAGCTGGAACGTTGCCGTGGCAAACCGAAGCGCCTCGGCAGACTACTTGCGACGATGGCACAGACTGTGGCCTGGGCACAGCTGCGCAGTTGCGGTCGTCAAGGCGCGGCGAGCACGGATGCGCTCATCGCCTTCGCACAGCAGAAGCCGTGGCGCAAACAACTGCTGGCGCTGGCGCGACAATGCGCAGCGCAGGTCGAGACGGACTGGCAGGCCTATGCAAAGGCCTTCGACAAGGGAGCAGTGAAGGCATGACAAAGGAATCACCCGCGCAGGTCGCATCACCCGCACAGCCAAAGCGCTGCCCTGGCTTCCTGACCCAGCAGGCGCATCTGCATCCACGACTGATCGCTTCGGTGCTGGTGGGCGTGGTGATCGCCTGGCTGATACCGCGCAGCGTCGTGAACGAAACCATCACGCGCGTGTTGCTCGGCTGGAACGTGAGCGCCTGGCTGTACCTCGTGCTCGCCGCCATCATGATGCTGCGCTCCACGCACGAGAGCATGCGCGCCCGCGCCGAGTGCGAAGACGAAGGCAAGGTGCTGCTGCTCATCCTCGTCATCATCACGGCCATTGCAAGCCTCGTTGCCATCGTCGTCGCCCTGCTGGCGGCGAAGGACTTGTCGGGTGGCGACAAGGCCGCGCACCTCACGCTGGTGGCCTGCACCATCGTCGCCTCATGGGCTTTCACCCACACCATGTTCGCGCTGCATTACGCGCACGACTTCTACGTGGCACTGGCCAACGAGCGCGATGGGGGACTGGTTTTTCCGGGCACGAAACACCCCGACTACAGCGACTTCCTCTACTTCGCCGCCGTCATCGGCACGTCCGGGCAGACCGCCGATGTGTCCTTCAGCTCGCAACGCATGCGCCGCATCGGCGCGCTGCATTGCGTACTGGCGTTTTTCTTCAACACCTCGGTGCTGGCGCTGACGATCAATATTGCGGCGAGCATGTTGTGAGGGCCGGTAATTTCATTGGCGCCTCGAGGTCCGATACTTCAAGGCGCTTACCAGTTGCCATCGACAAGGCCGAACACTCCTGCGACACACAGGTATGTGATGGCTGAGGCAAAAAGAATCCCGACGAGCAACAGCACCCATCGCCATCGTAGCCAGGCTTCTCGCATGGAAGATTGCTGAACTACGATGTCCGGCAGATATGCGGCGCAATAAACAACGTTTGCGAGAACCGCCAGGATAAAGATCACAAGCAGGAAGTCAGTGTGCAGCGCCCGCTTCGACACGGGCCAACCTGCTGCAAAGGCACCTGCAACGACGAGAAGCAACACGCTGTTGTAGATGAGACGGCGAGGCTCCCAATAGCAAAGAGCGTTTCCCAGTACTTCGCGCATTGGGGGAGATTGTGGTTCGGTCGTATTCATTTGGTGTGAAGTTGTCGGAGCTCGTGACATCGAGTACAGAAGTGTGGGCTGTCACTGCATTCGGCCTGACCTAGATGTCGTTGGCGAACGACTTGGTGGGTTGTCGCTTCGCTCCGAACCCACCCTACCTTACATCACCTCCACACCCTTCCAGAACGCCACGCGACCCTTGATCTGTTCGGCTGCTTCCGAGGGCTCGGGGTAGTACCAGCAGGCGTCGGCGTTTTCGACGCCGTCCACGACGAGGGTGTAGTAGCTCGCCGTGCCCTTCCAGGGGCAATGGCTGTGCTTGTCGCTGGTCCTGACGAAGGCGCGCTTGAGCGCTGACTCGGGAAAGTAGTAGTTGCCTTCAATCGTTACGAGGTCGTCACTTTCGGCAATGGTGACGCCGTTCCAGATTGCTTTCATGTTGCATCCTTTTCAGTCAGCCCGGTCAGCTGTTCTCATCCGCAATTCATATTGGCCGAGGCGTCATGCAGGCGCTTCGAGCCAGTGCATACAGAACCAGCGCTGCGCGTCGAACCATGAAGCGCGCGCACGGAAGCCGACTTCGGCGGCAAGCGCCTGGAAGCCTTCCACGGTGAACTTGTAGGAGTTCTCGGTATGGATGGCGTCACCCGCAGCAAAGTCAAAGCGTTCATCGGCAATGCGCACCTGCTGTGCGCAGCGGCTGACGAGGTGCATCTCGATGCGTTGCTGCTGCGGATTGTAGAAAGCGTAGTGCGCAAAGTCGTTGACCCTGAAACCGGCGTCCAGTTCGCGATTGGCGCGCACCAGCAGGTTGCGGTTGAACGCGGCCGTCACGCCGGCCGCGTCGTTATAGGCAGCGTGCAGGGTGAGCGGGTCTTTGACGAGATCGGTGCCGATGAGCAGGCCGCCACCGCGTAGCTGGCCCGCCAGCAGGCGCAGGAAGCGGCGCGCCTCGGCGGGATCGAAATTGCCGATGCTGGAGCCAGGGAAAAAGCCGACACGCCGGCCATGGCCCGGCAAGCGCGGCGGCAGGGCCACCGGACGCGTGAAGTCAGCGACGACGGGGCGCACATCCAGCGCCGGGTAATCCGCGCGCAATACCGCCGCCGAGGCGTGCAGGTGTTCGCCGGAAATGTCGATCGGCACGAAGCGCTGCGGTCGTTCGAGTGCGTCGAGCAGCAGGCGTACCTTGCGGCTGGCGCCAGCGCCGTATTCGATGATTTCCGCGTTTGCGCCGATCAACCCGGCCATGTCGGCAGCATGTTCTTGCAGGATGGCCAGCTCGGTGCGCGTCGGGTAGTACTCGGGCAGTTCGCAGATCTGGTCAAACAGTGCGGAACCGGTCGCATCGTAGAAGAACTTGGGCGAGACCTGGCGCGGCCGCGCACGCAGGCCGGCAGCAAGCTCCTGCGCGAACTCGCTCGGATCATCGTCGGCGACGAGCGATGGAAACATCGGCACTGCATTGCTGGCCACACTGATCATCGCCACTCCCCTTAGAGGTCTCGTGCCAGGCGCAAGCCGGAAAACTGCCAGCGCGCACCCGGTGGAAAGAAATTGCGGTAGCTCGGCCGTATGTGTCCTTCCGGTGTGGCACAACTGCCCCCACGCAACACGACCTGGCCGACCATGAACTTGCCGTTGTACTCACCCACGACGCCGTTCAGGGGCTTGAAGCCTGGATACGGATCGTAGGATGAGCGTGTCCACTCCCAGACATCACCATACATCTGTTGCAAACCCGCGCCGGGCTGCGCCGCTGCGGGATGCAGTCGCGCGGCATCGAGGAAGCGCCCGTCGAACGCAACGCCCAGACTCGCCGCCTCCCACTCGAACTCCGTCGGCAAACGCGCACCAGCCCACTGTGCGTAGGCCGCAGCCTCGTAAAGACTCAGGTGGCATACCGGCTCCAGCGGATCGATATCACGCAGGCCGTGCAGGGTGAAGTTGCGCCAGATGCCGTCACCGGCTTCCTGCGCCTCCTGCCAATACAAGGGTGCGCGCCAGTCCTGTGCCCTGCTCAGCGCCCAGCCATCGGACAGCCAGAACTCGGGCCGCCGGTAGCCGCCATCGGCCATGAACGCAAGATATTCGCCATTTGTGACACAGCGGTTGGCGAGCTGATACGGCCGCAGTAGCACCTCGTGCCGCGGCGTTTCGTTGTCGAACGCAAAACCGGCGCCTTCATGGCCAAGCTCGACACGGCCGCCCGGACAGTCCACCCAGCCGAGGGACAGCACATCCTGTGCCTGGATTGATGTGCCAATGGAATAGCTGGCGGGGTAACCGGCGCAGTAGGCGGGATTGAGCGCGTTGCGCGACAGCAGGTGCTTGATGTCCGTCAGCAACAGCTCCTGGTGCTGCTGCTCGTGATTGAGGCCCAGCAGGATCATCGGCGCGGCGACGGACCATGTATCTTCGTCTGCTGCCCTTGCAAAATCGCGCATGCTGGCGTCGACATGCTGGCGATAGTCCATCACCTCCGGCAGCGACGGGCGACTCAGCAGACCGCGCTCGGCACGTAACTGCCTCGGCCCGAGCGCTTCGTAGTAGGAATTGAAAAGGTAGTGGTAGTGCTCGTTGAAAACGCGGTAGCCGGGCATGTGAGCACGCAGCACCACCGTCTCGAAAAACCAGCTGGTATGTGCGAGATGCCACTTCGTCGGACTGGCGTCCGGCATCGATTGCACGCACTGGTCCTCCGCCGACAAGGGCGCCGCCAGCGTCTCGCTGAGTGCACGCACCACATCGTAGCGGCGGGTCAGCAGCTCGCGCCCATCGTGGATTCTGGTCTGATGCAGATCGAGCAACGCATTCTCCTGCTGGACGCCGGGACAAGCATAAGGGACAGGGACAACAGGATGCCGCAAGGCCGGGCCGCAAACGCCGCTGCTCACTTCGGTCTTTGTAGCATCGCTAGCGATGACACGCCAGCAGGCTACACAAGCAACAAAAAGGCCCGCTGTTCAGGCGGGCCCTTCTGCAATTCATCAGTAATCGAGTCGCGTTACCGGATGATCTACGCGGAGCACTCCGTCAAAGCACTCACGCTGACTTCACCCGACTTCACAACAGATGAAAAATACTCCACGGATCACCTCCTTTCGCGTTGAACGAGTCTGCATCGTTCAATAAAGTGCGGAGGGAGTCAAGTGGTGCAGGCATGACAGTGTGACGCTTCTGCCAGGTCATGATTCACTGGTCGACTTCCGCACTTAGAATATCTGCATACAAGAATTGAAACGGGGAGCGGCGAATGCGTTTGTACGGTTTTCCATTGCTGTTTGTGATGCTGGTGTGTGCAATGAGCACAGCAGGGGCACAAACGAGCGACAGATTCTATTTTTATAGTTTCCGGACGGCGCTTGCTTCACCTGAAGCCCGCGAGGTCCTCAATCCTGCCGTCAGGCTTTATTGGGGTGCGATGCCAGCTCCTGAGCTGGGAGAACAGGCTCGGCGGGACACATTCTCCGGAACGGAGAAGAACAGTCGCGTGTTCATTCGCTCTGAACCACGTGACGTATGCATGCGGGTCTTCGCCAAGGCGCTCCACTCATTCACCGTGGACGCTATTGCTCGAGGCTACGATGCGGTGGTCAATATCAAAGGAGAAACGGCGGGTGCTCAAGGCTCCAGCGACGTCGGTTTCGATTGCGATGCCGGATATCAGATTACAACCGTACGCCTGACGGCCCAATTGGCCCTGACCAAGAGTGCTTCGGACCTTGCTGCAGAAATCGAGCGTGATCCTGCGCGCTGGGTACCACCCAAACGCACGGTCCCCCTTTCGAAGAACGCGATCATTCTGTCCCTGCAAGAAATCCTGGACTCATCCGATGCAAGACAGATTCTCGGCTCGATCAAGACTCACGTCGGCTTGCACCATGCTCCCGCGTACAGCGAACGCTGGGGACCCGAAGAGTATGGGGATGACGCAAGAATCTCCGAGTTTGGAACCGAAGGCGCCTGCAAGAAAGCCACGCTGCTCGCCCTCGCCTCGATGGTCTCGGATGTAAAGGAGCAGGGTTACAACGGCATCATCAAGATCCAGAGCTATCTCGACGGACAGCCTGCGGGCAAGGATACCGACCTGGAATGCGAAGTCGACCGCAAATCCGCTTCAGTAAATCTGAAAGGTACGCTGGTTACGGTGAAGTAGCCCGATTCTGGAGACCTGCGGTTGGCAGTGCTTTCAGACTCATGGAAATCTGCACAGGAGACACCCTGCTTCCAAGCCCGACCGGGCGCCGATAGCAGAAACCTCTGCAGCCGTTGGAAAGGGCCGTGACATTCACGCCGTCGAATTCAGAGCATCTCCAGCGGCTGCGCTTTTGTCGGCGGCGGAAACAGGACGTCGAGTTCGGCGAGCTGCCCGGCGCTCAGCGGATGCTGCAAGGCCCGCATGTTCTCGCGCAGGCGATTGCGGTTGGCCGTCTTCGGAATGATCATGACGTTGTCTTTTGACAGCAACCACCCCAGCGCGACCTGGGCGGGCGTCATGGCGTGACTCTGGGCAAAATCGACGAGGCGTTTCTCGGCCACCAGACGTGCCTGTTCGATCGGGGAATAAGCCATCAGTGGAATACCGTGATCACGACACCAGGGCAGAAGGTCCCACTCGATGCCCCGCCGCGCGAGGTTGTAGAGCACCTGGTTGGTGGCGACAGCCTTGCCTTCGGCTTCGCCGAGCAGTTCCTGCATGTCATCGACGTCGAAGTTGCTGACCCCGAAATGGCGGATCTTGCCGTCGCGCTGCAGGCGCGTAAAAGCCTCCAGAGTTTCGTGCAGGGGTACGCTGCCACGCCAATGCAACAAGTAGAGATCGATGCAGTCGGTACGCAGGCGCTTGAGGCTGCGCTCACAGGCGGCAATCGCTTCGCGGCGCGAAGCGTTGTGCGGATAGACCTTGCTGACCAGAAACACCTCGTCCCGCAGACCGCTGATGGCCTCGCCGATGAGTGTCTCGGACTTGCCCTCGCCATACATCTCCGCCGTGTCGATCACCTTCAGGCCAAGGGAGACGCCCAATTGCAGGGTCGCGATTTCCTCGGCGCGCGCGGCCCTGTCGTCGCCGATGTTCCACGTACCCATGCCCAGCGCCGGAACGGTTTCGCCAGAAGGCAAGATGACGGTATTCATAGCGGGTCTCTCCATGGATGTGATCAACGGGAACGCCACACGCTCGCGAGCCAGGGCTGCTGCTCGCGCGGCAAGCCCGGCGGCCGGTAGTAGTGATCCACTTCGACAAAGCCCGCCGCGCTCACAAAAGCGCGCCAGGCATCGAGATCATGATATGCGCCGTAGCGATCACCGCTCCAGCCTTCTTCGTTACGCCCGCGCGGGTTGGAGCTGAACAGCACGCCGCCGGGTTTCAGGCAGACATGCAGCTGGCGCAATACGCGTGGCAACTCCTGCGTCGGCACGTGGAACAGTGAGGCATTGGCAAACACGCCATCGAAACGCGCAGCCGGCAGGTCGAGTGCGAGGAAGTCCTGGTGCAGCACTTCGCAGCCGCTGTAAGCGCGCGCCATCTGCGCAAAGCGCTCTGCGCCATCAAGGCCGACCGCGATGTGGCCTGCCTCGGTAAAGCGCTTGAGATCGCGCCCCGGGCCACAGCCGAAATCGAGAATCGTGAACGGCGCCTCGCCTTCGATATGCGTCAGCAGCGCCGCGATGTTCTGGCTCACGTCGTGATCGCGCGTGCCTTGCCAGAAAGACTCAGCGGACTGGTTGTAGTGGTTCAGCGTGACACCACTGATCTGGCGCAGCCTGTTGTCTTCGTCACTCGCCGTCATTGCACCCACCCGACCCACTCGTCATATCCGTGAAAACGACAAAGGCCCCGAAGGGCCCCTGTCACCACTGCCTGTGTGCGGCCTCGTCAGCGAGACCGCGCATCGGTCAGCAATCAAGCACCAGCAACGACATCCTTCAGCGCCTTGGCAGCGGAGAAGTCAGGCACGTTCTTGGCGGCGATGTCGATTTCCTTGCCGGTGGCAGGGTTACGACCCTTGCGAGCGGCCTTGTGCTTGACAGACAGCTTGCCGATGCCTGGCAGAGTCACTTCGCCGCCGGACTTCAGCTCGTCCTGCACAACGCTACCCACGGTCTTGAGCAGTTGCTCCACGTCGCTCTTGGAGAGGTCAGCAACTTCGGCCACTTTGGCGATGAGTTCGGATTGGTTCAATGCGTGCTCCTTGAGTAAATTTTCGGGTGGTTACTACGACTAGCCTGGAGCTTGCCAACTCGCACTCTGGCGCAGCCGGCGACCTCAGGCGGTGATCGGACTCGCACGGTCGTGATGGCCTGTTCTTGCTGCCTTCGACGACGGACTTCGTTCCAGGACCTGACGAACGAAAATCGGCGATGGGCGATTTATAGCGTGTTTTGCGCGTTCTGTGTCATTCCGCTCGGCAGGCAATCCCCCAGAACCTGAGCAACGACAAGGTTTGCTGCTTCGCAGCAATGACAATTGCAGGTTTTTCCGACGTGGAGCAACCGCCATGCCCGCGGTCGGAGTCCTCCTCCTTTAGGTAATGCTTTCAATGCTCTACTGCATCTTGCGAAGGCCCTGCACAAAGCACCTGGCCGGCAAGCCGGCGACGGCTTGCCGGATCGCGCGAGCAGACTGCAGCCCTGTCACGCTTCGTGTCAGGCGCGACCGCTCGACGGAAACCGGCTGCGATTCTGCGCGACGCAGATTGCAGGAATGTAAAGCTCACCACTTGTCGACCTGCCGCCAGGCCTGACATCACGTGTCAGGCGAGGGCTCGGCGATGGCACAAACTTATAACGCGCACATCACAACAATTTTCACTCTTGTCGCGCGCTGCGAGGCTGCGAGGTGGCATATTGCTGCACGGCATGGGTAGCGCCTGCCGCACTCAAGCGCCGTTATCCATCAACCGTAATATCGAGCATGCCGTACTGTCTGTTCCTCTTGCCATGATCCGTCCGCTCCTACCGCTCCAGCGCACCCGTCGACACCTGTTTGCATCTGCCGCACGCATCTATTGCGTGCTTGGCCTGGGCATTCTGGGCATGCTGCCATCGCATGCCGGCGCTGAAGACGTGCTGAAGCTGCATCGTCGTGAAACTGCAGTACGCGCCGTGGTGCACTCCGATCTCGTACTGGCAGAGGCCATGCGCCGCACCCGCGCCAAGTACGGCAGTTATCGCATCGAGTACACCAAGATCAACCTGGTACGCGAGCGTGTGCTGATCGAGGCGATCAAGGGCGATCAGATCAATGCGGCGACGGTAGCCATCCAGCCCACCTGGGAGGAGCGCATGATTCCGGTGTGGATTCCGCTCGACATGGGTGTATCGAGCTTCCGCATCGGCTTCGTCAAGCGCGACCGGCAGGACAGGCTCGCAAGCGTACGCAACGAAGCCGACCTGAAGAAATTGCGCGTGGGTGTCGGCCTCGGCTGGTCTTCCCGCCAGGTATTCGAGGCCAATGGCCTGACGCTTGAAACAGCGATCGACCAGGCGGCACTGACGCGCATGCTGCTCGCCGATCGTCTCGATTATTTTCCACGCGGCGTGAACGAAGTTTTCAGCGAGTACGACGCAATGGTGCAGCCCGATCCGCAACTGGCGATCGACAAAGAGCTGTTGCTGTATTTTCCACTGCCCAACTATGTCTTCGTTTCGCCACGCTACCCGCGTCTGGCCAAGCGCCTGACCGACGGGCTGGAATCCATGGTGCGCGACGGCACCCTCCTGAAAATGGTCAAGACGTATCACGCCGAAATGTTGCAGCGCGCCGAGCTGTGCGCGCGGCACATCATCCGCCTCGACAACCCCTTCCTGTCTGCGAGCAATCCACTGAGCCGCAAGGAGCTCTGGTTCGATCCCTATGACAAGAAGCGCGGCATATGCAATTCCGTCTCGACCGCGCGCTCCAGCGAGAAGGCCGGCAAGTCCTGAGCTCGCGTCACTCAGTCATTCGCAGCGCTGGCGGCTTTGGCTGCCGTACCTCGCGCCAGCATCTCCAGCAGGTTCTCCAGGGAGTCGGCCAGCTCCAGCGTCAGCACCGGCGCGTCGCTTTGTTCACCTTCGCCGGAATGGATCTTCTTCGCCAGCGCGTGCAGCTCGCCCGCTTCGAGATTGCCTGACACGCCTTTGAGGGTGTGCGCGAGAAACTTCATGGTCTGGGTATCGCGACTCCTGACGGCCTCGCGCAGTTTCCGCGGCGTGTCGCCATGTGTGCGCAGCAGGGTGGCGATGAGCTTCTCGACGAAAGCGGTGCGCCCCTTGTAGCGATGCATCAGGGCATCCCAGTCGATGAGACGGCGTACGTCATGCAGCATGTGCATGGGGGGCTGGTCGGCTGTCTGCACGCTGGCGGCAGCTACCACTTCGCGCGGCAGATCGCAGTACTGCAGGATCGTGGCGATCAGCAAGTCTTCCTCGATCGGCTTGATAACGTGCGCCACCATGCCGCAGGCGAGACACTTCTCGCGCTCTTCACTCATGGCGTGGGCCGTCAGGCCAATGATGGGCAGGCGCGGCCAGGTCTGCGCGATGCGCTGCGCCAGCTCGTAGCCATCCATGATCGGCATCTGGATGTCCGTCAGCACGACGTCATACACTTCAGCGCCCTTGCTGGTGATGAGCGCGAGGGCCTTTTCGCCATCCTCGGCGAAATCCACCGTCGCGCCCTCGTTGGTCAGCAGGTCTTCGAGCACGAAGCGATTGAGTTCGATGTCTTCCGCGGCGAGCACGCGCAAGCCCTTGAGCCGCTGCACGCGCACCCTTGGAACGGGGGCCCGCGTCTGCGCGGTTACGGCGGCCAGCGGCAAGCTCACGGTGAAGGTGCTGCCGACACCGGGGAAGCTCTCCACGCTGATGTCGCCACCCATCTGAACGGCCAGACTACGGCTGATCACGAGACCGAGGCCGGTGCCACCGTACTTGCGCGTTGTCGACGAATCCGCCTGTTCGAAAGCGCTGAACAGGCGGCTGACCTGGTCGGCGCTCATGCCGATGCCGGTGTCGGAGATGCGGAAGACGATGTCGCTGGATTCGCGCGAGCGCGACACCGCCACCGAGACCTCGCCACGCTGCGTGAACTTCACCGCGTTCGACAACAGGTTGATGAGGATCTGCTCGACGCGCAACCGGTCGCCGCGCACCCAGCCTGGCAGGTCGATGCCGATGTGCGAGTCGAATTCGAGGCGCTTGAGCATGGCGCGATCGCGCACCAGTTCAACCGCCTTGTTGACCGCCGCGGCCAGCTCGAAGGGCTGCACATCGATCTGCATCTTGCCGGCCTCGATCTTCGAGAAATCGAGGATCTCGTTGATCACGCCAAGCAGATGCTCGCCTGCCTGCAGGATGCGATTGGCGGTGTCCACGGAGCGCGGGTTGCTGTCGTCACGCACAATCATTTTCGCCAGGCCGAGTACCGCATTGAGCGGCGTGCGGATCTCATGGCTCATGTTCGCCACGAAGGCACTCTTGGCACGATTGGCGGCTTCGGCGACCTCCTTGGCCTCGGCCAGCTGCGTCGTGCGCTGCACCACGGTCTGCTCCAGTTCGGCGCGGTGACGTAGCTCGCTCTCGCGAATCGCCTCTTCCGCCTGGCGCCGCTCGACGAGGGCGTCGCGGAAACGATGCATGGCCGTCGTCATGCGCCCGAACTCGTCGCGCCGCTCCGTGTCGGGCAAGGCCACATAGGTCTGGCCCGCCGCCAGTTGGTCCAGCCCGTTGGTGATCTGCGCGAGCGGGCGCGTCAGGGAGCGAAACGCCCACAGCGCTGCACAGATGGTGGCAACCGCCATCAACAGGCCGCCGATGATGGTCTCGAACATGGCGTTGTAGAGTTCGGCGTCAAGGCTGGTACGCGAGAACGCCAGCTCGATGGAGCCTACGTCGAGCTGGCGCTTGGGCGTCTTGTGCGTGATCGCCTTCTTGATGGTCAGCAAGACCTCGCCCACCTCGGCCGGATTGGCGCGGTCGACGACCACTTTGCCGGCGCTGTCCAGCACACGCACGCGACGCACGTCGGCATGCGATTCCAGCGCCTTCACGCCGGCCTCGACAGCCAGCGAGTTGAATTCGTACATGGGCAATGCCAGCGATTCCGCCAGCAGGCTCGCGAGACGCGTGGCGCGCTC
This sequence comes from Uliginosibacterium silvisoli, assembly GCF_036017035.1. Classification (NCBI taxonomy): domain Bacteria; kingdom Pseudomonadati; phylum Pseudomonadota; class Betaproteobacteria; order Rhodocyclales; family Zoogloeaceae; genus Uliginosibacterium; species Uliginosibacterium silvisoli. The sequence continues at coordinate 1,089,904 of NZ_JAYXHS010000001.1, read as the reverse complement.
CTTCTGCCCCGTCTCCGAGGCGCGCGCGTGGTGCCAGAACAGCAGGCCGCTGTAGATCGTCACCGTCAGCGTGATCAGCACGATGGTGGCGAGAATCAGCTTGAAACGGAAACTGCTGCGCCAACGATGCGACAGGGCTTCAATCACCACCGGGCCTCCTCGGCCAATTCGAGTTTTGTCAGGTCTGCTGCCTTGCCGTAGGTCAGGAAGCCCGGTCTGATACCGGGATCACATTACCTTGACGACGTCCGGCATGAAAAGCTTTAGACGGCAGCGCAGCATTGCAAGGCCGTCCGCTCAGGATTCTGCGCGCGAATGAGCACGTGGCAGCCAATGCCTGAGCTTGATCAGCAACTCGTTGGCATCGATCGGCTTGGACAGGAAATCGTCCATGCCGACGGCAAGGCATCGTTCTTCGTCTTCGGCAAAGGCATCGGCCGTCACCGCAATGATGGGCACGCGTTGCTGGCTGAAGGCCTCCCACTCGCGGATCATGCGCGTTGCCTCGAGGCCATCCATGACGGGCATCTGGCAGTCCATCAGCACCAGATCGAAATGCGCACCGGAGGTCACGCTGGCAAACGCCTCGGCGCCGTTCGTTACCGACTGATACGTGAGGCCGTGGGTCTGCAGCAGCGACTCCAGCACCAGGCGATTGGAGGAATGGTCTTCGACGATCAGGATGTGGCCGCCATCCGCGGCGGGCCGGGCCTTTCTGTTGATGTCAGAGGACATGAGGGCCGCGCTCGGCTTGTCAGGCAGGGCGAGTTCGATGCGGAACCAGAACCTGGAGCCGCGATTGACCTCGCTGTCGACGCCCACGCTGCCGTTCATGCGCTCGGCCAGATTGCGCACGATGGACAGGCCCAGCCCCGTGCCGCCGAAACGACGGGTGTTCGAGCTATCAACCTGCGAGAACGGTTTGAACAGCAGGTCGCGATGCTCGGGGGCGATGCCGATGCCGGTGTCGCGCACGCTGAACTCAAGCACGGCAAGCCCGTCCCTGCGGTCCAGTTCATAAGCGTCGACACGGATCTCGCCCGCGAAAGTGAACTTGATGGCATTGCTGACGAGATTGGTGAGCATCTGGCGCACCCGCATCGGGTCGCCCACGTACAAGGCCTCATCGTCTTCATGCCATTTCGCTGCCAGTGAAAGCCCTTTTTCGGCAATCGATCCCGTCATCAACGACGCGACTTCGCGCACCAGTTGCGCCGGTGCGAAAGGTGCCGTGCGCAGTTCGAGCGCGCCGGCCTCGACCTTGGACAGATCGAGAATGTCGTTGAGCAGGGTCAGCAGGGTGCGCCCGGAATCGAGGATGACCTGCACGAACTCGCGCCGCTCTTCCTCGCTGTCGACCGGGCCCGACAACAATTGCGCCATGCCGAGGATGCCGTTCATGGGCGTACGGATCTCGTGCGACATGGTGGCGAGGAAGCGGCTCTTGGCAAGACTGGCTTCTTCGGCCACATGCTTGGCCTCGCGTAGCGCCTCCTCGGCGCGCTTGCGTTCGGTGATCTCGAGATGGGTCCCCGCAACCCATTCGGGCTCGCCCGCCGGCGTGCGCGAGAACAGCCGGCCGCGCGCCGAAATCCATACCCACGCCCCCTCCGCATCGCCCACCGGTTTGTGGCGCATGCGTAGTTCGCAATCGTAGTAAGCCAGCTCGCCGGAGAAATGTCGTGTCAGCATCTCGCGCGCACGCGTCACATCGTCGGGGTGCGTGTACCTGACCCAGGTATCGACAGTGATCGGCTCGAGTTCCGCCAGCGTATAACCCAGCATGCCGGCCCAACGTTCGTTGAGGTCCAGCGCACCGGTTTGCACATTCCACGCCCAGGTGCCCGCATTCGTACCTTCGAGGATGTTCGTCAATTGCTGGCGTTCAGCCTTCAGGGCCTCGTCCGCTGTCTCGATCTCGCGTCGACTGCGCTGCTGGCGATAGAGGGAGAACACCAGCAGGAACGTAAGCGTCAGGCCCGCAATGAAGGTAGCCAGCGCGTCGTTGCGCGCACCACTGCGCAGGAACTCGCTGCGCGGATGGAGAATGATTTCCCATGGCCGCGCACCGACCTCCACGGTCATGACCAGGTCCTGGTCGCTGGTCTGGTACGCGGCATCATTCGTTGTTGCGGCGCCGTCACCCCGTGCAGCGAAGATCAGCTGACGCGGTTCGGCAGCGCGGTCAAATACCAGCAGGTCGAGCTGTGCCGCGTCGGCGCGAAACGCAGCATCATGCAGGATGGCCGGGACCTGTATGACGCCGGCAACATATCCCATCAGCCGCTGACGACGCTCCGCCACGCTGCTGGTCGGGCCGGGGAAATAGACCGGGGCGGAAATCGCGAATGCGCTGGCTTCGGTCGCTTCCGTACCGCTGCTGATGATCTTGAAGGTTTCCGACGCAATCGGTCTGCCCGTATCGCGCGCCTTGAGCTTGGAGCGCATGCGCGCCGGATCGAAACCCATATCGACGCCGATGGCGCCGGTATTCTCGGGCCATGCGAACAGGATGGGCACGTACTCGGCGCGCGGCTGCACGGGCACCAGGCGCCCGTCGCGCGGTTCGGTCACGCGGAAATTGCCGAAGCCCTGGGCGCGGGCCATGGCTTCGAACTGCGGCAAGCGACCGGCGGGCACCATCGGCTGCCATTCGATGAAGGTCAGGGAGCGCGTGTCGCTGGTCAGTCGCTGGCTGTATTCGAGAAAGTTCTTGCGCTCCAGCTTCTGGCTGGCTGCGATCATCAAGCCAAGGCCGCGCACATTCTCGACCGTACGCATCAACTCCAGATCGAAAGAACCGATGACCGCCTGGCCCGCAGCCCCAAGACGCTCACGCTCCTGCAGATGCGCATTGCTGTCGATGGCGCGGTAGAGCAGCCAGGACCCGGTCAGGCCGACGGCCAGGGTGAGCACGACACTGAGCGCGTCAAACAGGCGCTTGCGTGACGAGGTCGTTGCGAGTCTGGCACCCCAGGTCTGGCTCATCGTGCGCTCACCTTGCGAGGTCAAGCGTAGTGATCAGTTCGTCATAGAGCAGGAACTGATCGCGCATGAATTGATCCGGGTCGCCCATGGTGCGGATCGCCGGCAACCCGCCCGAGCGGATGGTCGACGCAATCCATTCAGGATCGCGCGACACCTTGTCGAGCGCATCCTTCCAGCGCGCCACGATACTGGCGGGCAGGCGAGGCGGCCCCAGCAGGGCGGTCCAGCCAACGATGCGGCCCATGTCGCGCAGGCCTGCTTCGCTGGCATTGGGCAGTTGCGGCAGTACGCTCATGCGCCCCGGCGCAGTCGAGAACAGGCCGCGCAACTGGCCTTCCTTGATCGGCTCGATCAAGCCGCCCGCAATGCACGCAAACTGCACCTTGCCGCTCACCACCGCCTGCACGGCCTCGAGGCCGCTCTCGAAATGCACGGCGACGGCAGCGTCCCGCTTCAAGCCCGCCAGGTGCAGCATGTACTGCACACTCAGATGCGTGTTCGTGGCCGGCCCGACGGTGCTGTACTTCAGCGCGCCGGGCTGCTTGCGGATGGCGTCCAGCAGTTCGCGTGCACTCGCATACGGCACGTCCTTATGCACGGCACATATCAGCGGATCGATATCGAGTACCCCCAGTACCGTGAACTCGTTCCAGCGGTAGGGTGTCGCCGGCACCATGGCCGGGCGGATGATCTGGCTGGCCAGACGACCGAGCAACAGGGTGTAGCCGTCCGGCGGCGCAGCATGCACGAACGCCGCTGCGTTGGCCCCGCCCTCGCCGTGGCGATTCTCGATGAAGACTTTCTGCTTGAGGAACTTCGGTGCGCTGAGGCTGAGGCTCTTGCCAAATTCCACGCGTGCGGCGTAAGGCTCAACCAGTTTGATTGGTCGCGCCGGATAGGTCTCGGCAGCCGCAACGAGCCCCATCGTGCCGGCCAGCCACAACGCCGCGGTGCATTTCGCGATGCGCCTCATCTGGCGAGATCCAGCGTGGTGATGAGTTGATCGTAGAGCGCAAACTGATCGCGCATGAACTGCTCGGGGTCTGACATGGTGCGGATCGCCGGCAAGCCGCCGAAGCGTTCGTTGGAGGCCAGCCACTCCGGATCACGCGACACCTTGCTGAGTACATCCCGCCAGCGCTTCACGACGTCGGCAGGCAAGCCACGCGGGCCGAACAGCGCAGTCCAGCCGACGATGCGGCCCATGTCGCGCAAGCCTGCCTCGCTGGCATTGGGGAGTTGCGGCAAGGCCGGCAAGCGGCCGGGCGCCGTGGAGAACAAGCCTCGTAATTGCCCGGCCTTGATGGGTTCGATCACGCCGCCCACTGTGCACACGAACTGCACCTTGTCATTCAGCAAGGCCTGCACGGCCTGCTGACCGTTCTCGAAATGCACGCCAACGGCCGCATCCCGTCTGGCGCCCGCCAGATGCAGCATGTACTGCACGCCGAGATGGGTGATCGTCGTCACGCCGACGCTGGCGTACTTCAGGCTGCCGGGATTCTTGCGAATGGCATCGAGCAGGTCGCGGGCCGTCTGATAGGGGGACTCCGCTTTCACCGCACAGATCAGCGGGTCGATCTCGAGAACACCGAGGACCGTGAAGTCATTCCAGCGGTAGGGCGTCTCGGGCGCCATGGCTGGGCGGATGAACTGGCTGGCTGGTCGGCCCAGCAGCAGGGTATAGCCATCCGGCCGCGCATTGCGCACCGCGGCCGCACCCACCGCACCGGACTCGCCGAAACGTGTTTCGATCTGGACGGGCTGGTTGAGGAATTTCGGCGCACTGGCCGCGAGGCTCTTGCCGAACTCCACCCGCGTCGCCAGTGGCTCGATCAGGGTGACGGCACGCTCCGGATAGGTGGCCGCAAAGACAGGGGACTGCAGCAACATGCCTGCCAGCAGCAGCCATCTGCTCACGCCTGAAGCACCTGAGAGAGTCCGTCGTATCGATTGCATGCGCTGATTCCGCCCCTGTCCGGAAAACCTGCCGGGCCCGATGCCCGCTGCCGGTCGTTTTTCAGAGTTGTTGTGATTTGACCTGCGCACGGCCGGCGTTCTTGGCCTTGTACATCTGCAGATCGGCGCAGAACACCAGCTCGCCCGGATCTTCCGCGGCTTTCGGCACTGTGACCGCCACGCCCACGCTGACCGTCACGAGGTTGGTGACCTGCGATCTTGCGTGGGGAATGGCCAGCGCGCGCACGGCGCTTTCCATTTCCGTCGCGACCGCCAGCGCACCTTCCATGGGCGTATCAGGCAACAGGCATACGAACTCTTCGCCACCGTAGCGCGCCGCCATATCGCCGGGGCGCTCGAGGATCGCACTGAGTTGATGCGCGACACGCTGCAGACAGACGTCACCCGCCGGGTGGCCATAGAAATCGTTGTAGTCCTTGAAGAAATCCACGTCGAGGAGGATCAGGGCCAGCGGCGAACCTGTGCGCGCACAGCGCCGCCATTCGTTCTCCAGCGTCGCGTCGAAGTGGCGGCGATTGGCCACGCCGGTGAGGCCATCCATCAGCACCAGCGAACGCAGCAGATCGGTCTGGCGTTTCAGCGTGAGCTGGGTGCGCACACGCGCCATCACGACGCGCGCGTGGAAGGGCTTGGTGATGAAGTCGGCGGCGCCGGCATCCAGCCCGCGGGCCTCCTGGTAGGGGTCGTCGGTCCCTGTCACGAAGATGATGGGAATAGCCTCGGTCAGCGGCTCGCTCTTGAGGCGGTGGCAGACCTCGAAGCCATCCATGTCCGGCATCATTACATCCAGCAGGATCAGCTGCGGCTGACGCTCCTTGCAACGCTCGAGTGCCTGTGCGCCGCTGGTGGCGAAGCACACCTCGTATTCGTCCTTGAAGATCTCGTACAACGTCTGGATGCTGCCGGCATGATCGTCGACGATCAGCAGGGTCGGCTTTTCGTGCAGCATCTGCAGCAGGGGATTGTTCAGTTCGGCAGGCGTCATCTGTCGCTCTTCGAAAGTGCTGCGTCCAGTTGCCGGCAGCTTTCCTGTGCCGCCGCAAAATCAAGCCGGTTCACAGCTGTTGTCAGTTCCGCCAGGCGAGGCGAAGACTGCAAGGCTGAGTCGGCCCCGAAACGATACTGCAGCTTCGCGAAAACACTTAGTGCACGCATATTGCCAGCCGCCAGAAGGCTCGCGAGTTCGCCCAGCATGGCATGCAGCTCGCTCTCTTCAAAGGGCCCCGCAGCAAGGCCGGGCGCGGCGGGTCGCAGATCCGTCACGATGCGCGCCAGCGCCTGCACCGTCTGCTCGACCAGCGTATCAAGACCCGTTGGCAGCGTGCCAGCGTCGAGCGGCCGTCCGCCCTGCTTGAGCTGCTGCTCCAGGTCCGCAGCCCGGCTCGCCAGTTCGGCAGCGCCGACCGTGCCAGCCACGCCCTTCATGCTGTGCAGCACCGCCGCATGATCGGCAGTTGCCTGGTTCAGCTGCGCCAACATGCTCTTCGCGTCTTCCGGGAAGCTCAGCGCCAGATGAACATAGAGCGCCTTGTTGCCGGCCAGCCTGTGCAATGCGGGATCTAACTGGATTTCCATGCTGTCACGCCGTGGTTGCGGTGTTCATCTCGGGCGGCTTGTTCGAATACTTCTTTGCGCGCCAGTCCTGGTCCTGCGGCACGGAGGACCACAAGGGCTCCACGGCGCAGCAGGCTGAAAGCTTTAGCCGTGATCCATGGCGACAGGCCCTGATCAGCACTGTCGCCACAAAAAATCACAGACACCAGGGTCGGGTGCTAGGCCGCCGGCGCGATCAGGCCATCGACCTTGAGCATGGTCTTGATACCGCGAATCGCCTGGCGGATACGCGCTTCGTTCTCGATCAGCGCGAAGCGCACATGGTCATCGCCATGATCGCCAAAACCGATGCCCGGCGATACGCATACCTTGGCCTTGGCCAGCAGCTGCTTCGAAAACTCGAGCGAGCCAAGCGCGCGATACGCTTCCGGAATGCGCGCCCAGACATACATCGAAGCCTTCGGTGTTTCCACCGGCCAGCCGATCTCGTTGAGGCCCTTTACGAGCACATCGCGCCGGCTCTGGTACTGCGCGGCAATGTCCTGCACGCATTGCTGGTCGCCTTCCAGCGCGGCGATTGCCGCTACCTGCAGCGGCGTGAAGGTGCCGTAGTCGTGATAACTCTTCATACGCGCCAGCGCGGCGACGAGATCGGGATTGCCGACCATGAAGCCGATGCGCCAGCCCGCCATGTTGTAGCTCTTCGACAGGGTGAAGAACTCCACCGCGATGTCCTTGGCCCCTGCCACCTGCATGATGGAGGGCGCCTTCCAGCCATCGAAGACGATATCGGCATAGGCCAGATCGTGCACCACGAGGATGTCGTGCTTCTTTGCCAGCGCGATTACGCGCTCGAAGAAATCCAGCTCGACGCATTGCGCCGTCGGGTTTGAGGGAAAACCCAGCACCATCATCTTCGGCTTCGGGTAGCTGCCGCGGATCGCCTTCTCCAGCTCGGCGAAGAAATCCACGCCGGGCACCAGCGGCACCGAGCGGATGTCGGCGCCGGCGATCACCGCGCCATAGATGTGGATCGGATAGCTCGGGTCCGGCACCAGCACCGTGTCGCCACGATCCAGCGTCGCCAGCATCAGGTGCGCCAGGCCTTCCTTCGAGCCAATCGTAACGATGGCTTCCGTGTCAGGGTTGATGTCTATGGCATAGCGGTCGCGGTACCAGTGCGAGATCGCGCGGCGCAGGCGCGGAATGCCTTTGGACGAGGAGTAGCCGTGCGTGTCGGGCCGCTGTGCCACCTCGACCAGCTTGGCGACGATGTGCGGCGGTGTCGCGCCGTCGGGGTTGCCCATCGACAGGTCGATGATGTCGTCGCCACGGCGACGCGCGGCCAGTTTCAGCTCGGCCGTGATGTTGAAAACGTAGGGGGGGAGGCGATCGATGCGCGCAAAGCGGCGCTTGCCAACAGTGGCAGACATGGGTGATTCCTTTACGTAAGCGCCCGGAACCGTCCGAGCGACGTGAGCCGCGCGGGTTTGCGCGGCCTGCCGGAATCTTACCGCGCCTGTGCCCGAGAGCAAGGCCCCGGATGTGTCAGGCCTGCCACACCCCGTAGCCGGCTTCGCGCAGCGAGATCGCCAACTCAACCTCCATCTCGCAAGCCGCGTCGTAGGGCATCGGGTTGTAGCACTCGTAGAGCTGCGGCAAGAGGCGCAATCCGTATTCACGCACGAAGCGGTTCGAGCGGATGCCCGCCTTGTGCTTGTCGAAGCGTTCGTCCGGCGACAGGCCACTCATGCCGACGTACACGCAAGACTTGCTGATGTCATAGTCCGGATTCGATTTGAGGAAGCGCGCTTCGCGCAGCACATTGCGCGACAACTCGACGACGTAGACGTTGTGATGATGTTTGCGCTGACGCATGGCAGTTCAGGCCGGCACGGCTGTCAGCATGTCATGTGACTCGAGGCACACGGCTGCGCTCAGGTGCGATTCCATGGTCATTGCCAGCCTCATCATTCGGTCCAGCCAAAGCTCGAGAACGCCTCGCCACGGCCACTGCATTCGATGCCCTGTCGCGTGTAGGGGATGAGATTTTCCGGCAAGGCGTCGATCGCATACCAGGCGATATGGTCATGCTTGCCGGCTTCCAGCAGGGCAGGCGTACCGCTCCAGTTTTCCGCGACGAAGAACGCTCCCAGCCACTCGCCTCCGGTGTCGCCCGCGCGACAGTGCATCAGGTGGACCAGACGCATGTCGGCCTCCGCTGCGCTGATGCCCGTTTCTTCACGCAGCTCGCGCACGGCTGCTTGCGCAAGCGTTTCCGCGCCGTCATGCGCGCCTGCCGGCAGACTCAGGAAGCCGTCTTTCCAGCCCGTATTGGCGCGGCGAAGCAGCAAGACCTGCGGGCCGTCACGGACGATGACGAAAACACTGACACTCAACGCGAAGCGCTGTCTGGCCTGGTTCAAGACGACTCCTGGATTCGATGAACCTGCCCGCAAGGCAGGGGAGCGAAGGCCTGCCACGGCAGGCCCTGGGGGACAACAAGCTGCTGGACGCGATCCAGCCCGCCGCAGTACCCTTCAGGCTCCGAAAACCTGCCGCAAGCGCACCGTGAACAACGACGACATGGAAACCCGCGTCACGAGCCTGAAAAGTCCGCTGAGCGGGCCGGGGGAGGACTGTCTCGTCATCATACATTCACCGATTGCCAGCGAACTCGGTCGCCGCTATGTGCTCGACATACCGAGCGTGAAGATCGGCCGCGATGTCGACAACGACATCGTGACGCAGAGCGACGGCGTGTCACGCAAGCATGCGCGCATCGAGCGTCGCGGCAGCGAGCTCATCCTGCAGGACCTGAACTCCACCAACGGCACTTTCGCCAACAATGATGTGCAGCGCGTCACCGTGCGCAGCCTGATGCCCGGCGACCAGATCCATATCGGCGACACCGTTTTCAAATTTCTCGCCGGCACCGACATCGAGGCTCAGTACCACGCCGCCATCAATCGTGCCGCCATTACCGACGGCCTGACGGGTCTCGCCAACCGCAAGCGCATCGACACGCTGCTGGGTGAGGAAATCCCGCGCGCGCAGCGCTACGGTCGCGCCCTGTCCTTGCTGATGCTGGACGTCGACCACTTCAAGCGTGTCAACGATACGCATGGTCACCTCGCCGGTGACGCCGTGCTGCGCCAGATCGCCACCCTGCTGCGCCAGCGGCTGCGACCGAGCGATGAGCCGGGCCGCTATGGTGGTGAGGAGTTCTGCGTGATCCTGCCGGAGACGGCTATCGATCAGGCCGCGCTCATCGCCGAATCCATCCGCTCACTGATCGAATCTCATTCGTTCGTCATCGACACGGGAACGCTCAGGGCGACGGTCTCCATCGGCATCGCCACGCTGGGTTCGGCCATGCGCGCCGAAGACCTCTACAACGCCGCCGACCAGATGCTTTACCAGGCCAAGCACGGCGGGCGTAATCGCGTCAGCTACTGAAACCCTGCGCTGAGCAGCTCAGTACTGGCCGGCCGCAATGCGGTCACGGCCCTGCTGCTTGGCCTGATACAGCTGACGATCAACACCTTCGAGAAAAGCCACGACCTGGTCGTCATGGGTGGGCGTCACCGTGCCAACACCCAGGCTGATGGTCAGCAGCGGGTTGATCTGTGAGGCCGCGTGGGCAATCTGCTCGCTGAGGATCAGTTCGCGGCAACGCTCGGCAATCAGTTGCGCAGCGTCGGCAGGGGTCTCTGGTAAGACGAAGATGAACTCCTCGCCGCCGAAGCGCGCAAACAGGTCGCGGGGCCGTTTCGCCGCGCCCGACAGTACGCTGGCCACCAGCTTCAGGCACTCGTCGCCCTGTACGTGGCCGTAGTGATCGTTGTACTGCTTGAAGTAATCGATATCGACAAGGATGAGCGACAAGGGCTGGCCGCTGCGCTGCGCCTGGCTCCATTCCTGTTTCAGCACCGAATCGAACATGCGCCGGTTGGCCACGCCCGTCAGCCCGTCCTTGAACGAGAACTCCTCCAGCTTGCGCTGCAAGGCGACCAGCGCCTCCTCCGTCTTCTTGCGCTCGCTGATGTCGAACATGAAACCCACCAGCGCTTCCGTTTCACCCTTGTCGTCGCGCAACACATGCACGACGTCGCGGATCCACACGTAGTTTCCATCCGGCGTCAGCGCCCGGTAGTCGGCCTCGTGATCCACCCCGGCTTTTGATTGCCCGATGCAGAAGTTCACGACACGCTCGCGGTCTTCCGGGTGAATGCGCGTGGCCCAGTCTTCAGCCGTCAGCCAGCTGTCCACAGACCAACCCAGCAGAGGCTCGATTTGCGGACCGATGTAGGCGAACTGCATCGTGCGCCAATCGATCTTCCAGGGAATTGCGCGCGTCGATTCGAGAAGGGTCTTGTAGACGCCGCTCTCCGGCGTGGTGGTGGGTGTGCTATCGGGTGCGTGGTCTGCTGCTGGCTGGGTCATACCTGAGTGCTTCGTTGTGCGTCATCGTGGTTCGGTACGGCGGCTCCAGCCTACCGGAGCCATGCTTGAATTTGAATGAAAACCTCGGGCCCGGCCTGCTGTTTTTCTCACCTCGTGACACAGGTTTTTTCGCTCATGTCAGAGCTGTGTAAGGCTTGTCTGCGGCGCCCATGTTTCGCTGCGTACCGCTGAAACAAGAGGCCCCGCTGAGCGGGGCCTGTGTCAGTTGCTTGCTGGCTTTCCGGCGTCAGCCGCCGTTGCCTGATCCCGAGTTGTTGTATTCATAGAAGCGGTTGGCGGAATTCGTGCAGTTCGAAGAGCAGAAAGGACGACTCACCGTCGACGCGCCCCAGGGTGCCGTCTTGACGATATGGCCACCCAATGCGGAGTCGCGGATCACCGCCTGACCATTCGGCGAGGTGCCATTCACGTAGTTCGACAGCGATCCCACGCTTTCATCCCAGGCACGCCCGAGAGAGACCGAGTTGCTGGCCGAGCCCGACTGCGTAAGCGTGCTGTTGATGATGAGAATGCCGTATGAATTGCTGGCCGCCGTGCTCGGCGCGAGAATCACGCCGTTACTTTTGCGCGTGGTGAGGTACCTGATCTCGCAACCGTCGAACACTGCCGTGCCACGACCGAAGATGAAATCGGTATCCCCCTCGACGTAGCTGCTCTTGAAGTAATGATGCGCAACGGTACCCACCGCTGACGTGTTGGTCAGCAGCGAATCCTGGTTACCCAACACCCGCACATTCTCGTAGAGCTGTTGGTCGCCTTGCGCAGTCAGCGCCACGGCGGACTGGTTGCTGCTCGAGTACGTATCCTCGACATAGTCATTCGAGAAGGTCAGGTTCTTCGCCTGAAAGCCCTGGCTGAAGGCCGAGAAGGTCGTGCTGCCGCCGGTGCCATAGGTCGTCGCGGAAGCATTCGGCGAGCAGGGATTGGCTGCCGTACCTGAGGACTTCGGCTTCGGATTGGCGTTGTTGTAGACGATCACCGTCTTGCTCGCATCGGCAGTCGTGCTGTACAGCGTGATCGGTGGCGCCGCAGCTGGCACGCATACCACCTCACGATACGTACCCGCCTTTACGGCGATATAGATGCGCGAGCTGCCACCATTGCTGACCGCAGCCGAGATCGCCGCCTGCACGGTCTTGTGCGTGCCCGTGCCATCGGCAGCAACGGTGTATTTGGCCGTGAAGCTGCTCACATTGCCGACACCCGCCGTCGGATCCCAGCTACCGAGGTATTTGGCAATCGTATTGTTGGCCGCTGAAGTGCTCGACAGTTGCGGGCGCGAACTGGTCGATGGCACGGAAGACGCGTTGGCGCTGGACGACTTGCTCGAAGCAACCGAGGAGGCCGCCACCGACGATGACGAACTGCTCACGACAGACGACGATGAAGACGAGGACTTCGAACTCGATACGCTGCTGGCGGCAACACTCGAAGCGGCGCTCGAAGAAGCACTGGACGCTGCCGGGTCATAGGAGCACCAGGACGAATTGCTTGGCGCACCGGGGAAATTCGCCAGCGTGCAGGCAAAGCTCCCGGTGAAAGTGGCGTAGGCAAACACGCCAGACTTGCCGATGGCTGCCTGATGCGTGCCGCTCATGGCACAGGTACTGCCGAGCTGAACACACTTCGTATAACCGCTGGGCGCATCAGTCGCGGCAAAGGCGCTGCCAGCGAGCAACGCCATGGCGCTGCCCGTCAGGATCTTGCGGAACATTCTTTGTCTCCTCGTTTGTTTGCAACGGGTTTCCGGCGAAGACGTATGTGTGTTCGTCCTTCTCACGAACGACCCGAAGATCGTTTGTGTTACCGGTCTCTCCACTATGTGAGGGAGGAGGAGGCAAAGCAATGTCAAAAACGCTCTTTTTATGGAAAACGTCACGCGGCCGCAGTCCACGGATGGACACTGAAGGCAGCTCAAACCAGATCCCCTGGCTGGATCCCTAGGCCTTCACTCACTAGGCGGCAGCGCGGGAGCGGTGATTGCTGAATTGGTCAGGAGAGCGTCCATCAGGCGGCGCTTCCACACCATCAAGGCAAATCGCTCAACAAGGAGAATTGAAAATGAAAGTTCTACTGTGGATCTTCGGCATCATCTTTCTGGTCGGCTTGCTGACGATTAGCGGCGTGCTGAAGCTGATCTTCTGAGTGCGAGCCGGTACGCGGACCAATGAATGCAAACGCCCGGCTGGACCGGGCGTTTGCATTCCTAGTCCCGGTGATTCCGCCTCTGGTGCGAACCGAAGTAACTGTTGATGACAATGAGCAGCGCGGTGCCACCCGCAATCCACAACCAGTATTCCTTCAGGATTTCCTGGAGGGGAGACAAGCGCGGCACCGCCTCGATACGAACCACGGGTTTGTCTCCCTCCATCGGCGGGTAGGCTTCAGGTTGCTCGGCTTGCGGTGGCAGCGCTTCACGCAGGACGTTTCGCTGCACAGCGATACGTTCGTATGAAATGTTGGCCGGCCCGTCCGAGGCCGCTGTTGCCAGCAGCCCCTTCACCGGCACGAGAATCCGCACTGGATTGCCCGTCGCAAAATGCACGGGTAGCGCTTCCAGCACGAAACGATTGTCCGCCGTAATCTTCGGCCGCATCGACGCAAAGTGCAGATGCGGCCCGCTGCTGAAACCCGTATTGCCGGACTTCGCCAGCACCTCGCCGGCACGTACATGCTGACCGACCGTCACGCGTGCGCTCCGCGGAAACAGATGCGCATACACCGCGACCGTGCCGTCGGCATGCTGCACCATCACCTGGTTGGCCTTGTCGAGATATAACGCATCCGTGCCACCCGTCGTGAAACTGTCCTCCACCTCCGCCACCACACCATCCCGCGCAGCGACCACCGACGTCCCCTCCGGCATGTTGAAGTCCACCGCCTGCTGCACCAGTGGATCGGCGTGCGAAGTCAGCGTATTGCCGTAAGCCTGATCAATGGCATGGGCCTCACCGTCGAGATAGGGAAGCCGGAACGGTGGGTCCGTACTTTCCGGCGCAAGATAGCTCCCGGCAATGGATGACAAACGCGTACTGAAACGATACCCCGCTTGCGGGTTCGCACTACGCACGTAACCCAGATCCCGTCTCTCACCCGGCTTGATCACGAACACCTGCGGCCACGCCCGGTCCGTCGCCAGATTCGTCCCCGTCATCTCGACAATGACCGACTGCATTACCGGCCCTGTATTCGTCGCAAAGCCGTGGTGGCTGTTGTTGTTCTCGACGACGAACTGCAGCTTGACTGAGCTCTCGCGGGACCAGGCTGAAGTGATGAAGATACTCAGCACGAAAAAGACAATCAATTTCATGAAGCGTACTAAGTACCTTTCTGTATCAAGATCAAGAAAAAAGCCGCCCGAAGGCGGCTTGTTCAAAACTCTTGAAATTACACGTCGATGTTGCGCGCATTCAAGGCATTGCGCTCGATGAAGTCCCGACGCGGTTCCACGTTGTCGCCCATGAGCGTGGTGAAGATTTCGTCGGCGGCAATAGCGTCATCGATCTGCACCTTGAGCAGACGGCGCACGGCAGGGTCGAGGGTGGTTTCCCAGAGTTGCTCGGGATTCATTTCGCCGAGACCCTTGTAGCGCTGCTTGCTGATGCCGCGTTCGACTTCGTTGAGCATCCAGGTGATGGCTTCGGAGAAGCTCTTGACCGGTGTGCTCTTGTCATTGCGGCGCATGGTGGCGTCTTCGCCGATGAGGCCGCTGATTTGCTGGGCGGCACGGCGAATGGTGGCGTAGTCACCGGAGACGAGGAAATCGGCTTCGATGAAGGTGCGCTTGACGTTGCCGTGGTGCATGCGCTCGAGGGCGAGTTGCCAGGCTTCGGCGACAGCGTCGAACTGGGCGCGGATGGTAATGGCGTTACCAACCACGGCTTGCAGGCGGTTTGCCGAATCCATTGCAGCTGCTTCGTCAGCGAGGATGATGTCAACGTCATGCGCGAGGATGGCGTGCAGGACGTCGGTATCGATCCAGCTGGTGAGGCGGTTGATGACGGCTTCGGCAAGCAGGTAGCTGCGCGCGAGTTCGGCGAGGGTGTCGCCTTCGATCTCGGTACCACCAGCCTTCGAACTCAGTGCAGCGCCGTCGAGTGCGAGCTTGAGCAGGTGGCCGGAGAGTTCGTGGTCGTCCTTGATGTACATCTCGCTGCGGCCGTGCTTGATCTTGTAGAGCGGCGGCTGGGCGATGTAGATGTGGCCGCCTTCGACGAGCTCGGGCATCTGGCGATAGAAGAAGGTCAGCAGCAGGGTGCGGATGTGGGCACCGTCGACGTCGGCATCGGTCATGATGATGATGCGGTGGTAGCGCAGTTTTTCGGGCTTGTAGTCGTCCTTGCCGATGCTGGTGCCGAGCGCGGTAATGAGCGTGGCGATCTGCTCGGAAGAAATGAGTTTGTCGAAACGTGCGCGCTCGACGTTGAGCACCTTGCCGCGCAGCGGCAGAATGGCCTGGAATTTACGGTCGCGGCCCTGCTTGGCTGAGCCGCCAGCGGAATCCCCTTCCACGATATACAACTCGCATAACGCGGGATCACGTTCCTGGCAGTCGGCGAGTTTGCCGGGCAGACCGATGCCGTCGAGCACCCCTTTCCGGCGGGTGATTTCACGCGCCTTACGCGCGGCTTCGCGGGCGCGCGAAGCCTCGACGATTTTTCCGCAAATGGCCTTGGCGTCGATCGGGCGCTCGAGCAGGAATTCAGCAAGCTTGGCTGCGACGACTTCTTCCACGGCCGGGCGTGCTTCGCCGGAAACCAGCTTCATCTTGGTCTGCGAGGCGAATTTCGGATCGGGCATCTTCACCGACAGCACGCAGGCGAGACCTTCGCGCATGTCGTCGCCGGTGACTTCAACCTTAGCTTTCTTGGCGATCTCGTTTTCTTCGATGTACTTGTTGATGACGCGGGTCATCGCCGCGCGCAAGCCGGTGAGGTGGGTACCACCGTCGGACTGCGGGATGTTGTTGGTGAAGCACAGCACCTGTTCCTGGTAGCTGTCGTTCCACTGCATGGCGACTTCAACCGTGAGTTCGACGTTTTGCACTTGGCCGGTCGTGACCAGCGTCGTGCCTTGCGCGTGGAACACATTCGGATGCAGGACGGATTTCGCACGGTTGATGTAGTCGACGAAGCCCTTTACGCCGCCGGAGAAGGCGAAGTTTTCTTCCTTGCCGCTGCGCTGGTCAATGAGGCGGATTGCGACGCCGTTGTTGAGGAAAGACAGCTCACGCAAACGCTTGGCGAGAATGTCGTAATGGAATTCGACCGTGCCGAAGATCTGGTCGTCGGCGAGGAAGTGAACTTCCGTACCGCGCTTTTCGGTGTCCCCGATGATCTTGAGCGGCGAAACTTCGACGCCGTCACGCACTTCGATGATGCGATCAACAGCATGGCCCTGATTGAATTCCATGAAGTGCTTCTTGCCATCGCGGCGGATGGTGAGGCGCAGGAATTTCGACAGGGCATTCACGCAAGTCACGCCAACGCCGTGCAGGCCGCCGGACACCTTGTAGCTGTTCTGGTTGAACTTGCCGCCGGCATGTAGGGAACACATGATGATTTCGGCAGCCGAGCGTTTCGGTTCGTGCTTGTCGTCAAACTTGATGCCGACCGGAATGCCGCGGCCGTTGTCGGTCACGGAAATCGAGTTGTCTGTGTGGATGGTGACGACAATGTCGTCGCAGTGGCCGGCGAGGGCTTCGTCGATGGCGTTATCCACTACCTCGAACACCATGTGGTGCAGACCGGTACCGTCGGAGGTGTCGCCGATGTACATGCCCGGGCGCTTGCGGACAGCTTCCAGTCCTTCCAGTTGCTGGATGCTGGATTCGTCATAAGCCTCTTGAGCCTGTGGTTTCGGTTGCTCGTTGGGTACGTTCTCTTGCTCGGACATGTATTCGATCCCGGTAGGGTGTTGCGTGCTTCTGATTTGCTTTTGAGTTTTTCTCCCGCGTAGCGGGCGAAAATTTTTTTCAACTATCTGTGGATATCTTGTTCACAAACCCATGGACAACGGCTGTAAAAGCTGTGGACCGACGCGCGTTTTTCTGTGGATAAGCTGTGATCAGACAGTTGATGAGCTGTGGATGTTTTTACGCAACCACAGCTCGAAACAAGAACTTAGATCCGCATCGGCATCACGACTGCCTTGAAAGCATCATTTCCAGGCAAGGTGAACAGCGCGCTGGACATCGGTTCGTTGAGGTGGATTTCCACATCATCGGTGCCGACGTTGTTCAGCACATCGAGCAGGTAACTGACGTTGAAACCGATCTCCAGCGTGTCGCCGCTGTAATCGACTTCAAGTTCGTCCTGCGCTTCTTCCTGCTCGGCATTGGAGCTGAGCACTTTCAGGCTGCCTGGCTCGAGGAGCACACGCAGGCCGCGGAATTTCTCGTTGGTCAGGATAGCGGCACGTTGCAGGGCCAGCAGCAGCGCCTGGCGACGTGCCTTGACGAGCTTGGGATTGCCTTGCGGAATCACGCGGTCGTAGTCCGGGAACTTGCCGTCGATGAGCTTGGTGATGAGCTCGATCGGGCCGAACTGGAAACGCGCCTGGTTGCCTACGAGGGTGATGTTCACAGGATCGTCGCTGTCGGCAAGCTGGCGCGCGAGTTCAAGCACGGTCTTGCGCGGCAGGATCACTTCGGTATGCGGTGCATCGCCTTCCAGCGTGGTGTTGGCCAGCGCCAGGCGGTGACCGTCGGTAGCGACCATGCGCAGCTCGCTGCCGTCAGCAACCATCAGCAGGCCGTTGAGGTAGTAGCGCACGTCCTGGGCGGCCATCGCGTAGGCGACTTGCGTCAGCTGTTTCTTGAATGCCTTCTGCGTCAGCGAAAACTCGACTGCAGCGCCTTCGTTGAACTGCATGCGGGGGTAGTCACCAGCGGGCAGCGTTTGCAGCGCAAAACGGCTCTTACCGGCCTTCAGGGTCAATCGCTTGTCGTCGAGGACCAGACTGACCTCGGTTCCTTCCGGCAAAGCACGCAGGATGTCCTGCAGTTTCCGAGCAGCAACGGTGATGGCGATTTCTTCGCCACTGCCTGCACCTTCAGTCGTCGTACGGATCTGGATCTCGATATCAGTCGCCAGCAGGGTCAGTGCGCCCGCACGCTTTTCGATCAGGACGTTGGACAGGATCGGGAGGGTGTGTCGCTTCTCGACGATGCCGGAAACGGACTGCAGAGGCGCCAGCAGTTCGTCGCGTGTGGTTGTTAACAGAAGCATTTATATATATCTCCTACGTCTACAACTTATTGGGGTCCAAGTCTGTGGACAAGCCAGTATTGTCCCAGTTTTTCAGTCGTTTAGGGCTGTTGATGACCCTGTTCAGAAGCCTGTCAGAAGCGCTGTGTACAAATGGGGGCAAAAATTGACGCTGGGGATGAAAACCGGTTTTCCCACAATCCTTACAGCTGCTCAATGCGACTTATCAACAACATTTCTTTTCATCGTCCAGAGACTTTTGATCGGAAAAAATGATGGTCGGAATCAACGCTCATTTCATCCCCTGAGGACTTGCGTCAATACGTGAATGTCATGGTTGAGCTGTTGGTCTGCCAGACGCAGATCGGCAATGGTGCGGCAAGCGTGGAGTACTGTCGTGTGGTCACGGCCGCCGAAGCCTTCGCCAATGGCTGGTAGTGAGGCAGGCGTGAGTTCCTTCGACAGGTACATGGCGATCTGGCGCGGCCTGGCGATGTTGCGCGTGCGCTTGGGCGACAGCAGTTCGGCCAGTTTGAGCTTGTAGTAATCGGCAACCGTCTTCTGGATGACGTCGAGCGTGAGCTGGCGGTTGAAGGCGGCGAGCAGGTCGCGCAGGGCTTCACGCGCCAGTTCCAGGCTGATTTCGCGACCATGGAAGCGCGCGTAGGCCATCACGCGTCGCAAGGCGCCTTCGAGCTCGCGCACATTCGAACGCAGATTCTTGGCAATCAGGAAGGCGACGTCGTCGTGCAGGTCGAGTCCATCGACTTCGGCTTTCTTCTTAAGGATGGCGACGCGCATCTCGAGCTCGGGCGGCTCTATCTGGACGGTCAGACCCCAGTCGAAACGCGAGATCAGGCGGTCCTGCAGGCCTTCAATGTCTTTCGGATAGGTATCGCAGGTGATGACGATCTGTTTGCGAGCCTCTACCAAGCCATTGAATGCGTGGAAGAATTCTTCCTGGGTGCGTTCCTTGTTGCGGATGAACTGGATATCGTCGATCAGCAGCAGATCGAGTGAGCGGTAGTAACGCTTGAACTGGTCGAAGCTCTTCTGCTGGTAAGCACGCACGACGTCAGCGACGTAATCCTCAGCATGCACATAACGAATGACGGCGCGTGGATTGTGGCGCAGCACCTCATTACCAATGGATTGCACCAGGTGGGTCTTACCAAGGCCGACACCGCCGTAGATGAATAACGGGTTGTAGGAGCTGCCGGGGTTCTGCGATACCTGCATGGCCGCGGCACGCGCCAGATCATTGGCTTTACCGGTGACCAGTGTGTCGAAGGTGAAATCGTGATTGAGGCGTGTTTTTTCGCGGTTGCCGCTGGCGACGGGTTCGGCGGCTGGCTTACTGGCGGGAATCTCCGCGTTGCCAAGGCTCTTTTCACTGCCTGCTTCGTCAGATTCAGCTGTGGATCTGGTATGACTGGTCGCCGATCCATTATTCTGTTTGTTGGCAGCAGGTTTAGGTGTTTTAGAACCTAATTCGAGCATGATCTCGACAGGTTTGCCGAAGAACTCGTTACCCAGCTGTTCGATGCGGTGCAGATACCGCTCGCGTACCCATTGCAGGACGAAGCGATTTGGCGCCAATAGATTGACGTTGCCGCCGGCCGAGCCGGGGCTCGCTTCGAGCGCGCGGATCCAGGTGTTGAACTGCTGGGGTGGCAGTTCCTGTTCGAGTCGTGCCAGGCAGGCGTTCCAGAAATCGTGACTCACGTTCAATCGGCTACCGTTTGTTTGCCATTGATTCCCATACGAAGTGGAATCAGACGGCGATAAATATGCGTGGCTGAAGCTTCAGCCAATTTGAAATCAACAGGGGTTACTGCTTGAAAGTCAGTTCAGGTGAAGCAGAACTGACGTTTGAAGTCTTGCGTTCGTCGCAAGCGGCGTTGCAATTCACAACGGAATCGCACTGCGGCTAGAGCCCGCTGCAGGCAGCTTTTCACCGGCGTGGACAGGGCAGGATGAAGCTGGGCAAAAACGAAGCGAAGCAAATTGGTGCGCATACGACGAGTCTCCATCCCTTACCTGATACTCGGGGCCGTCATGGTTGTACCTAGCGTTATGCAAGTCCATGAATAAGTTCGGGAAAATTTTTTATAAACCCGAAAAAACGGTGTCCTTGCACGTTTCGAAAAGTGGTCCGCGACGTGTTTTGTGAAGCGCTTATGAAGCGTTTATCTTACCCGCTTGAGGGCGAATTATCCACAGGCTGAACACTCGAAGACGTGCTTCAGGTGGCGTACACCAAGCAGGCATGACTTGACAAGAGGCGGGTAAACCGATGTAATCGCGGGTTCTTCTGTGCCTACTAGAGATCTGTCATGAAGCGTACCTACCAACCCTCAGTGGTTCGCCGCAAGCGCACCCACGGTTTCCTCGTTCGCCAACGTACCCGTGGTGGCCGTTCGGTGATCGCTGCACGTCGCGCCAAAGGCCGTCATCGCCTGTCGGTCTGACGCAAATCTGTTTATCCCGGGCAATCCGGGATGGACAGGCGAGCAATAGATGAGCGGCACTACAAGTGAAAGCTCGAGTGGTTTGAATCGGGATCTGGAAGCGGAGTCTGCGACAGGAATGTCCGGGACTTCGGTAGTACTTCCAGAAAACTTTCCACCTGAGTGTCGCGTGCGAAAAACGGATGAGTATTCATCCGTTTTTGCTTTCCGGCGCAGCATCCGCGGGCGTTATTTTGTCCTGCATTATCGGCCGGGCAAGGATCTCGCACGTCTGGGCCTTGTGATGGCGAAGAAACTGGCGCGCCACGCGGTAACGCGTAATCTCCTCAAGCGTCTGGCGCGCGAGCATTTCCGTCACATTCGCGCAAGTTTGCCGGCGCATGATATGGCGCTTCGGCTGGCGCAAAAGACTGACGGGGCGACGCGTGCCCAGTTGCGTGAAGATATTGCATCACTGTTTGCGAGGCTGCCGCGTTGAGCAGTCCGATGAAAGCGCAATCGTGAAGAATGCCTTGCAGGCGTTGATCCGGTTCTATCGTTATTTCATCAGTCCCTGGCTGGGACGGCAGTGCCGTTTTCATCCCTCCTGTTCGGCTTACGCAATTGAAGCGCTTGAAAAGCATGGCACGATGCGTGGCAGTTGGCTGGCCGCAAAACGGGTTGCACGCTGCAATCCCTGGTCAGTCGGTGGATTTGATCCAGTGCCTTGAATTCCCTGATTTTCCTCCCAAGTTTCCCAATCCAATAAACCCTCTATAGCCCTCGCGGTACGCAGACCATGCCGATGGATCCAAAACGTCTTGTTCTTTCAGTGATTTTTGCCGTGTCCGTGTTCATCCTGTGGGAGAACTGGAACCGCTACAGCAATCCTCCCCAGCCCGTAACAGCTGCAAGCCAGGCTGGTTCGGCGGCCAGCCAGGGTGTCCCCAGCGCGACACCGGGTCTGGGTCAGTCGGCAGCAGTAGCTGCGCCAGGTGCGGTGGCGGCGGTACCGGCGACGGGCACGGTAGCCGATTACAAGTCGCAGCCACGTGCGGTTGTGAAAACAGACATGATCCGCGCGGAAGTGTCTGCATTGGGCGGCGACATCGTTCACCTGGAATTGCTCAAGCACAAAGCAACCGGTGATCTGGCGAACAACTTCGTGATCCTCGACGAAGGCAAAGTGCACACCTATATCGCGCGCAGTGGCTTGTTGGGCCAGGGTTTGCCGGATCATCGTACGGTGTTCACGCTATCGACGAACCAGCTGGAGTTGAAGGAT
Organism: Uliginosibacterium silvisoli; assembly: GCF_036017035.1. NCBI lineage: Bacteria > Pseudomonadati > Pseudomonadota > Betaproteobacteria > Rhodocyclales > Zoogloeaceae > Uliginosibacterium > Uliginosibacterium silvisoli. The sequence continues at coordinate 1,067,972 of NZ_JAYXHS010000001.1, read as the reverse complement.
GGTCAGGACAGCATTGAGCTGCGCCTGCAAGCGCCTGCGGCGGCCAATGGCGTCAGCGTGACCAAGGTGTTGCGTTTCCACCGTGGTAGCTATGTGGTGGATGTGAGCTACGAACTGGCCAATACCGGCCCTGCTGCTCTTCAGGCGCAGGCCTATTTCGAGTTGGCACGGGACGGTGCAGCGGCGGAGCACACAGGCGGCATGATTGGTGGCGTTTCGACCTTTACGGGCCCGGCACGTTATACCGAAGCCAAGCATTTCGAGAAGATCGCATTCTCGGATATCGACAAGGGCAAGGACGATTCGAAAGACGTAACGACGAAGGATGGTTGGATTGCCATGGTCCAGCATTACTTCGTGAGCGCTTTCCTGCCGAAGGGTGACGTCGAGCGCGTGTTCTTCACGCGCAAGATTGCTGACAATTTCTACGGTACGGGCGTGAAGATTTCGGTTGCCGTAGCAGCGGGTCAGAAAACTACGGTTGATATGCCGCTGTATGTCGGCCCGCAAGAACAGAAGAAGCTGAAAGCACTGGCGCCTGGACTCGACCTGGTGGTCGACTATGGCTGGGTGACGATGATTGCCGTGCCGCTGTTCTGGTTGCTGTCATTCATCCACGGTGTGGTGGGTAACTGGGGCTGGGCCATCATCCTGCTGACCATCCTGATCAAGGCGGTGTTCTTCCCGCTGTCGGCGGCGAGCTATCGCTCGATGGCGAAAATGAAGACCCTGATGCCGAAAATGAAGGCTATCCAGGAGCGTTACGCCAGCGACAAGATGAAGATGAACCAGGAGATGATGCAGCTCTACAAGACGGAGAAGGTCAATCCAATGGGCGGCTGTCTGCCCATCCTGGTTCAGATTCCCGTTTTCATGGCGCTGTACTGGACCCTGCTTGGCGCGGTTGAAATGCGTCAGGCACCGTGGATTGGCTGGATCCATGACTTGTCGGCGATGGACCCGTTCTACGTCCTGCCGGTGATCATGGCTGTGACGATGTTCATCCAGAGCAAGCTCAACCCGACGCCGCCTGATCCGGTTCAAGCCAAGGTAATGATGGCCATGCCGCTGATTTTCGGTGTGATGTTCCTGTGGATGCCTTCCGGTCTGGTGCTGTACTGGGTTGTAAATAACACTTTGTCGATCGCCCAGCAGTGGCAAATCACGCGGATGATCGAGGGTGGCAAGTCAAAGTAAGGTAGTCATTGCTGCCATAGCCACGCCACCCGGTCGCGGTGGCGTGGGTGTGGTGCGCGTCTCAGGCCCTGATCTGGCCGACTTCGCCCGGCGTCTGACCGGGCGTTTTTCGAGCAACAATTCTTTTCCACAAGTACGCAAAGCCCATCTATGCCGTTTTCTGGCGGCTGATGACTCGGCCCTCGACGAGGGCTTGCTGCTCTACTTTGCTGCGCCGAATTCCTATACGGGTGAGGACGTGGTCGAGTTGCAAGGGCATGGCGGACCGGTCGTCATGCAGATGCTGCTCGCCCGTTGTCTCGAACTTGGGGCACGCCTGGCCGAGCCTGGTGAGTTCACGCGGCGTGCTTTTCTGAATCAAAAACTGGATTTGGCGCAGGCTGAAGGCGTTATCGATCTCATCGATGCGAGTACGCAGGCCGCGGCACGTTCGGCGTTGCGATCCTTGTCAGGGGTATTTTCCGAGCAAGTGCATGTGTGGCGTGACAAGCTCGTCGACCTGCGCATGCTGGTCGAAGCGACGCTGGATTTCCCGGAGGAGGAAGTGGATTTTCTGCAGGCAGCAAATGCCTTTGTACGCCTTGATGCGTTGCATGCCGAGGTGTCCGCAATGCTCGGGCGTGCTCAGCAAGGCAGCCTGCTACGCAATGGTTTGCAGGTCGTGTTGGCCGGTCAGCCCAATGTTGGCAAGAGCAGCCTGCTCAATCAGCTTGCTGGTGATGATCGCGCTATCGTGACCGACGTGGCCGGTACGACACGCGATGTGCTGCGCGAGAGCATTCAGGTTGAAGGCATTCCGCTGCACATTATCGATACGGCTGGTTTGCGCGATACGGAGGATGCCGTGGAGCGCATCGGTATTGCACGGACCTGGAAGGAGATCGAACGTGCGGATGTGGTCCTGCGTCTGGTGGATGCCCGGGTTGGCATTACAGCCGAAGATCACGAGATCGATGGTCGTCTGCCTGTCGGTGTGCCGGTGATCTGGGTATTCAACAAGAGCGATCTTTCAGCGACGCCCGCGCATGAGGAGCCTGCTCGCGAATCGGCCATCTATCTGTCGGCGAAGACGGGCGTAGGTATAGATCTATTGCGAGCGGCCCTGCTGCGCATTGCGGGTTGGGAAGGACGGGCGGAAGATGTGATTCTTGCGCGCGAAAGGCATTTGTCCGCATTGCGTACTGCAGCCAATCATGTGCGTACAGCACGTCAATGCAGTGAGCAACTTGATCTGATGGCGGAAGAATTGCGTCTTGCCCAGGAAGCGGTGAATGCCATAACGGGTGAGTTCGGTGCTGATGATTTGCTGGGCGTTATCTTTTCGCGCTTCTGTATTGGAAAGTAGAGAGGTTATCCATGGCTGACTTTGAGGATCACGTTGGGGCGAGTGCGGGCATTTCTCTTGAGATCGAACGCAAGCTCGTCGCCTTGGGTGTCGATTGGCAAGATGAATCAGCACTCAGGCAGGTAGCTGGCGAAGTGTTGCAGTACGACGCTTCGACGACGGTCGAAGGAGTGGATAAGGGCGGTGACAGGAAGCTCGTATTCATGGAACTGTGTGGCCTGATTGGCCTGATGAACACGACGCTGGCAGAGAGTGCCACCGACGGACAACAAGCCCATGGACGAGATTCCTGGAAGGCCCTGGCCAAAGCACTCTGGGCGGCGAAGGGTTCGGCTTGATCTGGTTTCACGTGAAACATGGAAATTGAACTACTGCTGCTGGGCTGCGGAGCCTTTGTTGCCGGCTTCGTAGATGCGGTGGTTGGCGGGGGTGGTCTGATTCAGGTGCCCTTGCTGCTTGCCGTTTTTCCAGCGGCGCCGATCGCGGTCCTGTTTGGGACGAACAAGCTGTCGAGTGTTGCCGGGACGCTCACTGCGACCCTGCACTATGGGCGACGCATCAGGATTCCGAAATCCATTGCAGTGCCCGCAGCACTGGCAGCCTTGCCGGGCGCGGCGCTTGGCGCGGCGACCGTGTCATTTCTCCCGCCGGGTACGGTGCGGCCGCTGGTGCTTGGCTTGCTGATCATCGTTGGTACCTACACCTGGCTTCGTCCTGACTTTGGTCGCTTCCAGGGTCATGGCCTGGTACTGGGCTCGGTGAAGACGGCGTCCGCATTGACGGGTTTTGGACTTGGTTTCTACGATGGGTTCTTTGGCCCTGGTACAGGCAGCTTCCTGGTATTCGCCTTTGTTCGACTGTTCGGTCTGGACATGGTCCATGCATCGGCGAGCGCGAAGCTTGTCAATCTGGCGACGAATGTTTCAGCGTTGGCGTTCTTCCTGCTGCATCAAGGTGTGATGTGGAAGGTTGGGCTGGTGATGGCGGGGGCGAATGTCTGTGGTGCGTATCTGGGCTCGCACATGACACTCAAACACGGCAGCGGCTTTGTTCGCTGGATGTTGCTGGCGATTGTTTCGGTGCTGGTAGTGAAACTCAGCTGGGACTTGCTGCGCTAAAAAAGAAGGAGGTGTTTCACGTGAAACACCTCCTTTTTCATTTCGCTCAGGCTGCTTGCAGGTTTGCTGCTTCGGGCGCCGGCGTGCGGATCAGGTAGTCAAATGCCGAGAGCGCAGCCTTCGCCCCATCACCGGTCGCGATGATGATCTGCTTGTACGGCACCGTGGTCACATCACCCGCAGCGAGAACGCCAGGCAGATTGGTCTGGCCCTTGGCATCGACGATGATCTCGCCGTGCTTCGACAGCTCGACCGTACCCTTGAGCCATTCCGTGTTCGGCACCAGGCCAATCTGGACAAAGACACCTTCCAGTGCGACATGACGCGACTCACCTGATACCCGATCGGTGTAGGTAATGCCGTTGAGCTTGTTGCCGTCGCCGGTGAGCTCGGTCGTCTGTGCGTTGGTGTGTATGCGCACATTCGGCAGGCTCTTCAGCTTGGCCACCAGCACTGCATCGGCGCGCAGCTGCTCGCCGTACTCCAGCAAGCTCACATGCTCGACGATTCCGGCCAGATCGATAGCGGCCTCGACACCCGAGTTACCACCGCCGATCACGGCTACTCGTTTACCCTTAAACAGCGGACCATCACAGTGCGGGCAGTAGGCAACGCCCTTGTTGCGGTACTCCTGCTCGCCCGGCACGTTCACCGTGCGCCAGCGCGCGCCAGTAGAGAGAATCACGGTACGGCTACGCAGCGTGCCGCCATTGGCCAACTCGACAGTCACCAGACCACCGGGCTCGCTCGCCGGCACGAGCTTCGCAGCACGCTGCAGGTTCATGATGTCCACATCGTAGGCACGCACGTGCGACTCCAGCGCGGCCGCGAACTTCGGTCCTTCTGTTTCCATGACGGAGACGAAGTTCTCGATCGCCAGGGTGTCATTCACCTGGCCGCCGAAACGCTCGGCTGCTACGCCCGTGCGGATGCCCTTGCGCGCCGCATAGACAGCCGCCGCAGCGCCAGCAGGACCGCCGCCGACGATGAGCACGTCGTAGGCCTCACGTGCGCTGAGCTTGGCCGCTTCACGCGCACCTGAATTCGTATCCAGCTTGGCAAGCAATTCCTCGACTGTGATGCGGCCGGAGTTGAAGTGCTTGCCGTCCAGATAGACGCTGGGCACGGCCATGATCTCGCGGCTCTCTACTTCTTTCTGGAACAGGCCACCATCGATCACCACCGTCTTCACGCCGGGGTTGAACACCGCCATCAGGCTCAGCGCCTGCACCACGTCCGGACAGTTGTGGCAGGAGAGGGACATGTACACCTCGAAGTTGTACTCCCCGTCCAGCGACTTGATCTGCTCGATGACTTCCGGCTCGACCTTGGGCGGATGGCCGCCGGTCCACAGCAGGGCCAGCACCAGCGAAGTGAACTCGTGGCCGAGCGGGATCGCCGCAAAGCTCAGGCTTTGATCGGTGCCCGTGCGCTTGAGGCTGAAGGAGGGGCGACGTGCATCATCGCCGTCCGTGCGCAGGCTGATCTTGTCGCTCATGCCGGCGATCTCCTGCAGCAGCTCATGCATCTCGCGCGCAGCATCGCTGTCGTCCAGTGTGGCAACGATTTCGAAAGGCAGGGTCACGCGCTGCATGTAAGCGGCGAGTTGTTCCTTGATGGCAGCGTCAAGCATGGGGGTGTTCCTTTCTGTTTCTGCGTTACGTGAGGGGGTCACGTTGAAAGCGTCCTGTAGCGGGCGCTTTCAGCGAGACCCGGAAGGGGGAATCCGGCGATTTCGAAGTCGCTGGATTCCCGCCTTCGCGGGAATGACGATCCGATCAGATCTTGCCTACGAGGTCCAAAGACGGAGCGATCGTCTTCGCGCCTTCGTTCCACTTGGCCGGGCACACTTCACCCGGATGCGCTGCCACGTACTGGGCTGCCTTGAGCTTGCGCAGGGTTTCCTTGACGTCACGAGCGATCGCGTTGTCGTGGATTTCCAGGGTCTTGATCACGCCGTCAGGATTGATCACGAAGGTACCGCGCAGCGCCAGGCCGGCTTCCGGAATGTGCACACCGAAGGCATTGGTCAGCGTGTGGGTAGGGTCACCCACCAGCGGGAACTTGGCCTTGCCCACGGCTGGCGAGGTTTCGTGCCACACCTTGTGCGAGAAATGCGTGTCGGTGGTAACGATGTACACCTCGGCGCCCAGCTTCTGGAATTCGGCGTAGTTGTCAGCAGCGTCTTCGACTTCGGTCGGGCAGTTGAACGTGAAAGCGGCCGGCATGAAGATCAGCACGGACCATTTGCCCTTCAGGGATTCTTCGGTGACATCAACGAACTTGCCGTTGTGGAAGGCCTGGGTCTTGAACGGTTGAACCTGGGTATTGATGAGGGACATATCTGCTCTCCTGTTAGGCGGGTTGAGGTCGAAAAACGATTCGAGGTTTCATCGTAGCCCTGTTCAACAAATAGTTCTAATTGATGTTGAACATACAATCGATAGAAAATTACTATCGAAAGATGTGGTCCGACATTGAACCTCGCTGCTGCCGGAAACAGCTTGCGTGGCATTCATTACAGAAAGGGTCCGGACATGAGAAGTTCCTCGCACGCGCAGCACCCCCTTGACTTCCTTGTTCCAGGTCAAATCCTCGTACTGATGGCGCTCAGTGCCTGTGCCACCGCCGCCGACGGTCCCGCCGCCCGTTGTGACGCCAACGCCATCAGTGGCCCCGCCACCAGCATCACCCCGGTCGCCAGCGGCCTCGTCAATCCCTGGGGGCTCGCCTTCCTGCCGGACGGGCGCATGCTGGTCACGGAGCGCGAGGGCCGCATGCGCATCGTTTCTATCAACGGAACGACTGCTGGAACAATCTCCACGCCCGTCAGTGGCGTGCCGGCGGTGCACGCGGCCGGGCAGGGCGGCTTGCTGGACGTGGTGCTCGACCCGGCCTTCGCCAGCAATGGCCGCATCTACTTCGCCTACTCGGAGGCCGGTCCGGGCGGTTCCGGAACAGCCGTTGCAAGGGCCGTATTGGACCCTCAGGCGCTTTCCCTGAGCGCGGTGACCCCGATCTACCGGCAGACCCCAAAAGTCTCTGGAAACGGCCATTACGGGGCTCGCCTCGCATTCGGTACGGACGGCAAGCTCTATGTCTCCCTCGGCGAGCGCCAGAAGTTCGACCCGGCGCAGGACACGCAGCAGAGCCTCGGCAAGATCCTGCGGCTGAATACCGATGGCAGCGTGCCGGCCGACAACCCTTTCGCCGGCAACAAGGCCTATCTGCCGGAGATCTGGAGCTACGGCCATCGCAACCCGCAGGGCATGACCCGCCATCCCGTCACCGGCCAGCTATGGACGGCCGAGCATGGCGCCCGGGGTGGTGACGAGATCAACACGCCGGAAGCCGGCAAGAACTACGGCTGGCCCGTCATCAGCTATGGCGTGAACTACAGCGGCACGAAAATCGGCGAGGGCGCGGTCAAGGCCGGCATGGAGCAACCGCGTTGCTACTGGGACCCTTCGATTGCTCCCGGCAATCTCGTCTTCTACACGGGCGGCAAGCTGCCGGCGTGGTCCGGCAACCTGTTCGTGACGGCACTCAAGGACACCGCCTTGATGCGCCTCAGCGTCGATGGCAACCGCATCACTGGCCAGCAACGCATCGAGGTCGGCAAGCGCGTGCGTGACGTACGTGTCGGGCCGGATGGCTGGCTCTACCTGCTGACCGATGAAGCGGCCGGGCAGATCCTCCGCGTCAGCGTTCCCTGACAAGCGCGCCGGGGCGCTTCGGGTGCTGCAATCCGTGACGCCGGTGCCACCACAGGGCGTAGGCCAGCAGGCACACACCCGCCGCCTGCAGGCTGCGCGCAGCGGCCATGGCAGCGACGCGCTCGATCTCGTCGAGCGGCAACCTCGCCAGCACGCTGAGCAGCCCGGCACTCATCGGCACCATGAGAAACGCCAGCGCCCAGAACACGCGGTACTGCATGGCACGCGCTTCGCCCGGCGAACTGCGGCTGAACCAGCGGCAGGCATACATCGCCAGTGCCACCAGGCCCAGCGCACTGCTGGCGTGTTGCAACACATCGCAGACCAGTAGCGGCGCTTCGCCGAGCATGAAAAGCCGGTAACGCAGCCAGGGCCAGGCATGGGCGACGAAACCGTCGACGTGGGTGAAGCCGTCCCACGCGATATGGCTCAACGAACCCACCAGCAGGGCCGCAGAAACGTGCAACAGGCTGCGTGACTCCCTGCCCAGCACGGTTTGCAGACGCCGCTGCAAAGGACGCGGTACGAGATCCAGCAGCGGACCTTGCAAGCCGCGCCAGAACAGCCATTGCGCCAGCCAGCCCATCGGCAGGCAGAACAGGAACAGGCCGGCGAAGCTGTGGCTGAGATGGCGATCCAGATGCGGAATCAGGAAAGCGAAGTCCGGAACCATGCTGCCGATGACCATGGCGGTGAGTGGCAGGGTGGGCAGGTAACGACGCAACGGCAGCACGGCGGCGGCGTGGGAAACGGTAAAGGGCATCGTAAAGTCCTTCTGCGAATGTGATCGATGACATAGGCGTATCAACAACGCCCTCCGTGAAGAGGGCGTGAGACCTACCTCATTCGTACTGGTGCTCCTCGATCACCCTGGGGGTGACCGGCCGCTCGGCGAGGAGTGCATGCCAATCCACCTTGCGCGTGCCGAGCATCACCGCCGCCAGCAGGGCGAAGATCAGCAGCGAGCCCATCAGCAGCGCGTTCTGCTCCGACAGCAGGATCACGTAGAGCGCGCCATACAGCGCCCCGAGCCCTATCGTGAAGCCCAGTGCCAGCCACTTGCTGCGCAAGAGATTGATCGAGTAGATCCCGATGAGCAGGACGCAGGCGCTCGAAGCAATGGCGTAGGCCCGGCCGAAGCCAAGTTGCTCGGACAAGGCCAGCAGCAGCAGGAAGAAGATCAGCAGCGCCGCGCCGATCAGCAGGTAGTGCAGGGGATGCAGGCGCAGGCTGCGCAGCAGCTCGAACAGCAGGAAGCCGCCGAGCGTGATGCCGACGAAAAGGCTGGCGTACTTGCCGGCGCGATCGGACATGACGTAGATATCGACGGGCTCGATCAAGGAAACGGAGAAGCTCTCCGCGCTCTGCGGCCGGCCATCAGGCGCCGCTTTCCAGCTGGTGCGCGCATTGGTGGCGAGCGACGACACGCGCCACTTGGCATCAAACCCGCCATTGCCGACATGACTTTCAGTAGGCAGGAAGCGGCCACCAAACGATGGATGTTTCCAGGTGGAGTTGAGCGCCGCGGTGCTCTCGCGACCGAGGGGCACGATATTGAGAGAGTCGGTACCGACCAGTTCCAGATCAACATCGAATCGCGCCGTGCTGCCCAGGCTGGCCAGCACACCGCCAACCACCGCATGCGCGCCAGGTGTCGCACTGCCGGCGCCGGTACCCGGCTCGACATTACGCACGACATCATTGAGCTTCATCTCCAGCCTGCGTATGCCACGTGGGTCACTGATGCCCAGCACCATGCGCGCCGGTCGCAACTCCAGTGCCGAATCGGCCTTGTTGCGTGGCAGGAGTTCGGCTGCCGGCATCGCGAAATCGCCGCTGAGCCTGCCGTTCAGGATGTAGCCATTCACGCGGAACAAGCCACGCCGATGCGGATCGGTGGTCAGCATGCCTGTCAGATCGGCATGCGCAGGCAGTACTTCGAACTGGTGCTCGACGCGCCGTGATTCAACGCGCGTGAGCTTGGTGCGCTCGTCGGTGATGGTTTCCTGATAGCGCTCGACATACGGAATCACCAGCGTGACGCCGGCAATCGTCTGCTCGGCCGCGAGGCTGTTGGTGATGGATGCGCGGGCCTGTGCGAGGTTCTGCAGACGGTCATTGACGACCGAGCGCAACAACATCCCGGCGACCAGCAACAGCAAGCCGACGGCGCATACCGTCAGCATTTTCGACGCAAAGCTCTTCATGACTTTCTCCCTGGTTGTGAACGACGAGGGAGAGATTGCGCGGTGCCTGTGGGTTGCTGATGAGGATGGCGTGAGCGCCGTGTGAAGGAAACGTGAAGTCGCACCAGCCGGATCGTGCAGTGCATCACGCTGCCACTCAGGGCCTCGCCAACTTTCTGACAGGTGCATATAACATCACCCGAACCAGCCTGGCGGGGGTCAGGCATCGATTCCCATCACAAGCGGCCTCCTCAAACCCAACTCAATAACAAGAAAGCCATTTCATGAAAAAAACACTTCTGAAATTACTGGTCGGTGGAATATTCAGCGCGTTTGCAGCGCAGTCCTTTGCTACCGTCGTCAGCATTTCCTCATACGACATCAGCAATGCCAGAACCAGTGGTTTTGGCGGCTGGGCGCATTACTACAATGGCGCCATCACGCCTACCGGCGCCACGGCCAGCTACAAGGGAGGCAGCGGCACGCTCAATGACGGCATTCAGGGGACCTCGGTAAACAATACCGAGCTGTTCTACACGTCAGATGCTGCCGTGATCACCCTGCATCTGAGCGCGGCATCGGCCATCGACACCCTGACCCTTTTCAGCTTTGGCGGCGGTGGCAACGGCATTCCCGGCAACATCACCGGCTTTGATGTGACCATCAACTCGATCACCCAGTCTTTCCTGTCGACAGCCTTCGGTAGCTTCAGCGAGAACGAACGGGTAGCGCTTGGCAACTCCTTGCTTGCAGGTCTGGTGAGCGACACGATCACCTTGTCGAACTTCAAGACGACGGGATCGTGGGCAACGCACTACTCCATTTCGGAAATCGTGCTGGACGGCAACGCTGTCCCCGAGCCTGCGTCGTTGGCGCTGGTCGGGCTGGGCCTGACGGGCCTGCTCGTAAGTCGTCGCCGCAAGGCCTGATCAACTGACCCGGCGTGTGGCGTGCTTCCATCAGCACGTCGCCCCGGGTGATCAACGAAATTCCGGACGAGGACGCCACGGGACCAGGCTTTGCCGATGCGTCCCCTGCGTGTGCGGAAACTCCCGGCCAGGGGCGGGCGTCTTTGGCGCTCTGCCTTACTCGATCTTGCCGTGATGGCCCTTCTCGCCTTGTTTCCAGTACGCAGATGCCTTGACCTGATGCTTGTCGAGGCCCTGCTCTTCGATCAGCACCTCACGCACCGCCGTGATCGTGGCGGACTCGCCCGCGGCCCACGCGAAGCCCTCGCCAGCGGGTAGCTGCAGCGCACGCACGGCTGCCACCAGTCCACTTGCTTCTTGCTGCACCAGCCATTGCACCTTCACGTTTGCCGCACTCGCCAGGGCACGCTGATCTGCGGCATCGCCAGTTTCAACAATGACAATGGCCTGCACACTTGTCGGCAGTTCTTCAAGCCGGCGAGAGATGGCGGGCAAGGCCGTCTCGTCGCCAATCAGCAGGTGCCAGTCGTAGTCGACGGGGATCACCGTCGAGCCGCGCGGCCCGCCGATGCCGACTTTCTGACCGGGCTTTGCTTGGGTTGCCCATTGCGCGATCGGGCCGTCGCCATGCAATGCGAATTCAATCGTGATCTCACGGCCTTGCGTGTCGAAGCGGCGCGGCGTGTAGTCGCGCATCACCGGCCGTGCGCCCTCGGGAAACTTCGGGCCCTCCGGGCCGAGTACTGGCAGCGTCAATTCGCCATCCGGCGTGGCGGGCAGCATGAATTTGACGTGATCGTCGAACGAGGCGCTGACGAAGTCGTGCAGGTCTTCGCCGCGGAAATCGACGCTGACGATGTGTGGCGTGATGCGCTCGACGCGTAGCACTTCGAGCTGGCGGAACTTCGGCGTGTGGCGGATACGCTCCGGGCGGCGTGTTGAATCAGGGCGTGTTGCGCTGGTCATTGCTGTTTCTCCTCGCTGCTCACGCAGCACATGAAATGGTTGATACAATCAACCAATATTGAAACAACAAGTTGATACTGTCAACCAATATCATGCCCGACCGGACCGAAGACGTCATCGACCAGCTCCACGCCCTCATGCACCTGTTCAAGGATCGCATGCGCCAGGCGCTCAACGTCGATGGTGGCGGGCTAGGCCCGACGGAAGCGCGTGCCCTGCGCTTCTTCTCGCATCACCCCGGCAGCACGCAGCAGGATCTGGTGGCACACAGCGGCCGCGACAAGGCGCAGATCACGCGCATCGTGCAGCAGCTCATGGAGCGCGAGCTGCTCGCGCGCGAGCCCGATCCGAACGATGGCCGCCGCTTCAACCTGCAGCTGACGAAGAAGGGCCTGGCCCTGCAGGAAGCCATGCACACCCAGCGCAAGAAGCTGGCAGCGGACATGCTGCGTGATTTGAGCAAGGATGAGCGGCAGCAACTGGGTGGCTTGCTTGAGCGCATGCGCGAGAGCGCGGAAGGCTCATCGACCGCAGCAAGTGAGCGCATCGCATCTCGTTGAAGCCACGGGTCTGAACGGTCTTCAGATTTCTATAACAGGATTCGCCAGTACGTCTGGCGCCACAACAAGGATCGTCGTCATGTACCGATTCCCCGACCACAACCTCACGCTGGTTGTCGTGAACCAGCTACTCGAGACCGGGTCGTTCGTCGCCGAACTCGAGCAACTCAAGAGCATTCCCGCGATCCGCGCCCGCCTCGATGGCGAATCAAACTATGGAGAAACGATCCCGGAGATGGACGCGTTTTTCCGCAAAGTCGAATTGACGGATGAAGATCTCGCGCAGGTAACCGAGCTCTGGTTTGATGGCGGGGACGACATCTACCACCTGATACGACCATTCTGGAGCGGGGCCGATGACGACTTCGACGTGCAGTCCGTTGACGGTTTCGAAAAGCTCCCGAATCTCAAAACGGTCTATCACAACGCCATGGTGTCAGAAGCAGAGGTGGACCGGTTTCGGGTTGCTGGTATCGAGATCGAGTAGTACGCGGGGTGGGCAACCCACCGCAAGCCAGTTGGCATACCAATGGCGGGTTGTCGCCGTTCTTTGCCAAACTCGCCCGAAGCCGGCGAGGCGTTATCAACGCTCGATCTGGATCCCGGCCTTCGCCGGGATGACGGACATTTCTTCGGGACTGGTATCTCAGACTGACGCGGGGAGCGTCAGCGTGGCGACTGCACCCCCGTCACCGTGATTGGCCAGCGCCACACTTCCCCCATGCAGCACTGCCACCTCCTGCACGATGGCCAGCCCGAGGCCGGAACCCTTGCTGCCATCTGGCCGTGGCAGGCCGTAGAAGCGCTCGAACAGGCGCGGTAGGGCGTAGTCCGGAATGCCTGGCCCGGCGTCGCGTACCGACAGGGCGATGCGTTCACCAGCGCGCTCAAGACTTACGCTGATCGTGCTGCCAGCAGGCTCCTGGTCCAGCGCGTTGTCGATCAGATTGCCGATGGCCAGCGCCAGCCGGTCGCGTTCGCCGCGCAAATTTCCGCAGGCGGGCAGGTTGCCTGAAAGGGTGACACCTGTTGCTTCGGCGCGCCCCTGACGTGTCGCCAGGACCTCGCTGACCAGCTCCGCAAAGTCCAGCGTCTCGGCATGATCGAGCGAGCGCCGCGCCTCGAGTTGCGACAGCGCCAGCATGCGTTCGATGCAGGCCTGCATGCGCGCGCCCTGTTCCAGCACGTGGCTGGCAAAGCGCGTGCGGTCGGTTTCCGGTAGGTCGGGTTCGGCGAGGATTTCACCTGCGCCGCGCAGAGCCGCCAGCGGGCTTTTCAGTTCGTGGGTCAGTGCTTGCACATAGCGCTCAACATATTGCTTGCCGTCCAGCTCGGCGCGCATCGCGTCCATGGCCAGCGCCAGTTCGCTGAGTTGCTTGCCACCGCCGGTGGGCGGCGTCACGCGTTTGCCCGCGGCCACGTCGCGCGCGTAGGTACGCAGGCGGCCGATGGAGCCGGTGAGCCACAGCGTCACGGCGAGACCGATGATGGCCGAACCGGCCAGCAGCCAGGCGCCGTCATGCAGGATGGCGCGCTCGGCGCGCGCGATGATGGGTTCGACCGTCGACACCGGTTTGGCAATCGTCAGGACACCGATGATTTTTCCATTGTCGAGAATCGGCGCCGCCACATTGAACACATTGGACTTGTCGTCGGCTGGGTCGGTCCGCGTCGAGCGCGCGCCGTACTCGCCCATCAGCGTCTTGTAGACGTCGTTCCACTTCGAGTGATCAAGCCCCTCGGCAACGTGATCCGAATCCAGCCGCACGATGCCCTTGTCGTCCGTCACCAGCACGCGGAAGTCGAGGGACTGTTTGCGGAAATGCCAGATCGGCGCGTCCACCGTGCGATGCCGATACGCCTCGAGATTCTTCGCGAAGGCACCGTCAGCGATGTGGCCGTTCTTCAGGTCCTCGGCCGCCAGCACGGCCAGCATGTTGGCGGAATCGACCATCACCTCCTCGATCGTCTCGCGCACGCTGGGCCGCACTTCATTGACGAAGATACGCAGCACGAAGAACGCGGCAAGGCCGAGCACCATGAAGTAGCCGAGCAGGACGCGGAGGGGTAGGTTCATGTGGGCATTGCTCCCTCACGCGCCGAAGTTTCGCCGACAAGCCTCATCGGCACGAAGACGACGCCATTGCGCTCGACCTGCTCGCCTGCCACGAAGAAGCCGAAGCGTTCGTACATTGCTACGGCGGACAGACTCGCGTTGACGGTGACATCACCTGCATCCAGCAAACGGTCGCGCCCGTTTTGCCACAGCAAGCGTGCGATGCCTTGTCCTCGAACTTCTTCTGCAATGAAGAGATGAAAGATGTGGCGTCTGTCGCGCACGCCGAATGCGCCGATCACGGTGTCATCCAACTCAGCGACAAGATACGCATGACGTTCGCCAAGCAAGTATTGGCGTATCGCGTCCGGTGAGGCGGCGAGCATGAACGCCTTGGTGCCGCGACCATCGGGATGCGCAAAGAAGGAATACCGTGACTGCATCACAAGCGCGCTGATGGTTTCAGCGTCCTGCCCGATACCGGCGCGCACATGTACCCGATCCATCTCAGGCCGGGCTCTTGTCGAACGAGTACCCCATACCCCGATGCGTAAGGATCGGGTCCGCCTCCGGCGCCGCCGCACGCAGCTTGGCGCGCAGGGTCTTGATGTGGGTGTCCACCGTGCGGTCGGTGCTGTCACGTTCGTTGCCCCACACGGCGTCGAGCAGTTGCTCGCGCGAGAAGACGCGGCCGGGCTGGCGCATCAGATGGCGCAGCAGCAGGTATTCGAAGCGGGTAAGTGGCAAGGGTGTGCCGCACCAGCAGACGCGTGCGCCGGGTTCGTCGAGCACGAGCTTCTCCGGTACAGCGGTCGTACTCGTGTGGCCGTTACCGTTGCCGCCGTTGCGCCGCAGGATCACGCGCACGCGCGCCACCACCTCACGCGGGCTGAAGGGCTTGAGTACGTAATCGTCCGCACCGATCTCGAAGCCCAGCACGCGGTCGATCTCTTCGCTGTGCGCGGTGAGGAACATCACGGGCGGCGAAGCCGGTCGTGCTCGCAGGCGGCGGCACACTTCGAAACCGGACAGGTCCGGCAGGCCGACATCGAGGATCACCAGTGCGGTATCGGGCCCAATAGCAGCGAGTGCCGCTTCACCCGTCGCCACCCACTGCGGCGCATAGCCCTCGCTGCGCAGGGAGTAGCTGAGGGTGTCGGCGATGGCAGGTTCGTCTTCGACGATGAGGATGGTGGCTGAGGGCATCACGGCGTTCCGCTGGAGATGCGTGATCTTACTTTGCGTGAAGCTGCGCTTGATGTAGCTGCTCACGAGAGCCCCACAAGTCGCGGATTGCACAATTTATGGTGCACTGCGGTATAAATTTCATCTGCGGGTGTGCATCAGCGCGCCATCAGAATCGCCAAACCCAGTAAAGACGGGCCTGTCAGCACTTGTTCTGTTCTGGCATAGCCAATGCTTGATAAAACCAGTCAGGTATTCCTGAGTCATGTGGAGGCCCACGATCATGCCTCAACTCTCCAGAGCCAAAGCGGGCGCGGCGCCGGGTCAGATTGCCGCCGTTGCTTCCATTCCACTCACCCGGCTGGATATTGCGACGCTCGCTGCGGGGGCGACGGGGCATGCGGCTGACCACGCGTTGCTGCACAAGCTGCTGGCCAATGGCCTGTTGAGCCAGAACGCGCTTACCGGAAGTCTCGAACTTACGGATCGGGCGCGTGCCCTCCTCGAGCTGAACGGCTATACGTTCGACGCCAAGCTGGGCTGGCGTCTGGACATTGCGCGCACTGCACGCGCGCTACAGCTTCGCTAGCTGAAGCGCACGGTACGGGCCGCGTTTGAGATCCGGGGATATCTGTCCCCGTGACGGTGCGAAATACTGCGCCCGATATGCTTACTGCGACGCGACTGGTTTCTTGCAGACCAGACCCGGATTGCTCGCGCGGTATTCGGTCTCGAGCTTGAAAACCTGGGCGCGTTCGGCCTCCGACAGTGGCTGGTAGCCACGCCCCTGGGGCCAGCCGTAAGCCCAGCGGTAGGTGGTGGAGAACTGTGGTCCGCCGCCCGAGCGCACGCCGGCGTACATGAACTCGGCCAGAGCCTTGTTCTGCGTTGATTCGAGTACGCAGCTACGCAGGTCCTTGTCGGCCTGCAGGCGCTCTTCTGCGGTACCGCCGCGCCAGTAGGCGAGGTCGTGTGCGAGACAACAGCGACACCAGTCGCCCTGACCGACCAGTGCTCGGTCGGGGAACAGGCTGCAGCCATCGGTGGAGAAAGCGGCGATCTGACTCTGCGCGAGTGCGCTGGCGCAGGCCGCCGTCATGACCAGGGTAGCAAGGATGGAGTGTGCTTTCATCCGTCTGGGTGGGAGAGATCCTTGGTGCTGCTCAGGATAGCGCAGACGAGCTGGCGTACCTGCAAGCCTGCTTCGACACCACATGTCGTCCAGAGCAACGTCGCTGGACTCCTGCTTTCGCGGGAATGACGAAGGCATGTTCGCTGTGGCGGCTCTTGTCAGGCCCGGCGACCATTCGCATCGCGTGCAGCTTCCCTCATGTACTTTGCCGCTCCACCAGCCGGCATTCGAGCTCGATGCTCGATTGCGCTGGCACCTGGCCGTTCATGAGTTGCAGCAGCATGCGTGCGCCTTGCTCGCCGATCTCGAGGCGCGGCGTGTGCACCGTGCTCAGCGCCGGCACCATCTGGTCACTGCCGGCGAGGTCGTTGAAGCCGGCGATGGCGACGCGGCCGGGCACTCCCAGGCCGAGCCGATGCGCGGCGAGCAGGCCGCCATGCGCGAGGTCGTCGTTGTTGAAGAACACGGCGTCGACTTCCGGATGGGTGCGCACCAATTCTTCAAGCAGTCGGCCGCCGAGCGCCATGGAAGAGCGCTCCGGGCTGAGCAGTTCGAGGCGCGCGTCATAACAACCGGCGGCCTTCAGCGCCGAGCGATAGCCCTCGGCGCGCTGCAGGGTGCGCGGGTCGAGCTGGGCGGCGGCGAAGGCGATGCGACGGTAACCGCGATCCAGCAGGTGCTGCGTCATGGCCGAACCGGAGGCGCTCTGCGAGAAGCCGACGCAGTGCACGCCGGGTGCGTCGGTCGTTTCCATCAAGTACACGCAGGGCACGCCGCTGCCGGCGATGAGCTGGCGCGCCGCTTCGGTGCGATCGAAACCGGTGACCAGCAGGCCGGCCGGGCGATGCGCGAGGTAGTTGCGCAGCAGCAGTTCTTCCTCGGCGGGGTCGTAGTGGGTGACGCCGATCATGGGCTGGAAGCCGGCCGGGTAGAGCACGCGGTGCACGGCTTCGAGCAGATCGACGAACAGCGCGTTGGACAGCATCGGCACGAGGATCGGTACCTGCGTGCTGCGCGACGAAGCCAGCGCACGCGCCGCCGGGTCGGGCACGTAGCCGAGTTGCGTCGCCGCTTCCTGCACGCGGGCAACCAGCTCGGCACCGACCACGCGGCCGCCGTGCAGAGCGCGCGAAGCGGTGATGCGGCTCACGCCAGCGGCCTGGGCGACGTCATCGAGGGTGATACGACCGGTGGAGCGACTTTTTCTGACCATGTTGTGAGGCAGGGCTGGATTCTGTTTTCAGAGGGATGGTGCCACGGCTGCGTGCATCGCTACGTGTTATCCCCAAGCGCAATTATCCACATACCTGACTAGGATAGCGCTATCCGATCATCACAACAACGCAGGAAAGCCCTGATTACTACCTCATGATCGCCCTCGAGCGGTTGAGGAAACGTAATTCAGGATCACCCTGCAGGTTCAACAGCACCTCAATTCAATGGATAGCGCTATCACTCAAAACACCAGATCTTCGCAAGTGCCCCCCAAGGCCTTGGTGGTCATGGGCGTGGCCGGTTGCGGCAAGTCGAGCTTGGGCGAGGCGGTAGCCGCGCGTCTGGGCTGGCACCTCATCGAGGGCGACGATTTTCATTCGGCCGAGGCCGTGCAGAAGATGCGCAGCGGCACGCCGCTGACCGATGCCGATCGTGAAGGTTGGCTCGACCGGCTGGGTGCGCTGCTGCAGAACGAGGCCGCGACGGGCGTCGTGCTGACCTGCTCGGCCTTGCGCAAGGTGTATCGCGAACGCCTGCGGGCTGCCGTGCCGGGCCTCAGCTTCGCCTTCATGCACATCGAGCAGGCCGTGGCCGAAGCGCGCGTGGCCGCGCGGACCGACCATCTTTTCCCGGCCAGCCTGGTGGCGAGCCAGTTCGCCACGCTGGAGTCGCCCACGGGCGAGGCGGGTGTGGTGACGCTGGATGCCACGCAAGCAATCGCCACGCTGGCGCAACAGGCCGAGGCCTGGATGACGCGCCCGGCCAGTAACTGAACACGACCAGAACAGAGAACGGAGACAAGCAATGACCCACACCCATGACGCACCCAAACACTGGGGGCGCACCTTGATCGAAGCCAGCATGGCCTTCAGCCTCGGGCTGATGGTGCTGGCCGTGTTCGTCAACGTCGTGTTGCGCTACGGCTTCGACACGGGCATCGCATTTTATGAAGAACTCTCGCGCTTGCTGTTCGTGTGGCTGGTGTGTATCGGCGCGGTGCTGGCCTCGGCCGAGGGCAAGCATCTCGGCTTCGACATGCTGGTCGCGCGCATGTCCGGCAAGACGTTGAAGACTTTCACTTTCATCGCCCAGCTGCTCTCCGTGTATTGCCTGCTGCTGGTTGTCAAAGGCTCGTGGGAACAGGTCAAGGCGGGCCTGCATTCGTTCAGCACGGTGATCGGCTATCCGCTGGCGCTGGCCGCCGCAGGCACGCTGGTGATGGCGATCGGCATGCTCGTCGTGCTGGCCCTGCAGATGAGTGGCCGCATGCAGGTCGTGCATCACGAAACCGACGTAGGGGTGGAGTGAGCGATGCTTGTCACAGTCATTTTTCTCTCCGTCCTGATCATCGGCATGATGATCGGCATGTCCATCGCCAACGCGCTGATCCTCACCGGCGTGGTGCTGATGTGGCACCTGGACTTCTTCGATTCGCAACTGCTCGCGCAGAACCTGCAGGCAGGTTTCGACAGCTTCCCGCTGCTCGCCGTGCCCTTCTTCATCCTCGCTGGTGAGCTCATGAATACCGGCGGGCTGTCACGCCGCATCATCGATCTGGCGCGTGCTTTCGTTGGTCACATTCCCGGTGGGCTCGGTTACGTGGCGATTGCCGCAGCAGTGCTCCTGGCCTCGATGAGCGGCTCGGCGATTGCCGATACGGCCGCGCTGGCAACGCTGCTGATCCCGATGATGCGTGCCCAGAAATACCCCGACAGCTACGCCGCAGGCCTGATCGCTTCGGGCGGCATCATCGCGCCCATCATCCCGCCGTCGATGCCCTTCGTGATCTACGGCGTCACCACCAATGTATCGATCAGCAAGCTGTTCCTGTCCGGCGTTTTCCCCGGCCTGATGATGGGCCTGTTCCTGCTCATCACCTGGTGGTGGATCGCACGCCGCCACCAGCTCTCGCCGATGGAACGCTTCAGCTGGGGCGAGCGCCTGCGTGCGCTGGGTCGCAGCCTGTGGGCGATGATGATGCCGGTGATCATTCTCGGTGGTCTCAAGGGCGGCATCTTTACGCCGACCGAAGCCGCCGTGGTCGCCGCCGTGTATGCGCTCGTCGTGTCGATGTTCATCTATCGCGAGCTGAGCGCACGCGACGTCTACCACGTGCTCGTTGCCGCCTCGAAGACCACCGCCGTCGTCATGTTCCTGTGCGGCGCTGCGACCGTCACCGCCTACATGATCACGCTGGCCGACTTGCCCAACCAGCTCGCCGCAGTGTTCGCGCCGGTGATGGGCAACCCGACGATCTTTATGGCGCTGATGATGCTGTTCCTGCTCTTCGTCGGCACGGCCATGGACCTCACGCCGACCATCCTGATCTTCGGTCCGGTGTGCGCGCCGCTGGCCATCAAGGCGGGTATCGATCCGGTGTACTTCGGCTTCATGTTCATCTTCGTTGGCTCCGTTGGCCTCATCACGCCGCCGGTGGGCACGGTGCAGAACGTGGTCGCCGGTGTTGGCCGCATGCGCATGGAAACCGTCATCAAGGGCACCACGCCTTTCCTGATGATGTACCTCGTCCTGCTGGTGCTGTTCACGATCTTCCCGCAACTGGTGCTCGGTCCGCTCAAATGGTTCTAGGAAACCCTGACAAAACGGGCTGCGCGCACTGGGGGCGTTGTTGGCTCGCTCGCCGTGCTCGAGCACTGCTCTGCGCGAGCCGCCTAGCCCGCAGCGCGCTCGCGCCATTTTGTCAGGGCCTCCAAACGCAATGACTTTGGCATTTTATCTTTTTAACTGACAACCGCCCGACCCAAGGAGACATCATGAAACTCAATCAACTCTTCGCTGCCATCGGCCTGTGTCTGCTGGCCATCGGCAGCGCCACCGCCGCCGACATCAAGCCGCGCCTGATCCGCTTCGGCTACGGCCTCGTCGAGCAGTCCAACCAGGGTCGCGCCACCAAGGTCTTCGCCGATGAGGTCGACAAGCTCTCCGGCGGCAAGATGAAGATCCGCGCCATTGGCGCTGCGGCGCTCGGCTCCGACATCCAGATGCAGCAGGCCCTCATCGGTGGCGCGCAGGAAATGATGGTCGGCTCGACCGCAACTCTCGTCGGCATCAGCAAGGAAATGGCGCTGTGGGACACGCCCTTCCTGTTCAACAACGCCAAGGAAGCGGACACCATCCTCGACGGCCCGATCGGCGAGAAGGTGAAAGCCAAGCTGGCCGACAACGGCATGGTCGGCCTCGTGTATTGGGAGAACGGCTTCCGTAACCTCACCAACAACAAGCGCCCGGTTGCCAAGCTCGAAGACCTCGACGGTGTGAAGCTGCGCGTGATGCAGAACACCGTCTTCCTCGACAGCTTCAAGACCCTCGGCGCCAACGCTGTGCCGCTGCCCTTCTCCGAACTCTTCACTGCGCTGGAAACGAAGACCGTCGACGGCCAGGAGAATCCCTACAACACCATCCTCTCCAGCAAGTTCTACGAAGTGCAGAAGTACCTGACCGTCACCAACCACGTGTACAGCCCGTGGATCGTCACCGTCAGCAAGAAATACTGGGACGGCCTGTCGAAGGACGAGCAGAACGTGCTGATGGAAGCCGCCAAGAAGAGCCGCGACTTCGAACGCAAGGACACGCGCGACGAAGCCGGCAAGGCACTCGCCGAGCTGAAGACCAAGGGCATGCAGATCAACGAACTCACCCCTGCCGAAGCTGCCCGCATGCGCGACAAGCTGACCCGTGTGAACGCCAGCATCGGCGCCGGTGTCGGCATGGAGTTGTGGAATGAAACGCAGGCCGAACTGGCACGTATCCGTGGCGCCAAGAAATGAAATTCATGTTGTACCCGCAGTAGCAGTACCTCGTTGTCTCCACTCCTTGGCCCCGCGAAAGCGGGGCTTTTTTCTTGTCAGGCCCCGAACTTGTGTCCTCTTCCGGGGCTCCTCGCACGTGACCGGGCGACGTGTTCCGCACGTCGTCATTCCCGCGAAAGCGGGAATCCAGTGACTTGGCCCAACGTCTCGAACGACGCTGGATTCCCGCTTTCGCGGGAATGACGGGGCGGGCGATGTCCTCCTCTGTCCCCTGTAGGAGCGGGCCATGCCCGCGACACCACACTTACAACAACGGTCAGTGCTGCATCGGAGCCAGCGTCGTCGCGGGCATGGCCCGCTCCTGCATCTGGCCTGGAAACCGTGCGCGAAGTGTTACAAACCCCTGTTTCAACTAGGATTCTTGCCCGCGAAGTCGTATCATTCCGCTCTTCCCCCGCATTTCCCGAAGTCGAGCCGCACCATGCCCACAGCCATCGCCACCACTTTCCCCGAGCGCTTCGACGTCATTGTCGTTGGCGGCGGTCATGCGGGCACCGAGGCTGCCCTGGCTGCGGCACGCACTGGCTGCAAGACGCTGCTGCTGACCCACAACATCGAGACGCTTGGCCAGATGAGCTGCAACCCGTCCATCGGCGGCATCGGCAAGGGCCATCTGGTGAAAGAAGTCGACGCGCTTGGCGGCGCCATGGCCGAGGCGACGGACGAGGGCGGCATCCAGTTCCGCATCCTCAACGGCAGCAAGGGCCCGGCCGTGCGCGCGACGCGTGCGCAAGCTGATCGCGTGCTCTACAAGGCGGCCATCCGCAAGCGCCTCGAAAACCAGCCGAACCTCACGCTGTTCCAGCAAGCCGTTGATGACATCGTGCTGGAAGGCGATCGCGCCACCGGCGTCATTACGCAGATGGGCATCTGCTTCCATGGCAAGACGGTCGTGCTCACCGCCGGCACCTTCCTCAACGGCCTCGTGCACATCGGCCTGCAGAATCACTCGGCCGGCCGCGCGGGCGATCCGCCATCGATCACGCTGTCGCATCGGCTGCGCGAAATGTCGCTGCCGGTCGGTCGCCTGAAGACCGGCACGCCTCCACGCATCGACGGCAAGACCATCGACTTCTCCGTGATGAAGGAACAGCCGGGCGACACGCCCGAGCCCGTGTTCTCCTTCCTCGGCTCGCGCGAACAGCACCCGCGCCAGCTGCCGTGCTGGCTGACCAACACCAACACGCGTACGCACGACATCATCCGCGCCAACCTCGACCGCTCGCCGATGTACTGCGGCGTCATCGAAGGCGTCGGCCCGCGCTACTGCCCGTCCATCGAAGACAAGATCCACCGCTTCGCCGACAAGGACAGCCACAACATCTTCCTCGAGCCGGAAGGGCTGACGACGCACGAGTATTACCCGAATGGCATTTCCACCTCACTGCCCTTCGACGTGCAGCTGGAGACCGTGCACTCCATCAAGGGCATGGAAAACGCGCACATCCTGCGTCCCGGCTACGCCATCGAATACGACTACTTCGATCCGCGTAACCTGAAGAGCTCGCTCGAAACGAAGAGCATCAACGCCCTGTTCTTCGCCGGCCAGATCAACGGCACCACGGGCTACGAAGAAGCCGCCGCGCAAGGCCTGCTCGCCGGCCTCAATGCCGCACTGCAGGCGCAAGGCAAGGACGCCTGGTGCCCGCGCCGCGACGAAGCCTATCTCGGCGTGCTGGTCGACGACCTCATCACGCGCGGCGTCACCGAGCCGTACCGCATGTTCACCTCGCGCGCCGAATACCGCCTCAGCCTGCGCGAAGACAACGCCGACCTGCGCCTCACCGAACACGGCCGCCGTCTCGGCCTCGTCGACGACCGCCGCTGGGACGCCTTCTGCAAGAAGCGCGACGCCATCGCCACCGAAGTCGAACGCCTCAAGACCGTATGGACGCGCCCGCAAGCGCTGACGGAAGAAGAAATGCAAACGGCATTCGGCCAGCCGCTGGAGCGCGAGTACAACTACTTCAACCTCCTGCGCCGCCCCAACGTCACCTACGCGCAGCTCATGGCGCTGAGCGGCTCACCGACCGACGTGCTGATCGACCCGCAAGCTATCGAGCAAGTCGAAATCTCGGCGAAATACCAGGGCTATATCGACCGCCAGCTCGACGAAGTCGCCCGCACCGCCGCGCAGGAAAACACCCGTCTGCCAGCCGACTTCGACTACAACGACGTGCACGGCCTCTCGAAGGAAGTGCAGCAGAAACTCAACCAGCACAAACCCGAAACCATCGGCCAGGCCTCACGCATCCAGGGCATCACGCCTGCAGCGATTGGCATCCTGCTGGTGTGGTTGAAGCGTGGTGAGTTGCTGGCCAAGAGCGACGTAGCAGCGTAGGGCGGAACGCCTTTGGCGGGTCCGCCAGCCGCCCTTGGGGGGGCTCCAAGCAAGGCATGCGGATGCCAAACCGGCGGAAGAACCTCTTGTGGAGTTCCGCCCGGCTTTACTTACTTGATGAACCCCAGATAGATGTACCCGGCGAACTGCCCGCCGTTGAAGTTCGACCAGCCCAGGCCCGTGTACAGCGGCCCCATGAAGGTGTCGATGCCGAGCCAGACGGAAGCCGACGGGATCCATGGCGTGCTGGTGCCAGTGAGTGTCTGGTTGTACATGCGGCCGGTTTCCAGCGATGCGCCGAGGTAGGTGCCGCTGCCGAGGCCGGTGGTAAGCGGCGCGACCTGACGGTAGCCCATGATGCGCATGAAATCGCTCTTGTTGCCGATCAGCTGGTTGTTGCGCAGGCCGGAGAGTTGCAGGAAGCCGCCAAGCTGGGTGTAGTCGGGGCCTGTGCCGTCGGAGGCGGAATGGCGTAGCGATAGCCGCGTAGTGGTGTTGTCCAGCGTGAAGGCGGCATCGCCGTTGAGCGTCAGCTCGCGCGAGTTGGCGCGACCGTCCTGCGCGGACGTGGCCGAGCCGATGCGGTAGCTGAGGTTGGCGAGATAGCCCCGGCGAGGGAAGCGCGGGTTGTCGAGCTGGTCGATGGTCAGGCTGGTCTGCAAGCCGTAGTCGCGCCCGTTCACACGCGTGCCCGCGCCGGAGCCCGTTTCGATCTCGGCCACGGTGTAGCGCGTGTAGGGTCCGATGCGCGCTTCGCCGAAACGCCCGAGCGATAGCCCGAGGTCAATGGCCGACATGCTGCTGGTGTAGTTGACGTCCCAGATGTGCTTGCCGTCCTGATCGTAGATCGGAATGCTGTCCGACCTGGCCGATGCGTTTGGCGCGATAAAAAAGGCCGAGCGCGCAATGGGCTGGAAGAACTCGGTGGACAGGCTGTTGTTCAAGCCGAGCTGGATGTCGTTACGCCATTGCGCGCCCCAGCGGTTGAGCCAGGTCATCTGGTAATTGCCAAGGAAGGAGATATCCGCCGTGCGATGCGTATCGAAGCGCAGCTCCGTACCCAGGCGCAGGTAGTCGGGCCCGACCTCGCGTTCGATCGGCGTGATGGTGGCAATTCTCTGGCCGCCTGAGTCGCGCAGGAAGTAATTCACCTGGTCGAACTCGCCGGTCTTGAACAGCTCGTCGAGTCTTTCCATCAAGCCTTTCTGCGTCTTGGGGAGGTTGTCGCCGCCGAGAGCTTGTTGCACGATTTCCTGCGGCACGATCTTCGTCTTGGCGACCTCGATACGGTCGTAGTCGGTGCGCAGGTTGGCGAGGTAGCGCTCGTTCAGCCGGGCATGCCAGCGCGCGTAGCTGGCTTCGTCGACCGACAGTTCGCGCAGACGCGTCAGCGTGCTGTCGTCGAGCTTGCTGGCGCGATCGATGATGGCCGGTGCCTGGCCGAAGCTGCCCGCCGTGAAGCCCGTCAGGTCGGGCTGGATCAGGATGTCGCGCTGGCCGAGCAGTTTGCGTTGCTCGATGACGTTGCGATTGGTCGTCACGTTCATCGATTGCGTGACCACATCCAGCAGGCTGTGAATGTCGCTGGCCTTGAGCGTAGGCGTGCCGACGTCGACGGCGATCACCACGTCGGCGCAGTGTCCCTTCAGGTCTTCGATGGGCAGGTTGCGCACGAACATGCCGTCGACGAGATAGTCGCCATCGAACTCGACCAGGTCGAAGACTCCTGGCACGGCCATGCTGGCGCGCAAGGCCAGTGACAGGTCGCCGCTCTCGAAGACCTTTGCGTCCCCGGTGATGAGATTTGTCGAAACTGCCTTGAAGGGGATTGCGAGATCGTTGAACGAAGTTGCGTAGGCGTCCTGCGTCAATTCGCGCAGGAAGCGCTCGATGTTTTGCGAGCCGATGGCACGGCGCGGCAGGTGCAGACCATCCTTGTCGAGGCCGAAGGTCACGTCGGCCAGATTCTTGTAGTCGTTGATCTTCAGTGAGTAAGGCAGGGACTGACGTTGCGGGCTGCCGTTGAGGATCTGGCTCCAGTCGGCATTCCTTACCCTGTCCGTGATCTCGGCCAACGGGCGTCCCGTGGCGTATATGCCTCCGACGAGTGCCCCGGCACTGGTGCCGGCAATGCAACTGATCGGGATGCGCAACTCTTCCAGCTGACGCAAGACTGCCAGATGCGCCAACCCGCGTGCACCACCCCCGCCCAGTACCACGCCGATGCGCGGGCCGGGTGCCGGTTCGATTTTCTTTGCGCTGTCCTGTGCGCAAACCGGCAGGGCACACAGGCCGGTGAGGAGGCTACAAGCGATGCGGCAAGACCAGTCCATGCGAATCCCCCTGCTGACGACGCCACTCCACGATGGCTCGAATTGTTGAAACACGCTGTCAGCATATCAAGGCGCAGGCCAAAGTTCTGCCAAAAGAAACCAGCGGAAAGTGCTCGTCAGCGGGCGTTATGTGCCTTCCTGTCGATTTCTGGCTCGCATGATGCTATTTTCGCGCCCTGCCTTCTGAATTCCACGCATCACGCGTCGCTGTCCGTCAGCCGCGTGGCTGACCAGCGCGGGCCTGCCCGTTGCCCGCCATCAAGGATTGAACGTGACATCCGCCCAGCGCCTAGCCCAGCATATTGCCGCCCTCAACCTGGACCTCGATCAGGTCGCGCGCGACAAGCTGCTCGCCTATGTGGCCCTGATCCTCAAATGGAACAAGGTCTACAACCTCACCGCGATCCGCGACGAGATGCAGGCCATCGACCTGCACATCGCCGATTCGCTGACCCTCGTGCCGCATGTCAGCGAGGACCGCATTGCCGACATCGGCGCCGGCGCCGGCCTGCCGGGCATCGTGCTGGCCATCTGCAAGCCCGAGCTGCAGGTCGAGCTGGTCGATACCGTCGATAAAAAATGTGTCTTCATGCGTCAGGCGGCGGGCACGTTGGGCCTCAAGAACGTCAGCGTGCACCACGTACGCGTCGAGAAATGGCAGCCATCGGCGCCGTTCCCGGCGATTTCATCCCGCGCTTTCGCGGAACTCGTTGATTTCGTGAGCTGGACCGACCATCTGCTGGCTCCGGGCGGCCGCTGGCTGGCCATGAAAGGCGTGTATCCTTCCGACGAGATCGCGCGCTTGCCCGCCGGGGTTCGGGTCAGCGAGTCCATCCCCTTGAAAGTGCCGGGCATGGACGTGGAACGTCACTTGATCATCCTTCAAAAACACAGTTAACGAGGCTGCGATGGCCCGCATTTTTGCAGTTGCCAACCAGAAGGGCGGGGTTGGCAAGACCACGACGACCGTCAATCTTTCCGCCGCGCTTGCCGCTCATGGCCAGCGCGTACTGCTCGTCGACCTCGACCCGCAGGGCAATGCCACCATGGGCTCGGGCGTGGACAAGCGTGCCGTGCCGGCCACTGTGTATGAAGTGCTGGTCGGTCTCAAGAAACTGGTTGACTCGCGCGCCCGCTCCGAAGCGGGTGGCTATGACGTGCTGCCCGCCAATCGCGAACTCGCGGGCGCCGAAGTCGAGCTCGTCGAGATCGAGAATCGCGAGAAAAGACTGAAAGACGAATTGGCCACCGTCGATGCCGACTACGACTTCGTGCTGATCGACTGCCCGCCTTCGCTATCGATGCTGACCCTCAACGGCCTGTGCTCGGCGCATGGCGTCATCATCCCCATGCAGTGCGAATACTTCGCGCTGGAAGGTCTGTCCGATCTCGTGAACACCATCAAGCAGGTGCACGCCAAGCTCAATCGCGATCTCAAGATCATTGGCCTGTTGCGTGTCATGTTCGACCCGCGCAGCACGCTGGCCCAGCAGGTCTCGGCGCAACTCGAACAGCACTTCGGTGACAAGGTCTTCAAGGCCGTCATCCCGCGCAATGTGCGCCTCGCTGAAGCACCCAGCCATGGCCTGCCCGGCGTCGTCTTCGACAAGGCGGCCAAGGGCTCGCAAGCCTATCTTTCCTTTGCTGCCGAGATGATCGAGCGCATCAAGACCGTTTAACCGTACGAAGATCCAATCGTGACACCACCGAAACTCAAAGGCCTCGGCCGCGGCCTCGACGCCCTGCTTGGCGGCGACACCCTTCCTGCTGACAACGTCGGCAATCTCACTACGCTGCCGGTGATGGATCTGCAGCCCGGCAAGTACCAGCCGCGCACGCGCATGGATGCGGGCTCGCTCGAAGAGCTGGCCGCGTCGATCAAGGCGCAGGGCCTGATGCAGCCGATCACGGTTCGCCCCGTCGGCAGTGGCCGCCACGAGATCATCGCCGGCGAGCGCCGCTGGCGCGCTGCGCAGATCGCCGAGCTGACGGAAGTGCCGGTCATCATCCGCGACATCCCGGATGAAGCCGCGCTGGCGATGTCCCTCATCGAGAACATCCAGCGTGAAGACCTCAACCCGCTCGAAGAAGCGCTTGGCATCCAGCGTCTCATCGATGAGTTCGGCATGACCCACCAGCAGGCCGCCGACGCACTCGGCCGTTCGCGCCCGGCGACGTCCAACCTGCTGCGCCTGCTGCAACTCGGCGAACCCGTCCGCGAGATGCTGATGGTGGGCGACATCGAGATGGGCCACGCCCGCGCACTGCTGGCCCTGCCAGCGGCCGAGCAGATCCTTGTCGGCAACCAGGTCGTTGCGAAGCGTCTGTCCGTGCGCGACACGGAAAAGCTCGTGTCGAGCAAGCTGGCACCGAAGGATGAAAAGACCGTCAAGCGCGCTGCAGCCAGCCAGGATCTGCTGCGCCTCGAGACCGACCTTTCCGACAAGCTCGGCGCAACGGTGAAGATCAAGGCCAACAAGAAGGGCGCCGGTTCGGTGACCATCGATTTCGGTAGCCTTGATCAGCTGGATGGTTTGCTGGAGCGTCTCAAGTAAGCGCCACATGAGCGACCTGTGCGTCATCTTCGATCTCGATGGCACGCTGGTTGATAGCGAGGGCTTGTGCAATCAGGCCTACCTCGATCTGCTGCCACAACTGGCGGGGCACGGCATTACGCTCGATGAGCTTGTCCTGCGTTTTCGTGGTCGCAAGATGGCGCTTATCGTCAGTGAGCTGGAGCAGATTCTCGGCACGACGCTGCATTCGGACTTCGTTCCCGAATACCGTCAGCATGTCGCGCACCTCTTCTCTACCTGTCTGCAACCGATGCCGGGCGTGCCGGAGATGCTGGCGCAACTACGCTCGCCCTTCTGCATTGCCTCAAGCGGCCCGCTCGCCAAGATCCGTGATGCGCTGACCGTTACCGGCTTGCTGCATTTTTTCGAGGGCCGTATCTTCAGTGCTTACGAAGTTGGTTCGTGGAAGCCGGACCCCGGACTCTTCCTGCATGCGGCGCAAGCCATGGGTACCGAGCCGGGGCGTTGCGTCGTGGTCGAAGACAGCCCGGTGGGCGTGGAGGCTGCGCAGGCGGCAGGCATGTTCGCCTTGCAGTACCTGCCTGGCACCGAAGAGGCGCATCCTTACGCCACGCTATTCAACGATATGAGCTTGCTACCGACATTGCTGCATCAGCGGGTCATGCACCTGCATGAAGGAGCGGGTCTTGAGTCCTGAAGTCTTCAACCTGCTTGCCAGCCTGCCCGCCACCGGCGACAGCGAAGACTTCCAGACGCTTCTCGAAACCGACCTCGTGCGCATCGAGCGCATCGTGTCGGACGGCCAGCGCAGCGAGCCTGACTTCTGGTACGACCAGCCGCATGACGAATGGGTCATGCTGGTGCGCGGCGAGGCGGTGCTGGAGTTCGAAGGCGGCGAGATGCGTGAGTTGCGCCCGGGCGACAGCGTCAACATCCCCGCGCGCTGCGCGCATCGTGTGGCCTGGACTGGCCCGCGCACCGTGTGGTTGGCGATTCACGTCTTCGGCTGAAGACACGGCAAACATGGGTGGAGGCAAGCATGAGTGAAAGCTGGTTCCACTGGGCGCTGATGTCGGCAGTCTTCGCCGCACTCACCGCCATCTTCGCCAAGCTCGGTCTGCAAGGCATCGATTCCGATTTCGCCACCCTGATCCGCACCGTGGTCATCCTGCTGGTGCTCGGCGCCATCGTCCTCGCGCTCGGCAAATGGCGTAACCCGTTTGCGCTCGAACCGCGCACGCTGCTGTTTCTCGTGCTTTCCGGTCTCGCTACGGGCGCTTCATGGCTGTGCTATTTCCGTGCGCTCAAGCTGGGCGAGGCTTCGAAAGTGGCGCCGGTCGACAAGCTGAGCCTGGTGCTGGTCGCCATCTTCGCGGTGATCTTTCTCGGTGAGCGGCCGGATGCGCGCAGCTGGCTCGGTATCGCACTGGTCGCGCTCGGCGTACTCATCCTCGGCTTCAAACGTTGACCTGCCGCGGGCCGGCGTGGCCTCGGCGAACTCATGGAGACAATGAATATGCACCTCAAAAGACGCGTTTGTATCCTCGCCTTGCTGACAGCGCCGCTGCTGGCGGGCGCCGCAGGCTTGTTGGACTCCCTGAGCAATGCCGATGCTTCGTCGGGCCTCAAGCAAGCGCTCGAGCAAGGCGCGACCCAGGCCGTCGCCACCCTCGGGACCAAGGATGGTTTCCTGGCGAGCGACCTGTACCGCATCAAGCTGCCGAAGAACTTCAAGACGGCCGAGTCCATGCTGCGCATGATGGGGCAGGGCCAGATGCTGGACGACCTCGACGTGGCCATGAATCGCGCGGCGGAGAGCGCGGTTGCCGAAGCAACGCCGCTGCTTGTCGGCGCGGTGAAGCAGATGAGCGTGCAGGATGCCAAAGGCATTCTCACAGGCGGTGATGATTCGGTGACGCAGTACTTCCGCAGCAAGACCAGCGCAGCGCTGACGCAGAAATTCCTGCCCGTTGTGCGCCAGCAGACCTCACGCCTGCAGATCGCCGAGCAATACAACACGCTGGCGAAACAGGGTGCGGCGATGGGCCTCGTGAAACCGGAGGAAGCCAGCGTCGAAAGCTATGTCACCAACAAGGCGCTGGACGCGCTTTACCTGCGCATCGGTGAAGAAGAAAAGGCGATTCGCCAGAACCCGGCTGCGGCGGTCGGCAGCATCGCGAAGAAAGTGTTCGGCGCCATGGGTGGCAAATGAGGCGAAAAGTGACGGGCCGGTCTTCAGTCGATCACGCGATAGGTACGTAGCGACACCAGGTAAGCCGCAAGGCTTGCCATCAAGCCGACCACCATGCCCCATGCGAGGTGGCGCGTGCTGTCCCACAACAGTGGCGACACCACGCCGGCCACGGCCGACATGATCAGGGTCTGGATGAAACCCTGGCAGCTGGCCGCCATGCCGCGCCGGTGCGGGAACATGTCGAGCGCGCGCAGGGTGAGCGTGGGCAATGCGACGCTCATGCCGAAGGTATACAGCGTGATCTGCGGGATGCGCGTGGCGACGGAATCGGCCAGCGCGTAGTTCAGTGCGAGGTTGATCAGCATGGCGGCCGCAGCGATGCCGTAGGCAAGGGTGATCGTGCCTGCCGCGTGCAGGCGGCCTGCGAGTCTCGCCGATACCGCCGAGCCGAGGATCATGCCGGTCACGATGGGCACGAACAGGTAGCCGAACTGCGTCTCCGTCAGGCCGAGATGGTCGATCAGGAATACCGGTGCCGACATCACGTAGATGAAGAAGCCGCTGAAGAACAGCGCCATCGACAGGCACAGCATGATGAAGGGCAGGCTGCCAAGAATGCTCTTGTAGCCGGCCAGCAGGTGCGTCGGGTGCAGCGACTGGCGCTTCGCTGCTGGCAGCGTCTCCGGCAGCCATTTCCAGGTCATTGCAATCAGCAACAGGGCAATCACGCACAGCATGTAGAAGATCGCGCGCCAGCTCAGCGCGGTGGCCAGCCAGCCGCCGAGGATCGGGGCAATCGCCGGCGAGACGGCGAACACCATGGTCACATGCGACATCAGGCGCTGTGCGGCGATGCCATCGAACAGATCGCGGATCACGGCGCGCCCGACGATGACACCAGCGCCCGCCGACAGGCCTTGCAGGATGCGGCCGAGCCAGAACAATTCGATATTGGGAGCCGTCGCACACAGCAGCGAGGCCAGCACGAAAACGGCTTGGCCGACGATGATCACGCGCTTGCGCCCGACCGCATCGGAAATGGCACCGTGCCACAGCATCATGAACGAGAAGGGCAGCAGGTAGGCCGTCAGCGACTGCTGCAGTTCCAGCGGCGTGGCATGCAGGCCGGCCTCGATCGCGGGGAACGCCGGCAGATAGGTATCGACCGAGAACGGGCCAATGGTGTTGAGTGCCGCGAGCAGCAGCAGGAGCATTACGTAGGGGATCTTCATGAGGGGCCTGCCGGAGGACCGACCACTCTACGCTTCCTGCGTGCCTAGATAAACCCGCCAACGCGCACAACATTCATGCGCGGAGCGGGACAATTGACTCAGGTCATCCGCATCGATGGCTAGCGCGCATCGCCGCGCAGGCGCGCAACTTCCAGCTGCAGGCTGAACGGGTCGGCAAAGTCGCTGGCGCGGGCTGACCCCACATTCAGTTCGACACGGCTCCAGACCCCGCGGCGTAATGCCCGCAGCAGGCTTGAGCCCGGCTTGCGCGCGAAGGCACTGTCCCACAGGCCGCACAGGGCCATCGGCACGACCGGCACCGGCGTGCGCTCGAGGATTTTGGCGATGCCGTTCTTGAACGGCGCGATCTCGCCGTCACGCGTGAGGCCGCCTTCGGGAAAGATGCCGACCAGCTCGCCCGCGGCCAGCGCCGCGGCGATCTCGTCATAGGCCTTGTCGAGCTGTGTCGCATCTTCTCTGGCCGGTGCGATCGGAATGGCGCGGTTCTCGCGGAAGATGAAGTTGGCGACTGGCAGCTTGTAGATATTGTGGTCCATCACGAAACGGATCGGCCGACGGCAGGCTGCTGCGATGATCACCGGGTCGACATAGCTGACGTGGTTGCAGATGAGCAGCGCGGGGCCTTCTTCCGGAATGTTCTCGATGCCGTGGGTACGCAGCCGATATACCGTATGCATGAGCATCCAGGCGAGGAAGCGCATCAGGAATTCCGGCACCAGCTTGTAGACGTAGATCGCCACCGCTACATTCATCAGCGCGGTGATGAGGAAGATCTGCGGAATGCTGATACCGCTGGCCAGTGCTGCGCCGGCGAAGATGGCGGACACCACCATGAACGCGGCATTCAGGATGTTGTTGGCGGCAATGATGCGCGAGCGCTCTTCCGGCCTGGAGCGAGACTGGATCAGGGAGTAGAGCGGCACCGTGTAGAAGCCGCCGGAGACGCCGATCATCACCAGGTCGAAAATCAGGCGCCAGTGATGCAGGTCGGAGAAAAATGCGCCGACGCCGAGAGCTTGCGGCGGCACCGCCGGGCTGGCCAGCCACAGGTCGATGCCGAACAGCGTGAGCCCGATCGAACCGAGCGGCACGAGACCGATCTCGACGTGCTTGCCCGACAGGCGTTCGCACAGGAAGGAGCCGAGTGCGATGCCGACGATGAAGGTTGCCAGCAGGGCTGTCGCGAGTTGCTCGTCGCCGCCGAGTGTCAGGTGAACGAAGGATGGGAATTGCGTGAGGAAGATGGCGCCGTAGAACCAGAACCACGAAATGCCCATCAGCGAATGGAACACGGTGCGATTGCCGCGCGCAATGCGGATATTGCGCGCGGTCTCGGAAATCGGGTTGAGATTGATTTTCAGGCCGGGCGCCGAAGGGGGGGCTGCCGGAATGAAGCGGCTGGAGACGTAACCTGCAATCGCGACGACGATGCAGGTAACGCCTGCGAGCATCGGGCCTTCGGGTTTGATGGAGATCAGCACGCCGGCGGCGATGGAGCCGACGAGGATGGATACGAAGGTGCCGCTCTCGACCCAGGCATTGCCCGCAACGAGCTCATTCGCGTGCAGATGCTGCGGCAGGATGGAATATTTGAGCGGCCCGAAGAAGGTCGAATGCAGACCCATCAGGAACACTGCGGCCAGCAGCAACTCGATATGCGAGGTCGCAAAGCCGGCTGCGGCCGTAGCCGCAATACCGATCTCGATGAACTTGATGATGCGGATCACGCGCGCCTTGTCGTACTTGTCCGCGACTTGCCCTGCCATGGCTGAGAACAGGAAGAACGGCAAGATGAAGATGCCGCCAATCAGCGGCACGACAATGGCCGGCTCCAGCCCGAGCACCTTGCCGCTATGGAACGCAACCATCAGGCTGAGCGCGTTCTTGAAGACGTTGTCATTGAACGCGCCAAGGAACTGGGTCAGGAAGATCGGCCCGAAGCGCGGCGCGAAGAGGAGGCCGGAGGGGGATTTGTTGTCTGTCGTCATAGTAGGCGCCGTTAGCCCCCCTCTCCCGCTTGCGGGAGAGGGGCTGGGGGAGAGGGTTCGCTGCAACCCTCCACTGCAACTCTGATCTTCTCAAGTACAGCTTCTGTCTGGTCAAGTACTTCATTGTTCCAGAAGCGCAGAACCATGAAGCCTTGTTCATTCAGGTATTTGTCCCGGACATCGTCATAGGTTTTCGCTCCCGCATGTTGGCCGCCATCTACTTCGACAATGAGTTGCTTTTCAATGCAGATGAAATCGGCGATGTATGGACCGATTGGTTTCTGACGCTTGAACTTCAGGCCAATGAAACGATGGGCGCGCAGGCGATACCAGAGGCATTGTTCGGCTTTGGTCTGCGCAGTGCGCAAGCGCTTCGCATTATCAAGGTGTTCTGGGTCCATTGGTCGTTCCCTCTCCCCCGGCCCCTCTCCCGCGAGCGGGAGAGGGGAGTGGTTACGCCTTCTCCGCCCACACCTTCAAGGTCACATAGTCCGTCTTCCCCGTGCCCAGCAGCGGCAGCGCATCGACAACAACAATCTTCCGCGGTACGGCCAGCTCCGGCCAGCCGCCGGCCTTCGCCGCAGCCTGCAAGGCTTCGCGCGTCAGCGCTTTGTCCGTCGTAAACAACACCAGCGCCTCGCCCTTTGCAGCATCCGCGACAGCACTCGTCGCATGCACGGCGTTCGGCGAGGCCTGCGCAGCCAGTTTCTCGACCGACTCCAGCGACACCATCTCGCCAGCAATCTTGGCGAAGCGCTTCACGCGGCCAACGATCTTCACGAAGCCATCGGCATCGATCTCCACGACGTCGCCGGTGTTGTACCAGCCCTCACCGGCTTCGGACGCTGGCGTCTCCAGCACGCCGGGCTTGTCGACCTTGAGATAACCCGACATCACGTTGGGCCCGCTGACGTGCAGGATGCCGCCGTGCTCGATGCCTTGCACCGGCATCAGCCGTGACTGCAGGCCCGGCAGTAGCTGGCCGACGGTGCCTGTGCGATAGGCCATCGGCGTGTTGACCGCCAGTACGGGGGCTGTTTCCGTGGCGCCGTAGCCTTCGAAAATGCGCACGCCGAATTTCTCGAACCAGGCGGCGCGCACGGGCTCGGCGAGTTTCTCGGCGCCGGCGATCACGTAGCGCAGGCGGAAGAAGTCGTAGGGGTTGGCGTGCTTGGCATAGTTGCCGAGGAAGGTGCTGGTACCCAGCAACACCGTGCAGGCACGGTCATAGGCCAGTTCGGGAATGATGCGGTAGTGCAGGGGCGAGGGGTAGAGGAAGACGTTTGCGCCATTCAGCACCGGTAGCAGGCCACCTGCGTTCAGACCAAAGGAGTGGAACAGCGGCAGCGCATTGAGGATCTTGTCGTCGACCGAGAATTCGATGACGGCGCGGATCTGCGCGACGTTGGCGAGCAGGGCGCGGTGCGACAGTACGACGCCTTTCGGTTTGCCTTCCGAGCCCGAGGTGAACAAGACGACGGCCGTATCCTCCGGGTCGGCCGTCTGCGTGGCAAGGCGCGGGAAAAGCATGGCCCAGCCCATTAGCCAGAGCTTGTCGCCAAGGCCCATCCCGGCGCGCAGGTCTTCCAGGTAGAGGATGTGCACGCCTTGCAGCGCGGCGATCTTGTCTTCGAGTTTCGCCTGCGCGAGGAAGGCGCGCGAAGTGACGATGTGGCGGATTGTCGCGGCCGTGCACGCTGCCTGCATGCCGTCGACGCCGGCCGTGTAGTTGAGCATGGCCGGCACGCGGCGGAAGGCGTTGAGGCCGAAGATCAGCCCCAGCGTCGGTGCGAGGTTGGGCAGCAGGATGCCCACGCGCTCATCGAGCGCGGTCTTGCCGGCGACGAGGCGGCCGAGGGCCAGTGCCATCTTCAGCAGATCGTTGTAGCTGTACTCGGTCTGCTTCATGTCTTCGATGAGACGACGCTTGCGACCGTAGCGCGACATGGCGTCGAGCAGCGCGCCGAACAGGGTCTGCTGGGGGCGGCTGGAAAAAATCATGTTCTGCATCACCCGGCGCATTGCTTCGCCGGCACGGCGCCGACGCTCACGTGCGGTATTGCCCGCCGGCATGTCGATGTGCGCGGCTTCGCAAACGGTCAGGGAGATCTTCGGGAACAGGCGACGCGGGGCCTGGCCGGACAGGCGCGAGAAGAAGGTACGCGCGGCACCATCGATGCGGATCGGCAGGATCGTTGCGCCGGTCTTTGCGGCGACGAAGGCCGGGCCGTCGTACGTCTTCATCAGGCTGCCCGTCGTCGTGATGCGCCCCTCGGGGAAGATCACGACGGGACGACCGCTTTCCAGCAGGCGGATGACTTTCTTCATGGCCAGCGGGCTGGTCGGGTCCACCGCGAGGTAGTCGCAGAGCATCAGCACCAGCTTGAAGAAGGGATTGGCGGCCACGCCGGTATGCACGACGAATACCGGGTTCTGCGGCAGCCACAGGCCGAGCAGCAGGCCGTCGAGGAAGGATTCGTGATTGGCAATGATCAACAGGCGCTCGGCCTGCAAAGCCGGGTCGCCGCGCAGATCGACGCGGAACAGCACGCCGGTGATTCGGCGCAGGACGGCACGGATGATGGGACGAAGAAAATCAGGCATGGGTTTTCCGTTCAAGACTGCTTTTTTTGTGGTCAGTGCAGGTGGTCTGCACGTGCTGCGTCATTGCCGACCTTCCCCCCGGCAGCAAGAAGATACAGGCGAAGGCGGGCGCCGTGTTGCGCGATGCGAGCTGCATGTGACGATGCGTCGATGGCTGATGTCGGGACGTCAAACGCCGTATTTGTGATCGATAACAACTTTGTTTTTGGCGCTTGTGTGACCGGTTTGCGCGAGTAGAATCGTTCGCCGTGCTCGACAAGACATTCACGCAAGGCACATCCACAAACCGGAGGAGATTCCATGTTTGAAAACCGTTCAGCCTGTCGCTCGGCGCTGCTCGTATCACTGCTTACGCCACTGCTGTTTGCTTGCGCGAGTGGCCCTTATCCGTCGACGCCGACACGCCCCCAGCTGACCGCCGCCGAAGCTGCGCGCTACAGCTACGCCGAAGTGCTCAAGACCACTGGCACGGTGGGAGCCATGACGACTGACCCGTGGGATCCGCTGGCTGACACCTGCATGAGCGCCGGCAAGTGCGGCACCGACTACACGGTGGACAAGGCCGCAGCTGCCAGCGCCACCGTGCTCAACACCATCCAGGCCGCCGTGAACAAGGCCGTGATCGACGCGACGGCCGCCAAGCGCACGAGCCGCATCTACATCCGCGTCATGCCGGGCACCTACAACGAGCTGGTCTATGTGCCGGCCCTGGCCGCACCGATCACGCTGTACAGCACCGAAGCTGATGCCAGCAAGACGCGCATCGCTGCCAACATCGACGCCGGCATGCCGGGCGACGAGTTCACAGCCAAGTTCGGCGCGCAGTTCAAGGACGTCGATGCCAGCATCGCGGCGATGGCCAAGGTCCAGCTCGACAAGGGCAAGAGCAGCATCGGCACCAGCGGCTCGGCCATGGTGTGGATCAAGAATGACGGCTTCCAGGCAAAGAACATCACCTTCGAAGACACCTACAACGAAGACCGGGGTTGCAAGGAAAAGGCCAACGACAAGGGCCAGTGCCCGAGTGGCAACCATCAGGCCGTGGCTTTCCTGATCGACGCAGCTGACAAGGTGCAGGTCGAGAACGGTCGCTTCATCAGCAACCAGGACACGCTGTATTTCAAGTCCAGCGCCGTTGGCAAGACCAACCGCTCCTTCTACAACAACTCGTATGTGGAGGGTGACGTCGACTTCATCTTCGGTCGCGCCACGGCCTTCTTCCGCAACACCGAGATCAAGTCGCTGGGCGGCCGCAGTTCCTCGGTCTTTGCCACCGCGCCGAGCACCAACGTCGGTACGCCTTACGGCATCGTCTTCGACAACTGCGACTTCACCAGCGATGGCCTCGGCGTGGCGACCACGGCCGAGACCTACCTCGGTCGTCAGTGGTTTGAAAGCCAGCGTTGCAGCCCGTACGGCGACGCCAAGGCCACGTGCGTGATCGATGCGGCGAACACCGGCACCGAAAGCGCCACGTTGCTGCGCAAGTCCACGCTGGAGACAGTCGGCAAGGTCGTCGTCATGAATTCGCGCATCGGCAAGCACATCAACAAGTCGCCATGGGCCGACTGGGAAAGCAGCCCGGCCAAGAGCAACTTCCGCAAGGCGACCTTCAGCTCCGATACCTTCTTCGACAATCTGCAGGCTGCCGGCAAGGACCCTGCCGCGCTGGGCTACAAGAAGAAGGTTCCGGCCGAGCCCTTCCTCGCCGAGTTCAACAACACCGGTGCGGGCGCTTCGCCGAATTGAGTGTTGTGATGCATCAGGAAAAGAGGCCGCCGCGAGCGGCCTCTTTTTCATGGCGCGAGGCTCGCGCGCCAGCTGTGGTTCAGGGCTCACGGTGGACATCCCTGTACACAAGCATCTGCAGTAGTCGCTCTTCCTTTGGCGCGTCAAATCCGCAGGTGTGCGTCCACTCCCGGGGATTCTCGTATGTGCCGAACAACATGTCCCACCAGGTGATGTCGCCGTAGTTGTTCTTGTGCCGGCCGTATTGGTGGTGGATGCGGTGCATCTCGGGGCGCTGGAAGAAGAAGCCCACCCAGCGTGGTGTCTTGATATTCGTGTGATAGAAGAACTCGCCCAGCGCCGTACACAATGTGTAGATCGCGGCAGCTTCTGGTGACAGGCCCAGCAAGCTGTAGACGAGCACACTGCCGATAACGGAGTTCACGATCATCTCGCCCGGATGCTTGTAGAACGATGTGATGACCTCCAGACGTTGCGGGCTGTGATGGATCTGGTGAAAGCCGCGCCACAGGAAATCATGCTCGTGACGCCAGCGATGCCACCAGTAGAAAACGAAGGTCGCCACGAAATATGCGATTACGCCGCCAATCGCAGGCGATACGTGCGCGGAGAGTCGGAACAGGGAGGCTGATGCGAACCAGCGCTCCCAGGTGAGGCCGGCGAGCAATACCACGCCAAGCTGGATGGCATTGACCAGAAGCACGCGGGTCGGCCAGGTGCGTACCTTCGGCAACGGCCAGCCGGGCATGACACGTTCAAGCAGGAAGCAGAAAACAAATGCCGCGACGATGACGGTCAGCATGGCGCGTCACTGACCCTGATTCGCAATCGTCAGCAGGCGTGACGAGCGCAGCAGGCTGTCCGGCGTAATCGTCTCGCGTTGCCACGGGATGCGGCCGAAGTACCACACGCGCCAGAAGCGCAACGATACCTGCGGGTTACGCGCCAGCAGCGTTGCGAACGTCTCGACCTCACCGACTTCTTCGCCGCAGGCTTCCACCAGCACCTCGTGGACGAATTTCGAGCAGAACTGGCGCTTCGAGCGCAGTGCAAAACCAGTGTGATAAAGCGTGCCCATGCGTCGATCGGCTGCCGCGCGCAGCCTGGCCTGCTCGCCGTCGCTCAGGGCGCGATGCAGTCTGCGCACGACAAAGCTGCCCCTGTCGGAGCGTGCGATAAAGTCCGCGAAGCGCCCCGTGCGTGCGCGCGGCACGCAGCTTTCCGCCACCAGCCAGTCCGTACCGTCATGCCCGACGACGATGCCGACGTGGTTCGACCAGCTATTGCTGGCTTGGGCCACCTTGAGGAACAGGCCAACCGGGATGCGGATGAACACCACATCGCCGATCTGCAAGGCGGGCCGATCAGTTTGCGTTGAGTCGATATGTTTAAGCATTTCGTTATATTTCTCAAAAAAATTAGAGATGCTGTTCGAGGTAGTTCGAAACATCACCGAACACCCCACGCAGAAAGTCCTTGTTCACCCAGAAATAAACCTCCTTGCCGATCTTCTCGGAAGCCAGTACGCCTGCCGAACGCAGGATTTTCAGATGATGCGAGACGGTGGAGCGCGACAAGGTCGACACCTCGACCAGTTGGCCGACGTTCAGGCGCTCGCCCGGTTCGAAGCTCAAGACCAGACGCTGGCGGTGCACATCGCCCAAGGCTTCGAAAACCTGGGCCATATGACGCCAGCCGTCGGGGATTGCACGGGAATAATCACGATTCATGTCGATATATTTAGTTTTATGGTTATGTTCTGTCAAGCATTTTCGCTGCTTGAAACGGCCGTGAGAAATTGTGGGACCGGTACCAAAATTTGTTGTGCATCCAAAGATCTTGTCTTTAAACTGACGCCTGTTACCGATAACAATTTGCTGCTTTGCATCAAATTCCGGTGACGTATCAATAAAGCTGGCGCCTGCGAAGGCCGTTCGGCAATCCTTGGAGACAACAATGAAAAGTACCGGTTTTCTATTGGGCGGGCTGATGCTCGCTCTATCCGCTTGTGGCGGTGGTGGTGGCGATAGCGCGTCGGCGCCGGCCAGCAGCTCCAGCTCATCCAGCGTGGCCAGTTCAGCCAGGAGCTCGTCGAGCAGTGCCGCTGCCGTAACGACCTTCTTGCCGGTCTCTGGTGAAACGGCTGCTTACGCTGATACCCGGCTCCAGATCACGTTTGATTCGGCGCCAACGCTTGGCAGCAGCGGCTATATCAAGGTGTACAAGAAGAGCGATGACTCGCTCGTGGACACGATCAGCCTGAATGTCTTCAGCACAGGTAGTTCAGTGGCGCCGAGCTACACCAGCTCCACACTGACGTCGCATGACACGCAGACAGCACTTGCCAAGGCCAATGTCGAGATCGACAAGCTGGGGAGCACCTCAACGCTGACGCAGTGGCGATACATCTTCTACAAGCCTGTGGCTATCTCCGGCAACACGGCGACGATCCGCCTGCATGACGGCGTACTGAGCCCGTCCACGGCCTACTATGTCCAGATCGACAACGGTGTGCTGACGGGTAACCTCAGCGGCGCCGCGTTCGCCGGCATCGCCAACAAGACCTCATGGACTTTCACGACGCGTGCTGCACCCGTATCGACGACCAGCGTAACGGTCGATGACGACGGTACGACCGCTGACTTCCGTACGGTGCAGGGCGCCATCAACTGGCTGACGACGAATTGTGGCGGGAGCTCGGTTGATGCGTGTAACAGCGTCAGTGTCGCCAAGACCATCACGGTGAAAAACGGCACCTACGACGGGGAGCTGTTTATCCGTAGCCTCAACAACCTGAGCATTCAGGGTGAAAGCCGCGCAGGAGTGGTTGTGCGTTCGGAAAACTTCGAGCAATACAATCCCGGCACCGGGGGGAGTGCGACTGCACTTCCGTATTCGACACCGACCAACGCTGAAGTCGGCGGCAATCGTCCGCGTCTGAATGGCGGCCGTGCCGTGTTGCTGGTTGAAGGGGCCGATCTGCTGCAGCTCGTCAACTTCACCTTGCAGAACACCCACGTCAAGAATGTCTGGGAGGGTGCGACCGTTTCGATCAACAACCAGGCCGAAACGATCTACTTCAACAGTGCCACACTGACCGGCTCGCGTCTGGTCGGCAAGCAGATGAATTTCTACAGCACGCAGGACACCATCCAGGTGAAGGGCTGGGTGTGGCTCTATCAGTCGCTCGTCAAGGGTGACGTCGACTTCGTCTGGGGTTCGCCATTCGCCGCACTGGTTGAAGAAACCGAATTGCGTACGATCGTCGATACGACCAATACGGCCCTGGGTGGTTACGTCATCGAATCGCGCACAGGCAAAGGCTTCCCGGGCTTCGTTGTGCTCAACAGCCAGCTGACGCGCGAATCGGGTGTCCCCGACAACACAACCATGCTGGGACGCCAGGCCAGCAACTTCTCCAGCACGGCGACTTACTGCAACACCCAGTTCACTGGTTCCGGGTCGTTCGGCAATG
The DNA here is from genome assembly GCF_036017035.1 of Uliginosibacterium silvisoli. NCBI lineage: Bacteria > Pseudomonadati > Pseudomonadota > Betaproteobacteria > Rhodocyclales > Zoogloeaceae > Uliginosibacterium > Uliginosibacterium silvisoli. The sequence continues at coordinate 1,026,063 of NZ_JAYXHS010000001.1, read as the reverse complement.
CCAACCTTGGTTGCAACAATGTGGCCTACATCAACACCAAGATGGACACGCACATTGCAACCGCTGGTTGGCTCTACAGCAACGCGCCGCCCATTACCACGCCGAGCACGACCGAAGGCTATCGCGAAAGCGGAAGCATGACGCTGGCAGGTGGGGTGCTGGACGTGAGCGGACGTAGTCTGACTTATGCCAGCACGTCGATCGACCTCAGCGGATTGAATACCCGCACCAAGGTCTTCGCATCCTGGAACAGTAACGCCGGCTGGGTACCTGTGCCCTGAGCGGATCAGTCTCCTGTTGATGGAAAAGCCCCGCCCAGGCGGGGCTTTTTTCATTGCAGCTAGCAACGCAGATCGGACAAGGATCTAATTGGCGCCCGATTGTGGAGAGCCCAGCCTTTCATGCTTGAACGATCATGGTTGTCAGACATCTGTTGCATGGAAATATCGCCGTACATCGCTTAATGTGAAAAACCATGCCACTGCACCGCAGCGAGATTGACCTTGTGGAGCTAACTCACTAAGATCACCGGGTTTTTGGCGGACCTGTGTGTTCGCCCCATAACAATGCTAAAAGTGGTTTTGCTGCAGTTCGGCGCGGCGCTCATTGGAGCGTTGATCGGATGGGCCTTTTTTGGTCCCGTTGGCGCGGCTTCAGCAATATTGGGCGGGATTGCAATCGTAGTGCCATCCCTGTGGTTCGCCTGGCGGCTGACGCGCGTTGAGCGTCGCCCGGGTGCCAACTCACATGTCAGTGCTTTCTTGATCGGCGAGGCCATCAAGATCGTATCCGCGATAGGAATACTTGTTCTGGTGCGGCTCTTGTTTCCTGGAGCGCATTGGGGCGCAGTGGTGCTGGGCCTGATCTGCACGCTGCAAGCGAATTTCGTTGCTTTATTGGTAAATCCCAAATGTCTGCAGAACAAGGCGCGGCCGAACAAGGCCTGACCGCGGGCGAGTACATCGCTCACCACCTCACCTATTTCAATGGCACGGGTTCGACGCAGTCGAAGCTGGTAGATTTCAGCCTCATCAATTACGACACGATAGGCTGGGCGCTGTTCCTCGCCGTGCTCGGCTCGTTCTTCCTGTGGCGCGCTGCGGCCAAGGCAACTTCCGGCGTGCCGGGCCGTTTCCAGGGCGCGGTCGAGCTGCTCGTTGAAATGGTGGCAGACCAGGCCAAGGGCCTGATCCATAGCGTCGAGTCGCGCAAGTTCGTTGCGCCGCTGGCACTGACAGTGTTCGTCTGGGTGTTCCTCATGAACGCCATGGACTTCTTGCCGGTAGATCTGATCCCCCGCGTCTGGGCCGGCATCTACGGTGGCATGGGCCATGACCCGCACCACGCTTACATGCGCTCCGTGTCGACCGCCGACATCAATGCCACGCTGGGCATGTCGATCACCGTGCTGCTGATCTGTCTCTACTACAACGTCAAGATCAAGGGTCTGGGCGGCTGGGCGCACGAGCTGGTCAGCGCGCCTTTCGGCACCAGCAAAAACCCTGTGCTGGCCATCATTCTCGGCGTCGTCAACTTCGCCATGCAACTCATCGAATTCGGCGCCAAGACGATTTCGCACGGCATGCGGTTGTTCGGCAACATGTTCGCCGGCGAGCTGATCTTCATGCTGATCGCGCTGATGGGTGCTGCATGGACAGGCTATAACGCCTCCAGCATCATGCTTTTCCTGGGCCACTTCATCGCCGGCATGGCCTGGGCGCTGTTCCACATTCTCGTCGTGGCTCTGCAGGCCTTCATCTTCATGATGCTGACGCTTGTGTACGTTGGTCAGGCACACGACGCCCACTGATTCGATTCATGCCGGCCGCTTGCGGCCGGCATGGGTCAATGCTTCACCCCGGTTTTCTTTTACTTTCACTTTCACTACTTAGGAGTTGTCATGGAACAAGTTTACGGTCTGGTTGCACTGGCTTGCGGTCTGATCATCGGTCTGGGTGCTATCGGCGCTTGTATCGGTATCGCACTGATGGGCGGCAAGTACCTCGAAGCCTCGGCACGTCAGCCAGAGCTGATGAACGCCCTGCAAGTGAAGATGTTCCTGCTGGCCGGTCTGATCGACGCTGCGTTCATTATCGGTACCGGTATTGCGCTGTGGTTCGCAACCTCGACGTTCTTGAAGTAAGTCCTTCTTGATCACTAATACTCATCAAGAAAGGGCCCTGCCGTGAATCTGAACGCAACGCTTCTTGCCCAGATGGTGGTGTTCTTTGGTTTCGTGCTGTTCACGATGAAATTCGTGTGGCCGCCGCTGACCAAGGCACTCGACGAACGAGCAAAGAAAATAGCTGACGGGCTTGCTGCGGCGGACAAGGCCAAGACCGATCTCGCGCTTGCCGAGAAAAAGGTTGTTGAAGAACTGCGCAAGGCCCGTGAATCCGGCGCCGAGCTGCGTACCTCTGCTGAAAAGCAGGGTGCCCAGCTTATCGAGGAAGCACGTGCCGAAGCTCAACGCATCATCTCTGCAGCACGTGAAGCTGCCGAGAGCGAGGCTGCAGTTGCCTCACAACGCGCCAAGGAAGTGCTGCGTGACCAGGTCGCCCAATTGGCGGTCGCTGGTGCCGAGCGCATCCTGCGTCGTGAGATCAACAGCCAGGTCCATGCCGATCTGCTGGCAAACCTGAAACAGGAACTCAATTAAGCCATGGCCGAGAACGTCACCCTTGCGCGTCCTTACGCCGAGGCGGTGTTCGCCCTTGCGCGAGACGCTGGAACGCTTGGCCCGTGGGCCGATGCGCTGCAGCGTCTTGCCGCGGTCGCAGCTGATCCCGCCGCACGTGCCTGCCTGAGTAATCCGCGCCTGACGCCAGCCCAGCTGGCGCAGTTGTTTGCGGAGTCCTCGGGCGTTTCGCTTTCGCCGGAGCAACACAATTTCGTGTCGCTGCTGGTTGAAAACGAACGCGCCGCGCTCCTGCCGGAAATCAATACGTTGTTCAAACTGCAAAAGAACGTGCACGAAGGTGTGCGTGATGCGCAGGTGACCTCTGCTTTCCCGCTCGATGCCGACGCCCAGGCTCGCCTGGCCGGTGATCTTGAAACCCGTTTCGGTACCCGCCTCAATGTATCCGTAGCGCTCGACCCGGAACTCATCGGTGGTGTTCGCATCGCCGTGGGTGACGCCGTCATCGACGCTTCGGTACGTGGCAAGCTCGCCACCATGGCCGCTGCCCTACAGAATTAGGAGCATCCAATATGCAACTCAATCCCTCTGAAATCAGCGATCTCATCAAGAGTCGCATTCAGAACCTGCAACTGGCAGCTACCGCCCGCAACGAGGGTACGGTGGTGTCGGTGACCGACGGTATCGTCCGTATCCACGGGCTGACCGACGTCATGCAGGGCGAAATGCTTGAATTCAAGAACAACACCTTCGGCCTCGCGCTGAACCTCGAACGCGACTCCGTTGGCGCCGTGGTGCTGGGTGAATACGAAGAGATTTCCGAAGGCGACACGGTCAAGACGACCGGCCGCATCCTGGAAGTGCCTGTCGGTCCTGAAATGCTCGGTCGCGTGGTGAACGCGCTGGGTCAGCCTATCGATGGCAAGGGTCCGATCAACGCCAAGCTCACCGACAAGATCGAAAAAGTTGCTCCGGGCGTTATCGCCCGTCGCTCCGTTTCGCAGCCGGTGCAGACCGGCCTGAAGTCGATCGACTCGATGGTGCCGGTGGGCCGTGGTCAGCGTGAGCTGATCATTGGTGACCGTCAGACGGGCAAGACCGCCGTCGCTGTGGACGCGATCATCAACCAGAAGGGTCAGAACATGTTCTGCATCTACGTGGCGGTGGGGCAAAAAGCCTCGACCATCGCCAACGTGGTGCGCAAGCTGGAAGAAAAGGGCGCGATGGCTTACACCATCGTTGTCGCGGCTTCCGCTTCTGATTCCGCTGCGATGCAGTTCATTGCACCGTACGCAGGTTGCACGATGGGTGAGTACTTCCGCGATCGCGGCCAGGACGCACTGATCGTTTACGACGATCTGACCAAGCAAGCCTGGGCTTACCGTCAAATCTCCCTGCTGCTGCGCCGCCCACCAGGCCGCGAAGCGTATCCGGGTGACGTGTTCTACCTGCACTCGCGTCTGCTCGAGCGTTCCGCTCGCGTCAATGAAGAGTATGTCGAGAAGTTCACCAACGGTGAAGTCAAGGGCAAGACCGGTTCGCTGACCGCATTGCCTGTGATCGAAACACAAGCCGGTGACGTGTCCGCTTTCGTTCCAACGAACGTGATCTCGATTACCGACGGCCAGATCTTCCTTGAGAGCGACCTGTTCAATGCCGGTATCCGCCCCGCTATCAATGCCGGTATCTCGGTGTCGCGTGTGGGTGGTGCTGCGCAGACCAAGGTCATCAAGAAGCTCGGCGGCGGTGTGCGTCTGGCACTCGCCCAGTACCGTGAGCTGGCTGCGTTCGCGCAGTTCGCTTCCGACCTCGACGAAGCGACCCGCAAGCAGCTCGAGCGCGGCCGTCTCGTGACCGAACTGATGAAGCAACCGCAATACGCACCGCTGTCGGTGGCTGACATGGCCATCACGTTGTTCTCGGTGAACAAGGGTTTCTTCGACGACGTGGAAGTCAAGCGCGCACTGGCTTTCGAGTCGGCGCTGCAACAGTTCGTCAAGGCCAAGTACGCGTCCCTGGTCGAGAAGATCGAGTCCTCCAAGGATCTCGACGCTGATGGTGAAAAGCAACTCACTGCCGCCGTTGAAGAGTTCAAGAAGACCTGGGCTTAAGCGGAGACTCTGAACATGGCAAGCGGAAAAGAAATCCGTACCAAGATCAAGAGTGTGCAGAACACCAAGAAGATCACCAAGGCCATGGAAATGGTTGCGGCTTCGAAGATGCGCAAGGCGCAGGATCGCATGCGAGCAGCACGCCCGTACGCTGAAAAGATCCGTCGCCTCGCGGCTAATCTCTCGCAGGCTTCGATCGCCGACTACAAGCATTCATTCCTGAGCGAGCGCGACACGGTCACACGTGTCGGTCTGATTCTCGTGACGACGGACAAGGGCTTGTGCGGCGGTCTGAACACCAATGTGCTGCGTCTGGCTTCCACGAAGATTCGTGAATGGCAGGCCGCTGGCGTGACCGATGTCCGTGTTGCCGCATTGGGCAGCAAGGGCCTGGGTTTCATGCAGCGCGCGGGTGTCAATGTGGTCTCGCAGGTGGTTGGCCTGGGCGATACGCCGCATCTGGAAAAGCTGGTCGGTCCCGTCAAGGTGCTCATCGACGCGTATCTCGCTGGCGAGCTCGACAAGATCTACCTCGGCTACACCGGGTTCATCAACACGATGAAGCAGGAAGCCAAGGTTGAACAACTGGTACCACTTACCGGTGATCGCGTCGGCGCGCCCGAAGGCAGCTGGGACTACCTCTACGAGCCGGATCCGCAAGCCGTCATCGACGATTTGCTGCTGCGCTATGTCGAGGCTCTGGTCTACCAGGCTCTCGCCGAGAACATGGCGTCCGAGCAGAGCGCCCGTATGGTGGCCATGAAGGCCGCCACGGACAACGCCGGTACGGTCATCAAGGATTTGCAGCTGGTCTATAACAAGACCCGTCAGGCAGCGATCACGAAAGAAATTTCGGAAATCGTCAGCGGCGCCGCAGCGGTTTGAATTTAGTTATTGAGGATATGACAATGAGTCAAGGATCCGTTGTTCAGTGTATCGGCGCCGTGGTGGACATCCAGTTCCCGCGCGATGCGATGCCAAAGGTTTATGACGCACTGGTGCTGGATGCGTCGGAAGAAAATCCGCTGGTCGAGAAGGGTCTTACCTTCGAAGTCCAGCAACAGCTCGGCGATGGCGTCGTGCGTACCATTGCCATGGGCTCATCCGACGGCATCCGCCGCGGCATGAAGGTCAATGGCACGGGCGCCGGCATCTCGGTGCCGGTCGGTCACGGCACGCTGGGCCGCATCATGGACGTGCTCGGTCGCCCGATCGACGAAGTTGGTCCGATCGAAGCGGACGAGAAGCGCGAAATCCACCAGCCAGCACCGAAGTTCGACGAACTGTCGCCATCGGTTGACCTGCTCGAAACCGGCATCAAGGTTATCGATCTGGTCTGCCCGTTCGCAAAGGGCGGCAAGGTCGGTCTGTTCGGTGGTGCCGGTGTGGGCAAGACCGTGAACATGCTGGAGCTCATCAACAACATCGCCAAGCAACACTCGGGTCTCTCGGTGTTTGCCGGCGTGGGTGAGCGTACGCGTGAAGGTAACGACTTCTATCACGAGATGGCAGAAGCCGGCGTTATCAAGATGGACAACCTGAAGGACTCCAAGGTCGCGATGGTGTTCGGTCAGATGAATGAACCACCAGGCAACCGTCTGCGCGTGGCACTGACCGGCCTGACCATGGCCGAGAAGTTCCGCGACGAAGGCCGCGACATCCTGTTCTTCGTGGACAACATCTACCGCTACACGCTGGCCGGTACCGAAGTGTCCGCACTGTTGGGCCGTATGCCTTCCGCCGTGGGTTACCAGCCAACGCTGGCCGACGAAATGGGCAAGCTGCAAGAGCGCATCACCTCCACCAAGGTCGGTTCGATCACCTCCATCCAGGCCGTGTATGTGCCAGCGGATGACTTGACCGACCCGTCGCCTGCGACCACCTTCCAGCACTTGGACTCGACCGTCGTGTTGTCGCGTGACATCGCCGCTCTGGGTATCTACCCCGCGGTTGACCCGCTCGACTCCACCTCGCGTCAGCTCGACCCGCTGGTTGTGGGTGAAGAGCACTACAACGCAGCCCGTGGCGTGCAGCAAACCCTGCAACGCTACAAGGAACTGCGCGACATCATCGCGATTCTGGGCATGGACGAACTGGCTCCGGAAGACAAGCTGCTCGTCTACCGTGCTCGCAAGATCCAACGCTTCCTGTCGCAGCCTTTCCACGTTGCTGAAGTGTTCACCGGCTCGCCAGGCAAGTACGTCACGCTCAAGGAAACCATCCGTGGCTTCAAGGGCATCGTGGCTGGCGAATACGATCACCTGCCCGAGCAGGCGTTCTACATGGTCGGCGGCATCGACGAAGCGATCGAGAAGGCCAAGACGCTGCAGTAATCTGCAGCAATGGTGTGCGGAGAGCGGTCAATGACGGCTCTCCGACTCTGAAAGGTAATGATTATGGCAATGACCGTACACGTGGATGTCGTCAGCGCGGAAGAACAAGTGTTCTCCGGTCTGGCCGAAATCGTGTCGCTGCCGGGCGAGGCGGGCGAACTGGGCATCCTGCCCGGCCACACGCCGCTGCTGACCCGTATCAAGCCGGGCATGGTGCGTATCAAGCGTCCCAACCAGGAACAGGAAGACATCTTCTTCGTTGCGGGTGGTTTGCTTGAAGTGCAGCCGGGCTTGGTGACGGTACTGGCAGACACCGCGATTCGCGGCAAGGATCTGGACGAAGCCAAGGCCATGGAAGCCAAGCGTCGTGCCGAGGAAGCTCTCGCCAATCGCACGGGTGATCTGGATCTGGCCCAGGCACAGGCTGAACTGGGTGAGTCGATTGCCCAGCTCGCCGCGATCAACCGGATGCGCGGCAAGTACTGAAAGTCTCCCGCGCAGTATGGGCGGGCAAGTAGCAATGAAAACGGCACCTGCGGGTGCCGTTTTTATTGCTGGCCTCCATCCCCCTCGCTCACCACCTTTCAGTCCGCATTGCGAGGCGCCGAATGGCAGTTTCCGCTATACACCGACGTCTTGTAGTCACACATAGGGGGACCCGCCCCTCAAGGCTGTTGGCATTGTGCCGTAAGACCGCAGATTGGATTCCGTCCGGATGGGCCCAGTCATGCAACTCGAAAACGTGTCCCTGCGTACCCTGCTCACGGCGCTGGCCGTGCTCGGCTCCGCCTGCGTCGTCGTCAATGGCGGCGTCGCCCTGATGGGGGGGCGCGCCATGACGGGCGCGGTTACCGAGATCGTCAGCACGCAGAAGCACGTACGCGTCCAGATGGAAGTCGACATGATGCATGACGCGGTGCGTGCCGACGTTCTCGAGGCGCTGCTGGGTACTGCAACCCACAAGGACGATCTGCTCAAGGAGGCTGCCACCGAGTTCGGCCAGCACGAAGCCAAGATGCGCAAACTGTTTGCCGAAGTCGCGGGCGTGATTCCGGACACGGCCTTGCGCAAGGAAGTCGAGCCTGTGCTGGATCGCTACCTGCAGTCGGCCAGATCCATCATCGAAACGCCGCCGTCCGACGCGACCGCGGGCGATGCCAAGCTGCAGGCCTTCACCAAGGATTTCGACACTCTCGAAGATTCGCTCGCCAAGGTGACCGAGTCCATCGAGACCCTTGCCCAGGAGCAGGAAACGCTTGCCGCACACCGCAGCTCGCAGACGACGGTGGCTGCGCTGGGCATGATTGCCGTGGCCTGTCTGCTGATGCTGGCGGGGGCCTGGGCGGTGAATAACCATATTGGCCCGCCATTGCGCCGCCTCGTGAGTGTGGCCGATGGCATCGTGGCCTCCGGCAACCTTACACAGCGCCTCAACTCAAGAGCAGAAAACGAGATCGGCGTCGCCATGCGTGCCTTCGACCGCCTCGTCGAATCGCAGCAACGCATCGTCAGCGATGTCCGGCGGGCGGCTGACCAGGTAAATGACTCGGTCGGCAACGTACGCCGGCTCAGCGAAGACGTGCAGCGTGATGTGGCTGGCCAGCGCCAGCAGGTCAGCGCGGTGGTCAGCAGCGTAGAGGATCTCGCTGCCACTATCCGCCAGGTCGGCGCCGATGCTGAACAGGCGCTGTCCTCATCGACAGCGACTGGTCGCGATTCCGAGCACAGTGCCAGCGTGGTGCGCGAGGCGGCTGGCGACATGACGCGCATCGCCGAGACCGTGCAGGACACTGCCCGTGCAGTGGGCTCGCTGGAGACAGAGGCTCTGGCCATCGCCAACGTCATTGCTACCATCAAGGGCATCGCCGACCAGACCAACCTGCTGGCGTTGAATGCCGCCATCGAAGCCGCGCGTGCCGGTGAGCAGGGGCGTGGTTTCGCCGTGGTGGCTGACGAAGTGCGCAAGCTTGCCGAGAACACCTCCAAGGCGACCGACGAGATTTCCGCCACGATTGCCCGCGTGCAGGACACGATCCGCACCGCCGTGACGTCGATCGACCAGAGCGTCGAAGGCGTGTCTGGCGGCGTTGCGCGTGCGCAGCAGGCGGGCGATTCCGTCGCGGCCATTCCGCAGGCCGCCGCCGGCATTGCCGCAGCCATGCAGGAGATCTGTACGGCGGTCCAGCACCAGCAGAAATCCGGCAATCAGATCGCGCAGCTTGTGCACGCCATGAAGGAAGTGGCCGACCGCAACGCCGATCGTGCCACGCAAGTGGCCAGCAGCTCGGCAGCGGCAGGCTCCTCCATGGATGCGCTGCTGCAGTCGACGCGGCGCTTTACGGTTTGAAGCGGTTTTGCAGCACCAATAAAAAAGGGCCGCGAGGCCCTTTTTGCTATGTGCTCACTTCTCGATTCTTCATGAGCCGAGGCGCGCAACCCGTGCCTCGAGGCGTGCAAGATTTTCCTGCGCTGCTGCCATTTCACCGCGCCACGCAGCCAGCTCGTCCTGCTGTACTACCAAGCCCTGCTCATCCCGCACATACTCGACGACATTGGCGCCAAGGTTACGGGCCAGCTGCCTGGCACCCGCATTGGCGCGCGCCAAGCCACTTTCGACACGCGCTGCGAGTACGTCACCCATGAGGGGGCTGAGCGCCGCGCCGACATCTGGCCGCAGGTGCTTGAGCAGCACCGAGATCGTCTCAGCAAAGCCCGCATCGCCACTGATGGTGGCAAGCTTGCTCAGCTGATCGGGCCCGTCCTGCAGGCTGACCAAGGCCGATGCCGGCAAGGCGATACGCACATCCGGCACCGCATCACCCGCCAGCGCATCTACCTGCCCGGCGTCCGTTACCCGCATACGGAGGGTGACGCCACCGAGGCTCAGCTCGGCGCTCTTGCCGGCGTGCGGCTTGAGCATGTCACTGGCCCACGCCTCGCCCTTCAGCAGGCGATTGAGTGGGCCGAGCAGGAACGCTTGCAGCATCGGCTCAGGCAACCTGCTGGATGCCCGAGAGTACCCAGCCACTGTTGCCGTCGACCGGCTTGGACAAGTGCCAGACTTCGTCGAAAGGCGCCGGTGCGCTGTTCGCAGCTTCACGCAACATGCCGTTGAAGCGCACGCTGGTGATGTAGCGACCCGACTCTTCCACGACTTCCAGCACCTGTGCGTCGAGGCTTACCACGTCGGTCTTCTGTGCGGCGCCGCGGCGATCATCGATGTCCAGCTTGATCTCGGCAAACATCTCGGGCGAGGTGAACTCGCGGATGTCCTGAAGATTGCCGGCATCGTTGGCTGCCTGCAGGCGGATGAAGTTCACCTTGGCCTGACGCGTGAAGCCATCGACATCGAAGTCAGCCGGGATAGTGGCCGCTGCTGCGGGCGCTGCGCCGCCACCGTAGGCCTGCTGTGCTTCGTACTGCGCCGGTTGCTGTTGTTGCCAGTTGGCAGGTCCGGAAGCCATTGCCGGTTGCTGTGCCCGGTTGCCGCCCATGAAACGACGAATCAGCACAAATGCGAGCACGCCGCCGATGACCAGCAACAGGATGCCTGCCATGTCACCGCCCATGCCGAAGTGCGACATCAGTGCGGCCAGACCGATACCGGCAGCCAGGCCGGCCAGAGGGCCTGCCCACTTGCGCCAGCCACTGGCGGGTGCGGCTGCAGGCGGCGTAGCCGGTGCAGGACGTTGATAAGCAGGTGGTGTGGCCTGGCGCTGCGGCATCGTGCGTTGCATGCCGGTTGAGCGACCGCCACCCAGACGTGCGGCTTCGGCGTAGTCGACGGACATGCCGACGGTGCTGAGGGCGACGAAGGCCATCAACAAGGCGCGCTTGAAAAATCCGGATTTGAGCATTTCTTTCTCCACTATGGCGGGACGAAACCCCGACGAACCTGATTCTAGATCGGGGGATATCGGAAAGGTTCAAGTAAAAGAGAACTGACGATCAGGAAAAAGCTGAGCAATTGATCAAAACCTTCCGGCAAATCGCGTGCTGAGCGGACGCCCTGCGTGTCAGGCAGGAAGTGGCTGGCGCGATACAGGCGCCTCGCGGATCGGCAGATTGCACAGGGCTGCCAGCGATGCCAGCGCGATGTCTGCCCACCACATCAGGTCGTAGCTGCCCAGATTGCTGATCGCCAGACCGCCGAGCCAGGCGCCGAGGAAGCCGCCGACCTGATGACTCAACAGGGTCAAGCCGAACAGGGTGCCGAGATAACGGCTACCGAACAGCTTGCCGACCATGGTTGCTGTGGGTGGCACGGTCGCCAGCCAGGTCGCGCCCAGGCCTGCTGCAAAAAAGTAAAAGGTCAGCGCGGTTTTCGGTGCGGCGAGATAGGCCAGCACCAGCAGGGCGCGCGAACCATACATCCAGAACAGCACGTACTTGCTGCGATAGCGCTGCACGGCCCAGCCCGCGACCAGACTGCCCACGATATTGGCGAGGCCGATGATGGCCAGCGACCAGCTCGCCACGCCCGCGGGCAGCCCGCACAGCGCGACCTCGCCGGGCAGGTGCGTCACGAGGAAGGCGATGTGGAAGCCGCACGTGAAGAAGCCGGCATGCAGCAGCAGGTAGCTGCGGTCCTTGAGGGCGTCGCGCACGCTGCTGCCCAGACTCGGTCCGTCATTGCGGGCGGCGTGTTGCTCGGCTGTCTGGTGCGGCCGGCGCAGCGTGAACGCCATTGGCAAGGCGGCCAGCGTGACGACGGCCAGCGACCACATCGCGCCCATCCAGCCAATGCTCTGGATCAGTTTCTGCAGCACTGGCGCAAACACGAACTGGCCGAAGGAGCCGCCGGCATTGATGACGCCGGAAGCCATGCCGCGTCGTTCCGCTGGCAGGCGGCTGGCGGCTGCGCCGATCAGCACCGAGAAGCTGCCCGAGCCCGAACCGGCGGCCGACAGCAGGCCGATCGAAAAACACAGGCCCCAGGTGGAGTGCATCAAGGGCGTCAGCGCGCTGCCCAGCGCCAGCATCAGCACGCCTGCTGCAATCACGCGTCCCGGGCCGTAGCGGTCGGCAATGGCGCCGGCGATCGGCTGCACCGCGCCCCATACGAACTGCGCGACCGCCATGGCGAGGCTGATGCTGGCGATGCCGAGGCCGGTCGAGGTATTGAGCGGCGAGACGAACAGCCCGAGCGACTGGCGCGCGCCCATGGTGATCATCATCGTCGAAGCAGCGACAAGGGTGATGAGCCAGTAGCTCTGCGCGGCGCGGGTCTTCATGGTTTGCTCCAGGTTTCGAGCACGCGGGTGCGCTGCTCGGTCGCGGCTTGTAGGCAGGCATGGAATTCCAGCGGCCAGATCGAACCTCCTTCGTACTCGCGGACCTGCGCCTTGCACTGCGGATCGCGTTGCTTGAGCCAGGCGCGTTGCAGGTTGCGCAGCTCGCGCTTCTTCGCGTCGGACAAGCCTGCCATGACGCGCTTGTAGGTGTCGTTCAAAGCCCGGTCGGCCGCCTGGTAATTGCGCAGCGCGCAGGCATTCATCTCCTGCTGATTGCCGCTGTAATTGCAGACGGGTGCGTCATTTTCCGCCGCCACCGCACTGTTGGCGACAACGAGAGTCAGCAGGGCAACAAGGCTTGCACTTCGCATGGCGAATCCCGTCTCAGGTGCCGGCCGGATTGCCACGGGCCTCGAGGATCAGACCCAGCAACTTGCCGAAACTGGTGTAGCCCACTTCGCGAGCGGCGCGCTTGTTCTCGCGGTCGACGGTGTGCGTGACGACCAGCTGCAATTCAGGATTGACGAACACGTACTGGCCGCCCGCACCGAGCGCGGCAAAGCTGCGGCCGGGCGGTTTGTTGCCGAAAAAAGTGACCTGCTGCGAGCGCTCGGCCACCCACCACAGATAACCGTAGTCGAGATTGCGCACCGTGGTTTTCGAGATCGGCCGCGTGCTGCGCTCTACCCATTCACGCGACACGATGCGCTTGCCGCACCAGTCGCCACCGCGCGCCATGAGCAGGCCGATGCGCGCCAGATCGGCATTCGAGATGCGCATCTCATAGAGCGGGAAGCGTGACTCGACGCCATTCCGGTAGCGCGTGTCGATCCACTTGCTGAAGTCTTCGAATTGCAGCGGCTCGGCGAGATCGGTCTTGAGCGCATCGAACAGGTCGCTGCCGCTCTGCTGGCGGAACACTTCGGCGAGCGCATTGAAATCCCAGTTGTTGTAGTACCAGCGCTCGCCGGGTTTGCAGCTGCTGCGCGCAGGCATGCCTGCCACCCAGCTTTCCGGCAGGCCCACCGAGGGCAGGTAGATGCAGCCACGCGCCTCCAGCAGTTGCTCCGTGGTGGCGCCTTGCTCGTCGGCGGTGAGCGCGCCGGTCTTGTCCTCGACGATGCCCATCTGCGCCAGCGTCTTGTCGAGCTTGATCTTGCCGCGGTCGTGCTGGATGCCGACGAGGATGCTCAGCACGCTCTTGCGCATCGAAGCGATCTCGCGCGAGGCGTGTGGCTGGCCGTATTCGTAAATGACACGCCCGTCTTGCACGATCACCAGGCCCTTGGTGTCGAGGGTCTTCAGATAGTCCTCGACGCGCGCAAGACCTTCGCCCGACCAGCCAGCAGAGGCGGGCGCAACGTACTCCCATTTCTCCTGCGGGCAGACGTCGCCGGCGGACGCGGTGCCGCCCGGCACTGCAACAGCCAGCGCCAGCAGGGCGGCACGCAGGCATCCGGCCTTACTTGCGCCGGACACAGGTCTCCGTGCCGCTATTGCCGCCCTTGAACTCGGGCTCGTAGTAGAACTTGCGGAAACCGACGCGTCCCTGTTTGTCCTTGAACACGGTGGCGATGCCTGTGCCGTAGTCCTTGGGGGTCGGGTCGGTGAGGGCGAAATGGATCGCCAGCTGCTTGCCCAGCGACACCGCCTGCCCGGGGTAGGTGCCATAGCCCGGCACTTCCAGCTTGAAGTCGTAAGCGCCGTATTCACCGCTGCTCTGCGCGACATTGCGCACCAGGGTCACGGTGCCCGAGTAGGGGCCTTCATGCTGGTCGACGCCCTTGCAGTCATACACGCCGCTGTAGTCGGGGCCGCTGAAACTGGCGGCGTTGGCGAGCGTGGCCGCGCATGACAGCAGCCCGGCAACGAAGGTGGCGAACAGGGGGCTATGCCAGGCGCGTGCAGTCACATGAGTTACCGGTGGTTCGTTAGGGGGATCAGCGATCTGCCACTTTCTGGCAGGGGCGAAGGACATCCGTGTCCGGCGCACTGGCCTGTCCGCGCAGCGCAATTGCAACGGCACCCAGACAGTGTTCAAGGCTGTCAGCCTCGATATCGAAGATGATTTCGAGCCGCCCGTTCCGCAGCGTCGACTTGAACGGCAGCCGGCGACTTTCCGAAGTCTGGCCGCAGGACGCGAGCGTATCGGGGAAGCTCGGATTGTCGAATTGATAGCGAAGGCGGTCGAGCGTGTCAGTGCACTCCGGGCCGTTCTTCAAGGCAATCTGGACCAGCGCCGGCCCCTCCGCCTTGGGGCGGATCTGCAGGAACCGCGCAGGCTCGAACGGCGGGGAAAATGTGCAGGCCGATGCAAGGATCGCGATCGACAGTGCGGCCAGGGCTCTCATGCTGCGACTAGAACTTGTAGCCGCGATGCAGCGCCACGGCACCTGCCGCAAGGTTGAAGTACTCGGCGCGCTCCAGCCCGGCATCGGTGAGCATCTGCTTCAGCGTGTCCTGGTCCGGATGCATGCGGATCGATTCAGCCAGGTACTTGTAGCTGTCGGCATCGCCGGCGACCTTCTGGCCGAGCCAGGGCAGGACCTTGAAGGAGTAGACGTCGTAGGCCTTGGCCAGCGGCTGCCAGATTTTCGAGAACTCCAGCACCAGCAGGCGGCCACCGGGGCGCAGCACGCGGCGCATTTCGGCCAGCGCCTGATCCTTGTGGGTCATGTTGCGCAGGCCGAAGGCCACGGTGACGAGGTCGAAATGGTTGTCGGGGAAGGGCAGCTTCTCGGCGTCGCACTGTGCGGTCGGCAGCAGGTAGCCCTTGTCCGTCGTGCGGTCGCGGCCGACGCTGAGCATCGCGTGATTGATGTCGGTGAGCCACACCTGGCCGGTCTCGCCCACCTGTTTGGCGAAAGCCAGTGACAGGTCGGCCGTGCCGCCGGCCACGTCGAGCACGCGTTCGCCCGGGCGCACCGCGGCGATCTGGATGGTGAAGGCCTTCCACAGGCGGTGCATGCCGGCCGACATCAGATCGTTCATCACGTCGTACTTGCTGGCGACGGAGGAGAAGACGCCTTCGACGCGCTTGGCCTTTTCATGTTCAGCGACGGTTTCGAAGCCGAAATGGGTCTTGCCGCCTTGGGGTGCGCTGGTGTTTTCGCTCATGGCCTATGTCCCTGCAGGGGTCTGCATGTCCGTAATCTGTCCGACCTGCATTGTAATGGGCTCCGTGCTCCGGGGCCTGTTCCCGATCATCTGATCTGCCCGATATATGGGAACAGACCCAAGGCTTCGTTACAATGGCCGGTTCTGCCTCATGCGATTGACTACATGTCCGTAACAACAACACCTGCCCGCAACTTCACCAAGAGTGATGTGCTGCGCTGGTTTGGCAAGGCCGGGTACACCAAGGGGCTGGGCTACGTCGGGGCCGTGAATGGTCTGCAGCTGAGCGACAGCCTGATCCGCGCCTCGGTCAAAGGGACGGCCCTGTCGCCTTACAAAGTGCGTATCGCCTTTGGCGCCAAGGACGATGTGCAGGCGATCTGCTCCTGCCCGGTCGGCTATACCTGCAAGCATGGTGCAGCGGTATTGCTGGCGGCCATCGAGGCGCGTAACGAACTGGCGGTACAGCCCGACCCGCAGGTGCTCGACTGGCTGAGCATGCTGCGCGACCTCAGCGACGCCAACGGCAGCAAGCCCGCCAAGCCGGGCAAGCCGGTAAAGATTCGCGAGCAGTTGTTCTACGTGATCGATCATGACGCTGCCCAGCAGCGCGTGACGGTCTCGCTGCGCAAGGGACGCACTGACGCCTCGGGTTTCCTCAGCGATCTCGCTGAGCCCTGGGACAGCATCGAGCGTGCGCTGGCCAAGCCGCCCAAGTTCGTCAGCGACGAAGACCTGGTCATCCTGCGCCTGCTGTGGATGATCCGCTCGCACGAGTTCTACGCCACTTTCGAATTGCAACGCCGCCCGAGTGATGACCTGTTGTCGCGCATGCTGGCGACCGAGCGCTGCCTGTTCGACGACGCCCAGTGGTTGCCGCTGCATCGCGGCCTGCCGCGCAACGGACGCCTGCTGTGGCAGGCCGGGGATGACGGCCGCATGCACGCCAATGCCGTGATCGAAGGCGTGGCGCAGGCCAGCGTGCTGCCTTGCGAGCCGCCCTGGTACGTCGATCTGGCGAGCGGCGAATGCGCGCCGCTGGATCTCGGCATCGGCGCGCGCATGGCCTCGCGCCTGCTCAGCGCGCCGCCGCTGCGTCCGCTGGATGCGGCGCTGGTGGCCATCGAGCTCAGCGAAATCGCGCCCGACGTGCCGCGTCCGGATACGGATACGGCAGCGCGCCTGCGTCGCATCGAGGTTGCACCTGGCTTGCGCCTGCGCCTGCTTACCGGCACGGTCAGCATCGCGCAAAGCTGGCGCGGCTACCCGCAGGCGTATCAGTTCCCGATGGATTTCGCGCAAGCTTCGTTCGACTACGCCGGCATCGTCGTGGGTGCCGACGAGACACGCGATTTCCACATCATCGACGGCGAGACCGTACAGCTGGTGCGCGACAAGGCAGCCGAGGCTGCGGCCATTGCCGGCTTGCAGGCGCTGGGCCTCGAACGCGTGCCGGCCGAGACCTTCGCCAGCTGGAGCAATCCACCGGGTGAAGGCCTTTATGGCCTCGCCGATGCGCTCTCCTGGAGCGAGTGGATGCCGCGCCTCGTACCCGCATTGCATGCGGCCGGCTGGGTGCTGCAGATCGACGAGAGCTTTCACCACCACGTCGTCGAGATCGACGAGCTGCTCGCCGACGTACAGGAGGGCGAGGCCGGCTGGTTCGACCTGTCGCTCGGGTTCGATCTCGACGGGCAACGCATTGCACTGGCGCCGCTGCTCGCCAATTTCCTGCACCAGCATCCGCATCTGGCCAATGGCAAGGGCCTCGATACGCTGCAGGACACGGCGCGCATGGACATCATGCTCGACGACGGCCAGCGTGTGCGTTTCGCCGCGGGCCGCCTCAAGCCCGTGCTGCGCCTGTTCATCGACCTGTTTGACGGCAAGCTGTCTGGCGGTGCCGGCCTGCGCATTTCCAAGCTGGACGCACCACGCCTCGAAGGCCTCGGCAACGTTGCCAATACCACTGGCCTGAAAGCGGTCGAGGCGGCAGCCCAGCGCCTGCGCGGCAGTGTCGGCGTAACGCAGATCGCGGCACCCGAGGGGCTTGGCCTGACCTTGCGCCCCTACCAGGTGGAAGGCCTGTCCTGGCTGCAGCATCTGCGCCAGCATGATCTCGGCGGCATCCTTGCCGACGATATGGGCCTCGGCAAGACGGCGCAGACGCTTGCGCACCTGCTGGTGGAAAAGAATGCCGGCCGGCTCGACCGGCCTTGCCTGGTCGTCGTGCCGACCTCGCTGGTGTTCAACTGGCGGCGCGAGGCGGCGCGCATTGCGCCAGACCTGTCGGTGCTCACCCTGCATGGGCCGCAGCGCGACTTCGCTGCGATTCCGAAGCATGACGTCGTGCTGACCACCTACCCGCTGGTGTGGCGTGATGCCGAGCCGCTACAGCAGCACCAGTACCACCTGCTGATCCTCGACGAAGCGCAGACCGTGAAGAATGCGGCCAGCCGTGCGGCGGCAGTGATCCGCACGCTGGAGGCGCGTCATCGCCTGTGCATCACCGGTACGCCGATGGAGAACCACCTCGGCGAGTTGTGGACGCAGTTCGACTTTCTGCTGCCGGGCTTTCTCGGTGACAGCAAGGACTTCACGCGACGCTGGCGCACCCCCATCGAGAAGGGCGGCGACAGCCTGCGCCGCGAGCTGCTGGCACGCCGCGTCAAACCCTTCCTGCTGCGCCGGCGCAAGGACGAAGTGGCGAGCGAATTACCGCCGAAGAACATCGTGCTGCGCACCACCGAACTCGAAGGTGGCCAGCGCGATCTTTACGAAGTCGTGCGCAGCGCGATGGACGAGAAAGTGCGCAGTGCAGTCGCCGAGAAAGGCTTCCGCCGCAGCCAGATCGTCATCCTCGACGCGCTGTTGAAGCTGCGCCAGGTGTGCTGCGATCCGCGCCTCTTGAGCATTGCCAGCGCGCAGCGCGTGAAAGAGCGCGCCAAGCTCGACCTGCTCATGAACATGCTGCCCGAGCTGGTCGAGGAAGGGCGTCGCATCCTGCTGTTCTCGCAATTCACCAGCATGCTCGAGCTCATCGTCGAGGCGGTGGAAAAGGCCGGCATTCCCTACGTGCTCCTGACCGGCCAGACCACGGGGCGTGAGGCCGTCGTGCAGCGTTTCCAGAATGGTGAAGTGCCGCTGTTTCTGATCAGCCTCAAGGCCGGCGGTCTCGGCCTCAACCTGACGACGGCCGACACGGTGATCCACTTCGACCCGTGGTGGAACCCGGCAGTCGAGGACCAGGCCACCGATCGGGCGCACCGTATCGGCCAGACGAAATCGGTCTATGTTTACAAACTGATCGTCGCCGGCAGCATTGAAGAACGCATCGTCGCCTTGCAGGAGAAGAAGGCCGCACTGGCCACCGCCGTGCTCAGTGGCGATGCCGAGGGTGATGTGAAATTCAGCGAGGAAGACCTCGCCAACCTGTTTGCGCCATTGCCGGAAGTCGACAGCAACAAGTCGCGCTTTGCAGCCAGGGAGAGCCGGCGCTGAACCCGAAGCGCCCGGGTGTGTCGAACAACTACGGTATTGAAGGAGTGCTCCATGTCGAAGATGTTGTACACACTCACGGCGGCCATCGCCTTCGCGGCCAGCGGCATTGCGCAGGCGGATGTATCCGGTGCGGTCACGGAAGCGAAGGACGCCACCGTAAATGCAGCCCACAAGACGGGAGAGGTCGTATCCGAAGCGGCCAGCGCCACGGTCACGACCAGCAAGCAGGTCGCTCACAAGACGGCTGACGGCGCGGTCTGGGTCTATCGCAAGACCGTACAAATCACCAGGGATGCGCTGGGCAGCGCTGCCGCCAAGACCCGTGAGGTGGCGGGCAAGGTGGAAGACTCGGTCAGCAGATAAGATCGGCAAGCGCAGGACATCTGCATGCCCGGCCGGACGGTTTCCGGACGATCAGGCCAGGGGCATCAAGGACATCGCCAGCACTGTCGCGCTGAAATCCTCGGCGAGCGGGCAGCCGATGTCCAGCAGCTCGCCACTGACGGGATGGCGCAAACGCAAGCCCGTACACGCCAGCAGCAGCCGTTGATGTCCGCTGAACCCGGCGATCGCGCGGTTATGCGGGCCCTTGCCGTAAGTCGCGTCGCCGATGATGGGATGGGCGATGTGCTTGAGGTGGCGCCTGATCTGATGACGGCGCCCCGTCTGCGGTTGCAGGGCGAGCAGGGCGTAGCGGCTTGTCGCGAAACGGCCGTCAGGTAGCGGCAACTCGCAGCGCGCCAGGCACTGGTAGCGGGTGCGGGCTTCCTGTGGCGCGTTCAGCGCATCGGGATGACCCCGGTCCTTGTCGTCGAGGATGCGCGGCAGCGGGTGATCGATCAGACCTGAATCCGCCGGCCAGCCGCGCACCACGGCGCGATATTCCTTCTCCACCGTCCCGCGCTCGAACTGCGCGGCCGTCGCGCGCAGGCTGTCCGTGTCCAGCGCGAACAGCAGCACGCCTGACGTGCCCCGGTCGAGGCGATGCACCGGCCACACGTGCCGGCCGATCTGGTCGCGCAGCAATTGCACGGCAAAGCGCGTCTCGTGGCGGTCCAGCGCCGTGCGATGGACCAGCAGGCCGGCGGGTTTGTGGATGGCGATGAGCTGGTCGTCGCGATGGAGAATTTCGAGCATGGCGAGGCTTGTACGCGCTCGGGCGCATCCGGGCAAGCAAGCGCTGCAGATGCAACCGAATTGCAGAAGCAACGCAATTGTGCTCCAATCCGGCCCTATGAGTGCAGACGACCTCACCCCCGCCGACCGTATCCGCGCCTTGGGCGCACGCGCCACACCAGCGCGCGTGGCAGTGATGCGCCTGCTCGATGCGGCCGAGCGCGCGCTGACCCACCACGACATCGAGCTGGCGCTGGAGGGCAGCGGCTTCGACCGCGTGACGCTCTACCGCGTGCTCGACTGGATGGTGGAGAGCGGCATCGCGCATCGCGTGACGGACGCACAGCGTGTGTTCCGCTTCAGCAAGGCGGCAACGGACGCGCCGGCGCACGACCGCCACGCGCATTTCCGTTGCGAAGACTGCGGCAAGGTCTTCTGCCTCGACGATGTACCGGTGACGCGGCCTGCATTGCCCAAGGGCTTTTCCAGCAGTGCCGTGGAACTGTCCATCACCGGTCATTGCGGACACTGCGGCAAGCACAGCTGAGCGCGGCCGGCGCATCGAACAACGAGACAATCACAAGGACTCTCCCCGCATGACCCTGCTTAACATCGTTCTGGCCACGCTGATGGGCGGCCTGCTCAGCGTCTTTGCGGCAATGCTGCTGCTGGCGGGCTTTCCGCAACGCTGGATGCCGCGTCTGGTGGGTTTCGCCACCGGCGTGCTGCTCGCCGTGGCGCTACTGGATGTCTTGCCGGAGGCCTTCGAGTCGGGCGTCGAACCGCACAAGCTGTTCGCCACCCTGCTCATTGGCCTGCTGAGTTTTTACGGGCTGGAGCGCATTGCGCTGTGGCGGCACTCGCATCCGGATGAGGAGGGGCACGACCACCACTGCCCGACGCATGACCACCATCACCACCACCATCACGGCCATGGCGTCGGCCACAACACAGTGGTGTCGGTGATGATCGGCGACAGCTTCCACAACTTCGTCGATGGCGTCCTGCTGGCGGCTGCCTTCCTCGTCAGCCCGGCACTGGGCTGGAGCACGGCCTTCGCCGTGATCGCGCACGAGATTCCGCAGGAGGCGGGCGATTTTGCCATCCTGCGTGCATCCGGCATGTCGAATGCGCGGGCCCTGTTGTTCAACGCGGTGTCGAGCCTGGCAGCCGTGCTCGGCGGCGTCATTGCCTATTTCGCCCTGTCGCAGACGCAGGCAATGCTGCCCTATATCCTCACCGTCGCTGCGGCGAGCTTCCTCTATATCGCCATCTCGGACCTGCTGCCTATGCTGCGTCGTGAAGGCCATCGTGCCACTTCGATGTGGCAGACCGGCTACATGGTGGCGGGTGTGGTCATGATTGCAGTGGTCTCTTTGTCTCATGGGCATTGAACAAGCCGGAGAGAGCATGCAGCCAGACAGCAGCCATGTGAATTTCGTTGATGTGTTACGAGTGATTCTCTCTGATCATCGTGAAGGGCTCACTCCTCAACAGATTCGGGACATCATAAAAACCAGCTATCCGGCTTTTTACGGAACAGCGTCCCACGTTCGCAACGTAGAGAAAGGTCATTACACCGATCTGGACCATGCGCTTCTGGCGCAAATCTATGTGACTTCACGCAACGCTCCAGAGGTGTCCGTTGATAAGTCGGTTAAGCCGCAACGGCTGAGCATGTATTCCGATGCGCTGCCCGACGAAGAGAGCGATGAAGAAATCGGGACTGAAGATCTCGACAGGCTGGAGAAAGGGGTAGGGTTCTTGTATGTCCTGGGTACAAACTTGTTTGACCCGAATGGAAAAGAGATCGTAAAGATAGGTATCACGACCGGTGACGTGCAGGCCCGCATTACGCAGCTTTACACCACCGGAGTTCCCCTTCGCTTCCGCGTAATTGAAGTGTTCGAGACGAAGAACTACGCGGAGCTTGAACACGCGCTCCATAAATTGCTGGATCCGTACCGCATTAACAAGTCCCGAGAGTTCTTCACCAGTAGTTGTCTGAAGTATGTGAAGCCGATAGTGGAGATTCACATGGGTATTCAGTCGAGCCTCTGACTGGACCGGACACATCAGTGCAGGAGCAGTTCTTGACCCACAAGCATGACCCCCGCATCCCGGTCACGCTGCTGACCGGTTTTCTGGGCAGCGGCAAGACCAGCTTGCTGAAGACACTGCTCAGCGACCCGGCGATGGCGGGCAGTGCCGTGCTCATCAACGAGGTGGGCGAGGTGGGTCTCGATCATCTGCTGGTGCAGCAGGTCAGTGAAGAGATCACCCTGCTTGAGTCCGGCTGCCTGTGCTGCACGGTGCGTGGCGATCTGGCGCGCAGCCTGCGCGACCTGTTCATGCGCCGCCTGCAACGCGACATCAAGGCCCTCGACCGCGTGGTGATCGAGACCAGCGGCCTGGCCGATCCGGCGCCCATCATCCACACCTTGATGCGCGACTTCTTCCTTGCCGAGCGCTTCCGCCTGGAAGGCGTGGTGACGACGGTGGACGTCCGCAACGTGCATTGGCAACTCGGCCAGCATGACGAGGCGGTGAAGCAGGTGGCCATGGCCGACCGCATCGTGCTGACCAAGTGCGACCTCGCCGACAGCATGCAGATCGCCGAAGCGGAGGAACGCGTGGTGGCGCTCAACCCGGCGGCGCAATGCTGGCAGAGTGAGCCTGGCAAGCTGCCGACAGGCTTGCTGGAAGGCATGAGCCTCTACGACCCCGTGAGCAAGACAGCCGACGTGGGGCGCTGGCTGGGCGAGGTGGCGATCGACGAGCAGGAACGTCTGCGCGCGCGCGGTGGCGTTTTTGCACGTCCCGCCCTGCATGACGAAAGCGTGAGCACCTACCTGCTGCGTTTTGACGAGCCCTTTGCCTGGGCCGACTTTTCGCGCGCCATGGACACCCTGCAGTCCGTCGTCGGTGACCGCATCCTGCGTGTGAAGGGCCTGTTGGCCGTGCGTGGCGAAGACGTGCCGCGCGTCATCCATGCCGTGCAACACGAGCGCTACCCTGACAGCAGCCTGCCGGCGTGGCCCGATGACGATCACGATTCGCGACTGGTGTTCATCGTGCGCGACCTGCCGCGCAGCGTGCTCGACAAGGCTTTTGCGGCGTTCTGTGGCCCCTCCGATCCCTTGCCCGGCAGCCGTGACTGAGTGCGCACACCGTCCCGAAGCGAGTGCGATGCCGGTCGGGCCTTCGTCCGAGGCGGTGGGCATCAGGGTTGTGCAGCCAGGCGGTCACAAGAAATTGCAGAACGAATCCGGAAAGTGTCGGCCAAACCGCACATGAAATTTCTCTGGCGCACGACTCTCATCATTGCCAGCGCTTTCGCGCTGCTCGCGGCCTGTGCGCCGCTGCCCTGGGCCAATAGCCCGCAGGCTACTTCCAACACGCCGGTCTTCTCGCGCTACGCCGCGGCGTACGAAGTCATCGATCTGGACTGGTTCGACCAGTCGCGCCAGCGCGCCGTGCCGGTACGTCTGTACCTGCCGAAGGCGTCTGCAAAGAGTGAGCGTGTGCCATTGGTGCTGTTCTCGCATGGCATGGGCGGCTCGCGTAACGGCTACAGCTATCTGGCGGACGACTGGGCCAGCCACGGCATTGCCAGCCTGCATGTGCAGCACGTGGGCAGCGATCGCAGTGTGTGGCAAGGCAGTCGCATCGGCGTGCTGTGGCAGTTGCAGCAGGCCGCAGGTGCGGGCGAGGCGATGGCACGCGCGCAAGACATGCGCTTCGCGCTCGACCAGTTGCTGGCGTCGCCCCAGGCCTCTCGTATCGCCAGCGACAGGATTGCCGTGGCGGGTCATTCCTATGGCGCCAACACGGCGATGCTGGTGGCCGGCGCGCATGTGGTGCACAACGGCGACACGCTCGCGCTGAGCGATGCGCGCATCAAGGCGGCGATCCTCATTTCGTCGCCACCATTCTATGGTGAGGACGATTTCACGCCCATCCTGCAAACCATCCGCGTGCCCAGCCTGCACATCACCAGCACGGCCGACGTCATCGAGATTCCCGGCTACTATTCCGACGTCAGCGACCGCATCAAGATCTTCAACGCCATCGGTAGCCAGGACAAGACCCTCGCGGTGTTCAAGGGCGGCTCGCACAGCATGTTCACCGATCGCAGCAACACCGGCGGCGTGGCCCTCAACCCCCTCGTCAAACAGGCCACCAGCGAGCTTACACGCGCCTTCCTGCGGCAACAATTCGTCGATGCCAATGCCTGGCAGGGCGTGACGGGCTGGCAGCGCCAGCACGCCGACATACTCGATAGTTTCCAGGCACCGTCCTTGCTGCCATTGGCCGTAGCGACGCACTAGCCACGTCCGCGGAGTGTTCGCGGAGCGTGGATCCGTGCCACCATACATCCCCTTCCGATTCTGTCTGACGCGAACTGCACCATGACCCAGAACACCACAGCGCTGCGCATCCATACCTTTGCCGGTCTGCAGCCCGGCCCGAAACTGCTCGTGCTGGGCGCGGTGCATGGCAACGAGGTGTGTGGCGCGCGCGGCATCGAGCGCATCGTGGCCGAGTTCGACATCGGCGAGCTGACGCTCAAGTGCGGCCAGGTCACGTTCGTGCCGATCACCAATCCGCTGGCTTACCAGCTGCAGCAACGCATGGGCGACCGCAACCTCAACCGCAACCTGCGCCCGAACACGGAGCCGGTCGACTACGAAGACCGCATCGCCAATGTGTTGTGCCCCTTGCTGGCGAGCAATGACGTGCTGCTCGACCTGCACTCCTTCCACACGCCCGGCGAAGCGTTTGCCATGCTCGGCCCGCGCAATAACAGCGGCGATCTCGAGCCTTTCACGCACGCCAAGGAGGAGGAGGCGCTGGCCGTGCGCCTCGGCCCGCGCCGCATCGTCGAAGGCTGGCTCGATACCTATGCGCGCGGCGTCGCCAACCGCCTCGCCTATGCCTCCGCCGACATGCGTGCGCAGATGCTCAGCACCGACCCGAGCTACGGCGTCGGCACCACCGAGTACATGCGCAGCAAGGGCGGCTATGCCATCACGCTGGAATGCGGCCAGCATGCCGACCCCGCTGCACCGGAAGTGGCATACCAGGCCATCCGCAACACCCTGGCCTTGCTCGGCCTGATCGATGCACCGACGCCCGAGCCACATCCCGCACCAGAAGTGTTGCGCCTCGCCGAAGTTATCGACCGTCTGCATCCGGAAGATGCTTTCATCAAGCCCTGGAAGAGTTTCGACCCGATCAAGAAGGGCGAGCCGATCGGCAAGCGCCATGACGGCAGCATCGTCGGTGCGCCGGGCGATGGTTTCGTGGTGTTCCCGAACCCGAATTCGCTGCCGGGCAACGAGTGGTTCTACTTCGCTGAGCCGAGCGATCGCGCGGTGTAATTCCCCCAAAGGACGTCATCCCGGCGAAGGCCGGGATCCAGTACTGGACGTGCGATCTGGATCCCGGCTTTTGCCGGGATGACGAACATCTTTCGGAGATCGTGGACAGACGTTTAATGCAGCGGCGCCAGGCTGGCGCTGAGGCCGTTGAGGATCTTCATCCAGCCCGTGTGGGTGCGCTCGGCATACTCCTCCGGCACGCCGGCGTGGGTCAGGCTCAGCACGCAGCCGGTGCCTTGCGCTTCGATCTCGACGGCGACACGTGTCTTCAACGCGCTGTACTTCGGCACGGCGAAATCGAAGACCAGGCGATGCGGTCGCTCGATCACGATGTACTCGCCGACATGCTCCACGTCCTCGCCATTGCGGTGGTCCACGAAGCGGAAGGTGCCGCCTACGCGCGCGTCGATCTCGGCATTCAGCATCTGGCCCGTGTCAGTGGCGAACAGCCACTTGCCCGCCTGATCCGGGATCAGCCAAGCATTGAAGACGCGTTCTGCAGGCTGCCGCAGGGCATAGATCACCCGTACATCGGTCGGGTCGTTTGAAGTCGTCAGATCACTCATCTGTCCATCCTCATATCCATGCCTTGCAACGCGGGCCGCGTTGCCCGTGCCAGGGTTGTGCGCCAGATCCAGTAGATCAGCGGCAGCTGCATTGGCAGGCGCAGCCAGAGCAGCGTTTGCGCCACGGGCGAGGCGTGTGCCGCCTGTGCATTGAGCAACATCTGTACGTTGGCAGGAAATACCGCCAGCGACAATGCAATCAAACCCAGCCCCGCCAGGCGCTGCCAGCGCGCCTCGAGCACGCCCAGCCCACCGGCAATCTCGCAGGCGCCGCTGAGCCAGACCATGACCAGTGGCAGTGGAACCCACGGCGGCACGATGCGCGCATAGGCCTGCGGCCACAGGAAATGCAGGCTGCCGGCGACGACAAAGAACACGGCCAGAAGCTTTGCAGAGCCCGTGCTGGCGTATGGATACCTGAGCTGCCGCATGCCTGTCTCCCGTCCCGGTATGAGTCGGCCGCGGCCAGTCCGGTTCCCGCTGCCCTCTTGCCTGTTACGGGCGGAAGCGGCAGGTGGATTCAGTCCTCGCAGGCAGAAGCTATCGTGGCGGGAAGAACAGATAGGCCATGCATATGGCTGCGATGGCGCCGACGAGGTCGGCAATCAGGCTGCAGGTCAGGGTGTGGCGTGTCTTGCGGATGGCGACTGAGCCGAAATACACGGCGATGACGTAGAAGGTGGTGTCCGTCGCGCCCTGGAACAGGCAGGAGAGGCGTCCGGCGAAGCTGTCGGCGCCGAAGGTCTTCATCGTGTCGATCATCATGCCGCGCGCACCGCTGCCCGACAGCGGCTTCATCAAGGCGGTCGGCAAGGCCGGCACGATGTCGGCCGGCGCACCCAGCGCGATGAGCCCGGCGGCGAGACCCTGCATGAGGAAATCCATCGCACCGCTGGCGCGGAACACGGCGATACCGACGAGGATCGCGACGAGATAGGGCACCACCATGATGGCCGTGTTGAAGCCCTCGCGCGCGCCTTCGATGAAGCTCTCGAAGGCATTGATCTGCTTGCGCACCGCCATGCTCATGAAAGCCACGATGAGCCCGAGCAGCACCAGCCCGCTGATGAGCGCACTCGTCGCGCCAAGCTGTTCGGCGGAGAGGCGCATGAAGTACCAGAGTGTGCCGAGCACCGCGACCGTCAGGCCCACCAGCCAGGCCATGACGACAGGATTCCGCAGGCGGATGTTCTGGAAGAAACTCACCGACACCAGGCCAGCCATCGTGCTGAAGAAAGTCGCCAGCAGAATGGGGAGAAAAACGTCAGCCGGATTCGCCGCGCCGAGCTGCGCGCGGTAAGTCATGATGCCCACCGGCAACAGCGTCAGGCTGCTCGAATGCAGCACCACGAACAGCACCTGCGCGTCTGACGCAGCTTCCTTGTCGCCACCCGTGCGCGCCGCCTCCTGCTCGTTGAGCTCTTGCAACTCCTTCATTGCCTTGAGGCCCATCGGCGTCGCCGCATTGTCGAGCCCCAGCAGATTCGCGCTGATGTTCATCAGCATCGAGCCCGTCGCCGGGTGGCCCGAAGGAATGCCGGGAAAGAGTCGCCGGAACAGCGGATCGACGAGGCGCCCGAGCATCTGCACCGCACCGGCCTTCTCGCCGATCTTCATGATGCCCAGCCAGAAACACAGGATGCCCGTCAGCCCCAGCCCGATCTCGAAAGCCGTCTTCGACATCTCGAACGAGCCCTGCACGACCTTGTTGAAGATCGTCGCATCACCGAGCACCAGCCAGTGGAAAAGGCAGGCGACGAAGGCGCCGAAAAAGAAGAACAGCCAGATGAAGTTGAGGACCATGGGCGCAGTGTAAATGCGCTGCCCGGCTTTCGTGGTTTTTGTAGCCTGGATGCAGCGAAGCGGAATCCGGGGATGCGCACGGACCACAGGAAAGGCCCCGGATTTCGGCTGCGCCTGCATTCGGGCTACTTGCTGCGTGATTTAATCATGCAGCGCCCAGTGGAATTATTTGTTAGGCGGGAAGATTTGGCACGACATTCTTAAAGTCAGTAGTGTTGTAGAGGCCATACAAAGTCTTCGCTGGTGCCGTAATGACTAGGTCGAGCGCTCGCTGCAAATGGACGTTCGTGTGTTTGGCCTTCAAATTCGTTGCTAAATCACGGACTCGCTTATCTGGTGTGCTTCGTGAAAGAGGGCTGGCAAACTCGGGTTCAAAAAAAAGCTTGATGAATTCGACTGCATCCCCTTCGGTGAAATTATTTATGTAGTTTTGGTAATACGGAAGGCCCTGTTCATCAACTCCTTGCCGGTATCCATATCCGTTGCCGACATAGCAAATAGAAATTACCTTGACCCACATTGTCCGTGCCGCACGAGGAATTTTCCCCGTCGCTGGCAAGCTATCATTCAGTGCTTTCGCGTGAGGATACTCGTTGTAAAAATTGTTTGATCCAAAGTGCGCACGATAAAGGTTTTCAAGCTTCTCTATAAGTTCTCCGGCAAGGCTGTCTTCATCTTTATATGCGAGGCCGCCCACCACTTCCAAAAATTTCTGGCATGCGTCCTTCTTTGCGACTTCACCATTTTTCCTGAGCACTCCAAATCGGGCGCCAATTTCATATTTTCTGTCTTCGGTTGCTGCAATCCAGACGGACGGACTAATGCCTTCAATATTGTCTCTAGCGTGCTGAGCGGATTTATCATCCGTGTAGATGCCAAATAGCGTCCAAAGGAAGTCATCTATCCGCTCCTGCGGTTGTTTTGCCAAATCGGAGCAGATTACCGAAAAGTCATCACTAGGGATGGTTACCGTCCGGATGTTTTGGAGAAGTTGCTTAATGGAAATCAGAGAATGGTCAGGCTCTGCGGTGATGGCATGTTTAAGACATACCGTTAGCCATCCAAGCATTTCGTAGCCATCGATTTCATTGTCGTTCGGATGGGCTGCACTAGCATGATTGCGCATGTAATTCACATGCTCCAATCTTTGGTAGTTGACATCAGTTACTAACCCTATCCGGCGGCACCCTTCCAGTAAATCGTGTTCGCTGACTTGATCTATTTCTTCTGGCTTTGATAATGACTTGTAACGGGAGCTGATTTTCTCAGCGACCGAGTAAAAATATTGAATATCAAAACTAATGACTTGGCGACGAAGGGCCCTGACAGTTTCGTCCCAAAGATAATTCAATGCACCGTCAAATAGTCCGGCAGCAATCGCAATCGTGAAACGCGATAGATAGTGGGCCTTTCCACGATCGGCCCGCGGAAGAATTTCCAAAGCATCAGCGAGTTGTGCAATGACCTTTTTTCTTTCGGCAATTGGAGCAACAACATCACTTACCGGGAGCCCAACATTCACCAGATACCCCTCTAGCTGTGCATTGAGTTCACCGATTGGTGAAACGAGGTGACCTGCATCAACTACAACTATTTCCTTCTTTTCTGTCATTTCTTTATTCCCGGTGGTGACGGAGGTAAATCGTGAAGGCCAACCATAAATTTAACGGCAATATTGCTGGATAACATTCCAGCACGAATGCGGCGGAAGTAGCGTCCTTCGTGGATCAGCGACGACTGCCTGCGGTTTCTCGCTGCATTAAACAGGAATAAAATCAGCAGCCCGCCGATACGGCATAAGCATACGCCATATGCATCTGAAAGGCCGTCTTGGGAGGTTGGTCAAGCGTCCGCTCCTGGCCGGTCGAGCAGATGAAAGAGTGCCCGCTTGGCTGAGGCACGGGAAATGACCGAATTTCTCGCTACATGGAGGCGCGGCATCTCGTACGCCCAGCTCCCTTGCCGAGCCGCAAGGCTTGCCCGCCGGCTGCGAACTGCCTACCATCCTTGCCCTGCAAAGCATTTTTGCGGGCAGTTCGATCGCCGTCATGCTGCCTGCAATCTTTCACGGGCAGACTGACATGCCCGCACTTATCAGAATCCCTCTCCCGAGAACAAATACGCCATGACCAAACTTTTCATCGAAGACCTGCAACTTGCCGGCAAGCGTGCGTTGATCCGCGTCGACTTCAACGTGCCCGTCAAGAACGGCGTTGTGGAGAGCGACAAGCGCATCCGCGCTGCGCTGCCGACCATCAAGTACGCAATCGAGCAGGGCGCTTCGGTGGTGCTGATGTCGCACCTCGGTCGCCCGAACGGCGAGAAGATCGCCAAGTACACGCTGGCGCCGGTCGCCAAGCGCCTCGAAGAACTGCTCGGCCGCCCGGTGCAGTTCCTCAACGATTGCGTTGGTGCCGAAGTGGAAGCCGCCGTCGGCAAGCTCAAGGCCGGTGAGGTCGTGCTGCTGGAGAACGTGCGCTTCTACCTCGAGGAAGAAGGCAAGGCCAAGGACAAGGACGGCAATAGCGTGAAGGCGGACCCGGCCAAGGTGACGGAATTCCGTGCCGCGCTGTCGCGCCTGGGCGACGTGTTCATCAACGATGCTTTCGGTACCGCGCACCGCGCGCACTCCTCGGTGGTTGGCATCGACCTGCCGCGCGCGTCGGGCTACCTGCTCAAGAAGGAGCTGGACTTCCTCGGCGAGGCCGTCAACAAGCCGGTGCGCCCGCTCGTGGCCATCATCGGCGGCTCGAAAATCAGCGGCAAGATCGACGTCGTCGAAGCCCTGCTGCCGAAGGTCGACAAGCTGCTCATCGGCGGCGGTATGGCCTTCACCTTCTTCGCTGCCAAGGGTCTGGAAGTCGGCAAGTCGCTCTGTGAGCGCGACAAGATCGACCTCGCTCGCGCACTCATGGAAAAGGCCGGCGACAAGCTGGAACTGCCCACCGACACCATGGTGACCAAGAAGCTGGACTTCGATGCCCGCACGCTGGACGGCCTCGTGCAAGTGGCTGCCACGGCCATCCCGGCTGATCAGGAGGGCGTGGACATCGGCAGCGAGACGCGCGCCCGCTATGCCGAGATCGTGCGCAATGCCAAGACCGTGTTGTGGAACGGCCCGATGGGCGTGTTCGAGATCGATGCCAGCGCCGAAGGCACTTACGCCGTGGCGCACGCCCTGGTCGAAGCGACCGCCAAGGGTGCGATCACCATCGTCGGCGGCGGTGACTCGGTTGCGGCTGTCGAGAAGGCTGGCCTGGAAGACAAGGTCTCGCACGTTTCCACAGGTGGTGGCGCTTCGCTGGAGTTCCTCGAAGGCAAGGCACTGCCTGGCGTGGAAGCTCTGAGCGACAAGTAATCGCGCGCTAGTACGGCGACAAAAAAACGTCCCGTCTCGACGGGGCGTTTGCATTTGCGCAGTGAGTTCGTGCGCTGGCACAAGCTCAGCGCGGGCCTTTTGTAGGAGCGGGCCCTGCCCGCGACATCACGCGTTCGAACCAGCGCCAGGGCAACGATGAGCGCTGCGTGGTCGCGGGCAGGGCCCGCTCCTACATCGCGCGCTCTGTGCCTAGCGCCGCGAAACGAATGCATTCCCCTCGATGTAGAAGCGCAACAACTCGTGCGCCCAGTCGCCGGCGTAGTCCACGCCGATGCGTGGCCGTTTGATGATGCCGATGCGGTCCGCTGTCTCCGGCTCGGCGATGAAGAAATCATCGCTCGTGAGCTCATGCGCATCGCGTTCGCGTGTGATGCCCATGGCCTTGCACAGCAGGCCCGGCCCCTTCGTGTTGCCCGGCAGGTTCGCCACCGGTTCGAGCGCGCGGATCAGCACGGCTGCGCCGTTGCCCTCCGGTTCGGTGACGACGTTCATGCAGTGATGCATGCCGTAGATGAGATAGACATAAGCGCGACCGGGCGGGCCGTACATGACCTGCGTGCGTTTCGTGATGCCTTTCGAGGAATGTGCGGCGAGGTCGTGCGCGCCGAGATAGGCCTCGACCTCGACGATGCGGCCGATGCGTTCGACACTTTCCATGCGATGCACGAGCAACTTGCCGAGCAGGTCCTGCGCGACGGTGATGGTGTCGCGCACGTAGAAGTCGTGCGTGAGTTTCTTCATTGCTTGATGTTGTGTGTGGGGGCGCGCCTGAATGTCGATCTCCTTGAGGTCCGCGCCCGATCGGTGCACGGGGGCAGCCGCGGGAAGCGGCATGCCTGATGGCGTGCCCGCAGGGTCTGCGCTCAGCGCAATGGAGGTGGAACCGCAAAGCC
Organism: Uliginosibacterium silvisoli; assembly: GCF_036017035.1. NCBI lineage: Bacteria > Pseudomonadati > Pseudomonadota > Betaproteobacteria > Rhodocyclales > Zoogloeaceae > Uliginosibacterium > Uliginosibacterium silvisoli. The sequence continues at coordinate 993,988 of NZ_JAYXHS010000001.1, read as the reverse complement.
GTCGGGAAGTTCCGTGATCACGAATTGCCAACGCATCTGGTCGGCGTAGGGCGCATCCAGCGAGAGCGAGTCGACGTAGCCTTTGAGTGCCCACAGCAATTGCGTGACGCTGGGACGCGAAGCGGGGGCGTCGCCACCGGGGAGCAGGCGCTCGAGACCTATCGCAAAAAGAACCCGCTTTATCTCGTTCCAGACGTTCGCCAGCTGCATGGTCGTCATGCCGACTACGGCCGCGCTCAAATAGGATGCAACGCGGCCAACGACCTGCGCGACGCTTGGTGAAAGCACTTCGACAGGCGTCGCGGCAATGTCGCCCCCTGCGCCGGCTGAGGCAAAGCACCACCAGCGCATGAACCAGTAGTGCTCGGCGTTGGCCAGTTCCGGCACGGTGCTCATGTCGCCCGAATCGCGATAGTGGCGGCAACACGCCATCGCAACCTCCAGGAACATCTGATGATCGGTGCTCCAGTATGGCAACGCAGCGGTGCGTGCCCATTCCACCCATTCTTCTGTCGATGCCATCTTCGTCTCCGTTTGCAGGGGGTCGGCCCAGGGACTTTCAATCTGGGCCGGACTTGATGGATTCACAACTGTACATACGGCCGTAACCGCTCCGCGCAGCTGGCGCAGCGGGTGGGTCTGTCCATGGCGCGAGCCGTCGCGTCATGTCGTGCCGTCGGGGGTCGGGACGAACGCCTGTGGATTGCCACCCCCGATCAGGTGGAGGCGGGCTCAGCACGGGAATGGCCATCGAACATGGCCGCGGCGGTGAGTACCGTGGTGGCGTGGATATCCACGATGTCATCGATCTCGTCCGCATAGCCGCCCGCCATCGCAATCGACAGTGGCACGCCTTCGCCCAGGCAACGCTGCATGACGATTTCATCGCGCTGGCGCAGACCTGCCTTGCTCACGCCAAGGCGGCCGAGGCGGTCGCCGCTGTAGGGGTCGGCGCCCGCGAGGTAGAGGATCAGCTCGGGCCGGCAGCGCGTGAACACCGTATCCAGCCCGCGCTGCAGGGCATCGAGGTAGGCCGTGTCGTCGCAGCCGTCGTCGAGTTCGATGTCGAGATCGCTTTGCTGTTTGTTGGCGGGGAAGTTCTTCGCGCCATGCATGCTGAAGGTGAAGATGCTGGCATCCGCGCCGAGGATCGCCGCCGTGCCGTCGCCCTGGTGTACGTCGCAGTCGATCACTGCGATCTGGCCGACGCCTTCTTCGGCCTGCATGGCGCGCGCGGCGACGGCCGAGTCGTTGAACACGCAGAAGCCGCTGCCGAAATCGTAGTGCGCGTGATGCGTGCCGCCGGCGAGGTTCGCCGCGCAACGATGTCCTCGCAAGGCGGCGCGCGCGGCCTCGATGGTGGCGCCGGAGGAGCGTCGTGAGCGCTCGACCATGGCCGGTGTCCAGGGAAATCCGATGCGTCGTACTTCAGCCGTGCTCAAGGCGCCTTCGCTGACGCGGCGGATGTAATCCGCGTCGTGCGCGCGGCCCAGCTGCACATCGCTGGCAGCCGGCGGCTCGCGGAAATCCGCCGCCGCGAAATGCCCGCTCGCCATCAGGCGTTCGCGCAGGCGCCGGTACTTGTCCATCGGGAAACGGTGCTCCGGCGGCAAGGGCAGGACGAAATGATCGGCATAGAACAGCAGCATGGGAAAACTCTTGGCAATCCGGATCGGGTTCTCAAGGGCGCGGGCCTGGGTGTGGTTTGTCCGCTTGCGTGAGAGGGGTTTGGTGCGAAGGCTCCGGCGGGAGTCTTGCGACTTTGCGCCAGCGCGCGAACGTTCGCGAGCGAACCGAGCCTGTCTTCGCAGGCCATCAGAGTCTGCAACACTTGCGCGCTATCGTATCAAGGCCGCAAGCTCCCGACTGTCTGCGCTCACTTCTTCATGACCATGCCCATAGCTGTTCCGCTTAGCGACGAAGACCTCGCCGACTACTTCACCCGCATTGCCTACAGTGGCGACGGCAAGCCGACACTGCAAACGCTGGCGACCTTGCATGCACTGCATCCGCAAGCCATTCCCTTCGAGAACCTCGACCCGCTCAGCGGGCGCGTGGTGAACCTCGCGCCCGACGCAGTGTTTGCCAAGCTGGCGCGCAACCGCCGCGGTGGCCATTGCTATGAACACAACGGCCTGCTCAAGCGCGTGCTCGAGAAACTCGGCTTCACGGTGAAAGGGCTGGTCGCGCGCGTGATGTGGTTTGCGCCGGAAGGCACGCTGACGCCACGTACGCACATGGTGCTGCGTGTCGATCTCGAAGGGGTCAGCTACCTTGTCGACGTGGGTTTTGGCGGGCTGGTGATGAGCGCGCCGCTGCGGCTGGATACGCAGGATGAACAGGCAACGCCGCACGAACGCTTCCGCCTGGTACGGACTGACGCAGACATCTGCGTGCAGGCCGGCCTCGGCCACGAATGGCGTGCGCTTTACCGCTTCGACCTGACCGAGCAGCTCGCCATCGACTACGAAGGCCCCAACTGGTTTGCCTGCACGCATCCCACTTCGCGCTTCGTGAACGACTTGCTCGTCGCGCGTGCGCCGGCTGGTGCGCGCTACACCCTGCTCAACAACCACCTGTCGCTACGTGATGCGGCGGGCAAGAAGAAGCAGGTATTGCATGACGCGGGCGAGTTACGCCGCGTGCTCGAAGAGGTGTTCGCGATCGCCGTCCCGCAGGACGAAGCGACGGATGCGGCGCTGGCGCGCGTCGTCTTGCGTGGCGGGCACATCTGACAAAACCAGCCCCCCGGCGTTACAGCCGGGTGCCGGTGCGATGAATGCTCAGGCTTGCGTCACGGCAGCCGTGCGCAGGCCGGCCGCTGCGCTGGCTTGCGCGCGTGGCGCAATCTGGTTGAGGACCAGACTCGCCAGCACCAGTACGGCACCCACCAGCTCCCACATGCCGAATGCCTGGCCGCGCAGCAGGCCGACGAAGAGGGCGGTGAGTGGCACCACGTTGATGAACAGCATGCCCTTCTGCGCACCGATGCCGCGAATGCCCTTGTTCCAGCACAGCACCGCGAGGAAGGCGGCGAGCAGGGTGATGTAGCTCAAGGCGGGCAGCATGGACGACATCACCTCTGCCGAGGGAATGCGCAGGCCGCCTGCTGCACCCACGATCAACCACAGTACGCCCAGCACCAGCACGCCGCCGGTGCTGGTCAGCGCCGTGTAGCGCAGCGGCGACCAGTCCGGGTAACGGGCAGCGCCGGTCGAATACAGCACCCAGCAGGTGCCGCCGGCAATCATCATCAGCGTGGGTATTACGGCGGCATGTTCGGCGAGTCGAGAGACATGGCCGTCGGTGACCAGCAAGACCACCCCGGCAATCGCCAGCGCCAGCGCGACGAAGCTGCGACCGGCGGGCCGCTTGCCGCTGCGTGCCCACAGGATCATGGCGGCGATCAAGGGCTGCAGCGCCATCACCACGGCCCCGTGTTCCGGCTTGGTCTGCGCGATGCCATAGAACATCAGCAGGTTGAAACCGGCGAAGCCCAGCCCGCCCAGCCCGATCAGCGGCCATACCGAGGTCTGCGGCCGCAGCGTGGCCAGGCCCTCCCGCCACACCAGCATGAGCAGGAAGACCGGCGCCGCGATGCCATAGCGCAGCAGCGTCATGGTCAGCGCGTCCATGTCGTGCAGGATCGATTTGGCGATGGGAAACATCGCGCCCCAGATGGCGGTGGCCAGCACCAGCGCCATGATTGCGCGCGTCGGCGGGGAGGTGTTGCTCGGTGCCGTCATGACGGTCCTTTCAATCAGGCCTCCGCGTTTTGGGCGAAAGCGCCAGAGGGGTGAAGCGGCCGCATCGGCTGGTGGCCAAGACGGGACACTGTGGGGAGTGCCTGCAGTCTAGGTCCGCACGACTTGCGAATAAAGCGTTAGAGTTGATCAGGATTGTTTCCTGAAACGAACAAATTGCCGGGAGCCGTAGTGGACCGTCTGATCAACATGGCCAGCTTTGCCGAGATCGTCGACGCGGGTGGCCTGTCTGCCGCCGCCGAGCGCCTGAACTGCTCGCGCGCTGTAGTCAGCAAGCGCCTCAGCGCGCTGGAGCAGGACTTCGGCGTCACCCTCCTGAACCGCACCACGCGCCGCCAGAGTCTTACCGAGGCGGGCCAGACGCTTTACGCGCACTGCCGCCGCATGCTCGATGAAATGCTCAGCGCGGAGACCCGCCTGCACGAATTCTCGGCCAGCCCGAGTGGCACCCTGCGTGTCTCGGCGCCGCATTCCTACGGCACGCGCGTCCTCAGCAAGCGCCTGCCGGAATTCCTGCAGCGCTATCCCGACATCCGCCTCGAGCTGCAACTGGCCGACCAGCTTGCCGATCTGGCCGGCACCGCTGTCGATATCGCCGTGCGTCTTACGGACAAGCCGGCACCGGGCCTCGTCGCGCGCAAGCTGGTCGGCGTGCCCTACGTCGTGTGTGCCTCACCCGACTACCTCAGGCGCCACGGCAAGCCGCAGCACCCGCACGAGCTGGTGCGGCACAACTGCCTCTACTATGTCGGCGGCATCATCCAGACGCCCTGGCATTTCGATGGGCCAGACGGGCACAGCGTGGTGGAAGTGCAGGGCTCGCTGACCGTGAACAGCGTGGAAGTCCTGCGCGACGCCGTTGTCGGCGGGCTCGGTATCGTCGCGATCTCGCGTTACCACCTGACCGACGAGATCGCGCGTGGCGACATCGTCGAGCTGCTGCAGGACTATCGCCTGCCCGAGCGCGCCATCTACCTCATGACCTTGCCCGACCGCCTGTTGCCGGCCAAGACGCGCGCCTTCATCGATTTCCTGTGGCAGCGTGGCGATCCGGCGCAGGCGTGAGTCCCGGCTTGCGCCGGGATGACAAGGGCGCTCAGATGAACTGGCCGCCCGACACCTCAATGCGTTGCGCATTGATCCAGCGGTTGTCGTCCGACAGCAGCGACGAGATTACTCCGCCGATGTCGTCAGGCAGGCCAACGCGGCCCAGTGCCGTGTTCGACGCAACGAAGCGGTTCAGCTCGGCGTTGTCACGCACCCTGCCACCGCCGAAATCCGTTTCTATTGCACCCGGCGCCACCACGTTCACCGCGATGCCACGTGCGCCCAGCTCCTTGGCCATGTAGGTCGTCAGCACTTCGACAGCACCCTTCATCGATGCGTAGGCGGCGTAACCCGGTAGTGCGAAGCGCGTCAGCCCTGTCGACACATTCACGATGCGGCCACCATTGGCCAGCAGCGGCAGCAGTTTCTGCGTGAGGAAGAACACGCCCTTGAAGTGGATGTTCACCAGCTCGTCGAACTGCGCCTCGCTCATCTCCGCCAGCGGGCCATAGATGCCGACGCCAGCGTTGTTGACCAGGAAATCGAAGCTGTCGCGTTGCCAGTACGTGCTCAGGGAGCGCTTCACGATCGACGCGAAATCCGCGAAGGATTTGCTGTCGGCCACATCCAGTTGCAGCGCCACGCCGCGGCCGCCCAGCGCGGCGATCTCTGCAACTACCGCGTCGGCTTCTGCCTGCTTGCTGCGGTAGGTGAGGATCACATCCACGCCCTTGCGTGCCAGTTGCAGCGCCGTGTTCTTGCCCAGCCCGCGGCTACCGCCGGTGACGATTGCGATCTTTCTTTCCGTGTTCGTGCTCATGTCCTGCTCCTTGTGGGTTCGGGGCTGGTCCGGTTGAGTCAGCCAGTGAGGGCAGTATATTGAGCGGATATTTGGCGATAAATTGGCTTGTTTTGATTAAACTGTTCGTGATTTTCGAACAGTTATCGACGGCCGGTTCGATGCAGAAGAGCGCTTGAGAATAGACGAGGCCCTCACCCGGCCTGACGGCCACCCTCTCCCATCGCATGGGAGAGGGGACTGCTACGAGCGGCCCGAGCGCCCACCTGTGCGCACCGGCGTCGTCTCCTCCAGCGTTTGCGGGAGAGGGTGGGCGCGACAGCGCCGGGTGAGGGTGCCTTGGGAAAAGTGGACGTCGCAAAGGAGCGGGCGAATGAACAAACTCGAAGCCATGCAGATCTATCTGCGCGTTGCCGAGCTGGCCAGCTTCACCCAGGCGGCCGACAGCCTTGGCCTGCCCAAGGCCAGTGTTTCCAGTGCCGTGCAGCAGCTTGAAGCGCAGCTTGGCACGCGACTCCTGCAGCGCACGACGCGCAAGGTGCAGATGACGCACGACGGCCAGGTCTTCTACGAACGCAGCCGCGACCTGCTGGCCGACATGGAAGAGTTGCAGGGCTTGTTCCAGGCCAATCCGGCGGCGCTCACTGGCCGGTTGCGCGTGGATATGTCCGACGGCATCGCACGCAATATCGTGGTGCCGCGCCTGCCTGAATTCCTCGATGCGCATCCCGGACTGGAGATAGAACTCTCCAGCACCGACCGCCGCGTCGACCTCATCCGCGAAGGCTTCGATTGCGTCTTGCGTGTCGGCGCGCTCAGCGACTCCAGCCTCATCGCGCGGCCGCTGGGTCACTACCGCCAGATCAACGTCGCCAGCCGCACCTACCTCGCCGAGCATGGCACGCCAGGCACGCTGGCCGATCTGGCGCAGCACAGGCTGATCCACTACGTCCCCTCGCTGGGCGCGAAGTCGGCCGGCTTCGAGTACGTCGATGACGACGGGGCACTGCGCTGCGTGCCCATGGCGGGCGCGCTGACCGTCAACAGCTCCGGGGCCTACACCGCGGGCTGCCTCGCCGGCCTCGGCATCATCCAGTCACCGGGGGTCGGCTTGCGTGAGCATCTTGCCAGTGGCGCCCTCGTTGAAGTGCTGCCCGGGTATCAAGCGCCTCCCCTGGCGGTCTCGCTGCTCTACGCCAATCGCAGGCACCTGCCGAAGCGCGTGCAGGCGTTCATGGCGTGGGTTGCCGAGGTGATGCGGCCGGCGCTGGGGTGACAGCGCCATCCGGCATGCGCGGAGGCGCTGCGGACCGAAGGCCATGACGACAGACACGCCCGCATGAATTGGGCATGATCTGTTCTCATCTTCAGCAGGAGTATTGCCATGGCCAGGATCGTCGGTATTGCGGGCAGCTTGCGCGCAGGTTCGTACAACGCCTCCTTGTTGCGCGCAGCGACGGGCTTGATGCCTGCGGGCAGCACGCTGGAAGTTGGCACCATACGCGGCATTCCGCTGTACGACGGTGACGTGGAAGCTGCCGAAGGCGTGCCGCCTGCCGTGGTGACGCTCCGCGACCAGATCGCCACCGCGGATGGCGTGCTGATCGTCAGCCCCGAGTACAACAACTCCATGCCCGGGGTGCTCAAGAATGCGATCGACTGGCTGTCGCGCCAGTCGGCGAATGGCGACCACACTTTCGGCAATCGCGCCTTCGCCGTCATCGGTGCATCGCCCGGCGGTTTCGGCACCATCCTCGCGCAGAACGCGTGGTTGCCGGTGCTGAGGACTCTCGGCACGCGCCAGTGGTTCGGCGGGCGCCTGATGGTGTCGCGCGCGGGTAGCGTCTTTAATGAAGCAGGCGAGTTGGTCGATGAAAAAATCGCCGCGCAACTGGCTAAATTCCTGGACGGTTTTGTAGCCTTTACAAAATCCTGACGATTGGCTGACAGCAAGGCTGGGCGCGCTTTACCGGCGGATGTCCCGCCTTGCAGAATGAATATGGTGCACCGCGCAATAAATAGGTGCGCAGCGCACCGGATGCGCTATGCTGTTTCGGCAGACCCAGTCCACCGCCTGGCAGACTAATGCTGCCGAATCCCGCCACTGGCTGTAGAAGGACCGAATGAATCCGGACTCCCCACGCGCTCTCGAGCCTCGGTCCCTGTCAGCGAGATTGCGGCCCTGGCTGTTCGTACTGCTGGCCGTCGTGGTCAGCATGGGGATCACGCTGGCCTTGCGGCCGATCTTCGGGCCGCGGGCTTTCATCATTGCCTTTCCCGCAGTCATCATCGTGGCCTTGTTCGTGGGCGTCACGCACGCCATGTTTACGGCCGTAGGCTGCGTACTGTGGGTGCTGGTTTCGCAGCTGTATCACCCGCCTCCTTTGCCGGCCGACGTGGCGGCGATTGCGTCGTTCCTTGCCCTGTCCTTCCTGCTGGCAACGCTGTGCGGCCTGGCGCGTACGCGCGCACGCCAGGCGGGGGCGCAGCAGGCCCTGCAGCCGCGCGGCGATGGGCATACCAGCTTGCCGCGTACGGCCCTGGTGAACTGGCTCACGGCTTCGATGTATGCCGCTGTGGTACTGCCGGCAACCTTCTTCGTGGGTGCGAGCTGGTACGCCTATGAACGTGCAACGGACCAGGCCAGCCTGGAAGTGGAACGCGCCAACCGCATGGCCGACCAGTTGCTGCAGAACTCGTTCAGGACCAATCTCGCCGCGCTCGACCGGCTGAAAGCGCTGGTCGGCACGACGCCGGACTTTGCGCTGAAGATGCGCGAGAAGGAATTGCATGAGCATCTCGTCGAGCTGGCCGCAGGCCGGGCCGACACGCAGGCAATCTGGATCTGGGGGGCAAACGGGCGCGCCGTAGCGACCAATCGTTTCTACCCGGTACCGCAGGACACGGTGATTACCGACCGCGAATATTTCCGCGTGCACCAGCGCGGCGAGATCGGCCTGTACATCAGCGACATCCTGTTCGGGCGCATTTCGAACGAGCACTTCTTCAATATCAGTGCGCGCCGGAATTATGCGGATGGCACTTTCGGCGGCATCGTGTCGGTGTCGATGTATCCATCTTTCTTCGCCAACACCTACGCCACCATGGCGCGCGACATGAAGGACCTGACCATCACGCTGGCGCGCGAGGATGGCAAGATCCTGGCGCGCTGGCCGAGCTCGTCGCCCCTCGAGGGCAAGGCTGCCGTGATGAGCAATGAGGCGATGCAGGCGATCGCCGGCAAGGCGGCGACGGGCATGTTTTCGCATATCTCGCCGGTCGACGGCGAGAAGCGGCTCGTCTCGTTCCGCAAGGTCGGGCCATGGCCCTTGTATGTCTACGCGGGTCTGAGCTATCGCGAAATCCTCACCGACTGGTATCGCGACGTGCTGGTGCTGGCGGGCTTCACGCTGACGACGGCGATCGGCCTGATCTATGTGTCCTGGGTGGCGCTGCGCCTGACGCGCCGAGAACAGCTCGCGCAAGTCGAACTGCAGTCCGAGAATGCGCGTCGCCTGCAGGCCGAGGATGCCTTGCTGCAGGCGCAGAAGCTCGAAGCGCTCGGCCAGATCACCGGCGGCGTGGCGCATGACGTCAATAACCTGCTGATGGTGATCGGTACCAATACGCACGTGCATCGCATGATGCAGCCGCACCTGCCCGCCGATAACGCACAGCTGGCGGCCATCGACCGCTCGGTTGCGGCCGGCGCCAAGCTGACGCGCCAGCTGCTGTCGTTCTCGCGCAAGCAGACGGTGGCCCCCGAGGTGATCCACCTGCAGACGCAGTTGCTCGGCCTGCTGGATCTGGTGCGTACCTCGTTGGGCGGCGGGATCGAGCTCACGATGGATGTCGCCGCGGACACGCGTCTGGTGGTGCTCGATCTCGTCGAGCTGGAGCTGGCGCTGATCAATCTCGCGCTCAACGCGAGAGACGCGATGCAGCAAGGCGAAGTGCGCATCACGGCCTGCAATGGCAGGGTCGGCGACATTCCGGCAGCACCGACACAGGAATGCGTCGTGGTGCGCTTCAGCGACAAGGGCGCCGGTGTCTCGCCGGACAATATCGAGCGCCTGTTCGAACCCTTCTTCACCACCAAGCCGCCGGGCAAAGGCACCGGCTTGGGCCTCAGCCAGGTGTATGGCTTCTGCGTGCAGGCCGGCGGCACGGCGCGCATCGAAAGCACCCTGGGCGAGGGCACCTGCGTGTCCATGTATTTCCCGGTGGCGTTGGAAGCAGGCCACACGCCCAAGCCCGTCCAGCCCCTGGCCGTGCCGCGCAAGCTGAGCGGCCATGTGCTGCTCGTCGAAGACAATGAAGAAGTCGGCACCAGTACCATGGCCCTGCTCAAGAGCCTTGGCCTCACGGCCTATCGGGTGGCCAGCGCCGACGAGGCGAAGAACCTGCTCCACGAAGCGCCCGTCGGCCATTTCGATGCGGTGCTGAGCGACATCTTCATGCCCGGCACGCTCGATGGCATCGACCTCGCATTGCGCTTGCAACGCGATGCGCCGGATCTGCCCGTCATACTCATGACGGGATACGCTGCCGAGGAACACAAGGCGGTTGCAGCAGGGCTTCGCGTGCTGTCGAAACCCTTCTCGCCAGACCTGCTGGCAGATGCGCTGGGCCGGGTTCTGACAAAGCTCGCCACTGCAGCGAAGAGCTGACCTGCCTGCGGGCGCCTCAGGTCCGCGGTGCGCTGCCCGTGCCTGCTTGCCAGGCCTGCAATTGCGCGCGCCAGCCTTCGTGCAGGTTTTCCAGCTCCTGTTTCATCCAGTCGATGAAGACGCGCGTGCGTACCGGCAGCAGGCGCGATTGCGGGTAGAGGATGTGGATAGGGCGCTGCGCGGGCTCGTACTTTTCCAGCACGATCTGCAGCTCGCCACTGAGCACCCAGGGCGCGACCTGGTATGAGATGAACATACCCGGGCCGAGCCCGGCGCGACACGCCTGGGCCACCGGTGCCGCCTGGTTGAAGCTGAGCGAGCCCTGCACCGGTACGTTGAAGGTCTTGCCGTTCTCCTCGAAGCTCCACCACGGCGCACTGCTGCCCGAGAAGCGCAGGCAGTTGTGTTGCAACAGGTCGCGCGGGTGCTGTGGCGTACCGCAACGCGCGAGATAGTCCGGCGTGGCGACGACGATGCGCCGCAGGCTGCCGACGCGCTGTGCGACGAGCGAAGAATCCGCCAGCGCGCCGATGCGGATACCCACGTCGATGCCTTCCTCCACGAGATTCACCACGCGGTCGAGCAGTTGCACGTCCACGCTGATCCGGGGGTAACGCTGCACGAAGCGCGTGATCGCATCGCACACGTGCAACTGGCCGAACAGTACCGGCGCCGTGACACGCAGCAGACCCTGCGGCTCGGCCTGCTCGGCGCCCAGTTCCGCGTCGGCTTCGGCCACTGCGGCGAGTACCTGCCGGCAGCGCTCGAGGTAACGACGACCTTCTTCAGTCAGCGCGATGCGTCGCGTGGTGCGGTTGAACAGGCGCGTGCCGAGTTCGGTCTCCAGCGCCGCCAGCGTGCGCACAACTGCGGGCAAAGAGGCGCCGAGGGTCTGTGCCGCACCGGTCAGGCTGCCTGCATCGGCAATGCTGGCGAAGGTCTGCATGGCTTTGAGCTTGTCCATGCGCTGCAGATTACTCCGCAAAGTGGAGTAGTCAAATCAAGATTCCGCCATTTATTGCGGCTGGCGCTTGGCGGACAATCATTCCACTGCATTCACCCACTCACCCACCGACGCAACCGACCGAGGCCCTGCCATGTCACTGCCATCCGCCCCCATCCGTCTTCATCGCTTTGCCCGGTCCGGCCATTGCCATCGTGTCGAGCTGTTCCTGTCGCTGCTCGGCCTGCCGTACGAGGCCATCGATGTCGACCTGCCCGGCAAGGCGCAGAAGACCTCGGCCTTCCTCGCCATGAATCCTTTCGGTCAGGTGCCGGTCATCGAAGACGGCGCGCTGGCGCTGGCCGACTCCAATGCCATCCTCGTCTATCTCGCGGCGCAATACGGTGGCGCGCGCTGGCAGCCGCAGTCGCCGGTCGCGGCGGCCGAGCAGCAGCGCTGGCTGTCTGTGGCGGCGGGCCTGCTGGCCTTTGGCCCGGCGGCGGCACGCGCCAACCTCCTGTTCGGAGCGCCCAACGATCTGGCGGCCGTGCAAGCGCGTGCAAAAGCGCTGTTTGCCGTCATGGAAGCGCATCTCGCGCAGCAAGCCTTCCTCACCGGCGACGCGGTCGGCCTCGCAGACGTGGCCAACTACGCCTACGTCGCACGCGCGCCGGAAGGCGGGCTGCCGCTCGCCGATTACCCGCACATCCGCGCCTGGCTGGCACGTATCGAAGCCTTGCCCGGCTTCGTGCCGATGCCGGTCAGCGCGCAGTCCTGAGGGGCGTCGCCAAGGGTGCAGGTGAATTTGCGAAAGGAGTCTCCATCATGAACGCAGCCGATCAGGCACAGGGCGCCTTCCACGCCGGTGAGCGCGCCATGCAGGCCAGTGTGGGCCTTGCCGAGCGCATGGCGCTGGTGGGTGCGCAGGCGATCCGCGACTACATGCCGCAGCAGCATCGCGACTTCTTTCCGCTGCTGCCCTTCCTCATCGTCGGCTCGGTCGATGCCAGCGCGCAACCCAGCGCATCCGTGCTTGCCGCGCCGGCTGGTTTCGTCAGCTCGCCCGATGAGCGCAGCCTGCGCATAGAGGCGCCCATCGACCACGACGATCCGCTCGCTGCCAACCTGCACCTTGGCGCATCGCTCGGCGTGCTCGGGCTGGAGCCGCACACGCGCCGCCGCAACCGCGCCAATGGCCGCGTCAGCGCGCGCGACGAAGATGGCTTCACGCTGGCTGTGCAGCAAAGCTTCGGCAATTGCCCGAAGTACATCCAGGCGCGTGAGCCGGTCTTCGCGCCGCAGGGGGCTGTGGCGGGTGGTGTGCGCATCAGCGCCGGGCTGGACGAGCAGGCGCGCGCGCTGATCGGTCGCGCCGACACCTTCTTCATCGCCAGCGCACATACGCGTTCGGCATCTGACGATGCGGCGCGTGCGCAAGGCGTCGACGTCTCGCATCGTGGCGGCAAGCCGGGCTTCGTACGCGTCGAGGGCAACACGCTGACGGTGCCGGATTTCCGCGGCAACTTCTTCTTCAACACGCTCGGCAATCTGCTCGAGCACCCGCAGGCGGGCCTGCTGTTCATCGACTTCGCAACGGGCGACCTGCTGCAGCTCGCGGCAGCGGCAGAGATCATCACCGAGGGTGCCGAGCTGGCAGGTTTCGTCGGTGCCGAGCGTCTGCTGCGGCTGCGAGTGGGTGAAGCTCGTTTTCGCCCCGCAGCCCTGCCGCTGCGCTGGGGCGAGGCAGAAATCTCACCGGTGCTGGCCGGTGTGGGAGCGTGGCCGCAATCCACCTGATTGCGCGGGCAACTGCGGCGCAGGTTCGGCGGCAAGGCGGAAGCGCGGTATGCTTGCGGCCGCTTGTAACCCCGGTTTTCCGTTCTGCTCCATGGCCTTACCCAGCATCAACCCCGCCGACTACGAATCCCAACTCGCCGCCAAGCTCGCGCAGTTCAAGGGCTCCTTCGCGCCTTTCGGTCTGCCCGAACCGGACGTGTTCCGTTCTGCGCCGCTGCATTTCCGCCAGCGTACCGAGTTCCGCATCTGGCACGAGGGCGATGAACTGCACTACGCTATGTTCGATCCCGACGAACCGAAGCGGCCGGTGCTGATGGAGACCTTCCCGGTCGCCGCGGAGTCGATCTGTGCCTTGATGCCACGTCTCAAGGCGGCCTTGAAGCGGCAGCCGGAATTGCGCCGCAAGATATTCCAGGTGAATTTCCTGTCCACCCTGTCCGGCGACATGCTGGTAACGCTGATCTACCACCGCAAGCTGGAAGCGGAGTGGGAAGTCGCAGCGCGCGCGTTGGCGACAGAGCTTGGCGTGGCGATCATCGGTCGCAGCCTCAAGCAGAAGATCGTGCTGGAGCGCGACTGGGTCATCGAAGAACTCGAAGTCGACGGCCGTCGTTTGCGCTACCAGCAATTCGAAGGCGCTTTTTCGCAACCCAATGCGGGCGTCAGCAGCAAGATGCTGGGCTGGGCCAGTGTTCAGGCAAATTCGCAGGCGGCAGGGCTCGCCGGCGACATGCTGGAGCTGTACTGCGGCAACGGCAACTTCACGGTGGCGCTGGCACCGCACTTCGGCAAGGTGCTGGCGACCGAGATGAGCAAGCCTTCCGTGAAGGCAGCGCACTACAATCTGGATGCGAATGGCATCAGCAACGTGACCATGGTGCGCATGGCCAGCGATGAGATCAGCGCGGCGCTGGCGCGTGTGCGGCCCTTCAACCGCATGAAGGATGTCGACCTCGACAGCTATGCCTTCAACACCCTCTTCGTCGACCCGCCACGCAGCGGGCTGGATGCGCCCACAGTCGACCTCGCGCGTGGCTTCGAGCGCATCCTCTACATCTCGTGCAATCCGCAGACCTTGCGCGAAAACGTCGAAGCGCTGCAAGGTACGCACGCCATTGCCGCAGCGGCCGTGTTCGACCAGTTCCCTTATACCCACCACCTGGAATGCGGGTTGCTGCTCGTTCGCAGATAAAGCCGGGCGTTGATTTCCGGCTTTCCGGCCCAAGCTTCACAACCAAGCCGCCTGCCAGGGATTGACCATGCTCACCGTTTGCCCACACTGCCAGACCATCAACCGTGTTCCCGCTGAACGCAGCGCCAACGACCCGACCTGTGCCAAGTGCAAGAACGCCTTGCTCGACGGCCAGCCGGTCGAACTGACCGACGCGAACTTCGACCGCTTCATCAGTCGTACGGAACTACCCATCGTCGTCGACTTCTGGGCCGCATGGTGCGGCCCCTGCCAGATGATGGCGCCGCAATTCAAGCAGGCCGCGGAGCGCTTCAAGGGCCGCGTGATCTTCGCCAAGGTCGATAGCGACAACAACCCGCGTGCTGCGGCGCGCTTCGGCATCCGCAGTTTGCCGACGCTGGTCATGCTGCGTGGCGGCGCGGAAGTGAACCGTCAGGCCGGTGCCATGCAGACCGCGCAGATCGCTGCCTGGGTGAACAATGCCGCGCAAGGCAGCTGATTCGAAAGCAAGCAACGGAGTGCGCGGCGCTGGCGCGATGCGTAGATTGCGAGCCATCATGTGCTGCGTTGAAGGAACGAATCATGAAGGCTTCACTCCCCCGCCCTGAGCGTGCCGCTGCCACCCTGAACGACCCGCGTTGGGCCGCCGTTGCCGGGCGCGACGCGACGGCCGACGGCAAGTTCTATTACTCGGTGCAGACGACGGGCGTGTATTGCCGGCCCTCGTGTGTCGCACGCGCCGCCTTGCCCGAAAACGTGGCGTTTCACGCGACGCGCGAAGCGGCGGAACAAGCCGGCTTCCGCCCTTGCAAGCGTTGCAAGCCTGACCAGCCGGCGCTGGCCGAACAGCATGTCGCGAGGGTCACCGAGGCTTGCCGCATCATCGAACGGGCCGTCATGGAAGCGCAGGCCCTGCCTTCCCTCGATGCCTTGGCGCTGCAGCTCGGTCTCAGCACGCATCACTTCCATCGCCTGTTCAAGTCGATCACCGGCGTGACGCCCAAGGCCTATGCGATGGCGCGCCGCGCCGAACGCCTGCGTGCGGACCTGCCACGCGCAGCGAGCGTCACCGAGGCGATCTTCGACGCCGGCTACAGCTCCAGCGGGCGTTTTCACGCAGATGCGGATGGCACGCTTGGCATGACGCCAACGCAGTACAAGTCCGGTGGTGCGGATACGCAGATCCGCTTCGCTGTCGGCGAGTGTTCGCTCGGTGCCATCCTCGTCGCGCAGAGTGAGCGGGGCATCTGTGCGGTGCTCATCGATGACGATGCGGAGGTGCTGGTGCGCGACCTGCAGGACAGGTTTCCGCGTGCGCAGCTCATCGGTGGCGATGCGGCTTTCGAGCGTCTCGTGGCGCAGGTAGTAGGTTTCGTCGAAGCTTTCGGCGTGGGTTTCGCGTTGCCGCTCGATGTGCGTGGCACGGCCTTCCAGCAACGTGTGTGGCAGGCCCTGCGCGACATACCGCCCGGCCAGACGCTCAGCTATAGCGAGCTGGCCGAACGCATCGGCGCGCCGAAGGCCGTGCGCGCGGTGGCGGGTGCCTGCGCGGCGAATGCCATCGCGGTGCTGATCCCCTGCCATCGGGTAGTACGTAACGATGGTTCGATCTCGGGCTATCGCTGGGGCGTCGAGCGCAAGCGTGCCTTGCTCGACAAGGAGGCGGCCGTAGGGGACAAGCCGCCGGCCCGGCGCAAGGTCCGGACTTGATGCGGGTCGGGCAATGACGCTGGGTCTGTTCGGCAGTGGCGATGCGCAGGGCTGGCGTGAGGAGTTGCTGCCCGGTGCTGTCGTGCTGCGCGCCTTCGCGCTGGCCGACGAAGCCGCATTGCTGGCCGCCATCGACGCGGTCCTGAAGCAGGCGCCATTCCGCCACATGCAGACACCCGGCGGCTACACCATGTCGGTGGCGATGAGTTGCTGCGGCGACCTGGGCTGGGTAACCGACAGCACGGGCTATCGCTACCAGCGCAACGATCCCTTGACCGGACATGCCTGGCCGGAAATGCCTGTGGCATTTCGCCGGCTGGCGGTGCGCGCTGCCGATAGCGCGGGCTTCGCCGGGTTCCAGCCGGACGCCTGCCTGATCAACCGTTACGAGCCCGGTGCGCGCATGTCACTGCACCAGGACAAGAACGAGCGCGACTTCTCCGCACCCATCGTGTCCGTATCACTCGGCTTGCCCGCCGTCTTCCTGTTTGGCGGCATGGCGCGGTCCGACAAGTCCCTGCGCGTACAGCTCGCGCATGGCGACGTGGTGGTGTGGGGCGCCGCAGCACGTCTTCGCTATCACGGCGTCATGCCGCTCGCCGCTGGCGTGCATCCATTGTTGGGAGAGCAGCGCATCAACCTGACGTTCCGCAAAGCAGGCTAGGGGCGGGCGCCGAACGTCGGGGGTCCCGCACGTCCCGCTGTTGGATGTCGAAAGATCCGGCGTCGCAATGTATTCTCCGACGATGTCCAGATTCTGCGCAGCGCTCGGTACCGCCATCCTTGCAATCTTTCCGGGCTGGGCCGCTGAAGCGGCGCTGATCGCCGTCGATACCGGGCATACGCCCTTGCGCTATGGCGCAACGGCGCCCGATGGCCGCGTCGAATACCAGTACAACCTGACGCTCTCCAGTGCCGTTTCGCGTGAGCTGACCGCCAAGGGTGATCAGGTCTTCAGGATCTCCGCTGACGGTAACGAGGTGGAGCTGGCAAAGCGCGCGACGCTTGCACCGGACGCCAGCTTGTTCGTCTCGATCCACCACGATTCGATCCAGCAAGCGTGGATCGATGCGGGGCGCCGCCGCGAATTCGCGGGCTTCTCGCTTTTTGTCTCCGAAAAGAACCCGCACTACGCAGAGAGCCTGGCATGTGCGAAGGGGGTCGCCGAGCGCTTGCTGGCGATCGGAGAAATGCCGTCCGGGTATCACGCAACGCCCATCCCGGGCGAGAATCGCCCGTTCATCGATAAACGACTGGGCATCCATCGCTTCGATGACCTTGTTGTACTCAAGACTGCGACCATGCCTGCCTTGCTGATCGAAGCAGGTGTGATCGCCAACCCCGACGAAGCGCGGCGTCTTGCCGCTGCAGAGACGGTCGACCGACTGGCAAGAGCCATCGCAGAAGGCTTGCACGCTTGCCAGAACCCATCATCCACACGGAGCACGCAATGAAGAAATTCGCACTGGGCCTTGCCTTGATCGTTACCGCAACCGGCAGCTACGCCGCGGGTTGCGGCAAGCCCCGCAACGCTTTCGACCAGGTGTATTGCGCGGGCAACCTGTTCTCGCAGAAGGACAACGATCTGAACAAGGCCTACACGAGCTTGCGCCAGCAACTCGACTCAGGACAGAAGGAGTCGCTGAAGCAGGGACAGCTGGCGTGGATCAAGTCGCGCGATGCCGCGTGCAGCAAGGAAGACAGTAGCGGTTACTTCGTGAATCTGGATTGCGCTGTGGACAAGACGCAGGCTCGTCTCGACTTTCTCAAGGAGCGTGAGCGCGAGTGCAAGAGCACGGGCTGTAGCAACGACAAGCTGGCGAAATAAGCTGCTGCAAAGATGACATCACCGCCGGTGTGCTGCCATCAACACCGCACGAGGGCTCTGTGCCGGGTGGAATTCAGCGCGTACGCCGGCGTGACTTTCCGAACGCCAGCAAGCCTAGACCGGCCAGCAACATGGCGTAAGTCTGCGGCTCCGGCACGGCGATCACCGAGTTGATCCAGCTGCTGTAAGCCGACACCGAGGTCGCGCCACCGATCGAACCGAAAGTCGTGGTGCTGGTCGAGAAGGGCGAGGTCACGCCATTGATCGTCTGGTTGACCATGCCGTTGAAGCTGGCAATGCCGATCACCTGCAGCTGGCCATTGACCGTCGTGAACAAGGGGCTGCCGGAATCACCGGCACCGAACTGCGCCTCGTTGCTGGCGACGCTGGTAGCGGGGGTGAAAACGTTCTTGCTGGTGCTGGCGGGATTGTCGAAATCGAAGATCATGATTTCGCTCTTGCCGGTATAGCCCGCGCCGGAAGCATCGTCGTCGGCAATCAGGCTATCGACGCGATTGCTGCCAACGGTCTTGATGCTGGCATTGGCGCCGGCCGTTTCGCCGTTGACGCCATCCCCCGTGCCGCCGTAGCCGACCATGGTCAGGGCGGTGTTGCGCGTGGGCGTGCCGGTGTAGATGTCATAGACAGCCGCTGTGGTGGGCGCAGCGACAGACAGCTTGATGAGCGCCAGATCGTCATGCCACAGGCCATCGCTGCCGGGCGTCGTGCCGGCAAAACCAGGAAAGAGCGTCACGGACTGGGCGAGGATGCTCTGGCCGCTGCCATCGTTGAAGTTGACGAGCACGCTGTCGGCAGAGGCGTAGCCAACCACATGCGCTGCGGTCAGGATGTAACCGTTCGCCAGTAGCACGCCGGAGAAGGTACCGCCGCCGATGGAAATCGACACGACGCCGGAATACAGCGAACTGCTCGTATTGGCATCCACCGTCGTCGCGCCGACGAGGGCCATGCCAGGCTGGGCGAACAGGGCACTGCACAGGCCCATTGCCAGCACGGACAGGCGCGCAGTGAAATTTGTCCTCGTTGCCATGCCACTCTCCCCGGATTGATCCCCCACTCTAGCGGTGGAGGTATTACAGACATTCGTGAAAGTACTAGGCGTACCGGGATCGGACAAGGGCGCGAGGGACTTTCGCGCGCGCCACGCCAGCACGCATCATGACCTGCCCGCCGTCGGGCCGCGTGGACACTCGGTTCCGCACGTCCTCATGCACCGCACAGCGCAGATGTAAAAATTCCTCAAGCGCTCAGCGATACAGCAGGAACGCCTCGCGCTCGATGGCCCAGGCAGCTTCGTCGGCCAGCGTGAGCGCATCCAGATCGCCCGGCGCGGCTTCGTTGTCATCGACCCATTCACGCAAGATCGGCGAGCCGTTGATGAGATCGATGGCGAGGCGGTCGAACTCGTATTCGTAGGGGAAGTCGCGCCACAGCGCGTAGTCCGGTTGCAGGTTGCGCAGGGCCTTGAAGGCGAGGGCTTGCAGGCGCCAGGGCTTGAAGGCGGCGTGCTCGTAGGCGCCGTCCTCGACGTGGATCTGGATGCCATTGCACTGCTTGCCGGCATGCTTGTGGAATGTCGGTTCAAACCAGCATTCGCGCAGGCGGCAGCCTTGCAGCCAGTGCGGGGCGAGGCGCTGCATTTCCGTGAGCACGGAGCGGGCGTGGATGTCAGGTGCGCCGAACAGTTCGAGCGGGCGCGTCGTGCCGCGGCCCTCCGACAGGGTCACACCTTCCAGCATCACGGTGCCGGCGTAGGCGCGCGCCATCGACAGGTTTGCGGCATTCGGGCTCGGGTTCACCCAGTTGCGCTCGCCGAGCGGCCAGCCGTAGCCGGGCGCTGCCTCGGGTTGCCAGCCCTGCATCTCGATGACCTTGTATTCGAGCTGCAAGCCCAGCTTCGCGATGAACCAGTGGCCCAGCTCGCCCATCGTCAGGCCGTGCCGCATCGGCATCGGGCCGGCACCGACGAAGCTTTCCCAACCTTCGCGCAGGGTCAGGCCCTCGATGGGGCGACCGGCGGGATTCGGGCGGTCGAGCACCCACACGGCCTTGCCATGTGCAGCTGCGGCTTCGAGCACGTAACGCAAGGTGGTGATGAAGGTGTAGATGCGGCAGCCCAGATCCTGCAGGTCGACGAGCAGTATGTCGAATGACGACATCATCGCGTCGGTCGGCTTGCGGACTTCGCCGTAGAGGCTGAACACCGGAATGCCGTGGCGCGGGTCGCGGTAGTCGGGCGACTCCATCATGTTGTCCTGCTTGTCGCCACGCAGGCCGTGCTGCGGGCCGAAGGCCGCGCTGAGATTGATTTCCGGCAGCGATGCGAGGGCGTCGATGGCGTGCGTGAGATCGCGCGTCACGGAAGCCGGATGCGCCAGCAGGGCAACGCGGCGGCCGGCGAGCGGCGCGCGCAAGGCGGGTTCGGCGAGCAAGCGGTCGAGGCCGAACAGGACAGGAGGGGCGGTGTGGGTCATGGTTGTGCGGGGCTCAGGATGAGTTTGCGAGCTGTAGCGTGAAGGCAGCACGGAGGTGGAAGTCGGGGCGCTCGCCGGGATGCGCCAGCGCCCAGTAGCTGATCGCGCCTTCTATCGTCTCGACGACGGCAGTGAGGCCGATATGCAGGATGCCTGAGCGGGCCGGTAGCAGCGTGGCCGGGATGCTTGCGGCGAGCGTGAGCGCGTCCGGCGTTTGCCGGCTGTTGAAGTCGGGTGCCTGTGCGGGCTGCCAGCCGGCATCGCGCTGGCGGTAGTCGCTGAACGCATAGGCAGCCCATTGGCCGGTCGGCGAGAAATTGAATTCGTGGTAGCTCGTCGCCTCGGCATGGCTGACGAAGGCCTCGAAGCAGGTGTGTTTCCACAGCTCGTCGGCAAAGCCGGATTGCGTCGGCGCAGGGATGCGCAGTGCATCGAGCGCACCTGTCAGCGTGTAAAGCAATTGCAGACTGCCATCGGCTGCGAGGGAAGCGCTGGCCTGCAGCGCCGTGACGGCGGCGCAGGGATGCGCGGGATGGCAGATCAGACGTGAAAGGACGACCACGGAGACAGGCGTTCGTTGCGAAGCCGGTACTGTACCGAATCCCTCAGCCGACCGGCTTGCCTTCCTTCAGCGCCAGCCAGCCCTTGATGATGCGATACACGGCCCACAGGCCCACCAGGCCGAAGATCAGCCAGTTGATGAGGAAGCCGATGAAGAGGAAGTAGAGCATCACGCCGATCACCATGACGATCAGGCAACGCCAGAAAGTGTCGGCCTGCCAGACCAGATGGCTCTCGAGGAACGAGCCTTTCAGCTCGTCGCGTTTCACGTAGTTGATGATGATGGCGATGATGGACGCCCAGCCAAAAACGAAAGCGCCGATCATGGTGACCGCTTGTGAAGCAGCCCCGACGACGAGGCCGATGGAGTGCAGCAGGTAGAGCAGGTGCACCATCTGCACATCGCCCGGTTTTGCCTGGGAAAAGCTCTGGCCCTCGATTACATCCAGCGTTCGTTCGTCACTCATACCGCTCCTTCCGATCCAGGGGATGTTGCGATGGGCTGCCCGACATTCAGGCGCTCACAGTTTGCGCTGCGGCAGGCGCGGGCGCCAGACTCACATTACCCGAGGGGATGCCATTGGCGGCCCAGCGATCCAGCTCGTCCATGATGGCCTTGTGCGTCTGCTGGCTGATCTCCGGTAGCTTGCCGCCGAGCATGGCTTGCGCCTCGTCGAAGCCCTTCTGGATCGCCGCGCGGAAAGTCTCGATCTTCTCCGGGTCGTCGCCAATGCCGAACTTCGCAAAATTCAGGATGCGCTCGGCCACCTTGGTCACACCGAACTCACCATCCGGCGCGATGGCTGCCTTGGCCTTCTCGATGGTCGCCGGGTCGGCGCTGAGCTTCTGCTCGCCACTCACCACCTTGTCGATGGCCAGGCCCTGCTGCTCAAGCAGCGGTTGCAGGAAGGCCATGAAATCGTCGACCTGCTGCTTCGAGTCGGCGAGCAGCCTGGCCAGGTCCGGGCGTTCCGTTTCCAGCCGCGTGCGCGGGTCGGCGTAGGTCAGGTCGTCGCCCTTGCTGCCGCCGAGCGAGACGATTTCCTGCGGCGAGTTGCCGTTGGCCGTACTGGTCGTGACCGGCGTGGCGGTTGTGTTGGTGACTGCCGTTGTATTGCGTGGCGCCGTCACGGAAGGGAGTTGAATGGACATGATGCGGTCTCCTGGCTTGTGCATCTCTCATGCGTACTCAGGATGGAGTGCGCGATGGCGCAACAGTTCCGGCGGATTTGTGTCCCGGGGCCTGTGCATTCTTCCTGTTTTATAGCCTACGCAGCCCTGCCCGGGCCTTCTCGACGGGGCTTATCGAGCTGAGCGATAAGCTTGATATGCCCGCCGTTGCGCGATACGCGGCACAATCCGGCAAGGCCTGCTTGTGCGTGCAGCAACAGGATTTCCGAGCGGATTGAAAGGATGTGTGTCGTGGCAACTTATGGTTTTCTGGGCCTGGGCATCATGGGCAACGCAATGGCGGCGAACCTGATTCGCGCCGGCTTCGATGTCACTGTGTGGAACCGCACCGCCTCGCGCTGTGCACCACTCGTTGCGCTGGGGGCAAAACAGGCGGCCACGCCGCGTGAGGTTGCGGCCAGTTGCGACATCACCTTTGCCATCCTGTCCGACCCGGCCGCGGCGCGCGAGACCTGCTTTGGGGCCGATGGCGTGCTGGAAGGCATCGGCGACGGTCGTGGCTACATCGACATGTCCACCGTCGACGACCAGACCGCACGCGACATCGGCGCGGCCATCACGGCCAAGGGCGGGCGCTTCCTCGAAGCACCGGTCTCCGGCACCAAGAAGCCGGCCGAAGACGGCACGCTGATCATTCTCGCCGGCGGCGAACGCAGCCTCTTCGACGACGCCTTGCCGGCCTTCGAGAAGCTCGGCAAGAAGAACCTCTATCTCGGCGAGCTCGGCCAGGGCGCGCGCATGAAGCTGGTGGTCAACATGATCATGGGCGGCATGCTGGCAGCATTCAGCGAGGGGCTCGCGCTCGGTCTCAAGAGCGATCTCGACGGCGCGCAGATCCTCGATGTCATCGAAGCCGGCGCGATGGCCTGCCCGATGTTCAAAGGCAAGGGGCCGATGTTGCTGGGCGAGAACTACACCACCAGCTTCCCCCTCAAGCACATGCAGAAAGACTTGCGCCTCGCCATCGCACTCAGCGAAGAGCTTGGTCAGAGCCTGCATGCTGCCAGCGCCAGCAACGAGCTCTTCAAGCGTGCCAGCATCGCCGGGTATGGCGACGAGGATATCGCCGCCGTGTACCGCGTCATCAAGTAAGCCGGATGTAGGTTGGATATAGGTCGGAGGTAGGTCGGAAAAGCGAAGCGCCTTCCGACATTGCGGAGCTCCATCGGGGCGCAAGCCGTGTTTGACAGCGTGATGTCGGAAGGCGCTGCGCTTTTCCGACCTACGAGGCCTGCATCGGCGTATCGCGTGAGCCGGTCAATCCGCGGCGCGCGACCCGGGTGATGCCAGGGCCGCGAGCGGCGGCCAGCTCGCCGGCACATCCTGCGGCGCGTTCAAGCCCATCTGCGAAGGGTCGACGTCGCGTAGCGGTGGCAGGTGGTGGGCGATGCCCTTGTGGCAGTCGATGCAGGTCTTTTCCTTGTTGCCGAGATACTTCGAATGCATGGCGGCCGCGCGCTGGCTCTGGCGCGTGAAATCCATGGAGTCGTAGTTGTGGCAATTGCGGCATTCCAGCGAGTCGTTGGCCTTGAAGCGCGCCCACTCGTGCTCCGCCAGCTCCAGCCGTCGCGCCTCGAATTTCTCGCGCGTGTTGATGCTGCCGAAGATCTTGCCCCATACCTCCTTGGAGGCCTGCATCTTGCGCGCGATCTTGTCGGTCCAGTTGTGCGGCACATGGCAGTCAGAACACTTGGCGCGCACGCCTGAGCGATTCGTGAAGTGGATCGTGCTCTGCAGCTCGACGTACACGTTCTCGCGCATCTCGTGGCAGCCGGTGCAGAACTGCTCGGTATTGGTCAGCTCCATGGCGGTGTTGAAGCCGCCCCAGAAAACGATGCCGGCGACGAAACCCGCAATGGTCAGAAACCCCAGACTGAAATGCGCGCTGGGCCGGTTGAGGACTTTCCAGTAGCGCTTGAGCAGATTGAGCATGCAGGCTCCGCTATTTTTTCTTGCTGGAGGAGGACTGACGCGACTGGCGCAGCACCGTGTCGATGTCTTCGAAGTTGCTCGGCACGACGAGCTTCACATCCATCTGCGGCACGTGGCATTGCTGGCAGAAGTAACGCCGTGGCGACACCTCGGCGAGCACGTTGCCCTGGCGATCCATGTAGTGCGTGACACTTAGTGGCACGGCCTGCGTTTCTTCGGCGCGTGAGCGGGCGTGACAGAACATGCACTGGTTGAAGTTCTTGTCGACGCGGTAGTTGTCGATCTTGTGCGGAATCGTCGGCGGCTGCATCGAGTAGGCGCGCGTGCGGCGGATGTCGCGATTCTCCTCGTTGCCGATCGGTGGCGGTTTCGCTTCGTCGGCAATCGGCGTGACGCCGCGCGCGGGGTCGTAGAACGGCACCGTCTGCGCCATCGCGAGCGCAGAGGTCACCAGACAGAGCAGCGCAATCAGGGTTCGGGCTTGCATGCAGGTCTCCGTGAGTTTCGACGGTTCTGGTCAGGTGCCGCCTCAGACGGCAACCACCTTCACGGCGCACTTCTTGAAATCCGTCTGCAGCGAGATCGGATCGGTCGCATCCAGCGTGAGCTTGTTGATGAGCTGGCTGGCATCGAACCACGGCACGAAGACCAGGCCGCGCGGTGGCTTGTTGCGGCCACGCGTTTCGATGCGCGTACGCATCTTGCCGCGTCGCGAGATGATCTCCACCTCCACGCCGCGCCGCAGGCCCAGCTCCTTCGCGTCGTCCGGGTGCATGAAGCACACCGCGTTCGGGAATGCCTTATGCAGTTCGGGCACGCGCTGAGTCATCGAGCCGGAGTGCCAGTGTTCCAGCACGCGACCGGTCGACAGCCAGAAAGGGAACTCCTTGTCCGGCGATTCGGCGGGCGGCTCGTAGGGCAGGGCGAAGATATTGGCCTTGCCATCGGCATTGCCATAGAACTGGAAACCCGTGCCGGCCTTCACATACGGGTCGCTGCCTTCGCGATAGCGCCACAAGGTCTCCTTGCCATTCACCACCGGCCAGCGCAGGCCATGCGCTTCGTGATAAGCCTCGAAGGGCGCGAGGTCGTGGCCATGGCCGCGGCCGAACTGTGCGTACTCCTCGAACAGGCCCTTCTGCACGTAGAAGCCGAAGGCTTTCGACTCGTGATTGGCATTGCCCGCCTCGATCTGCGAACTCGGGAACTTGTCGACCTGGCCATTGCGGTACAGCACGTCGAACAGGGTCTTGCCGCGCAGCTCGGGCTTCTTGGCGATCAACTCTGCGGGCCACACTTCCTCGACCTTGAAGCGCTTGGAAAACTCCATGAGCTGCCACAGGTCGGAGCGCGCCTCGCCGGGCGCATCCACCATCTGGTGCCAGAACTGTGTGCGCCGTTCGGCATTACCGTAGGCGCCTTCTTTCTCGACCCACATCGCGGTCGGCAGGATCAGGTCGGCTGCAACGGCTGTCACGGTCGGGTAGGCGTCTGACACGACGACGAAGTTGGCGGGATTGCGATAGCCCGGATAGCCCTCCTGCGAGAGGTTGGCCGCGGCCTGCATATTGTTGTTCACCTGCACCCAGTAGGCATTGAGCTTGCCATCCTTGAGCATGCGGTTCTGCAATACCGCGTGGAAGCCGGGTTTCGGATCGATGGTGCCCTCGGGCAGTTTCCAGATCTGCTCGGCCTTCTTGCGATGCTCGGGGTTGGCAACGACCATGTCAGCCGGCAGGCGGTGCGCGAAGGTGCCGACCTCGCGTGCCGTGCCGCAGGCGGAAGGTTGGCCGGTCAGCGAGAACGGGCTGTTGCCGGGCGTGGAGACTTTGCCGGTCAGCAGGTGGATGTTGTAGACGAGGTTGTTGGCCCAAACGCCGCGCGTATGTTGATTGAAGCCCATGGTCCAGAAGGACATGACCTTGGTCTTCGGATCGGCATAGGCCTCGGCCAGTGCCAGCAGGCGATTCTTCGGCACGCCACTCATCTTCGCGGCGTAGTCGAGGTCGTACTTCGATACGAAGCGCGCGTACTCGTCGAAGCTGATCGGCTTCGAGCCGCCGGGGTCGCCGGCGTTCTTCGCGGCTTTCTGCAGCGGGTGATCAGGGCGCAGGCCGTAGCCAATGTCATCGTTACCAAGCTTGAAGTTGGTGTGCTTGTTCACGAAATCGCGATTGACCTTGCCGCTCTTGATGATGTGGTTGGCGATGTAGTTGAGGATCACCAGATCGCTCTGCGGCGTGAAGGTCAGCGTCACGTCGGCGAGGTCGTAGGAGCGGTGCTCGAAGGTCGACAGCACGAAGACCTTGCCGTCGGGATTGCTCAGGCGGCGGTCGGTGACGCGGGTCCACAAAATAGGGTGCATCTCCGCCATGTTCGAGCCCCACAGCACGAACACGTCAGCCGCTTCGATGTCGTCGTAGCAGCCGGGCGGTTCGTCGGCGCCGAAGGTGCGCATCATGCCCATCACAGCCGAGGCCATGCAGTGGCGCGCGTTGGGGTCGATGTTGTTACTGCGGAAACCGGCCTTCATGAGCTTCAGCGCGGCATAGCCTTCCCACACCGTCCATTGGCCCGAGCCGAACATGCCGACCGCTGTGGACCCCTTCTCCTTGAGTACTTTCTTGAACTGCGCCGCCATCACATCGAAGGCCTTGTCCCAGCTCACCTCGCCGAACTCGCCGTCCTTCGCATACACGCCATCCTTCATGCGCAGCAGCGGTTTGGTGAGGCGGTCGCCGCCGTACATGATCTTGGAGAGGAAGTAGCCCTTCACGCAGTTGAGGCCCTTGTTGACCTCGCTGTTCATGTCGCCGTGCGTGGCGACCACGCGGCCGTCCTTGACGGCCACATTCACGCCGCAGCCAGTGCCGCAGAAACGGCACGGCGCCTTCGCCCACTTGAGCTTCATGTCGCCCGTGCCGGCGATGTTCTGCGCACTGGCGGGCAGGGACACGCCGGCTACTGCCGCAGCCGATGCTGCAGCACTCTGTCTGATGAAGTCACGCCGCGTAGTCATTGCTCAGCTCCTCGTTCATGGCGTCCAGGGTATCGGCATGTTGATAGACCAGCGCGGCGGAGATCACGCCGGGCAATTGCTGGATCTCGCCGAGGAGAACCATCATCGGGCCCTCGCCGGGCGTCTCCAGCGTGACGACGATCTTTCCAGTGGGCGTGCTTGCATGGATGCACACGCCTTCCATGCGACTCATGGCCGCATGCGTGCGGGCCAGGTGAAGCGGCACGACGTGCACGACCACGCCGGCGATATGCAGTTCAGCAGCATGTAACGCGTCTGTCATTCGATGTTCCCGCACGGATGATTCAGGGAAGCGCGTGGCCGTGGCGACGCGCAGCAAAGGCACGATCAGGAATGGGGGAGACGATCAGGGCAAGCCACTGCCGGGTGGCCCTGCGAAGAGCTGGTAGATCCAGACGAGAAAGCCGTAGCCGATCACCACGGCAACGGCGAGAGCTGGCGTCATGACGACGACGAGAAACAGCCAGCTCCGAACCTCTTCGGTTCGAGAGAACTGCTCTGATGGGGTTTCCACTTACGGCCTCCAAAAGCCGATCGACCACACTCCGTTGCGGCCGCTTCATGCCAATAGTATTAGGGTGCGGAACGCATGAGGTCAAGAGGCATGATCGAAAATCATGCGCGCATGCTGCGATACAACAATCCCCGCCATCGCCGCGAGAGAGACGAGTCGCCTCGTGTTCTCAGCGAGCGTCTGGCAATGCATTAAGCATATATAGAACGCTCATCCATCGTGGCTGGCTCAAACCGCATTTTCAATCAAGCCTGATAGTTCCACATTGCATATCCTCTGACCTCATAATGGCAGCCCGTCCGGCCACGAGCCGACGCAGGAGCCAGTCACCCCTGAGGCAGTCATGAAAACCAGCAACCCCGCAGCATTCGTCGCCAAGTCCCTGTTGTTCTTCCTCGACTCCGACCGGAAGCGCTACTTCCTGCACGTGCCCATCGTCCTCGGCAGCGAGACCGGCGAGTTGATCGTGCCCTACCTGCTGGGCGTGCTGATCACCATGCTGATGGCCTACAAGCCGGGCGACAGCCTCTTGCCCATTGCCTCCGTCATCTTCGCGCTGGCTGCGCTGCGCGGCCTGATCGCCTGGATACGCCTGCGCAGCAAGCGCATCCTCGGTCAGGTTGCTCTCAACTGTCGCTACCGCGCCCGTGTGTGGGGATTCGAGCGGCTCGTCGGCTTCTCGATGAGTTGGCATCACGAGGAGTCGGCCGGCAACAAGGTGCAGCGTCTCATCACCGGCTCCGACGCCGTGCGCGAATGGGGCATTTTCCATAACGAGATCGCCGGGCCGCTGGCCACGCTGATCGGCGTGACCGTGTCGTGTTTCTTCATCAGCCCCTGGTTCGTGCTGTTCGGTGTGTACTTCGTCATCGGCATGTCGCTGATCGAGCGCCACTACGATCGCAAGATCGCGCTGGTCAGCGCGCGTCTCAACAAGAGCGCCGAGAACGCCAGCGGCAGCATCGTCGAGGGGGCCACCAACATCCTCACCATCAAGGCGACCGGCGCTGGCGCGATGGTGCGCAGCGCCGTACAGGGCAAGGAAGCGACGACCACCGCAGCCGGTCACGAGCGCGTCATGCTCGGCACGCAGAAGTGGATGGTGTTCCAGGTCTTCACCGGCATCTCTTTCGGTATCTTCCTCGCGGCGATTGCCTGGGCGGTGCTCAGCCACGTTATCGCCATCGGCTTCGTCATCACCTACGTGCAGTACTTCAACGGCCTGCGCACTTCGACGACCGCATTTACCGACAAATTCCAGGCCATGGTCGAGCGCTATTCCGAACTCATGCGCCTGATGCCGCTGTTCGACGACTCGCAGGTCGTCAAGGCGCAGGCGCGCCACGCGAAATTCCCGGAGGACTGGGACGCCATTCGCGTCACCGATCTCGAATACAACTGGAAGGTGCAGGAGGAACTGAAGCCCGCACTGCGCGGCATCAGCTTCGAGGTCCAGCGCGGCGAGCGCGTCGGCATCACCGGCAAATCCGGCAGCGGAAAATCCACGCTGATCAAGCTGCTGCTCGGCCTCTACGAACCGGCTGCCGGGCGCATCGAGATCGGCGGCCTCAGCAATCTCGAAATCCAGCCCGACGAGTTCGAGCGGCATATCACCGTCGTGCTGCAGGACGCCGAGCTGTTCAACGTCTCGATCAAGGACAACATCACCCTGATGCGCGAGCTGGACGAGGCGCTCTACGACAAGGTCTGCATCGCAGCGGGCCTCACCGAATTGATCGCCCGACTGCCGCAGCGCGACGCGACACAACTCGGCGACCGCGGCTACTCGCTCTCCGGCGGCGAACGCCAGCGTATCGGCATCGCCCGCGCACTGTACCGCCAGCCGTCGATCCTGATCCTCGACGAAGCCACTTCGGCGCTCGACGACGCGACGGAAGATCACGTCATGAACGGCATCCTGTCGTGCATGCCAGGGGACTCCGTCGTGATCGCCATTGCACATCGCACACGTTCCCTGAAGGACATGGGCAGGGTGCTGCATTTCGCTGAGGGAAAGCTGGTGAGCGACCGTAGTGTCGACGAAACCGCAGAAGTGGCATGACGCAGGTCGGAAAAGCGTAGCGCCTTCCGACTTCAAGCCATCGAACAAGGCCTTGGCGCCGATTCACCCTCGCAATGTCGGAAGGCGCTGCGCTTTTCCGACCTACGTGCGGTGCAGGGTGCGCTGCGCCTCGAGCCCTCCCTACGTCAAGGCGGCAAGTGCCTGCAACAAAGCCTCGCACTGCGCTTCGTCACCGATGGTGATGCGCAGGAACTGATCGATGCGCGGTGAGCGGAAATGGCGCACGAGGATGGCGCGTTCGCGCAACTTTGCTGCGAGCTGCGCCGCATCGTGTTGCGGGTGACGTGCGAAGACGAAGTTGGCGGCCGATGGCAGCACCTCGAAGCCGAGCGCCTGCATACGGACGACCAACGCTTCGCGACTGGCGATGATGCGCTGGCGCGTCTGCTCGAACCATTCGCGATCTTCGAGCGCCGCGACGGCGCCGGCCTGCGCAATGCGATCCAGCGGGTAGGAGTTGAAGCTGTCCTTCACGCGCGTCAGCGCTTCGATCAGGGCCACATCGCCCACCGCGAAACCAACGCGCAGACCTGCCAGTGAACGCGATTTCGACAGGGTCTGCACCACCAGCAGATTTGGGTAGCGCACGACCAGTGGAATGGCGGACTCGGCACCGAAGTCCACGTAAGCCTCGTCGACGATCACCGGCACATCGGACCGGGCTTGCAGCAAGGCTTCGATCTCTGCCAGCGGCAGCGCACGGCCTGTCGGCGCATTC
The DNA here is from genome assembly GCF_036017035.1 of Uliginosibacterium silvisoli. NCBI lineage: Bacteria > Pseudomonadati > Pseudomonadota > Betaproteobacteria > Rhodocyclales > Zoogloeaceae > Uliginosibacterium > Uliginosibacterium silvisoli. The sequence continues at coordinate 963,704 of NZ_JAYXHS010000001.1, read as the reverse complement.
GGGTTCGGGAAGATGATTGCGCCCGCGCCCTCATCGTAGTCGGCCAGGCGGATGCCGAAACCTTCATCCAGCGGCACTTGCTTGAAGGCGATATCGAACAGCCCGCAGTACACCGGATAGAAGGAATAACTGATGTCGGGAAAGTACAGCGGGCGCGGGTGCTTGAGCAGCGCCGCGAAGGCGTGCGCCAGCACTTCGTCGGAACCGTTGCCGACGAACACATTTGCCTCGCTCACGCCATGCATGGCCGCCACCGCCTGGCGTACCGTGCTGCTCTCGGCATTCGGGTAGAGACGCAGGCTGTCGCCCAGTTGAGCCTGCATCGCCGTGATGGCGCGTGGCGAAGGGCCGTACGGGTTCTCGTTGGTATTCAGCTTGATCAGCTTGGCGATCTTCGGTTGCTCGCCGGGTACATAGGGGCTCAGCGTGCTGACGAGGGGGCTCCAGAATTGACTCATGATTTTACGGCTGGGGACAAACCGCAATTCTAGACGACTGCGTAGCGTCGATCGGGCTGAAGGCCATCACCCGCCGGAGAGGGGGCTTGTCCGTGGCAACGATTGCCGGCGGTGGACTATGCCCCTTGCCCGCTCCGACCAGTCAATCCACGAGCGAGCCGCAAGTCAGATTTGCAATCGCGCCCGTCATGGCGCTGCCGCGGTCAGAGGCCACGAAAGCTGCGTAGTCGGCGACTTCGCCAAGCGTCGGGAAACGCTGCAGCAGCGTGCCGCTGCGGCCTCGTTCGGCCAGCATCGCATCCACCGTGGTGCCGAAGCGATCGGCGAAGCCCTGGAAGACCTGGCGGGCGTGCGAATGTGGCTGCGCTTCGGGGATCGCATCGGGCCGCAAGCAGATGACGCGGATGCCATTGCCGCCCAGCTCGCCTGCGAGCAGGCGTGAAAAGCCCTCGATCGCTGCGCAGGTCACGCCATAGCCCAGAAAGCCCTGACCCGTCATCCGTGCACCTGGTGTCGACAGCGTGAGGATCACGCCCGCGTGTTGTGGCGTCATGTGTCGCGCTGCCGCCTTGGCGGTGATGAAGTTGCTGCGCGTGTAGCCCGAAATCGGCAAGGTGAAGTCGGCCAGCGACAGCTCGGCCAGTGGCGGGCCCTGTACATGCATGAGGCCGATGGCATTCAGCGAAATGTCGATGCGGCCGGCGCTTGCCGCAATGGCATCGGCGTGGCGATTGACCGTATCTTCATCGAGGGCATCGAGCGCTGCGATGTCGACACGGCCACCCGCAGCGCGGATGTCAGCGGCTACGGCTTCGAGCCTGGCCAGCGTGCGGCCAGCAAGAAATACCCGGGCACCTTCGCGGGCGAAGCTACGCGCGACCGCGCCGCCGATGGCACCGCCACCGCCGTAGATGACTGCAACCTTGTCTGTCAGCAGCATGCTTCTCTCCTTCGCCTAAGTCCGGCATCAGCCAATATGCATATTTCCCAGCAATTCCAGCGCGCCGCTCCAGCCTTCGGCGTGCGACGCCACCGCCTCCTGATCCGGCAGGCGTTCGTGGGTCACCACGATCTCCGTAAATCCGCTGCGCCTACCTGCCCTGAAATCCACGGTGACCAGCGATTCGGTCTCGTGCGTGGCAGCCGAGATCCAGGTGAACACCAGCTGACGTGGCCTGTCGATGCACTGATAGACACCGCGATGCCAGTACGACTCGCTGAGTGCATGCATCGTCACCTCGAAGTGGCCGCCTTCACGTGCATCCAGCCTTGCCACCGAATGCGTCACGCCCATCGGGCACATCCAGATTGCAATGGCGTCCGGGTCCAGCCAGGCATCGAACAACTCCTCGGCCGAAGCCTCGATTTCGCGTCGCACGGTGATGCCCGGAAAGACGGCAATACCCGTCATGTCTGCTTGCCTTTCCTGACCACCGGCTTGTCAGCGGGCTTCTCTGCAGCACTGGCGGTTTTGCGCCGACTCCTCACGAAAGCCTCCAGTGCTGCCAGGCGCTGCTCCCAGAACTGGCGATAGAAATCCATCCAGTCGGCGGCCTCACTCATGGGCCTGGCGTTGAGCGACAACACATGATCGCGCCCGCTCACCGTGCGGCTGACCAGCCCGGCACGTTCCAGCATCCGGATGTGCTTCGACACCGAGTTGAGCGAGATCGGGAAGTCGCCGGCCAGTTCGGTCACACGCGCATCGGCCTGCGCCAGGCGCGCCAGGATCGCGCGCCGCGTCGGGTCTGCTACCGCACCGAATACGGCATCCAGCTGAGAGGTTTTATATTCATCCATATGGGTGAATATAGGCGCGCGTGGCAGACGGGTCAAGTAACGATGTGGCGTGTGCTCAAAGCGCCGCCCGCTTGCCGGCCCTGACCGGCATTGAATCGCGACGCTCTTCGAGGGAGATCACCGCCGGCCTTTAACGCAGATCAAACGTCCTCCTGATCCCGCTGGCGCCGCGCCAAGGCAGGCCTAGCCTGAATACAGGCAGATGGAAAACGGAGGGCAACATGGAGGAGAAAAGAACAGGTGCGGTGCGCACTCGCTGGAACAGGCTTTGCCAGAACACCCATGTCTGTAGCGAGTGCTGTGCACTGCTGTTCCTGTTGGTGGCCTTTGGGCTGGCGACGGTCGGGCTGCATATCGGGCCGCTTGCGCTGGTGCTGATGGCGATCCTGATTTCGGGCAGTGATATCTATGAATGGTGGAAGGAGCGACACTGACAAGAGATGCCATGGGAGTCACCCGCAAGCACTGCGCCAGCAGCGCAACGCGTGGGGAAAAGTGAGTGAGAGGATCTGCACGACGATGATCAGTACATGAGTCAGTACATGAGGCAGTGCATGAGTGCCGACATGAGCCGGCACAGGCAGGCAAGCAAACGGCCGCTTTCGCGGCCGTTTGTCTTTGCGCGCGCGTGCGCGATCAGGGGGTTGCTGAGCAACCCACTCTAAGCCTGATCCGGGCGGTAGCTCAGGCGGGGAATCCACAACAGCGCAATCATGCACAGCACAGCGACGACCGCTGTCAGCCAGATCGCCGGTGACGTACCCACCGCCCGCGACGGATAGATATTCACGAAGGCCGCCACGGCTACGAGGTTGCTCGCACCCACCAGCACCGCCGAAGCGTAGTCATGAAAACGCCGCGCGCGATTCGCTTCCAGCGCCCAGCGTGGATCGGTGTTGTAGCTCGGCAGCTTCACATGCCCGTCGTCGATACGCTCCAGCGCCGACAGGAAAGCACGCAGATTACTCAGCGCCCGCTCCGTCTTGTAGTTGAGAAAGGCGAGGCAGGTCGACGCCACCGGAAAGCCCAGCACCAGCCACTCCACCGGCAAAGCCGTCCCTCCTGCGCCCGGCTTCAGCGCCACCAGCGCTGCAAGCAAGCTCACCACCAGGGTCACGTAAAGGCTCAACGCCTGCTGTCGATGGGCGATGCGCGCATTCACTTCCTGCGCGGCTGCGATGTAACGGTAGTTGGCGTCTACGCCGGGCATGGCTTATCTCCTCGAGGTGGGGCTGTCGCAAGTGGGGGCGCTGTCGGGCAGAGGCTGCCATGCATAAAGGTATGCTTATGTGCTGCAAGTTAGCGCTCTTGCAGTTTGGATTCGGTAAAAAGCAACGACTCGCCAACGCGCTCATGTAGGGCGTCAATAAGCGAAGCGCATTGCACCGGATGTTTGTAAAGATAGATCGGCAACCATTCGGTGCAATGCCTTCCGGCTGTTGCACCCTACTTCTTGAAGTATATTCACAGGGGATTTGATCGCGAAATCATGCGGGGTGGCGATTACACTTCCCACCCTGCGTACCTCTTGAGCCTCCTCCACGAAACATTAAAAGAATGTCCAACAAGTTCTGGCGCTGTGTTGAATGTAGAAAATTCAATTTACCCCAAAGCAAGCAATGCACATTTTGTGCGGAAGCGCTTAAGGTCACATTGCCACCTGCTAGAGCACCCTTAGTGGAAAGGCAGAAAGAATCTGTTCACACATTGGCCGCTAACCTCTCGCCAGTTGGGGCTTTGGCGATCGCTGTATTCTTCCCTTTGGTTATTCTTACATGCGTATTGATGGCCCATGTCGACCTATGGATACTGGCCGTCCCGTTGTTTATCCTTACCTTAGCGGTCTCGGTCGAGGTTTTTCGGCCTTTGGCTAGAGCGGCAAAATCTGGAAAAGCGCTTCTCACTATTTCATCCGCTGGCATCTCAACGTCCATGTGGGACTTTGAGACAATCCCATGGCAAGACATAAAGTCAATCCATATTGAGAAGAGGCCCGGTTTAGATTCCCCCTTGAAGTACTACATCCTGCACGTAGAGGTCTTGGATCGAAAGAAATACTCAATGCCTTTGTCCGGATCAAACAAGCGAATTGACTCATTACTACGGCCCGGCACTCCCAAGCCCATGAACATCCGGGGGCTGAATGTCACTCCCAAGCGGCTGATGGCTGCAACTGAGTTCTGGCTTCTTCGACAGCAGAGCAACGTGGCTTAGCTCGTAGGGCGGGTTCGCGAGGCAACCCACCGTCTTCGTTGTGCGTGGCGGTGGGTTGTTGCTGTGCTTGTTCCGCAAGTAGGGCGCAATAACCGAAAGGCATTGCGCCGGATGTTTCCCTCCGGCATCGTGCCCAAATGCCTGACTATCGACGCGCCTGGTTACCGGGCGGCACGTATTTCTTCACTGTCAATCTTCTCCAGCGGCACAGCAACCATCTGCTTACGCGGCACGTAGAGTTGCTACGCGAAGTAGTCCGCGACGTCCGTGCTCGCCACCCTTTTGTGATTCACGCCTGGGTTGTGCTGCCGGAGCATCTTCATTGCATTCTCGAACTGCCGCCCGGCGATGCTGACTTCGCCACGCGCTGGCGTTTGATCAAGATGAATTTCTCGAAAGGCATTTCGCCATCAGACGAACGACGCGATGCCGTGCGGGTCCGCCGCGGTGAGCGTGGAGTCTGGCAGCGCCGATACTGGGAGCATGTCATCCGCGATGAGCGCGACTACCACGCGCATATGGACTATGTGCACATCAATCCACTCAAGCATGGACTTGTGAACAGGGTTGTCGATTGGCCGTACTCGACGTTTCACCAGCTTGTTCGGGAGGGCTTTTATGCGCTTGATTGGGCTGGCGGTGATGAGGGAGAGATCGAGGTGCCGGATTGATGTGTTGTGCATGAGACCATCCGGCGCAATGCGCTTCGCTTATTGGCGCCCTACGTTAGGACACGTTTGGTGAATGTGAAAACGGCTCGCGTGTGCGAGCCGTTTTGTTGCTGCGTGCGAGTCGGCTAGCGATTCGCCGTCGCCAGCCGATACACCACCGACACCATGCGATCCACTTCCTCGCAGGTGTTGTAGAAGGCCAGCGAAGGACGCACCGTGGTCTCGACGCCGAAGCGGCGCAGGATGGGCTGCGCGCAGTGGTGGCCGGTGCGTACGGCGATGCCTTCGCGGTTGAGGGCCTTGCCGACTTCTTCGGTCGTGTAGCCCTTGAGCACGAAGGAGGCGACGCTGGCTTTGTCGGCTGCGGTACCAATCAGGCGGATGCCCGGAATCGTCTTGAGACCATGCGTGGCGTATTCGAGCAGGTCGTGCTCGTAGCGGCCGATGTTCTCGATGCCGATGCGATCGACATAGTCCAGCGCAGCGCCGAGGCCAACCGCGTCCGCGATGTTGCCGGTGCCGGCTTCGAAGCGGTTGGGCGGTGGCTGGTAGACGGTGCGCTCGAAGGTGACGTCCGCGATCATGTTGCCGCCGCCTTGCCATGGCGGCATGTGTTCGAGGATGTCGCGCTTCGCATACACCGCACCGATGCCCGTCGGGCCGAAGATCTTGTGGCCGGAGAAGACGAAGAAGTCTGCGTCCAGCGCCTGCACGTTCACACGCATATGCGATACGGATTGCGCGCCGTCAACCAGGGCCTTGGCGCCGACGCTGTGCGCCATGGCGACAAGTTCCTTGATCGGCGTGACGGTGCCGAGTGCATTCGAGACTTGCGTGACGGCGACGATCTTCACCTTGTCGGTGATGATCTTGCGGGCTTCGTCGAGCAGGATCTGGCCGCTGTCATCCACGGGAATCACGCGCAGCTTGGCACCGGTCTGCGCAGCGAGTTGCTGCCAGGGGACGATGTTGGCGTGATGCTCGAGATTGGAGACGACGATCTCGTCACCCTCGTGAACGTTCTGCACACCCCAGGTCTTGGCGATCAGGTTGATCGCTTCGGTGGTGCCGCGCACGAAGATGATCTCTTCGCTGGAGCCGGCACCGATGAAGCGCGCGACCTTGTTGCGGGCGCCCTCGTAAGCATCCGTCGCGCGCGCCGCGAGTTCGTGTGCAGCGCGGTGGATGTTGGAGTTCTCGTGTGCGTAGAAGTACGAGATGCGATCGATCACGGCTTGCGGTTTGTGCGTGGTGGCGGCGTTGTCGAACCAGACCAACTGCTTGCCATTCACGCGTTCCTGCAGGATCGGGAAATCGCGGCGTACTGCGTTCACGTCGAACGGTGGATGACCGCTCGGTTGTGCGAGTGGGGCCTTGCCTGCTTCTTGACCGTTGTGACCACGCGTCAGATCGGTGAAGTAGAACCACCCATCCTTGCTGCTCGCTTGCGAGGGCTGTGCCGGCGCGCCGGGACGCGTCTGCGCAGCGGCTTGCGGTGCGCCTGCATCGGGTGATGACGGTGCGCCACCAAGCAGGACACGCAGCTCGTCTTCACCGGGCAGGCCGAAGGAGCGAGCGGTCACGCGGTCTTCGCGTGGCACGTTCACTTCAGGCGCAGTCTTCGGATACGCGCTCTGTTCGCCGAGGAAGTAGTACGGCGAGCTGGGCGGGTTTGCTGGCAAATGAGCAGGCGTCTGCACAGGTGCTTGCGGTGCGTCGATGCTGGGCAACGAGGCAGCGTAGGCTTCCGGCACGGCCTGGCCGGGGCTGCGGCTCGAAGCACCGGCGGTGTCGGCGAACTTGTCCGGCACGCCGGTTTGCGCAGCCGACGCAGGCGCCAGCGACGGACCGCGCGCGCCAAGGGCGAGCACGGGCTCGGGTGGCTGCGGCGGTGTGACGAGTTGCGACGGGCCACCGATATGGCTGAGCCCCAGTGGCAGACCGTTGCTCACGCCACCGGGTGCAGCCGTCGTCGGCAGAGCCGAAAAGAACTCACCGGCCAGCTTGGCGATGTCCACGATGTCGATGGGTGGCGTCAAACCACTCACACCCGACCCCACACCACCCAAGCCGCCTGCTTCCGCAGGATTACTTGTAGGTGTCTGGGTAGTCATGGAACTTGCCGACCTCCACGTCATCAAGCACAGCGAGAGCGTCGTCGGTCAGGACGGCGAGCGAGCAGTACAGCGAAATCAGGTAGGACGCGATGGCGTTGCGGTTGATGCCCATGAAGCGCACCGACAGGCCCGGGCTTTGTTCGCCAGCCAGACCAGGCTGGAACAGGCCGACCACGCCCTGACGCTTGTCGCCAACGCGCAGCAGGATGATCTTGGTCTTGCCATCGGCAACCGGCACCTTGTCCGAAGGGATCAGCGGGATGCCGCGCCAGGTCAGGAATTGCGAACCGAACAGCGACACGGTTGGCGGTGGCACGCCACGACGGGTGCACTCACGGCCGAAAGCAGCAATCGCCAGCGGGTGGGTCAGGAAGAAGGCCGGCTCTTTCCACACCTTGGTGAGCAGCTCGTCGAGGTCGTCCGGCGTCGGTGCGCCGGTCAACGGGAAGATGCGCTGTTCTTCGGCGACGCTGGCCAGCAGGCCGTATTCCGGATTGTTGATGAGCTCGGACTCCTGACGCTCCTTGATCGTCTCGATCGTCAGGCGCAGCTGTTCCTTGATCTGGTCGTGCGGGCTGCTGTACAGGTCCGACACGCGGGTGTGCACGTCGAGCACGGTGCTGACGGCGTTGAGGAAGTATTCGCGCGGCTGCTCTTCGTAGTCGACGAAGGTGTTGGGCAGCTCATCGGATTCGTTGCGTTGCGTGCATGCGACCTGCACGTCCTGCGGGTTCTTCACCTTGTTGAGGCGATAGATACCGGCTTCGACCGGCTGCCACTGCAGCAGATGCGTCAGCCAGCGTGGCGTGATGATGGAAAGCTGGGGGACGGTTTTGGTCGCATTGGCTAACTGCCGTGCGGCGTTGTCGCCCAATGCCTGTTGATTTACATCTGCCACGATCGACTCCTTATCTGGAAAATGAATATGGATAGCGGGAAAATTGCTAACCGAGTTTCGCGGTGATGAGGGATTACCTCAACATGCTATAGCCACCAATGGTGATGAATGACGGAGGCATGGTGGTTAGGTGTTGAGGTCGATCAACGATTTCCCCCTCTCCCGCCCTTGACGGGGCACCCTCTCCCTCAGGGCGAGGGGACTGCTAAGTTCTTGCCGTGCTCGCACCTGCGGTCTCGCTGCTTCACCAAGGGCCGGGCCGTTGCCGTTCCCTCTCCATTAGGGAGAGGGTGGCCGGTAGGCCGGGAGAGGGGAAAGCGTTCGTGCCCAGTGGTTGTAACTAGCAACTCGCACTCTGCTCCGCCGTCTTCTCATATCGCGCCAACAACGAGCTCGGCGTCACTTCCAGCGCGCTCGACAGCTTGATCAGGGTCGCCAGTGAAGGCATGGCGATGCCGCGCTCGATCTCGCCGATGTAGGAGCGGTTGAGGTTGGCGCGCTCGGCGAGTTGCTCCTGCGACAGGCTGTGCGTTTCGCGCAGTTGCCTGACGACGGAACCGAAGCGGATGCACAGGCTGCTCATTGCACGCTACCCGGTTCCTGTCGCAGGCCGCCCTGGGCGACATGGCTGCCGGCAGGCACGCTGCGCGTGAGCCAGACATTGCCGCCTATCGTCGAGCCCGCGCCGATGGTGATGCGGCCGAGCACGGTGGCGCCGGCGTAGATGACCACGTCGTCCTCCACGACCGGGTGGCGCGGCAGGCCCTTCTGCAGCGTGCCGTCCTCGTCCTTCTCGAAGCGCTTGGCGCCCAGCGTTACCGCTTGATAGAGACGTACGCGCGCGCCGATCACGGCCGTCTCGCCGATGACGACGCCGGTGCCGTGATCGATGAAGAAACCGGGACCGATCTTCGCGCCGGGGTGCAGGTCGATGCCCGTCTCGGAGTGGGCAATCTCGGCGACGATGCGCGCCAGCAAGGGCACGCCAAGTCCGTAGAGCACATGCGCGAGACGGTGGTGAATGATGGCGATGATGCCGGGGTAGCACAGCAGCACCTCGTCGACCGAGCGCGCTGCCGGGTCGCCCTGGAAGGCGGCGAGCACGTCGGAGTCGAGCAGGGTGCGTACGCCGGGCAGGGCCGCGGCGAAGTCGTGCACGATGGCGACGGACTGCAACTCCAGCGTGGCAGCATCGCCGGGCTTGTGACGCGCGGCGTAGTGCAGCTCCAGCCGCACCTGCACGAGCAAGGCGTTGAGCGCGGCGTCCAGCGTGTGACCGACGTAGAAGTCTTCGCTCTCCTGGCGCAGATCGGGCGGGCCGAGGCGCATCGGGAAGAGTGCACCGCGCAGGCTCTCCACGACTGACCTGAGCGCGTCGCGCGAGGGGAACTCGCGGCCGCCGAATTCGCGCTTGCGATGCTGGCTGGCACGCCATTGCTCGCGTGCTGCACGCAGGCCGCCAACCACGCGGTCGAGTTCCCAGTTGGGTACTGCAGCGAGGTGCTGCAGTGCTTCGTTTTCATCGGCACTCATGCCGCTTCTCCCTGTGCCTTTGTGCTGTCTTTACCGTATTGCTGTGCGGGTACTGCCGTCGTCGACGCGCAGGTCAGTCCCCGGCAGGCCATGCCTGCGGTACTGCGAATGACGATCTGCTCGTCATGTTGATCGCGACAGTGATCGCAATGGCAATCACCAGCAGACGCCTAGTCCTGCACCCATGGCAGGCCGTGATGACGCCAGCCATCGCTCGAGCCGCGCTGCTGCTGGGCGTTGATCTCGCCTTCAAAACCTTCGAGCACATTGAAGGCGTTGCTGAAACCGGCCTTGGCCGCTGCTTCCGCCGCGAGCGCAGAGCGCTTGCCACTGCGGCACAACAACAGCACGACCTGATCCTTCTTGACCTTGGCTTCGAGCTCGCGCGTGAAACGTGGATTGCGCGTGAGCGCCGTGCCGGTCGCCCAGGCAACGTGAGTGGAACCGGGGACGTGGCCAACGAACTTGCGTTCTTCGGCGGAGCGCACATCGACCAGCACGGCCGCACCCGACGAGAGCAGCGCCCAGGCATCGCGCGGCGAAACACCGCCGGCATACGGCAGGTTGAGCTCGTTCGCTTGTTGGCGGGCCTGTTCGAGGGCTTCGGATGAGGGGGCAGACAAGACGGCTGCAGGAGCGCTGCCGGCGGCAGCGAGGCCTGTCGATGCAGGCGCGGTTTCGGTGTGGATCGCGGACATCGCGTGTCTCCGTAATCAGATTGCGAGCTTGCAGATTACGGCTTCGTGCTTACACCTAAAACGAATAAAAACTTGGCTGGTTATCTGTAATTGTGCAAAAGGATGCGATGACAGGCGCGTGTCGACGCGAGCGCTCACACCGCGATCCTGTAGTCGTCATCAAGGCCCGCTCTGAAAGCTTGCATGCGGCGGGCGAGTGCGTCCCGGCGGCCGCTGCTGCTGCCGCTACCGGCCTTACCCGTGCCGCGACGGCGCTCGCCACCGCCACCGCCGAACTGGCCCAGAGGCAGATCGTCCTGCGCGCGGCGCAGTCGTTCGAAAATGAGCAGGCCCTCCGGCCACGGGCCGAAACCTGCGTCGGTGTTGATGTGTCCGGCGGCACCGATATTGATGAAGTGGCTACCCCAGCAATCGGCCAGCCAGGCGGCGCGCATCAGCCGCACCCACGGGTCGTTGGTGCTCGAGACGACCACGCTCGGGAAGCCGAGGTGCTCCGTCGGGATGATGTTCGTCACCTCGAACTTCTCGGGGTCGGCGGGCGCGACGAACATGGCACCGGCGATGCGATCGCGGTAGTCCCACGCGGCGTGGGCCGCGGCGAGGCAGCCGAAGCTGTGTGCCACGATCCACACGTGTCCCTTGGCACGGTCGAGCTGCTGGCGCACTGCGCCAGCCCAGCGTGCGATCTGTGGCGTGCTCCAGTCGCTCTGTTCGACACGTACACAATCCGGCACCTGACCTTCAAGCCAGGTTTGCCAGTGCGCGGGGCCGCTGCCATGCAGGCCGGGAACGATCAGGACGGTGCTCATGTGCGGAGCCCTTCTGCTGCTGAGGAAGCTTGAGACAGTACCGGGAAAACTCCCGGTGGTCTCGTTCAGATAGTTGCAATCGACACTTCGGTGGACTTCACCAGCGCGACGACTTCGGTGCCGACCTTGAGGCCGAGGTTGTCTACCGAGCGCGTGGTGATGACGGAGGTGACGATGCCGGACGGGGTCTGCACATCGATCTCGCTGACGACGTCGCCACGGATGATTTCCTTGATGGTGCCGCGGAACTGGTTACGTACGTTGATGGCCTGGATGCTCATGACTTGGTTTCCTTTTGTGGTTCGGGGGAGGTGAGTAAAAAAATCAAACGGCCCAGCGGACCTGGTCCACCGTGCGATGCAGGGACACATCGCCGGTCTGTTCGGTCTCGGGGTTGGTTTCGTTAGGGGCTTGTTGCAGCACTCGACGCAGCACGCGTTCTTCGAGCGCCGCGAAAGCCGCGCTGCCGCGATTGCGCGGGCGTGGCAGGTCGATGCGCTCGTCCAGCGTGATGCGGCCTTCGTCGATCAGCACCACGCGGTCGGCAAGCACGATGGCTTCGCTGACATCGTGCGTGACCAGCAGCGCCGTGAAGCCGCTCTCGCGCCACAGCGATTCGATCAGGGTGTGCATCTCGATACGCGTCAGCGCGTCGAGCGCGCCGAGCGGCTCATCGAGCAGCAGCAGGCGTGGCTTGTGCACCAGGGCGCGAGCCAGTGCGACGCGCTGGCGCTGGCCGCCGGAGAGGCGTGCAGGCCATTCGTTGCGGCGGTCACGCAGCCCGACCTGGCCGAGCACGTACTCGGCATTGATGTACTCATGCGGCGGCAGGCCCAGCGCGACATTGTCACCGACGCGCTTCCACGGCAGCAGGCGCGAGTCCTGGAACATGATGCGCGTGGCATCGCGGTTGTCCGTGGCACTGCCGTCGTAGAGGAGCTGTCCTTCCTGGCCGGATTCGAGACCTGCGATCAGGCGCAGCAGCGTGCTCTTGCCGCAGCCGCTGCGACCGACGATGGCGACGAACTCGCCCGGCTTGATGTCGAGATTGATGCCCTTGAGCACCTCGCGTTCGCCGTAGCGCTTGTGTACGCCGCGTACTGAAAGCGCGATGCCGAAGGCACTGCTGGCCACTGCGCTGTTTTCTTCTGGATTTATCTGCATGGTCAAGACTCTTTCTTACCCGTCATTCCCGCTCTCGCGGGAATGACGCAATGGGGTACGGCGGCTCGGCAGGCGCTTACGCACTTGCATAGTTGGGGTTCCAGCGCAGCCAGAAGCGTTCAAGACCGCGCGCAATGACATCTGCCAGCTTGCCGAGCAAGGCGTACAGCAGGATGCCGACGAGCACGATGTCGGTGCGCAGGAACTCACGCGCATTCATGGTCATGTAGCCGATGCCCTCGGTCGCGGAGATGGTCTCCGAGACGATCAGCAGCACCCACATCAGGCCCAGTGCGAAGCGCAGGCCGACGAGGATGGAGGCGAGCGCGCCGGGGAAGATGACATCGCGATACAGGCGCCAGCCGGTCACGCCGTAACTGCGGGCCATCTCGATCAGCGCCGGGTCCACCGAGCGGATGCCGTGATAGGTATTGAGATACAGCGGGAAGAAAACACCGATGGAGACGATGAAGATCTTCGCGCTCTCGTCGATACCGAACCACAGGATGACGAGCGGGATCAGCGCCAGCGGCGGGATGTTGCGCACCATCTGCAGCGTCGTGTCGAGTGCCGTCTCGGCGCGCTTGAAGGTGCCGGTGATGAGCCCCAGCAAAAGCCCGGCACCGCCACCGATGGCGAGGCCGGTGAGGGCGCGCTGAGTGCTCACCAGCACGTGGTGATGCAGCTCGCCCGACTTGAGCAGGAGCCAGCCCGACTTGAAGATGGCACCCGGCTCCGGCAGCACGCGGCTGGACAGCCAGCCAACACGTGCCGACAGCTCCCACACCACGAGCAGCAAGACGGGCAGCACCCAGGGCAGCACGCGGCGAGCAAGTGTCGATTGTTTCTGCACGGTTGCACTCATGATCAGCTCGCGGCGGCCTGCTTCGGCTCGGAATGCTTGGGCACGAAGTGGTTACCAATGACTTCGCCGAACGGGCCGGTCAGCTTCTGGCCCGGCAGCTTGTCATTGGCGCCGTGTTCGAGTGGCAGTAGCGGGAACACCAGCTCGGCGAAACGGTAGGCCTCTTCCAGATGCGGGTAGCCGGACAGGATGAAGGTGTCGGCGCCGACGTCGGCGTATTCCTTCAGCTTGGCCGCGACCTGCTCGGGGCTACCGACGAGCGCCGTACCGGCACCACCGCGCACGAGGCCGACACCGGCCCACAGGTTGGGGCTGATCTCCAGATCGGCGCGCGAGCGCTTTACGCCACCGGCGTGCAGCGCGGCCATGCGGCGCTGGCCTTCCGAATCCATCTTGGCGAATGCCGATTGCGCACGGCCCACTGTCTCGTCGTCGAGGCGGCTGATCAGTTCTTCTGCCGCAGCCCAGGCCTTCTCTTCCGTGTCGCGCACGATGACGTGCAGGCGCACCCCGGCCGTGATCTTGCGGCCACGCTTGGCGGCGCGCGCCTTCACATCGGCGACCTTCTTCGCGACCTCTGCAGGCGGCTCACCCCAGGTCAGGTAGGTATCGGCATGCTCGGCGGCCAGATCGTGCGCGGCATCCGAGGAACCTCCGAACCACACCGGTGGATAGGGGTTCTGGATAGGCGGGTAGAGCAGCTTGGCGCCCTTCACCGACAGATGCTTGCCCTCGAAGTCGAGCGGCTCGCCGGCGTGGCTGCGGGTATTGATCTCGCGCCAGATGCGGATGAACTCCTCGGACGCTTCGTAGCGCTCGGCATGCGAGGTGAAGACACCGTCGCCCGCCAGCTCGTTGGGGTCGCCACCGGTGACGAGATTGATCAGCAGACGGCCGCCGGAAAGGCGATCGAAAGTCGCTGCGGTACGTGCGCCGAGACTCGGCTGGATGAGGCCCGGACGCAGGGCGACGAGGAAGCGCAGGTTCTTGGTCGCACCGATCAGGCTGGACGTGACGACCCACGGGTCTTCGCAGGAGCGGCCGACGGGCGTGAGCACGCCGTAGTAGCCAAGGTTGTCAGCGGCCTGTGCGATCTGGCGCAGGTAGTCGTAGCTGACCTCGCGTGCGCCATCGCTGGTGCCGAGGTAGCGGCTGTCGCCGTGGGTGGGGAGGAACCAGAGTACTTTCATGATGCTGTGTCCTTGTTGTCTTCGTGGCGGCGCAGCTCAGCGGCGCGCCAGATCATTGGCCGTCGGTTTCCACACGATGTCGGCCACCTTCACGGCTGCGGGGATCAGCCCGAGCTGGAAGAAGGCATCCGCCACCTGTTGCTGGTCGAGCAGCACATCGGCATTGATGGGCTTCACCGCGCCGAGAGGGCGGCGGGCCAGCACGCGCTCGATGACCTTCTGCTCCAGGCCGAAGGCCTTGGTGAGCAGTTGCACGGCCTCGACCCGGTTGTTCTGGACGTACTTCTCGGCTTGCGTCAGCTCTTCGAAAACGTCGATCAGCGTGCTGCCGTGGCGTGCGGCGAAAGCCGATGAAGCGAGATAGAAAGTGTTGTTGTTGGAGAGGCCACGGCTGGTGGCGAGCACGCGCACCTTGCCGCTTTCCTCAACTGCTGCGTAATACGGATCCCAGATGCTCCAGGCATCGACACTGCCGCGCTCGAACGCAGCACGGGCATCGGCCGGCGCGAGGTAGATCGGCTGGATGTCGCTCCACGCCAGCTTGGCGCGCTTGAGTGCCTGCACTGTCAGGAAGTGCGCGCTGGAGCCCTTCTGCATGGCGATCTTCTTGCCCTTCAGGTCCTCGAGCGACTTGATCGGCGAGTCAGCCGGCACCAGTACGGCAGAGGTGTCGGGCTTGGGTACTTCATAGCCGACATATACGAGGTTCTTGCCAGCGGCTTGTGCGAACACCGGCGGGCTGTCGCCCGTTGCGCCGAAGTCGATGCTGCCGACGGCGAGCGCTTCGAGCAGTTGCGGCCCGGCGGCGAACTCAACCCAGGTGACCCGGGTTGCTGCGCTCGCAGCTGCGCCCTTGAAGCGTTGCTCGAGCAGGCCACGCTCCTTGAGCACGGTCAGGTTGATCGTGCCCTTCTGGTAGCCCACCCGCAGCTCGGCCGGGGCGCCCTGTGCCATTGATTGCGCGGAGAGGAGCAGGCCCGTGAGCAACACAGCGAGGTTCTGGATACGACGGATGATGCTCATGACATTCACTCCTTTCTCACTCAGCCATCGTCATTCCGGCTTCCGCCGGGATGACGAACGTTCGAGAACTGCGCAACAACTCTCAGGGATTGGCGGCGAGGCGCTTGGCGCCAAGCGTGGCGTCCTTGACGCGGATCGGTGCCGGGATCAGCTTCAGCTCGGCGAAGGTATCGGCGATCTTCTGCTGTGCGTCGAGCACCGAGTCTTCGAGCGGATGCACGCCTTGCGGGTAACGCGACAGGCTCAGCTCGATGACTTCGGCGGGCAGGCCCTGAATCGGCGACAGCTGCGCGGCAGCGGCCTTGATGTTCTTCTCGACCCATGCGCCTTGCGTGCTGACTTCGTCGAACAGCAGCTTGGTCAGGTCAGGACGCTTGGTGGCGAACTCGCGCTCGGCGAGGAAGAACTGGTGGTTGTTGGCGACGCCGACGGCATTGGTCAGTACGCGGGCGCCGGTCTGCTTTTCAGCGGCAGCGGTGAAGGGATCCCAGATGACCCAGGCATCAATGGCAGCACGCTCGAAAGCGGCACGTGCATCGGCCGGCGTAAGGAAGTTAACGGTGACGTCGGCGTACTTCAGGCCGGCTTTCTCGAGTGCCTTGACCAGCAGGTAATGCACGTTCGAGCCCTTGTTCAAAGCCACTTTCTTGCCCTTCAGATCGGCCACGGTCTTGATAGGCGAATCCTTCGGCACGAGGATGGCTTCGGCTTGCGGAGCTGGCTTCTCGTAACCGACGTAGACGAAGTTGGCACCTGCAGCTTGCGCCACGATGGGCGGCGTTTCACCGACATAGCCGAAGTCGATGGAGCCGACGTTGAGGCCTTCCAGCAGCTGCGGGCCAGCGGGGAACTCCACCCACTTCACTTCGATGCCTTGCGGCGCGAGCTTCTTTTCCAGCGTGCCGTTGCCCTTGAGCAAGACCAGCGTGGCGGCGGATTTCTGATAGCCGATGCGCAGCAGCTTCGGGTTGTAGTCGGCGAAGGCTGGCAGCGATGCGCTGGCGAACAGTACGGCTGTGGCGCCGATGAGCTGGCGACGGGTCCATTTGATGGCGGACATGGTCAATTCTCCTTATGCGAAGTGCGAGGTTTCTGGATGGGTGATGGTGTGATGAGGGCGATGAATCAGGCCGCCTGTGCTTGCGGCAGACGTGCAAACTGCTGCAGCTCGGCGGCATGCGGCAACTGCGCCCGCAAGTCGGCCAGGCGCAGGGTGAGGCGCGACAACAGGGCGGGGGACAGCAACAGGCTGCCGTCACCCTGGACTTCGATTTCCTTGTCCACCGCGAAGATGCCCGGCAGCACGTTGTGCGCATTGAGCGAGCTGAGGACGGGACGCAGGGCGTAGTCGATCGCCAGGGCATGTGCGAGGCTGCCGCCCGAGGCGATCGGCAGGACCAGCTTGCCGCTGAGTGCATCCTGCGGCAGCAGATCGAGGAAGATCTTCAGCAGGCCACTGTAGGCTGCCTTGTAAACCGGGGTGGCGATGATGATGGCATCTGCTTCGGCAACGGCCTTTACGGCAGCTGCGATCGAGGGCTCATTCACATTGGCACGCACCAGCGCTTCGGCCGACAGGTCGCGCAGGTCGAGGTGTCCGCCGACGATGCCATGCGCCGCCAGGGACTCACGTGCACGGCCCAGCAGGCGCGCCGAGCGCGAGCTGGCAGAGGGGCTGGAGGCAATGGTGAGAATCGACATCTTCGTTCCTTTCGCTGCAGGCGCTTGGGGGGCCGGGCTGGCCGGGCGTCTGAGTGAACGGAACTGTACGGATTGCAACAGCCGGAGCTAACCAATTAGTTCTGTATTGCTTATCGCGCTTTGCGTGGATTGCATATGTGGCGGGAGGAGCGGCAGACAAAGAAAAAGCCCCGCGAGCGGGGCTTCATGACGGCGCTTGGGTGGCGTTGTGCCACGCTGCAACGATCAGGCCGGCAGCGCAAGCACGGCCTGTGCATCCTGCCCGACGTCCGGCAGGCCAACGAGCCCGGCCATCTCGGTCGCCGACAGGGTCCTGTCGGTGTCGAGGATGACAACGAAATGGTCGCCGTGACGGATCATGCCCTTCACGAAATCGGCGTGCACCCCGAGGCCGAAGCCGGGGCGTGGCTCGATCTGATCGGCTGACACATCCAGCACTTCATTGACGCGATCGACGAGGATGCCGAGTGATTGCATCTCGCCCTCGCTGGCGATCTCGATAATGACGATGCAGGTGCGGCGGTCAATCCCGGTCACGGCGCGGCCGAAGCGTACCGACAGGTCAATGACGGGCACCACGGCGCCGCGCAGGTTGATGACGCCGCGGATGAAGCTCGGCGTCATCGGGATGCTGGTCAGCCCGGGGTACTCGATGATCTCGCGGATCGGTGCGATCTCGACCGCGAAGGTATCGGTGCCGAGGCCGAAGGTCAGGTACTGGCCGGAGGTAAGGGTAGGTGTGTTCATGCTCGACCTCAGAAGTTCGTGAAGCTGTCGAGGTTGTCGATCTCGGTCTGTTTGAGCGGTTTGCCCTGGCGCAGCGCCGTGGCGTTCGCGCTGGATTGCGGACGCTTGCGTGCGACGCCTTGCGTGGCGGGCGTTGCCTGCTGCACGCCGGTCCTGAAGTAGCTCATCAACTCTTGCAGTTGCTGTGCCTGTGCACTCATTTCCTCTGCGGTAGCGGAGAGTTCTTCCGAGGCGGAGGCATTGGCCTGCGTGGTCTGTGTGAGTTGATTGACGGCGGAGTTGATCTGCTCGAGGCCGGTGGTCTGTTCGCGCGAGGCGGCCGAGATCTCCTGCACCAGATCGGCGGTCTTGCTGATCGAGGGCTGCATGGCGGTCAGCAATCTGCCCGCGCTTTCAGCCTGACCGACGCTGTCGGATGACAAGGTGCTGATTTCCTGTGCGGCGACCTGGCTGCGTTCGGCCAGCTTGCGCACTTCGGCGGCGACGACAGCAAAGCCCTTGCCATGTTCGCCGGCACGCGCCGCTTCAATGGCGGCGTTGAGGGCCAGCAGATTGGTCTGGTAAGCGATGTCGTCGATGATGCTGATCTTCTCGGCGATCTTGCGCATGGCCGAAACGGTTTCACGCACGGCTTCGCCACCTTCGCGCGCTTCCTGCGCCGAGCGTGTGGCGATGCCGTCGGTGACGCCGGCATTTTCGGCATTCTGGGCTACGGTCGAGGACAGCTCTTCGACCGAGGCGCTGGTCTGTTCGACACTGGCTGCCTGCTCGGTGGTGTTCTGGCTGAGCGTGGTTGCCGAGGCAGATACTTCCTCGGAGGCCGAGGCCAGGGTGTCCGCGGAGGAGCGCACCTCGCTGATGATGTGGGTCAGCTTGGCCACCATGTCGCGGGTACTGGCCAGCAGGCTGCTGTCATCGCCCTGACGCGTGGCAACGTCCACCGTGAAATCGCCGGCGGCGACTTTGCGCACGATGTCGGTTGCGTAGTCGGGCTCACCTCCCAGCTGGCGCGTGATGATGCGTGTGACCCACAGGCCCAGCGCAATGGCCACGACGGCAGCTCCGAGCAGCACACCGATCATGACGTTGCGCATGTTCTCGACTTGCCGGGCGGCGCCTTCATCGGCTTCCTGCCCCTGGCGGGATTGCTCCTTGAACAGCACGTCGAAGACAGCTTCGATCTTGTTCGTGAGCAGACGGAAATCGCCGTTGAGGAGCTGCGAGGCGTTGGCGCTATGGCCGGCGAGGATCTCCGTCGCCAACGTTGCGGACATGCGCTGGTATTCGGGCATCAAGCCATCCAGGATCTTGAGCTGGGCGACTTCTTCGTCGCTGAGCTTGGTCGCGCGATAGGCCGTGAGCGGTTTCTGCATGGCCTCCCAGGCCGCCTTGGCGCGGCCCAGCGTGGCTTCCGCGTCCTTGAGGTTCTGGCCGCCGGCACGGACAAAGGCGCGCGAATTGACGGCCAGCCTGCCGTTGGCTTCGGCGAGTTGCTGCAGGGCCACGAGATTGCCCTCGTACATATCGTGCAGCAGGCCACCGACGACGGTGATGCGGTTCAGACCGAACAGGCCGATGCCTACGGTAAACAGCACACAGACCAGATAGGTGACCAGCAACTTGTTGGCCAGCTTGAGTTTCATGAACCAGTTCATCAGTCAGCTCCAGGGAGGAAGTCGGGGGCATGACAGCGCAAGATGATCTGGCTGTCATACCGGGATAGCAGGATTGCTGCGGTATGAAGCGATTATCGACAGAGCGGGGGGCGGCCTTGATGAGTAAATCTACTCAGAAGATGCAGGCGGAACTACTCAGGGCGGTGCGATCACGCGGTAATCGAGCATGCCGCCCGGACGCGGCACCAATGAAAAAGGGCTGCCCGCGGGCAGCCCTCTGTATTTGCGCTGGACCTGATTAACGGCCTGGCGTGTAGATCTGGTCGAACTGACCACCGTCGGCAAAGTGCGTCTTCTGCGCGGTCTGCCAGTTGCCGAACAGCTCTTCCAGCTTGAACAGCGATACCGGGGCAAACTGCTTGGCATACTTTGCAGCAACCTTCGCATCGATCGGGCGATAGTAGTTCTTGCCGGCGATGTCCTGGCCTTCAGGTGAGTAGAGGTATTGCAGGTAGGCCTCTGCCACCTTGCGCGAACCCTTCTTGTCCACCACCTTGTCCACCACGGCAACCGGTGGCTCGGCGAGGATGGACAGCGAAGGCGTCACGATTTCGAACTGGCCTGGCAGCTCCTTGAGCGACAGGTAGGCTTCGTTTTCCCAGGCGATCAGCACGTCGCCGATGCCCTTTTCGGTGAAGGTCGTCGTGGCACCGCGTGCGCCGGAGTCAAGCACCTTGACGTTGCCGAAGATGGCCTTGACGAAGGCCTTGGCGCTGGCGTCATTGCCGCCTTGCTTCTTGAGGGCGTAGCCCCAGGCTGCAAGATAGTTCCAGCGTGCGCCGCCGGAGGTCTTCGGATTCGGCGTGATCACTTCGACGCCGCCGCGTGCCAGATCGGTCCAGTCCCTGATCTTCTTCGGGTTGCCTTTGCGTACCAGGAAAACGATGGTCGAGGTGTAAGGCGCGGAATTGTGCGCGAGGCGCTTCTGCCAGTCCGGGGCGATGATGCCCTTGGCGGCGATCGCCTCGATGTCGTAGCCGAGCGCCAGCGTCACCACGTCGGCATCCAGACCGTCGATCACGGCACGTGCCTGACCGCCGGAACCACCGTGCGATTGCTTGACCTTGACCACTTCGCCGCTCTTTGCCTTCCAGTACTTGGCGAAGGATTCGTTGAAGTTCTCGTACAGCTCGCGGGTCGGATCGTAGGAGACGTTGAGCAGCGTCGTGTCAGCCCAGGCGGCACCCGCAGCGACGGCCAGCGTCAGCGCGAGAATGGCACGGCGAGCCGGTTTGAAAGAAGAGAAGTACATCTGTGCGCCCCTGCGTTTTGTTGTCGATGGACGCACTGTATTGATCGCTCCTTATGAAAGGAACGAAGAAAAACTGCATTGCTTATGCAGAGTTTCTGCTGATGCTTATGCCGCAAAACGCCGCCTGCGTGCTCCGGCAGGTGACCGTATTTACTGGTTGCGCATGTGATCGGCGAGGCCGACGATGGCCTCCCAGAACTTGTCACGCGTTTCGCCGGCAGGCAGCACCTCTTCGAAGGCCTGCCGCATGCAATGCAGCCACTGGTCGCGCTCGGCCTCGCCGATGGTGAAAGGCATATGGCGTGAGCGCATGCGTGGATGGCCGTTTTTTTCGACATAGGTCTGCGGGCCACCCAGCCAGAACGAGAAATACTCGAACAGTTTCTGACGGCTGCCTTCCAGTGACTGCGGGTGCAGGGCGCGGATGCCTGCGGCGTGTTCGTCCAGATCCATGATGTCGTAGAAGCGCTCGACCAGGGCATGGACGGTGGGCGCGCCACCAAGCGATTCGTAAGCCGTTCGGGATGTCATCAGTTGCCTCGGAGGAGAGCCGCCGCGAGAAGAATGTGGAAGAGGCGGCGGCTCCAGCTGCCCAGTCTACCTTGCGCGGAAGGGCAAGAAAAAGGGGATTGCATACTCGAATCCCCTGGCCTGATGCCGAGGCCCTGGTCGTGCCCAAACGACCGTCATTCCCGGGACAACGTGAATCCAGCTTCGTCCAGGCGCGTTCCAAAGCCACCGGATTTCCGCTCGGCCGCAGGCCGGCCTGTCCTGGGCTTGGCGCAGGGCGGAAATGACGTGGGGCCCGGCGGTTCCAGGGGTTCAGGTATGTAATTCCCAAAAAAAGACCCACGCCGAGGCGTGGGTCTTGTGCCTTCCGGGGCAGGCCCCGGGGAGCGTCGAACGCTCAGTCGTCGGATTGCGCCATCTCGGCGGCGGCGATCAGCACTGCGCCGAAGCCTTGTGGCACGTTGTCGCGGACGTAGATGAACTTGCATTCCGTCGGCGCGGACGTGTAGAGCGGCACGGCAGGCGGGTTGCAGGTTGCGGCCGGGGCAGGCACCGGACCGGTCGTCAGATCGGTGCGGAAGTCGGCATTGACGTAGGAGTTGTAAGTGCCGCCCACGCTCATGCCCACGACCGTCCCCTTGATGGTGACGGCGTTGCCGGAGATCAGGATCTTGGTCTTGACGCCCTTCCAGCCTTTTTTCGCAATGTCACGGTAGTCGTCATTGACGTAGCCCTTGCGTGCTGCCTTGGACAGACCATAGACGAACAGTGCGCTCGCCGAGGTTTCGTTCCAGTTCGGCAACGCGGCAACCTGCTCGGTACGGTAGCCACCGTTGGCTGGCAGCTTGTCGTTGGTGACGTCGATGACCTGGTTCCAGAGGCCGGTCTTCTTGTCCTGATATTTCTTCAGACCGCTGGAGATGTTCTTCACGATCTGGATCAGCGCTGCGCGATCGGCATGGTTCTTCGGCAGGCTGTCGAGGACGTCGATCACGCCAATGTAGTACCAGGCGATCGAACGGCTCCACAGCACCGGCGAGCTGATGTCACCCACTGCAGGTGGCGTCTTCAGACCGCCCCAGACGCCGTCGGCCTGGCCATTCCAGGCGTGGTAGTACAGGCTCTTGGTCGGGTTCAGGGTGAACTGGCTCATCAGCTTGATCTGCTGGGTCACCATGTTCAGTGCTACGGTCGAATCACCCGGCGAGGTCTGGTTGGCGTAGAGCGCGCCGTACTGCGCCAGGAAAGGCAGGGACATGTAGGTCGAATCGAGCCATTGCTGGTTCGGATAGGTCGGCTTGTGCCACCAGGCGCCTTGTGGATTGACCTGCATGGTGTTGAAGACGGCACGCATGTTCTGCATGGCCTTCAGGTAGCGCGCGTCGCCAGTCTTCTTGTACAGCCCGAACAGCAAGGTGGCAGGCTGCATCGTGTCCTGGATGCGTGGATCGCGGGTCGCCGTGCCGCCAAAGGTGTAGCTGATCTTGCCGTCTGCATCGACAAGGCCGTCGATCCAGCTCTTCACGTAGTTGTAATAGCGGATGTCGCCCGTCTCTTCGTACATCTTCCAGATGCCATACATCGGCACGCCGTTGGTGTACTCCCAGTACTTGAGGGATGGGCCAGGGGGGACCGTGGCGTAGTTGAGGCTGAAGCAATTGGTGGTGCAGGTCGGGTCGTCCAGCTTGGGCCAGGTTGCCATCATGTAATCGGCGACTTTCTTGCCCACTTTCACGGCGTCATCGTCATCTGCGTGGACGACGGGTGTCGCGGCGAGCAGGCTCGCACCGAGAAATACCGGCAGGCATTTCTTCAGGACGGGAAGGCACATCTTCATGGTCTTACCTTTCTAGTGATTATTTCTGGTTTCCCAAACACGGCTGCAGCTCGGGCAAGCAGTCATTTCCGGCATATCGCTGCTGATGCGGGCAACACCCTCACGCACGGAAACGCTGTCACGCCAAACCGCTCACTCTCCACAACCAATTCCGGCAAATCCCGTCAGCAGAGCCCACAAAGTGCTGAGATGCGGCCAATTGCAAAATTGTGTTGCTGTCCGGACACTAGCGTTCCGTTCAGCAAACTGTCAATGCCGCGTGTCAGGCAAGTTTGCAAAATCGACATTTACGGAAATTGCCCGTCGTTGCGCGCTCATTTTCATGACAACGACACAATTTCGTGGTTTGTGGCAGAGGACTCCTGCCGTGTGCAAGGCAATAAAAAAACCCACGGCAAGCCGTGGGTTTCTGCCTGCACGCCGGATGAAATCCGGCACGGGCTTTCTTACTCCATTTCGCTCGCTGCCAGCAGCACGGCGCCGATACCTTGTGGCACGTTGTCGCGCACATAGAGGTACTTGCAGTTTGCTGGCGGCGTCACGTAGGCAACCTGCGTGCAACCAGCCGGTGCGGGCAACGGGCCCGTCGTCAGGTCGGTGCGGAAGTCAGCATTGACGTAGGAGTTGTAGGTGCCGCCCACGCTCATGCCGACCACCGTGCCATGCACCTTGACCGATGCGCCGGCGATCTCGACCTGCTTCTTCACGCCTTCCCAGCCCTTGAGGGCGATGTCGCGGTAGTGCGGTGCCAGGATGTCGGCACGTTCAGCCTTCGACAGACCATAAACGAACAGCGCGCTGGCCGAGGTTTCGTTCCAGTTCGGCAGGGCTGCGATCGACTCGTTCGCATAACCGCCATTGGCCGGCAGCTTGTCGTTGGTCACGTCGATGACCTGATTCCACAGGCCGGTCTTTGGATCCTGATACTTCTCCAGTGCAACGGAGATGTTCTTGACGATCTTGCGCAGCTTGTCGCGATCAGGGTGGCTGTCAGGCAGGTTTTCCAGCACGTCGATGACGCCGACGTACAGCCAGGCGATCGAACGGCTCCACAGCACCGGCGAAGTGATCGCGCCGATGGCTGGAGGTGTCTTCAGGCCTTGCCAGACGCCGTCAGCCGAGTCGTTCCAGGCGTGGTAGTACAGGCCCTTGACCGGGTTCAACGTGTTGTCGCTCATCAGCTTGAGCTGTTGGGTGATCAGGTTGAACGAGACGGCTGCGTCACCCTTGAGTTGCTTCTCTGCGTAGTCCTTGGCGTACATGGACAGGAACGGCAGGGACATATAGGTCGAATCCAGCCATTGCTGGTTCGGGTAGGTCGGCTTGTGCCACCAGGCGCCTTCAGGATTGACGGACATTGTGTTGAACACTGCGCGCAGGTTCACCATGGCCTTCAGGTAACGCGCGTCCTTGGTCTTCTTGTACAGGGCTGGCAGCAGCATGCCGGGCTGCATCGTGTCCTGGATGTGCGGGTCGCGCACGGCGGTGCCGCCGAAGGTGTAGTCGATGTTGCCGTTGGCGTCGATCTTCGAATCGACGAATTTCTTGACGTAGTTGTAGTACGCCACATTGCCGGTCTTTTCGTAGATCTTCCACAGGCCCATCAGTGGCACGCCGTTGGTGTACTCCCAGTACTTCGGCACGCCCGTTGCCGGCACGGTGGAATAGGTCAGGTTGAAGCAATTGACGCCGCAGGTCGTATCGTCAAGATTCGGCCAGGTCGTGATCATGTAGTTGGCGACGCTGACGCCGACTTTGGGGGCCGCGTGGCTGACAGCGGCGGTTGCAAGCAAGCTCAGGCCAATGAATGCTGGCAAGCATTTCTTCAGCGCTGGAAGGCACATCTTCATGGTCTTACCTTTCTGATCAGGTATTGCGTTTCTAGTGCAGCAACGGTTGCGGCCGATCAGCCTCCCTGGCGCTTGCGCACCCATGCTGATCAACGTTCGTCGTCCACTCTCCCTGCAAACAATCCCGCGCAAGCAGACATCAAAAAAGCCACTCGACGTGGCTATATCTGTTCAATTGCAAAATTGTGTTGCTGAAACGGACACTATCGTCCGGGTTGACCCGCTGTCAACGCCGCACGTCCGGGATGCCCGGAAGTTGGCATTTATGACACAGATATCTCCGCTTGCCCGCCAGGGCAGGTGTTTCCGTAATGACGCCATGCTGTGTGGCGGCCTGGAAATGAAAAAAGCCCACGGCACGCCGTGGGCTTTTCCAGACTGCGAGTTGCTTAGTGCTTGTCGCGACCGAAGTGCAGACCTGGTTCGTCTTCCATTTCGCTGGCTGCCAGCAGCACGGCACCCAGACCTTGCGGTACGTTGTCGCGCACATAGAGGTACTTGCAGTTTGCCGGTGGCGACACGTAAGCGACTTGCGTGCAACCTGCTGGTGCAGGCAAAGCACCCGTCGACAGATCTGAACGGAAGTCGGCATTCACGTACGAGTTGTACGTGCCGCCCACGCTCATGCCGACCACGGTGCCATGCACCTTGACCGAAGAGCCGGCGATCTCGACTTGCGTCTTTACGCCCTTCCAGCCCAGATGCGCCGTGATTTCATAGAGCGGCGAGATGTAGCCTTTGCGTACCGACTTGGACAGACCATAGACGAACAGGGCGCTGGCCGAGGTTTCGTTCCAGTTCGGCAGGGCTGCGATCGACTCGTTCGCGTAGCCGCCGTTGGCTGGCAGCTTGTCGTTGGTCACGTCGATGACCTGGTTCCACAGACCCGTCTTGCGATCCTGGTACTTGGCCAGCGCTTGCGAGATGTTCTTCACGATGCGCTCGAGTTGCTTGCGATCAGGATGCTTCTGCGGCAGCGAGTCGAGTACGTCGATCACGCCGAGGTAATACCAGGCGATCGAGCGGCTCCACAGCACCGAAGTCGTAACCTGGCCGATTGCCGGTGGCGTCTTCAGGCCGGCCCAGACACCATCTACCTGGCCGTTCCAGGCGTGGTAGTAGAGGTTCTTGGTCGGGTTGAAGGTGAACTGGTCAGCCAGCTTGATCTGCGTGGTGACGGTATTGAAAGCCGTGACCGAATCGCCGGGGATGGCTGCATCGGCGTAGAGCTTGCCGTACTTCGCGAGGAAGGGCTCCGACATGTAGATACCGTCAAGCCATTGCTGGTTCGGGTAGGTCGGCTTGTGCCAGAAAGCGCCTTGCGGGTTCTTCTTGATCGCGTTCATCGACGCGCGGACCTTGGATGCCGCGGTCAGGTAACGCTGATCCTTGGTTTCCTGGTACAGGCTCAGCAGGATCATTGCCGGTTGCATCGTGTCCTGGATCGTCGGATCGCGCAGTGCGGTCGGCGAGCCGTTGGAGGTGTAGTTGATGTTGCCATTGGCATCGATCAACGCATCCATCCACTTCTTGACGTAGTCGAAGTACTTCTTGTCGCCGGTCTGGCGATAGATCTTCCAGATGCCCCACATCGGCACGCCATTGGTGTATTCGAAGAACTTTGGTGCAGCCGTTGCAGGCACGGTTGCGTAGTTGAGGCTGAAGCTATTGACGCCGAGGGTTGTGTCGTCAACGTTAGGCCAGGTGGTCATGATGTAGTCGGCAACGCTGACACCCACTTTTACCGGTTTGTGACCAAACCCGTGGCGGCCATCGTCGTGCGCGCTGACGGCCGATGCGGCGACAGCGAGGCTCAAGCCGACGAGCGTCGGCAATAGCTTTTTCAGTGCAGGGATGCACATGTTCATGGTTTGTACCTTTCTAGTTATTGCTTCCAGGTTCACAACAACAAAACGGCAAGGTCGTCAGTACGTCACGGTGACCCCGGCATTTGTCTGCTTTGCGCAGGAAACGCTGGCGATGCACATGCTTAAACGCTGGCCCGACCTGGCCGCACATCTCACTAAAAGATTTCCCCCTCCGAGAGCCCGGACATTGCTCTGGACCGAATGACATGGCACTTCGTGAGTGCCAGTTATGTTTTGTGATCCTGACTCAGGCTAGCTGTCGCAACCAGAGCAGACAATGCCGCACGTCGGAGAATAGGCCGTTCATCCCCCTTGAACTGATGCCAGATCCATACTTCGCGCGCACTTCGTGACGTGCTGCACATTTCGCAGTGCAGCACAAATGATTCTTCCCGTGTCTTGCTTGTCGCCATATATGTCAGGCAAAGTCGCAATTGACCGGACAACTAACCCTAATTAACCTGTGCGGCCAAATTGTTGCCTTACAACCAAGAGAGATACGAGGAGATCGACATGCGTTTTGAGGAGAGCGGCCCCATGGCCGGGCCGACAGACGGCAAGCTGCTACGCAGGCCGTCCGTGGGGGGAATTCGCGGTGTCCTGTTGTTGGCCTGTATGGCATCGACCGCACTGGCTTCCAGCGCAGCGATGGCCGTCTTTCGCGAAGCCCCCGCACTTGCGCAACAAGTGAAGGAAGGCAAGCTGCCGGCTGTCGACAAGCGCCTGCCCGAGAAGCCCGAAGTCATCAAGCCGGAGAGCATCGGCAAATATGGTGGCGTGCTGCGCTCCGCGCTGCGCGGTAACGGTGATGGCAACGCAATCCTGCGCATGATCAGCCCGCAAGGCCTGGTGCGCTGGAACAAGGAGTTCTCGGCCGTCATCCCCAATCTTGCCGAGAGCTGGACGCTCAGCCCGGACGCCAAGGAATACTCCTTCACATTGCGCAAGGGCCTGCGCTGGTCCGACGGGGCGCCTTTCAGTGCCGATGACGTCGGCTTCTCCATCAATGATCTGCTCGGCAACAAACAGTTCTTCTCGGCGCCGCCCGGACGCTATACGAGCGATGGCAAGCTGATGGAGTTCGAGAAGATCGACGACACGCATTTCAAGATCAAATTCAGCGGTCCTTATCGCACCTTCATCGAAGAACTGGCGACACCGCTGGGTCAGCATCCGGTGATGTATCCCAAGCACTACTGCGGCAAGTTCCATCCCAAGTACAACCCGAAGATCGACGACGAGCTGAAGGCGACGCGTCAGGCCGACTGGGGCGCATTGATGCGCCTGAAGTGCGGTGATATCGAAGTGGCCAGTCGCTGGAGCAATCCGGAGAAGCCGGTGATGGATCCGTGGGTGATCACGGAGCCCTATACCGGCAGCGCCAGCCGCGTCACGATGACTCGCAATCCCTACTTCTGGCAGGTCGACACGGCAGGCAACCAGCTGCCTTACATCGACAAGATCCAGTTCGCCATCATTTCGGAAATCGAGACCATCGTGCTGGCAGCACTCAACGGCCAGCTGGACATGCAGATCCGTCATATCTCGAACATCCAGAATCGCCCCGTGCTGGCTGACGGAGCGGGCAAGGGCGGTTACAAGGTGATGTATCTGCCGGACATCAATGCCACTGCGATCGCCGTGTTCATCAACCAGAGCACCAAGAACGCCAAGCTGCGCGAACTGTTCCGCACCAAGGATTTCCGCGTTGCGCTGTCGCTCGGCATGGACCGCAAGGAAATCAACGACATCATCTTCCTTGGCAAGGGCGAGCCCTGGCAGATTGGACCGGCGCCCGAAAACAAGTTCTACAACGAGAAGCTGGCCAAGCAGTACATCCAGCACGACCCCAAGGCGGCCAACGAGCTGCTCGACAAGATGGGCCTGACCACGCGTGACGCCGAGGGCTATCGTCAGTACAAGAATGGCGGTCGCATCTCGATGGGCGTCATCGTCAGTCTGGCGACCAGCTACCAGGTCGACATGCTGGAACTGCTGCGCAAGCAATACCAGAAGATCGGTCTGGACCTGCAGATCCAGGCTTCCGAACGCACGCTCTACTACGATCGCGCCAACGGCAATGACTACGACCTGAGTGTGGACAGTCTGGCTGGCGGCTTCGACCCGACGCAGAACCCACGTGGCTACGTCGCGGTGCACCCGCAAGAGTCGCGTCAGAGCCTGCTATGGGTGAAGTGGTACGAGACGGGTGGCAAGGCCGGTGAGGAGCCTCCTGCCAGCATGAAGAAGCGACTGGCGCTGTATGACGACTGGAAGAACGCGAAGAACGACAAGGAGGCCGATGCGCTGTTCAAGCAGATCCTCGCCATCTCTGCCGATGAGCTCGAAGTCCTCGGTACGGTGAAGCCACCCACACAGACCGGCATCCACAATGCCAAGCTCATGAACGTGTACGAGAAGATGGTGTGGGGATGGACTTACCCTTCGCCGGGCCCGACGCTCGTGCAACAGTACTACTTCAAGTAATCAGGGAAGCATTGCAGTAAAACGGGGCAGCCAGGGCTGCCCCGTTTTCTTTGGTGAAACACAAACCGGTCCTGCGATCGACCCCTACACCCAGCGGGCCAGACTCCCCCGACTGATGGCGCGAAATATTTTCGCGTGAGGAAATGTCATCTTGATATATGCAGGGTAAACGCCGCGCTATTGAACGATATGACATGCTGTTTTGCGGCGCCGTCAGCGAACCCAGTATTTAGCAACGAACATGCCTGACTTTCTGACTGAAAAACACAACACAAGGAAAGTTGTTATCTGACGAACGGCATTCTATTCTCAAGATGCACAATGGATATATACCTTTGGCATGCTTGGGGTGCGATATGCGGTTCTGCCCGGTTCGGGCGTCCTCACCATATCCGGTGCCTGTCTGCAAGAACATCTGGTGAATGCCCTTTGCATTTGCTGATCAGGAGGCAAGTGGTGAATAAAATAGCCTGGATTCTGGCGGGGGCCCTGCTGTTGCCATGGGCATACGTATCTGCCCAGCAAGGTGGCATCAGCGTGCAGCTTGATGCTTTCAAGGTAAGTGTCGCGGCTGGAGGAGGCAGAGAAGTCCTCACGCCAGCCGAAGCTGTTCTGCCGGGAGACACGCTGGAGTACCGCGCCGTGTACAAAAATAACGGCAAGACGCTGGCGCGCAATGTCGAAGCGACGCTGCCTATTCCTGCCGGCAACACGGCGTATCTCGCTGATTCCGCCTCGCCGCGCAATCCCTTGGCCAGCTCAGATGGCAACCGCTTCGAGGCCATGCCGCTGAAGCGCATCGTGATCGGGCAGGACGGGCAACGTCAGACCCAGATCGTTCCGCTTTCCGAATACCGGGCCCTGCGCTGGAAACTCGGCGATCTCGCTGCCGGTGCCAGCATGACCGTGACTACGCGCGTCCGCATCGCCACGCTTGAGAGTGCCGGATCGGGGCCCGCCGCCAGTGACGCGGGCAGGAAGGCGGGCGGCAATGTGGCAACGCGTTGATTCTTCCAGACGGTCTGGCGTGAGGCGCTTGTGCGCCATACTCCTTGTGCTCGCCCTGTGCCTGATGGCGCTGCCGTTTGCCGATGCGGCGCCGGTAGCCGGCACCAGCATCGGTAACCAGGCATCTGCAACCTACTCGGACAGTTCGGCGACCGTGCGCACGGTCACCAGTAATAGCGTGGTCACCATCGTGCAGCAGGTGGCCAGCCTGACGCTCGGCTCCAATGGCGCCAAGCAGGTGTCATTGGGTGGGCTCGTGACCTATCCCCATACCGTCACGAACACGGGTAATGGCAATGACAGCTTCAACTTGTCGACATCGAACAGCGGCACGTTCAGTTTCCTGACTGTCACGATCTATGCCGACGTCAACGGCGATGGTGTTCCGGATAGCACTACACCCATCACCAGCACCGGCAGCATCGCGCCGGGTGGCACATTCAACTTTGTGGTTGTCGGCGTGGTCCCGCCCACTGCCGTGGCAGGCAATACCAACAGCCTCGTGGTGACGGCGGCAAGTGCGCTGACCCCGGCGGTGACGGCAAGCAATACGGACACGACAACGGTTTCGGGCAACGCCGTCATCAACGTCACCAAGTCCATCGATCTTGCGGCCGGTCTGGCCGGCAGCGGGCCGCGCACGTTCACGCTGACCTATACCAACACCGGTAACTCCACGGCGACCAACCTCACGCTGACCGACGTGATTCCGTCCGGCATGACTTACGTGGGTGGATCGGGCCGCTGGAGTGGTTCGGGCGCTACCGTATTGACGGATGCCAACAGCGCCGACAATCAGAGCGGCATCGTGTACGACTACGCGATCACGCTGGCGACACGGGTTACCGCAGTGATTGCGTCCGTACCCGCCGGTGCGTCCGGTACCCTGAGCTTTCAGGTCAACATCAATGGTGGATTGGCGCCCGGCGCGAATCCGGCCACCTTGAACACGGCACAGTTCAGTTACAACGATGGCGCGGGCGTCATTCCGGCTGCGTCGACCAATGCCGTCCAGTTCGTCGTGACCTCGGTAGGTGCGGTCTCCGTGACTGGCGCAACGGTGGCGTCGGCGACGCAAGGCAGCACGGTCAGTTTCTCGAATCTGGTCACCAACACCGGCAACGGCTCGGATAGCTTCGACATCACGCTGGGCACCAGCACTTTCCCGACAGGCACTACATTCGTGTTGTATCGCGCCGATGGTGTCACGCCGTTGGTCGACAGCAATGGCAATGGCATTCCCGACACGGGGCCGCTGGCCGCTGGAACGAGCGTCACGGTCGTGCTGAAGGCCATCTTGCCGGCGGGTGTCAGCGGCGTCGGCCCGTTCAGCATCCCGAAGATCGCCACCTCGAGACTTGATCCGACGAAAACTGCGTCGGGCAATGACATCCTGACCGCCATATCGGCAAACACGGTGGACATCACCAACAATGCGCCCTCCGGTGTGGGTGCGCTGGGTGTCGGGGCCGGCCCTGAGGTCACGGCCGTCGCAACGAACACGGTCGTGCCGGGCGCGACGACGCGCTTCACCCTTTACGCCTCCAACGGCAGCACGACGGCCGATACCTTCAACCTTCAGGCCAGCACGAGCAGCAGCTTCGCGTCGGTCACGTTGCCGACGGGCTGGAGCGTGGTGTTCCGCGACCTCAATGGCGCGGTGATTACCAATTCCGGTGTCGTCAACGCGGGGGGCAACGCGCTTGTCTATGCCGATGTGACCGTGCCTGTCGGCAGTTCGGCGTCGACCACCGATCTGTACTTCCGCGCCCTCTCGCCCGTCTCGGGGGCGGCGGACACTGTGCACAATGCAGTCATCATCTCCGGCCTGCGCGGCATTACGCTGACGCCGAACAACAGCGGGCAGGCCTATCCGGGCGGGAGCGTGGTCTACCGCCACACCCTCACCAATAGCGGCAATGTTGTCGAGGGCAATGGCACGACCGGCCAGGTCTCCTTCGCCGTCAGCAATACCGCGCCAGGCTTTGCCGCCACTATCTACTGGGACAAGAACAACAACGGTGCGCTGGACGCGAGCGATCCGATCGTGACCAGCACTGCCGACTTCA
This sequence comes from Uliginosibacterium silvisoli, assembly GCF_036017035.1. Lineage (NCBI taxonomy): Bacteria > Pseudomonadati > Pseudomonadota > Betaproteobacteria > Rhodocyclales > Zoogloeaceae > Uliginosibacterium > Uliginosibacterium silvisoli. The sequence goes on along the minus strand of NZ_JAYXHS010000001.1, from coordinate 931,259 downwards.
CCGGGGGCACGGGCGGCGCGAGCACTGCGGCTGGTCTCGATCCCGGTGAGAGCGCGGTCGTTTTCGTGAAGGTACTGGCCGCGGCAAGTGCCACGCCGGGGACCGTCGATACGGCCACCCTGGTTGCCACCGTGAGCGGCACGATCAGCGGAGTGAGCCCGCCCAGTGCCGTCAGCGCGACGGACAGTACTGCAGTCATTCCAGGGCAGCTGCGTCTGGACAAGCTGCAGGCGCTGGATGCGGCCTGCGACGGTACGGCAGATACGGCCTTCAGCAACGTCAACATCACCACCGGTGCGCTGCCCGGTGCCTGCATCCGCTACCAGATCACGGCGACCAATGCCGGCGTTGCAGACGTAACGGGTGTCATCGTCAGCGACGCAACGCCTGCGAATACGACGTATCACGCGACGATTGCAGCGGCGACGAGTCAAGGCAGCATCAGTGCCCCCTCAGGCGGCACGGCGGGCACCATACAGGCCACGGTGGGCACCATGACACCGGGCCAGGTCGTCGTGGTGAGTTTCGGCGTACGCATCAATCCGTGATGTCGCGGCGGATAGCTGACCGCCCGCATCGGCCCGGCCCTGATGATTGCCAACGACGACGAGGCCCGGTCTTTCCGCAAAATATGTCAACGGTATATATTCGACCGTGCGGCCGGGGCCCGGCTGAGTCGCTGCATGCTTCACATCATCGGCACACTCGCGCTGTTGCTGGGGGTGCAGGTTGCGAACGCAGCACTGCCGGCCGGTACGCGCATTGATAGTCAGGCGACCCTGCGTTACATCGATGATGCAACCGGCACGGCGAAGGTCCTGCAATCGAATGTCGTCACTGTCATCGTTCAACCGGTGGAGGGCGTCGCCCTGACCAGCAACCAGAGCATCTTCCGGCCGCCTGGCTTTGCTGTCAGCCTCCCGCACCGCCTGCGCAACAGCGGCAATGCGCAGAACACCTTCAGCCTGTCGGTGAGCAATCAGGCGGGCGATGACTTCGATCTCGGCGGCCTGCAGGTGATACGTGACCTCAACAGCAATGGCCAGGCCGACGCAGGTGAGCCTGCGATCGCGAGCATCAGCCTGGCACCCGAAGAGGCGGCTGATCTGTTGATCAGCGGTACCACGCCTGCGGTGAATACCGGTGTGGCCAGGCTGGTCCTGCGCGCCACGGGCAGCATGGGCAGCCATGCCGAGAACAGCGATAGCGTCACTGTCGTCGACGGTGCCGTGCTCAATGTCGTGCAGAGCGTATCAACCCACGCGCCCGCGCCGGGGCAAGTGGTGGCTCTGCAACTGGGTGTGCGTAACCTGGGGCGCGTCGCCGCGACCGGCATGGCCATCGACGTGGACGGGGCGCCGCATTCCATGGTGCTACTGAGTGTGCCGCTTCCCGCCAATACCAGCCTCTGGTCGGCGGACCCCGAGCCCGGCAGCCTGCTGCTGTACCACCGCATCGGGTCGCCGCAGCCGAGCTTCAGTGCCACGCCGCCGGAGGATCTGAGCCAGGTCGACATGATCGCCTATGCCTTCAGCAGCTTCTCCCCCGGCACCATCTTCAGCTTCAGGATGCTGATACGCGTCAATGCCAATGCGGCCGGTCCCATCGACACGACGGCACGCGTTCAGTACTACGATGGCATGAGCGCTCACGGCACGACGGCCTGGTCCAATACCGTCGTGATGTCCGTTGCGCCGCGCGTCAGCATAAATTACTTCACCACGCCTGAATTCAACACCGAGCAGAGCCGCACCACGCTGGGCTCGCCGATGTTCGTGCAGGCCGACGCGGCTGCATGCAACAAGGACATTGCTGTCGCCGAGACCGTGACCATCAAGCTCCAGTCGAGAATGAGCGGCGACATCGAGACCACGCGCGCCGTGGAGACCGGGCCCAACACCGGCATGTACCGGATCTGGCCACCCCTCTCCACGATCAACATGGCCACCCACAACGTGGCACCGGATGATGGCTGGCTGCAGACGGCGCGCGGCGACATCGTCACTGCGCTCCTGCCGGATTGCGGAGCGGGGCAGGCACAGGCCAGCTTGCTCATCGATCCCGCCGGCGTCGTCTTCGACAGCCGCTCCAACGCGCCGATTGCCGACATGCAGGTACAGCTGATCGATGTGAGCGGCGCCGCGAACGGCGGCGTTGCAGGCGGGCCGGCACGCGTCTTTGCGGCCGACGGCGTGACGCCGGCGCCCAACCGGGTCACCACCGGCGCCGACGGGCGCTACGAGTTCCCGCTGGTGGGGCCCAGCACCTACAGGCTGCAGCTGGAAGAGCCGGGCTATATCGTCCCCTCCGTCGTGCCACAGCAGAAGTTGCCGGCTGACCGCATCATCGATCCCGAAGGCTCCTACGGGCGCAACTTCCCCGTCAGCATGGCGACCGGCGCGGTGATGCTCGATGTGCCGGTGGATAGTCCCAGCGGTGGTCTGCTGGTCGACCTCACGGCGTCGCGTGCCATGGCCGAGATCGGCGACTTCGTCGACTACACCGTACGCGTCAAGAACGTCAGCGGCGTGGCGCTGCCGCGCCTGAGCATGCGTACGGCCTTGCCGCCCGGCTTCATCTTCCAGCCGGGCTCGGTACGGCGCGACGGCGAGACCGCCAGGGATCTGAGTGGGCCGAATACCGCACTTGCCGCGCCGCTCGGAAGCCTGGCCAACGACGCCACAACCCAGCTGACCTACCGCGCACGCATCGGCCCGGCGACCAGTACCGGCAATGCGGTAGTCAGCGCGCAGGCAGCCAATGCGAGACCGGCACTGGGTAGCAACCTGGCCACCGCCACCGTGCGTGTCGAAGGCGGAGTGTTCGACAACAAGGCCTTCGCCCTCGGCAAGATCTACGCAGATTGCAACAGCAATGGCCTCCAGGACGCAGGCGAGCCAGGCATTCCCGGCGTGCGCATCTGGCTGGAAGACGGTACCTGGGTCATATCCGATGGCGAAGGCAAGTACAGCTTCTATGGTCTTTCGCCGCGCACACATGTTGCGAAGGTCGACGCCACGACCTTGCCGATGGGGGCACAGCTCGCAGCGCTCGGCCACCGCAATGCTGGCGACGGCAACAGTCGTTTTCTTGACCTCAAGAACGGTGAGTTGCAGCGTGCGGATTTCGCCGTCGGCGGCTGCCTGCCAGCCGTCATGAGCGAGATCATGAACCGTCGTACGCGGGCTCAGACGGCAACCAGCGAGGTCGAAGCGGGCTCGCGCGCGCAGCTCACGCTTGACGCGCCCCAGCAGCCCGCACTGTCGGCGCTGGCGAGCGGTACGATCGGCATGGCGGGCAGCAACGCCAGCAACAATCCAAACGGCATGGCGTCGCGCCCGATCACCAGCCCGGCAACAGCAGACCCCGCGGCGCAGGGCGCAGCCAGATCGCCAGCACCGAGTCTGGTTGACGCCGTCGCGGTGCTCGACAACAAGCTTGACTTCGTCGAACTCGCGGATCGCCACACCACCTTGATGCTGCAGACCACGCTGCGCATCAAGGGGCCAATGGGCCCGCGGCTGCGCCTGCGCGTCAACGGTGAAGAGGTGGCAGAGTCGCGCGTCGGCATGCGCATCGAGCAGGCAGAGCACCAGCTGCAGGCGGCCGAGTATTTCGGTGTGAGTCTGCGACCCGGCGAGAACCTGTTGCAGCTCGAGCAACTTGGCGACGACGGTGTGCCGCAGGCCACGCGCCAGCTGACGCTGATTGCGCCGGGTGATCTGGCACGAATCATCATCGAGCCTCCCGTGGCTGCACTGGCCGACGGCAGCGACGTGACGAAGATCATTGTGCGTCTCGAGGACGCGCGCGGCGTACTGGTCAGCGCGCGCACCTCGCTGACGCTCGAAGCCAGTATCGGTGAATGGATGGTGACCGATCTGGACACGCTGGAGCCCGGCACGCAGGTCTTTCTCGAGGGCGGGCGGGGCGAATTCATCCTGCGTTCGCCGCAGACGCCAGGCGACGGGCAGGTGCGCGTGTCGAGCGGCAGTCGCAAGGCCGACGCCGTCGTCAGCTTCATGCCACCGCTGCGCGATCTGCTGGCCAGTGGCCTCATTGAAGGCGTGCTCAGTCGCAAGAAGCTCAGTGTCGGCGCCATGCAACGTGCCAATGGCAACGACGGCTTCGAGCAGGAGATCACGCATTTCTCGCGTACGGCCGGCGGCAACACGGCTGCTGCCCGCACTGCCCTGTTCCTCAAGGGCAAGGTCAAGGGCGAGTACCTGCTGACCCTGGGCTACGACTCCGACAAGGACACGCGGGAGCGCCTGTTCCGCGACATCCAGCCGGACCGCTTCTACCCCGTGTATGGCGACGCATCGGTCAAGGGTTTCGATGCGCAGTCCACCGGCCATCTCTATGTGCGCATAGACAAGGGCAGGTCGTGGTTGCTGTATGGCGACTACGTCACGAGCAACAGCCTGCAAGACCCGGCGCGCAATCTTGCTGCCTACAACCGCAGTCTCAATGGCTTGCGTCAGCACTACGAGAATGGCCGCCTTGCGGTGGATGGCTTCCTGAGCCGGCAGACGAGTCGCCAGCAGGTGCTGGAAGTCCGTGCCAACGGTACGTCCGGCCCGTTTCCGATTGCCGCGGGCAACCTTGTCGTCAATAGCGAACGCATCGAGATCATCACGCGTGATCGCAGTCAGCAATCGCAGGTGTTGAGCACGGTGCCGCTGGTGCGCTTCTCCGACTACACCCTCGAAGCACTGAGTGGCAGCCTGCTGTTGCGCCAGCCCGTGCCCAGCGTCGATGCAGACCTCAATGACAATTACATCCGCATCACCTACGAGGTGGATGAAGGCGGCAGCCAGTTCTGGGTGGGTGGTGTCGATACGCGTGTGATGATCGTCGACAACGAACATCTCAAGCTGCAAGCCGGTGTCGTGGCTGTGGAAGACCGCGACCCGAAAGATCCCAACCGGCTGAGCGGGGTCAACATCAGCGCGCGCAGCGGCGATGTAATCCTGGTCGGCGAAGTGGCGCGCACCGATCGTGACAGCATCGGTGCCGGCAACGCGCAACGCATTGAAGTCAAGAAAGAGAGTGGCGATCTGCAAGGCCGTCTGTACGTCGGGCGCTCCGACCAGGCCTTCAACAATCCCTCGTCAACGCTGACGCAGGGCCGGGCCGAGTTTGGTGGCAAGCTCGCCTACAGTCTCGACGAGCGAACACGCCTGGTGGGCGCTGCCATCAGCACGCGCGATGACTCGCGCGGCACCCATCGCAAGGAGCTCCTTGCCGGCGTCGAGCGCAACTTCGACAACAAGCTGAAGCTCGAAGTCGCGCTGCATGAATACGAGGAGAGCAGCGGTACGCGGCAAGTGCAGACGCAGGAGACGACCAGCGTGCGCGTCAAGCTGACCGCGCCCGTGCCGGGTGTGCCCGAGGCCAGTGTCTTCGGCGAGGTCGAGCAGGCCGTGGGTGACAGCGAGCGGCGCATGCTCGCCGTCGGGGGCGACTATCGCCTCGCCAGCAGGCTGCGTCTGTACGGCCGCTACGAATTCGTTTCATCGCTGGCCAGCTACACCGATATCGACACGCAGCGTCGCAATACGGCCGTGGTGGGCATTGACTCGGAGTACATGAAAGACGGCAGGGCCTTCAGCGAGTACCGCGCGCGCGATGCCATCACCGGGCGCGAGGCTGAGGCGGCAATGGGCTTGCGCAACCAGTGGAAAGTGGCCGAGGGGGTCGCGGTCAACACCAGCTTCGAGCGTATCAATTCGATAGAGGGGCGCGACAACGCCCAGCGTGTGGCCGCGACCGCACTCACGGGTGGCGCCGAGTACACGCGCAACCCGAACTGGAAGGTCACCGGCCGCGTCGAGTGGCGCACCAGTACGAGCAGCGAATCCTTTCTCAATACTCTCGGCTTCGCGCGCAAACTCAACGAAGCCTGGACCTTTCTCACGCGCAACATCTACAACCAGGTGGACAGCAAGACGAATGACGTTGGCGATCGTCGTCAGGAGCGCTTCCAGACCGGCTTTGCCTATCGCGATGTGGTCACGAACGTATGGAATGCGCTGGGCCGCTACGAGTACAAGAACGAGCGCGACACGACCTTGCTGAGCGGCTACCAGCGCAGCGTTCACATCCTCTCGACCCATGCCAATGCGCAACTCGCTCGCCCGCTGCTCGTGACGGGTCGCTACGCCGGCAAGATCGCGCGGGAAAGCTTCGCTGGCCTCGAGGGCCGCAGCATCACGCATCTGCTCAGCGCACGCTCGACCTACGACATTGGCCAGAAATGGGATGCCTCGCTGCAGGTCAGCCGCCTGTTCTCGCCCGGCAGCGGTAGTGCACAGTCCGCACTCGGGGGCGAGCTTGGCTATCTGCTGCAGGAAAGCCTGTGGCTATCCGTTGGCTACAACGTCCTCGGCTTCAATGACCGGGACCTCGTCAGCGAGAGCAGCGACACGGCGCGTGGCATCTACATGCGGCTGCGCTTCAAGTTCGACGAGAAACTGTTCGAGCAGTTTTGAGGAATCAGATGCACGACATCATGCACAGCGACAGCGTAGCAATGCCATGCGTGCCCGGCCGGGTGCGTAGCGTGCTGCGCGCCCTCTGCATGATCGTGCTCACCGCACTGGCCCTGTGCCACAGCCCGGCGACGCGCGCAGCCTGTACCGTCGGTGCATGCGTCACGGCGGGCGCGCGACTGGCCAGCGTCGACTCCACACGCGGCGCGCTACTCAACGCGCTGCTCGGCAACCTGCTCGGCAGCACCGTGAATCTCACTGTCGCTGACTGGAACTCGCTGGCGCAGACCAACCTCAATCTGGCGAACTTCATGAATGGCCTGCAGGCGCAAACGACGACGGGCAGCCCTGCTGCCGCGCTCGGCGCCAATGCCACCTTGCTCAAGGTTTTCAATGCCGCCGCGCTCGGTGCAAGCGCGGATGGCAGCACCGCAGCAGCCTCGATTCTGGGCGTGCTGGCGCCCCAGGTCAGCGCGCTCAGCGGCACCTTCATGCTGGGCGACATGCTCAAGCTCACCCTGCCAAGCGGCATGCTGGCAAGCAGCAGCATCAACGCACTCGACCTCGTGACCGGCACCGTCGAGCTGTTCAACTACAGCAATGTGGCGGCGACAAGTGTGCCCGTTGCGATCAATGTAACCGGCGCCGCGCTCGGCCTGTCCGGCACGCTGAGCAGCGTCAAACTCTCTGCAAAAGTCATCGAGGCGCCGGTAATCGTCTGCGGCGCGGCAGGCACGACCTTCCACACAGCCGCAATCCGCGTGAAGCTCGACATGACCCTGGTCAGCATACCGCTCAATCTGGGCGGCCTGCTGGGCCTCTCCGGCATCACCGCGATCAGTGCCGACATCGCACAGCTGGGTGTCTACGTCGAGGTCGCCCGTGCCGACGGCGTCATCCAGTCACTGAATGCGGTCGCCAATTCACTCGTCGTGCGCGCCACGCCGGGCGTGGCGGACATCTACATCGGCTCGATCACGGATGCCAATTTCTGGAATCGCAACCGCGCGCTCTCGTTCGCTGACGTGAGCTTCGGCACCATCGGTTCCTTGAGCGTGACGGTGCTCGTAGTCGTCCCGGTCATATCGAATACCAGTCTGCAGATCCGCACCTACGCCCGCGGGCAGTCACCGTTCTTCACCGACCTCAGTTTCTCGCCGCCGTGGCCGCAGACAAAAACCGCATCGACCTCCGCCCTGTTTCTCAACAACATGCTCAACGATCTGGTCGTCACCAATCTGCAGGTGCAGCTCTCTCCCAGCCTGCTGGGTCTCGATGCGGTCATCACCGTGCCCGCCAAGCCCCTGATCAGCGCCGCACTCAACACCACGCTGGGCAATCTGCTCCCCAATCTTGTCGATCCGTTGTTGCAGACGCTCGGTATCCGCATCGGCGCGGTCGACGTCACCGTGAGCGGCATGGGCAGCTTCTGCAGCCTGAGCGGCTACGCCTACAGCGACCTCAACCATAACGGCGGCAAGGATGGTGTCGAGGCGGGCTGCGGCACGGCGATATGGGCCAAGCTCGTACCTGCTTCAGCACCTTCGGGCCCCGCCACTGACGTGGTCAGCGTGAACACAAGCACCGGTGACTACAGCTTCTCGAATGTCATGACAGGGACCTACACGGTACTGATTGACAACAACGCAACGCTCAGCGACGTGACAGCCGGCAAGCCAACGGGCTGGCTCAATACCGAGACGCCGACGGGCGCACGCAGCGTCACCATGGCGACCGCCGATGTCAGCAACCAGAACTTCGGCCTGTTCAACGGCAGCCAGATCAGCGGCACGGTGTTCAAGGACAACGGCATCTCCTCCGGAACGGCCAACAACGTCGTCAAGGATGGCGGCGAGCAAGGGCTTGTCGGCGTCGCCATCAAGCTCACCGACAATGCCGGCACCACCACCTACGATGTGGCAACGACCAGTACGGCGGGCGCCTACACGCTGTGGGTGCCGCCTGCGGCCGGAGCAACGGCGCTGAAGATCACGGAGACAAATCCCCCGGTGTACATATCCACGGGTGGTAATGCAGGCAACACAGGAGGCACTTACGCGCGCGCTACCGATACGGTGAGCTTCACGCATGTCAGTGGCAGCACCTACACCGGGGTGAACTTTGCCGATGTACCCGACAACGCCTTCAGCGGCGACAACAGCCAGACCGTGCTGCCCGGCGCCGTCGCATTCCATCCGCACGTGTTCATTGCCGGCAGCGCCGGCCAGCTGACGCTGGCGCTCAGCGGCACGGCCAATCCGGTGCTGGTGTGGACGTCCTTGCTCTACCGCGACACCAACTGCAATGGCGTGCTCGACACGGGCGAGGTACCTGTGACCGGCGCCATCACCGTGGCCGCCGATGACAAGCTGTGCTTCATCGTGCGGACACAGGCGCCTGCCACGGCGCCGTACAACGCCCAGTACTCCCAGACACTCAGCGGCAGCTTCACCTACGCCAATAGCGTGCTGACCTGGGCCGGCGCGCGCGGCGACGTGACCCTCACCGGCTCCGCCACCGACTCAGGCCTCGTCCTCACCAAGAGCGTCGACAAGGCCACCGCCCTCCCGGGCGAGACGCTGACCTACACCATCCGTTACGAGAATCGCAGCAGTGGCGTGCTCAGCAGCCTGAAGATCAATGACATGACGCCGTCCTACACCGTCTATGCCTCAGCTGGCTGCGGCAGCCTGCCGGTCGGGATCAGCGCCTGCGTCGTCACGACCCATCCCGCTGTCGGGCTGACGGGGGCCTTGCTGTGGACCCTCACCGGCAACCTCACGCCGGGCGCATTCGGCCTGGTCAGCTTCAGCGTGGTGGTGCAGTGAGTTCGGCAGGCGGCTGGAGTGCCTGGTATTGCGCCACGTCGAGCAGCTACACTTCTTGACGGAGGGAGGGCCGCCACATGCCTATGCAGAAGCTCAAACCAGCAGAGAACCCGGATGCGTACGTTGCATCCTTGAGTGCCTGGCGACGTGATTACGTGGAGGCCTTGCGTGCCGCGGTGCTGGCTGCGGGAGTGCTCGACGAGCGCATCAAGTGGGGGCATCTCGTGTACTTTTCGAACGGGCCGGTGCTGCTCATCCGTGCGGAGGAAGAACGCGTGCTGTTCGGCTTCTGGCGCGGGCAGCGCTTGCGTGGCATCGAACCGCGCCTGAAGCCGGGTGGCAAGTACGAGATGGCGACCCTGGTGCTCGTGGAAGGTACGCCGCTGGAGCGCTCGACGGTGGTCGAGCTGGTTGATGCAGCTGTCGCCTTGAATGCGTCGTTGGGTGATCCGACGCAGATCGCCTCGTAGCCTGCTCAGCGTGGCGCGGGGGGCAGGCCGACGCGGATGTGCTCGGAAAAGTTCGCCTTGCCGTCGGCCTCGATGGCGCGCTGGGTGACGTTGCTCAGGCGCACCAGTTCGTCGCGCGGCAGGCTGGTATTGATGCTGCCTTTCTCGTACAGCAACTCCGGCAGATGGCTGTTGGCGTAGATGCGCCAGTCGCCGAGCACCGAGACGCCGAAGACTTCGCGCACGATGCCGAAGATGACGGTTGTGCAGTTGGTGGTGAAGGCGTTGTACCAGCGTGGCTTGTCGTTCAGCGCGTTGATCTTGGCGATGTAGCCATCTAGCAGACGCCGCGCCGAAGCAGGGTCGGCGCGCAGCGGGTAGAGGGACACATGTTCGCCGCGATGGGCGGCACGTACGCCGATCACGTCGCGCTCGTCGGCCACGACGTAGTAGAGCTCGAACTGGCGGAAGAAGCCACCGATGGCGGAATAGACCTCGCCTTTTTCCTTGCGCGTCTCGACGGAGATGGCCAGTGGCGGGCCGTCGGCGAAACGCCAGCTCATGATGGTGTGCACGATCGGTGGCGCGTCCCAGTCAGAGAGGAACAGGTCCATGCCGACGATCTTGTCCATGTCATATCGACGCGTCTCCCAGCGTGCTTCGTAGTCCGTGTCGCCGGGGCCGCGGTAGTGGAAGTCGCGCACGTTGTCGATGGTGAGGACCTTGCCTGCGACATGGGCACGCGGCAGGCGGGATACGTCTTCGAGCCAGTCGCGATCGTTGCTGGGCTTGAGAGACAGCCACCACACCAGCACCACGGCAAAGAGCAGCAAGACGGCGAGCACGCCGCGGCGGAAAGGGCGCACGAAGACCAGCAGGGCGGGCACTACCAGTGCATACGCCGCTGCCAGCAGCGGCAGGGGCGAGTCGTACCACAGGGCGGCGCAAGCCCAGAGCGTGGACGGGAGTACGCCAAACAGCAGGAACAGACCGGTAGCGAAGTAACCAAGCGCGCGCGCCATCATTGCATCCTGTTCTTGCGGGTCATGAGTTGAGTGGGCATGTGCGGGGTCCTCAGGCAATCTCGAAGATCGCGTCTACTTCCACCGCCGCGCGGCGTGGTAACGAAGCGACGCCCACGGCGGTGCGTGCATGCCTGCCCTGTTCGCCGAGCAGGGCGACGAACAGGTCTGACGCGCCGTTGATAGCCATGGGCACGAATTCATATTCCGGATTGCAATTGACGAAGCCGCCGACGCGCAGACAGCGCTGTACGCGATCCAGATCGCCTCCGCAGGCGAGCTTGAGGCAGGCCAGCAGGTTGAGGGCACACAGCCGCGCGGCCTTGATACCGTCGTCGAGCTCGTACTCACGACCGAGCTTGCCGACATAGGGCACCGTGCCGTTCCACTCGCAGACCTGGCCGGCGAGGAAGACTGTTGTTCCCTGTACGGTCCACGGCACGAAATTGGCAATGGGGCTTGGCGGCGTGGGGAGTTCGAGGCCCAGCTCGGCCAGGCGCTTTTCGATGCGGCTCATGTGCTTGATGCTCCGTGCAGACATTCAAGACGAGACCTTACACGCACCAGGCAGGCCCGGAAATGCGAAATGTGTTATCAATCGAGCCGGATATCCCTCTGAATCGATCCGCTTCCGGAAGCTGTCTTGCCCAATCCACCTCTTGACGATGCGCAGCACGACGCCGTAGCCGCGCCTGAAACCCTCGATGACTCCCTGCAAGACGCGGATGCGGGCCAGGCCGGCGAGGCCATAGCCGCGCATCTGGCACGTTTCAACGCACGCCTGATCCACGCCAACGAGAGCGTCGCCATCGAGGTGAGTGGTGAGTTGCCCGGTCTGCTGACGGAGGATGAGGCCTTGCCCTTCCGCCTCGTGCCCGAGCAGGGCGTGCTCGCGCGCATCGCCAAGTGGCGGCGCTTCACACCGGAGCAGCGCCTGGTCCTCGTGCAGGAGCGCCTCAACGAGACGACGCTGGACGCGCTGCATACACAGATCGCCGACTTCGTTGCGCACATCCAGCGCCGCGCATTCCGCGCCGGGCTCGACGCGACAGCTTTTCTTGGCGCCTTGCAAACCGGGCGCGAGCTGGTCGGCCGACGCTTCCGCGTGGTCGAGGACCGACTCGACGAAGCGATCCACCGCAAGCAGGAACAGACACATGCCGAGGCGGCCATGCAGTCCGTGCCGCTGGCGCGCTACCCGGAGTCGTTCGAGCTCGCGGCAGGCATGCGTCGACGCTTCGTCGCCATCCTCGGCCCGACCAATTCCGGCAAGACGCACCAGGCCATGGAGGCGCTGGCTCAGGCGAAGACCGGCGTGTACCTCGCACCGCTGCGCCTGCTGGCGCTGGAGAACTACGAGCGCCTCGCCGAGCAGGGCATCGCCGTGAGCCTTGTCACCGGTGAGGAGAGGCGAGTCACCGAAGGTGCGACCCACGTGGCGAGCACGGTCGAGATGCTCGACACGACGCGCGCCATCGAAGTCGCCGTCATCGACGAGATCCAGATGCTCGAAGACCTCGAGCGCGGCTCGGGCTGGACGGCCGCCGTATGCGGCGTGCCGGCGAAGACGGTGTACCTGCTCGGCGCGCTTGCTGCGCGTCCTGCTGTCGAAGCGCTGGCGCAACGCCTCGAATGCCCGCTGGAAGTCATCACCCTGCAGCGCAAGTCGCCGCTGGAAATGGAAGTCCAGGCCGTCGCCAGCCTTGGCCACCTGCGCCATGGCGATGCGGTCATCGCCTTCTCGCGCCGCGAGGTGCTGGACTGGGCGGCGAATGTCTCCAAGGCGGGCCTCAAGGTCGCGACCATCTACGGCAATCTTTCGCCCGAAGTGCGCCGCGCGCAGGCACAGCGCTTCCGCGATGGCGAGGCGGACGTCGTTGTCGCGACAGATGCCATAGGCATGGGCCTCAACATGCCGATCCGCCGCGTCGTGTTCACCACCGCGAAGAAATACGACGGCATCTCCGAAGACTTACTGCCGGCCTGGCTGGCGCAGCAGATTGCCGGGCGTGCAGGTCGCTACGGCATCCACGAAGCGGGCCACGTCGCCGGCTTCGACGACTCGACGCATCGCCACATCAGCCGGCTCATGAAGCAGCACCCGTCGGATCTGCCTGAACGGGGCTTCTTCGTCACGCCTTCACTCGAACAACTCGAGAACATCTCGCGCGCCACCCACGAGAAATCGCTGGCGAGACTGCTCGAACTGTTCTCGCGCAATATCGACCTCTCCGACGACTTCTTCCTGCCCGGCAATCTTACGGAGCAGATCGAGCGCGCGTACTGGCTCGACCAGTTGCGCCTGTCGCTGGCGCAACGCTTCACCTTCTCGCTGGTGCCGATCTCAAGCCGTGTCGCCATGCTCAATGACGCCTGGCAGGGCTGGGCGCGCAACGTCGCCAATGGCAAGGCATGCTGGCTGAGCGCCGACCTGGAAGGCTTCGAGCACGCGCGCTTTCCGCTGCAGGCGGCGGAAGATGCCTGCAAGAAATACTCGGCTTACGCCTGGCTCGGCTATCGCCTGCCGGACTTCTTCCCCGACGCGGAAGCTGCCGTGGCGATCGCGCGCGAGACCTCGGAGAAAGTGGACCGCATGCTGGCCAGCCAGAATAACAGCCAGCGGCGCGCGACCGTGCGCGATGACCGTTCGGCCCCGAAGCGTCGACATGTTCGGGGTAACGACCAGTCGCGCGGCGGTCACCTGCGCGCGCGGCGCGGGCGGTGATAAGCGGCGTCCCATCATGCCGTCATTCCCGCGAAAGCGGGAATCCAGCGTCGTTCAGCAGCCCTGGGTAAAGTCACTGGATTCCCGCTTTCGCGGGAATGACGGGGAGCCCGGTGTTTGCCAGGAGGCGTTACTGCGTGGCCGCCGCAAAGGCAGCGGCATAACGCGCAGAGAGTTCACCCAGAAAGGCTGTGTGCTCGCGCTCCATGCTGCGATAGGCGTCGATCAAGCCAAGCCCATACGCCGTCAGCCGCGTGCCGCCGCCGGCCTTGCCGCCCTTGGCGCGGATGACGACCGCCTCCTTTGATACGCGGTTCATCGCATCGACGGAATCCCAGGCGGCCTTGTAGGCCATCTTCATCGACTTGGCCGCTTCGCTGATCGAGCCGCTGTCGCGGATGCGTTCGAGCAGTTCGATGCGGCCACGGCCGACAAAGGCGTTGCCTTCGTGCTCGATCCAGAATCTGCCGCCGATGTTCATGTCCTTGCCTCCGTGCAATCTCATGTCGCGTCCTGCGATTGGAACACACGTGCGAGCCAATCCCGCCAGAGTTGGCGCGCGACGTGTTCGAGTGCGGGGCCGTAGCGGTAGCTGTCGGCACGAAGTTGCGCGACGTCGATGCCGGCACTGGCCAGTTCGCAGGCATGGCCGACGTACCAGCGCTCGAGGCCTCGCACCGTGACTTCGGGATGGAATTGCAGGGCCAGTGCGTGTTCGCCGAGAGCGAAGGCCTGGTTGGGATAGCGGTCCGTCGCCGCGAGCTGCGTCGCACCTTCGGGGAGCGAGAAGGTGTCGCCATGCCAATGCAATACCTTGAGGCCCGGTGCCAGCAGGGGGGCGAACCAGTCGTGCGCGGCGACGTCGGCACCCGCTGTCAGTGGAAACCAGCCCAGCTCCTTGCCCTGCGTGCCGGGATGCACGCTTGCGCGCAGCGCTGCAGCCATTAGCTGCGCGCCGAGGCAGATGCCAAGTGTCGGACGCCTGTCTGCGAGACGTGCGCGGATCATGGCGATCTCTTCGGCGATGAAGGGATAGGCCTCCTGCTCGTACACGCCGATCGGCCCGCCGAGGACGACCAGCAGGTCAGGCTCGTGCGCGGCCAGCGCCGGGAAATCCGCGGTGCAGGCATCGACCATGTCGATGTAGAAACCCGCCTGCAACAACTCCGCTTCCAGTGAGCCGAGGTCTTCGAAAGCTACGTGAGTCAGTACCAGCGCAGTACGCATCGCAATCCTTCTGTCATGTGTTGTTCTCCCTTGGGTGTCGTGCGCACGGCGGCAGGGCACCGCGCCTTCGACTGCCCTGCCACCGTGCGCGGGGACCTGCTTCGGCCCCTGAAACCTGCCATCGCGACTCCCACCTATTCCTTTTCTTATCAGTGACATAGATCTGGTCAAGCAGCCATCCGAGCCGATGGTCTGTGTTTTGCTTGGTAGACCGATATATGCGAACAAATATAACGCAACCTTCGTCAGGTCGGGTCCGATTACTTCGCACCAGCAAGCACATGCCTTGCCACGCGGGCGCCGCACGTGACGAACCGGCAGATCAAGTCAGTCTGCCCGTACTGCGGCGTGGGCTGCGGCATCGTCATGGAAGTGGCGGACAAGCGCGTCATCAAGGTCGTCGGCGACAAGACGCACCCGACCAACTTCGGCCGCCTGTGCACCAAGGGTTCGACTTGCGCGCAGGCCATTACCGAATCCGGCCGTATGGAAAGCGCGTACATGCGCAAGGATCGCAGCCACGAGCCGGTGCGCGTCGGCATGGATGCCGCCATCGGCGAGACCGCCCGACGCCTGCGCGCGATTCTCGATGCGCACGGGCCGGACGCGCTGTCGCTCTATGTCTCCGGCCAGATGTCGCTCGAGGCGCAGTACCTCGCCAACAAGCTGATGAAAGGCTTCATCGGAAGCAACAACATCGAGTCGAACTCGCGCCTGTGCATGGCCAGCGCGGGCAGCGGCTACAAGCTGTCGCTGGGTGCCGATGGCCCGCCCGGCTCGTACCAGGACTTCGACAAGGCCGACCTGTTCTTCGTCATCGGCGCGAACATGGCCGACTGCCATCCCATCCTGTTCCTGCGCATGATGGATCGCGTCAAGGCCGGCGCGAAGCTGATCGTCGCCGACCCGCGTCGCAACACCACGGCTGACAAGGCCGGGCTGTTCCTGCAGATCAAGCCCGGCACCGACCTTGCGTTGCTCAACGGCTTGCTGCATCTGCTGGTGAAGGACAGCCACACGGATGCGGCCTTCATCGCGCAATACACCGAGGGCTGGGAGGCGATGCCCGGCTTCCTCGAAGACTACCCACCGGAGAAGGTCAGCGAGATTACCGGCATTCCCGAAGCAGACATCCGCAAGGCCGCGCAATGGATCGGCGAGGCACCGGAGTGGATGAGCTGCTGGACCATGGGTCTCAACCAGAGCACTCACGGCACCTGGAACACCAACACGATATGTAATATGCATCTCGCCACCGGTGCCATCTGCCGGCCCGGCAGCGGCCCGTTCTCGCTGACCGGCCAGCCGAATGCCATGGGTGGCCGCGAGATGGGCTACATGGGGCCGGGCCTGCCGGGCCAGCGCTCGGTGCTGGCCGACGGCGATCGAGAGTTCATCGAGAACATGTGGAAAGTGCCGGCAGGCACGCTGCGCCGCGATGTCGGTGGTGGCACGGTCGCCATGTTCGACGACATGCGTGCGGGCAGGATCAAGGCCTGCTGGATCATCTGCACCAACCCGGTGGCGACGGTGCCGAATCGCGCCAAGGTCATCGAAGCGCTGCAGGCCGCCGAGCTGGTCATCACGCAGGACGCCTTCCTCGACACCGAGACCAATCGTTATGCCGACATCCTGCTGCCCGGCGCGCTGTGGGCCGAGGCCGAAGGCGTGATGATCAACTCCGAGCGCAACCTCACGCTCATGCAGCAGGCGGTCGAACCGCCGGGCGAGACGCTGCCTGACTGGCAGATCATCGCGCGCGTCGCCTGCGAGATGGGCTACGCGGAAGCGTTCACGTATGCCTCCGCCGCCGAAGTGTTCGAAGAGATCAAGCAGGCCTGGAATCCGAAGACCGGCTACGACATTCGCGGTGCGAGCCATGCGCGCCTGCGTGAAGGGCCAATGCAATGGCCGTGTGCGGATGCGGCGCAGGATCGCAACCCACTGCGCTACCTGAACGACGGCGTGAGCCAGAAACTCATGCAGCATGACGATGGCACGTGGCCGAAAATCGTCTTCCCGACCGAGCACGGCAGGGGCGTTTTCCTGCCGCGCCCGCATGTCGATCCGGCAGAGATGCCGGGCAAGCAGTTTCCCTTCGTACTCAACACCGGTCGCCTGCAGCACCAGTGGCACACCCTGACGAAGACGGGAAAGATCGCCACGCTCAACAAGCTCAACCCCGGCCCCTTCGTCGAGATTCACCCGGAAGACGCGGTGGCACTCGACGTGCGCGACAAGGATCGTGTCGAGATCCGCTCGCAGCGCGGCAAGGCGATCCTGCCGGCCGTCGTCACAGACCGCGTGCGCCCCGGAAACTGCTTCGCGCCGTTTCACTGGAACGATGTGTTCGGCGAAGACCTCGCCATCAACGCCGTCACCAGCGACGCCATTGATCCCATCTCGCAGCAACCCGAATTCAAGTTCTGCGCCGTCGCACTGACGCGCGTCGCGGCACAAGACATTGCATCCTCCGATATCAATACCAAGACCCGCGCGGACAACGCTGTCCCCGCATGCGCCAGCGCAGGCGCGTCGACCACTGCTTCACAGGAGCTCGACACCATGCAGATCAACGCATTTGCCCGCTTGCTGGGCCTCGACGCCGCCGCTGGCGTCACGCTGACCGCCAACGAACAGATCTACCTGCAGGGCTACCTGCTCGGCATGAACACTGATGAGGGCCGACGTGCCGGCGGCGTGCCAACCCTGCCCGCTACCGCACCGCTGGAGCCGGCCAAGCGCTTGTTGCTGGACGGAGTACTCGCTGGCTTGTTCGCGCGTACCTGGCTGCCCGAAGGCGCGCCACCCGCAGGCCTGCCCGCGCCGATGTCGACGCAGATCGCAAGCACCGCGCAGACCGTGCTCGTGCTGTGGGCTTCGCAGACCGGCAACGCCGAAGGCTTTGCCGCGCAGTGTGCAGACAAGCTCGCCGCGACTGACCGCAAGCTGCGCGTCGCCGGCATGGATACCGTCAAGGCTGGCGAGCTTGCCGACGCCGACAGCATTCTCGTGGTCACCAGCACCTTTGGCGACGGCGATCCGCCCGACAACGGCGCGGTGTTGTGGAACGCACTGCAAGCCGACGACGCACCGCAGCTGGCGGGCAAGCGTTTCGCCGTGCTGGCTTTCGGTGACTCGAACTACGACCAGTTCTGCGGTTTCGGTCGCAAGCTCGACGCACGTCTCGAAGCGCTCGGCGCACAACGCACCGCGCCGCGCGTGGATTGCGAACCGGAATTCGAAGAGTCGGCGAAACAATGGCTCACCGCTGTGAGCGCAGCCCTCGCAGCGAGCACGCAGACGGTATTGCAGCCCATCATGGCGCTTGCCGAGGGCGGCGATATCGCGGCGCCGGCCGAGATCGCGACGAGTAGCGCAGCGTGGACGCGCCAACGCCCCTGGCAGGCGCGTGTGCTCGTCAACCGCTTGCTGAATGGCGAAGGCGCCGAGAAGGAAACGCGCCAGTACGCGTTCGACCTGCAGGGCAGCGGCATCGAATACGAGGCTGGCGACGCGCTTGGTGTGTGGCCAACGAATTGTCCGGCGCTCGTTGGCGACCTGCTTTCGGCCTTGCGCCTGAGCGCAGCGAGCAACGTGAGCGTCAGGGACCATGGCGAAATGTCGCTGTCCGACGCACTGTCGCGCCACTTCGAGATTGCGCGCATCACGCCCGAGTTGCTGCGTTTCGTCTGCGAGCGCTCGCAGAGCCGGCAACTCGCCGCACTGCTCGCGGAAGACCGCAAGGAAGAGCTGAAGAAATGGCTGTGGGGCAGGCAGATCGTCGACCTGTTGCTGGCCTTCCCCTTCAGCGTCAGCGCGGGAGAATGGCTGGGTGCGCTCAAGCGCCTGCAACCACGTCTCTACTCCATTGCCTCAAGCCCGAAAGCGCATGTCGGCGAAGTGCATCTCACCGTGTCGACCGTGCGCTATGCCTGCGAAGGCCGCACACGCAAAGGCGTCAGCTCGACCTTCCTGGCCGATCGCAGCAGCGAGGCGCTAGCTCCGATCTTCGTGCAGAAGTCCGCGCACTTCCATCCACCGAAAGATCCGCAGGCGCCGATGATCATGGTCGGCCCCGGCACGGGCGTCGCGCCGTTCCGCGGCTTCCTGCACGAGCGTCAGGCCACCGGCGCAACCGGAAAGAACTGGTTGTTCTTCGGCGAACAGCGCGCCGCCACCGACTTCTACTATCGCGACGAACTGGAGGCCTTGCAGAAGCAGGACGTGCTGCATCGTCTCGACACCGCCTTCTCGCGCGACCAGACCGAGAAGATCTACGTGCAACACCGCATGCAGGAACAAGGCGCGGAGCTGTGGCGCTGGCTCGAAGACGGCGCCCACTTCTACGTCTGCGGCGACGCCAGCCGCATGGCCAAGGATGTGGACGCGGCCCTCAAGAGTGTCGTGCAGACGCATGGTGGTCTCGACGCCGAAGCGGCCAGCGCCTACGTCGCGAAGATGGCGACGGACAAGCGCTATCTGCGCGACGTGTATTGAACGAAGGCTACCAACGCAAACGGCACCCGAAGGTGCCGTTCATGGCCATTGCGGGGAGGTTTTACCCTTGGGCCATGCGCTGCTTGCGACGACGTGAAAGCTGCAGCGCGAGAAGGGCGATGCTCGCCAGGGCCAGGCTTTGCGGCTCAGGAACTTCGCTGTCGTCGACGACTCGAGCGAGGCTCCAGACGGCATACACCTGGGAATCGTTGGTGGTGGTGTCCACGAACGGCAGGAGGCCTGCGACCTGCTGGTATCCGTATTGGTGCATGCCGTAGGCTTCAGACAGGCGATAGGCATAGTTCACGACCGAGTTCTGAACGGTGCCAAACGCCGTAATGATGGAACAGCTGTCCGGGTATTCGCAGCCACTTATTGACGCTGGCGGAACGTAGAAACTCGGGTCGCCAGGATTGGTGAGGATGGAGAAGAGCGCTTGACTCGCCGCTTCGGCCTCTCCGAAATTCGCGAACGTGAAACTCGCGCAACCCGAGAACAGTGCGTTGCAGGAGCCATCTACAAAGCGGACGTCGTAGAGCACCCCCGAGACATCGACGCTGTTGGCGCCAATAAACTCCCCGCCCTGGGTCAGCAGCACGGGCGTTGCAAAACACGCTGGCGTCGTAAGGACGAGAAGAGCGAACAACAACTTCCGAAGATGAAACATGGAGCCCCCTGCAAGACGAGAAAGTGGAATACCGGGCCAAAGCAAATATGGTGCCCCGCTCAAAGCAGGTGTGCAGGAACGGCGAGAAGTCAGGCCTTCGCAAGAAGAGGCGATAGCGAGTTCGTGAGTCGCGCCCGATGAACGTAAAGATCGCCGACATCGCTCATGCAAACAATTCGGTCAGCGGGATTGGCGGGCGTGATCGCGCAGGCAAAGGGTTCCATATCGCGAACGGCCTCTGAGCACGACTGACTCAGGTGGAGTGCGTATGCTCGTGATGCGCGTCGGGAAAATGCGCGTGGGTGTGGCGCATCGGTTCGTGACGATGATGGTGGACATGCGGCGCATCGCCTTGTGGCATGTCCTCTTCAGCATGTGCGTGTTGATGATGTGCGTCATGAACATGCGGATGCGCGTGCGCCAGCGCCTCATGTGCATGCAGGTGCTCATGATGCTCCGTGAGGTGCAGCACGACACCGGCTGCCATGAGCCCACCTGCAATGGCCAGCGACATCGTCAGCGGCTCTCCCATGAGCATCGACAAAGCGGCACCCAGGAATGGAGCAACCGAGAAGTAGGCGCCCGTTCTCGCTGAGCCCAGATGCCGCAAGCCCACCACGAACAAGGTCAGGCTGATGCCATAGGCGCCCAAACCTACCGCCATCGCCGTGAGTGCAGACGACCATGGCGGCAGCGCCGCGCCGAGCCGGACCGCCAGCAGCAGATTGACGACGCCAGCGGCCAGGCCTTTGATGGCTGCGATCCACGTCGCATCATTGAGCGATACCTTGCGCGTGAAATTGTTGTCCAGCCCCCACGCCAGACAGGCGCCGATCACCGCGAGCGCGGGCCACATGCCGGACCACGAGAGTGTGCCGGGCCAGCTCAGCACCAGCGACCCGGCAACGATGGACAACATGCCGAGCACGATGCGGCGATCGAAGTTCTCCTTGAAGACGAACCATGCCAGCAGCGCCGTCAGCACGCCTTCCGCGTTGAGGAGCAATGAGACGCTGGCGGCCGGCATTGCGCTCAGGCCGGACATCAACAGCACCGGCCCGACGACGCCACCTGAAAGTATCGCAGCAGCCAGCCAGGGCCATTCGCCTGACGCCAGCCGCACGGGCGCCGCGCGGCGGAGTTGGCGGTATGCCAGCAGGCCCAGACCCGAGCCCAGGTAGAGAAGCCCTGCAAGCATCCATGGGTTGATGCTGCCCAGCAATTGTTTGGCAAGTGGTGTCCCCGCGCCGAACAGCAGGGCTGCGCAAAGTGCTGCCAGAACGCCGGGTTGTGCTTTCAGGAATTTCATCGCGAATCAGCCGAAAGTAAATGCGAAGGCCTGCACACCGGGATCGAGGAATTCGATCTCGAATGTCATTTCCTTCATGTCGCCGCTCTGCCGCACGAGCTGGTAGAGGCGCTGTGCAGTGACGGTGCCGGCGCCGTCCTTGTCGGTGTCGTCGCCATGACTGGCGCCCGGCGCAGCGCCGTCGAGCCGTACGCGGAAGCGCACCGGTTTGCCGTCTGCACCCGGGCCGAGGACGAGGTGCAGGTCGCGCGCCTTGAAACGATAGGTGATGCTGCCGGCATTACCGGCGAGGGTCGCGTTCTCGCTGCCGACCTTCCAGTTGCCGGTGAGGCTCCAGTCGTTCAGCGCGTAGGCCGTTGCGGGCGCATAGACGTGCGCCTGGTCCTTCACCTGTCCGCCGCGCGAAACAAAATTCTCGGCGCGCGCGTAGCCGACGTAGGTTTCGGGTGAGCGCACGCTCTTCCAGTCCGACTGCATGCCCACGCCTTCCGTGTCGGCGTTGACGTAGCCCTGCTTCACGTTTGCGTTGCCGGCTTCGGCCAGCAGTTTCTGGATCGCTGCTTCGGTCTGTTCGTATTCACCTTCGCCGACGTGGCGATGGCGGATGCGACCCTGCGCATCGGCAAGGTAGTGCGCGGGCCAGAAGTTGTTGTCGAAGGCGCGCCACAGCGCGAACTTGTTGTCGATGGCGACAGGATAGGTGATGCCGAGTTTCTTCACGGCAGCGCGCACGTTGTCGATGTCTTTCTCGAAGGCGAATTCGGGGGCGTGCACGCCGATGATCACGAGACCCTGATCGCGATACTTGTCGGCCCAGGCACGCAGGTAGGGCAGGGTGCGCAAGCAGTTAATGCAGGAGTAGGTCCAGAAGTCGACGAGCACCACCTTGCCGCGCAGGGCTTCATTGGTGAGCGGTGGCGAGTTGAGCCATTCCACCGCGCCGGCGATGGAGGGCAGCGTGCCATCGACGGGCAGGGCCTGGGCTGCATCTGCAGGTGGCTTGGCAGCCATCATCATCGAGCCACCCGCGCTCTCCGGGCTCTTTTCCGGCGCGATGCGCGCGACGAGGGCCTGCTCGATGCTGCTGGTGCGCGCCAGCGACAGCTCCGCCAGCACGCCCGTGTCGAGCCCCAGCGCGATGGCGACGACACCGGCCAGTACGGCGACACCCAGCCCGCGGCGGATCCACTCGCCGGCGCCGAGGCTGCGCTTGAGCGCCGCGAATACCTTGCCGCCGACCAGCAGCGCCAGCGCCAGTGACGTCGCAGCGCCGAGCGCATAGGCGAGCAGCAGTAGCGAGGTCTGCGTGTTGGCGCCCTGCAGCGCGGCACCGGTGAGGATCAGGCCGAGGATAGGGCCTGCGCATGGCGCCCACAGCAGGCCCGTGGCGAAGCCGAGCAATAGCGAAGGCACGACGGAGGAGCGACCCTCACGTGTCGCCTGCGATGAACGCTCGGAGAGGCGCGTGCCGAGCGCCACCAGCGGCCGCGTCAAGCGGTCGGAGAGCGTCGGGAACAGCAGCGTCAACCCGAAGAAGCCGAGCAGGATGATGGCCAGCACGCGGCCATACTGATTGACCTGCACCGCCCAGCCACCGCCTACCGCTGCCAGCGTCGCGATCAGCGCGAACATGATGGCCATGCCCAGCAGCAGGGGCAGGCTGCTGCGCATGAACGGCTGACCGGCGCGTGCGAAAACGAAAGGCAGGACGGGCAGGATGCAGGGACTGAGGATGGTCAGTACCCCGCCGGCATAGGCGAGCAACAGCAGGATCATGGAGCTTCCCGATTCAAGGATCGGCGCAGTTTAAACCCCCTGCCGGTCTCTACACCTGCAGATAGCCCCTGCCTGGAACGCGCTCTTCGTACAACTGCCGTTGTGCGCTACGCATTGCGTGAGCGCAGCTGGTCATCCCGTGTGGGCGGGATGGCTGTCGTGGCCCCGGCTGGAGCTCAGGCTCCGGTTTCTGCAGAGAGCGCCGCGCTGACCTCGGCCGGTGTTTCGAAATCGACGCGCGGCAGGCTCTTGAGCGCCTCGCGCATCTCTTCATCCGCTCCGGATTTTTCCGCCATGCGCAGTACGTCGTCGCGCGTGGCGGGGTAGTCGAGGTCCTTGATGTACTTCTGGATATCGATCGCGAGTGCTCTGCCCATGGGTGCTCCTTGTCAGGGTTCTCCGGGTGTTGCGCTGGCGCGCGGCGTCCTCTGTTGGGCGCTAGCCGCGCAGGGATTTCAGGGCGCCGCCCCACGCGACCACCTGATCGAGCATGGCCTTGACGTTGTTCTCGTGATGCGCCGCCGGCTTGAACACGCTGAAGTTCTCGAAGTCGGTGAAGAGCGACAGCATCACCTGGGCGCGCACATCCGCTATTTGTAGTTCACCCATCACGAGGCGCAAGTGCTCCACCGCGCGTGCGCCGCCGGCGCTGCCGTAGGAGACGAAGCCGGCGGCCTTGTTGTTCCATTCGGCATATATGAAGTCGAGCGCATTCTTCAGCGCGCCGGAGGTGCCGTGGTTGTACTCGGGTGTGACGAAGATGAAGGCGTCGAAGCCTGCGATCTTCGCGGCCCACTTCTTCGTGTGCTCCTTCGAGTACTGGCCCATGGAAGGTGGCACCGGTTCGTCGAGCAGTGGCAGATTGAAATCCAGGAGGTCGACCAGCTCGTAGCTGGCATCCGTGCGCTGGCTGGCGAGGCCATGTACCCATTTGGCAACGGCCTCACCGTTGCGGCCGGGGCGGGTACTACCGATGATGATTGCGACTTTGATCATGAACACTCTCCTGTGGGGTCCGGCTTGCCTGTATGCGGATGAGTCTGTCACCGCTGCGCCACTGCTTCGGTACGCAAACAAACACAGCAAGCTGCGGCACGTCGTGTGCTGCTATCACGGTATAGCTCAAACAAGGAGACAGTCATGGCACATCACGACACCAGCAATGCAGAAACGGCACACCACGACGCCCGGCTCGGCACGGCCATCGGCGCAGCGAGCGGACTTGCCTCCGGTGCGCTGGCCGGTGGCGTAGCGGCCGGCCCGGCAGGCGCAATCGCCGGCGCGACCGTGGGCGCGGTGGTAGGCGGCATAGGGACGCGCCTGCTCGCCGAGGACTTCGACGTCACCCCGGTCGACAGCCACTGGCGCGACCGTTTTGCGCGCGAGCCTTATTACGAAGACGGTCTGGCCTACGACGACTACGCGCCGGCCTACCACCTCGGCGCAGCGGCTCGCATCCGCCACCCCCAAGCCAGCTTCGAGGAAGCAGAGGCAGCCATGGAGGCCGAGTACATGGGCCTGCGCGGCGAATCGAAGCTCGCCTGGGAGCGTGCCAGCAAGGCCGCGCGCGCGTCGTTCCACACCACGTACTTCTGACAGCCCGTTCCCGATCCTGCCTGCGTTGCCGCGACCCGGTTGCGTGGCAGACCAGAACTTGCCGTCATTGCCGCGAAAGCGGGAATCCAGCGTCGTTTGGAAGCATTGGTAAAGCCACTGGATTCCCGCTTTCGCGGCAATGACGGTGCAGTGCGGTTCATAGCCCGGATGAAGCGCAGCTAGCAGTCCGGGCTTTCCGCCCTCGGCGATCGCAAAAATCCGTGTCGCCAGAGCGTTTCAGGTATCAGGGCGCTTGCGGGCAAGATCTCGTTTCTGATCTAATCATTAGATATCTAATGATTAGAGATCGTTTATGTCCACGCTGGAAGAACGTTTTGCGCGTGCCCTGCACAGCACCACCCGTGTCTGGCGCCTCGCGCTAGACCGCCGCCTGAAGGATCTGGGCCTCAGCCAGGCCGGCTGGATGACCATTGCCATCGTTGCCAAGGCCGAGGCGCCGCTCTCGCAGATCGAGCTGGCGCAGCGCGTCGGTGTCGAGGGCTCGACCATGGTCGCCATGGTCGACCGCCTCGTGAAAAGCGGCCTGCTGGAGCGTCAGCCCTCACCCAGCGATCGTCGTGTGCGCTTCGTCGTGCTCACCGAGCCCGGCAACCAGACTTACGCGCGCGTCAAGGCGGAGGCGGATGCGTTCCGCATGGAAGTCATGGCGGGCGTGGATGCGGACGCGCTGCGCGTCGCAGCCGAGCTGCTTGAACACATCGAACAGGTCGTGAGCGCAGCCGTATGAGTGATGTAGCGCTCGCTACTGGCGACGCAGCAAAGCCCGTCAATCGCGTCATGATCACCATCTCGATCATGCTCGCCACCATCATCCAGGCGCTCGACGGCACCATCGCCAACGTCGCGTTGCCGCACATGCAGGGCAGCCTGTCAGCCTCGGCCGACCAGATCACCTGGGTGCTCACCTCCTTCATCGTTGCTGCTGCCATCGCCACGCCACTCACCGGCTGGCTGTGCGATCGCTTCGGGCAGAAAAACATCTTCCTCGCCTCGGTCGCCGGTTTCACTGTCGCCTCGGTACTGTGCGGCCTCTCCATGTCACTCGGCGAGATCGTCGCCGCGCGCCTGCTGCAAGGCATCTTCGGCGCCGCGCTGGTGCCGCTGTCGCAAGCGACCCTGCTCGACATCAACCCGCGCGAGAAACACGGCTCGGCGATGGCCGTGTGGGGCATGGGGGTGATGATCGGCCCCATCCTCGGGCCCACGCTGGGCGGTTGGCTCACCGACAGCTACAACTGGCGCTGGGTGTTCTTCATCAATGTGCCGGTCGGCGCGCTGGCCTTCTATGGCATCTGGAAGTACATCCATGGCGTGCCGGCGGCGCGCAAGATGCGCTTCGACATGTTCGGTTTCGCTACGCTGAGCCTCGCCATCGGCGCGCTGCAGATGCTGCTTGACCGTGGTGAGCAGAATGACTGGTTCGCGTCGCGCGAGACCTGGATCGAAGCGATCCTGCTGGCGATGAGTTTGTCATACTTAATCGCCCACACGGCCTTCAGCCCGCCCGGCAAGTCCTTCTTCGACTACCGCCTGCTGAAGAACCGCAACTACGTCACCGGCCTGCTGTTCATTTTCATCGTCGGCATGGTGCTGTTCGCCACGCGCGCGCTCACGCCGACGATGTTGCAAGGCCTGATGGGCTACCCGGCGAAGATCGCAGGCCTCGTCACCGCACCGAGCGGGCTGGGCACCATGTTCGCCATGCTCATCGTCGGGCGGCTCGTCGGCAAGGTGGATCTGCGCCTCCTGCTGGCTACCGGTTTCGGCATTACCGCCTTCTCGTTATGGCAGATGAGCCAGTACACGCTGGTGCTGTCGCCGAGCAATATCGTGTGGCCCGGCGTGATCCAGGGCGTGGGTCTTGGCCTCGTCTTCGTGCCGCTCAGCGCGGCCACCTTCGCCACCCTGTCGCCAGAGATGCGCGCCGAGGGCACGGCCATCTACAGCCTGATCCGCAATATCGGTAGTTCCATCGGCATCGCTCTCGTGCAGACCCTGCTGGTGCGCAACACGCAGACGATGCACGCCTCGCTCGCCGAACACGTCACCAATGCCAACGTCGCCCTGCACGACCCCGGCATCGCACCGATCTACAACTTCGCCAGCGGCGACAGCATCACCGCGCTCAATGCGGAGATCACCCGTCAGGCCTCGATGATCGCCTACGTCGACGACTTCTGGCTGATGCTCATCCTCACCGTCTGCGTCATCCCGCTTCTCCTGCTGGTCAAGACGCCGGCGAAGAAGGGCCCGGTCGAGATCGATCATGCGGCCCTGGAATAAGCACCCGAAACGGAACACCTGTATGACAAAACCATTCATCAAGCGCTCTCTTGTCGCACTCTGCGTGCTGGCCGTTGTCGGCTGCGCGCAGATTCCCGAAGACAGCAATGCCTTGCCGCAGCGCGACGCCGCCAGCGCCCAGCTCGCTGCCGACATCAAGCTGGCGCGCGAAGGCTGGCCTGCCGCGCAGTGGTGGACGCGCTTCAATGACCCGCAACTCGATGCGCTCATGATGCGTGCCCTGCAGGATGGCCCTTCGCTGCAGGTCGCCGCTGCGCGCATCGCCAGCGCGCAGGCGTCCCTGCAACTCGACAATGCCAACAACGGCAACGACATCGCCTTCAAGGGCGGCGTCAATCGCCAGCGCTACTCCTCCAATGGATTGTTTCCTGCGCCCATCGGCGGCGCTTACTTCAGCGACTACAACCTGCAGCTGATGGCCACGCATGACTTCGACTGGTGGGGCAAGCGTCGCGCGCAGATCGCCGCCTCCCTCAGCGAGGTGAGCGCGCGCCGTGCCGAATACGCGCAGGCCGAGCAGACCCTCGCCGCCGCCGTTGCGCAGAGCTACTTCAACCTGCAGGCAGGCTGGGCGCGCCTCGACAACCTGCAGCAGATGAAGGTGGCGCAACGCGCCCTCGTCGCCGACCGGCAGAAGCTCATCGCCAACGGCCTCGCCACCAGCGACGAACAGCGCAAAGCCGAGAGCGACCTCAACGCGCTGAACCGCGAGAGTGTCGGCATCGAGACGCAAATCACGCGCGAGCGCGAAGCCCTGCGCGCCCTCGTCGGCGTCGACAACAAGGCGCTTGCCGACATCACGCCACGTCCTGTGCCTGACGAAACCGCGACCTTGCCGAGCTCCTTGGGTCTGGAGCTGCTGGCACGCCGCCCCGACCTGCAGGCGGCACGCGCGCGTGTCGAAGCGGCACTGAGCCGCATCGAGGTCAGCAAGGCGGCCTTCTACCCTGACATCAGCCTCACCGGTGCGATTGGACTCGATTCGCTCTCGCTCGACAAGCTGATGCAGTACACCAGCCGCACGCCCTTCATCGGCGCCACGCTGACCCTGCCCCTGTTCAACAGCAACACCCTGCAGGCGCAACTGGGCATCGTGCGCGACCAGCGCAACGAGTTGATCACGGACTACAACCAGTCCGTCATCAACGCCATCCGCGATGTCGCGCAAGCCGCTGCAAGCGTGCAAGGCATCGAGCAGCAGCAGCGCGAGCAGATGGAGGCCAGTCGTCTCGCGCGCGACAACCAGCGCAGCACGCAAGCCCGCTTCAACCAGGGGTTGGCCGCCAACAGCAACCTTACCAACGCGCAGCTCGCAGTATTCGAACAGCATGACCAGGACCTGCAGCTGCGCGCTCAGGCCGTGCTGGCGCAGATCAGCCTGATCAAGGCCCTCGGCGGCGGCTATCGCGCTGCTGACAACACCACAACCTCGCAACAGGCCGCAGCACCGCAAACCACGAGGTAAGCGAAAGCATCGACATGAGTACTCCAGACCCCATTCCGCAAAATGCGAAGCGCCGCATCGTCCTGATCGGCATCACCCTGCTGTTCATCCTCGCCGGCATCGCCTACGCGATCTACTACAGTCTCGTGCTGAGCCAGGAAGAAGAAACCGACAACGCCTACGTCGGCGGCAATCTCGTCACCCTGACTTCACAGGTCACCGGCAACGTGCAGGAGATCCGCGCCGACGAAACGCAGATGGCCACCGCCGGCGCCGAGATCGTGCGACTCGACGGCACCGATGCCGAAGTCGCCCTGCGTCAGGCCGAAGCGAAACTCGGCAATACCGTGCGCCAGCTGCGCAGCCGCTACGCCGACGTCTCGCAGTATGAGGCGGACATCGCGCGCAAACGCCTCGCCGTGCAGACGGCCGAAGACGATCTCGCGCGCCGCTCGCCGCTCGCTGCCGACCACACCGTCTCCGCCGAGAGCGTGGCCCATGCACGCCAAGCCGTCGCCGACGCGCAAGCCGCACTCGCCGTCAGCATCAAGCAGGCCGAAGCCTCACGCGCCGGTCTCAGCGGCGTCAACATTGCGCAGCACCCCAGCGTGCTCGCCGCCAAGGCCGACTTCGTACAGGCCTGGCTCGCCATGCGCCGCAACGCCATCCTCGCGCCCGTCTCGGGCTACGTCGCCAAGCGCAGCGTGCAGGTCGGCCAGCGCGTCACGCCGGGTGTCGCTCTCATGTCCATCGTGCCGCTCGACCAGCTATGGGTCGACGCCAACTTCAAGGAATCGGAGCTGCAGAACATCCGCGCCGGCCAGCCCGCCGAGATCGAAGCCGACGTCTACGGCAGCAAGGTGAAATACCACGGCAAGGTCGTTGGCATGTCCGCCGGCACCGGCAGCGCCTTCTCGCTGCTGCCCGCGCAGAATGCCTCCGGCAACTGGATCAAGGTCGTGCAGCGCGTCCCCGTACGCATCGCCCTCGATCCGAAGGAACTCGTCGAGCATCCACTGCGCATCGGCCTGTCGACGACCGTTACTGTCGGCACCCACGATCGCCAGGGTGCCATGCTCGGTGCGCCCATGCCTGCCACGCCGGTCTACGCGACGCAGACCCTGAGCCAGCCGGTGAAGGATGCTGACGGCATTGCCGACGGCATCATCGCGAAGAACCTTGCTGGCTAGTCAGGTCGAGCGTCACATCTCGCAAGCCGCCGCTTCGTCGACCGGACGCAGGCGGCCGTTCTCGAAGTGCAGCACGCGCTGCATATCGCGCAGAGAACGCGTGCGATGCGCGATGGCGATCAACACCGCGTCCGTGCGCATGCTCGTCAGGATGCCCTGCATCACACGGTCTTCCGTGCCGTCGTCCAGCGCCGAGGTTGCCTCGTCGAGGATCAGGATGTCGGGCTGCCGGTAGAGCGCCCGGGCGATGCCGATACGCTGGCGCTCGCCGCCAGACAGGGCGTGGCCACGCTCACCGAGCATCGTCGTCGCGCCTAGCGGCAAGCGGGCGAGCAGGGCGCCCAGATCGGCCGCGACACAGACCTGCGCGAACAGCGCTTCGTCGACTTCGCGCATCAACGTGATGTTGTCGCGTAGCGAGACATTGAACAGCTCGACATCCTGCAGGACGACGGCGATGTGTTTGTCGAGCTGGTCTGGTGCGACATCGGTGTTGCGCACCTCGTCAAACGTGATCGTTCCGGTCGCGGGTGCGTACAGGCCCAGCATCAGCTTGATCAGCGAAGACTTGCCGCTCCCCGAAGGGCCAGCGATGCCGATGCGTTCGCCGCGTGTCAGTGTGAAGCTTACGTCGCGCAAGGCTGGCCGGTCGTGCCAGTCGTAGTGCAGGTTGCGTACGTGGATGTGCTGCCAGTCCGGCGGGAACTGCGCGCTGCTCCGTGGCTGTGCCTCCTCCTTGTGATGAAAGAGTGGCATCAGACGCATCAGTTCTGCATAGCGCTCGACCATGGCCTGCAGGCGATCCGTCAGTGCATTGGTACTGGAGCGCAGGCTGTTGAAGTACTGGATGTAGGTTACGACGAAGCCCAGCGGCACGAGCGCGTGCAGGCTGGCCCATGAGACCGCACCGAGATAGACGCCGAACGAGATGCCCATGTGCAAGTGGAAGCTGAGCGCCTTGCGCGTGTTGATCGCCACGCGTTCATGTCCGAGCGCCTTGGCCGTCGCCTCTTTGCTGGCGACAGCATTGCGCACCATGCCGCTTGCACCGGTCGCCTTGATGGTGAGCATGTTCGTTGCACCTTCCACGATCACGCCGCTGGCGTTCTCCAGTCCGCTGTTGATACGCGAGCTGAGCTGCGCGATCTTCCCGTCGTAGTGGCGTTCGATCAGGAACATGCCGCTCACGAAGTAGACGCCGAACAGGATGAACCAGGGGCTGATGAAGGCGCAGGCCATGACCACGCCGAGCATTGCCGACAGTGGCGAAGCGATCTCGTTGTGGAAGTTTCCCCAGTCGCGCACGGCGTCCGAACCCGTGATCAGGCGCTGCACCTTGTTGCCGGCGGATTCCTGGTGATGCCAGCTCATCGAGAAGCCGACGAGGCGCTCGAAACCCCATACGCGTGCGCGATAGCGACAGTTCAGCGCGATCTGGCCGAGCACGCGTTTGCTGCGCAACCTGAACCACGCGACGATGCCGCGCGAGCTGGCGAGGGCGAGGATTAGCAGGACGATCGGCAGCACGCGGTCGCCCGGTTTCCAGGAGATCAGCATCGTGATCAGCACGCCATTTAGAAAGGGTTGCAGCAGCTCGCCGGTCTCGGTGATCAGCACGATGGGCACGTGGATGAAATAGCGCCGCCGGTCTTCGGCGAGGAAGAACAGCATGGCGTGCGCGATGCGACGTACGGGATTCTCAGTGTCCATGAATGATTTTGGAATGTCGTGAGGTGAATGAACGCCCTGCGCAGGACAACAAAAAAGTATCATTGCCCCTCCTGCCGGCCTTAACCGGAATTGCCCGGTTTGTGAGCCGGCGCGCGCCGGAACCGTCATGTCATGAGCATCAACATCGAACGACAGCTACGCCAGATCAGACGCTTCGGCACGCTGGCGCGCTACATCGACACGCACCTCGACGACGAACTGACGCTCGCGCATCTGGCCGAGGTGGCGAGCATTTCGCGTCATCGTCTCGATAGCGGTTTCCACGGCTACGCCGACGAGACGCCGATGAGTCGGGTCTGGCGTTTGCGCCTGTTGCGTGCTCGCCAGCAGATCATTGCGGAACCCACGCGCCCCTTGCTGGAGGTCGCCATCGATGCGGGCTATGGTTCGGCGCAGGCTTTCAGTCGTGCTTTCCGGCGCCTGCACGCGCAGATGCCATCCGCATTCCGTGAGCAGGCTTTGGCGACGCGGCCTGCCCTGCGCATCGAGACACTCCCCGAGATGCGCACGCAATGCGTGCCCTTCAGCGGGCAGAAAGTCGACATGAAGCATGCGTCGGATGAACTGCGCGCGCGGGCCATGGCATGTGGCATGGAACGGGACCGGCGGTTCGGCTGGGCCGTGAATGTCGAAGCCAATCTGTACGCCGCCGCGAGCGTTCACGTGGATGTCGAGGCGTCGCTGCTGCACGCGCCACTCGGCCAGAAGATCGCCGGGCTGGACGAAGGCAGGATCGCGGGTGGCGCCTATGCCGTCTTCCGCTTCCACAACGACATGCCGACACCGTCTGCCGCCGTGCTCACGGCGCGCATCGAAGAAGAGAGTGGCTGGCGCGTGAAGGAAGGTCCCTGGTTGCGCCGCTGCCGGAACCTGCAACACCTGCCCTCATTCCTCGATCGCCGTTTCGAGATCTACATCCCGGTTCGGGCCGGGCGCGGAAAGGCGGCCATGTCTGTGCAGGACTTCATCCTCGAAAGATAAGCGGGGTTACGTGGCAAAGAGAGAGCGACGCGTCATGCAGCCCGCTCGTCGCCCGCGACCCTCAAATGCGCCTTGTCATCCCAGCTGGTGACGGACCAGGCCGTGCCATCGTGCTGCAACCAGTTGAGCGCGCCATTGCCGAGGCGCCAGGTGCGTTCCACGTGGAAGGGGATGTTGCTTGCGAGGCGGTACAGCATGTCGAGCACACCGCCGTGCGTCACGATGAGCACGCTCTGTCCGGCGTGGTGCGCCAGCACTTCATCCAACACGGCACCGACGCGTGAGGCGAACACATCGACGCTTTCGCCGCCGGGTGGTTCGTAATCCGGGCGACGCGATTTGAGCCTGCCGTAGGCGGCCGGATACTGGGCGTCGGCTTCCGCGGGCGTGAGGCCTTGCAGCAGACCGAGGTTGCGCTCACGCAGACGCGGTTCTGACCGGATTGCCAGCCCGAGGCCAGCACTGATGGGCTCGGCCGTCATGCGCGTGCGTGACAGGTCGGAGCTATACAGGGCGTCGAAATGGCGCCCCTGCAGCGTGGCTGCAGCTGCTGCCGCCTGCTGCATGCCCAGTGAGTTGAGGGGGATGTCGATCCAGCCTTGCAGGCGGGCAATGACATTCCAGTCGGTTTCGCCGTGGCGGATCAGGCAGAGTCGGGTCAGCATGCGTGGCAGAGCGGTGAGTGTTGGTGCGGGCGGATGATTATGCCTCAAGCATCAGCCGTGCCCCGGCAACAGCTTCTGCACCAGCGGATGCAACACTTTCTTCTCCGTACCGATGGCGAAGAAATACTCTTCCACCCCCTCCGATTCGCCCACGCGTTTCACTTCGTACTTCTTGACCAGCTCCTCGTGCATCAGTGCCGCGACGGGGTAGACGCCCATGCCGCTGGCGCCGAAGGTGTTGAGCAAGGCGCTGTCTTCGAACTCGCCGACGACGCGCGGGCGGATGGCGTGGCGCTCGAACCATTGATCGAGGCGCAGGCGCACCGCTGCATGTTTGGTCGGCAACAGCACGGGCAACTCGGCGAGCGATTGCGGGAAGTTCTTCTGCGCAGCGGCTTGCAGCGCGGCGGGCGCGTACCAGGCGATCGGCGATGAGCCGAGGGAGTGGCTGTAGAGCTTGAGATTGGGGTTGGGGGGCGCGGCGCGGTCCGCAAGGACGACGTCGAGGCGGTGCAGGGCGAGGTCGCCGAGCATGTCTTCGAAGTCGTCTTCATGACACACGAGGCGCAGGTTGGGCTCCTGCATCACGGGCTGCAGCAGGCGGCGCACGGCGAGCTTGGGCAGGCCGTCCGAGATGCCGACGGCGAGGCGCACCGAGGGCGCGCTGATCGCGTCGTGGATTACGGCGGGGAGTTGCTCACCGAGCTGGAAGATCTGGTCGGCCTGACGCATTGTGGCGATGCCTGCTTCGGTCAGCACCAGGCCGCGCCCGACCTGCTTGAGCAGGGTGTGGCCCAGCTCGCGTTCGAGTTCACGCACCTGCGTGCTGACGGTTTGCACCGCCATGTCGAGGCGCGCGGCGGCACGCGCCATGCCGCCTTCCTTGGCCACGACCCAGAAGTAGTACAGATGCCGGTAGCTGAAGGGTTGGCTCATGGGCTTGCAGTCATTGTCAGGTTTATCGGAACGGTCGTTTCGCTATTCTCTGCTTTTTACGCAGGCGGCGACGCACTATGTTGCAACTGTGGTCCGGTAATGGAGATGTCAGGTGCTGGTGCTTTTCGAATCCCGTCACGCAGAGGGCGCGCAATGGCGTGAGTTGGCTGTGCGGCGCGTGAGGTTTGTCCTGCGCCGCCTCACATGGTTCATTCCGCGGGCGAGGGTGAAGTTGTTCAGCGCGAGCCCTCCGGCTGACAGCCAGCAGAGCGGCGACACCTTCTGCCATCTCGAGCTCAGGACCGGTCGCGGTGGCATCGTCGTGATCACGTCGCGCGCGGCGGACTGGCGTGCCGCACTCGACGCGGCTCTGGCAAGAGCGGCACGCGCAATGCTGCGTATCTGGAAATTCGGAATTACTTACACCCGCGCGCCGCGCTTGCGTGCACGTGGTCATGGCAAACGCTGATCAAGGCGTTTTTACTGCAGGAGAAACATCATGGACAACATCAGACGTATCAACCGGATCCGCTCCGCGACCGGTCGTGACATCGGCAGCAACGAGTGGGGCGGCGCGGCGGTCCTGCGCGACAACCGTGTGCTGCGCAATACCTATGGCCTGCTGGCGCTGACCCTGCTGTTCAGCGCTGCGGTGGCGGGCGTGAGCGTCGCCCTGGCCTTGCCTGCGCCGGGCATCATCATCACGCTGGTGGTGTACTTCGGCCTGCTGTTCGCCATCCACAAACTGCAGAACAGTGCGGGCGCCTTGCCCGCCGTATTCGCGCTGACCGGCTTCATGGGTTACACCCTGGGCCCGCTGCTGTCGCGCTCGCTCTCGCTGCCCGGCGGCAGCACGATCGTGGCGATGGCACTTGGCGCAACGGGCGTGACCTTCCTTGCGCTGTCGGCCTACGTGCTCACCACGAAGCGTGATTTCAGCTTCATGGGCGGCTTCCTGTTTGCCGGCATGATC
Organism: Uliginosibacterium silvisoli; assembly: GCF_036017035.1. NCBI lineage: Bacteria > Pseudomonadati > Pseudomonadota > Betaproteobacteria > Rhodocyclales > Zoogloeaceae > Uliginosibacterium > Uliginosibacterium silvisoli. The sequence continues at coordinate 896,421 of NZ_JAYXHS010000001.1, read as the reverse complement.
ATCGCGTTGCTGGCCGGTCTTGGCGCGGTCTTCTTCCAGATCCCCGCGTTGGGCCTCGCTGTCTCGGCCGTGGTCGCCTTGCTGTCCGCAGGCCTGATCCTGTTCGAAACGAGTCGTATCGTGAATGGTGGCGAGACCAATTACGTGCTCGCCACGGTGAGCCTCTACGTGTCGGTGTTCAACCTCTTCACCAGCCTGCTGCAGCTGTTCGGCTTCATGAGTTCGGACGACTGAGTGCAGTGATTCCGACGTGCGGGTGCCGCCGGCACCCGCATGCAGCGAACCAACAGGAGAGAAACCAGATGCGTAGCTACCCCCTTAACAGCCCCCAAGCCGCCGCCCGCATCGTTGCGCTGGCCATGCTTGCCGATGGCAATCTCAGCAAGGCAGAACTCGATGCCCTGGCCGAGTCAGGCGCGGAGGCGCAGCTTGGTCTGCGCGCCGGTGAATGGCATGACGTCGTCGATGCTTTCTGCGAGGACCTCATGTCGAACACGCATCAGACGCTAGGCGGTGCCTGCAAGATCGATCCACGTGCGCTGACTGCATTGATGGCGGAAGTGGAAGACGACGATTTGCGCAGGAAGGTGCTCGACTTGTGTGTCTCCGTCGTTGATGCCGATGCGGAGATCGTCGAAGAAGAAATGATCGTGCTGTGTGCCGCCGCAAAGCACTGGGCTGCGCGCAGTGAGATTGCCTGCGCCGCATGAAGCTCGCAGGCGTGCGCGGCGGGACAGCGTTGGTTAGGCGTTACTTGCCCATGAAATAGCGACGCCGGAGGTCCTTGCGGCTGTCCTTCTTGAAGTGCAGGGCCACCCAGTCGGAGTCTTCCTTCAGAAAGCCGGCATCCGGATCGTTCGTGCCGGCCTTCTTCATCTTCTCCACGATGTAGCGTGCGTACAGATGGTCGAAGATGCGCATGAACTCGCCGAAGTAGATATCGGCGACGCGCGTATTGCCGCGGATGACGACCATATTCTCGTCATTGGCGAACTGTGAGGCCCCGCTGAAATTGGCCGTGCCGGTGACGACCTTCGGATCCTTTCCCAGTGGATCCACCAACATGAATTTGTCATGTATATACAGATTCTTGTTGAAGCCGCTCAGCTTCTCTCCGATAAAGTTCGCCATGTCGCCGTCTTCAAGCTTTGCGCCTGCGGCGATCACGGTGTTGCGCGCCTGGTCGATCCTCGTTTCCTGTTCCTCCTCGATGTTCTTGTCGAACACCGCGTAGCGAAGGGTCTTGCCGGGTTGCTCCAGCACCTTGCCGAAAACCGGGTCGAGATTGAAGGCGAAGGTCATGCAGAGGATCTGCTGTGCTGAACCCATCAGATCGGCGTACCAGTGCAGGGTTTCCTGCGTTTCCTTGTCGTCACGCGGGCTGAACAGCGTGAGCATGCGGTCCGCCGGGGGCTCAGCCTGGGGCACGGGTGTTGGCTCGATGCGCAGGTTTTCCGCAACCAGCGGCGCGCGTGTGACATCCGGCGCGGCGAGTCGCTCCCAGTAGTCCAGATAACGCTGGGCCAGTACGTTGTCGCGTATGACGTGGCCAACATTGGAGTGACCGAAGATGCCGCCTGCGGAGATATTCGTCGAGCCGGTCCATACGGCGACCGGCTTGTTCTTGTGAATGAGCACGATGAACTTGTTGTGGCGGATGCCGGCGCGTGACTTCTGTGGTGTGCACAGCGTCTTGATGCCGGCCTTGGCAATCATGGCCTCGTTCTCGTCCTTGTAGCTCTGGGCTTCGTAGCGGATCGCCACGTCGGCGCCTGCGGAACTCGCAGCGGCGAAAGCCTGGCCAACCGGCAGGTAGCGGAATTCATACAGCATGGCGCGCAGCTTGTAGTCGGCTGCATCGGCTTTCGCTGCCAGACCGATGAAGTTGGTGAGGGCTTCGAACAGCCCTCGCGACAGCCATCGCATCTGCTCGGAGTCAGGCTTGCTCTCATCGGGTTTGGTCTTGCCGAACTTGCGCGCGTAGGCCTGTGACCCTGCTGCGCCGCGATTGAAGTAGATATCGTGCGTCGTCTTGCGCGAGGCAAGCTTGACCTGTTCGGCTTCCGTCGTAATCTGCACGGTCGTTGCAGATTTAGTGTCCAGCTCGAGCAATTTCGGTTTGCCATAGACGGGCACCACCTTGTAGCGATAGCTCGTGGCGGGCTTGACGGTGTAGTCACCCCACTGGAATGACTGCACGGGGTGTTCCGATGTCGGCAGCGGCGTACCCGGCGCGACCCCCTCGTCCTTGAACTTGAAGCGTTTGATGCCACGCAGGAAGTAGCGCTCGATGATCGCGCCGTTTCTCAACTCGGCGCGCTCTATCGCAAAGCCGATCAGCCCCTGGCGTTTGGCGCTCTGTCCCGCCACGAAGTCCCACGACAAGGTCACCACATGCAGGCCGCCGATGGCGCGCACGGCGAGTACGGATCCTTCCTTGAGATTGCGCATGCGTTTCCCCTTGTCGATGCAGCAGTCGGCGGCCGATCGTGTATGCCGGTCTGGCACTCAGCAGTCCAGCACGCATGCCGGCAAACGGCTCATGGAGTGCCCGCAAGGGCATGCGGACCTGCGCTGAGGTCCGTCGCGTGGCCGACGAGGAAGCTGCGCAGGGATGCGCTATGGCCAGCGAGGTGTGCGGAGGAGGGGGACGCCCCCGCAGAGGCAGGGGCGTGAGCCAGAAATCAGGCCTTGATCTCGAGCGGCGGAAAGGACTTCACCAGATCATCGACCGCCTTGACCTGCGTGAGGAAGGGCTCGAGCTTGTCGAGCGGCAGCGCACTCGGGCCGTCGCACTTGGCGTTGGCAGGGTCGGGGTGTGCTTCGAGGAACAGGCCTCCAAGGCCCAGCGCCATACCCGAGCGTGCCAGTTCCGCAACCTGCTCGCGACGGCCGCCGGAAGCCGCGGCACCAGCCTCGCGCTGCTGCAGGGCGTGGGTCACGTCGAAAATGACAGGCAGATTGCCGGTGACCTTCTTCATTACGCCGAAGCCGAGCATGTCGACCACCAGATTGTCGTAGCCGAAGCAGGTGCCGCGATCGCAAAGGATCAGCTGCTCGTTGCCGGCTTCCTGGAACTTCTCGACGATGTTGAGCACTTGCGGCGGGCTGAGGAACTGCGGTTTCTTGATGTTCACGACGCGGCCGGTCCTGGCCAGTGCCACGACCAGATCTGTCTGGCGCGCGAGGAAGGCGGGCAACTGCAATACGTCGATCACTTCGGCCGCCGGTGCAGCCTGCCACGGCTCGTGTACGTCGGAGATCACAGGCACGCCGAACTCATCCTTCACCGCTTGCAGGATCTTCAGGCCCTCATCGAGGCCCGGGCCGCGATACGAATGGATGGAGGAGCGGTTGGCCTTGTCGTAGCTGCCCTTGAAGACCAGCGGAATGCCCAGCTTGCGCGTGACGCGCACGTACTCTTCGGCGCAGCGCAGGGCGAAGTCTTTCGACTCCAGCACGTTGACGCCGCCGAACAATACGAAGGGCTGGTCGTTGCTGATATTGATGGCGGAAGTGATGGCAACGTTTTTCACGGGTGTTCCTCGCTATTCAAATCAGGTATCTGGAATTCTGGCGTCAGGCGTGACGGGCTGCGCTGACTATTGCGCGCGTAAAACCGGCGCGCAACGAATTCGATGGGCAGGTGTGCAGTGTACGGCCTCTCGTCTGCAGCACGAAACGGATTGCATCGGCCGTGATTCTACCGCTGTAACGCAGCGTCAAGTCTTTGCATACGTTACCAATCGTCTCTCGCGCGTCCCTTGCCATGCCGCCGGACAGCCCGCGTTTCACGTCCGGAAACGGTGCTTGCCCCGCCGCTCTGCTGCTGCCGCCGGGCTTCGCCGCCATGGCAGTCACGACCTTTCTGCCCACAAGGACATATCTCCCTCTGACCTTCTCTCCTATAGTCGGAGCACCCACGTCTGCCACCCTGTCCGTGGCACATCCACAATCCCGGAGACAAGCCCATGAAACTGTCAAAACCAACTGTCGGCCCCATCGTGGGTTACACGACGTCCAGCGATGCGCGCGTGTGGTTTCGTGGTCAGTTCGAGGCAGTCGTAGGCGGCTATCGACGTTGCTTTGGCGCCGTGCAGTGGGGCGAGAAGGGGAAGCCGGCTTCGACGAAGCAGGTGAAGGTGGGCAAGCTGTCGCCGAACTTCGACATGACCGGCGTGTACCCGCTGACCGGGCTCAAGCCCGACAAGGAGTACGAATACAAGGTAGGTTGGTTCCTCGCGGATGCCGATCTGGATTCAGCGCGGGCGATGCCGCAGTTCGACTGGGACGCGCTCGAGACCTACTCCTTCCGCACGGCGACGGACAAGGTGTCGGCCACGCGCTCTTACGCCGTAGGCTCCTGTCGCTATCTGCTGCGCCTGTTCGGCGGGCTGATCTTCGATGACCGCGGCGACAAGACCTTTGATTCCATCCTGCGCCAGCATGAGCAGAACCCCATCAGCGCGGTGCTGATGATAGGTGACCAGATCTATGCCGACGACCTGAACTTCGTCGCGCCGGACGAGACGCTCGACAAGTTCCTCGCGCGTTACCAGACCGTGTTCTCGCAGGAGCACGTCAGTCGCCTGATGAGTCGCGTGCCGACCTACATGATCCTCGACGATCACGAGATCGAGGACAACTGGCCGAACAAGGCAACCACCAAGGACATGACGACGACCTATCCGCATGCCATTCACGCGTACCAGGTGTATCAGGCCAGCCATAGTCCGGTATTCGAGATGGACAGCTCGGGCTGGATCACGGGCACGCCGACGCGCTTCTGGTACAACTTCTCCGATGGCTGTGCCGACTGGTTCGTGATGGATGTGCGTACCGAGCGCATCTGGAACACCGACCCGGCGCAGCGCCAGATGATCAAGAAAGGACAGATGGCCGCGTTGCTCGCCTGGCTGTCGGACGGCTCGGGGCGCGCCAAGATGGTGGTGTCGTCGGTGCCCTTCATCCCGGACCTGACCAGCGATGCTGACGACAAATGGGGCGCTTACCTGCCGGAGCGCACGCAGATCCTCGATCACATACTCAAGAACAAGATCCGCAAGGTGAGCTTCGTGTCAGGCGATGTGCATTGCTCGTTCACCGCGCAGCTGACCTCGCCGAGCGACCCGGACTTCAAGGTCTTCAGCATCATCTCCTCTTCCTTCTTCTGGCCCTATCCGCACATGGAGCAAAGCGACTTCGTGCTGAAGGGGGCCTTGACCGTGCCAGCCACGGCAGTGAATCAGTACGTGATCGGCAAGGCCTCGCAGATGTATTCCACCGACAACTTCGCGCGTCTCGATATTGCGCCGGACGGGGTGACGGTGAACTACTTCGGTCGCAAGGGCGAGTCGCTGGGCAAGGCGGTCAAGCTGGCGTTCTGATACGCGGTGTTCGCGTGGCGGGCCACTTCAACGAGAGGGTTGGTCGCCACGATCGGGCCCGTGCCATCTCCCCCGTTGCGCGGGGGCAAGATCGCATGACCTAGCGCGCGAATCGTTCGCCAGAGTAGCCGGTCGCGGTGACGAGTTTCGGCATGCCCTGCAGCATGCCTTCGTCGCGAATGCCATCATCACATCCGAAGCTGCCCCAGATGATGCCTCCAGGTGGGCTGACGGGTATGTCGGCGTCGGTCCGCATCGCTTCTTCGAAGCCCAGACCAATGGCGGCCACTTTCAGGCCGCTATAGATGACGTTCAATCCTGTGCCGCCGAAGGCGACGATGTTCTTGGCCTCCAGGCTTTCCCGTTTTGCAACCTGCCAGCGGGATTTCAGGTAGTACTCGGCATCGCGGCCGATCTCGTCATGAGGGCCTGTGCGGGCCTTCTCCGCCAGATCCTGTGCGGTCTCCAGTACATCCACGACGGTCGGGCTTCCTTTCGCACGAATGGCGCTCTGGAATGCGGCTTCGATGTACCGGTTGATCCGCTGCGTGACCAGGACATTGTGGGCCCTGAGGGATAGAAGCCAGGAGGCGGCAGAGTCCGCCGCGGCATTGCCAGGTTGCGTCATGTGCATTCTCTCGATGGGTGAAGAGGGCGGTGCTGGACACACGCTGCAATTGAAGCGCTTGCCACGCGTACCACCTGTGTCGACCGGAACAGCGATGAGCGGGTGCTCGATTACCTTTAACCAACATAGACGTCGGCCTGCACAAAAAGGTATTGCTGCCTGAAAGGGTGTATCAGGAGAGAACGATGGTGCGCATGCCGATGTCGATTCGACATCAGCAGGCGCGCGCCTTCGCGGGCATGACGGAACAAGGGGAGCTTTCGCTCCCCTTCCATCAAAGACCGGAGTCTGCGTCCGGGTCGGGCTTGCTCAGCGCGTGGCGCACGCTGACGATCTGGTAGACGCCGCCGAAGATGGTTTGCTTGCGCCAGGTGAAGCGTTCCGGGTGGCTGGCGAAGCTGGAGATTTCGCGTTTCCACAGGGCGTTCGCGAAAGGCTCGAGGGCGTGGTTCACCCAGCTCAGGATGTAGCGTATCGGTTGCCACAGCGCAGGGCGGTGATAGTCGATGAACAGCGCTTCACCATTCTCCGGCAGCTGGTTGAGCATATTGTCGATGATGCGATGCTTGCAGTCGTCCGGCACCTCATGCAACAGGAAGAAGCTGCAGATCAGGTCGTAATCCTTGTCGACACGGTAGAGGCCGGCATCGGCGTGGTGGGTGTGTGCCCAGTCCATATTGCGCAACTTGGCGTGGCCGTGCGCGATCTGGATCGGTGTGACGTCAGTCAGCGTGAACTCGCCGGCAGGGCCGACACATTCAGCGGCGCGGCGCACCAGATCGCCGTATACGTGTGCCAGTTGCCAGACACGCATGCCGGGCTGGATGCGCGACAGGTAGGCGCGGATCAGGCGCTGGTCGTTGCCGAACAGCAGTGTCTTGACGACGATGTTGCGGTCGAGCCAGCGCACCCAGCGCGGGTTGACGTAGGCCCAGTCATAGACCTCGGTCATGTAGGCGGGCAGGGGTGGCTTGCTTGTCTTCGTGGTCTTGCAGGTACCTTCGTAAGTTGTATCGGTCATTGCATTCCGGATGCATCAAACATCCGCCTGTAGTCTATGGAGTGCGCAAAGGGGTGACACCGTGCGCGGCGGCGGGGCGCTGCTCAGTGCCCGGCGGTTGATGGAGAGGCTGCTTCCTGCAGGCCTTCAGGGTTGAGGATCAGGACGTGTTTCTGGTTGATCTTGATCAGGCCGACGTCATGGAAGCGCGACATGACACGGCTGACGGTCTCGAGCTTGAGCCCGAGGTAGCTGCCGATTTCCTCGCGCGTCATGCGCAGGTGGAATTCGGTTGCCGAGTAGCCACGTGCGCGGAAGCGGCGCGACAGATTGACGAGGAAAGTTGCGACGCGTTCTTCGGCGCGCATGCTGCCGAGCAAGACCATCACACCCTGTTCGCCGACGATTTCGCGGCTCATGATGCGGTGGAACTGTTTCTGCAGTCCGGCGATCTCGCGTGAGACTTCTTCTAGGCGCGAGAAGGGGATGGCACACACCTCGCTGTCTTCCAGCGCGATCACATCGATGATGTGGCTGTTGGTGCCGATACCGTCGAGACCGATGATCTCGCCCGACATCTTGAAGCCCGTCACCTGGTCGCGGCCGTCTTCGGTGGCGATGCAGGTCTTGAACGAACCACTTCGTACAGCGTAGAGCGATTTGAACGGCTCGCCGGCATGCTGCAGGCTCTCGCCTTTCTTGACGCGGCGGCGTGTCGTGACCAGGCCATTGATCTTCTGTACCTCGTCCTGAGCCATGCCTTGCGGCAGGCAGAGTTCGCGCAGATTGCAGTTGGTACAGCGCACTGCGAGATCCCGTGAGGCGCACGATGCGTCGGTGTGGCGGGTGACGTCGATGGTGACTTGCATGATGTGTTCCTCGTTGGCTCGGGTCATGTTGATGGTCAGTGAGGACGGTGCAGTGGGAGCGCTTCCCTGATGCGCTCGAACTCTTCCGTCTTGTCGAAAAACCAGCGCGCACCTGCATCCATGTAGAAGCGGCGGTACTGGGGCGTAGCGTGATTGGTGAGTACGATGAATTCGATTCCCGGAGCCTGTGGATTGACCGCACGCAGCACCTCGATGCCGCTGCCGCCGATCAGCTGGATGTCCAGCACGACGCAGTCAGGCTGCGTCTCGAAGATGCCCTGGACCGCAGTGGCGGGCGTATCAGCCTCGCCGACGACATGTACGTCGTCGATGCTGTTGAGCAATTCCACCAGCCGGGCACGGATGGCCGGCGAGTCTTCGACGATGAAGACGCTGGTGCTTGCGCTGCGGGTTGGGCTACTTGAGTTCATGGCTGCAGTTTGGTCTGCAGCGGCTCCACCCACCATCAGGGACGGCTGGAATGCAGCGTCGGGAAAGGCTGATTCGAGATGGGAGATTGTCGGGCAGGGGGTAGGAATTGCCCTACACGCCGGCCCCGTGCCCAGCCATGCAGCGTCGGTGGGCGCACTGCACCAGCAGCCATCGCCATCCCGTCTTTCGCCTGGCTGACGAGCTCCGGGAAGCCATGCTTACCCGGACTGCATTGCTCCCGGCGCGCGGCCTGTTGATCCACGTCAAGGGCGTGCGGCCACTACGGCCTACCTTGAAGGCGTGAACAACATTTTCCGCTTTCAAGGAGCTCATCATGTACAAACATCTACTTGTCCCCACTGACGGATCCGATCTGTCGCAGGGCGCCGTCACCCAGGCCGTGCAACTGGCACGCACGCTCGATGCGCGCATCACCGTGCTCTACGTACAGGCCGAATGCCCCAAGCCCATGGGTGGAGAGGCCTTCACCATGGGGCCGTTCAGGGAGGAATTTCTGCGTGCGACGGCCGCAGCGACCAATGCCGTGTTCGAAAGCGCCAAGTCCGTGATCGCCGGCTCCGGCGTGAACTGCAAGTACGTCACCGCGACGAGCGATGCTCCCTGGGAGGTCATCATCTCGACGGCGCGTTCCGAAGCCTGCGACCTGATCTTCATGGCCTCGCATGGGCGGGGTGGCATCGCCGGCTTGCTGATCGGCTCGCAGACGCACAAGGTGCTCGCGCACTGCAAGGTGCCGGTGCTGGTCTGCAGGTAGAGCGGATGAGTACGCTGCATCAAGCCGCCTGAGGGCGGCTGGCGGAACCTCCGCAGGAGTTCCGCCCTACGCTTCTTCGCCCAGCGGCAACCACAGCTCGACGATGGTGCCGAGGCCGGGTGTGCTACTGATCTGCGACTGGCCGCCGAGCAGGTAGGCGCGTTCGCGCACGCCGAGCAGGCCGTGCGAGTTGCGCTTGCGCGGGCTCTCCAGCGAGAAGCCGCTGCCGTTGTCCTGCACGCGCAAGTGCACCTTGTCGGCACCGCGTTCTATCAGTACGTCGACGCGGCTGGCGTTGGCGTGCTTGGCGATATTCGTCAGCGATTCCTGCAGCACGCGGAACACGGCCGTGGCATAGGGGTCCTCGAGATCGAGTTCGCCCTGAATGACAACGTCACACTCGGCGGAAGAGCGCTGGGTGAACTCCTGGATCACCCATTCGACCGCGGCCGCCAGGCCCAGGTCGTCGAGCATCAGCGGGCGCAGGTCGGCCGAGATGCGGCGCGTGGCGGCTACCGTCTGGTTGAGCATGGACTCGATGCGCGCGATGCGCTCGGCCATGTGATGGCTTTCGGCCGGCACCTCGTGGCGTAGCGCAATCACATCCATCTTCAGCGCGGTCAGCGATTGCCCCAGCTCGTCATGCAGCTCGCGTGCGATGCGGCTCTTCTCCTGCTCGCGCACCGACTGTGCCAGTGCAGCCAGCTCGCGCAGCTCTTCCTTCGACTGGCGCAGCGCAGCCTCGGCGTGCACGCGCTCGGTCACGTCGCGCAGGATCACCGTGTAGAGCTTTTCCTCGCCTTCGCCGGAATGGGCAATCGACGCCTCCACCGGAAACTCCTCGCCATTGGCGCGCAGTCCGTACAGCACCATCGGGCCGCCCATGCGACGCGTCGTCGCACCGGTCTTGCCGAAGCGTTCGACATGCCCTGAATGCGTGGCGTGGAAGCGGCGCGGGATCAGCAGGTCGAGGGGTTGCCCCATGGCGCTCTCGCGTGGGTGCAGGAACACCAGTTCGGCCGCCTTGTTGTAGATCACGATGCGCTGGCGCGCGTCGACCGCCACGATGGCATCCATGGCCGACTCCAGCACACCGGATACCAGCAGATTCAGTTTCTGTTGGTCGAATTTATCCACGAAGACTCCAGCGAGAGGGATGGGCAACGAGCATTGGGAGAGTCGAAAACACTTGCAGGTGCACGATTATAGGCGGCGCTGCCGATTGCCCGTCAGCGTCGCGCTTCGCTATAGTCGGGACTGCCCTTCCGACAGTTCGCCATGACCGACATCAAACCCGCCCGCATTCTCGTTGCCGACGACCACACCCTCATGCGCGAAGGCCTGCGTCGCATCATCGAGGGCGCGCCCGACATGCTGGTGGCGGCCGAGGCCACCAATGGCCAGGAAGTCATTGCCCACGTGCGCAAAGGCGAGCTCGACCTGGTGCTGCTCGACCTGTCCATGCCGGGCAAGAGCGGCGTGCCCCTGATCAAGCAGATCAAGGAAGAGTTCCCCAAGCTGCCGGTGCTGGTGCTCACCATGCACCAGGAAGACCAGTACGCCGTGCGCTCCATCCAGGCGGGTGCCTCGGGTTATCTCACCAAGGAGAGCGCTGGCACCGAGCTGCTCAACGCCATTCGCCGCGTCGCCGGCGGGCGTCTCTTCATCAGCCCCGAGGTGGCCGAACAGCTCGCCATGAACGCAATGCCCGGCAGCAACAAGGAGCTGTCGCACAAGGCCTTGTCCGACCGCGAGTTCGAGGTCTTCCGCATGATGGTCGAAGGCATCTCGGTGACCGACATCGCCGAACAGCTGAACCTTTCTGCCAAGACCGTCAGTACACACAAGGCGCGCATCCTGCAGAAGATGAACATGCAGTCGCTGGCGCAGCTGGTGCGCTACGCGGTCGAGCATGGTATTGCAGGCGAGCGCAGCGCCAGCGAAGACTGAGTCGCTTCCCCTTTTTCCGGTCACGCAGAAACCCTCGCGAGAATCGCTGCGCCTTGATCTGGCTCAGATCCTTGCAGGGCCAGTAGTGCAAGATCAGTTGGCGAAAACTGCCGCGCATGCTCACTCTCGTGGGCGCGAGGCGACAGACCAACGCCCGGCGGCGCAGCACGTCCATGACTTGCGTGCGGAGCAAGGTCCGGGCTCTTGCAGGAGGGGACAGCATGACTTGCAAACTGAATGTCGACGCCTTGCTGGCACACACACCGATCTTTGGCGACCTCAATGTCGCGCGCCGCGTGCGGATCGCACAGACGGGGCGTGAGCTGCAGGTGGCCAAGCATCGCTTCGTGTTCCGTCGTGGCGATACGGCGGGGGGCTTGTACGTGGTGGCCAGCGGCCACATCAAGCTCTCCATACCTTCGCCGGGTGGCAACGAGAAGGTGCTGGAGTTCTTCGGGCCGGGCCAGCTCTTCGGTGAGTCCGGCATGTTCCTCGAGCGCCCCTATATGGTCGATGCGCAGGCGCTGGAGGACAGCGTACTGGTATGCATTGCGCGTGACGACATCTATGCCGCGCTGGAGCGCGATCCGGTGTTGTCGCGCTACATGCTGATGAACCTGGCACGGCGCATGGATGCGCTGGTGGAGGACATCGAGGCGGTCAATCTGCAGAGCGCCTCGCAGCGTCTTGCCTGCTTCCTGCTACGGCAGCCACGCGATGGCGCATGCACGCGCTTTCCCTATTCCAAAGGCATCGTGGCATCGAAACTCGGGCTCTCGCCGGAGACCCTGTCACGCCTGTTGCACCAGTTGTCGAGCGCCGGCCTGATCTCGGTGCACGGCCGCATGGTGACGATCCATCAGCCGGAGGCCTTGCGCCTGCAGCAGGTCGCGAGTTGAAGGGCTGCCCCACAGGCATGCAGGTCGGAAAAGCGCAGCGCCTTCCGACATTTCGGCCGTACCCGTATGCCCGAGCCTGGCCGACCATGAAGATGCCCGAAGGCGCTGCGCTTTTCCAGCCTACGCGCCGCTGAGCCACGCCGGGCGTTCAGTGGCGTCGAGCCAGTTCTTCACGATGAGGCCGAGGTCGGTGTCGCCGGAGATCTTCAGCCGGCGCTGGAAGAACAGGGTGTCGGCATCCATCGTGCCGCGCGCCAGGCTGGCGAAGTCGGCGAGGCGCGCGCCGATCTCGAGGTCCATGCTCTGTGTGTTGCTGGCGTGCCATTGCGGACGGAAGCGACCTTGACGGCAGCTGAAGCAGCAGCGCAGGCCAAGGTCTTCGATGCTGATGCCGAAGCTGCGCCCGTCGAGTTGGGGAGGCGGCTGCAACCACTGCATATGCCGGGCGAATTCGAGTGCGGCCACCAGATGCGCGGAGACGAAACCGGCGGGCAGGTGACGTCCAAGGCTGGCGAGGGGACGCAGCAGGTCTGTGCTGTCTGGCGGGCGAGGGGGCATGAGGCTCAGATGACTCCCAGTTGCTTGATGCCGGCGTCGCCATGCCAGTAGCCGTTGCAGCGGCCGATGCCGGCGGGTGGCGCGACGCGTTCGGCGGGCTGGCTGGCACGCAGTGCATCGAGTGCCGTGATGGCTGCGAACGTGCCTTGCGATTGCGGGCTGACACGCAGGACGTCTACGCCCAGTTGCGCCAGTGCGGGTGCCTGATCGAGCAGGTCGAGACAGGCGGCTGATTGCGTCTGCACGCCATTGATGGCGAGGAAGGCCTGTGACTCGCGCGTACGCAGATCAAGACCGTCTGGAAACTCGAGGCAGCGGAACTGGCAATCGTCCTTGTTGAGGCGGAAGTGGCGCGCCGTGAAGCAGCGCGCCGAGAACGCCAATGGCATGCGGCCCCAGACCATGGCTTCGATCTCGAGTCCGGGTGGGGTCTCGGCCATCAACTGGTTGAGGACGGCACGGCTGATTTCGAGCGGCACCACCGCGCGGGTGGCGCCGCAGCCCTGCAGCCAGCGCAGCGTGTCACCGTTGTAGGCGTTGAGGTGCGGTCCGGCCACGAAGGGCTGACCCTTGCGCGCAGCAACCGCGCCGGTCTCGCCCGCTTCGACGGCGTAACCGTCCTGCTCGCAGAGCAGGCGCATGGCGCTGGCCTCGGCCCCGGTTTCGATGAGGGTGCGCGTCGATAACACGACTTCCTTGCCGGCTTCGCGCAGCATTGCAGCGAGGTCGAGCCAGTCGGTGCTGCGCAGTTCGTGACGCCGGCTGCATACGGTCTCGCCGAGATAGACGATGTCGGCTGGCGAGCTGGCCAGTTGCAGGTAGAAGTCGAAGGTCTCCTGGCGTGACCAGTAGTACAGCAGCGGCCCCACCGAGATGCGGTAGGCGCAGGTCGGGTATGACTTGCGGGTGTCGTGTGGCGTCGTCATTTCCATGGTCGGTCGAATGCTCCCTGGGTGACTTGCGAGCCTTCGGCGTGGCGTGCCAGCGCGGCCTGCCATTCGGGGCGCGCCGAGAAGCGCGCCGGGTCGGCCTGCAGGCTGTCGAGTGCGGTACGCAGCGTGGCGGTGACCTGGCCGACGTAGGCCGGGCTGCGCTGGCGGCCCTCGATCTTGAGGGCGGCGACGCCCATCTCGTGCAGCCGTGGCAGCAGGCTCAGGGCGTTGAGGCTGGTGGGCTCCTCGAGTGCGTGGTCCATGGTGTGCTCACCATTGCTCGAGACCTCGAAGCGCCCCTTGCACAACGTAGGGTAGGCGGCGTGTTCGGTCGGCCCGTAACGGTCGATGAGAATGTCGCTGAGCCGCGCCTCGAGCTGGTTGCCGTCGTTGTACCAGCGTACGGCGTGGGCGGGCGAGCACACGCCCTTGTTGTTGGGCGAGTCGCCGGTCGCGTAGGACGACAGCAGGCAACGGCCTTCGGCCATCACGCACAGGCTGCCGAAACCGAAGACCTCGATCTCGACGCTGGTCTTGCGGATCAGCTTCTCGATCTCGGCCAGGGTCAGCACGCGGGGTAGCACCGCGCGGCGGATGCCGAACTCCGCGCGCATGAATTCGATGGCATCGGCATGCGTGGCCGAGGCCTGTACCGACAGATGCAGGCGCAGATCGGGATAGCGCTGGCTGGCGTAGGCGAGCAGGCCGGGGTCGGCGAGGATCACCGCGTCGGCACCGCTGTCATGGGCGACGTCAACGGCGGCGCGCCAGTCCGAGGAGCGCCCGGCTTGCGGAAAGGTGTTGATCGCGAACAGCACCTTGCGGCCCAGGCCGTGGGCCAGCGCGACACCGCTGGCGAGTTCGCCGGCGCTGAAGTTCAGGCCGGAGAAATTGCGCGCATTGGTCGCATTCTGCAGACCGAGGTAGACCGCGTCGGCGCCGGCGTTGAGGGCCGCCTTGAGCGCGGCAAGGCTGCCGGCAGGGGCGACGAGTTCGATGGGCGGGCGGGTGGCAGGGCTTGTCATGGTGTTGACGCTAGGCCCGTCGTGGCCACCCGGCCTTGTCCGGGATCAAGCTCTGGCGCGTTGTTGCAGCGGCTGGCCGGGCATTCCGGGTGTGGCGCACCCGCCACGACGGTTTGCCCGACAGCGGCAGTACCGCGCCCGGGTTTGATGCAGATCAAAGCTCGCGCCGCGCCCCGCGGTAAGGTGCGTTGGGGTGGTTTGCGTGTAATCCCCACGTCAGACTCTTGCTATAAATACTGAAACCATCGCAACGTCATCCAGCCAGCCAGTGCCAGCCGATACCGTTCTCGACCCTCCTCTGCTGAGCCGTGACGATGCCTCCCGGGCGCCCCTGACGCCGCGTGCGCCTGGCGCGGCGCCGGCCGGGGACTATCGCGCCCTCGATGTGGCCGAGGTACAGGCGCAGTTCAGCCGCCCTACCGGCACGCCGCACCAGATCGAATCCTGGCTGCTGGTCGAAGGCATGACCTGCACGAGCTGCGCGCAGGGTATCGAGCGTCGTCTGGCGGCGCGGCCCGGCGTGATCTCGGTCGATGTGAATGCGGCGGCAGGCCGTGCGCGTCTTGTCTGGGATGCGCAGCAGGTGCGCCTGTCCACCTTGTTCGCCGATATCGCCGCGCTCGATTACCGACCCTTCCCGGTACAACAGATCGGCACCGACCTGACGCGTCGCGACGAGCGCCGCAAGGCCCTGTGGCGCCTCTTCGTGGCCGGCTTCTGCATGATGCAGGTGATGATGTATGCCGCACCGGCCTACTTTGCGGAGCCCGGTGACCTCACGCCCGACATGGAGCGCCTGCTCAAGTGGGCGAGTTGCGTGATGAGTTTGCCGGTGCTGCTGTTCGCCGCCACACCCTTTTTCAGCAGTGCCTGGCGCGACCTGCAGGCGCGCCGCGTCGGCATGGACGTGCCTGTGGCATTAGGCATCGTCATCACCTTCGTGGCCAGCACGGCATCGCTGCTGCACCCCGGCGGCGAGGCCTACTTCGACTCGCTGACCATGTTCGTGTTCTTCCTGCTTGGCGGCCGCTATCTGGAGACGCTGGCGCGCGGCAAGGCTGCGTCCAGCCTCGAGAGCCTGACCACGCGCCTGCCCGACAGCGTCGAGCGTTTCGACGACTGGCCGACCGCGCATGCCGGCGAGCACGTGGTGCTGCACCAGTTGCGTGTCGGCGACGTGCTGCGCGTTGCCGTTGGCCAGGCCTTTCCTGCCGATGGCGTGGTGCTGGCCGGCAGCTCGGCCGTCGACGAGGCGCTGCTGACCGGCGAGGCCCGGCCGATTGCCAGACAGGCCGGCGATGCCGTCGTGGCCGGCAGCTACAACCTCGAAGCGCCGCTGGTGATGCGTGTCGAACGTCTGGGGGCCCAGTCGCGCTTTGGCGAGATCGTGGCGTTGATGGCGCGTGCTGCGAGCGAGAAGCCGCGCCTGGCGGCGCTGGCCGACCGGTATGCCAGCAGCTTTCTGATTGCCGTGCTGCTGCTGGCAGCGCTGGCAGGCATTGCCTGGTCCTTCGTCGATCCCGCGCGTGCCGTATGGGTTGCCGTGTCGGTGCTGGTCGTGACCTGTCCCTGCGCCTTGTCGCTGGCTACGCCGGCGGCGGTGCTGGCCACCAGCGGCCTGCTGGCGCGGCGCGGCGTGCTGGTGTCGCACCCCGCAGCGCTGGAGGCACTCGCAGGCGCCGGGCGCGTGGTGTTCGACAAGACCGGCACGCTGACCCACGAGCAGTTGGCCCTGGTCGCGCTGGAGTGCCTGCGCGAAGGCATGGGCCGTGACCGTGTGCTGGCCCTGGCGATGGCGATGGATGCGGGCTCGCTGCATCCGGTGGCGCGCGCCCTGCAGCGCGTGGCATTGCCAGAGTGCGAGGCTCCGGGCCTGACGGCTGTGCGCGAGGTGCGCGGGGCGGGCGTCGAGGCGGTTTCGGGCGAGCACGTCTATCGGCTCGGCTCGGCAGCTTTTGCATGGCCACAGTGGGCCGATCGTGCGACACATGCCCGCGGCGGCGTCACCGTGCTGCTGGCCGATGAGCGCGGGCCGATTGCCGTCCTGCGCTTCGACGAACATCTGCGTGACGACGCCTGCGCCAGCGTGGCGGCCCTGCGCGCGCAACAGGTCGAGGTGAGCGTCCTGTCCGGTGACCGCGATATCAACGTGCGTACGGTGGCGGCCTGGGCCGGCATCGACGATGCGCGCGGCGCGCAGACGCCGGAGGACAAGCTGGCCGTCGTCACCGCCTGGCAATCGGGCAGCGTGCCTGCGCAGTGCATCGTGATGGTCGGCGATGGCATCAATGACGGGCCGGTGTTGTCGCGCGCCGATGTCTCCATCGTCATGGGCAGCGGTGCGCCGCTGAGCCAGTCCGACGCCGACCTGGTGTTGCTCTCCAACCGTCTGGCTGATGTGCCGCTCGCCATTGCTGAAGCACGGCGCATGGGGCGCGTAATCAAACAGAATATTTTCTGGGCTGCGGGCTATAACTTGATCTGTGTGCCGCTGGCACTGTTCGGCCTGCTGCCGCCCTGGCTCGCGGGGCTCGGCATGGCCAGCAGCTCGCTGCTGGTGGTGCTCAATGCCTTGCGCCTGGCCCGACCTGCCGTGCCCCTCACTGCGAAGGAGTCGTGACGATGGACATCCTGTTCCTGCTGATTCCCGTGTCGGTGATCCTCGCGCTGTCCTTCGTCGTCGTCTTCTACTGGGCGCTCAAGGAAGGACAGTTCGAAGACCTCGACCGACCCGGTCGCGCGATCCTCGATGACGATGACGGATAGATGGTGCGGCGCGCGCCTGCGCGTATCGAGCCGGCCGCGACCATGACGCGTTGCATGAATTCCCGCACGCTTCACTTTGCTTGATCTGCATCAATTTCTTCACCCCCATGCATTGCGACACTGCGTGGGAATCTGGAAAAAGCTTCGGACAAAGCTTCACAAGGCTGACACATGACAAATACCGTGACCGCAGAGCAGTTCAACTACCGCGTCGTCAGGCAGTTCTCCATTGCCTCCATCCTGTGGGGTGTGGTCGGCATGCTGGTCGGCGTGATCATCGCCGCCGAGCTGACCTGGCCCGACATCAACATGGGCATCTCCTGGCTGTCGTACGGCCGGCTGAGGCCGCTGCACACCAATGCGGTGATCTTCGCCTTCGGCGGCTGTGCGCTGATGGCGACTTCCTTCTACGTCGTGCAGCGTACCTGTCAGGTGCGACTGTTCATGGGCAAGCTGGCGGAGTTCGTGTTCTGGGGCTGGCAGGCGGTGATCGTGCTGGCGGCCATCACCCTGCCGCTGGGCTACACCAGCGGCAAGGAATACGCGGAGCTGGAGTGGCCGATCGACATCCTCATCGCGCTGGTCTGGGTGGCGTATGCCGTCGTGTTCTTCGGCACCATCGGCATTCGCCGCGTGAAGCACATCTACGTCGCCAACTGGTTCTTCGGTGCCTTCATCCTTGCCGTGGCGCTGCTGCACATCGTGAATAGCGCGGCGATGCCGGTATCGTTCTGGCATTCGTATTCGGCCTACGCTGGCGTGCAGGACGCGATGGTGCAGTGGTGGTACGGCCACAACGCGGTGGGCTTTTTCCTTACCGCCGGCTTCCTCGGCATGATGTATTACTTCATCCCCAAGCAGGCCGAGCGGCCGGTGTATTCCTACCGCCTCTCCATCGTCCACTTCTGGGCGCTGATCTTCACCTACATGTGGGCCGGCCCGCACCACCTGCACTACACGGCACTGCCGGACTGGACGCAATCGGTCGGCATGGTGTTCTCGCTGATCCTGCTGGCGCCCTCGTGGGGCGGCATGCTCAACGGCGTGCTGACCATTTCGGGCGCCTGGCACAAGCTGCGCGACGACCCGATCCTGCGCTTCCTCATCGTCTCGCTGTCCTTCTACGGCATGGCGACCTTCGAGGGCCCGATGATGTCGATCAAGACTGTCAACGCCCTGTCGCACTACACCGACTGGACGGTGGGGCATGTGCATTCCGGTGCGCTCGGCTGGGTCGGCTTCGTCACCATGGGCAGTCTCTACTACCTGATCCCGCGCATGTTCGGCCGCGAGAAGATGCACAGCATCAAGGCCATCGAGCTGCACTTCTGGATCTCCACCATCGGCGTCGTGCTCTACATCGCCGCCATGTGGATCGCCGGCGTCATGCAGGGCCTGATGTGGCGTGCGGTGAATCCTGACGGCACGCTGACCTACACCTTCGTCGAGTCCGTGAAAGCCACCTTCCCCTTCTACGTGGTGCGTCTGCTTGGCGGTGCGCTGTACCTGTTCGGCATGCTGGTCATGGCGTGGAACGTGTGGATGACTGCACGCGCAGGCAAGGCAGTCGAAGCGCCGATTCCAGCCCCCCAAAAACTTGCGCACGCCTGAGGACCGACATGGCTTTCACACACGAGAAAATCGAAACCAATAACTGGCTGATGATTGCGCTCATCCTGGTGGTGATCGCAGTCGGCGGTCTCGTCGAAATCGTGCCGCTGTTCTTCCAGCGCTCGACCACGGCGCCAGCGCCCGGCCTCAAGCCCTACACCTCGCTGCAACTGGCAGGGCGCAACATCTACGTACGGGAAGGCTGCTACAACTGCCACTCGCAGATGATCCGCCCACTGCAGGCCGAGACCCTGCGCTACGGCCACTACTCGACCGCGGGCGAGTTCGTCTATGACCACCCCTTCCAGTGGGGCAGCAAGCGCACCGGTCCGGATCTGCAACGCGTCGGCGGACGCTACACGGACGAGTGGCATCGCATCCACCTCAACAACCCGCGCGACCTGGTGCCGGAGTCGAACATGCCGGCGTACTCGTGGCTGAACGATGCACCGCTCAAGCCGGCCGAGGCTGAAGCCAGCATGCGCGCCATGCGCCGTCTTGGCGTGCCCTATACCGATGCCGACCTGGCCGGCGCGGCAAAGGCTGTCGAGGGACACAGCGAGATGGATGCCGTTATCGCCTATCTGCAGGTGCTTGGCACCGCAGTGAAGTAAGGGAGGCTCTCACATGGACATCAACACACTCCGCGCCATCGCCACGCTCATCTGCTTCGGGCTGTTCATCGGCATCGTCTGGTGGGCCTATCGCGGCAAGAACGCCGAACGCTTCAACGAGGCTGCGATGCTGCCATTCGCGCTGGACGAGTTTCCCGAGCAGCGCACTGCAAGCCATGTCGAACAGAAGCGGGAAGGACAACAACGATGAGTGATTTCGTCAGTGATTTCTGGGCCTACTACGTTGGCGTCGCCGTCATCGTCAGCATCCTGGCCTGTGCCTGGCTGCTGTGGATCGTCAGCCGCAAATCACCCAAGCCCACCACCTGGGACGAGGTCAAGGCTGCGGGCGACGGTAGCGGTACGACCGGCCACATCTGGGACGAGGATCTGCAGGAGCTCAACAACCCGCTGCCGCGCTGGTGGGCCTGGCTTTTCATCATCACCATCCTCTTCAGCTTTGCCTACCTCGTGATCTACCCCGGTGTCGGCAGCTATGCCGGCAGCGCCGGCTGGTCGACGCAGAAAGCGTATGAGGCCGAGAAGCAGGCTGCGGATGCGGCCACGGCACCGCTCTATGCGAAGTTCGCCAGCCTGAGCACCGAGCAACTTGCCGCCAGTGGCGATGCCATGGCCATCGGCGAGCGCCTGTTCATGAACAACTGCGCGCAGTGTCACGGCTCGGACGCGCGTGGCAGCAAGGGCTTCCCCAATCTGGCTGACAAGGACTGGCTCTACGGTGGCACGCCAGAGAAGATCCACGAGTCGATTGCCAAGGGCCGGCGCGGCACCATGCCGGCGATGGGGGCGGCGGTCGGTTCGGCCGATGACGTCGTCAATCTCGCCAACTACGTGCTGTCGCTGTCGAAGAGCGGCAACGATTCGGCCAAGGCAGCAATGGGGCGTGACAGCTTCGCGCCTTGTGCGGCCTGTCATGGTCCCGAGGGAAGGGGCAACGAAGCGGTGGGCGCGCCGAATCTCACCGACAACATCTGGCTGCATGGCTTCGGTGCCGACAACATCATCTCGGCCATCAACAAGGGCCATGCCAGCAACATGCCGGCGCATGAGGGCAAGCTGACGGCGGCGCAGATCAGCATCCTCACCGCCTACGTCGGGCAGCTGTCGAATCCCGTCGTGACGACGGCTTCCGCGGCGCCGGCAAAGTAGGCGCTGGAGCCAGCATGGCGGTGCGCTCGAAACGCAAGGTAGTCCCCATCGTTCCGGTCGAGCCGGAGCAGGCGTCGCTGTACGAGGCGCATCAGAAGGTCTACCCGCGTTCGGTGAAGGGCCGCTTCGCATCGCTGCGCTGGCTGTGCGTGTGGCTCACGCAGATCGTCTTCTACGGCCTGCCCTGGCTCTACTGGAACGACCGCCAGGCGGTGGTCTTCGATCTTGCTGCGCGCAAGTTCTATATTTTCGGCCTCGTGCTGTGGCCGCAGGACTTCATCTACCTCACCGGCCTGCTGGTGGTGTGCGCGCTGTCGCTGTTCCTGTTCACCGCGGTGGCAGGGCGCGTGTGGTGCGGCTATGCCTGTCCGCAGACGGTCTACACCGAGATCTTCCTGTGGATCGAGCGCCACACCGAGGGTGACCGCGCGGCGCGCATCAAGCTCGATGCGGCGCCGTGGTCGGCCAACAAGTTCGCGCGCAAGTTCGCCAAGCAGATGGCATGGATAGGCTTCGCGCTGTGGACCGGCTACACCTTCGTCGGCTACTTCACGCCGATACGCCTGCTCGGCGCCGAGATGCTGAACTTCGCGCTCGGCAGCTGGGAGGTCTTCTGGGTGCTGTTCTACGGCTTCGCCACTTACGGCAATGCCGGCTTCCTGCGCGAGCAGGTGTGCAAGCACATGTGCCCGTACGCGCGCTTCCAGGGCGCGATGTTCGACAAGGACACGCTGATCGTTACCTACGATGCCGAGCGCGGCGAGCCACGCGGCGCGCGCTCACGCAAGGAGACGGAAGTGAGCGTCAGCGGTGCGGACTGCATCGACTGCACGCTGTGCGTGCAGGTCTGCCCGACCGGCATCGATATCCGTGACGGCCTGCAGGTCGGCTGCATCGCCTGCGCGGCCTGCATCGATGTGTGCGACACGGTGATGGACAAGGTCGGCACGCCGCGCGGCCTGATCCGCTATGCGACCGAGCGCGAGCTGAGCAACCACGTTGCACCGGCACAGCACGTCAGCGAGATGTTCAAGCGCCTCGTACGCCCCCGCGTGGTGCTCTACAGCGTCGTGCTCGGTGTGCTGAGCATTGCGCTGCTGACCAGCCTGCTGGTGTTGCGCAAGCCGTTCCGCGTCGACGTGATCCGCGACCGCGGCGCGCTGGCGCGCGTCACCGAGAGCGGCTTCGTCGAGAACACCTATCGCCTGCAGATCATGAATGCCAGCGAGCATCCGCAACGCTTCAGCATCGAGGTCAGCGGCGTACCCGGATTGCATGTCGCGTCGGACGACAGCATCCTCGTCGCGGCGGCCGACAGTCGCTCGGTTGCCGTGCGCCTGCAGACACCGCAGGACAAGGGCCGACCCGGTTCGAACCCGATCCGCTTCCACATCACCGCAGGGCCGCCCGACGATGCGGGTGCACCATCGATCAACGAGAAATCGGTATTCCTGGTGCCGCTGTAAGGCGCGCCACTGACACGGAGACAGACCATGAATTCCGCAGCTACTGACGAAGTACACGCGAACGGCGCACCGTGGTGGCGACAAGGCTGGTGCTGGCTGGTCATCGCCGGCCCGCTGGCGGTCGTCATCGCCGGCAGCATCACCATCGTGATTGCCTATAGCGATGCCGACACGCTGTCGCCGGTGTACATCAGCGAGCATGTGCGCATGCAGGCCGATCGCCGCGTCGCCAACAGCCTTCTGCCGGCCGAGGCTGTCAGCAAAGGCGCAGTCGTACATTCCGGCGCGACAAAATAAGCGCAAGCCTGACGAGAGGGGAGACGCAGATGCTGACACCGAGCAAACTGGCCCGTGCTGCATGGCCCGCTTTCCTGATGGCCTGCGTGCTGGAGCTGGTCATCTTCGCCATGGTCGATCCATCCGACGTGCAGTGGATGGGTCACCCCCTCGAGATCAGTCGCAGCAGCGTGTATTCGCTCGGCTTCTTCCTGTTCTGGGGCATCTGCTTCGCGGGCAATGTGCTGATGATGTTCCTCAATTGCTCGACCTGTCCGGAGGCCAGCCGCAACCCGCTACGCTAATGCCGTAAGCATTCTTCGAGATGCCTCTTGACCAGCATCAAGCCCTTCGGCGCGACTTTGCGCCAATGTCGGCATTGGAACAGGACGCGCCGAACGAGGGCTCCATCATGAAAGAAATCCGCAGCATGCAATCCTTGAGCACCACCGATGCCGAACCCCTGGCGGAACAGGCTCATCCGTCACGACTGGCCGCGCTCGACACCGGCCTGCTGCAGCGCTTTGACATTTCCGGCCCGCGCTACACCTCGTATCCGACCGCAGACCGCTTCATCGAGGCTTTCGACAGCCGCACGCTGGAGAGCTGGCTGCACGCGCGCAGCGTCGGCGCGCGCGCCACGCCTCTGTCGGTCTACGTGCATGTGCCGTTCTGCGAGTCGCTGTGCCACTACTGCGCGTGCAACAAGATCATCACGCGCGACCACGCCAAGGGCACGGCCTACCTCGACGATCTGGCGCGCGAGATCGCGCTGTACCGCGGGGTCTTCGCGTCCACCTCAGCCACGGCGGCGAAGCCCGTCGTCTCGCATCTGCATCTCGGTGGCGGTTCGCCGACCTTCCTCTCCGACGCGGAGCTGGCGCGCCTGATAGGGCTGATCGGCAATGCCTTCCAGCTCGACACGGGTGACGCGGGCGAACGCTCGATCGAAGTCGACCCGCGCACGGTCAGCCGCGAGCGCATGGCGGCGCTTGCCGCCCTCGGCTTCAATCGCGTGAGTTTTGGCGTGCAGGATTTCGATGCCGATGTGCAGCGCGCCGTGCACCGCGTGCAATCCACGCAGCAGGTGTTCGACCTCGTCGCGGCCTCGCGTGAACTCGGCTTCCGGTCCACCAACATCGATCTCATCTACGGCCTGCCCCGCCAGACCAGTGCCTCGTTCAAGACCACGCTCGACACGCTGCGCGCGCTGCGCCCCGACCGCATCGCCCTGTATGCCTACGCCCATCTGCCGGCACGCTTCAAGCCGCAACGGCGCATCGTCGATGCCGAGCTGCCGCGGGCCGAAGACAAGGTGCGCATGGTGCAGCAGGCCATGGAGGCGCTGCTGGCGGATGGCTACGTCTACATCGGCATGGACCACTTCGCGCTGCCCGATGACAGCCTCGCCATTGCCAAGGCGCAAGGGCGCCTGCATCGCAACTTCCAGGGTTACACCGACCAGCCCGATGGTGATCTGATCGGTCTCGGCGTCTCGTCCATCAGCAAGATCGGCCCGACCTACAGCCAGAACGCCAAGACCATCGCCGAGTATCGTGACTTCCTCGCACAGGAGCGCCTGCCCGTCGTCAAAGGCATCGAGCTGTCGGCCGACGACATCCTGCGGCGAAGCCTCATCATGGCCTTGATGTGCCAGGGGCGCGTCTCCATCGAGGCGATGGAAATCGCCCACCTCATCGATTTCCGCAAGACCTTTGCCAGCGAGCTGCAGGAGCTGGCACAGTTCGAAAACCTGGGCCTCATCGAATGCAGCGACGAGTGGCTGCAGGTCACCGAGCGCGGCTGGTACTTCGTGCGTGCCATCGCCATGGTGTTCGACCGCTACCTGCGCGCCTCGCAAGAGCACGCGCGCTTCTCGCGCATCCTCTGACAAAGCATGTGAAGGCCGTATGAACCTCGCATTGATCCTCTCCGGCGCAGCACTCGGCCTCGCCAGCGGAGGTCACTGCATTGCCATGTGCGGCGCGGGCAGTTCGTACCTGCTCGGATCAGGGGCGGCCCGTGCGCCGCGTGAGACCGTCTCACGTCTGGGCGCCTTTCATGGCGGCCGCGTGGCGGGCTATGCCCTCGTCGGTGCCTTGCTTGGCGGTACGGCAGCGGCATTCCATGCGCTCACCGAATGGGTGGCGCTGCTCAGGCCGCTGTGGACCATGGCCAACACGGTGATGTTCCTGCTCGGTGCAGCGCTGTTGATCACAGCGCGTCAGCCGCAGATCCTCGTCGCGATTGGTGAAAAGGCGGGGCGCTGGCTGCGCGGCGCGTCGGGCAAGGGCGAGCAGCGCGTCGTGCTGCATCCACGCCTGTCGCTCGCCGACTCTCCTCTCGCCGGCCAGCCTGTCTCGGGCGTGGGCAGCTCGTCGCGCGATACGCAGCGCTCCGCCAGGAGAGGGCTGGGGGTCGGCCTCAGCTGGGCCTTCATCCCGTGCGGGCCGCTGTACTCGGCCTGGACTCTGGCCCTGTTCGCGGGCGATCCGCTGTCAGGCGCGCTGACGGCCGTGGCCTTCGCCAGTGCCTCAGGCATGCAGCTGGCATTCGCGCAGTGGTGGCTGGCACGCTTCGGGCGTGCGCAGGGTGACAAGCGGGCCGCGCAAGGCAGCCGCTGGGACAAGCTCGGCATACGCTTTGCGGGTGCGGCACTGTGCCTGTCGGCGGGCTACTCCATCGCCATGCTGGCCCGCGGTGGCGAGGGCATGGGCTGGTTCTGCCTCTAGCCATGGCTCGCAATGCGCCGGCAGCCTGAAACTCCGTCATTGCCGCGAGCGCAGGAACGACAGACCAACCGCCGCGCAGCTGACACGCACGATTCCGAATAGCCCGCAGGCTGAACCGAAGAGCAAGAGCGAGTACCAGACATGAACACTATCAACACCGTAGTCATCCCTGGCTTTGAAGATCCGCGAGCCATGCTGTTGGCTTGTCACGACAAGGTGCGGCATTTCGCGCGCCTCGCCGCGCGGCTGGAAGCACATGTCGCCGACAAGGGCGCCGACAGCGAGGCCAGCCATGCCGCGAAAGGCATCCTGCGCTACTTCAATCTGGCCGCACCACTGCATCACGACGATGAGGAGCTGGACCTCTTCCCGGCCCTGCGCGGGCTTGGCAGCAGCGAACTCGACAGCGCCATCAACCGGCTCGAGTCCGAGCACGAAGAGCTGGCTGCACTCTGGGCCTCCATCCGTCCCTGGCTCGAA
Organism: Uliginosibacterium silvisoli; assembly: GCF_036017035.1. NCBI lineage: Bacteria > Pseudomonadati > Pseudomonadota > Betaproteobacteria > Rhodocyclales > Zoogloeaceae > Uliginosibacterium > Uliginosibacterium silvisoli. Next base: position 870,851 of record NZ_JAYXHS010000001.1, on the reverse strand, counting down.
GCGACCGCACACAATGAACTCGTTGCGGCACCCGCCAGCGTCACCGAGTTCGCGCGGCGCTACGTGCTGCACGCCGGTGCCGAAGAGACCGAAGTGTACGGCGCCATGGCCGATCTGCCGCCCGAAGTCATCGCTGCCATCGGTCGCAGCATGTGCGCGCGCCGCGGTTTGAGTTGAGCCGGCGTTGGGCGTATCGCTCGCAAACTTGATCGCGGTCAAGGCCGCGTGACGTGAACCTCCGTAGCCTGTAGGTCTACTTCTCCCTACAGGCACTCGCCCATGTCGTTCAAACCTCTCGAAATCGTTGGCCGTAAGTTGTTGCCCATCGTGCAGGGCGGCATGGGGGTCGGCATTTCGGCACATCGTCTCGCCGGTGCGGTGGCGCATGAGAACGCCGTCGGCACCATCGCCAGCATCGACTTGCGTCACCACCATCCCGACCTGCTCGAGCAGACCCACAAATGCCGTGACGGCGCGCTGATCGACCGCGTCAACCTCACCGCGCTCGACCGCGAGATCAAGAGCGCCCGCGAAGCCTCGCAAGGCAAGGGCTTGATCGCCGTGAACGTCATGAAAGCCGTGCGCGACTACGCCAACCTCGTGCGTCAGGCCTGCGAGAGTGGTGCGGATGCAATCGTCATGGGTGCGGGCCTCCCCATCGACCTGCCGGATCTCACCGCGAATTTCCCCAAGGTCGGCCTCATCCCCATTCTCTCCGACTCGCGTGGCGTCGGCATCGTGCTCAAGAAGTGGTTGCGCAAGGGCCGCAAGCCCGACGCCATCGTCATCGAGCATCCCGCGCATGCGGGCGGGCATCTCGGCGCGAGCACCGTCGAGGGACTACGCGACGAGCGCTTCGAATTTGACCGCGTGCTCGGCGAAGTGCAGGAGCTCTACAAGGAACTCGAACTGGGCCAGGATGCACCACCGTTGATCGTCGCTGGTGGCATCGACAGTCACGAGAAAGTGCGCCACTGGCTCACCAACGGAGCCTCTGCCGTGCAGCTCGGCACCGCCTTCGCCGTGACCCTGGAAGGCGACGCCCACCCCGAATTCAAGCGGACGCTGATGGAAGCCACGCCGGAGAGCATGGTCGAATTCACCAGCGTCGCCGGCCTGCCTGCACGCGCCGTTGCCACGCCCTGGCTCACCAATTACCTGCGTCGCGAAGCCGACCTGCAGAGCAAGGCCAAGGCCGACCCGCGTCGCTGCACGCAGCGCATGGACTGCCTGACCCAATGCGGCCTGCGCGACGGCCTCGGCAAGATCGGCCAGTTCTGCATCGACCTCAAACTCGCCGCTGCCGTGCGCGGCGAAACCGACAAAGGCCTCTTCTTCCGCGGCGGCGGCCGCCTGCCATTCGGCCAGTCGATGCGCTCCGTCAGCGAGTTGATCGACTACCTGATGACGGGGCGCATGCCGATGCTGGCTGCAGAACCGTCGGGCGCCCACGCCCTGACCTGAACGACTGATTGCGCTGCGCCTCGCTGAAGCGGTGCCGGATGCGCCTGGTCCTGGATGGCGGCCACTCGGCCAATGCGGAAATTGGCTTAGGCGTCAGCGAGCGACCGCTCTTGGGGCCTGACCGGTCGCGTGGCCAGGGAGATCAACGTGGAGGTGAGGTGCGGCCGGAGCGAAGCACGGGGAAGTACAAGCGCAGCTTATGGCCGTCTCGCTCGACTGTAGAGTTAGGCGCATCTGTGGAAAAGTTGAGAAAGAAGTAGGATTCTTCCATGTGACACTTGCCCCAATTCATCTAGTTCTTCGTTGCCGACTGAAGCATGAAATATACAGTGTCTCTTATTTCATCATTTGAGAGAGACAACCCGCCTCTGGCTGGGTGGGCACCAACCCCAAGAATTGTGTTTTTTGTGAGCGTGGGCAGTCCTTTTTTCGCCAACTTTTGCCATGCTTTCCGGTCAGTAAGTTTTGGGGCACCCGCTGCTCCTATAGCGTGGCAGGCCTCGCAACTTTTCCCATACAGAGTCTGCCCGTTGGCGAAATTGAGCGGCCCTAAGGATGACTCTGCAGTAGAGAACACAACTGGCAACAGGTTGTTCTGACTAATACTCAAACTACCGGGGTCTGGAGGGAAGAAATACTGTTCGTTCATGCGCATGAAATCTGTACCTCCCGCGCCTCCGTTGGAGATATAGGCTTCCAACAGCTTACGAATTTTGGGAGTAAAAGTTTTCTCCTTGCTCGCGGACAAAACGTAAATCGCATATGCAGCCTCCGGTGAACCTTTGGCAGAAGCACTTTCCAGTAAGGCTAGCGCTTCCGTCTCGTTCTTCTGAACGTATTTTCCGAAGTAGAGCATGATCGCTAATTGGTACTGAGACTTAAGATCCCCTCGCTCTGTCGCTCGGCGCCATTCCATCTCGGCCCCTTCAAAATTCTTCTGTTTGAATGCATCTAGCGCATCTAGCGCATCTTCGTAGCTCGCATAGACCGATCCAGCGTGAATTAGAAGAAGTAGCGAAAGAAGCCGAAGAGCGTTCATCTTTAGATTGCCCAGAACATGTGTCTTCTGTGGTCGAGGAGCTAGTCGCCTAACGTAGAGGTAAGGGGCGAAGACTGCGCAGCAGGCGGAGTCCAGCGGAACGAAGTGGAGCGGCCTTGACCGCCGGGTTAGCGTGCTTCACGGCGCAACTCTTCTAGCATGTACTCACAGGCAGCTGCTTCGGTTGGGAACTGCCCCAAGATAGCCTCATTTCCTCGCTCGTAAAAAGAAACGAACCATTCATCTCCGCGCCTTTCAAGGCAAACACGCTCATTTTTTGTGCTGCCGTTCAGCGAGTACAGGCGGGACGGAATGCCCAAGCTTTGAAGTTCTTTCGAGAGCTGAAGTACATCCATCTCAGGGGTCACTCGTAAATCTTGCCGCAATAGAGAAAGCTCGCAAAGCGCTTCCATGGCGAAGCTGAGGCTAGACCTTGCGTCGCCCCAACATCTGTTGACTCGCCCCAAGCGGCGGCGGCTTCTAAAAAGCCGTCAACGGTGATGTTCTCCCAAGACTCCTTGTTCGCTTGGAAGTCCGCCTGAAGTTCGCGCACAAACTCCATGAACGACTTTTCATCATTGCCCCGGCCTAGTAGATCGTGAGGGTCCGTCATTGCACGCTAACTTGTAGTAGACGGACCCCTCGGTCCGTCTACGGTTAATAGTACGGACGGGGAATATCCGTATTAAATATATGATTTCATTGAAACATACCTTCGACCTGTCCGTCTACGGGCGCCAATAGTGCGGACAGCGCGGCGTGAGCTACCAAGGCTTCTCTGCCCGAATGGAGGCTTTGGATCGCTGGGCAGCCATTCGGCTTGCCCAAGGCATGTGACCGTTTTGGCCGAAACTGAGTCAGCTCGTCCCGGTTGGCGTCTACAGCCCATCACCTCGCCAGGCGGTTTTGCGTTTCACTACTTGCACACAGCCAGAGAAAGAGACTGGACACTGCTGCGTGAAATAGCACCGGATCTTTCCGGTCGTGGCTTGAGCAGACTCAAACCCACAATGTGTCGAACGAAGAGAATGTCCTCTCCTTCAAACATGTGCAGCGCGTATGTCCGCCGTAGAAATCGATTTCAGCAACCTCGAGTCTGTGCCGCCTCATCCAGAGAGGCTTGGTGTGGCTTTTCAGTGGGTGGCCTCGGGCGCTATCGTTTTATGCCTGATAGCTGGGCTGCTTTCGCTGCGGCCAGAGCATCGTGTGTGGTGGCATGCAGGCTCGGGAAGCGCGTCTGGCTGCAAACTGGTGACTTTCCCGAATGCAGGCGTGCCATACAAGGTTGCATACCAGTGCAGCGACGGCACCATCTATTTTCCGGCCAGGTAGCGTTCTGGCTGACGATGGCAATGCCATATCACTCCACTGCTTTGCGTGACAAAGTCAGTTTCACCATGGCGCAATCAAACTCAATTGTCTTCTTGCCAGTCGGAGCTCTAGCAAGCTGCAACTCGACAGACCGGTGCAGCGTCAGATCCACGAAGTCTTCGAATTTGAGGATTCGAACGCTCGTGATGTCCGGGTCTTGAACGAAGAAGAAGTAGTCATCTGCTTTGCCGATGAATCGTAACTCTGCGTCGGACGCCAGAGAGTTCGATTTTGGATGCTTCACTTGCGCCGGGCAGACAAATGAGAAATCGCCGCGACTGAAAATGAGCTTGTGCGCTTTTGCAATGCCGTGAGCGAATGAGAGAAGCGGTATGGCCAAAACGCAGATCGCCACAAAGACGCGCAACGGCTCATCCGGGACAAGCTCGCTCAAGATGCGGGACATCGCGATGTGCTTGCCAAGTGGGAGGGCAAGCATCAAGGCAAGAACGTAGAGGCCATACCACCAGCTGCTCGTCGTCAAAGCGTAGGCAAAGCAAGCCGTGGCGACCACGGCGAGAATTGCATAGATCTTGATCTTGATTCTTCGGGATACAGAACGCGGACGCTCGGTCAGCGGCGACGCGAGCGCAATTTCGTGCGTGTCGTCGTAGGTCGCGATAGCCCCGAAAAGCATGAGGTACAGGACTGCAGTTGCGACATATCCGAAGAGCGGATAGATCGATGTCCGAAGCATGTCGTCGAGCGAAAGGAACTCGAAGGGGTTCAAATCAAATGAACCCCAATAGGCGACCAGATAAAGCATGCTGGAGCCGAGCGCTACCGACGTTGCCACGACAGAGTGACTGAACGATTTTCCAGACATTGGCAGGCCACCTGTCTCGCTCGGCGATGGCTCATCATGACGAAGAAGATTTTGGCGGGCAAGTGACCTTTTCAAGCCAAGGTAAGGATGGTCGGTCCACCCGGGTGGATCAGGTCGGGCAGTTCAGCCCATACCGCCGGAATATCGCGCGCGCGAAATCCACTGACTCATTCGTAGGAGATTTTGTGTCGGCCAATTCGTACTTCATGCCGAGGGCTTCCCACTTGAACTTGCCGAGCTGGTGAAACGGCAGGACGTCGACGCGTTCGATGTTGCCGAGCGAGGCGGCGAACTTGGCGACGCCGTCGATGTTGTCGGTGGCGTCGGTGAGGCCCGGGACAAGGACGAAGCGTAACCACACGGGGTGCTTGCGTTCGGCGAGGCGTCGCGCGAAGGCGAGGACGGGCTCGACGGGCTTGGCAGTGGTGCGCAGGTGGGTCTCCGGATCCCAGCTCTTGATGTCGAGCAGGACGAGATCGATGGAGTTCAGGTCTTCGTCGCTGAGCTTGTCGCCGAGAAAACCATTGGTATCGAGTGCTGTGTGCAGGCCGAGTTCTTTGGCGCCACGCATGAGGTTCATGACGAAGCGGTCCTGCACCAGGGGTTCGCCGCCGGATACCGTGAAGCCGCCCTTGGCGAGCTTGAGGAAGCCCGCGTATTTCTTGAGATCGGTGAGGATGTCGTCGACGCAGACGAGCTGGCCGTGCTTGAGCTTCCAGGTGTCGGGGTTGTGGCAGTAGAGGCAGCGGAATTCACAGCCGGTGGTCCAGTAGACGACGCGCACGCCGGGACCATCTACCGAGGAGCCGGTCTCTTGTGAATGGATGAAGCCCCAACGTCCTTCGCGTGAGAGACGGTCGAGTTCATTCTCGTCGAGATTGACGTTGTCTTCTTCGGCACGCAGTTCGAAGCGGCTTCTGTGGAGGATGCTCTCGGTGGTCATGTCTGTTCTTCCATGAAATACGCAGGCCCGGTGACACTCCTGACTGGAGCGCCCCCGGGCCTGCGAGTCTGCGCTGTCCGGCAGCGGCTGACCAGTCCTTCCTAGAACTCTCCGTGGAAAGTACGGTTGACCACATCGAGCTGCTGCTCACGCGTCAGCTTGATGAAGTTGACCGCGTAGCCTGACACCCGGATGGTGAGTTGCGGGTACTTCTCCGGGTTCTCCATGGCATCCATCAGCATGTCGCGGTTGAGCACGTTGACGTTGATGTGGAAGCCCTCGGTGCCGAAGAAGCCGTCGAGCGAGCTGGCAAGATTGCCGACCTGGTCACCGCGTGTCGAACCCATGGCCGAGGGCACGATGCTGGACGTCATCGAGATGCCGTCCTGGCAATGCTCGTAAGGGATCTTGGCGACCGACATGGCGGAGGCAAGGAAGCCGAGCGTGTCGCGGCCGTGCATCGGGTTGGCGCCCGGTGCGAAGGGCTCACCCTTGCGGCGACCGTCCGGCGTGTTGCCGGTGGCCTTGCCATACACCACGTTGGAGGTGATGGTCAGGATCGACTGCGTGTGCAGCGCATTGCGATAGGTAGGGTGCTTGCGCAGCTTGTTCATGAAGGTCTCGGCCAGCCACACGGCGAATTCGTCGACGCGATCGTCGTTGTTGCCGAACTTCGGGAAGTCGCCTTCGGTCACGTAGTCGGTGATCAGACCCTTGTCGTCACGCACGACCTTCACCTTGGCGTACTTGATCGCCGACAGCGAGTCGGCGACGACGGACAGACCGGCAATGCCGAAAGCCATGGTGCGCAGCGGGTTGTAGTCGTGCAAGGCCATTTCGATACGCTCGTAAGCGTACTTGTCGTGCATGTAGTGGATGCAGTTCATGGCATTGACATAGGTGCGTGCCAGCCAGTCCATCGCTACGTCGAAGCGCGACAGCAATTCGTCGAGCGTCAGCGTGTCGCCTTCGATCGGGGCGAAGGCAGGCATGACCTGGTCGCCGGTGATTTCATCGCGACCGCCGTTGATGGCGTACAGCATGCACTTGGCGAGATTGACGCGTGCGCCGAAGAGCTGCATCTGCTTGCCGACGCGCATGGCGGATACGCAGCAGGCGATGGCGGTGTCGTCACCCCAGGCCGGACGCATCAGTTCATCGGACTCGTACTGGATCGAGCTGGTGTCGATCGACACTTGCGCACAGAACTTCTTGAAGCCTTCAGGCAACGCAGGCGTCCAGAACACCGTAAGGTTGGGCTCTGGTGCCGGGCCGAGGGTGTAGAGGGTCTGCAGGTAGCGGAAGCTGGTCTTGGTCACCAGGGTGCGGCCGTCGGTGGACATGCCGCCGAGCGATTCCGTGACCCAGGTCGGGTCGCCGGAGAACAGTGCGTCGTATTCCGGCGTACGCAGGAAGCGCACGATGCGCAGTTTGATGACGAAGTCGTCGATGATTTCCTGCGCTTCGGATTCCGTCAGCGTGCCTTCGGCGAGGTCGCGCTCGAAGTAGATGTCGAGGAAGGTCGAGGTGCGGCCCAGCGACATGGCGGCGCCGTTCTGCTCCTTCACTGCTCCGAGGTAGCCGAAGTAGAGCCACTGCACCGCCTCCTTGGCGTTGCTGGCAGGCTGCGTGATATCGAAGCCATACTTCTGCGCCATGACGACCAGCTCGTTGAGGGCGCTGATCTGCTCCGACAGCTCTTCGCGATCGCGAATGATTTCGTCGGTCGAGTGTGCGTGATCGATGCTGGCCTTCTCGGCACGCTTGGCTTCGATCAGGCGATTGACGCCATACAGGGCGACGCGGCGATAGTCGCCGATGATGCGGCCGCGGCCATAGGCATCGGGCAGGCCGGTGACGATATGCGAACGGCGCGCCTTGAGCACGTCTTCCGGATACGCATCGAAGACGCCTGCGTTATGTGTCTTGCGGTACTTGGTGAAGATGTCCCGGGTTGCCGGGTCGACAGGGAAGTTGTAGGCCTTGAGACTGCCTTCAACCATGCGCCAGCCGCCGTTGGGGAAGATCGCGCGCTTGAGCGGGGCGTCGGTCTGCAGGCCGACGATGACCTCGTTGGCCTTGTCGATGTAACCCGCTTCATGCGCGGTGATCGACGAAGGAATCGGCGATACGTCCAGCACGCCACGCGCGCGCTCGGCCACGAACAGCTCCGAGAGTTTTGCCCACAGTGCGGTGGTGCGCGGTGTCGCGCCCGCCAGGAACGCGGCGTCGCCGAGGTAGGGTGTTACGTTTCTGTGAATGAAGCTGCTGACATCCACGACCTGCTGCCATTCACCATCCTTGAAATTGCGCCATACAGTTGTTGCAAGGCGGTCAGCAGGGATTGTGTCCCGTTCTGCCATGATCGGTCTCCGATAAGTACCGTTATTGCCGTTTAAGGGGGCAGGCTTTGTTACAACCTGCAGTGACATACTAAGGCTGGGCGTTCCAGACTTGCTTGATGTGGATCAAGCGGTAGAAAACAGCTGTGCGTTGCAACGCGAACAGGGTTCGAGCCAGGCATCGTGCGCGTGGACAATGCGGGCGAAGCAGGCGCGCAGCTCCCGTTCAGCATAGACCGGCGCGCTGCTTTGGTGGGAGACTTTTCGCGATGGCAGGGCTTGCGCGCTGCACCATGGTTCTTGATCTCGGTCAGGAAAACGGTATGCAAAGCCGTTACGATGGAGTCGCTTCCAGTGACGGGCGTGATCCGCCGGTCATGGCTCGAGTCGAAGCGCCGAACTACGGCTACCCGCCCAATTCCAGGGAGCAAATTGATGAGTCATGAGAGCCCGCTGCGCTTCCTGCAGGAAGCTGCGCGTCTGCTACTGCAATACAACATGCGTACCGCCTTGCTGGAGCAGCGTTTGCGGCAAGCGGCCGTGTCGCTCGGGCAGGAAGTGCAGATCGTCCCCGGCTATCGCCAGCTCACCATCCATGCCGCCAATGGGGCCTATGCCCATGTGCAGGTGCATGAGCTGCGCATCAACATCGCCGTGAGTGCGCGGGTGAACCGGATCATCGACGAATTGTGTGGCGGCCTGCTGTCCCTGCCGGAGGCGCTACAAAGGCTCGACGAGGTCGAGCGCGTGGCCGAGAAACACCATCGCGGCGTGCTCGCTCTGATCTTCGGTTGTGCCGCTGCTGCGCTGGCCGCCTTGCTGTCGGCCGACGTGCCCGCCATGCTGGTCATCGGCGTGTCTTCTGCGCTTGGCCTGCTGGCGCGCCAGCAACTGGCGAAGCACCATGTCTCGTTGTTTGCCTTGCCTTGCGTTGCGGCCTTCATCGGTGCGCTGGCGGGTGGCCTGCTGATCCGCATGGGCGCGACGACGACGCCAGGCATCTGTCTGATCGTGCCGGCCCTGATGCTGGTGCCCGGCCCGCACTTCATCAACTCGTTGCACGACATCGTCGAGAACAACATGACGACCGGGCTGGCGCGTCTTGCGCTGGCCAGCGCCATCATGCTGTCGGCATCCATGGGCATCTTCCTGGGAGGCTGGCTGACGCTGGGCATGACGACGGTGGCGCCCTGGGACAGCAGCGTGGTCCATATTCCGCTATGGGCCGACATGCTCCTCGCCGGCATCGCGGCTTGCGGTTTCGGTGCGGTGTACAACGCACCCTGGCCGGTGCTGTGGACGTCCATCGTCGGCGGCATGCTGGGACACGGGGTGCGCTACCTCGGCCTGGAATACGGCGCCGGCCTGGTCCTGTCGACCTTCGCAGCCTGCGTAGTGATCGGTGCTTTCGCTGCAGGCTTCGTCGAGCGCCTGCGCGTGCCTTTTGCGGCCGTGGCTTTTGCTGGTGCGGTGACCATGATGCCGGGCGTATTGATGTTCCGCGCCATCGGTGGCGCCATGGAGATCTCGCTGGCAGGCACGCATGCGTCGCCGGCGCTGGTCTCCAGTGCATTCGCGAACGTCTTCACGGCGGGCTTTGTGGTGGGCGCGATGGGGGTCGGGCTATTGCTCGGTGCGCGCATCGCGCCGCTGCGGGCGCGGCCAGCCAAGGCGGCGTGAGCCTCGTCAGGTGATCAGCTGGCGCACCATGTAGTAGCTAGGTCCGGTATAGCTCGAGAGTTTGGCGAGCTCGTCGGCTGTCAGGGACTCCCATACCTCATAACCCAGCTTGCGCCAGAAGCGCTGCGAGTCTTGCACCGATACCAAGGCCGAGTACGCCAGCCCTTCGCGCTGTGCCAGTGACCAGGCGTGCAGCAGCAGGCCACGCGCCAGCCCGCTGCCTTGTGCGCGCGGGCTTACGGCGAGGTCATGCAGGTAGAGGCAGTCCGGCATGGCGGCAGGCGTGAAGGTGTCGCCGAGCAGGGTCAGCTTGCCGAGCCGCGAACGATAGCCCACCAGGTAGGCCAGTGCGCCCTGTGCGTCGGTGGCCAGCCATGCCGAGTCGGGCGCGGCGTCGAGACGGCTGCGGAAGACGGCTTCACTCTCGTTCATGCCGATGCCGTAGCATTCGGCCTGCAGGGCGAGTGCGGCGGGGATGTCTGCCTGCGTCATCAAGCGGATGTTGTGCATGGCAGGCATTGTCGGCGCCGTCTTGACTTGCGTCTAGTTTCGCCGCGCGAAGAGCTGTTAGGCTGAAGATGTCTGCCAAGGAATGCACAATGGATACCGATACCGTAGAGAAGGCCGTCACGACAGGCCGCCGGAAAATCAGCCTGCTCACCGACGATGCGCCGCGCTATTGGCTGCGCTCGGTGCTGGCCGGCATGTATCTCTCCATCGTCGTGATCGTTTTCTGGACGCTGACGCAAAACCTGCACGACAGCCCCTTCGGCAAGGTGATCGCCTCGGCCTTCTTCGGCGTGGGCCTGTCCATCATCGTGTTCACCAACTCCGAGCTGTTCACCAGCAACAACATGTACCTGGCGGCTTCGTCCGGTGCGCACCGCACCACCTGGCGGCAGACGGCATGGCTGTGGACGGCGTGCTGGCTGGGTAACTTCGTGGGCGCCTTGCTGCTCTCGCTGCTGCTGCTCGGCGCAGGCGTGCTCACCGATCTGCCTCCCGAGCATGCCTTGCATGCCGGCGCGCTGCATAAGGCGCACCAGACGGCGACGGTGATCTTCTTCAAGGGCATCCTCGCCAACTGGGTCGTGTGCCTGGCGGTGTGGATCGCTCTGCGTGTGAAGGAAGACATCACCAAGATCGTCGCCATGATCCTGGTGGTCTTCATGTTCCTCTATCTGGGCTTCGAGCACTCGATCGCCAACATGGGCACCTTCCTCATGTCGATGCTGGCCGGCGGCTCGCTGAGCGCAGCCGACGCAGCCTTCAATCTTGTCTTCAGCACGGCCGGCAATATCGTCGGCGGCGGGCTGTTCATCGGGCTGGCTTACCAGTACCTGAGCCCCGGCTCGGTGGAGGAGCCGCCCGCCATCGCGCCTGCCGCACAAGCTGGCAGCGTTCCGCCGCAGGAAACCCGCCGGGCCTGAGCGCGCCAGTCGCCAGGGAACCTGCCGGTTCAGAGGTGCTCCAAGCATCAGCAACGCCCATCTGGTGGCCTATGATGGAAATTGCCGACGGCGCCTTGTCGCGCCCTGCCTTGAACGGTCTTGCAGGAATTTCCCACCATGGCGGACGCCATAACTGCCCTGCCGAGTGCTACCGCCAGCAACGCGATTGCGGGCTTGCTGTCGACCGGGGCCAGCCGTGCTGTCCTGACGCCCGACGTATCGTCCGCCATCTCCCCTCTGACTGCGGCGCCGTCGTCGCAGGTCTCGCTGTCGCAATTCGCGCTGGGCGTGCTGGCACAACAGGCCAGTGATCCGACGCTCAGCATCGACTCGGCCGTAGCCGGGACGCTCTCCAGCCTGCTGTCGTCGGGCACGACCGGAACCGGGCCCCTCTACACCGCGACCGGTCAGCTGCAACAGTTTGCGGGGGCGCTGCTGCTGACGCAGACCCCGGCAGCGGAGATCACGCCTGACAACGCCAGCGCACAGGCACTGCAGTTGCCGACGACACCGGCGACTGATGCGCAACGCCTGCAAGACATCACTGACTCCGTACGTGAGTCCTTCCTCGCTACGCAGCTGGATGCGCTGGATACGCTTGATGAACAGATCAGTGAGTCGCAGGCGGCCCAGACCGCAGGCATCGAGAACAACAGCGCGACGCGTGCTGACGCGGCAGCTCAGCTGGTGGCACAACGCGAGTTGGCCACTGCTGCTGCGCCCGCAGCAAGTGCTGCTGTACAGGCTGCCGCGGTAACGCCCGCCAGCGACGTAGCCACGACGGACCTGACGGCCGTTGGCGCTGCGACCACGACTCCTGCCGTCAATTCCGTCATCGATTCCGTCCCCGCCAGCACGTTGAGCACCACAGACCAGTTGCCGACTACCGCTGACATCAATGATCCGTATCAGCAAGCGGCGCTGGCCAGCGGTCTCACAGCCTTTGGCAAGGAGCTGAACAGCTACCTGCCGGGCGAAGTTGCGGCGGATTTCCCGGCAGCGGTCAGCGCCACGCGCGCAGTCCGGCCGGTCGTGTCCAGAGAAGAAGAGGCGGCCGCCACCCGTTGACGCTGCCCGACCCCGGCATGCAGGTCGGGGTGCTCGTCACATTGCTGAAACATCCGCGAGTGTGGTGCCATTGGCATGGCCAGGTGCCCCGGATGTGCCGCCCGTCAATCGCGTGTCCGGGTATAGTGCGCAGACGTCAGGGCGTTGGCGTATGCCTGTGCCATCCTGCGTTGAGAAGAGATTGAGCCCCCTGTCATCCCGCTGCCTTGCGCGGCGCTTTTCTGAAACCCTAAAAGGAAGCAACTCCCATGCGTTCTATCTGCACACTCTCACTGCTTGCTGCCTGCCTTCTGGCTTCTCCTGCTTTTGCCGCTGATGCGCAGTCGGCACCTGTAGCCGCAGTGCCTTCGGGAAGGCTGATTGCAAATGGTGCCGAGTTCGAGGCCACCGTCGTCGCTGTCAATCTGAAGACACGTCTGGTTACGTTGCGCAGCAAGGACAACGAAACCTTCCAGCTGACCGCCGGCGAAGAAGCGCGCAATCTGGACCAGCTGAAGCCACACGACATCGTCAAGGCAAAGTATGCCGAAGCGATTGCGATGCAACTGAAGAAGGTCAAGGGCGAAGCCCACACGACGGTGGACACCATGGTCGGCCGCACACCCAAGGGCAAGAAGCCGGGTGGCCTGTTCGAGCGTGAAGTGAGTTTTGTGGCTGACGTCACCGCCGTCGATACGGCAGCCAAGGTCGTGACGATCAACGGTGCGGGTGGTCGCGTGGTCGACCTCACCGTGACCGATCCGGCCAACCTGGCGGCCGTGAAGGTCGGTGATCAGGTGGAAGGCGTTTTCGCCCAGTCGCTCGAGATCACCGTGACTGGCAAGAAGGAAGCTGCCAAGGCCAAGCCAAAGAAATAAGCACGACGCAGGACGAAAAAAAGGGGCGCTGCGGCGCCCCTTTTCCATGTACCAACCGGCTTAGAAGCTGACTGCCAGGCCGACCGAAGTGCCTCTCACGTTCTGCCCGAAACAGTAGCGGAAGACGAGGCGGGTGCGCGTGACGATCACGTTGTATTTGCTGGAGTCCAGCTCCAGGCCCGTGCCCAGCGAAGTCAGCTGGTTGAAGCCGAGCAAGCCACCCTGGTCGCCGAGATAGGTGGTGTGCGCAAACTCCAGTACATAGCGCACGGGGCGATCCAGCGCTGTCAGGCCGGTGGGCGCCCGCCAGCGTGCCCACAGGCTGGTCGATTCGCCAGAGGCGGTGCTCTTGATGGGGCTGTTGAAGCTGTGCAACTGGACGTTGGAATAGCGCCATTCGACATCGATCTCACGATCGGGCTTGTAGTCTTCGTAATCGAGCATCAGCGAACCGCCGAGTCCGTACGCACTCATGTGGCCGTCCTGCAGGAAGTCGAAATCAGAGCCGGTCTTGTGTTCGACAAACCATGATGCTGCGGTGATATCGCTGGCGATCTCGCCGAGCATGAAGTTGAAGATCGGGCGCAACTTCAGGTTCTCGGCAATCTTGAAGTCCCAACCGATGCCGCCGCTCCCGCTGACCGAAGTCCACTTCAGGGGGACGTCACGCTTGTCGATACCGTTGCTTGCGACGAAGGTCGGGTCGTAGCGCGAATAGGCAATGCCGCCTTCCAGGTAGAGCGGGAAAGTCTTGCTGATTGAATCGCCACCGGCCAGCTGCGACATGACCAGTGAGGAGCTTTGAGCGCTGCCGCTGCTGGCGCCCATGCTCAGGTTGCTGCTGGTCAGATCGGGCACGGCCGAGAAGCTCATCAAGGCCAGCATGCTGTTGGCACGTTTGCCAACGTCGGTGGTTTCTACTCTGTAGGCGCGAAGGAGTTGCGCGTGTGCGGCCCCCATGCACAGCGTACTGACCAGGCCAAAGCGACAGATTTGTTTCAAGACAGTCGTTGCCATTCGGGTTTCCTATGCGTTGCGCCGGACTTTCTGTGAGGGCCGGTCATCACCAGATGCTGCTCAGCGTAAGTCTATCGGACCTGCCCCGATTTGCGTCGCTGCGCGTTCACCTGCGTGTTCACATGATGTCGAACATATCACTCGATGTGTGGCGGGAAAAGTCATGGCCCGCTCCTATTCGTTGCGACGCTTGTTGAGCGCAGCCAGGTGCGCCTGCAATGCCGGGGGTGGCGGCAGCTTTTCGAGCAGCCACGTGAGGGCCCCCTTGAGACGCTCTGCCGAGAAATCCGGGCTGAATGACAACATGCTGGCACCGTGTACGACGATGCGCATGGCGAGCACTTCGGCATCGTCAGGATCGGCCGATGCGCCGAGCATCTGATTGAGGGCCAGGTCCATGATGGGGGTCATCAGGGCAGAGAGCTTGCTGTCTCCGCGGCACGCCATCCAAAGCTCGAGAAGTGCGACGGTGGGCGCCGAAGGCGGGGTGTCGCGCATGCTCATCAACACCAGATACAGGCGTTCGCGCGGCGGCAAGCTGCCAAGGGCTTCGAGTCGCTGCACCTGTCGTTCGACCACGCTGCTCGCAAAGGCCGGCAACAGGTCGTAGCGGCCGGCGGGGAAGTGATAACGCAATGCCCCACGCGTCACGCCGCTTTGCGCGCACAGGTAGTCCTCGTTGAGTGCGGCATAGCCTTCGCTGGCGAGGATTTCTCCGGTGACTTTCAGCAGGGTTTGTCGCGTGGCGTCTGCACGCGCTTGGGTGACGGGCATGGCGGGATTCTACTATCGCCGCACCGCGTGGCCGGGCACGGGCAGCGCCGTTGCAAGAGGTGCCGTAATAAAACATACATTTTTGTATGTTTTTATGCGGACCTTTCTGACAGCGGAGATTCCCGTGAAACTGAAGCATCTGGCTCTTGGCCTGTCGGCGTGTGCGCTGGCAACACCGGCATTCGCCCTCAACATCCTGCTGACCAATGACGATGGCCTCACCAGCAACGTCAAGGCGATGGTCGACACGCTCAAGGCCGCCGGTCACGACGTCGTCGTCTCGGTGCCCTGCACAGGCCAGAGCGGCCGCAGCTCCGCCATCGTGATGTACAGCACGACCGTCATCGTGGCTGACGACGACAAGACGCAGATCCAGGCGGAGGGCGGCTGCCACAACGGCGCGGCACTGACCGGCGAGCCGGCGGTAGGCAAGTTCACCAAGACCGGCTACACCGACGGCACCTACAACTACGTGCACGGCACGCCAGTGATGGCCACCATGTACGGTCTGGATGTCGTGGCCCAGGCGCGCTGGGGCAAGGCGCCAGATGTCGTGCTGTCCGGCCCGAATGAAGGCCAGAACGTCGGTTCGGTGGTGATCAACTCCGGCACCATCGGCAACGCGCAGTTCGCCGCTTCGCGTGGCCTGCCGGCCATCGCGCTGAGCGCTGGTTCTGACACCACCGACAACACCAACCTCGCCAGTCCCTACTCAACGGTGGTGGCCAGGCTGACCGTCAAGCTCCTGAACGAGCTGAAGGCCAAGGCAGGCACTGGCGCCTTGCTGCCGACCGGTGTCGTGCTGAACGTGAACTTCCCGAACGCACCGACCGAGAGTCTGGCTTTCGCCTTCTCGCGTATCGGCAGCTACAACGCCTACAACCTGGTCTTCAAGAACACGTCTCCCTATGGCCTGACGGCCTCGGTCAGCGGCACGGCGACTGCCGCGCAGGCGGAGGACGAATCGGTGGTCTATCGCAGCAAAGTGGCGATCACGGCGATGCAGGTCGGCTTCGAGCAAAGGCCTCAAGGCCAGGCCTGGTTGCGCCTGCGTCTGCGCGACCTGATCAAGTGAGGCTGGCTCCGATGAAGATCTCATTTCCGATAGTCGCCTTGCTGGGCCTCGCGCTCGCTGCTTGTGGTGGCAATGACAACGGCAACAGCGGCAACACCGCGACCAGCACCACCGAGGCGAAGGTCTCCGTAACTGCCCTGGGCGCTGGCAGCTACGACGTCGTGCTGGGCGACGAGAGCACACCCACGGTGGGCCACTACTATGCAGCGGCAGACGGGTCGCGCTACCTCATCGTCGATGACAGCAACGCGCTGGCCACCGCTGTGTACAAAGACGCGGCCGACGGTAGCTGGAAACGCGTGCCGGCCTCGGCCAGCGACGTCAGTATCAGCTTCCTCAGCAACTCGACCAGCACCACGCTCAAGGCCATCGACCTGAATGCGTTGGCGCGCAGTTACGTGGCGCTGGTGCAGGGCTCGGCTGTCGCCTTCAGCCTCAGCGCGGACGGCAAGATCGTCGCCAGCAGCAGTGCCAGCTGCAAGTTGAACGGCACGGTCGGGGCGGACGTGGTGCAGGGCGCGCGCAAGCTCAGCCTGAGCACGGCTGGTTGCGGTGCGTTGCCAGCGACGCTGCAGGGTTTGATGATTGCCGATGGCGACTACGCGCCAGCCGTACTGCGCTTCGTGCTGGATGATGGCAGCCAGATTACCGAGTTGTGGGCATACGCCGAGTAGGGCACATGTCCGGCCAGAAAAAAGCCCGCACGCGTGCGGGCTTTTTCATCGTCAGGCCAGCGGTCAGCGGGATGACGTATGCATCATCGACGGATAGATGCCTAGGTTAGGTCGAAAGCCTTCAGGACACGCACGCACTCGTCCATGATGGACGCGCCGAGCTCTGACTCGTAGCGAGGGTCGAGCGATTCCATGAGCTCGTGCGCGGTGTACAGACCTGCTTCGCGCGACAGGCTGTCCTTGATCTGTGCAGCCACACCCTCGCTCAGCACCGAACACGATTTGCGTTCGGAAAGCGACAGCTGCTTCTTCGAGCGTAGCAACCACTCCGAGCACAGCGCCTCGCCTTGTGCCTGAGTGAGCCAGTGACCGTGGTCGTAGTAGGTGGATAGGCGGTGGGCCACCAGCGCGTAGAGCGTCGCCGCACGGATGCCGACGGCGGGTTCGTCGCGCTTCGCGTCAAACGCCGGCTCGCGCGAGGGCGAATCGAGCGATTGCCTGCTGTATGTGTCAGTCATTGCGCGTTCGAGATTGCAGTTGGGTCAGACCGGGGCAGAAAAGCGCTGGCCCGGCTTACCCATACCGGGAATCTATTTGCGTGAGAACTTGTTCAGGAGCTGGTCGAGCTTCTGGGCGCGCTCCTGCTCCGCGCGTGCCTGCTTCTCCGCCGCGGCCTTCGCTGCCTTGGCGGCCTTGTGCTCTTCCGCTTGTTTTCTGAAACGCTCGATGAGCTCCTTGCTCGCCAGCGCGCGTTGCTCCTCGCTCACCTCACCCACGGCAGTACCTGCCAGATCGAAGCGCTGCGTAGCGGCCTGCATGGCCTTGAGGTAACGCACGGAATGCGTATGCACGCCCAGCGCTACGCGCAGCTGCTTGCGATCGGTCGCCGGACGCATCTCCAGCAATTGCTTGTCGATGCCGATGGCGAGGGGCCGATGTTCGGCGATGACGGGGAATGCATCCTGAAGTTGCTTCAGCAATGCCCTTGCAGACGAGGGTTGCGATTCGGTGCTGGAGATTTCGGTCATGTGTTGCGTGCTGAGGAAGTGCAATGCCGTAGTTTAGCGAACACCGGGCTTTGCCGGCGTTTTGTGACAACAAGTCCCGGCTCAGGCTGAACCTGTGCCGGCCCCGGGGTTTCAGAATGCCCGCGCCGCCGCCCGGAACATGCTGTTGCGGATGCCGCGATCGAGCAGCGGGCTGTCTGCAATCGCAGCGCCGAACCTGGCGCCTCTTTTCCGGCCCGGAAAGTACATCGCCGCACCATGAGGCATGGTGCGGCGATGAAGACCCTGCGAACGAACCGGTGGTTCAGATCGCTTGTGGATCCGGGACTCAGGCCTTCCTGGAGCGACGGCTCATGCCAAGCCCGACCAGTGCCAGACTTGCCAGTGCCAGACTTGCAGGCTCAGGGACCGAAGCCTGGAAGGTGAGGTTGTCGATGCTGAAATGGCTGCCAGTGGCTTCGAGGTGCAGACGGCTGATGCCGGTGAAGTTGGCGAAGGAGTTGACCGTGCCGTTGATGCTGCCATCCATTACGAATGTAGCCAGGAGGGCATTGCTTGCGTCAAAGGCGGTCCAGGTACCAACAGCACCGCCTGATTGGCAGCAGCTTACATCGACGGAGAGAAAATCAAACGCACCGCCAGAAAAAGTGAAGTTGAAGCCGGAGTTGTTGAAACCCGACGGATCCAGGTGCAGTTGCTGCCCGCTGCTGTAACCCCAGAAGTTGTTACCGCCCGTGCCCGTGACGGTGATGCCGGCTTCCTGGTAGTTGGCCAGGGTTTGACTGGACGGTGTGAGACCCGAGAAAGTCACGACCGTGGCCTGGGCGCCAGCCGCCGTCAGCGCAAGCGCTGCTGCCGCGACGATTGGGCGCAGGGTTTTTGCGAGATTCTGTTTTTTCATTATTTATTCCCTTTTTTGAGTAAAAACCTATCAGCGTCTCAACCTGATTGACGAGGCGCGATCAGGTCGGGAGGCTGACAAGCAAAACCCGGGCCGCATTATTCATATTTTTTATGAAACAGCGGGTTACAGAAAATATGCTGGCCGGGAAGTCTGGCCGGCTTGGCATTCGTAAGAGTTCCCGACACAACGACCGCAACTCACTCCACGGTCACGCTCTTGGCCAGGTTCCGGGGTTTGTCCACATCGGTGCCGCGTGCGCAGGCTGTGTGATATGCCAGAAGTTGCAGCGGCACGACATGCAATATGGGTGACAGCTCGCCGTAATGCTCGGGCAGGCGGATGACGTGCACACCGGCTTCGCTGTTGATGCGGCTGTCGGCGTCGGCGAAGACGTAGAGCTCGCCGCCGCGCGCACGGACTTCCTGCATATTGCTTTTGAGTTTGTCGACCAGCGCATCATTGGGAGCAACGGTGACGACGGGCATCTCGGCGTCGACGAGCGCCAGCGGGCCGTGTTTGAGCTCACCTGCCGCATAGGCCTCGGCATGGATGTAGGTGATCTCCTTGAGCTTGAGCGCGCCTTCGAGGGCGATGGGGTAGTGCAGACCACGGCCAAGGAACAGGGCATTTTCCTTCTTCGCGAAGTCCTCGCTCCACGCGATGATCTGCGGCTCCAGCGCGAGCACGGATTGCAGTGCTGCCGGCAGGTGGCGCAGGTCGCGCAGCCATTGCGTTTCCTGTTCGACACTGAGGTGGCCGCGCAGTTTGGCCAGGGCCAGCGTGAGCAGGAACAAGCCGCCGAGTTGTGTCGTGAAGGCCTTGGTGGAGGCGACACCGACCTCGACACCGGCGCGCGTGATGTAGGCGAGCTTGCTCTCGCGCACCATGGCGCTCGTCGACACATTGCAGATGGTCAGCGTGTGCTCCATGCCGAGACTGCGCGCATGCTTGAGTGCCGCCATGGTGTCGGCCGTTTCGCCGGACTGCGAAATGGTGACGACGAGCGTGCGCGGGTTGGGCACGCTGTCGCGGTAGCGGTACTCGCTGGCGACTTCGACCTGCGTCGAGATTTTCGCAATGGATTCGAGCCAGTACTTGGCGGTGGAGCCGGAGTAGTAGCTGGTGCCGCAGGCGAGGATCAGGACCGAATCGACCTCCTTGAAGATGCGATATGCATCGTCGCCGAACAGGTCGGGCTCGAAGCCTTCGACGCCTTCCAGCGTGTCGGCGAGTGCGCGTGGTTGCTCGAAGATTTCCTTCTGCATGTAGTGGCGATACGGGCCCAGATCGGCCGCGCCAGTGTGTGCATGTACGGTGCGTACTTCACGCTGTACGGATCTGAATTCCTGGCCGTTGCGCGCGACGATCCAGTGCTTGCCCATCTGCAGGTCGACCACGTCGCCTTCTTCGAGATAGACGATCTGGCTGGTCACGCCGGCCAGCGCCATCGCGTCCGATGCGAGGAAGCGTTCGCCTTCGCCGACGCCGAGGATCAGCGGCGAGCCGAGTCGGGCGCCGACGACGCGGTGTGGTTCATCGCGGCAGAACACGGCAATGGCATATGCACCATGCAGGCGGTGGGTGGCGTTCTTGACAGCTTCGAACAGGTCGCCATCGTAGAGATGATCGACGAGGTGGGCGATGACCTCGGTGTCGGTCTGACTGAGGAATTCGTAGCCCTTGCCCTTGAGCTCGGCGCGCAGCTCGTCGTGGTTCTCGATGATGCCGTTGTGAACCAGCGCGATGCGGTTGCGCGAGAAGTGCGGGTGGGCGTTATGCACAGCCGGTGCGCCATGCGTGGCCCAGCGGGTGTGGGCGATGCCCGTGCCACCGCTGACATCGTCGGCAGCGACCTGGGCTTCCAGCTCGGCCACACGCGAGGTGCTGCGTGCGCGGCGCAACTCGCCGCCCTGATGCACGGCCACGCCGCAGGAGTCGTAGCCGCGATATTCGAGCCGCTTGAGGCCTTCAACCAGGATGGGAACGATGTTGCGGGCGCTGACTGCGCCGACGATGCCACACATGTGGGACTCCGGGGTTCGGTTGGAATGTGCGGATCATAGGCGTAGCGATATGAAATTAACTTGCAATATTCTGCACAAATGTGAATATTATTTTTGTGCTGTATTGGTGTGCAACTTTATTTCATAAATTGACGATAAATGATCCATGAAAAGCGTAGCTGACAAGAATTCTTTGAGCCTTGATGCCATTGATCTGCGCATCCTCGAGCAATTGCAGCAAGACGCGGCGCTTTCCAACCAGGCGCTGGCCGAGAAAGTGCACGTCTCGTCAGCAACCTGCCTGCGGCGCGTCAAGCGCCTGACGGATGCCGGCCTGATCGAGCGGCAGGTGGCCATTCTGTCGCCGCAGCACCTTGGCCACGGCCTGACGGCCATCCTCGAGATCACGCTCGACCATCAGGCACTTGAGCATCTCGTGGCCTTCGAGACGCGCGCCGCGGCCGATGCTTCGGTGCAGCAGTGCTACCGCGTGTCCCCCGGGCCGGATTTCGTGCTGATCGTGCAACTGGCCGACATGGCCGACTACAACGCCTTCGTGCAGCGCATGCTCTCGCTCGATGCCAATGTCCGCAATGTAAGGACTTTCTTCGCCACCCATCGTGCAAAATTTGGCACGCAGGTGGTATTGCCTGCGCTTTAGCTCGGGCCCGTTCCGAGCGCTGTGCGGAGCCAGCATGCGGGTGACTTCTTTCCTTGTGAGCAGTGTCCGGCGCAGGGCCCTTGCACTCGTGCTGGGTTTGCTTGCTGGCTGTGCCAGCCCACCTAGAGGCGGCGACCAGGCGCCCATGTCCAAGGCCATGCCGCTGGCGGCGCGCGAGCAGATCCGGCACGTCGAGGTGCTTGTCGGCGTAGGGCAGAACGGCCCTCTGATTGGCGACAAGGAGGCCGTCTGGCAGCCTGCGGCGCCCGCGCTTGGCCTGGTTGTCGTCGCCGCACCACGTGTGGGGCAACGCCCCCGGACAGAAAATGGCTATGGCGATACCGTTTCGACGCGCGTGGGAAGTCGCGGTGACGTCATCGTGATGCTGGGTGTGCTGGTGCTCGTCGGCGCCGTCATGCTGGTGCAGGTGGCGGGCGAGATGGGCTACGACAACTACCGCTATTTCATGGCTGATCGTGCGTTGGCGCCGATCCGTCGCAACCTGGCCGACTATGACGTCGGCGAGCGTCTGCGTCAGTCTTTCGACGATGCCGTGCGTGGCACCGTTCCTGAAGCGCCGGGCAAGGTCGGGCTGGTGGCGCCTGCAACGCCGGAGCATTTCGAATCGCGCTATGCCATGGCAGGCGGAGATGCGGTGCTCCTCGTCGCGCTCAACTACGCCTGGTCGATGGATCTCAACACGCTCACCGTGGCGGCCGAGGCCAATCTCTATCCGAAGACGCCGGCACTCTGGCAGCTGCAGTACGACACCTATCGTCGCGGCACGCGCACGGACAAGCTTCCCGGCGCCTTGCTTACCGATGTGCGTCATTCGCTGTACCGACAGGTGATCTCGTACGGCATTTCCCTGCCGACACGTCAGGATGATCGCGACCTCGCCGCAGCCGCCTGGGCGGCAGACGATGGTGCACGCTTGCGTGGCGCGCTGGATGAAGGCGTGAACGTCATCTCGCGCCTGGTCTCCGCTGACCTTGCCAGCGCGCAGCAGAATGACTGGAGCCCCTCGGCGCGCAGCATGGCACTCGACGTGGGCGGCAAGCGCTTCAATGTGTCGCGCGATCTGCAGGGGGTGACAACGGTGACGCGTTTGCCGGTGATGCGGCCTTAACCGGAGAAGGGGTGAAGTCAATGCTCATGCTGAGCAAGTGGCCCGCAGCGTAGGTCGGAAAAGCAAAGCGCCTTCCGACGTCAGGGCATCAAATAGTCTGCAGGCTTTGAGTTGCGATCGGCATGTCGGAAGGCGCTTTGCTTTTCCGACCTACACACCCGAGGTGCCGGGCAGCAGATCCGCTCGGCCAAGTGTCTTGTGCAGGTAATGGCGCTCATGCTTGCCCGAGAATTCCGTGAGGCGACCAAACATCCTGGCGATGTTGCCGCATGCATCAAGGCGCGATCTGCACCTCGAAGTCCACCGCGTCCATCGTTTCGTCGCGCGGGCCGAGCAGGGTCAGGCGATGACGCCCTGCCGTCGGCTGCCAGACCACCTGCGCACCCTGGCCGATGATGTTGTCATCCATCTGCCAGCGTGTCGCGCGGGCGGTGAATGCTTGCAGGGTCCACGGCGGAACCGGTGAGTTCAGCGTGTAGATCTGGCCGCCCTGTGGCGTGCGGATGCGCGCGCCGGCGGGCAGGGCTTCGGTCATGACGCGATCGAGTTCGGTGCCTTTGATGAACCATTCGCGCCGTACGGGCTCGTCCGGCGGTTCGAAGACGACGATGCTGCTGGTCACGCCATCGGGGGCTGCGGGCGCACGCGAAGGCTCTTTCTGGATGGCGCCGACGATGTCCTTCCAGAGTTGTTGCGCGCTGCGTGCAATATCGTCGGGGTGATCGGCGCGCTCCGGGCGGTTCAGCGAGACGAGGACGGTGAAGCGGTCCGTATTGCCCATGACGACTTGCTGGCGACCGTCGGGCGAACTCGTCGTCCAGCTGCTGCGCCAGCCGCCGGCGTTATCAGCAAGCATGTCCTGCGTGATGAAGGCTGCCGCAGGGGTCAGTACGCGGCGCGCATTGGCGGCGTCGGGCGCAAGTGGTGAGACCGGCACGTAGCCAATGCCGCTGCTGAGGCTGTGCCAGGCGCCGGCAAGCTGCACCAGAGAAATGTCGCCTGCCAGCGCATCGGGACCGGGCGGTGCATCGAGCCCGAGCTGACGCATGCGTTCGTTGAAAGCGTCGTTGCCGATGGTGCGGATCAGCTCGCGCAATTGCTCGCGCAGAGCGCTGCTGTTACGCATCTGCATGGCCGTGCGCAGGGACGAGACGCTGGCGCTGTAGCCGGCGCGTGCATCCTTGGTGTCGAGCACGTTGTTGGCGTCGATGAGCAGGCTGGCGGCGGTGTGGCTGCGTTGCTCGATGCCGTATTCGACGCCATAGGGCAGCCACCACTGTGTCAGGGCCTGACGTGCCTGCAGGCCATCGGCGTCGCGTGCCTGCAGGGCACCCACCCAGGCCAGTACTTCGCTGCTGGCATTGTCCAGCACGATGACGGAGGCATTCTGCTGGCGGAGATGGGTGGCGATGCGCGACAGCGCGCCGAGGGCATTGCGTTGCGTGACGGCATCCAGCGTCGTCGTCACGCGCTGGCCGGGCTGGTGCAGCAGACCGCGTGCGAGATGAGGGGCCAGTGCGAAGCGCGGCACATTGCGTGGTGCATCGAGCCGGTTCTGCGCCAGCAGGTTGATCTGCGGGCAGAGCTTCTTGTCCTTGAGCAGGTCAGCAAGGATGCAGGCGCGTCGCGCCACAACGGGAACCTTGGCGTTGGGGCCGCGCAACAAGGCGGCGAGGATGGTGGCTTCGCGTCGTGTCAGGGACTGTGGCGCGACGCCGAGCAGGATCTGGCTGGCAGCGCCGATGCCTTCGAGGTCGCCGCGAAACGGCGCGAGGTTGAGGTAGGCCTCGAGAATCTGTTCCTTGCTCCAGCGCTTTTCCAGCTCCAGCGCGGCGAGACTCTGGTCCCACTTCTGCGACAGATTGCGGCGTGAGGTGCCGCGACCGGGCAATTGCAGTTCCGGCTCGAGCAGACCGGCCAGCTGCATGGTCAGTGTCGAGCCACCGCGCTTGGTCTGACCCCACAGGTTCTGCCAGGCGGCGCCGAGAAAGGCTTTCCAGTCGATACCGGCGTGTTCGAAGAAGCGCTTGTCTTCAGCGGCCAACAGGGCTTCGCGCATGGCGGGCGAGAGGGTTTGCACGTCGACCCATTGTAGGCGCCGCACCTCCGGGTTGAGGCGCAGATCGGCCAGCGGTTCACCATGACGGTCGAGAAGCTGCGCGTCGGACGGTACGTAGGCCGCTTTGACCTGTTCGAAGCTCGGCAACACTTGCGCCGCTTGCAATGGCGCAATCAGGAAACCGCCGCAGATGAGGCCTGCGTACAGCGCGGCGGTAAAACGGATCTTCATGAAAATGACGGCATGTCCTGCAGCAAGGACTCGCATTGTGCCGCAGCGTCGTGTTGCGCGCAGTACCCGGCCGGGCATGCCTGCCGGCGAGGGCATGAAAAAGCCGGCACAGGTGCCGGCTTTTCGTGGGCGCTGAGCGCGATCAGTTGCGCTTGCGACGGCTCAGACCAAGGCCGGCCAGGGCCAGGCCAAGAAGGGCGATGCTGGTGGGTTCGGGCACGTTCGTGCTCGCGGTGCTCACCGATCCTGCCGTCACCACTCGAGGCGAGCCACAGTTCATGCACTCCCATGAGCCGGTGTCCCATAGCCGGGGCGCGTCGGTCAGTTCCAGTGCAACCGTCCCGCCGAGCGCGGTCAGTGGCGCCACGAAATTCAGATTGATGTAACGAGAGTAATCGTTGGCAATCACCATGAATTCAGTTGGGCTCGACAGGAAGTAGGAGGCCGAGTTTGCTGTTGTATAGGCGTACCCCGCCAATGTGCCGGCCGTTGAGGTCAAAGACCAGTTCGAGTAGGTGCTGGTCGCGGCGTCGTAAAAGAACGAGCCGCTCAAGGTCGTGTTGTCATTGAAAGTGACGCCAGACAGGTTCCACTGGATCGGTGTTGCGTTGACGGTGCCAGCCAGCAGGAAGGCAGCACAGGCGAAAAGGGAAGCAGCAAGTTTTTTCATTTTTCTTGTCCGGCAGGGAAAACGATTGTTCTGGTGGTGGTGCGATGGCGTGTGCCAGTGCAGCCATTAATGCAATTGATGTGCCACTGCCGCGCAATGCCTGATTTTGTTGATTATGGCGTTTCTGCGGCAGGGCTGGATGGTTCGCCGTGTAAAGCATGGCGACACCTGCATGTGAACAATTTCACGCTCGCAACAGAACGAAGAACGTTTTCTGGCGCCGCTCTACGGGCGACGTCCGGGTGCGGGGCGAAGTAAGGGAAGGGCGGAATAATCCTGCCGATGACAGGTGTACAGGCAGAGAGACCGGGAGCGAATCCGGGTCTTGTCGATTATTGTTGTTTATCGAGCGCTGACTGTACTGCCTGGAGACGCGCTGCCTGGATCAGCGCGGGAATACGTGACTTGTCTGGCGCGCTGCGCGCAATAGCGCCGGCATCGACGCTGCTGAAAGCCTGCAGCGCGGTACGCAGGCGATCGGCCTGCGGATAGGCGACGTCTTCCAGCCCGGTGCGCCCGCGGGCATCGCACAGGCAGACGGCGATCAGTTGTTCGGCGCGCTCAGGGCGGCGCAATACATCGAGGCGGTCGAGAAACTTCGCGACAGTGTCGGGCCGCATCTGCATGAGCTGGTGCATGCTGCCGTGCTCGCGCGCGGCCAGCAGGGCCAGGTCGCGGCAATCGGTCGGCACCTTGAGGCGCTCGCAGACGGCTTCGACCAGCTTCGCGCTACGCGCTTCGTGGCCGTAGTGATGTGGCAACACATCGGCGGGCGTCGTGCCCTTGCCGAGGTCATGCAGCAGGGCTGCCCAGCGCACGGGCAGGCTTTCCTTGCGCCGCGCCGCCATGTCGACGACCAGCATGACGTGCACGCCGCTATCGACCTCCGGGTGGTGTTGCGGCGGTTGTGGCACGCCGAACAGCGCGTCGAGTTCCGGCAGCAGGCGTTGCAGAGCGCCGCATGCACGCAGCACTTCGAACATGCGCGAAGGCTTGTCGTACATGAGGCCGCGCGCGATCTCCTGCCAGACGCGTTCGGCCACCAGGTGGTCGACCTCGCCGGCGGCGACCATCTGCGTCATCAGGGCGAGGGTTTCCGGTGCGACCGTGAAGTCCCCGAAGCGCGCTGCAAAGCGCGCAATGCGCAGGATGCGCACGGGGTCCTCAGCGAAAGCCGGGCTGACGTGACGGAACACGCGTGCCGCCAGATCGCGCTGGCCGCCATAGGGGTCGATCAGGCTGCCATCGGGTAATTCGGCAATGGCATTGATGGTCAGGTCGCGACGGATCAGGTCTTCCTCCAAGGTCACATCGGGGCTGGTGTGGAAGGTGAAGCCCTTGTAGCCCTGGCCGCTCTTTCGCTCGGTGCGGGCGAGTGCGTATTCCTCGCGCGTCTGTGGGTGGAGGAATACAGGGAAGTCCTTGCCGACAGCCTTGAATCCGTGCGCCAGCATGTCTTCTGGCGTCGCGCCGACGACCACCCAGTCGTGATCCTGAACCGGCAGGCCGAGCAGGCGATCGCGAACGGCGCCGCCGACGATGTAGGCGCGCATGGGGTCTGGCAGCAGGTCAGGGTGGGGGCTCATGGTGCGGGAAACGGCTTCGCGGCGGGTGGTGGATGCAGGTGGATGCTACGCGACTTGTCCCTGCCCTGCAGGTCGTCAGCACGGGGCTGTAGTTTTTTCAAACCGTGCCGTAGATCAGAATATCGACGCCATAACAAGGAGCGTCCCGACACAGGAGTGGTGGGTGCAGGCGCTGTATCTGGCGGCTTTGGCCGATCTCACGCTGAGCGGTTTGATCTTCGTCATCTGGCGCGTACGCCCGGGTGACCGTCACGCTTTGTACTGGTCGTTCGGGTTCGCGTCTATGGCCGGAGGCGTTGCCCTCATTGGCCATTCCATCAGCAGCCAGACCTTCTATGCGCCTGTATTGTCCGCAGCCCTGATCGCCGTTGGCCTTTCTGCATTGTGGGGCGGCACGCGCTGGCGCCTTGGCAAGCCGCAGAGCTTGCTGCAACTCGGCCTCGTCAGTGCAGCGCTCTTCGCGCCGGCTGGCCTGAGCGCATCGCCCTTGCGCGAGCACATCGTGGTTGCCGAAATGGCGAGCGTGTTCCTGTGGTGTGGCGGCGTGTTGTGGCTGCGCGTGCCCGGCCTGCGGCTCGCCGCACTGACTTTCATTGCCCGCGCAGTTTTCGTGGCCGCATTCCTTGTCGGGCGCAAACCGGGTACTGACGATCCCTTCCTGTACCTCGCCATTCTTGCGCGCGGGGCGTGCGCCCTGGGGCTCATCCACAACCTGCTCAGCGAGGCGATGCAGCAATGGAAGGCTTCCGAGGCGCTGCGCCGTTCGGGCTCCGAAGCGGCTTCGGCACGCCTGGCCTCCGTCATCGAATCGCTGAGTGACAGCATTTATGTGCGCGACGCGACGGGGCGCATCGTCATGGCCAATAGTGCCTGCGCGCGCATGTTGGGGCGGAGCGAGACGAGTGAAGTCATCGGCCATTCCGTCAGCGAACTGATTCCGGGGATGACGGAGGAATTCATCGGCAAGGAGAATGCGGATGTCCTGGGCCGGCCGGATGGCAATGAATTGCGCGACGAGACTGAGCTCAAGCGCCACGACGACGTATCGTTCCCCGTTGAACGACGCGTGTCGCGCTTTCATATCGATGACGGTCTTGCGGCGGGTGACGGCGTACTGGTGCAGATGCGCGACCTGACCGAGCGCAAGCAGTACGAAGACAAGCTCGTGCAGCAGGTAACGGTGGACGAGATCACGCAGCTGCCCAACCGCCGCATGCTGATGGATCGCCTGCATCAGGCGCTGGCCATGGCGCGTCGTGGCGGCACGGCCTGCGCCGTGATGCTGATCGATCTGGATCATTTCAAACGCATCAACGAGACGCGCGGCCACACGCTGGGCGATGCCTTGCTGGCGCGCGCCGCACAGCGTCTGCGCAATACCATGCGCGAGGCCGACACGGTGGCGCGGTTCGGTGGCGACGAGTTCGTCGTGGTGCTCACCGAGGCCGACCCCGTCGCCTCGCCGCTGCGTGTCGAGTACGCCGCGCAACGTGTCGTCGAAGCTTTCCAGCATCCCTTCGTGTTTGACGAAATGCAGGTCGTGACGACAGCCAGCGTGGGTATCGCGGTGTGGCCGGTCGACGGCGACGATGCTGACACCTTGGTACGCAATGCCGATACGGCGATGTACGAGATCAAGAAGTCCACGCGTAATGGCTTCTGCCTGTTCAACCGCGAGATGAATGTGCGCGTGCAGAACATCCTGCGTATCGATGCGCAGTTGCGCGGCGCGCTGGATCGGCAGCAGCTGCGCGTAGTGTTCCAGCCCATTGTGGACGCCACCACGCATCGCATGATGAAGGTCGAGGCGCTGTTGCGCTGGCGCAGCGCAACGCTGGGCGATGTACCGCCCGACCAGTTCATCCCGGTGGCCGAAGAGACCGGCCAGATCAACGTCATCGGTGCCTGGGTGCTTGAAGAGTCGTGTCGCAAGCTGCTGCAGTTGCAGGCGATGCGACAGGACGGCGCGCCACTGACCATGAGCGTCAATGTCTCCGCGCGCCAGCTCGTGGAGCCGGATTTCGCGAGCACGGTGGATGCCATCCTGGCGCGCACCGGCATGCCGCCCGGCCAGCTCGAACTTGAGCTCACCGAGCGCATCCTGATCGACGACAACCCGGCCGTGCTCGAGACCATTGCACAGCTGCGCAAGCGCGGCATCAGCCTGTCGCTCGATGACTTCGGCACGGGCTATTCATCGCTGAGTTACCTCACGCGCTTTGCCCTCAACACCATCAAGCTTGATCGCTCATTCGTACGCGACATCGGCAGCAACCCACAAAGTCTGGATCTGGCGACGGCGGTGATTGCGATGTGCCGCAGCCTTGGCCTGGCGCTGGTAGCGGAAGGGGTGGAAAGCGCAGATCAAGCCGATCTATTACGTCAGCGTGGCTGCCGCTTTCTGCAGGGCTATTACTTTGGCCGCCCGGTGAGTGCTGACGAGGTTGCCAGCGTCTCCGGCTTTCAGCGCGAGACCATCGCCGGCTGATTCGTGGCGGCTTGAATCGCGGGGGATGGCGTGGACAACGGTCGGGCCTCGGCTTGCAGCTGGGGCTGCATGAGCGGTCCGCTGACACGCAGCGCCACGCTGCGACCACGTAGCGTGGCCAGTGCCTTGTCGTTGCCGGTGACGCGCGTGCTCAGCAAGAGATTCATCTGGCCGCTGGTGTAGGTGATCTCGCCACTGCCCGTCAATGCCAGAGCATCGTTGCGGGCTGTGATCTTGTCGGCCACCAGTCGTGGTCCCTTTACACCGAAACTTGCCGAGATCTCACTCAAGGGTGTCGCGGCTTGCGCGGTATTGACGGGTGGTTTGCCGGCTGCCACGGCCAGCATGTCTTGCGCCAGATCGCGGCCCTGCCAGCGTGCCTGCTTGGCATACAGGCGCAATGCGCCTGTGGCTTGTTCCGGCATGGCGCTCAGGCTGGCGCCGTTGCTGCGCACATCCAGCGTGGCGTTGGTAAGGCCGCTGAGTGGCAGGGTGGTTTTTGCGTCACGCTGCAGCTCGTCGAGCTGCACTTCACGCAGGGCTTCGAACAGTGTCAGCTCCTGCTTGCCGGCGTTGTAGCTGGCACTGCCATTGAGCTTGCCGCCGTACAGACGCAGCTCGTGGTTGGCCAGGGCGAGATTCCCGTCGCTCACCAGCAAGGGCGCATGCAGGGATGTGATCTGCATGCCACCCGCGTGCAGATTCTCGGCATGCACGAGACCATCCAGCGTCCAGCCTGTGAGGCTGTGCGCAGGGGGAAGGTGCAGCCCGCGCAGGTCGACGCTGAGCAGCCGATCCAGATCGAAACGCTTGCTGTCCATGCGCGCGGTGACGCGTGGTGTGCCGGCCGCATCGTTGGCGAGGCTCAGCGCGGCATGCACCGTGTCGCTGCCGAAACTGCCATCCAGATCCAGCGTTCCGCGTGCGGCAGCGGGAGCCTGAGGCGCGATAAACCAGCTGCCTTGTCCCTTGAAGCTGGCCAGTGCGTTGCCACCGCGCAGGACAGGGTGAATCAGGGAGAGCTCGCCGCTCAACTTGTCGAGACCAAGCTTGCCCTGCTTTGCGTCATGCAGCAGGCGCGCGCGCAGCTTTCCATAGGCTCCGTTCTTGCCGTCCTTGAGTTCCAGATTGCCATCGAGCTGTGCCGCGCTGCCGTTCTGCCCGTCCGCCTTCAGCTCGGGCGTGGTCAGGCGCAGCTCGCCCGTCATGCCGGCCGCGTCCGTGTTGCGCAGCTTGAGCAGCGTCGATATGCCGTTGGCCTGCAACCCGCCTTGCCAGCCAGCGTTCTTGAATGTGGCATTCCACTGCAGCTCGAGTGCGCCACGCTTGCCATGGCCATCCAGTTGAGCGTCTGCGAGTTTCCAGGTGTCGGCTTGCCAGTCGATCAGGCCAGCGCCGAAAGTTGTGTCGATTGACTGCATGCCGGTGGTGTCGCCGACATAGCGCGCCTGCGCACCCGTCAGCGAGCCACTCGCCAGCGTGTCGCCGAAACGATAACGTCCGGAGAAACTGAGCCGGCCGGCAAGAGCGGTCTCCGGCACCATCAGCTGTGCCATCAGGCGCACGCGCCCGCCATGCCCGGCCTGCAGCGCGTCCGTACCCAGTTCCAGGTCCCGCCAGAGCCAGGAGTTGTTGCTGATGGCGTCGTCGATCACGATCCGGGCCTGGCTGAGAGCAAGTCCGTCGAGTTGCAGGGTCAGCGGCCCGTCGGAATCGAGACTGGTGAGCAGGCTCGCGCCGTTCCAGACTCCTTTGCGGTCGCGTGCCAGACGCAGGGTGAGGCCGTCGATGCGCGCGCGGCGGATTACCAGGCGATGGCGCAGCAGCGCGAGTACATCGAGTTCAAAACTCGCCTTCTGCCAGCTGGCAAAGCTGTCCGAGCGACCGATCTCGGACAGGCTTACTGCTGCAGTCTCGAGACTGGGCCAGGGGAGCAGAGCAAGGTGGACGCCGTCCTCGGCGCTCAGGGTGCGGCTGTATTCGGCTGCGACGAAATCGCGCAGTTCGCTGCTGATCTGCCGATCGCTGAAGCTGATCGAGATGAACAACAGCATGGCCGCCAGAGCCGTCGCCAGCATGCCCAGCAGGAAGCCGCTGGCGCGAATCAACAGGGTGAGGCGTGCCAGCATGGGAGGGCGGGCCGCGGGTGCCGGCGCGGCCGCAGCGGGCGAGAGGGCCTGTGTGCTCAATTGCTCGCTCAGCTGTTCGGTCTCGGCGCTGCTATCGTGCATGGTCGAAATGGCTGGGCGGGCTGTTGTGAAGGAAAGTCGGGAAAGAAACCGGTTGCACCAGTCTCCTCCAGCAGGCTCACGTTAACAGCCGCGAATCCAGCGGGCAATGTCCATGCGCCGGACGGACCGTTTGCCGCGGGACGAATCCTGTTGATTCCCCGGCCAATGCTGGCCACACTGCGGCTGGACGTTTCAAGATTCATCAACCGACAGGAGGAGTTGGCATGGGAATGTGCTCGGAATTCAAGGAGTTCGCGCTCAAGGGGAATGTGGTCGATCTGGCCGTCGGCGTCATCATCGGCGCGGCCTTCGGCAAGATTGTTGACTCGGTCGTCGGCGATCTCATCATGCCTATCGTTGGCGCGGTGATCGGCAAGATCGATTTCTCGGCGCTCTACGTGGTGCTGGGCGCAGTGCCGGCGGGCGTCGAGAACAATCTCGCGGCGCTCAAGAAGGCCGGCGTGCCCGTGCTGGCGTACGGCAACTTCATCACCATCGCCATCAACTTCCTGATCCTGGCCTTCATCATCTTCATGATGGTCAAGCAGATCAACCGCCTCAAACGCGAAACACCTGCCGCGCCTGCGGCCGAACCGGCCACGCCGGAAGACGTGCTGCTGCTGCGCGAGATCCGCGATGGTCTCAAGGCACGGCAATAAGCCAGCCGTCCCATCGACAAAAACGCCGACCTGCAGGTCGGCGTTTTTCATTCATGCCGCGACGTGTCAGTCGGCTGCTGCTTCGGTGACCGTGCCGGCTTCGTTGATATCGACGCGTTCCAGGCGATAGCCGTAGTTGTAAGTAGGGGTCAGGCGGAAGCCGTTCTCCGGGCGCAGCTGCAGCTTGCCGCGTACGCGCGAGATGTGGGTGTCGACGGTGCGCGTCGCCAGATCGGGCGAGCGACCCCAGACCGATTCCAGCAAGTGACCACGCGACAGCAGACGGCCGATGTTGCGGAACAGGAACAAGGCGAGGTCGAATTCCTTCTCCGTCATATCGACGATGGCACCGTTGAGCATGAAGTGCTTGGCATTGGTGTCCACCGTGTAGGGTGGCAGGTCGATGACGGCGTCCGGCGTGCGCGGCTTGCTGCGTCGCATGACCGCTTCGATGCGCGACAGCAGTACGCGCTGGCTGGAGGGTTTGATGATGTAGTCATCGGCACCGGCTTGCAGGCCGGCCACGATGTCGTCCTCCGCCTCGCGTGCGGTGACGAAGATGGCCGGCGTGGCGTCATGCCGTTCCTGGCGCAACCAGCGCAGGAAAGTCTCGCCGGGCTGGTCCGGCAGATTACAGTCGAGCACGTACAGGTCCACGCTTTCGCGCGATGCAAAACGCGTCAGATCGCGCGTCAGGCCAAAGGCGTGAACGTCATGCCCCTCGCCTTGCAACCAGGCTGTGACCAGCGCGGTTTGTGTCGGGTCGTCTTCGAGTAATGCGATTCTCATGCAGAGATCCTTTCCGGAGCCTGGCTCAAATGTACCTCAAGCGCTGGAGTCTGTTGATAATCATCCGCCGGATCGTGTTGAAGAGTGCCGCAAGGCATATGCTTCAACCCGGAGGGCGCGCTCAAATGAACTCGCAGGGCGGTGTTGCAGCGCCTTGTCCTGCAAGCCCATCTGAACGAGCGCGACCGGCAAATGATTGTCATCAGGCCCCACCGACATAGGGATTGGTACGTCGCTCGGTGCCAAAGTTCGACATCGGGCCGTGGCCCGGGATGAACTCTATATCGTCACCGAGCGGGAAAAGCTTATGCCGGATGGCATGTAAAAGCTGTGCGTGATTTCCGCGGGGGAAGTCCGTGCGGCCGATCGAGCCGGCGAAGAGGACGTCGCCCACCACGGCAAGGTGCGAGGGGGCGTGGTGAAAGACGATGTGACCCGGCGTATGGCCCGGGCAATGGATGACGGACAGGGTTTCGCGGCCGATGGAGACGACATCCCCGTCTTCCAGCCAACGCGTGGGCTCGAAGGGCCGGGCGGGTGGAAAGCCGAACATGCGGCTTTGCTCGGCCAGAGCGTCGATCCAGAAAGCCTCTTCGCGTTGGGGCCCTTCAATCGGCAGCTGCAGTCTGGCAGCCATTTCGCCCGTGCCCCCTGCGTGATCGATGTGACCATGCGTGAGCAGGATCTTGACCAGGCTCAGATTGCGCGCGGCAATGGCGGCCTCGATCTTCGGCAGGTCTCCGCCCGGATCGACCACGGCACACTCCAGCGTTTCGTCGCACCACAGGATGCTGCAGTTCTGGGCAAATTGCGTGACCGGGATGATGTGATATCGCAATGACATTCACGTAGCTTTCAATGCAACAGGGCGAGGAGCATGAACAGCACGGCACTGAAGGCGCTCGCCAGTACGACGGGTTTGTCGCGCAGGCTGGCGTCCCAGAAGCCTGCAGGCGCCTTCTCTGCGACTTGCTGCTCCAGATAGACAAGACGCGGGCCATCCATCACGGCATTGACGCGATAACTCGAGCGCAGGGCGAGGCGTGAGGGCGCGCCGCACACGAGAAAAACGAAATACTGCAGTGGTGCGATGCATAGTAGCCAGACGCCGCCACCCAGCGTGAAGATCAGGATCAACGGGAGAGCAAACAGGCGGTCCAGTAGCGGGGCGCCCGGCGTGTGCCGCAAATGCCCGCCGAATACCAGGATCGGCAAGCCGGCCACCTGCAGGCAAGCGCCACAGTACTGGCGCGGGTCCGCAGCGACCAGGCCGGTGTTGCGGTCCATGCCGCCCCATGCGGCAGCAAAGATCGCGGTGGTCAGCCCGATGATGGGGCCGGCATGGCGATACCAGTCGAAATAGTCGATTGCCCACGCGGCGCGGAACAGTGCGTAGTTACCCGCACACAGGATCAGCAGGACAAGCAGCCAGGCCGTCGAGTGTTTCAGATCGGGGGCTGGGTTGGTGCTCACGCTCTGTCCGCTCGACATCCGTTACAGGTGCGCGCTGCGGCCGCCGTCGACTGCGAGGATCTGGCCGGTCACGTAGTGCGCTTCGAGCAGCAGGAAGCGCACGACAACCGCGATGTCTTCGGCACGGCCTTCGCGCTTGAGCAACACGTGGTCGACGATGGCGGCGCGCTGCTCAGCGGAAAACTGTTCGTCTTCCGGCCACATGATCGCGCCGGGCGCCACGCCATTGACGCGCACCTGCGGCGCCAACTCGATGGCCATCGCGCGCGTCATGCCGGCCAGCCCGGCCTTGGCCGTCGAATACAAGGGATAGCCTGCGAGCGGACGCTCGGCGTGGATGTCGATGATATTCACGATGCTTCCGCCCGCGGCGCGCAAATGTGGCGCGGCGGCCTGACACAGGAACAGCGGCGCCTTGAGATTGCTGCCGATCAGGTCATGCCAATGGGATTCGTCGATGCTGCCCAGCGCCGTCGGGAAAAAACTGGAGGCGTTGTTGACCAGGCCATCGAGCCGGCCGAAGTGTGTGACAACCGCTTCGACCAGTGGCGCGAGTTCGGCGGACTCGAGCAGGTTGGCCGCAAATGCATGGGCTGAGCCGGGGCGTATTGCGTTGAGTCGTTCGCACAGCGCATGCGCATCCCGGCCGGAGATGCGGTAATGCACGGCAATGCGGCAACCTGCGGCATGCAGGGCTTCGGCAATGCCTGCGCCGACGCGTCGTCCAGCACCGGTGACGAGGACGACCCGCTCATTGTTCGGCGGCGTGCTGCTCAACTCGCCTCCCAGGTGACGGCTTCCTTGTCACGCAAGGCGTACTGGAAGAGTTCGAGCAGAGGCGGGATGCGCTGCGCCAGAGCCACAGGTGCGGCCATGCCTTTCGGCGCATCCTCGTCCTCCTCTTCGTTGCTGGCGGGGGCCTTGGCGCGATCCGCCGTAGCGGCCGCGCTCAGCGCAGCAATGGCAGCGGGCAGTTGTTCGACCGTCACGATGCCACGAGGGTCTTGCGCGTCCTTGCCAATGAGTTCCAGCATCTGCTGGCCGATTTTGCCCAGCATCAGCACATCGGCTGCTGCGCGGGACGTGAAGGTAATCAACATGGGTTCGGACCTTTCGATGATGCGGAGTCTGGGCGAGGTTCATGGCCTTGCGGCACCACGAGCGCCCAAAGATAGCCGAGATTGCCGTACATGGGGCCGCGATGGGCGGTTTTGATCCGTGCGTGCAAGCAGCAGCCCGAAGCTAGTCGCACTTGTTCGCCTTGCGGTGGATCAGTACCGGCCAGACGTACTTGAAAGACTCGGCACTGGTGCACGACGTGTGGCATTGGGAGAACGATACGACGGCTGTCTCGCCCTGTTCCCACATGCGGGCGGTACAACCCGTGGCGCGGTTGACGAGTTCGACCGAGGGCGTGGACTTGGTCTGGACCATGCCTGACATCTCGAAAATGCAGCGCCCCTTGTTCGGGTCTGGAATGTCGACGAGTACGCGCATCTGGCGCACGACGCCTGCCTTGATCTCGATCACCGCGTCACCCTTGTAGCCGGTTTCGTTGGCGAAATTGCAGCGCGAATTGACTTCCAGCGGGCGGGTGGGAGGCAGGGAAATGGTCTTGCCGCCCAGCAGGCGCGAACGCACTCCGGCTACGCCCGCCGGCCGGCCGGCGACGTCTTGCCCCGAGCCCGGGGGCGGCGTAATGACGGTGGCAATAGGCACTTCCTTGCTTGCCACGGCCGGAGCGGCTACGGGTTCGACGGGCTTGACCGGTTCAGGCGTGCTGCTGCAAGCACTCAGGCACAGCAGCAATGCCGTGGTGAGAGGTTTGGCGCGGGCAAGAAATTCATGCATGTTCAATTGTCTCCATGGCTGAACAAACCGGTTGCGCACAGCTTCGGAGGCTGTTCTGCGCATGCAGAGCTTTACATCGGTAGATCGGGGCGCAATTGTCTGAGCAAGTCTTGTGGCAACTTACCGGCCAGCTCGCAGGAAAGCACGCTCCGATCGCTCTCCGGTCCGTCCGGACGGATGACCAGCCAGCGATGCGGTGTCGGGTCGGTCGGGAAGTCCTCGTCGGCGGTGCAGGCATGGTCGTGCCACTTGCCGTCCCGCCAGGTCTCCTCGATGCAGAACACGCCTTCCTTGGGCGCCGTGCTCGGTTGCAGGCGTTTGCCGATGGCCGGCGCGATGCGGACCATGGCGTCGCGGATATTCGCCGGACTGGCGGCGACGTAGAAACCCCAGCCGACAAAGCCAACGCCGGCATCAGCAAAGCGCGACCAGGCCGACAGGTCGGCATCGAACCAGCCTTCCAGCGGCAGGCCGCTGATCTGGGGCGGTTTTGCGAATTCGACGGCGGCCTTGGTGCTGTTGCCGCTGTACTCTTTCGGACTGCGATCCTCAACCTTGAAGCTGGCGAGTTTGCCGACGCGGATGAAGGAAGGCTCCTTTTTCCAGCGCGCCGCATCAGCGGTCAATGCCTTGAACAGACTGCCGTTGCAGGCCGAGTGGGCAGCGAGCACGGCGCGGCCGGTATCTGTGGCGGCGTGGGCTGGCGCACAGAACAGGCTGCAGACTACGAGCAGGGGGCGAAAACACAGCCGGAGACACATGTTCAAGGCTCCTCGATGTTCGTGCCCGGGGGCGGGCGTGGCGCTACTTGGGTTGCTGCAGATGCCAGTCTGTCGCTTGCTGCAAACGATGTGCCACGCCCAGCAGACGTGCTTCGGCGAAGTAATTGCCGATCAGTTGCAGCCCGACCGGCAGGCCTTCAGCCGAAAACCCCGCTGGCGTCGACAAGGCCGGCAGCCCTGCCAGATTGACGGCGATGGTGTAGATATCGGCCAGATACATCTGAACTGGATCGTCGGCCATCTGGCCGAGACCCCAGGCGGCCGTCGGCGCCACCGGGCCGGCGATGATGTCGCAGGATTGCAACGCTTGCTGGAAGTCCTGTGCGATCAGGCGGCGCAGCTGCTGCGCCTTGATGTAGTAGGCGTCGTAGTAGCCGTGCGACAGCACGTAGGCACCGACGAGAATGCGGCGCTTCACTTCGGCACCGAAACCTTCGGCACGACTGCGCATGTACATGGCATCTAGCGGCGAAGTCTTCGGGCCGACCAGATCCTTGTAGTCGGCGGCGCGGTGGCCATAGCGCACGCCATCGAAACGCGACAGGTTGCTTGAGGCTTCAGCGGGGGCGATAACGTAGTAGGCCGGAATCGCCAGATGCGTGTTCGGCAGGCTCACCTCGACCGTGGTCGCGCCGAGCTTGCGCAGCTCGGCCAGCGCGCCTTCGATAGCGGCGCGCACGTCAGCAGCGAGGCCCTCGCCGAAATACTCCTTGGGCAGACCGATGCGGAGGCCGTCGAGTGGCTTGTCCAAGTCGGCCGTGTAGTCTTCCTTGGCGCGCTCAAGGCTTGTCGAATCGCGCGTATCGAAGCCCGCCATGTGGTTGAGCAGCAGCGCGCAGTCTTCCGCCGTGTGGGCCATCGGGCCGCCCTGATCGAGCGAGCTGGCGTAAGCGATCATGCCGTAGCGCGACACCACGCCGTAGGTCGGCTTGATGCCGGTGATGCCGCACAGGCCGGCAGGCTGGCGGATCGAGCCGCCGGTGTCGGTACCGGTTGCTGCTGGCACCATGCCTGCAGCAACAGCCGCGGCCGAACCGCCCGAGCTGCCACCGGGTACACGGTCCAGTTTCCAGGGATTTTTCACCGCACCGTAGAACGAACTCTCGCTGGTCGAGCCCATCGCGAATTCATCCAGATTGGTCTTGCCGAGGCTGATCGTGCCAGCCGCCTTGAGCTGGCTGACGACGGTCGCGTCGTACGGGCTGACGAAGTTTGCCAGCATCTTCGAGCCGCAAGTTGTGAGCACGCCTTCGGTACAGAAGAGGTCCTTGTGCGCGATCGGCACGCCGGTCAGCGGCGACGCGTTGCCTGCAGCGATCGCCTTGTCGGCCACATCGGCAGCGGCCAGCGCACCGTCACGATCCACTGTGATGAAAGCATTCACCGAGGCGTTGGTCGCGTCGATGCGATCGAGGTACTGGCCGACCAGCTCGCGGCTGGAGACTTTTTTCTGCGCCAGCGCATCGGCCAGCGACTTGATGGTTTGCACGGTCATTTCGTCTGTACGTAGCCCAGCCCGATCTCGACGTGGTCGATCAAGGCGTGGATGAACTTGATGTGGATTTCCTGAATGCGATCGGCATAGCCGAAATGCGGCACGATTATCTCCGCGTCGGCGAGGCCCTTCATCTTGCCGCCGTCCTTGCCGGACAGCAGGATGACCTTCATCTGGCGTTCCTTCGCTGCCTTGATGGCGGCGAGGATGTTGCCGGAATTGCCGCTGGTGGAGATGCCGAGAAACACGTCGCCAGCGCGTCCGAGCGCTTCGACCTGACGCGAGAAAATGAACTCGAAACCATAGTCGTTGCCGACACAGGTGATGTGCGAGGGATCGGAGACGCACAGCGCGGCGAGGGCCGGGCGGTTGTCGCGGTAGCGGCCGGAGAGTTCTTCGGCGAAGTGCATGGCGTCGCAATGCGAGCCGCCGTTACCGGCACTGATGACCTTGCCGCCGGATTTCAGGCATTCGACGAGCAGATCTCCCGCTTTGGTGACCTGGCCCAGCAAGGCTTCATCCTTGACGACGCGGGCCAGCAGTTCGCTGGCTTCCTGCAGATGTTGGGAAAGACGGGACATGGGGACTCCTTTTTGCCGGGTTCCGGGCTGTCGGAACGCGGTCTTGATGTTTGTTTACTCGATGACCTTGGGGACGAGGTAGAGGCCGCGTTCGGCTTCCGGCGCCACGGCCTGAAAGGCTTCACGGCGGTTGGTTTCGGTCACGGCATCGGGGCGCAGGCGTTGCACGACATCCTGTGGATGCGACATCGGCGCGACGCCGCTGGTGTCGACAGCCTGCATCTGTTCGATCAGGCCGAAAATGCTGGAGAGCTTGGCCTGGGTGGCTTCTGCGTCTTGCGGGGTGAGTTCGATGCGTGCCAGGCGCGCAATGCGGCCGACTTCTTCGAGGGTCAGGGACATGATAGGCGGGCCAAAACTAGGTGATTGCGGGCTTATTTCACGTTGTCTATTAGGGTAACATAGCCGACTATTTTGATAGTCCGGCGCCTCGTATCCGCTGGCGCGACATCGGTTTTACCCGCGACGGTGCTCTCCGGCGAGGCTGGAAGACCAGATCAAATCAGCACCAAACTGCCCCAACTGTTATTGGACACTTCATGTTCGGACTCCTGCGCTCCTACTTTTCCAACGATCTGGCGATTGACCTGGGTACCGCCAATACCCTGATTTACGTGCGCGGCAAGGGTATCGTCCTCGACGAACCGTCGGTGGTGGCGATCCGCACCGAGGGCGGACCCAACCAGAAAAAAACGATCCAGGCCGTGGGCGCGGCTGCCAAGCAGATGCTTGGCAAGACGCCCGGCAACATCATCGCCATCCGCCCGATGAAAGACGGCGTGATCGCCGACTTCACCGTCACCGAGCAGATGCTCAAGCAATTCATCAAGCGCGTGCATGACACGCGCCTGTTCTCGCCCAGCCCGCGCATCATCATCTGTGTGCCGTGTGGCTCGACCCAGGTCGAACGCCGCGCGATCCGCGAATCGGCGCTCGGCGCCGGCGCCTCGCAGGTGTACCTGATCGAAGAGCCGATGGCTGCCGCCATCGGTGCCGATCTGCCAGTGTCGGACGCAACCGGTTCGATGGTGGTCGACATCGGCGGCGGTACGACCGAAGTCGGCGTGATCTCGCTGGGCGGCATGGTGTACGCCGGCTCGGTGCGCGTCGGTGGTGACAAATTCGACGAAGCCATCGTCAATTACATCCGCCGCAACTACGGCATGCTGATCGGCGAAACTACGGCCGAATCCATCAAGAAGGAAATCGGTTCGGCCTTCCCCGGCTCCGAAGTCAAAGAGATGGAAGTCAAGGGTCGCAACCTCGCCGAGGGCATTCCGCGCAGCTTCACGATCAGCAGCAACGAGATTCTCGAAGCGCTGACCGAGCCGCTCAATGCCATCGTTTCCGCCGTCAAGAACGCCCTCGAAAAGACACCGCCGGAACTGGGTGCCGATATTGCTGAACGCGGCATGGTACTGACCGGTGGTGGCGCTCTGCTGCGTGACATCGACCGTCTGCTGATGGAAGAAACCGGCCTGCCGGTGATCGTTGCAGAGGAGCCTTTGACTTGCGTGGTGCGTGGTTCTGGCATTGCGCTGGAGAAGATGGACAAGCTCGGTACGATCTTCGCGTCCGAGTAAGGAGCAGGGAGTGAGCCGCAAGGCGTTGAAATTCGGGGGCGGCGTTGCCGCCCTTGGTCGTCAGGGACTGCTGAAGGTGCGTGCTTTGACTCCTCTCCTTTCCCTTTTCACTCCTCACTGAATCAATGGCCACATCCACCGGACACCAGCCGCCACCCTTTTTCCGGCGCGGCCTGCCGCTCTCGGCCAAACTCACGATCTACGTTGCCCTGTCGCTGGCGCTGCTGGTGGGCGATCTGCAGATGAGCTACCTGACGACCCTGCGTCAGGGCGTGGCAATCCTGACCTACCCCTTGCAGATTGCCGCTGCGACGCCGGCGGAGTTTGCGCGCAATGTTTCCAACTACTTCAACGGGCTGATCTCACTGCAGCGCGAGAATGAGCGCCTGCGCGCGGATCGCCTGCAGGCCGCCAAGCAACTGCTGCGCAGCACCCAGCTGGAGCAGGAGAACACCGAGTTGCGTGGTCTGCTCGACATGCGCGAGCGGGTGAAAGTCACCTCCATTGCGGCGGAAGTGCTTTTTACTGCGCGCGATCCATTCTCGCGCAAGGTGATTCTCGACAAGGGTGGCAACCAGGGGGTGGAGCCGGGGCTGGCCGTGGTCGATGCGGCCGGGGTGCTCGGTCAGGTGACGCGGGTGTTCCCGTTGCATGCCGAGGTGACCCTGCTGTCCGACAAGGAGCAGGCGATTCCGGTGCTGATCGAGCGCAGTGGTCTGCGTGCAGTGATGTTCGGCACAGGATCAGGCCTTACCGAGCTGCGCTATCTGGCGGCGAACGCCGACGTGCGCGTGGGTGACCGCATCCTGACTTCCGGCCTGGATGGCGTCTTTGTGCCCGGCCTGCCGGTGGCGACTGTGATTCGCGCCAGCCGCGATGCGGCGGAATCTTTCGGCCGGATCTTGTGCCTGCCGATCGGTGGCGTCGAACGTAGTGGTGATGTGCTGGTGCTGGGGCGTGCCGGCGCTTTGCCGAAACGGCCGCAGGAAGAGGCGCTGGACCCGCGTCGTACGGCAGCGGGTCGCATCAGCCAGCGCCATGAGTCCGAGCATGGGCAGTCTGCGCCCGCTGCCGCGCAATCGGCGGCACAGGCTGCGCCTGCCGTTTCTCATTCCGCACCGGTCGCAGCGCCACGTCCGGCAGCGAGCGCACCCGTTGCGGCCAGTAGTGCAGCACGCGTCGTGCGACCCGCGTCGAGCAGTTCGGCTGCGCCGCACAGCGCGTCTGAAAGTGCACCGAAAGGAGGCAACTGATGATG
The DNA here is from genome assembly GCF_036017035.1 of Uliginosibacterium silvisoli. Classification (NCBI taxonomy): domain Bacteria; kingdom Pseudomonadati; phylum Pseudomonadota; class Betaproteobacteria; order Rhodocyclales; family Zoogloeaceae; genus Uliginosibacterium; species Uliginosibacterium silvisoli. The sequence goes on along the minus strand of NZ_JAYXHS010000001.1, from coordinate 828,830 downwards.
CCAACCCATCGCTCCAGCCGCATCCTGCTGCCGGTGCGCGCAAATTTCATAACGATCTCGCTGATCGTCGCGCTGGTGCTGCACTTCATTCCGATGGGGCGCTTCTATGCGATCCCGGATTTCGTGGCGCTGGTGCTGGCCTTCTGGTGCGTACGTGAGCCGCTGCGTGTGGGCATGGGGACGGGGTTCGTTCTCGGTGTGATCGTCGACGTGGCGCATGGCGCCGTGATGGGCCAGCACGCGCTGGCGTATGTGCTGCTCGCTTACGCCAGCAATGTGATGTCGCGGCGCCTGCTGTGGTTTTCGCCGGGCGCGCAGGCGCTGCACATGGTGCCGTTGATCCTCATGGCGCAACTGGTGATGCTGCTGGTGCGCATGCTGGTCGGCGGCCGCTTCCCCGGTTGGGATTACTTCTTCTCCACGTTTACGACCGCCGCGCTGTGGATGCCCGTGCATTTCCTGCTGTTGATTCCGCAGATGCGCCCGATCGATCGCGACGACAACCGGCCTATCTGAGTGAAGAGTCCGCGCGAGACCGGTTCATTCACCCGCGCCGTTTTTGCTTCGCACTTTTCACTCCTTACGCGTCTCTAAGCAACAATGGAATTCAAGCCGCCAGAACAGGAACTCAACCGCTTCCGCGCCCGTGTGGCCGTGGCAGGTGTGTTCGTGCTGATCTGCTTCGGTCTGGTGCTGTCGCGTTTCGTTTACCTGCAGATCGTCAAGCACGACTACTACTCGACGCGCGCCGAAGAGAACCGCATCTCGCTGGTGCCCATCGTGCCGAATCGCGGCCTGATCGTGGATCGCAACGGCATCGTGCTGGCGCGCAACTACTCGGCTTACACGCTGGAAATCACGCCGTCCAAGGTGCGTAACCTTGAAGGCACGATAGACGAGCTGTCTGAAGTCATCGAGGTGCAGCAGAAGGATCGCAAGCGCTTCCGCAAGCTGCTCGACGAAAGCAAGAATTTCGAATCGTTGCCGATCCGTACACGCTTGACGGATACGGAGGTGGCGCGTTTCATCGCGCAGCGCTACCGTTTTCCCGGCGTCGAAATCAAGGCGCGCCTGTTCCGCCAGTATCCGCGTGGTGAGCTGGCATCGCATGCGTTGGGCTACATCGGCCGCATCAACAAGAAGGAGGCCGACGTCATCGAAGAAGATGACGAGATGGCGGCCAACTATCGGGGCACCGACCACATCGGCAAGATAGGTCTCGAACAGAGCTACGAGAACTATCTGCACGGCGTGACGGGGTTCGAGCAGGTCGAGGTGGACGCGTCTGGCCGCGCGGTGCGAGGCCTCAGCCGCACGCCCCCCATCCCTGGCGACAATCTGATCCTGACCATGGATGCCGAACTGCAGAAGATCGTCGACCAAGCCTTCGGTGAGCGGCGCGGGGCGCTGGTGGCCATCGAGCCCGGTACGGGCGGCATTCTCGCGCTGGTGTCGAAACCTACCTTCGACCCGAATCTGTTCGTTGATGGCATCGATCCGCAGAACTGGGATGCGCTGAACACGTCGCCAGACAAGCCGCTGCTACACCGCGCGATCTACTCGGCTTACCCGCCGGGTTCGACTTTCAAGCCCTACATGGCGCTCGCTGCGCTGATGACCGGAAAGCGCACGCCCAACCAGGCGATCTACGACCCGGGGTATTACGTTTTTGGCAACAACACCTTCCGCGACGACAAGAAGGGCGGACATGGCACGGTCGACATGTACAAGTCCATCGTGCAGTCCTGCGATACCTACTACTACATCCTGGCCAATGACATGGGCATCGACCTGATTGCCAGCACCATCGGACAGTTCGGTTTTGGCGCGAAGACCGGCATCGACATGCAGGGCGAGGCCGAGGGCGTGCTGCCGTCACCGGCATGGAAGAAACGACGCTTCAAGAAGCCTGAGCAGCAGAAGTGGTATGCCGGCGAGACGATCTCCATCGGGATCGGTCAGGGCTACAACTCCTACACGATCCTGCAGATGGCGCATGCCATGGCCACCGTGGCGGCTGGTGGCGTGATGTTCAAGCCCCACCTGGTGCGCTATATCGAGGATGCAAAGAGCGGCAAGCGGACACCGATCGAGCCGACACCGATCAAGACCATCCCGATTGCGCCCGAGCATCTGGCTGTCATCAAGCAGGCCATGGTCGGCGTGAACAAGGCGGGTACTGGCGCGCGTGCTTTCGCAGGGGCCGAATACGAATCCGCGGGCAAGACCGGCACGGCGCAGGTCTATTCGCTGAAGGGCGCCAAGTACAAGGAAGGCGATGTGATGATGCATCTGCGCGATCACGCGCTGTTCATCGCGTTTGCGCCCGTGGAAAACCCGAAAATTGCGCTGGCATTGATTGTGGAGAATGGCGGCTTCGGCGCTGCCGCTGCGGCACCGATTGCACGCCAGGTGCTGGACTATTACCTGCTCGGCAAGCGCCCGGCAGGTCCGGCCGCTGAAGTCGACGCGGAGGACGAGTAATGAATTTTGATCCCGTCGCGTGGATCCGCCGCTTGTTCGCGCCGATCGATCCTTGGTTGTTCGGCATCCTGACCGCGACGCTGGCTGGCGCTTTTGTCGTCATGATGAGTGCCTCGCCGGAGCGCTTCCAGTCGCACTGCATGAACATCCTCGTCGGTCTAACGGTGCTGTGGGTGACGGCCCACATGCGGCCGCAGAACCTCTACAACCTTGCCTTGCCGCTATACGTGGTGGGTGTGCTGCTGCTGGTTGCGGTGGCACTCGTCGGCGAGAGCTCAAAAGGTGCGCAGCGCTGGTTGAACCTCGGCGTGGCGCGTATCCAGCCGTCCGAACTGATGAAGATCGCCATGCCGCTGATGCTGGCCTGGTACTTCCAGAAGCGCGAGGGCAGTCTAAAGTGGCGGGACTTCGTGGTGGCGACCGCGTTGCTGGCGGTGCCCGTCGGCCTGATCGCCAAGCAGCCGGACCTCGGCACCGCGCTGCTCGTGCTGGGCGCAGGCATCTTCGTGATTTTCTTCGCGGGCCTGTCGTGGAAGCTGATTGTGCCGGTGACCTTGATCGGCGTTGCCGGCGTCGTCGGCATCATCATGTACCAGACGCAGATCTGCCAGCCAGACGTAAAGTGGCCGGGGATGAAGGAGTACCAGAAGCATCGCGTGTGCACCTTGCTGGATCCTTCCTCCGATCCCCTTGGCAAAGGCTTCCATACCATCCAGTCGACCATTGCGGTCGGTTCCGGTGGCGTGTTCGGCAAGGGTTGGCGTGAAGGTACGCAGGCGCATCTGGACTTCCTGCCGGAACGTCACACCGACTTCATCCTTGCCGTGCTGTCGGAGGAGTTCGGCCTGATCGGCGTCATCGTGCTGACCATCCTCTACGGCATGCTCATCGCGCGCGGCCTGGCGATTGCTGCCAACGCGCCGAACCTGTTCGGGCGCTTGCTGGCCGGCGCCATCACCATGACTTTTTTCTGTTATGCATTTGTCAATATGGGCATGGTCAGCGGCATCCTGCCCGTGGTCGGCGTGCCGCTGCCTTTCGTGAGCTACGGTGGTACCGCACTGGTGACGCTCTGTCTGGGCGTTGGCGTACTGATGAGTGTGCGGCGTTACCGCCTGCGCACCGCTGGTGGAGCCTGAGCGTGCGCGCACATTGTCGCAAGCTCCTGCCCGCCGCGATGACGATCCTGCTGGCCGCTTGCGCCGGAACGCCGACGACCGATGTCGACTCGCATGCCACCAGGCCGCCTGCTCCGACAGCACAGCCAGGTGACACACGACCCGTGCCAGCGGCGCCCGCGCCGATGCCCTCGGTAACCAGGAAAGGTGGCGGTTACTACAAGGACGATGGCCCCGGCGACAATCCGCCGCCGGACATGGCGAGCATTCCCGATGCCGATCCGAAGCTCGAGCCGCTGCACCGTTTTGCCAATCGTCCCTATGCCGCACTTGGGCAGAACTATGTGCCGCGGCAGGAGCTGACGCCTTACAAGGAGATCGGCATTGCCAGCTGGTATGGGCGGCGTTTTCACGGTGCGCGTACCTCTAGTGGCGAACGCTACGACATGTATGGCATGACGGCCGCACATCCGACCTTGCCGATCCCCAGTTACGCGCGCGTCACCAACGTGGCGAACGGCAAGACGGTGGTGGTGCGCATCAACGATCGCGGCCCATTCCACAATGACCGCGTGATTGATCTGTCTTACACGGCCGCCTGGAAGCTCGGCTACGTGTCGAAAGGTTCGACACGCGTCGAGGTCGAGGCCATCGTGCCGGAGGGGGTGACCGTGATCGGCAAGAGTGCGCCGCCCGCTCCGAACGTCGTGACAGCGACGCCGCTGCCGCAGGAGGTGGCTGTCGTCTCACCCGCGCCTGCGCCGACGGCATCTGGCACCGGGCAAGCCGTTCTTGCGCCACCGGTTGCGGAAGTTGCCGCCCCTCCCGTATCAACGCCACCCGCGGGGATCTACCTGCAGCTGGGCGCTTTCAGCAGCAATCGCAACGCTGAGGATTTTCGCGCCTACGCTCTGCAGGAGCTGGGCAATCTGAAGCAGCAATTGTTCGTGGTCGAAGATCAGGAACGATTTCGCCTGCAACTGGGTCCATTCAGCAGCGCTGACGCCGCGAGGGAAATGTCCGATCGCGTCGCGGGCCGACTCAAGCTGAAGCCCTTCGTCGTGCAACGCTGATTGCAGTCCGTATTTGACAGCCCTGACTGCTCCTTTCTTGAAGCTCTTCCCGATTTTCCGGTTCCTTTTCCATGAAGTCTCTGACCACTATTTCCCTGCTGCTGTGCCTCATGCTGGCAGTGCCTGCCGAAGCGGCACCGAAACACACACCGTCTGCCGACAAGAAGACCGCCGCGCGCAAGTCTGACGCCACGCCAGCTCCAGCCCCCGTGGCAGGCACAGCCCTCGCGGGTGTAACGCCACCGCTCCTCGCCGCACGTTCGTGGCTCTTGCTCGATACCGGCAGCAATCAGGTGCTGGCCTCGCTGAGGCCGGACGAACGCGCCGAGCCCGCATCCCTGACCAAGCTGATGACGGCCTACGTGGTGTTTGGTGCGCTGCGCGCCAAGAGCATCAAGCTCGACCAGCAGGTACCGGTTTCCGAGAATGCCTGGCGCATGGTCAAGTCCGGTTCGGCAATGTTCATCGAACCACGCAAACCGCTGACCGTCGATGAGGCCATTCACGGTGTCATCATCCAGTCCGGTAATGACGCTTGTGTAGCGCTGGCGGAGCTGGTGGCAGGCAGCGAACAGAATTTCGTTACGTTGATGAATCGTGAAGCGAAGCGCCTGGGCCTTACCAATACGCAGTTCAGGAATGCGACGGGGCTTACCGAAGACGGGCACTACAGCACGCCGCGCGACATGGGCAAGATTGCTGCAGCCATCATCCGCGACTTTCCGGAGTACTTCCCGATCTATTCGCAGAAGCAGTTCAGCTACAACAAGATCACCCAACCCAATCGCAACCGTCTGTTGTGGCTCGATCCGACAGTGGATGGCATGAAGACGGGCCATACGGACGCAGCCGGGTTCTGTCTCGTCGCCACTGCGCACCGCGGTCCGCGTCGCCTTATCTCTGTCGTGATGGGCACGGCTTCAGACAGCGTGCGTGCCGAAGAGTCGCAGAAGCTGCTCAACTTCGGCTTCATCGCCTATGACACGGTGCGCTTCTTCGCCTCCGGTCAGCCGATGCGCAGTTTGCAGGTATGGCAGGGCAAGACGGACACCGTGCCGGTCGGTTTCACGAGTGACGTGACGGCATCGGTGCCGAAGGACCGCGCCAATGACGTCAAGCTGCAGTTCGAATCGCGCCAGCCACTGAAAGCACCGCTGCCTTTCGGCACTGCTGTCGGCACGCTGCGCATGACGCTCGATGGACAGGCATTGGGCGACTTCCCGGCAGTGACGCTGGAAGACGTGGCGCAAGCCAACTGGTTCGGACGCACCTGGGATGCGATGCGCTTGTGGTTCAAGTAAAGAACAGCTGATACAAAAAAGCCCGCTGAAAGCGGGCTTTTTCATGCCGGTCAGCCGCCGGGCTCAGGGCGTACTTAGCGTGACCGAATCGAAGGTGCTCTGCGAGGTGATGGTCGTGCTGCCGGAGACACCGACAAGACCAACATAGATGCTGCTCTCCAGTGGGGTGTAGCCGCTTGCACTGAAGTCCTGCGACTTGGTTACGGCCCAGGTGCTACCGCCGTTGGTCGAGTAGGCGACGGTAATGACTTGCCCGACGCGTTGCAGCTTGAGCGTGACCGGCGTGGCTGCCGGGGACAGCGTGTAGGACGGGCTGAAGGCTGACGAGGAAATGTTCTCGTTGTCATTCTTGCGCTGCTCCCACTGCAGGCGCGGGATACCGCGTTCGAGAATGCCGTAATAGCGTGAGCCCGTCGCAAGGCTGTTGCGTACCATCAGGCCAGCACGCAGATTGCCGGTATTGGCACCACTGAACACCTCCTGATAGGTCAGGCGGGCAATCAGCGTGAAATCACCCGTCACCGGCGTGTAGACATACTCCATCGCATCGCCATAGACGGCGTTGGCCAGCGTGCTCAGACTGCCGGCACCGACCAGCGTGTAGACATTGCCGCCGCTACCGCTCGTGAAGCTGGCACCCGTTGCGGCGGGGAGGCCGCTGCTGGTGAAGGCATTGGTCAGTGGGCTTGCGCCGGTGATGACAACATCTGTCGTGCCCGCCGGAGTGGAGCTTGACGAGGAGCTGCTCGAACTCGAGGCTGCCGAAGAGCTGCTCGAGGACGTGCTGCTGGCGACCGAGGAGCTCGACGAGCTACTGGCAGGCGCGCTGGGGTCGAAAGTGATCTTGCCCGCTCCCGAGTTTGCCAGATTGTGCAGACGGACATCGTCGGCACTGCTGCCCAGCACGTAGCTATAGCCCGGCGTCCAGCCCAGCACATTGGTATATGGCGCAACGGTGAAGCCACTGCTCGTACCGGCCGAGACGGCACTGCTGTAGCGCGCGTTGAGCGCGGCAGCGGCTGCTGCCTCCAGCGCGCTCGACGCAGCGACGCCGTTGAACCATGAGCCGACATCCTTGAACTGGTAGCCGTTCAGGTTGGACATCACGCGTGACACGCTGGCCTTCGAACCGGTCATGTAGAAGGCGTTGCCTTCCGACAGGATCTTCGACTCCGCGCCCATGCCGATGTAATACAGGGTCGGGTAGATGGCGTCGTCGGTATTGCCCGTGTAGTAGTTGTTGTAGACGTGGATCTGGCCGAAGCGTGCGCGCGGTGCGCGCTGCACCGAGCTGTCCCAGATGTTGTTGCTGAAGGTGATGTGGTTGTAGGCGCGCTCCTTGGCGCCGTTGCCGTCACCCGAGCCACCCACCATGTTGGTCTTGTCGTGGTTCTTGAACAGTGAGTAGGAGATGGTGATGTAGTCGGAGCTGTCCTCGATGTCGAGCAGGCCATCGTGGCGCATCACCGGCAGGGTCACGCCATTGATGGTCAGGAACTCATTGTCGAGATGCGTGCCATCGGTCAGCGTGCAGTGGTCGAACCACAGCTGCTTGCCGGTGACGACCGAGATGGCCTTGAAGCGCGCATTCCACTCTTGCTTGCTGGTGTCATACGAAGTGGTCAGATCCTGTGGCGCCTGGAACTCGAGGTTGCGGATGATGATGTTGCTGGTGGCGTTGATGCTGAAATAGCCGTCGATGATCTTCGCATCTGCACCCACGCCGAGGATCGAGGTGTTGGAAGGGATGATGAACTGGATCTGCGCCTTCTGGATGTTGGACAGCGTGGTGCGGGCCGACGACAAGGCCTTGATCTTGTTGTTCTGCTCGATGGCTGCAGGGTCGCCCGCCGCCACCTGCGCTGCCAGATTACTCATGTAGGCCGTATCCAGACTCTGGATATAGAGGCTCCAGTCCCACTTGGCGGCGGTGGTGTTGGTTGACTTGTACCAGGCCTCGTCGGCAAACGTGCCGTTGCCGAGGTCCGTGCCCCAGATGCTGCCCAGCACATAAATGATCTTGGGTTCCAGCAGGGCCGCCGCAGGGCTGGTCGCGTAGGTTGGGCTCTTGGTATTCAGCAGTGCGGCATTCAGCTCGGCCCGGTTGCGCACAACATAGATGTTGCTCGCTGGCGCGTACGTACCGCCGACGGTACCTGCACCTTGCGAAGCCCAGCCATTGACATTCAGGACGAGGGGCAGTGTGCTGCTGGAGACGCTGGAAGACGCGCTCGACGCTGAAGACGATGAGGACGTGTTGCCCGTGCCGGTGATGGCGGTGGTGAGTTTGCCGCCACCCGCATTGAGCTGGGCGTAGAGTTTTACCAAGGATGCCGCGCGCGGGGTGAACGCATAGGGCACATTCCATGTCACGTTATCGGAAAGTGTGCAGCCCGCGAGCACAGCCCCATTGAAAATAGAGCCGGTATCTTTGATGGCACCCGCCGGTGTCGTGGAGTTTGGATTCGCAATCACGTCATTGCAGGTGCTGGCGCCTGTTACTTCGAAAGAATTCGCATTCGACTGGATTTTTGCGGATACGCCCGCGCCAACGCTGTAACTGTGTGGGTAAACGGGGTGTGACTTGCTGCCGACGAAAACATTGTTGAACAGATGTACCTTGCCGTAGCGCACACGCGGTGCGCGCATGGAGATATTGCTGAAGACGTTGTTGCTGTAGGTCACCCGCAGGTAGCCCTCGTCGCCGGTCGCTGTGTCGGATGCGCCAACCAGGCTGCCCTTGCCGTGCAGACTGAACAGGTTGTAAGACACGGTGATGTAGTCAGACGCATTGACGATGTCGAGCGCTCCGTCATGGCATTCCTTCACCGCACCGTTCTGCACCGGCAAGGTGTCGTTCGTTACCGGACTGTCGGTGACCGAGTTGTGATCGATCCAGACATGATTCGAGGCGCTTACCGAAATCGCCGGGAAGCTGCCGCTCCAGGTGCTGGTACTTGCGTCCCAGGTCGGTGCGATGTCGCAGGGCGCGACAATCTTCAGATTGCGGATGATGGCCTGCGTCACGCCGCTGAGCGACAGGTAGCCATTCACGATGCCGCTGTTCGTGCCGTCGCCGATCAGGGTGGTATTCGAGGGCAGGGCAATTGCAGCGCGTGTGGCCTGGTCGGCATGGCTGCTGAAGGCCACGCCTTCGCTCATGTCGATGACGCCGACGATCTTGATGATCTTTGGCTGGCCGCCGCCGTTGGCAATGGCGCCCAGCAATTGCGAGCGGTTGCTGACGGTGAAGATGTTGTTGGCCGCCGCTGCGGACCCGCCAATCGTTCCGCCGGCCTGGCTGGCCCAGCCATCGGCAGGTGCCGTCTGCAAGGCCGCATCCACGGCCTGCACAGCAGAGGGAAAAGCAGTCGCACCCAGCAAAGACAGCGCAATGGCAGCTGCCTGCATCGTTCTCTTCTGCATATCGTCTCCAATCATCCGGCCCGTCTGGGGACGTGCCTTGTTCTTATGTAATCTGCCCTCATTTCTAGGTGTGAGGGGCATGATCAAGCTGGATCGAAGTCTAGTCCGAGCTTGATCCTAACTGTTGAAAGCGCCTCAATGTTACCGGTATCTGCTGCAGATTCAATCAGGAAAACTGCAGCGTCCATAAAGTCCTTTGCGTTGTTATTGAGCATTTATTGCGCGAAAATGCGCGTTTCAAGTGCGCTCGCGAAGCTGGTTTAGAGCTGACCCCCCATGAAACTCCCTGAAGACAGAGAAACACTCCTCGAATTTCCGACCGACTTTCCCCTCAAGATCATGGGGCAGCGGGTGGACGGCTTCGCCCAGACGGTGCTTGAGGTCGTGCAGCGGCACGCGCCGGATTTCGACGGCAACAGCATGGAGATGCGCCCTTCCCGGGAGGGCAAGTACCTGTCGCTCACCTGCACCATTCGCGCTACATCAAAGCCGCAGCTCGATGCGCTTTACACGGAGTTGTCTGCGCACCCCATGGTCAAGGTGGTGCTGTAAGCGTGACCAGCGTGGCTGTTGAAACAGTGCCGCTGAACGTGCGTACGCGCGGCGTGCTGCCCTACGAACCGACATGGCGCGAGATGCAGGCTTTCACGGCTGAACGCGGCCCTGAAACCAAGGATGAGTTGTGGTTGTTGCAGCATCCGCCCGTCTATACACTCGGGCTCGCAGGCAAGGCCGAGCATCTGCTCGAGGCCAGCGAAATCCCGGTCGTGAAGATCGATCGTGGCGGGCAGATCACCTACCACGGGCCGGGCCAGGCAGTGATTTATCTGCTCATCGACCTGCATCGGCGCAAGCTCATGGTGCGCCAGATGGTCAGGCTGATGGAGCAGGCGCTCCTTGACGTGCTGGCCGACTGGGGCATCAGCGCCGAACGTCGCGAGGGCGCTCCGGGTGTGTATGTGGGCGAGACCAAGATTGCCGCACTGGGGCTCAAGATCAGTCGTGGTTGCAGTTATCACGGGCTCGCCCTGAATGTTGATATGGACCTGTCGCCCTTCGCGCGCATCAACCCTTGCGGGTACGAAGGCCTCGCATGCACCAGCCTGCAGGCTCTGGGTGTGCGGGTGAGCGTCGAGGAAGCACACGCAAGGCTGGCGGCACGGCTGGAAGCCTTGCTGCATGAGCTGCCACAAACCGCGCTTGCGCCGGTCACGGCACAGTAGAGATTTTTGAAACGCCGTCGCCTCCTTGACGGCCATGAAAGCAGAAGAAAATGGATCAGGAAGTCAAAGATGGCGCAGTGGCAGTTACGGCAGCCGACCCGCTGAAGAAGCAACGCGGCGAGCTCAAGACGGCACGCATCCCGATCAAGATCGTGCCTGCCGAGAAGCTGCGCAAGCCCGACTGGATCCGCATCAAGATCGGCAACTCCGAAGAGACGGCGCGCTTCAACGAGATCAAGGACACGCTGCGCGAGCACAAGCTGCACACCGTCTGTGAAGAAGCCTCCTGCCCGAACATTCATGAATGCTTCGGCAAGGGCACGGCGACCTTCATGATCATGGGCGACATCTGCACGCGGCGTTGCCCGTTCTGTGACGTCGGCCATGGTCGTCCCGACCCGCTCAACAAGGACGAACCGCGCGATCTGGCCAAGACCATCGCCGCCATGCGCCTCAAGTACGTCGTCATCACCTCGGTGGACCGTGACGACCTGCGCGACGGCGGCGCCCAGCATTTCGTCGACTGCATCCAGGAGACACGCAAGGCCAGCCCCTTCACCCAGATTGAAGTCCTCGTGCCGGACTTCCGCGGTCGTATGGACATCGCCCTGCGCATCTTCAACGAAGCCACGCCGGACGTGATGAACCACAACATGGAAACCGTGCCGCGCCTTTACAAGCAGGCGCGCCCTGGCTCCGACTACAAGCACTCGCTGATGCTACTGAAGAACTTCAAAGCAGCTCATCCCGAGGTGCTGACCAAGAGCGGTCTCATGGTCGGTCTTGGCGAGACCGACGAAGAGATCCTCGAAGTCATGCGCGACATGCGCGAGCATGATGTCGACATGCTCACGATCGGTCAGTACCTCCAGCCTTCGGCCGGCCATTTGCCGGTGTTGCGCTATGTGCACCCCGACGTCTTCAAGATGTTCGAGACCGAAGCGTTGAAGATGGGCTTCAAGAACGCAGCTTGCGGCCCCATGGTGCGCAGCTCGTACTGGGCTGACCAGCAAGCCCACGGCGCTGGCGTTTGAGCAGAAGGCGGATCTCGTCTCGAGGCTCCGCCGGCTGTCGCTACGTGGCTTCGCGCCGCGCGCTCCCGTGCGGCGGCAGCAAGCCGTATTTCGCCTGCCGCTGATGGACGTTTCCGTTTGAAGAACGTCCTTTTCATTTGCAGTCAGAACAAGTTGCGCAGTCCGACTGCCGAGCAGGTCTTCGCCGACTATCCCGGTATTGAAACCGCCTCTGCCGGCACCAATCACGATGCCGAAGAGCCGCTGACAGCCGAGCTGCTGCAATGGGCCGATCTCATCTTCGTGATGGAGAAGGCTCATCGCAACAAGCTCTCGCGGCGCTTCCGCGCGCATCTCGGCGGCAAACGCATCGTCTGCCTCGACATCCCGGACAACTACGCGTTCATGGATCCCGAGCTCATCCGCTTGCTGGAGATCAAGGTTAGCCGCTTCCTGTCTTGAGAGGCAGTCGGCCTGGCCCTGACTGCCCTGACGGAGCACGGTTGCTGTTCCGCGCGCCCGTCAATCTGACGCCTTGTGCGCGAAGTCACACATGTTGGCAATTTTGCCGAAAGCGCACTCCGCCAAGCCTTTCCTGCCTTGCCTGACGCCATCTTCAATGCCGGCGCGGGTCTCGCTGCGGGATGCTGCAGTGCACAGTGTTACCGGTATCACATCGACCGTTAACTAGCTTGTCAATTTTGCCAAATTCGCTATTGGCGGCATCCGGAAAACCGCTAGACTGCGCCCGCGGATCGCCAACCCCGAATGGCGGCCATGGAGAGATGGAGATGACAATGTTGGTTCGAGAGAGTCTGACCGCACTCGCGGTCGTTGCCTTGCTGTCTGCGTGCGGTGGTGGAGGCGGTGGTGGAAGTTCGTCTGCGTCGAGCGTGCCTGCCAGCTCGTCAAGCAGCTCCACTTCTTCATCTGCGTCCAGCACGGGCGCCGTGGCCACCCTCGGTTGGCACGCGTACGGGACAAACAATCTTGGCACTGCCGGTACGACGGGTGGCGAGGGCGCAACAGCCGGCAAGACCTACACGGTCACCAACCGCAACGAATTCATCCAGGCGCTGTATGGCAACGCGGCCACCATCAACAACGATGGCAGCGTCAGCGGCACGCTCGATAGCAGCAAGAAAATCATCTACGTGTCGGGCACGATCAGCCTCAACGTCAACAAGGCGCTGACCGAGCTGACAGAAGACAATTACGTGACCTATGCGACCGCGGCAAGTTGTTCCGGCGCCAGCACCTACGGCACGGCGAGCGCCATGTGGACGGCCTACTATGCAGCGTTCAAGCCCAGTGTGTGGGGCACCTCGGCCCAGCCTATCGGCTCCAACACGACAGTGAGTGGCGCGCCGGAAACCGCACGCGCTTGTTACGCCACACAGCAGAAGAAGGTCGTTTACGTCTCGATTCCGTCGAACACCTCGATCATTGGCGTGGGCAGCACGGCAAAGATCATCAACGGCAATCTCGTGGTCGGTAGCTCCAGCAGCAGTCCGGTCGACAATGTGGTCATCCGCAACATTGCATTCGAGGATGCCTTCGACTTCTTCCCGCAGTGGGATCCGACCGACTCGTCGACGGGTCGCTGGAATTCGGCCTATGACAATGTGTCGGTGATGTACGCCACTCATGTCTTGATCGACCATAACGAGTTCAGTGATGGCAGCGGCACGCGCTACGACGCCAACTATCCCTCCCCATTCAACGAAACTTACGCGGGCACCGACTACGGCAGCGCTGCAAACGCCCTGCTGTATCACGTCCAGCATCATGACGGTCTCTCCGACGTCACGAAGAATGCCAACTACGTGACCTTGTCGAACAACTACTACCACGACCATGACAAATCGATGCTGCTGGGCGGCACCGACACGGCTGCACTTGCCGCGGAGAATCCAGCTGCGCTGAAAGTCACCTTCCATCACAACTACTTCAAGAATCTGCGCCAGCGTCAGCCGCGCGTGCGTTACGGCATGGTTCACGTCTATAACAACTACTTCAAGGGTGATACCAACGCTACCAACTATCCGTTCTCGGCAGCCTGGGTGGCCGGTCAGGGTGCCAAACTCTATGTCGAGAACAACGTGGTGGATGTGACGGGCGCGACGGCGAGCCTCGTGTATAGCGGCTCCTCCAGCACCAGCAAGGTCACGCCTTGCGCGGCACTGTCGGGGATGTGGACCGAATATTGTTCAGCCTACGCATTCGGAGCGGGCAACGTGCTCAATGGCAGCGCGCTGGACATGAGCAGCGTATCGACGACTGGCGTTACCTGGAGCAGCACCCCGTGGATGGCGCCCGGCGCAACAAGTGGCGCGCCTACTGCAACCCCTTCCGCGTACTACAGCTACACGCTGGATGGCACTGGCAGCCTGGCGACGACCGTGCCCGCCAATGCTGGTGTCGGCAAGATCTGAGGTTCGTACATCAGCCCAAAAAACCCTGCCCAGCGGCAGGGTTTTTTCTTTTCCGACACCCACTCAACCCTGCCACCAGCGCCAGCAAAGCCACAGCGCAATAAGCCATACCAGTACGACCAGTGCTGCTCCCGCCCACATGCGCGGCCTGCGCAAATGACGCTCGGCCCATTCCTGCGCCTGTGCGCGGCAGGTCTGCAAGACGCGCGGCGGCAGCAGGCGCAGCGCCAGCCAGATCAACGCTGGCAGTACGATGGCATCGTCGAGATAGCCAAGTATCGGGACGAAATCGGGGATCAGGTCGATCGGGCTCAGGGCATAGGCCACTACGAACAGACAAAGCCCCTTGATCCAGCGTGGCGTCAGCGGGTGGCGCCAGGCGAACCACAGTGTCAGCGCGTCGAGCTTGAGGCGGCGCGCCCAGGCGCGGAGGGACCTGAAGATCGCCACGCGAACGAGGAGCGGTACTCAGTCTGCAGCAGGCAGGCTGGACAGCCAGCGCCGCATGGCTGCCGTGACGTCGGCGGGGCGCCCCAGCGTCGACAGATGGCCGCAACGGGCGATCAGCTGCAGGGTGGAGCCACGAATGCCCGCCGCCATCTCTTCATGGACTTCGACGGGCGTAATGAGATCTTCCCGGCCACAGAGCACCAGCGTCGGACAGCGGATGCGCGACAGTGTCGGCCGGCTGTCGATGCGGCCGATGATGGCTGTTTGCTGTCGCTTGAACACGTCCTTGCCCGCATCCGCACCCATCTGCATGTGCACGTCGGTGATGGATTTGTCATGCAACTGGTCGGGGTGAATCAGCTTGGGCAGCAAGTCGGTGAGCACGCCGGTGAAATCGTTCTCGGCGCGCGCCATCGCCTTGTGCCGGTTGCCGGTGGATTCCGGCGTGTCGGGGCGTGCCGTCGTGTCGAGCAGGGCGAGCCCCAGCACGCGTTCCGGCGCCTGGCGCATGATCTCGAGCGCGACGTAGCCACCCATCGACAGACCCGCCAACGCGAAACTGCCGGCAGGTGCGCGCTGGAGCACCGATGCGGCCAGTGCCTCCATATTGTCGGCGACGCTCAGGTCGCCCACCGAGGTGCTCGCAATATCCGCGAGCCCGGCGACCTGGGGGGCCCACATGCGCGCATCGCACACCAGGCCGGGCAGCAGTACGAGCGGCAACAATTCTTCAGGTTTCTGGCTCATGGCAACTCCTTGGAGATAACCAGTGCCAGTCAGCAATCAACGCGCCCGCAGGCTCACGTTCAGCTGGTCTACGGCAATGGCCCAGTCGGAGTCTGCCTTGAGGCTCTCGCGGATCATGTTTGCCTGCGCCACCGTCCAGAACGGCGCGCAGTGCAGATCGATGCTGTCATGCAGGGGTGAATGCTCCTGGATGAAGGCCTGGATCGACTCCTCGTCGTTGGCCAGCCCAAGCTGGGCAAACAGATTGGCGAAAGAATGTTCGGTCGTTTCCATGATGACTCCCTGTGAGAATTTCAACGGTACCCTGCAGCGTAGACCTTGCCGCCTGATCCTGACGCGCAGCTTGCACGCGTTTCATGACAGCAGCCGCACGCGCCCTTGTGTGTAGCAGGTCAGGCTCTCTCCGCGCGCAAAACCCACGAGCGTGATGCTTGCCGTCTGTGCCAGTTCAATGGCCAGCAAGGTTGGTGCCGAAATTGCAGCCAGCAGGCCGATGTTTGCACTGGCTGCCTTGTGCACCATTTCGTAGGAAGCACGTGAGGTCACCAACAGGATGCCCGTATTGAGGTCACTGCGCTGCATGGCACCGATCAGCTTGTCGAGCGCGTTGTGTCGGCCGATGTCTTCACGCACCAGACTGTGCTGGCCGTCGAACAAGGCCGCGGCATGCGCCGCACCCGTAGCGTGATTGAGCACCTGTTGGCGGGCCAGCTCGGCGAAGCCCTCGCGGATCATGGCCGGTGTGGCCACAAAGTCGGCCGTGACGTGCGTGACCGGGCGAATGGCTTGCTCCAGCGATTCCGCGCCACACAGGCCGCAACCCGTGCGGCCGGTGAGCGCTCGCCGGCGCTCACGCAAGGCCGTCATGCGCCGTTCGGTGATGCGCAATGCCAGCGTGATGCCTTGCGGCGAGACGTGCTGCGTGATGTCAGTAATCTCGGCCGCATGTTCGACGATGCCCTCAGACAAGGAGAAGCCAATGGCGAAATCCTCCAGGTCGCCGGGCGAGGCCATCATCACCGCATGCGACACGTCGTTGTAGCACAGCGCCACGGGCAGCTCTTCCGCCACCCATTCAGTTGTCGTCGTGCAACCACGAGCGTCGATGCGTTGCGCCGGGAGCGAGACATGGCCAACGTGCAGCGCTTCAAGCAGACCGGTCTCCGGAAAATCTTCAGGCTTCATCATTCATCTACCCTGAGAATCGGCGAGTGCGGCAGCAAGCGCACCACGGCCACGCGCATTGAGGCACAGCAACGTGCGTGCGCCGTCCTTGCGTTGTTCGACAAGATTCAGACCGCCCAAGCTCGCGTCGTCACCCAGCAAGGCCAAAAGACGCATCATCTCGCTCATCGACAGCCCCAGCTTCTTGCAGGCCTTGTGAATCGACAGGCCATCCTCACCCTGCAACAAGCTCAACAGTGCGGCGGCTTCCTGCATGGCTCACTCCACGTGCAAAGACAGGCGCACCGGGATCGATTTCGATGCCGGCGTGCGCGCCTCGTCTGCGAAGGCAGACAAGGGCACCAGCGCATTGGTTTCCGGGAAGTAGCTGGCGAGGCAGCCAGCGGGGATGTCATAGGGCACCAGCAGGAAGCGTCTGGCCGTGCGCTCGCCATCGGCCCACACGCTGGTCATGTCCACCCACTGGCCTGCGCCGAAGCCGAGCTTGATCAGGTCGTCGCGGTTGATGAAGCACACACGGCGGTGCCCCCAAACGCCGCGGTAGCGGTCGTCCATGCCATACACGGTGGTGTTGTACTGGTCGTGGCTGCGTACGGTCATCAACTTGAACAACTGGTTGGCAGCTTCCTCCTCCGGCAGGCGATGCGACTTGAACTGCGCCCGATTGTTGAGCGTCTGCCAGTTGCGCTCGCGCGCGCTATTGCCGAGATAGAACCCGCCGGGCGCTTTCAGCCGTGCATTGAAATCCGCAAAGCCGTCGACGACCTCGGCGATCTTGTCGCGGATGCGGCTGTAGTCCTCGACCAGCCACAGCCAGGGTGTCTTGCTGCGAGTCAGTGTCGCTGCTGCGAGGTGGGCGACGATGGCGGGTTCCGACATGAGCTGCGGCGATGCCGGCGCATTCATGCCCAGCGAGATGTGCACCATGCTCATGGAATCTTCGACAGTGACGCCTTGCGGCCCGGCCGCCTGCTGGTCGATCTCGGTGCGGCCGAGGCAGGGCATGATCAGCGCCTCCTTGCCATGCACGAGGTGCGAGCGGTTCAGCTTCGTCGTCACATGCACGGTCAGCGCGCAATTGCGCAGCGCCGCCCAGGTCGCTTCCGTATCCGGCGTAGCGGCCGCGAAGTTGCCGCCCATGGCGAAGAACACCTTGCCCGGCTCGCGCGCCATCGCCTCGATGGCTGCGACCACGTCATACCCATGCTCGCGTGGCGGCTCGAAATCGAAGGCCTTGCCGAGCTTGTCGAGAAAGGCCTCGGCCGGCTTCTCGTAGATGCCCATCGTGCGGTCGCCCTGCACGTTGGAGTGGCCACGCACCGGGCAGGCGCCTGCACCCGGCTTGCCGATATTGCCGCGCACCAGCAGCAGGTTCACCAGCATCTGTATCGTCGCCACCGAATGCTTGTGTTGGGTGATGCCCATACCCCACGTGCATATCGTCGCATTGCTGGTGATGTAGATGCGCGCCGCTTCCAGCAGCTGGCTGTGCGACAGGCCACTCGCCGCTTCGATGTCCGCCCACGGTTCGTCCAGCACGCCCTGCATGAAGCTCTCGAAGCCCTCCGTATGCTCGGCGATGAACTTGCGATCCTGCGCGCCCTGTTCCAGTACGGCCTTGATCAGCCCCTTCGCTGCAGCGAGATCGCCACCGATGCGCAGCTGGTAGTACTGCGACGCGATCTTCGTCTCGCCACCCATCAGCTCGACCGGATTCTTCGGGTCGGCAAAACGCTCCAGCCCGCGCTCGCGCAGCGGATTGAAGACGACGATCTTGCAGCCGCGCTTCGACGCCTCGCGCAACTCACCAAGCATCCGCGGGTGGTTGGTGCCGGGGTTCTGGCCGAAGATGAAAATCGCATCGGCCTTGGTGAAATCGTCCAGCGTCACCGTGCCCTTGCCCACGCCGATCTGTGGCCGCATGCCGACCCCCGAAGGCTCGTGGCACATGTTCGAACAGTCCGGCAGATTGTTCGTGCCGAACTCGCGGATGAACAACTGGTAGAGGAAGGCCGCCTCGTTCGAAGTGCGACCCGAGGTGTAGAAGATTGCGTCGTCGGGCGAGGGCAGGGCATTGAGGTGTTGCGCCACCAGCGCGAATGCCTCGGCCCACGCCACCGGCACGTAACGATCCGTCGCCGCGTCGTAGCGCATCGGTTCGGTCAGGCGGCCATGCGACTCCAGCGTGTAATCGTCCTGCGCCATCAGCTCGGTCACCGTCGCACCATTGAACAAGGCGGGCGTGACGCGGTGGCTCGTCGCTTCCGCAGCAACGGCTTTCACGCCGTTCTCGCAGTACTCGAAGCTCGAATGGTGATTGCGGTCCGGCCAGGCACAGCCCGGGCAGTCGAAGCCCGTCGGCTGATTGGCGTGGCTCAGCGTTGCAAAACCCTTGGCCACGATGCCCTGCCCCTGCAACGCGGCCAGCGAGGCCTTCAATGCATCAAGGCCGCCGGCGGGTTTGGGGTAGTAGGCGATGCGTTTGCTGCTCATGGCTTGGCTCTGGCGCGCTTTGATCGAACGTTGATTGTCCGGCGGCAGGATCGGGAGGGCAATACGTTATTTGCACACCTCTCAAATGTCTGCGGCGCATATTCCAAACGGTATATGCCGTCTGATGGGATGATTATCATATTCAGTGCCTAGGCACACCGCCCAAGCCGAGGGCCTCTTTCTCTAGGAGCCGCTAGATGTCTCTAACCATGGAGCCGCAATCTGCGATGGGCACGATTGCCGTTTTTTATTTTTCGCAAGACGAAAAAGCAGGGCACAGACTATGGAGCGACTTAGCGCGGCGTTACGACCCCTCATCCGTTGTTGAGTGGACGGAGTCTTCGTCTCAACTCTTCCTTCCTGCAGCGCGGACGATATGCCTTGCTCTCATAACTGAGAGGTGGCAGGAGGAGAAGTGGGAGTTCTTCAGGCGGGTTCTACGGGCAAAAGACGAAACGATCTTTGTAATTCCTGTTTTGTTCGCAGGAGCAATAGCTCCAGAGTCGCTCCGCAGTCTCTCTTCGGTCGAACTAGACTGGGACCACTGGGGTGCTGGAGTGGAAGCTGCTTTTGCAGTGATCCAGCGACTCTTCCCGGATGTGAGTACAGGCCAGGCAAGGATCCAGCTTGATGACACCGTTCTTTCTGCTCGTGCCTCAACATCATCTCCGCCTAAAGCTACTCCCAAGCGAGCTGCCAGAAAGCCCGATCCGAAGCCTAGCGCCAGAAAGTCCGAGACATTAAGTGGCCACCCGGAAGCGGTGGTCGCAAGTCAATTGTTCCGTGCAACTCTCCCAACGGCTTCTTCGGACGCCGTCGCGGAACGTGACGAACTTGATCGCAACAAGCTGACTGACGCACTAGAACACATGCTTCTTGAACGGAATAACGTTCGTCCATTCTGCATTGGGCTATTTGGGCACTGGGGAAGCGGAAAATCGTCGCAGATAGACTTCTTACGAAAACGTCTTGTCGAAGCCCATTCCAAGGGTAGACCTAGGGTGAAGGTCGCCGAATTCAACGCATGGCAGCACGAGAAAGCCGATAACTTGGCGGCGGCACTGGCGCAGGTAGTGGTCGAAGCATTGACGACAGGTTTGTCTTATAGCGAGCAACTCGCTTTAGCTTGGAAGATGGTCAAGAAACGGCATGCGGGAGAAGTTGCGGCAGTTCAGCGAGACATGCGTTTCGGCCGGACACGTTGGTTACGCATTCGTGTATGGATCGAGACCAGTTTGCCAGTTTGGTTGCCAATCTTGGCAATGCTGGCCGCATTTTCGATGATCTTGCTGCCCGTGAACAGCCCTTGGTCAATATCTTGGTGGGCTGCAATTCCTCTTACGACTGTGGGAACCATTTTCACTGCGCTAATCAGCGTGAAGAAGTTTGTCGCGGAGAATCTGACGCAATGGTTCAACAGGCTTAATGTGAAGGACTATGTTGGCAAATTACGCTTGCCGGATTACACGGCGCAACTCGGATTACTAAGCGAGATTCATCGCACTCTGCGGCAGCTATGCGGTTTGCGTCTAGGAGATGACGCACAGTCACAAGAAAATTATTTGTTACTCATCGTCGATGACCTTGACCGCTGTACGCCGAAGACCGTTAAGGAAGTCTTCGATGCTGTGCGGCTAGTCGCGGATGTTTCTCGAGTCATCACGCTAGTGGCGATTGATGAGCGAATGGCATTCGCAGCGGTGGAGAAGCATTACGATCAGTTTGCTCAGACAGGTAGAGAGCCTGCACTAGTGGCGCGGGACTTCCTTGCCAAGGTATTCCAGGTGGTAGTTACTCTGCCTGCCGTGAGTCATGCACAGATCAAGAAATTCGTTCTAACCGAAATATTCAAGGACTCTGCTGAGATTGCTAAGCCCGGGGACCACGAAGGGGCTGAAAAGGCAAAGGACATCCTTTCTCCAACTGCGAATACGCACGGGCCGACCAATAGCGGTGCACATCCTTCGGAGACACTCGGAGTTTCACCACAATCGGCATTCATCGAGAAGAAATACCTCGCGCAGTTTGCGGAGGAGCCAGAGATGTTCGCGGACTACGCCAATGGTTGCGGATTCGCAAACCCACGGTTGCTATGGCGCATGAAACAGGCGTGGATACTTCTCAAGCACTTGGCGCTGAAAGAGGGAGCGACGCTTGAAGAAGTGCGTGGTTGGATGGGAATTCTATTCGTGTGTGAGTGGTTACTCCAACAAACCTTGGATGAGCGAGAACAGCACCATTTGAAGCTTATTCAGCATGACGTGTCTGGATTTACTGCGGGGATCCCTGAGCACATCAAAAGCGCTATTTCCGATGATGTACTTGATACCTATGCTGATCGGCAACTGCTTGTATGTGCTGTTCTCTTGCCTGCTGGATCGTAACGAGCATCGGTCGTGAAGTGATACTCCGCCTAATATCTGACGACCTGCCGTGCAGTTTGCACTACGCCCTACGTGGCTCGCCATCGCCATATGGTTTTCGTCCGACTAGTGCGAATATCCGATGCGGCGTCAGCAAGGTCTCCTGTGGAAAGCGAGCTACTAACATCTCTGCATGCGCCGCATCGAATCGCGCCACTGCGTCCGCAGGCAAGCTCGCCGCAATCCCCGCACTCGCCCGAATCCGCCCGCGCCAGCTTTCGTGCGTGTAAGGCACATCCTCGTCGAAGCTGAACGATTGCAGCGCGTGGAAGCCGGCGCCGGTGAGGTCGGCGAATTCCTTGTAGTGGATGCCGTGGCCGCTGTGTGCCGTCCATGCCGGGTTGTGCTCGAGGATCAGCTTCTCGGTCGCCTCGACTACGCTGCCGGGCGCTGGCAGCCAGTCGAAATTCGTGCACAGCACGATGCCGCCCGGCTTGAGCAACCGGAAGCATTGCGCGGCGGCGCGCGGGCGGTCGAACCAGTGCCAGCACTGGCCGGCACTGACGATGTCGAAGCTGGCATCGGGCAAGGTGTTGTCTTCGATGCGCGAGGTCACGTAGTCGATGTTCACGCCGGCTTCACCATCCAGTTCACGTGCCTGTGCGGTGAGATTCGTCGATGGGTCGAGGCCAGTCACCTGACAGCCGCGTCTGGCGAAGCCGCGCGCGAGGCTGCCCGTTCCGGTGCCGATGTCGAGCAAGCGTTGTCCGGCAATGCCGACGCCATGCACGGCAAGGCGTGTGAACAGCGAGTCGGGGAAGCCGGCGCGATGGCGGCGGTAGTCGTCGGCGGTGCGGCCGAAATCGATGTTGCGTGCGGACATGTCCATGGCATCTCTCCGTGATGGGTGAGTGCCCATTGGAGAACTCCACGCTACGCAGCGTCAATCTTGATCGAGTAGATCAAGTTCATTCAGCTGCGAAGTTCAATCCGCCACGACCTCGTCGCTGACCTGGATGCGCCCGCTTTGTCGCGCCGCGCGCAGTGCCTCGTAGTCTCTTTCCGTCTGGTCGAGGTAGCTCATGGCGAATTCCGCAATGGCTTCGTCCAGCACTTCGCCGCTGCCGCAGTAGCCAGCGATCATGGCCGGGTCGCCGGATTTTGCATGCGCCAGTGCCAGCGCTCAGCCGCACAGCGCGCAGTAGGCGGGGAAGCTGTCGCGTTGGTCGCGGTCGTCGCTCGCGAGCTTGAGCCCGCCCTTCATGTCGGCCAGCTGGCGTACGTAGAAGTGCGTTTTGCCGACTTCGCCCCAGCCGAGAAAGATGTCCGGCGAGCCCTGCGTGAGGCGCTGCCCGATGATCACGCGGCGCCCTTGGTTGGTGACCGCCAGCTTGGCATCGACATACGGCGCCAGCACCGAGGGCTGGGCTTCCTTTACCTGCAGGAAGAGCGGGTCCCGGTGATCCAGTCCTTCCAGCAGGATGACCCAGCAGCCCGTACCGACGCTGCCGACGCCGACGACCTTGCGCGCCGAGTCGACGATGCGATAGCGCGACAGCAGGCGCTTGCGGTCGTGCGTGATCGATTCGAGATAAGAGGTCAGCATGCGATCGAGCGCCACCTTGGCGTCGATGCCGGAGTTGATTTTCGTCTCGCGCACGATCAGCGGAATGTCTTCAACGATGCGGTGCTCACCGTCGACCTGTTCCGTCATCTGGTCGAGCGTGCGGATGTGACCACGCGCGCGCGCCTTGCTCATCAGGCGCTCGGCCGAGTTGCGTTGCAGGGGCGAGACGGATTCGAGAATCCGCTGCTCGTCGATGCAGTCGTACCAGACCTGCAGGAAGCCCATCTCCGCATAGCGGCGGATGCGCTGGCGGTAGCTTTCCACCACCTTTCGCGCTGCCAGCCTTGCCGCGTTGCGGTTCTCGCCCATGAACACGGTGGCGACTGCGGCGCTGGCGGCGAGGCGCTTGAGGTCCCACTCCCACGGGCCAGGATGGATCTCGTCGAAATCATTGATGGCGAAAATGAGGTTGCGCTCGGCCGAGCCGAACAGCCCGAAGTTGGCGACGTGCATGTCGCCGCAAGCCGCCACGGGCAGGCCGGTGACCGGCGTGTTCGACAGGTCATTGGCCATCACCGTGGCCGAGCCGCGCAGGAAGGCAAAGGGCGAGGTCAGCATGCGGCCGAAGCGCACCGGCACCAGTTTCTGCACGCGCGTGCGGTTCTGCTTCTCCAGCATGGAGATCGGATCTGGCCGCTTGGGGGCGGGTGCGTAGTTCGCGTGCGACGTGCGCGGCACGCCTTGCCGAAGCGCCCGGCCGGCGCTCAGTCGCTCATCGAGCGAAGGACGTTTGGCGGTGAAACTTTCGAGCAGCTCCATCTCCTCGTCGGCCGCCAGCATCTGTCGGTAGCTATTGTCGATACCCGCATCCAGTTTCGCGACGGCCATGGTCATCTCCTCGTGAGGCATGAACTCATTGAATACCACCAGCATTGGATAGCAAGTCGCCCTGGCTGGTTCCATCGCAGGTTCCGTCGCAGTCAAGCTTGATTGGCCGGATCAAGCTGGCTGCGGCGATGCGTGGGTGCGATGATGGCGCCATGCGATCAACCGGCCCACGATTCCTTGACGCCAGCGCGGCGGCGCAGCTGCTTGGCGTAACCCGCCAGACCCTCTACAGCTACGTTAGCCGTGGACTGTTGCGCGCGCACGCTGCGCCAGCTGGCCGTGGCAGCGTCTATGCGCGTGCCGAAGTGGAGCGGCTTGCCTTGCGGGCGGTGCAGGGGCGCAAGCCACGCGCGGCGGCGCGGCGCAGCCTGGACTTCGGTCTACCCGTTCTCGAATCCTCCCTCAGCCTGATTGCAGACGGTGAGCTGTGGTACCGCGCGCAGCGCGCAAGCGTGCTGGCGGAGAGCAGTACTCTGGAAGAGGTCGCCGCATTGCTGTGGGGCTGTGGCGATGAAATTCCATTTGCATCCATGCCGCCGCATGTCGATACACCAGTGATCGCCGAAGCGTCGCCGCTGGAACGCGCCATGGCCGCCCTGCCTGCGATGGCGATACAACTGACACCCTTGCCGCACGAGGCATCGCCAGCGGAACGACATGCGCGTTGTGCGACACTGGTCCGCTGCATGGCGGCCGCCTTGCTGAACACACCTGTCTCGGCTGCGCCCCTGCACGAACAATGTGCTACCGCATGGGGCGTGGATGCGGCGAGCGCTGCGAGCCTGCGTGCCGCGCTGGTGCTGTGTGCCGACCACGAGCTGAACGCATCGAGCTTCGCGGCGCGTGTCGTGGCCTCCACGAACGCGCAGTTGCATGCTGCCGTGCTGGGCGGGCTGGCGGCGCTATCCGGACCACGTCATGGCGCGGCCAGCGAGGCCGTCGAAGTGTTGTGGGATCAGCTCGCGGCGGATACGACAGACGCACTCGTGGCGCGCGTCCTCGAAACGCGCAGCAGCGTGCCTGGCTTTGGCCATCGCCTGTATCCCTCTGGTGACCCGCGTGCCACCAGCATCCTCGCGCGCCTGCCGGTGCAGCCCGAGCTGGCCGCCCTGTGCGGAGCGGTGCAGGCACGTTGCGGCGAACTGCCCAATCTCGACCTGGCATTGGTCGCACTACGGCGTGCGCTGGGTCTGCCGCGCGGCAGCGCCAGCATCATCTTTGCCTTGGGCCGCACAGTCGGCTGGCTGGCACATGCGCTGGAACAGCAGGAGCAGGGTGCCTTGATCCGCCCGCGTGCCAGCTATGTCGGTGAGTTGCCGAGTCCGTCAGCAGCGATGCCAGTTGGGCGAATTGTCAAGATGAAACACCGCTGATGCAGGGCTACTCCACAGCTGAAGCGCATACTTTGACTAAATCATTCCTGTTTGCATGCCGCCGGATCGTGACTGTCAGAACCCCTCGCAGGTAATTTCATGCACAACAGAAGTACCCTCACGAATCTCCCTTTCCTCCTTCTCTTCGCGCTTGCATGGGCCTCCGCAGCACAGTGCGCGCCGGACACCAACGTCGCATCAAGAGTCGTGGATCTGGACGAAACCATCCTGGTGCGCGGCCTTGACTTCAGCCCTGACGGCACCTTGCTTGCAGCGGCATCGTCGTTTGAAACGATCAACATCTGGAACTGGCGAGAGAAGCGAGTCGTACGGAAACTCGAAAAGACGGCAGGTGCCTCCAGTGGTTTGACGACCAGACCCATGCGCTTCAGTCCCGACGGCACATATTTTGCGACGTGCCACGATGGAGGTAAAGGCGAAGTCGTGATACGCGTCTGGCGTACAGATACCTGGGCTATTGTCACTGACATCGGCGACCCGATCCTCGGCGGCTGCTCGGCCATCGACTTCACTCCAGACGGACAGTATCTGGTCCGTACAACGATGAGGAATCCGAACCGGCCGGCATGCACCCTGTGTATCTATTCAACGCGGGACTGGACGCTCAAGCGCGGCCTGAGCACGATACCGTTCTACCCCAGCGCATTGGCAATCAGCCCGGACGGGGCGCTGATTGCAATGGGTGGCACCTCCTTCCAACCGTCAGGTTCCCAGACCGAGGAGATCCGCATCGTAAACACCGAAGATACCGGCTCCGTTCGCGTCATCCCCGAGACAATGGCTCTCCATTTCGGACAGTTGTCATGGAGTCCTGACAGCAAGCGCCTGGCAGCCGCGGGACGCCGCGCTTGGGATGGAGGTGCGAATGGTGGGCACGGGCAATTCACCGGTGCGCCAGACAATTTCGCCATCTTCGAGGTTGCAACCGGCCGCAAGCTAAGTGGCGAGCAATGGGGCAAGCAGGTTAGCCGTTATTCGTTGGCGTTCAGCCCGGATGGCAGGTATCTACTGGAGGGCGGTACGGACGGAAGCGGCGTGAAAATATGGGATAACCAGCATATGCGCCTGCTGCAAGGCATAGACGTTAGCGCTGGAAGTGTCTCGGCAGCGCGAGGCGGACCGTATTTTGCCGTCGGAAGTGAAGGCAAGATCACCGTCTGGAAATTTGAATAGAAGCTGATGTTGCCAGTACCGGCAACAGGCACCACTTGAAATTAGAAAAATTTTTCTAGACAATTAGAAAAGATTTTCTATATTCAGCTCATGCCTTCCTCTAGCAAACAAACCGGCAAGCAGCCAGCGCAGAACGCGCCGGCCAACTACGCCATCGGGCATGAAACGCGCAGCGCCTTGCTGGATGCGGCGACCGAGGTCTTTCTCGAACATGGTTTTCGCTCCGCACGCGTGCAGGACATTGCCGAGCGCGCCAGCATTCGCCTCTCAGCCATCAACTATCACTTCGGTGGCAAGGAAGGCCTTTACCTCGCCGTGCTGCAGCAGCATGCGGACGCGGCCATCGAGCACCTGCCGCTGACGCCGCCCGATCCTGGGTTGCCACTGAAAGAGCGTTTCGCCTTCGTGGTGCGCGCACTGGCCTATCGCATGCTCGATACCACATCGCCCTCGCGTATCGGGCCGCTGCTGGTGCGCGAAGTCGTCAGCCCGACCGCTGCGCTGGATGTGATGTTCGAGCGTTTCACCAAACCGCAGGCGCAGGTGCTGATGGGCATCGTCAGCGAGATCCTGTCCGCTGACGGGAAGAGTGCAGCGACGTCTGACGTCCTGCTGCGCGCCATGCTCAGCGTGGTCGGGCAATGCATGATGTATCGCGTCGGCATGCCGCTGATCGAACGCCTGAATCCCGCTTTCCTGCAGCGCGAGCAGTGGCTCGACGAGGTCGTCACGCATGTCGTCGAATTCTCGTGGGCGGGTCTGCAATTCATGGCAAAGCAGCGAAGCAAGGTCGCAGCAGCAGGGAGTGCCCCCAAGGCAAAAAGGAAAGCATCATGAACGTACGGTATGCAATGGCGATATGCGTCGCGCTGGCGCTGGCGCTGGTGGCCTGCGAGAAACGCGATCCGGATCTGATCAATGGCTACGTAGAAGTCGAGCCCGTGCGCGTGGCGGCACCGCTTGCTGGTCGCCTCGTGAAGCTCTCCGTGCAGCGCGGTGACGAGGTCGCTGTCGGCAGGCCGCTGTTCGTGCTCGACACGGATCGCGAGGTGGCCGCCGTTGCGCAGGCGCAAGCCCAGGTCAGCAAGGCTGAAGCGCAGCAGGCCGATCTCTCCAAGGGCAAGCGGCGTGACGAGCTGGCGGCAATCGACGCTGGCATCGCGGCGGCGCGCGCGGCCTTGCGCCAGTCCGAAGCCGATCTCGCGCGTCAGCAGAAGCTGGCCGATGCGCAGTTCGTGTCGCCCAATGCCTTGTCCGCGTTGACTGCCAAGCGCGATGCCGACGCTGCGCAAGTGCGCCAGCTCGAAGCCGACCTGCGCAGCGCACGACTCGCCGCGCGTGACGATGAACGCGATGCCGCAGCTGCGGAAGCACGTGCCACACGTGCAGCCCTCGCGCAAAGCCAGTGGAGCGTCGACCAGAAATCCCTGAAGTCGCCGGTGGCTGCGCGCGTCGAGGACACGCTCTACCGCGAAGGCGAGTGGGTCAACGCGGGCAGCCCCATCGTCAGCCTGCTGGCGCCGGATGGAATCAAGCTGCGCTTCTTCGTGCCCGAGGTGATGCTGCCGCGTGTGAAGGCTGGCGCACGCGTGCAGGTGACATGCGATGGCTGCGACGGCGCGATTCCAGCGACGATCCGCTACATCGCCCGCGAAGCCGAATTCACGCCACCGGTCATCTACAGCCGCGAGAATCGCGAACGCCTCGTGTTCCTCGTCGAGGCCTGGCCCAGCGTGGCCGATGCCGCGCGCCTGCATCCTGGTCAGCCCGTCGAAGTGCGCCTCGGAGCTGCGCAATGAAAGTTGCCGAGGCTTCTCCCGACATCGTCATCGACGTCGAAGGGCTCACCAAGCGCTATGGCACGAAGACCGTCGTTGACGGCCTCTCGATGCAGGTGCGGCGCGGCGAGATCTACGGCTTCCTCGGCCCCAACGGCTCGGGCAAGACCACCAGCATCCGCATGATGTGCGGCCTGCTCACGCCGGATGGCGGCAGTGGTCACACACTGGGGCTGGACGTGGTGAAGGAGTCTGCCGACATCAAGCGCCGCGTCGGCTACATGACGCAGAAGTTCGGCCTGTATGACGATCTCTCCATCCGCGAGAACCTCGATTTCGTCGCGCGCATGTACAGCATGGACCGGCGCCGCGAACGCGTCGATCAGGCGCTCACGCGCCTCGGCCTCGACAGTCGCCAGAAGCAGCTCGCCGGCAAGCTCTCCGGCGGCTGGAAGCAACGCATGGCGCTCGCTGCCTGCATGCTGCACGAGCCCGAATTGTTGCTGCTCGATGAGCCCACCGCAGGTGTCGACCCGAGCGCGCGTCGCGATTTCTGGGACGAGATCCACGAACTAGCGGCAGGCGGCATGACGGTGCTGGTGTCGACCCACTACATGGACGAGGCCGAACGCTGCCACCGCCTCGGCTACATCGCCTACGGCAAGCTGCTGGCGATGGGCACGCCGGCCGAGCTGGTGGCGCAGAGCAACTTCGTCACGCGCAATGTCAGCGGCGCAGATCTCGGCGCTCTCGGGCACGAACTGGAAGCCCTGCCGCAGGTGGCGATGGTCACGCGCTTCGGCAACACGCTGCATGTGAATGGCACCGATGCGGCCGCGCTCGACGCCGCGCTTGCGCCTTACCGGGCACGCAGCGATCTGCGCTGGACAACAGGCGAGCCCTCGCTGGAGGATGTATTCATCCACCTGATGAAGACCGCAACAGAC
This sequence comes from Uliginosibacterium silvisoli, assembly GCF_036017035.1. NCBI lineage: Bacteria > Pseudomonadati > Pseudomonadota > Betaproteobacteria > Rhodocyclales > Zoogloeaceae > Uliginosibacterium > Uliginosibacterium silvisoli. The sequence goes on along the minus strand of NZ_JAYXHS010000001.1, from coordinate 799,772 downwards.
AACTTTGCTTGAGATTCACATGAAACAACACTACGACTTCCTCCTCTTCGACCTCGACGGTACGATCAGCGACCCCATCGAGGGCATTGGCCGCTCCATCAACTACGCGCTCGAACACTACGGTTACGCGCCGCTGCTGCGCGACGCACAATCGCCGTGGATCGGCCCGCCCTTGTTCCACAGCTTCCGCGCCTACACCGGCCGTGACGACGAGGCGCACCTGCATGAGCTGGTCGCCAAGTATCGCGAGCGTTATGCCGACGTGGGCTATGCCGAGAATACGATCTACCCCGGCATCGCCGAGGCGCTGCAGGCGCTCGCCGATACGGGTGTGCCGATGGCGGTGTGCACGTCCAAGCGCGCTGACTTCGCGCAGCGCATCCTCGAGCTGTTCGGCATTGCCCGGCACTTCAGCTTCGTCGATGGCGGCGACATCCACATCGAGAAGTGGGAACAGATGGCGAAGCTGCGCGAGCGTGGCATTGTCACTGAGCACGCGCTGATGATCGGCGACCGCGAGTTCGACATGCTCGCGGCACATCGTAACGGGCTGTCGGCAGCGGGGGTGTTGTGGGGCTACGGTTCGCGCGAAGAGCTGGCCGCACATGCGCCGGCGCACCTGCTGGCGGCGACGGCCGAGCTGCATGCGCTGGTGCCGTTGTGCGAGGGCAGTCGCTCGTGAGCATCGATCAACCCCGCTCCTCGTCATTCCCGCGTTCGCGGGCGTGACGGAGCAAGGATCCTTCAGTCATGCCATCCACCTTCAGTCTCTCCCGCCTCGTCGGCGTCATGCTCAAGGAGTTCATCCAGCTCAAGCGTGACCGCCTGACCTTTGCAATGATGATCGGCATCCCCATCATCCAGATGGCATTGTTCGGCTTCGCCATCAATGGTGACCCCAAGCATCTGCCGACGGTAATCGTGGCGCACGAGCAGGGGCCTTTCACGCGCAGCCTGGTACGTGCACTGGAAAATTCCGACTACTTCCGCGTCGTCAAGAATGATGCCAGCGATGAGGAGGCGAGCCGTCTGCTTGCCGAGGGCAAGGTGCAGTTTGCCGTAACTATCCCGGCCGGTTTCGCGCGCGACCTGCAACGTGGCGAACGCCCGGCGCTGCTGCTCGAGGCTGATGCGACCGATCCGTCCGCGACCGGGCCAGCCATCGGCGCCGTGCAGCAGCTCGCGAGCACAGCATTGCGTCGCGACATGAATGGTCCGCTGGCAAGCCTGCAGCCCGGGCCGCCGCCATTCGAGTGGCGCATCCAGCGTCGTTACAACCCGGATGGCATAACGCAATACAACATCGTGCCGGGGCTGATGGGCGTCATTCTCACCATGACCCTGATCATGATGACGGCGCTCGGTCTCACGCGCGAGGTGGAGCGCGGCACCATGGAGAATCTGCTCGCCACGCCGGTGCGGCCGGTCGAAGTGATGACGGGAAAGATCGCGCCCTACATCGTCATCGGCTACGTGCAGGTGCTGGTGATCCTGCTGGCAGCGCGCTTCGTGTTCGATGTGCCCTTTGTCGGCAGCTTCAGCCTGCTCATGCTGTGTGTGCTGATCTTCATCGCGACCAATCTCACGCTGGGCATCACCATGTCGAGCATTGCGCGCAACCAGACGCAAGCTATGCAGATGACGATGTTCTACTTCCTTCCCTCCATCCTGCTCTCCGGTTTCATGTTTCCGTTCCGCGGTATGCCGCAGTGGGCGCAGGTGATCGGCGAAGTGCTGCCGCTGACGCACTTCCTGCGGTTGATCCGTGGCGTGATGCTCAAGGGCAACGATGTGGTGGCGCTGTGGACCGACCTCTGGCCGCTGCTGCTTTTCATGACCCTCGTGATGGCTGTCGGACTCAAGCGTTTCCGGCGCACACTGGATTGAAGCCATGCACGTACTGATAGAAGCCGTCGGCAGTGCGGGCGATGTTCACCCATTTCTCGCCATCGGCCAGGCGCTCGTCGCGCGGGGCCACGAAGTCGACATCGTCACCTCTGCCTACTTCGCTGAACGTGTTGCGCAGGCAGGGCTTGGCTTCATCCCGGTCGGCACACTTGAGGACTACCAGCGCGCGATCGCGCAGACAGACCTGTGGCATCCGCGTCGTGCCTTCCAGGCCGTATGGCGCGAATCGAAGGACCAGATCCTGCCGGTTTTCGAGCTGCTGCAGCAGAACATCCGTCGAGACACGGTACTCGTCGGCAGCACGCTGGCCTGGTCCGTGCGCTTCGCACAGGAGCGCCTTAGCCTTCCTGCCGCAACCGTGCACCTGTCGCCGAGCTGCGTCTTTTCGGCCGACGCGCCCCCGCGCTTGCCGGGGCTGGGGCACTGGCTTGAGTATCTACCCGTCGGCTGGCGCCGCATGTTCCTGAACTGGATGGAGCGCAAGTTCCTTGATGGCGTGGTGCGCGATGATCTGAATGTCATGCGTGGACAAATTGGTCTGTCACCGGTCGAGAAAGTCTTCAGCCGCTGGCAGCATTCGCCGCAATCCGTGATCTGTGCGTGGCCCGAGTGGTTCTGCGCGCCGCAGGCGGATTGGCCGGTCAATAGCATCACGACGGGGTTTCCTTTGTGGCAGGCAGTATCTAATCCACCTGCCGCCGATATCGAGCCCGAAGTACCGTCATTCCCGCCAGCTTTACGTACAGCGAAGCTGCACGACGCTCCCCTCGCCCGCGTGCGGGAGAGGGGCTGGGGGAGAGGGTTGGAGCGGGAATCCAGCGGCGTTGACACCGGTTCGTTGACGCCACTGGATTCCCGCTTTCGCGGGAATGACGGATTGATAGAGCGGCACGTAAATAAACTCCCGAGGACTCTTGAAGAATTTCTGACCGCAGGCGAAGCCCCTATCGGTTTCACCCCTGGCTCGGCCATGGCCTTCGGCAAACCCTTCTTCGAGCGGGCACTGAGCGCCTGCGAGCAGCTGGGCAGGCGCGCTGTCTTCATCACGCCGTTCGACGAGCAGATGCCGTGGCACGGTGGCACCATGCCCGCGTTCGTGCATCACGCGCGCTACGTGCCCTTCGATGCGCTGGTGCCGCGCCTCGCCGCCTTCGTGCATCACGGTGGCATCGGCACGACCGCGCAGACCCTGCACGCAGGCGTGCCGCAATTGATCACGCCCTTCGCGCACGACCAGTTCGACAATGCTGCGCGTGTGGCGCGTCTCGGCTGCGGCGCGCAGCTTGCAGCCACCGCTTCTGCAGACAAGTGGGCTGCCGTGCTGGGGCGTCTTCTCGACGACGAGGGGGTGAGTGCGGCGTGCCAGCGCGTCAGGGCGTCGATGGCAGACGAAGCCGGCGTGCTTGCGCAGATCGTTGCGCGCATCGAAGCACTGCATCAGAACTGACGGCTCTGCGCGGTTGCCGATGGCAACGGGCAGCCGGTACCATCACGCGCAAACAGCAATCGTGGAGCCGTCCCGTGTCGCCCCCCAAAAGAACCGAAAACCCCGTAGTACGTCTCGTTGTGCTCTATCTCGTGATGCTGGCCTTCGCCATCATCGGTTACCTCGTGATCCGCGCGGGTGGCCTGACTTTGCCGGCAGGCATGCCGGCCGTTCTGCACGAGACGGCCGCCAAGGGCCTGACCACCGAACCGCTGGCGCATGTGCTGTTCGCGCTGGCCATCATCACCATTGCAGCGCGCGGCACGGGCCTGCTGTTCCAGCGCTTCCTTAACCAGCCGCCGGTGATCGGTGAAATCCTCGCCGGCCTCGCGCTCGGGCCGTCGCTGCTCGGTTTCTTTTCGCCCGAGCTGCAGAACTTCGTCCTGCCCGCAGCGGCCGCGCCGCTGATCGGCATCATCGCCAAGTTCGGCGTGGTGCTGTTCATGTTCCTTGTCGGGCTGGAGCTGGACCTGAAGATCCTCAAACAGAGCAGCCAGGCGACGGTCGTGATCTCGCATGCCAGCATCATCGCGCCCTTCCTGCTGGGCGCCGTGCTGGCGCTGGGCCTGTACCCGCTCTATGCGACGGCCGACGTGAGCTTCACCGTGTTCTCGCTGTTCATCGGCGTGTCGATGTCGGTCACGGCCTTCCCGGTGCTGGCGCGCATCCTCACTGACCGCCGCGTGCAGCGCACGCGCATCGGTACGCTGGCCCTGGCCTGTGCTGCCGTCGACGATGCAACGGCGTGGACCCTGCTGGCTTTCGTCGCCGGCGTGGCCTCTGCCAAGACGGCCGGCATCGCCTGGACCATCGGCCTGTCCATCGTCTTCATCATCGCCATGTTCTGGATCGCCCGCCCGCTGATGCGCAAGCTCGCCGAGCGTGAGGAGAAGAACACCGCGCCGATGTCGCAAGGCGTGCTGGCCGTCGTCTGCATCGCGCTGTTGCTGGCAGGCTCGGCGACGGAATTCATCGGCATCCACGCCTTGTTCGGTGCCTTCCTGCTCGGCGCGATCATGCCCCACCACGGCCGCCTTGCCGAACAGGTGCGCCTGCGCATGGAAGACGTGGTGGTCGTGCTGCTGTTGCCCGCCTTCTTCGCTTTCACCGGTATGCGTACCCAGGTCGGCCTGCTGCATACGACGGCCGACTGGCTGGCCGTGCTCGCCATCATCGCTGTCGCCACGGCGGGCAAATTTGGCGGCTCCTTCATCGCTGCCAGACTGGTCGGCATGGGCTGGCGCGAAGCGGGTGCCATCGGCATCCTGATGAACACGCGCGGGCTGATGGAGCTGATCGCGCTCAACCTCGGCCTCGAGATGGGCGTGATCTCGCCCAAGCTCTTCGCCATGCTGGTCATCATGGCGCTGGTCACAACCTTCGCCACCACGCCGATCCTGAATCTCATCATGGGCAAACGCGGTTTCGGTGACGAGCCCGCCGCACCGTTGCAGGATGTGCAGCGGGCGCAGCATTCCTGAGCTGACACGAGGCAATGGAAAAGCCCGGCGGTTGCCGGGCTTTTTTTTGTCTGTGTGAAAGGATCAGGGCAGTGCTCAGTCCTGTGGATACGCAGTGCCCGGCTCGCGCACGAGGAAGAAGTGTGTCGCGCTCTCCGACACCTGTTTGAAGCCATGGCGCAGGTAGAGGCTGCCCACCGGATTCCATTGCAGGTACTCGAGCCTCACTGGCAACGCCAACTCATCGGCGCGCCGCAGGGTGGCGCGCAGTAAATCCGAGCCGATGCCTCGACCTTGCCAGGCCGGCAGCAGGTAGAACTCGCCAAAACGCATGTGATCGGCGTGCTCTTCGACTGACAGCGTGCCGATCGGCAGTCCATCGATCTCGATGATGAACCACGGACGTTCCTGCCAGCGCTGGCCGTGGATCTCGCGCTGGAAGTCTTCGTTCCACGCCCAGCGCGCACGGATGTGCGGCCCCAGCGCTTCGCGTTTGGCTTCGAATGCAAATGCGAAGTCCTCAGGCGTAGCGGGCCGGAGGCGTGTCTGCATTTACGCCGCCTCGCGATTGGCCTCGCGCGCCGCTTCCGCCGCATCCGCCTCGAACAGCGAACGCAACTCGTCGGCCGCCTGCTTGACGGTCTGCACCAGCGCCTCTTCGTCCTGGTACACGGCGTGCTGGCGCTTCAGGTTGGACTCGTCGAATTCCACGAAGCGCGCGATGGCTGCGTCCACCTCGCCTTTGGGCAGTTTCATGCCCTGCAGTACCTGTCCTGCCAGCGCGAGGCTGCCGTGCCAGGTCTCGCGCACCAGCATCTTCACGCCGAGATCCATCAGCTTGTAGGCGTGGAAGCGGTTGCGCGCCCGTGCGTAGATGGGCAGGTTGGGGTAATGCCGGCGTACCAGTTCGGCCGTCTTGATCGACGCTTCCACATCATCGATGGCCAGCACGAAGATCTTTGCGTGTTCAATGCCAGCGGCATGCAGCACGTCGAGCCGCGAAGCGTCGCCGTAGTACGCCTTGGATCCGAACTGGCGTACGTAGTCGACGTGCGTGGCACTGGCGTCGAGCACGGTGAAGGTGATTTTCTTCAGAGCCAGCAGACGCGCGACGATCTGGCCGACGCGGCCGAAGCCGGCGATGAGCACCGCCTGGCTCGTCTCCTCCACCTTGTCGAAAGGTCGTTGCGCGCCCTTGTCGTCAAACTTCGGCGCGAGGAATTTGTCTTCGATGACGAACAGCAGGGGCGCGGCGAGCATCGACAGGGTGACGAGCACGATCAGCCAGTCGGTCTGCGTTCTGCTCAGCACATCATGCTGGCGCGCCAGCTGGAAAAGCACGAAGGCAAACTCGCCGCCTTGCGCCAGCGCCACGGCCAGTTTTCGCGAACTCTTGTTGGAGCAATCCGTGACGCGACCGAGCCAGTACAACACGGCGAATTTCACCGCCATCAACAGCAACACCATCGAGAGGATGGGCAGGGCTTCAGTGCGCAGCAGGCCGAGGTTGGCGCTCATGCCGACGGCGATGAAGAACAGGCCGAGCAGCAAGCCCTTGAAGGGCTCGATGTCGGCTTCGAGTTCGTGACGGTATTCCGAATCGGCGAGCAGCACGCCGGCGAGGAAGGCGCCGAGCGAGGCAGTGAGGCCGGCCACTTCCATCAGCAGGGTCGTACCGATCACCACCAGCAGCGCAGCCGCCGTGAAGGTCTCGCGACTGCCCAGCGTGGCAATCCATTTGAAGGCGGGCCGCAACAGGTGACGACCGCCGAAGATCACGGCAGCGATGATGGCGACTGCCTTGAACAGCGCGAGCACCTCGAAGTCCACATCGCTGCCGCCCGCCATCATTGGCATCAGCGCGAGGATGGGAATCACCGCCAGATCCTGGAACAGCAGGATGGCGAATGCATCGCGGCCGTGGCGTGCCGTGAGCTGCTGCTTCTCGGCCAGCGACTGCAGCACCAGCGCGGTTGATGACATGGCCAGCGCCAGGCCGACGATCAGGGCCGCCCGCCAGCCCAGCCCGAAGCCGAACAGCGCGATGCAGGCAATCGCCGCCATGCTGGCCAGCACCTGCGCACTGCCGAGGCCGAACACCTGACGCCGCAGCACCCACAGGCGCGAGGGTTGCAGCTCGAGCCCGATGACGAAGAGAAACAACACCACGCCGAATTCAGCGAAATGCAGGATGGCCTCCACATCGTCGATCAGGCGTAGGCCCCAAGGCCCGATCAGCACGCCCGCGGCAAGGTAGCCGAGCACCGCGCCAAGCCCCAGCTTGCGGGCGATGGGCACCATCAGGACGGCGGCGGCGAGGAAGATGGCAGTCTGGCTGAGCATGGTGGATTCCGTCGTAGCGTGTGGGTGTTGCGGATCGAATGCCATGCTAACAGCTGCGCCTGTGAAGGCGATCGTCGCACTCGATGAGCCTGGGTGGCGACCCTCTCCCCGGCGGGGGAGAGGGTCGCCCGAAGGGCCGGGTGAGGGTAAGCGGCTTCGCACGCGCGAAGTGATACGCCGCGAGTCCCCAGCTTCGCCCCCGCTGGGGAGAGGGAACGGCAAGCATCGCGCCTTGAACAGCATGCGCTATTGACCGCCGAGCTACTTTCCCCGCAGCATGCAAGTCCGGTTTCAGATTCCGCCCATCCATGTCACGACCTGCCGCACTGATGACGAGTATTGCCGACGCGCCGCTGGCGTCGCGCCCGCTCGCCGTCTGCGCATCTGTCGTCGCACAGATGGTCAGCATCCTGAAATCGAAAAAACGATCCCGCGTCTGACGGGTCGTTTCCCGTCGGGCACGCGCCGACGGGATCACACTCCACCGCTGTTCTGCATCACCCCCCGTTCGCAATGCCCGCCGGAAAGCCGCGCAGACGACTACGTTTGCGCACATTCCAACGCATCGAAACGAGGCATGACATGACAGCAGCAAATCCGGCAACAACCCGCAACTCCCTGTTCGAAGGCATATGGGTGCCCATCGTCACGCCGTTCAGGCACGGCGCCATCGACCATGAGGCGCTGCAAGCGCTCGCGCGCAGCCTGGCGGCAGACGGCATCAAGGGCCTGATCGCCTGCGCCACGACGGGTGAAGGCTCGTCGCTGTCGCAGGACGAACAACTCGCCGTCTTCCGCAGCCTGCGCGAAGCGCTCGGGCCCGACTACCCGATCGGCATCGGCATGGCCGAGATCGCCACTGCCCCTGCGGTTGCCTGGGCACGCGAACTGGCAGGCCTGCAACCTGCGGCGCTGCTCGTCGCTGTGCCGCCCTATCTGCGCCCCTCGCAGGACGGTATGCGCGCACACTTCGAAGCCATCACCGAAGCGGCTGACCTGCCGGTCATCCTCTACAACATTCCCTATCGCACTGGCGCCAGTATCGACCTCGCCACCGTGCAGGCGCTCGCGACCGATGCGCGCATCGTCGCGATCAAGGAGTGCGGTGCCAGTCTCGAACGGCTCCATGCCCTGATCACGCGGACGCGGCTCAAGGTGCTGGCCGGCGATGACGCTCAGATCTTCTCCGTGCTGTGCCTCGGCGGTCATGGCGCGATCAGCGCTGCCGCGCACGTGCGGCCCGATCTCTACGTGCGCATGCATGCCCTGCTCAAGGACCAGCGCCTCGACGAAGCACGCCTGATCGCGCAGCGCCTGCAACCGATGATCGCCGCCCTGTTCGCGGAACCCAACCCCGGCCCGATCAAGGCCTTGTTCGCTGCGCAGGGCAGGATGCGCGACGAAGTGCGGCTACCGCTGCTGCCTGCTAGTGCGGAATGCCTGTCGCGCGTGCAGGCGGCCTGGAAAGCCCTTGGCTGACCACGCAGTGCATTGCCATCTGCCGGGGTGGACGCACATGGGCGATAATCCCGCCCACACCGTTCTCCCGGCTGGTAGCGCGCCATGGCACACCACACCTTTACCCTCAACTCCGAATACATCGAACTCGACAAGCTGCTCAAGCTGCTTGCCATCGCCCCGTCGGGCGGCATCGCGAAGATGATGGTGGCGGAGGGCGCGGTGAGCGTGGACGGTGAGCTGGAAACGCGCAAGACGCGCAAGTTGCGCGCAGGTTGCGTGGTCGAGGTGGCGGCGGGTGAATTCGGCGCGGGCGAGACGATCAGGGTGGTGGGTGCCGATGGCGCTTGATGCCGTGGGAGCGACAATCGAACGGGAACGCCCCGGGCGGCTCGACGTGGCGGCGCTGGGCCAGGTGTTCACGCCGCCGGCCGTGGTCGCGAAGATGCTGGCGCTGCGTCGCAATCGTGGCCGCACGCTGGAGCCTTCGTGCGGTGATGGCGCGTTCTCGTCGCGTATAACGGGTTGCGTCGCCATCGAGTTCGATGCGCGCGTGGCACCCCAGGGCGCCCGCGTCATGGATTTCTTCGACTTTCCGGCGACGGAGGTCTTCGACACCATCATCGGCAATCCGCCTTACGTACGCTTTCAGGATATCGGCGCTGCGACGCGTGCCAAGCTCGACATGCAGTTGTTCGATGCGCGCAGCAACCTCTCGCTGTTCTTCATCGAGAAATGCCTGCGGCATCTCGCGCCCGGTGGCGAGCTGATCTTCATCGTGCCGCGCGACTTCATCAAGGCGACGGCGGCGCGCAAGCTCAATCGCGAGCTGTTCGAACAGGGCACGATCACGGATTTCATCGATCTGGGCGATGCGCGCGTCTTCGATGGCGCCTTGCCCAATACGGCGATCTTCCGTTTCGAGAAGGGTCGCATGGACCGCCGCATGCACGACGGCCGCCTGTTCGATTGCCACAATGGGCAGCTGGTTTTTCTCGGCGGCGACTACACGCTGCCGTTTGCCTCGCTGTTCAGCGTGAAGGTGGGGGCGGTGTCGGGGCGCGACGAAGTATTCGCCCACGCGGATGGCAATGTCGACTTCGTCTGCTCGAAAACGGCGACCACGGGCGAAACGCGACGCATGATCTACGACGTGCAGCACCCGCATCTTGTTGCGCACAAGGATGCGTTGCTGGCGCGCCGCATCCGCCACTTCGATGAAGACAACTGGTGGCATTGGGGGCGCGATCATCACAAGTCCGACGCGCCGCGCATCTATGTCAATTGCAAGACGCGACAGGCAAAGCCGTTCTTTGTGCACGATTGCAAGGACTACGATGGCTCGGTGCTGGCAATTTTCCCGCGCGATGCGGGAGGCGATGTGCGACGCGCGGCCGAGTTGCTCAATGCGGTCGACTGGGCCGAGCTGGGCTTTGTCTGTGACGGCCGTTTCCTGTTCGCCCAGCGCGCGCTGGAGAGCTGTTTTCTGCCTGCCGACTTCGCCCGGCAACTCGCTGCGCGCTGAGCTAGGCTGAAGAGGTGAGGGCGGTGCAAGCGAGCGGGCGCGAAGTTTGCGGCACATGCTTGTTCACCGACCCGGCCCCGCAGGAGCACATCATGAGCACTACCAAGCCCACTCCCGAACAAAGCGATAGCCCGTCTGCTGGCAGCGAACGTCCAAACGTTGGCTGGGGACAGGACGACGCCTACGCGACGGAGAGCAATCCAGAAGGTCTGCGCTATAACGAGAAGCCTCACAAGCCAGGCGAGTTGCCGAAGAGACCGGTAGGCGAGCATGGGACGCATCAGGATCCGCCGATCTCTGTGGGCGAGGAGTAGCCGCGGGGGCTGACTTCTCGCGAGGGGCTTCCCGTGTGCATTGCCCCCAGGCGCAGCGGCTGATTGTCCATCAGTCCGGTTGAATTCCCCGGTCCGGCTTCCTAACATCCGGTGATTCCGCTGCGCGTACCGGCCCTGCCGAGTCACGACAAGACGGCGGCTGCCGAGGACCGGGAGGTCGTGCCGCATGGAAAAGCAGAGCAAGACAGCGCAGCGACCGCCCATGAAAGGCGACGACGCACCGCGTGGCGGGCGCGTACGCACCACGCGGCCCGGTCCGATGAGCCGCAACGCGCCCCTGGCCGGTATTGTCGTGACCCTGGTTCTGTTGGTGGTGGCCGCTGTGCTGGCGCCACGCCAGGCTCCACATCCCGATATGTTGCGACCGGTTGCCAACTGGGATCTGGGCAATCCAGCATGGTGGGCCTACCCGCTTGAGCGCAATGCGTTCAAGCGCGACCTGATCCGCGGCAATCTGCGCGACGTGCATCGCCTGCCTGGCACGCAGCTGCTCTGGGCTGTCGGCGAGAGCGGGCTGATCTTGCATTCGGAAGACGCGGGTCTGCACTGGACGCAGCAACACCCCGAGCCACCTCCGCGACCCGCGAACGTTTCTTTCAGCCTGATCAGTTCCGCGCAGGCTGCTATCGCGCCGGACAAGTCCGCCTATCCCCTGAACAAGTCGCCGATGCAGCAGCAAGCTGCCGATGCGCAGCAGGTCGACCCGCAGGGGGCCGTGCCGCAAGCTGTCGACGTACCCAGGCGCCCGCCCTCCAAAGGCGTCGCACCCGTGCAGGCGCCCGCCCCGCCCCGGCCGGCCCTGCCGGAGTCGCCGCGCATCGCCCCGGAGAAGGCCGACCTGAATGCAGTGTTCTTCATCGATGCGGATCAGGGCTGGGCGGTTGGCAACGGTGGTGCGGTGCTCATGACCAAGGACGGCGGCCGCAACTGGAGCGTGGTCGATGCGGGCGCGAGCAATGACTTTGGCGGAGTCGTTTTCTCGGCCGATGGCAAACGCGGCTGGATCTTCCCGGCCAGCACCGCGCGTGGCGCTGCGGCTACGCGCGTCAGCGAAAACGGCGGGCGCACCTGGACGGAAAGCTCGCTCGGCAGTCTCGGCATGCTGGATGCGAAGCCGGCGTTGGGGGCCGATCGCGCCATCGCGTTTCGTGGCACTGCCCGGGGGCTGATGAGCAACGGCGGCAAGGACATCTGGTTCATCGAGAACAGCGCGTCAGGCGCTGCACTCAGCGTGGAGCGCGCGCCATCGAAGGATACGACGCAGCTCGTGCAATGGAGCGATTTCCGCCCGCAGGCCTTGCAGGTGTCGAGCGACAGCCAGCGCCTCGTGCTGGTCGGCAACAACGGCAAGATCCGCTACAGCACCGACCTGGGTAAGACCTGGCGCAACGTCGATAGCGGACGTCGCGCCGATCTGATGGCCGTGCAGTGCGACGACTCGCTCGACGACTGTCTTGCGGTCGGAGATGGCGGCACGGTGCTGCGCGGGCGGGGGCTCGCGAGCTGGCGCGCCATGACGCCAGGCGGTGGTGCCAATCTGTTGTGGGCCCGCTTCAAGGACAATGGCGAAGACGGTGATGCGGTCAGCTCCGCGAACATCCAGTTCGTGACGGATGATGGCGGCATCAGCTGGAGTTCCGTCGGTGAGACGAAGCTGCCAGCCAGCGAGGTGAAGAGTCCCTTCGGCTTCATGGACGGGAATTTCCGCTGGCGGGTGGGAATCGGCAAGGCCGAGCGCTCGGACGATGGCGGCAAGAACTGGCGCAGCGCGGCACCGAGCACGCAGGCCTGGCTGTTGTCTGCGTTCTTCCTTGCCGATCACCAGCGGGGCTGGATTTCCGGTGCGGATGGCAACATTTTTGCCACGCGTGACGGCGGCAATAGCTGGCAGCAGCAGAGCACGCAGACGCGTAGCTGGCTATGGCATATCAGCATGGACGCCAACGGCAAGACCGGGCGGGCCCTGGGCGCCTACGGCACGGTGCTGCTGACCGATGACGGCGGCGTGCGCTGGCGCGAGTCGGCCCTCTACAAGCGCTACCCCGCGCCGTGGTTCTGGTTGTTGCTGATACTCGGCGGCATTGCGCTCATCGTGCTGGTGCCGCGCCATATGCGCAGTCGCAATCAGGAACAGGATGTTGTGGAAGGCCCGGCCGCCAGCCTCAGTTCAGACCAACCTGTCACACATATCGAGAACGACCGCCTCGGCTATCGGCCTGCCATCGAAGCGCTGGCCGCCTTTCTCAGCAACGAGGCAACCGAGCCGCGTATCACGCTGGCCATCTCGGGCGAATGGGGCAGCGGCAAATCGTCGATGATGCGCATGCTGCAGACCGAGATGGCCAGCAAGGGTTATCGCACGGCCTGGTTCAATGCCTGGCACCACCAGCAGGAGGGGCGTCAGCTCACGGCCTTGTTCAACGTCGTGCGCAGGCAAGGTGTGCCGACCTTTTTCCGTCAGCCGGTTGCAGCGCTGCGTGTGCGCTCGAAACTGATCTGGGGACGCAGCGCGTTCTATCGTTTCGTGTGCATCGCGATTCCACTCGTCGTGCTGGTCGCTGTCGGTGACTTCTCGCGCCAGCCCGATCGCTGGGAGCGCTTCAAATGGTGGATCGCGCATCAGACGTTGCAATGGGAACGCGTGGTCATCACCGACAAGAGCATCGAGAAGCTCAAGGCCGTCGATGCGAAACCAGCGGCGGCGCAATCCGCACCGAAGGCGGAGCCCTCTTCCGTACCGTCGTCGCCTGCTGCACCCGCGCGCGCCCAGATTCGCCCCGAAGTGCTGACGTACATGCGCAATGCGTTGGTGTGGCAGTCAGATCAGGAGGAGAGTCAGCCACGTCATTGCGGCGACACACGCAATATCGCCGACGCGGACAGATGCGTCTTCAAGCAGCCGGAGCAGCTGCTGGTGACAATCGAGAAGGGGACGGGACTCACCTTGTGGCCAAGCGAACGCGAGGCGATCCTCAAGGCGGCCGAGCCCATTCCCGTGCCGCCACTATTTCCTGCGCTGGAGCATTTCATCGTGCCGCTGCTGGGCCTGCTCGGCATCCTGTTCACCAAGGGCATGACCGTGTACGGGCTGGAAGTCTTGCGCCCACTGCGCAATATCTTCGGTACGGCGCCGACTGCCGATGGCGGCAAGGAGGCGACAGGTGCGATCGAACACTACCGGCGGGAGTACTGCCTGCTCACCGAGGCTCTCGATGGGCGCCTCGTCATCTTCGTCGACGATATCGATCGCTGTAATGCAGACACAGTCAACGGCATCATGGAGCTGACCAACTATCTCGTCGACGTCGGGCGTTGCTTCGTCGTGCTGGGCATGGCGATGGAGCGCGTCAAGGCGAGTATCCGGGCGCCTGCCGGAAATTCTGCAACCAATGCCGAAAGCGACTACGCCGACAAGTACCTGCGCAAGCTCGTGCACATCGAGTTGCCGGTGCCGATTGCCAATGCCCAGGAGAGCCTCGGCCTGTTCATCCAGCGGGCGGAGGCGAAAAGTCGGGCCGCCGCACAGAAGGAGGCGGAGCGCCGCATGCTTGCGCAGTGGTGGAGCATGCTGCGCCCCTGGCTGGTCCGCGTCATCGTGGTAGCCGGTGTGATCGGAGCGGCGACGGCCGCCGTGAGCATGGGGAGGCTGCTCAACAACTATCGCCTGCCCGCAGCATTGAAGATTGCACCGGTGGAGAACGGTAGCGCATCACTGCTACCGCCCGGCAGCGACTCTGCGTCCAGGCCCCTTGCAACGCCTGCCGCGCCCAACGGCGCAGGCAATGCGCCGAGTGCAGGTGGCGATGTAGGCCTGGGCGTGTCGTCACCGACGGTATGGCCCTGGCGCGAGCTCGCGCTCGTCGTGACCATCCTGCTGGTGTTGCTTGCCGTGGGCAGCTCACGCGTACTGCAGGAGCGTGTCACGCTGGCGCTGGGTGGCGCCCTGCGTACGCGCGATTCCGAAGAGTTCCGCGAAGCACTGCAGATCTGGCTTGATGCCGTCCGCATGCACGACGAAACACCGCGTGGCATCAAGCGCTTCTGCAATCGGGCTCGCCTGTTCGCGATCTACGAGAAGGAAGATGTCGAGGCCCTGCAGCACGAAGGCCAGACCATAGAACCGACGCGCGACGTGCATGTCGTTGCACTGGCGGCGATTCATCACGTATCGCCCGACGCTCTCAAGCAGCTGCTGCTTCCCCTAGGCCCCGACATCATGACCGAAGGCGGCAAGGTGACCGGCACGGGGAGCGAGCTTGGCCGCTTCATCGAGGCACACAGGCAGCGCTTTGGTTGGCCCGAGGTCGATGCCATCGGCCGCTTCATCGAGCGCGTGCAGCGCATCGCGGTGCGCTAGGGGCGCAGGGCCCAATGAAAAGGCCGCATCGCTGCGGCCTTTTTCATTTACCTGTTTCGGCTTTGCGCCGCTCGATCTCGGCGACCTGGTCAATGCCCATGACGCGTAGCAGGGCGGCGACCATCGCGTTCGGACGGAACAGCAAGGTCTGCTTGCCCTGTCCCTGCAACTGCGCGATCTGGTTGAACAGCGCACCGGCACTGACGAATTCGAGGCGCTTGAGTTGCGTGCAGTCGACCTCGACGCGTGTGCGCTGCGAGGCATACACCGCGAGTTGGCGCAGGGCTTCAGGCTGGTTGCCAGAAACAACGCCGGTCATGGCAAACCGATCCACATCCGCTTCAGGCTCGGGCTCTGCCGCAGCAACTTCGGCCAACTCTTCCGGCGCGACCACAGGCGGTGGCTCGTAGGAAGGCGGTGATTCTTCGAAGGTGATGGCGTAATCCAGCGCGACCTGATCAAACCGATCTGCATCGGCCGTCTGCTGGATCAGGCTCAGGGCCAGCATCCAGTAAGGCTGGTCGGTCTTCTCACCCACCTTGAGTTTTGGTTCGATCAACGTGAGCGCGTGCGGGGCCCCGAACAGGACGACTTCAACCTTGGCACGTTTGAGGGCGGCCAGTGTTTCGTTGAGTAGCGCACAGCCGGTTTCGTCGATGCCCTTGAGGCGAGTCAGTTCGATGCGCAGCTTGCCCATTTTCTGGCCGATACGCGCGAGCTGCTCGAACTGCGGGCGAGCATTGCCCGACAGCGTGCCGGAGAGATTGACGGCCGGGGCGGAGGATTGCTTGCGCTCGACGGCTGGCGCCGGAGCGGTTTCATCCCAGATCGGGGGCGAGATTTCGAAAGTCTGCGTGAATGCCTCTGAGCGCGCATCGAACGATGCCTTCTGGCCCGTCAGGCGGTACAGATCGAAGAGCATCAGCCACAGCTCTTCCGAGGCTTTGCCAATGGCGCCGTCGATGGCCGCTTCCAGCACGGCGCAGGCGCCGTCGTCACTGGCATTGGCGTAGAGGATGGCAGCTTCTTCTACCGCTGCGTGCTCTTCGTGCGAGCCTTCGGAAACCTGGATCTTGCCGGCGGCGGCCTGCAGCGCCCGCCCCATGTCCCCCAGATTGGTGAGGTCCATGGTCGTCGTGATTTCATCCTTGTTGGCGCGACGCGCACCGGAGGTCGGGCTGCTATTGCCCTTTTCCGGGGGTTTCTTGCCAAAGAGAGACATCGCCATGACGTTGTACTGAGCCGATATGTCCGGTTACAGGGGGCACGCCGCCTGTGGCGTGCCGGGTACGATTTGCAGACTCTTCAGTCGGCGTACATCTTCTGCATGCGTTCGCGACGTGCCTGGGCTTCGACCGACAGGGTGGCTGTCGGGCGCGCCAGCAAACGGGCCAGGCCGATCGGCTCGCCAGTCTCTTCGCAGTAACCGTAGTCTTCGCGGTTGATGCGTTCGATGGCTTGATCGATCTTCTTGAGCAGCTTGCGTTCGCGGTCGCGGGTGCGCAGTTCGAGTGCGTGTTCTTCTTCAACGGTGGCACGGTCGGCCGGATCGGCAACCGTTTCCTGCTCGCGCATGTGTTCCACCGTTTCATCTACCTTGAGCTGCAAGTCGGTGCGCATTGCAAGCAGACGTTCCTTGAAGAACGTGAGTTGCTTGTCGCTCATGTACTCCGACTCCGGCATAGCCAGCAGCTTGGCTTCGGTCAGCGCCATGGACATTCCCCTATCTGTAGGTCCAACATAAAAGCGGCATTCTGCCCCAGTCTCTTCCGGTTTGACAGTAGCGTCATCATCCTTGCCGTAACGGTCTGTCTGGTGCCGGGGTTTAGCCTGAAAGTGGCTGCCTGTGGGCGCCGCGCCTTCAGGCAAGGTGAGGGAGGGTACAATACTTTCATGCGAAATCATGAAAACTCGGCCACCGTGTTCAGTTGGCCGGTCAGGGTCTACTATGAGGACACTGACGCAGCCGGGGTTGTCTACTACGCGAACTACCTTTGTTATTGCGAGCGGGCGCGAACCGAATGGCTGCGCGCGCTTGGCCTCGATCAACGCAATATGCGTGCCGAGACCGGCCTCGTATTTGTAGTAACACGTGTCGAGGCAAACTATCTGCGCGGCGCGGAACTCGACGACGCGCTTGAGGTTCAGAGTCAGGTCATCCGTCTGGGTGGCGCCAGCGTGACCTTCGAGCAGCGTATCCTGCGCGGCACGGAATGCCTGTTCGTTGCAAAAGTGACCATCGCCTGTGTCGATTGGAACAAGAAGCAGGCCGTCCGCCTGCCTGATCAGTTGAGAGAACTCCTGGAACCCGCCGCATGAATCTATCCCAAGACATGTCCATCCTCAGCCTGGTGGCAAACGCCAGTCTGGTCGTCAAATGCGTACTGGGCATCCTGATCGCAGTTTCTTTTTCTTCGTGGTACTGGATTTTTCGCAAGGGCTTCGCCATCCGCAAGGCACGCGCCGCCACGTCCACGTTCGAGCACCAATTCTGGACGGGTGGCGACCTGACGGCGCTCTATCGCAGTGCGTCACAGGACCGCGATGACGCAGGCCCGCTCGGGCGCATCTTCGAGTCGGGCTATCGCGAGTTCGCCAAGCTGCGTGGCCAGAGTTCGCTCGAGCCTTCGGACATCATCAACGGCGCGCGACGTGCAATGCGTGCCAACTTCCAGCGCGAGATCGATGATCTCGATGCGCATCTGGCCTTCCTCGCCTCGGTCGGGTCGGTCAGTCCGTACGTGGGTCTCTTCGGCACGGTGTGGGGGATCATGAATGCCTTCCGCGGCCTCGGCGACGTCGGTACGGCCACGCTGGCACACGTTGCGCCGGGTATTGCCGAAGCCTTGGTGGCGACCGCGATCGGCCTGTTTGCTGCGATTCCGGCGGTGGTGGCTTATAACCGCTATGCGCACGACATCGATCGTCTGTCGATCCGGTTCGAGAGTTTCATCGAAGAGTTCTCCAACATCCTGCAGCGTCAGTTGCGCTGAGCGGGACGAGGCCTGAGCCATGCGTCAGCGTCGCCTGAAGAACGAAATCAATGTCGTGCCGTATATCGACGTCATGCTGGTGCTGCTCGTCATCTTCATGGTGACGGCGCCGATGATGCCGACCGGTACGGTCGATTTGCCCAGCGTAGCCAAATCTTCGCAAACCAAGCAGCAACCCCTTGAGGTCGTGATTCGTAGCGAGCGCGAACTGGCACTGCAGAACCATGCGGAAACTGGCGGCGGCAAAGAGGCCAGCGTGAGTCGCGATGCGCTCGTAGAGCGTCTGAAGTCTGCACAGGCCGCGAATCCGGAGCAACCCGTAGTGATCTCGGCCAACAAGAACGTGCGCTACGAGGTTGTCATGCAGATCATGGATCTGCTCCAGCGTAACAACATCAACAAAGTCGGTCTGTTGGTGCAGCAGCAGGCCGGGAAATGAGGGTTCTGGTCGCGTGATCGCAGCGGACATCAACCCCGCATTCCATGGCCGTGAAGATCCCGGCAAATGGGGCTCGCTGGCACTGACCCTGTTCATCCATGGCGTACTGGCCCTGGTATTGTTTTACGGTGTGCAATGGCAGCATCGTTCGCCCGAGCCAGTGCAGGTCGAGCTTGTAAGAGCTTTGCCGCCCCCGGTTTACGAGCCGCCCGTGCCGGTGCTCAAGCCGGAGCCGCCCAAGCCAGCGCCCGTACCGAAAGAAGTTGAACCTCCGCCGGAGAAGAAGCCGGACATTGCCCTGCCGAAGGCGCCCGATAAGCCGGTAGAGAAAAAGCCGAAGCCGGAGGAGAGGAAGGCTGTCGAGCTACCGAAGCCGCCCGAAAAAGTCCCGCCCAAACCGCAGGAAAAGCCGGCGGAGCCGGTCAAACCGCAAGTCGAACCACGCAAGACGGAAGCCCAGCGCATGAACGAGATGCTGGCGCTGGAGTCCCAGAAAGCCAGTAATCAGGCCAAGGCCCAGGCCGATGCGCGCAAGAAGCAGGAGCAGGACGCGGTGTCAGGGCGAGCCAATGACAAGGCGCGCGACGAGTGGGCTGCGGCAATTGCGCAGAAGGTGCGTGGCCAACTCTCGGTGGCTATCATTCCGCCAGGCAATCCGGAAGCGGAGTTCGATATTGAACTGTGGCCCTCAGGTGAGGTCCGAAAAGTGCGACTGAGCAAGAGCAGCGGCAATAAAGCGCTCGATGAGGCCATGGAGCGCGCCATCAACAAGGCATCTCCCCTGCCAAAGCCCGGCCGGCCAGAGGTTTTTGTCACAGACTTGCATTTCGTTTTTAAGCCACGCGGCGATTAAGCTCGCGCAGACTGTTGCACCAACAATATAATTGGACTCCATGCTCCGCAGATACCCCATGCATCGCAGGCATTTTCTTCAGGCCAGTTCCCTTCTGGCACTGACACCGGCATTGGCCCGTGCCGAGCTGACCGTTGAGATTTCCGGTCTGGGCGATAACCGCATCCCCGTTGCCATTACCCCGTTCGCGGGTGAGCAGATCCTGCCCAAGTCCGTATCCGAAGTGGTTCGGGCCGACCTGGAGCGCAGTGGCCTGTTCCGCATCATCGATGCGGGTAGTCAGCCGCCGGCCGATATTGCGCGGCCAAGCTGGGACACCTGGCGCAGTCGCAGCGCCGACATCTTGCTGGGAGCGAACGTACGACGCTTGGCTGACGGCAACGTCGAGGCTACGTTCCGCCTGATGGATGTCGTCAAACAGACGGAATTGAAGAGCGCCGTGCTGTCTTTTCACGCCGAGCAGGGTCGCAATGCCGGGCACTGGATCGCTGACCGCGTGTACGAACAGATGGTGGGCGTGCCCGGGATTTTCTCGACGCAGATTGCCTATGTAGAGAAGTCAGGCCGCAATTACATGCTGCAGATCGCTGAATATGACGGGGCCAACCCCGTTTCGGCGTTTACGGATGACGAGCCGATCATTTCTCCGGCATGGTCTCCCGATGGCAAGCGACTGGCCTACGTGTCGTTCGCGCTCAAGAAGCCCGTCATCTATGTGCAGACGGTCGCAACAGGCCGGCGGCAGGTCGTTGCCAATTTCAAGGGCTCCAATTCGGCCCCTGCCTGGGCGCCTGATGGCAATCGCCTCGCCATCGTGCTAACGAAAGACGGCTTGTCCCAGCTTTACATCATCAATGTGGATGGCAGCGGTGCGCGGCGGCTGACGAAGTCGTCGGCGATCGATACCGAACCGTGCTTTTCTCCGGACGGCCGCACCATCTACTTCACGTCGGACCGCAGTGGCGGACCGCAAACCTATCGCATCCCCGTCGATGGCAGCGGTGAGCCGCAGCGTGTGACATTCGAGGGTAGCTACAATGTATCGCCGCGTGTTTCGCCGGACGGCAAAACACTGGCCTACGTCAGTCGCATTGATGGGCGTTTCCAGCTCATGGTGCAGGATCTGGCAACCCAGCAGACGCTGGCGCTGACAGATACCACGCGCGATGAATCGCCCAGCTTTGCGCCCAATGGTCGTCTCATCCTCTACGCCACCGAGGTGGGGGGGCGAGGTGTGCTGTCGGCCGTTTCGGTTGACGGCAAGATCCGCTATAAACCATTGCAAGGTGCCGGAAATATCCGGGAACCGGCATGGGGCCCGCTCGGCGGCTGATCTGCTGGTATCCTAGCGCCACTGTTCCAAGAAACCAGATATGGGAGTAGACATGAAAATCGCTTTGCCCTTGAGCATCCTGTTTGCCGCAGTGTTGTCCGCTTGCAGTTCCACTCCGACCCAGGAGCCAGCACCGACTGCACCTGCAGCCGCAGCACCTTCCGTCGCAGCCAAGCCGGTGACGCCTGCTGCACCTGCTGCACCTGCCGCAGCCAAGAAGGGCCCGTTTGATGATGAAAAATTCAAGTTGTTGTTTGGCAAGAAGGATATCTTCTTCGACTACAACAGCTTTGAAGTGAAGCTCGACTACTTCGACGTGGTCGAAGCGCACTCGAAGTGGCTGAAGGGCAACGCTGATTCGAAGGTCTTGCTGCAAGGCAACGCCGACGAACGTGGTTCCAGCGAGTACAACCTCGCTTTGGGTCAGAAGCGTGCTGAAGCTGTGAAGTCCATGTTGAGCACCCTGGGCGTCAAGGAATCGCAGATCGAAGCCGTCAGCCTTGGCAAGGAAAAGCCACGCAATGCCGGTCATGACGAAGCTGCATGGGCTGAAAACCGCCGTGTGGATATGGTCTACAAATAATCCTGGCGTCGTTCGCGCCTGATTAAACGGGGTGTCCGGTGCTTGCACCGTACACCCCGTCGTCCTTCTAAGTACGGAATCCTGCATGAAGACAAAATCTGCACTCCACGCTTCATTGCTCTGCCTTTCGCTGCTGGCAGCGCCCGCGCATGCTGGCCTGTTCGACGATGATGAGGCACGCAGACGTATCGATCAGCTGCGCGCAGACGTCGATGAGCGAACTCAACGCCTGGAAGAGGCGGCACGTGGCCAGGCCCTTCTGGTGAATCAGATCGACAGCCTGCGTGCAGAAATTGCCAAGTTGCGCGGTCAGCTCGAGGTCACGACCAATGACGTAGAGCAGTCGCAGAAGCGGCAGAAGGACTTTTACGTCGATCTCGACACGCGACTACGCAAGCTCGAGGCGAGCATTGCCGAAATGACCAAGAGCGCCGCGAGCGCGCCGCTTGCCACGCCGACACTGGACCCTGCGCAAGAGCCGCGCGATTACGAGCTTGCCGTCAATGCGCTACGCAACGGTAAATATGTGGATGCAGCTGTCGGCTTCCGTCAGTTCATCAAGAACTGGCCGAACAGCGTCAACCAGCCGGGCGCGAATTACTGGGCTGCCACGTCTTTGTTCCAGGCGCGGGATATCAGTACCGCGGCGGACTACTACAACAAGGTCGTGACGACCTGGCCAGACGACCCTCTTGCGCCGGATGCCATGCTTGGACTGGGTAATTGCCAGCAAGAGGCAGGCGATACCAAAGCGTCACGCAAGACTCTGGAAGTGCTGGTGAGCAAGTATCCGAAAAGTGATGCAGCGAAGACCGCCAAGCAGCGTCTGAGCAAGAAGTGAGCAATAGCAGCGGGAAATGTGACTGAAGTGACAAGTGTTGTGAATGATGTTCCGGGTGACGTTTCGAACGAGCAGATCCAGGGCACGGCCCGTGGCGAACGTCTGCGGATCACCGAAATCTTTTTTTCCGTACAGGGCGAAACAAGTCGGGCAGGCTTGCCGACGGTATTTGTGCGCCTGACGGGCTGTCCGCTGCGCTGTACATGGTGCGACACGGAGTATGCCTTTCATGGCGGGGCCTATCAGCACATTGACGACATCCTTGCCGAAGTTGCGCGCCATGGCACGCCCTATGTCTGCGTTACCGGTGGTGAGCCCCTGGCACAGAAGCCGTGCCTGACTCTGCTTTCCGCGTTGTGCGATGCCGGCTACAGCGTGTCGCTCGAGACCAGCGGCGCGCTCGACATCAGTGCAGTCGATGCACGTGTCTCGAAAATCATGGACCTGAAAGCGCCGGGTTCGGGCGAGGTCGACAAGAACCTGTGGGACAACCTCGCCCACCTTACGCCTCGCGACGAACTCAAACTGGTGCTGGCTCACGAGGCAGACTATCTGTGGGCGCGTGAGCAGTTCGAGACGCGCGCGCTGGCGAAGCTTTGCCCGGTGCTGTTCTCCCCGGTGCAGGGCTCACTGAAACCGGCCGATCTGGCGGAGTGGGTGTTGCGCGACAAGCTGGCCGTGCGCATGCAGGTGCAGTTGCACAAGGTAATCTGGGGTAACCAACAAGGCCGCTAGAACGCTAGCGAGAGGGCTGCGCACGTATCTGGCGGCATTTGGGTAGAAGAGGGCTCGCTCGCCGTGCTTGAGCACTGCTCTGCGCGAGCCGCCTAGCCGGCTACGCGCTCGCTCCTCTCGCTACACGTTCCAGGCCTGCTATGACGCAGGCTTTGCGCTTGAGCGTTCCTTCTCGTAATCCCGATAATCCTGCTTCTTCAGGCGCTCCAGGCAGCGCTGCATTTCATCGCCCGGCTTGCGGCGACATTCCGCTTCAGCGCCGGCCTGACCGCCTGCGTACCAGGACTGCGCGGTGCAGCCCGGCAAGGCAGTCAGCAGCGTGCAGGTCAAGAGCGCAATGCGCATGGCGCGAGGCTCACAGGTTGAGTATCGCTTCGTGCTCTTCGGGCAGCAGCTCGAAGCCACGCTTTTCATAGTGCTTGAAAATGGCGGCGACGATTTCTTCCGGCTCGTCGATCACCTGGATCAGGTCCAGATCCTTCGCACCAATCATCTTCTCGTCGACCAGGGTGGTCTTGAACCAGTCGAGCAGGCCGTTCCAGAACTTGCTGCAGACGAGAATCACGGGAATCTTGCGGCCCTTGTTGGTCTGGATCAGGGTCAGCGCTTCCGATAGTTCATCCAGCGTGCCGAAGCCGCCCGGCATGACCACGTAGGCCGAGGCGAAACGCACGAACATGACCTTGCGCGGAAAGAAGTGGCGGAAGGTCTGCGAGATGTCCTGGTAGGGATTGCCGCTCTGTTCGAAAGGCAGCTGGATGTTGAGGCCGACCGAGGGCGACTTGCCGTGGAAGGCGCCCTTGTTGGCCGCTTCCATGATGCCGGGGCCGCCGCCGGAAATCACCGAGAACCCCGAATCCGACAGCAGACGGGCGATTTTCTCGGTCAGCTCGTAATACGGATGATCGACCGGCGTGCGTGCCGAGCCGAAAATGCTCACGGCCGGCTTGATGGCCTGCAGGCGTTCAGAGGCCTCGACGAACTCTGACATAATGCCGAGGATCCGCCAGGCCTCACGGGCCACACGCGTTTCGGTCTCGACTGAAGGGGCTGTGAACGGCGGAAGTTTGTTTTTCAAGCTCATGTTTTTCGGTCGTTGGGTGAGTGACGGTGCTGCGTGTGCAGGTCTGGCATGCGCCCTGAAACTGGCGACACATCCTTCAGTCTTGTCATCCACCAATCAGTGATCTGTCATGCCAACGTTACTACTCGTCGACGGCTCTTCTTATCTCTATCGCGCCTTCCATGCCCTGCCGGACCTGCGCAACTCGCAGGGTGAGCCGACGGGCGCATTGCGTGGCGTGTTGAACATGCTACGCGTGCTGCGCGAGACCTACAAGGCAACGCACGCGGCCTGCGTGTTCGATGCCAAGGGCAAGACCTTCCGCGACGACTGGTACCCCGAATACAAGGCGACGCGCGCGCCCATGCCGGAAGATCTGGCGCTGCAGATTGCGCCCATCCACACCTGCGTCAAGGCTATGGGCTGGCCGTTGATCATGCAGGACGGAGTCGAGGCCGACGACGTCATCGGCACGCTGTCACGCATCGCCAGCGAGCAAGGCTACGAGGTCATCATCTCGACCGGTGACAAGGACATGGCGCAGCTGGTCAACGCCCATGTGCGCCTCATCAACACCATGAGCAACGAGACGCTGGACGAAGCGGGCGTGTTGGCCAAGTTCGGCGTGCCACCAGACCGCATCATCGACTACCTCGCGCTGATGGGCGACACCGTCGACAACGTGCCGGGCGTCGCCAAGTGTGGTCCGAAGACGGCCGTGAAATGGCTGCAGGAATATGGCTCGCTCGACAACGTCGTGGCCAATGCCGACAACATCAAGGGCGTGGTCGGCGAGAACCTGCGCAAGGCGCTCGATTTCCTGCCGCTCGGCCGCAAGCTCGTCACCATCGTCAACGATGTGCCGCTCGCGCAAGGTCTGGATGAACTGAACTGGACCGAGCAGGACAAGGCGACGCTCATCGAGCAATTCCGTCGCTACGAATTCCGTGGCTGGCTGCGTGAACTGGAAGGGAGCGCGCAGGCCGATGCAGCACCTGCGCCAAGCGCATCACCGGCGAGCATGCGTGCCGTGACCGCGCCCGAAGCGGCGCCGGTCGAGCGCGTCGAAAACGATCGCAAGAATTACGAATGCATCCTCGATTGGGCAGCATTCGATCGCTGGCTGGAGAAGATCAATGCTGCATCGCTGACGGCGTTCGACACCGAGACGGACAGCCTCGACCCGATGCTGGCGCAACTGGTTGGCTTGTCATTTGCCGTGACCGAGGGCGAGGCGGCATACATACCAGTCGGCCATCGCTATGCGGGCGTGCCTGATCAATTGCCTTTCGACGAAGTGCTGGCCAGGCTCAAGCCCTGGCTGGAATCGGCGACACATCTCAAGGTCGGCCAGAACCTCAAGTACGACATGCATGTGCTGGCCAATCAGGGCATCACCTTGCGTGGCGTGGCGCACGACACCTTGCTGGAGTCGGCGGCGCTGGAGAGCGACAAGAGCCACGATCTTGAATCGCTATGCAATCGACATCTCGGTTTGACGGTGTTGAGCTATGCCGACATCTGCGGCAAGGGGGCCAAGCAGATCGGTTTCGGCGAAGTGGAGCTGTCGCGGGCGGCGGAGTACGCGGCGGAAGATGCGGACGTGACTTTGCGCGTTCACAACGTCCTCACGCCGCAGCTGGGGCCAGAGCCCGGCCTGCAGCGCGTCTACCGCGATGTCGAAATGCCTGTGCTCGAGGTGCTGTGGGCAATGGAGCGCAACGGCGTGCTGATCGACACCTTCCTGCTCGCCCAGCAAAGTACCGAGCTGGGCAAGCGCATGATGGAGATCGAGCAGGAGGCTTACGCCGTCGCTGGCCAGCCTTTCAATCTCAATAGCCCCAAGCAGATCCAGGAGCTGCTGTTCGAGCGCGACAAGCTGCCCGTCATCAAGAAAACGCCGAGCGGCGCGCCGTCCACCGATGAAGAAGTGCTGGCGCAGCTGGCGCTTGACTACCCGCTGCCCAAGCTGATTCTCGAGAACCGCAGCCTCGCCAAGCTCAAGAGCACCTACACGGACAAGCTGCCGCGCTCGGTCAATGCGAAGACGGGCCGGGTACACACCAGCTTCTCGCAGACGGGTGCGATCACCGGACGTCTGGCGAGCACCGACCCCAACTTGCAGAACATTCCCGTGCGTACCGAAGAAGGGCGTCGCATCCGTGCGGCTTTCATCGCGCCGCGGGGTTGCCACATCGTGTCCGCCGACTACTCGCAGATCGAGCTGCGCATCATGGCCCACCTCTCCGATGACGCGGGCCTGCTCGATGCGTTCGCCAAGGGCGAGGACGTGCACCGCGCGACCGCTGCCGAGGTGTTTGGTGCGACGCTGGCCGAAGTCACCAGCGAGCAGCGTCGCTACGCCAAGGCCATCAACTTCGGCCTCATCTACGGCATGAGTGCGCATGGCCTGGCCAAGCAGATCGGTGTCGAGCGCAGTGCGGCGCAGCTCTATATCGACCGCTACTTCGCGCGTTATCCCGGCGTGGCGCGCTACATGGAAGAGACGCGCGCACTGGCACGTGAGAAGGGCTACGTCGAAACCGTATTCGGTCGTCGCCTCTACCTGCCCGAGATCAAGTCATCGAATGCCGGACGTCGCCAGGGCGCGGAGCGGGCCGCCATCAATGCGCCGATGCAGGGTACTGCGGCCGATATCGTCAAGCTCGCCATGCGCGCCGTGTATGACTGGTTGCCGCAGGAGAAACTGCAAAGCAAGCTGCTCTTGCAAGTGCATGACGAGCTCATACTCGAAGTGCCGGACGCAGAGCTGGAGCGTGTGAAAGTCGAATTGCCACAGGTCATGAGCGGCGTGG
This sequence comes from Uliginosibacterium silvisoli, assembly GCF_036017035.1. Classification (NCBI taxonomy): domain Bacteria; kingdom Pseudomonadati; phylum Pseudomonadota; class Betaproteobacteria; order Rhodocyclales; family Zoogloeaceae; genus Uliginosibacterium; species Uliginosibacterium silvisoli. Next base: position 773,244 of record NZ_JAYXHS010000001.1, on the reverse strand, counting down.
CGAACCTGAAGGTGCCACTGCTGGTCGAAGCAGGCTCCGGTGCCAGCTGGGATGAAGCCCACTGAGCGCACATTGAGCGCGTACGGATGGCGATTTCCCGCTCAGCGGGTAGCGGAAATTTCCTTCCGTCGTGTGAAGAAAGTTTGCGGCCGCAGGCCGCGCATGTACCGGGCGTGGTGTGACATCATGCTGGCGCCTGTTCAACAATCAAGTAGTGAATCGAGTCGTATATGTCTGATCTGATCGTCCATGGTGGTCGCCCGCTGCGCGGGAAAATCCTGCCTTCTGCCAACAAGAACGCGGTGTTGCCCATCCTCTGCGCCACTTTGCTGACTGAGAAGCCGTTGCGCTTGCTGGGTGTCCCGGAAATCACCGATGTGCGCAAGATCCTGGAGATCTTCGAGTCGCTCGGTTCCGACGTGAAGATGGACTATTCGACCGGTGTGCTGGAGCTGCACCACAGCCGCACGCATTTCGATCCACAGGTCAATCGCCTGCCGGAGGAGATGCGCTCCTCCATCATGCTGGTGCCGCCGCTGCTGGCGCGTTTCGGCGTGGCGCGTCTTGAAGATGACGTGAAGGGTTGCACGCTGGGCGTGCGCGAGATCGATCCGCACGTCGAGGTGTTCCAGCACTTCGGCGCGTCTGTGGAGCGCGGTGCCGGTTCGCTGATCGTGCGTACCGAGAGCCAGCTCAAGGCTGTCGATCACTGGCTGGACTACGCCTCGGTCACGACCTCCGAGAATTTCGTGCTGTGTGGTGCGTCGGCCAATGGTGTATCGACGCTCACCAACGCCGCTTGCGAGCCGCATGTGCAGGAGTTCTGCCGCTTCATGCAGATGATAGGCGTGCCGATCGAAGGCGTCGGTACCTCGCGTCTGCGCGTGCAGGGTGTCAGCAGTTTCCAGGGCGGAGAGTTCCGCTTTGATGAAGACTTCCACGAGATCACGACTTTCCTCGCGCTCGGGGCGATTACCGGCGGCGAGATCATCGTCAAGAATTCGGCACCGGAGCAGTTCCCGCTGATCGACCGCACTTTCGCCAAGTTCGGCATCACCGTCGAGCACAAGGACGGCTGGACGACTGCCACGCAGAATGGTGGCCTGCGCGTGAAGCAACCTTTCACGCCCAACATCCTCACCAAGGTCGAGGCGGCGCCCTGGCCATACTTCCCGGTCGACCTGTTGCCGATCTTCGTTGCGCTCGGCGTCAAGGCCGAGGGCAGCGTCATGTTCTGGAACAAGGTGTATGACGGCGCGATGGGTTGGACTAGCGAGCTGTCGAAATTCGGCGCACACGTCTTCCTCGCGGACCCGCACCGCCTGATCACCTTCGGTGGCGGCAAACTGCGCCCGGCCCAGGTCGAGAGCCCGTACATCATCCGCGTGGCCATTGCGCTACTGATGGTGGCGGCAAGCATCGAAGGCAATTCGCGCATCCGCAACGCCACGCCAATCCGCCGCGCGCACCCGCGTTTCGTGGAGAACCTGCGTACGGTGGGGGCGGATGTGGAGTGGATCGAGAGCGCCTGATCTCTCGAACACAAAATAGCCGTCATCCCGGCCTTCGCCGGGATGACGAACTGGTTTTGAACACGGGCTCAAGCACCTGGCGTTCCTTCGCCTGATTTCGTACATGGCTCTCTGCTGAGCCATCAATGGCTCTTCCGGCCGATGCGCCGGCTCCCTGACAGGCAGACACTGCGAACCTAGCTTCCTTCCCGAAGCGCTTCGATCTGTCAGGAGATGCAATGAGTGCAGCCGCCGATCTGTCGCGCCCGCGTCCGTCAGCCACAGGGCTGGACCGGATGTCGGCCACGCGCGCCGATCTCTATTCCAGTATTCACAAGGCGCTACGCCTGTTCATGAGCGATACCCTGGCCATGCTGGGGCGTGTCGATGCGGACGATGAAGCCTGCCTGCGCGACGCGCTGGAGCAGCTCGAGGCACTGCTTTCGCTGCTGCGCCGGCATATCAGCCACGAGACGGATTTCGTGCATGTCGCCATCGAGGCGCGCCTGCCCGGTGCTTCATCGCGTGTGGCCGATGAGCATCTCGACCAGCTGCACAGCATCAGCGAGCTGGAGGTCGAGGCACATACGCTGCGCCTGAGCCCGCTGGCGCAGCGGCGTCTGCTTGCGCACCAGCTCTACCTGCGCTTCGCACTGTTCGTTGCGGACAAGCTGCGCCATATGCACAGCGAGGAGATTGGCCTCAACGCCGCGCTGTGGGCCCATTACAGCGACGGTGAGCTCACCGAGCTGCATGCACGCATGGTGACGCACATGAGCCCACGCGAACTGGCTGCGGTGACACGCTGGCTGGTGCCCGCCGTCACGCCGCCAGAGCTGGTGAGCTTCATTGGCTGCATGCAGGGCAAGCTGTCCGCCGAGGCCTTCACGGCCTTCGAGGCGCATGCCCAACAAGGTTGTGACGCGGCGCGCTGGGCGCTGACCATGAGTCTCCTGCGGGCACGCCACGACGTGGCAGAGCCGGCCAGCGCGGGATCAGACAGGGGCGAAGGGGGGACATCATGAATCGTTGGATCAAGCGCGGCCTGCTGGCCATCTGCGTACTGTTCGTCTTGCTCATTCTCACGGTGTTCGGCGCGGTTCAGTACGGCAACACGAAGATGGCGCGCAGGCTGGACATTGCCGCCCGTCCTGTTGCCTTGCGCGATGATGCGGCGAGCATCGAGCGCGGGCGCTATCTCTACGAGTCGCGCGCCTGCACGGACTGCCACGCGCTCAACGGCGGCGGGCGTACGGTCATCGACGATGGCAAGGGCATGCGCGTTGCGGGCCCGAACATCAGCCCCGGTCCGGGCAATGTGGTGGCGCATTACAAGCCCGAAGACTGGGAGCGCAGCATACGCCACGGTGTGAAGCCGGACGGGCGCCCGGCGCTGATCATGCCGTCGGAAGACTACAACCGCCTCACCGACGACGACCTCGCCGCACTCGTGGCATACCTGCGCCACATGCCACCGGCGTCGGGCGGGGGCGCCGTGCTGGAGTTACCTGTGCCGGTACGCGCGCTGTACGGGCTCGGCGTGATCAAGGATGCCGCCGAGAAGATCGATCACAGCCTGCTGCCGCAGCAGCCCGTCGTCGAAGGCGTGAACCTGGCGCACGGCGAGTACGTCGCCAATATGTGCAAGGGGTGCCACGGTGATGGCTTCTCTGGCGGCAAGATCCCGGGGGCGCCGCCAGACTGGCCGGCTGCGGCCAACATCACCCCGGAGGAGGGTTCGGCCATGACGCACTATGCTGACGCCGAGCAGTTCCTTGCCATGTTCCGCAGTGGCAAGCGTCCCGACGGGACGGCCATCAGCATGGTCATGCCCTTCGAGGCGTTGGCCAAAGCCAGCGATACGGATGTGCGCGCCCTCTATCTCTACTTGCGAAGCGTGGCCCCACGCCCGGCGGGTGGTCGCTAGACCGGCCAGCGGATTTGCAGAATGCGCATGGCGTGGCAGGATGTTTGCATCGATGAGGGCAGCCGGGGAGCCGAGCTGCGCAGCCTGCCCACACCCCTGCCGCCAAAGAGCAGCCGCATGAACCAGCCCGCCGACGACAATCCGCCCGCCCGCAGCGTTGCAGCTGCCGCTCCTGCCGGTACCTGGAGCGGAGTTGCCGCGACCAAGTTCCGCGCACCGCGCCAGCGCCGCGATCTTGTGTCGCGCACCGCGCTGTTGCAACGTGCGCGTGGCCTGGTGCTGGACCGGCGGGTCACCCTGGTCTGCGCACCGGCCGGTTTTGGCAAGAGCACGCTGCTGTTGCAACTCCTCGCGTCGATAGCGGCCGATGCGGAGAGCGTGTGGTTGTCGCTCGACGAGGACGACAACGACATCAACCGCCTGTTCGTCTCCCTGCTCGGCGCGCTGCGTGACGTGGTGCTGGAGTGGGAGGTCGATCCGCACATCCTCGCTTCGCAGGTGCAGGTTGCAGGGCCGCAGTCACGCGCCGCCATTGCCGCCCTCATCAATGCATTGAGCAGCTATCAGGGCGAGCGCCTGTTGTTCGTTATCGACGACCTGCATCGCGTCAGCGACGCTGATGCCCTGCAACTTCTCGGTGAATTCATCGAGCGCTTGCCGCCCGAAGTGGGCGTGGTGCTCGGCTCGCGCACCAGCCCGACCTTGCCGCTGGCACGCTGGCGGGCGCGTGGCGAAGTGGGCGAACTTCTCACCGCCGATTTGCAGTTCGATGCTGGCGAGGCACGTGCATTGGCCGCGGCGCGGCAAGCTGCCGGTTTGTCGGGCGAGTTGTCAGCGGCGTTCCTCGAGCAGGCCTTGCAGCGCACGCAGGGCTGGCCGGCGGGGCTGCAACTGGTGCTGGGGGCCGTTGACAGCCAGGCCGTCGAAAGCATGCGGCCGGCGGTAGACCGTGCCGCGGGGCGACACCTCTTCGATTTCTTCGCGCAGGAGGTGCTGGCCGATCTGCCGGCTGACCTGCGCGACTTCGTCCTGCAATGCTCGGTGCTGCCCGAGTTGTCGCCGGCGCTGTGCAATGCCGTGACGGGGCGTGACGATGCACACGACGTGCTGGATACGCTTTATCGCAGCAACCTGTTTCTCACGGTGCTCGACGAGCACGTGCCCGTGCTGCGCTTCCACGACCTGTTTGCGGAATTCCTGCAGACGCGTCTTGCGCAGCGGCATGCGGGTCTTGTGCGCAGCCTGCATGCGCGGGCAGCACGGGCCGAGCAAGTGCCGCTACGCGCGGTCGCGCATTTCCTGAAAGCGGGCGAGTGGGCCGAAGCGATCGCCACGATGGGGCGCTGCGTCGAGCCACTTCTGGCCGAGGGAGGACAGGCGACGGTGGCACGCTGGATCGCGCAGCTGCCCGAAGCCATCGTGCGCGACAACGCCGATGTGGATTACCTGCAAGCCTTGTGCGCCTGGGGGCGCTGGGACTTTGCGCGCGCTGCAAATTTCCTCGAGCGTGCGGCGCTGGCGTTTCGTGAACAAGGCCGCATGGATGACTACATGCGCTGCTACGTGCTGTTGCCGCGCGCGTGCAATGCCGTCGGCCAGATCGATCGTGCCGCGGCCGCGCTGGTCGTAGCGGAGACACTGCCGCTGCCCACGCCCTTGCAGGCGATCCGCCAGGGTGCGCATGCGTGGCAGGCCGCAGCCTTCGAGCCGCATCGTTGTGCCGAGGCATTGCAGGCGATGGTTGAGCATGGCGAGCGTGATGTGCGCCTGCTGCTCCCGGCGATGGACGACATGTTCAACCCCTTCCTCTTTCCGATGCCAGGGGCATTGCCACCGATGCGGCGTTTGCGCAGTTTGTCGCGCGAAGCCTTGCAGGCAGGCGTGGTGCACTGGCAGTTCGAGGCGATGGCCAATGCGGCCTGGCCGGAGTTGTGGCATGGCGAACGCAAGGCAGCGGAAGAGGCCATCGAGCGTCAATACCAACTGACGCAGCGTCTCTCCGTCGTACCCATGCTGACGCTCAACGATCACACCATGCGTGCCTGGCGGGCTTGCCTGCACGGTGATTTCGCCCTGGCGGAGCAACTCATGCTGCGGAACATCGAGGTTTTCGCGAGCATGAACGAGGGGATGAAACAGAGCTGGCGTCGCTCCGGTCATCTCTGCCTCGCGCAGGTCTACTGGATGGCAGGCCGCGCCGCTGCGCTGGAAACGCTCGGCCCCCAGCTCGATGCCGCGCGCACGGCAGCGGAGTGGCCACTGGTCGACATTGGCCGCGAGCTGTTTCGCGGACGGCTCGCCTTGCTGCGCGAGCGCCTCGTAGATGCCGAAATTTCTCTGCAGGAAGCCGTGCGCCTGCAGGCGCGCGTGCGCGCACCGAGCCTGTTCGGCGATGCGCGGCTGTGTCTGGCCTGGGCCTGCCTCGAACAGGGAAAGCTGGGGGATGCATGGGCCTGTTTTGCTCCCGTCTTGCAGGAGGCGGCAGAAGAGGATTGCCTGGGGGCCTTGCTGTTCGAGCCTGCACACATCATCGAGAAATTGCTGCTGCTCATCCCGATCGAGGAACTTGCGCGGCCACGCGTGCGGGACCTGCTGGCACGGCTCGGCGCCTGGCACGCTGGGGCGCCGGACGAACTGCCGCAGACATGCCGGCCCGCACCCACGAACGCTTCCCTGCTGGATGCGCTGTCCGAGCGCGAACGCGAAGTGCTCGCACGCATCGCCGCAGGTGACAGCAACAAGCTCATCGCACGCGCGTTCGACCTGAGCCCGCACACCGTCAAGCGTCATGTCGCCAACATACTGACCAAGCTCGACTGCGCGACGCGCGGGCAGGCTGCGGCGGCGTGGCGCGCGACGCAGCCCTGATCCCTTCCTGATCGTTGCAATGCTGGCGTGATGCACGCGCGTGGCGCGGGGCCGCCTGCGCCATGCTGACTGCCCTTTCGAGCATGGCTCCCTGCGGTGTGGCGTACTGGCTCCTCCGGGCGATGTGAGCCACCCAGTCGATTGCCATAGTGCACGCATCCAGTCTCTTCACAGGAAGCGTGCAATGAAACCCATGAAAATGCTGCGGGCCGTATTCGCTGGCGCAGCTCTCTCGTTTTTGGCCAGCAGTGCCCAGGCCACCCTGTTCGATCGCGGCGCGGGTCTGATCTATGACGATGTGTTCAACGTCACCTGGCTGCAGGATCCTTACTACGCCCGCACCAGTGGCTATGACGCCGACGGCAAGATGGGCTGGGCGCAGGCGAAGCAATGGGTCGACGGCCTGAGCTATCACGACAGCGTGCGCGGCGTGGACTACTCGGACTGGCGCTTGCCGCAGATGCATCCGTTCCCTGCGCAATGCAACGACAGCTACAACGGCGGGCAGTGCGGGCTGAACGTGAGTCCCGCGAGTAGCGAGCTGGCGTACATGTACTACGTCACCTTCGGCAACATCTCGCCCTTCGATAGCCGAGGTCAGCAGCTGCCCTATGGCACGCCGTGGGGGCTCGTTGACGATCCCGCCCAGCCGGGTGACGAGAGCATGTTCGTCCACCTGCCATACGGCGGCGGCACAGCGAATTCGGCCTTCTGGATGGATGGCGCTTACAGCCAGAGCTTCGCGTGGTTCTTCGACCTCAGCAATGGCTACCAGGGCGTGACCTACAAGACTTTTGACTACCTCGTGCCCTGGGCGGTGCGCGACGGCGATGTCGCGGCCGTCAGCGCCGAATTACCCGAGCCCTCGACCCTTGCGCTCAGCGCCTTGCTACTGGCTGGCGTCGTCCACGGTCGCCGGCGTGCCAGGGCCGATTGATCCAGAAACCCCACTTCACAAACCGGAGAGAATCATGAAACTCAGAAAATTCCTGCGCACGCTCGGTGTCGGCGCAGCCCTCGTCACATCCATCCACAATGCTCACGCAACGCTCAGCTGGAGCTGGGACTTCGACGATATCCACCCCGTCGTCGGCCAGAGCGACAAGGTCGTGCTGCACGCCACGCTCTACAACTCACCCATCTCGAACGAGAAGATGACGCAGGCATCGATATCGAACGGCTTCCGCACGCCGAACGATGCCTTCCCCTATACCTTCTCGCTGGCGGATGGAGGCTTTCTCGCGCAGTTCCTCGGCATGGACCTCGACCCGGGCGAGGCCTTCCAGTTCATATTTGGCATCTACACGCCTGTCGGCGCACCACTTGAGCCCGGGGAATACCTGGCGGATGGCTTCGGTATGTCGGTGAAGGATCTGGGCGGGCAAGTCAGTGGCTGGACACCGGATCACGATCTGGTCATCTCGGTCGTGGCGGATGACACACAGGGCGGCGAGGTGCCTGAACCGGCTTCGCTGGGGTTGCTGGCACTGGGTCTGGGTGGGCTGTATCTGAGCCGCCGCAAGCGAGTGCTTTGACGCAGGCAGGAGGGGCGGTTCTGCAGCGTACAATCACAGGCTCTGCCACAGCCTGGAGAATGACGTCATGCAGTACCGCCGTCTCGGCCGTTCCGGCCTCAAGGTCAGTGCCCTGTCCTTCGGATCCTGGGTCACCTATTCCAATCAGCTCGACACGAAACTCGCGCGCGAATGCATGGCCGCCGCGCGCGATGCGGGCGTGAACTTTTTCGACAATGCCGAGGTGTACGCCAACGGCGAGTCCGAGCGCATCATGGGCCAGGCCTTGCGCGAGCTGGGCTGGTCGCGCGAGCAGTACATCGTCTCGAGCAAATTCTTCTGGGGCATCCACGAAGGCCCGAATCTCAAGAACACCCTCAACCGCAAGTACCTGCTGGCCGCTGTCGACGGCTCGCTGAAACGTTTCGGTCTCGAATACCTCGACCTCATCTTCTGCCATCGCCCCGATCCGGAAACGCCGATCGAGGAAACCGTGTGGGCGATGCACGACCTCATCAATCGCGGCAAGGCTCTGTACTGGGGCACTTCGGAGTGGAGTGCGGAAGAGATCCGCGCGGCCTGGCAGATCGCCGAACGCCACCACTTGCACAAGCCGGTGATGGAGCAGCCGCAGTACAACCTGTTTGCCCGCAAGCGCGTCGAGCAGGAGTACCGCCGCCTGTACGAAGACCTTGGTCTCGGCCTGACGACCTGGAGCCCGCTGGCGTCCGGCATGCTCACCGGCAAGTATCTCGATGGCATCCCGGCGGGGACGCGCGGCACCTTGCCCGGCTATGAATGGCTGCAGGAGCGCCTCAATGACGAGGCGAAAAAGCGCGCCGTGAAGAAGCTGCTGCCGATCGCGCAGGAGTTGGAGGTGACTCTGGCACAACTGTCGCTGGCCTGGTGCCTGCGCAACCCGCACGTGTCCACCGTCATCACCGGGGCGTCGCGCTCCGCGCAGGTGCTCGAGAACATGAAGGCGCTCGAAGTGTTGCCACGATTGACCGATGAGATTGCCGCCCGCATGAATGAGGCGTGCAGCGAGATTGCAGGCTAGGATTGAATGAATATGCGGAAACTTGTACTTGCATCCAACAACGCGGGCAAACTGCGGGAATTCCAGGCGCTGCTGGCACCGCTGGGCTGGGAGGTGATCCCGCAGAGCGCGCTGGGCGTGACCGAGGCTGAAGAGCCGTATCAGACTTTTGTCGAGAATGCGTTGACCAAGGCGCGCCACGCATCAGCCGCCACGGGTTTACCCGCGCTGGCTGATGATTCGGGCATCTGCCTTGCTGCATTGAAAGGTGCGCCGGGTGTGCATTCGGCGCGTTTCGCCGGTGAGCCGAAGTCGGATGCGCGCAACAATGCGTTGATGCTGGAAAAGCTGGCGGGCGTGACGGATCGCCGCGCGCACTATGTGTGTGTGCTGGTCTTCGTGCGCAGTGCGGACGACCCACAGCCCTTGATCGCCGAGGGGGAGTGGCATGGCGAAGTGGTGGAGAAGCCGAGCGGCGAAGGCGGCTTTGGTTACGATCCGTATTTCTGGTTGCCGCAGTACGGTATGACCGTTGCGCGTATGCCAGCTGAATTGAAGAATGCAGTCAGTCATCGCGGCGTGGCTTGCAAAGCACTCTTGCAGCGCATGACGGCGCTGGAGTGGTGATGTGTGTATGCGGAGGTGTGTCATGAAAGTCCGAACAAGCATGCTGGGCCTGTCGCTGGTGTTGATGGCTGCAACGAGTGGTCAGCTGATGGCCGCAGACGTTCCACCACCTCCGCCCCCTCCGAAGCTCGAACCGATTCCTGAGCCCATGGGCGCTTCGCTGCCCGGGGCCGATGATCATGAAGTGACGGTGTCGAAGCGCGGGGGCGATCGCATCGAGGAGTTCCGCTTCAAGGGGCGCCTCTACATGATCCGCGTGACGCCTGCAGTCGGGCTGCCCTACACCATGGTCGATGATCGGGGTGACGGCGTGTTCAATCGCAAGGACATCCGCGGCACACCCATGAAACCGGCGCAGTGGAACGTGCTTACATGGTGAGGTGTGCAGACGGGCGTATGCCTGCGGTAAATGCACCCTGAGGTAAGATTGCAGCACCCCGCAATCCAGCCCCGCGCTACGTCAGTAAAATAATGGAATTCAAGCGCCCACCTACGATTCGCGATGTTGCCAGCGCCGCCGGCGTATCGATTGCGACAGTTTCAAAATTCATAAACGGACAGCAGCGCTTTTCGCCTGAAGTCGAGCAGCGCCTGCGTGATGCGATTGCCACGCTGGGTTACCGCCTCAACCAGCAGGCGCGCAGCATGGTGACCGGCCAGACGCGCACCTTTGGTCTGGCGATCCTTGATGTCCGCAATCCGCATTTCGCCAATATCGTCAAGGGCGCGAATCGCATCGCCCTCGAGAACGATTACAACCTGCTGGTCGTCGACCTCGAAGAGCGGCCCAGCCATGAGCGGCATCTGCTCGAGGCCCTGTCTGGGCGCGTCGATGGCCTCATCGTCAGCTCACGCATTCCGGACGACTCCATCGAATGGTTGGGCGAGCTCGGCAAACCGGTGGTCTTCTTCGGCCAGCACAAGCGGCCGGGCGTGCGCTGCGTGCGCACCGATGGCTATCGCGCCGGCTACCTGATGGGATTGCATCTCGTCGAAGCCGGCCGCAAGCGGATTGCATATCTCGGATTCCCCAAGGCGCGCTGGAACAGTGAACGCCTCACCGGTGTGCGCGTCGCACTTGCCGAGTCGAACCAGACAGTGCAGGAGTATGCGGTCGAGTGGCCGACCCTGGATGGGGGTCAGCAGGCCGCAGCCGCCTTGTTGCGCAGCAGCCAGCGCCCGGACGCCATCGTCGCCTACAACGATCTCGTTGCCATCGGGCTATTGCACGAGGCTGCCAGCATGGGCATCAAGGTGCCGGATGAACTGGCGATAGCCGGTTTCGATGACATTCCGGTATCGCGCTTCATGCAGCCGCCACTGACGACGGTCAATATGCGGAGCGAAGAACAAGGCGAGGCCGCCATGCAGCTGTTGCTCGAGTCCGTGCGCAACAAGAGCAATATGGGGCGCGACATCCTGCTCGAGCCGCAGCTGGTGCCGCGCGCTTCAACGGCGCCAGCCGGCTCGCAAGGCTGAGCGAGCGCCTGCAGCAGCGCATGACGTCGGCGTGCGCTTGTGATGGGGCGTCCTTGTGACCGTGTCCTTGTAATCTTCCAGGCAAAAAAAGAGGGCCACCGAGGTGGCCCTGCAATACGACTTGGAGGAGAGACAAGACAACAAACGGACTACACCAGCAAAATCATGCAACCCGGGTAGCGGCGCCTGCACCTGGGACCAAGTGCCGCGCGCGTCCATGTGAGCTACCCGTGTTTGAATCAGCGTAGTGCATTTGGTTCCGGGCAGACTCGCAGGAATTCCCTTATCTGCCCGAACGTACGTATTTCTGCCCTTCGCTCAGTTGGTGGGCAGGGCGATGAAGGCCCGGCCTTCGCCACGCTGGATCAGCAGCAGAACCTTGCCATCCTTGGCGCTGCCGACCTGCTTGCGCAGTTCATCAACGGTGGTGACCGGCTCGCCATTGGCCATCAGCACGACGTCACCTGTACGCAGCCCGGCCTTCGCCGCTGCGCCATTGACGTCTTCCAGCACCAGGCCGCCATCGACATCGAGCTTGCGCGCTTCCTGAGGCTGCAGGGGGCGTGCCGAGATGCCCAGCTTGGCTGGCAGTTTCTCTTCGCTACCACCGCTGCCGCGCTTGCCGCCCTTGGCGTTCGACGGGCTGCTGGGGGCTGCGCCGAGCGTCGCCTTGATGGTTTGCGTGGACTTGTTGCGCCAGACCTTGAGAGTCACCGTTTCGCCTGGTGCGCGCTCGCCAATCAGGCGCGGCAAATCGCTCGGATCATCGATCTTCGTGTCGTCAACCTGCAGGATCACGTCACCGACCTTGAGACCGGCCTTGTCGGCGCCCGATCCCCTGGTGACATTGGTCACTGCGGAGCCCTGAGCCTTGTCGAGCCCCAGTGACTTGGCCAGATCCGCATCGACAGGCTGGAAGGTCAGGCCGAGAATGCCTCGCACTACCTTGCCGGTCTTGAGCAGCTGATCCTTGACCTTCATGGCGACGTCGATCGGGATGGCCAGCGAAATGCCCGCGAATGATGCTGCGCCGGAGTTGTTGATGAGGCGCGAGTTGATGGCGATCACTTCACCGTTCATGTTGAACAGCGGACCACCGGAATTGCCGGGGTTGATGGCCACATCGGTCTGGATGAAAGGCACGTAGCTTTCGTCCGGCAGGCGACGCGCCTTGGCGCTGATGATGCCGGCGGTCACCGTATTGTCGAGGCCCAGTGGCGAGCCCACGGCGATGACCCATTCGCCGACGCGTGCCTTGTCCGGATCTCCCATTTTCAGGAAGGGCAGGCCGGAAGCATCGATCTTGATCAGCGCCACGTCCGTGCGCTCGTCAGAGCCGATCACCTTGGCCTTGAATTCACGCTTGTCCGTGAGTTTGACGACCACTTCATCGGCGCCATCGACAACGTGATGATTGGTCATGACGTAACCATCGCTGCTGATGATGAAGCCGGAGCCCACGCCGCGCGAGATGCGGTCGGGGCGATTGCGTTGCTGGGGTTGTTGCGGCATGCCCTGGAAGCGACGGATGAAGTCGTAGAAGGGGTCCTCACCCATGGCGTCGTCGCCGCCTTTCTGCACGCTCGTGACGGCGATATTCACCACGGCTGGGCCGACCTGCTCGACCAGATTGGCGAAGTTCGGCAGCGTCACCGTGGTCGGCGCGTTTGGCGCGGCCGCTGCTGCGGCAACCACTACCGGTGCTGCGCCAGCGTGCGAGCTCTTGATGCCTGAATCCTGAAAGCAGCCAGCAAAAGTGACTGCAGCGATACCCGCGACAAGCATGCTGCGGGAAAGGGTCCACTTCATTTAAATCTCCTTGGAATCGTACGAAGCAAACAACAACAATGTGGAGCTAAGAACGGGCCGGTTTTGCGCTGGTTCCGACCCCTTACAAACGCTTACAAACTGGGGGCTGGGGCCCGTGTTTCAAGGGCCGCAGGGGCATATCTGCATTGCCCGGGCATGGCCGAACTTTTCATGTGCGCAACCACTACAATCAGACATTGCCGGAGCAGCCTGGACGTCCAGGCCAACACTCCGGTTCCGACCATTCCACGGAGTTGCTGCCATGACGCTAACGGATCTGCGCTACATCGTTGCCTTGTCGCAGGAGCGGCACTTTGGTCATGCTGCCGAGAAATGTCACGTCAGTCAGCCGACGCTGTCGGTGGCGGTCAAGAAGCTCGAAGAACAACTGGGGGTCATCCTGTTCGAGCGTAGCGCAGCCGACGTGAAGATTACCGAGATTGGTCGCGAAATTGTCACCCAGGCCGAGCGCGTCCTGCGCGAAGCCAGTCAGATCCGCGATATTGCCGAGGCGGGCAAGGATCCTCTATCCGGCCCGTTGCGACTCGGAGTTATCTACACCATCGGTCCGTACCTGTTGCCGGCCTTGATCCCGCAGTTGACCGAGCGGGCACCACGCATGCCGCTGGTGATCCAGGAGAATTACACGGCCAAATTGGCGGATGCCCTTAAACGTGGCGAAATCGATGTGGCCATCATTGCCCTGCCTTTCGATGAGCCGGGCATCGTGACGCAGCAGATTTATGACGAACCATTCCGTGTCGTCCTGCCGGCGAGTCACCCTTGGAGCGATGCCAAACACATCTCGACTGAACGCTTGCAGGAAGAACCCTTGTTACTGCTAGGTGCAGGCAATTGCTTCCGCGATCAGGTGCTGGCGGCTTGCCCGCTGTGCGCACACGGGACAGGACTGCAGAAGACGCTTGAAGGAAGTTCTCTGGAAACCATCCGGCATATGGTCGCCACCGGCCTGGGCGTGACCGTGTTGCCCAGCACGGCGGCAGATCCCCTGGTGGATAGCCAGAAGCTCGTGGCCGTACGCCATTTTTCCGCGCCGGAGCCATCACGCCGCGTGGCGCTGGCCTGGCGGGTGACCTATCCCCGCACCCGGGTAATTGATTTGTTGCGTGCTGCGATCCTTGAGAGTCACCCGCCAGGAGTCACCGTCCTGCGTGGCGGGCAAGAGCCTGTTTTGCAATGACTATTTGCATAAAACAGCAGCCCGTTTATTAGTTTGTCTATTGCTGGATAAATAAATTCGAAGAGCCGGATTTAAATAAAAAGCAAATTCTATATTTACATTCTGCTTGTTTATGGCTGTCTTAATTTATTGATTTTAATCAATAAAATGCGCTTCTTGGCGTCAAATAAAAACCACTTTTGTTGCATCGCAAAAATAGCTTATAGCAAGATCAAACACTCGAATTGGTCAGCCCGATTGCCGCTCGCTACGATTCAACCATGCGCAGAACACAGCGCTCTTGAATGTAGTGGTAGTTAGAAAGGCGGTTATCATGACTCCGAGTTTTGAATTCTTTGATGTTGCTTCCAGCCGTCGTGCTTATCTCAGCGCTGCTGATCAAGAGCGTGCGGGTTACATGGCTGAAATCACCAACGGCAGCGGCTTCCAGCCAGCGACTTATGACAATGGCGTTGATTTGGGTGCCGAAAGCGCAACCCCGCGCCTTGCTACCGTCGGCATGAGCTGAACATCGACCGGATGCCGGAGTTGCCCTTGCTGATGATGCAGGGCCACTCCGGGAGAAATCCGGTCGCGAGTGGCGGAAAGCCCTCATTTGCTTCTCGCAGTGCCGGCAGTACCTTGTCCATGTGCGTCGTATGACGTGCCCTTGTCCGACAAGGAGGTTGTCATGGTGTTGAATGTGGAAAGTTCCGAGGACGTGGCGGCAAGCCGGATTGGCCACCAGGTTTTTCATGCGGACGAAGAGCGTGAACTCGATGCGATGTTTGCCGAATTGAGTCACTCCGATGTCCATGTGCCCGGTTGGGAAGGTCCTGAATGGGCCGTGCCAATGGGAAGGGAACGACAGGCCATCGCTTTCGGCACATTCGGCTCGATCTGATTTCGCGCCCGGATTGTCGGGCGGCACATGCGCGTGAAAATTGAGACGGCAGCTCAGGCAAGTATCGCCTGAGCTGCCGTTTTGCTTTTCTGGCCATCAATGATTTCGGCGGTTACACCGATAAAGCCGGCTTCGGGGGACTTGCAGAATCCTCTGGTCCCACAAGCGCGCCATTTGAATGCGTTTGGCATCTGTAATGCGCTATTCACAAACAACTGTTCTCGCAAGGTTTCGCGCGTGGCGTGAGGTATCTCCGGGCTGATCCGGCGTCAGGTCGCGGACTTTGGATGGGCAGCCCGAATCTGCTTGGCAGGCCGGCCGCTGCCTCCTATCATGCTGCATAGCAGCACGACAGGAGTGCCAGGGTGACGCAGCTGACAGACGACGCAGTGATTCCGGAATCTGGCCGTAGCCTTCTGGTCGATCTGGCCTTGCAAGGGGGCGGGTCGCACGGGGCGTTTACCTGGGGCGTGCTTGATCGCTTGCTCGATGAAGAGTGGCTTCAGTTCGATGGCATTTCCGGGACGTCGGCCGGAGCAATGAATGCCGCCGTGATGCTGAGTGGTTTGGAGCGAGGCGGGCGTAATGGCGCTCGTGACGCCTTGGCGAGCTTCTGGCGCGCGGTGGCGGATGCTGCCTTGCTGAGCCCGCTGAAACGCGGCTTTCTCGATGTGTTGATGGGGAACTGGTCCTTGGTCAATTCTCCGACCTTCGTTGCACTCGATCTGGCTGCACGCCTGTGGTCGCCTTACGACCTGAATCCGGGAGGCAATAATCCGCTGGGCGGGCTGCTCGAATCCCACGTCGATTTCACGCGCTTGGCTGCTTCCAAGGTGAAGCTGTTCGTGACGGCGACCAATGTGCGGACGGGGCGTGGCCGCGTTTTCCGGAATGCAGAGCTCAGCCCGGCCGTGTTGCTGGCCTCCGCATGTCTGCCCAGCGTGTTCCATGCTGTCGAGATCGATGGGGAGAGTTACTGGGACGGCGGCTATGCGGGCAACCCGACCATCACGCCCTTGGTGCGGGATTGCGATTCCCGCGACACCATCCTCGTCCAGATCAATCCGGTCGAGCGCCACGACATCCCGCGCGATGCGCGAGCGATCAACAGCCGGATCAACGAACTGTCGTTCAATGCGCCCTTGCTGAAGGAGCTACGCATGATCGCGATGCTGCGTGGTGTGGTCGACGCGGGCCAGGCAGAGGGACGCAAATGGGCGCGCATGCGCATCCACCGCATCGGGACAGATGCCATGGAGCGCCTCGACGCAAGCTCGAAGATGCTCGCCGAGTGGGGCTTCTTCTGCATGTTGAAAGATGAGGGAAGGCGCGCTGCAGATGCATTTCTGCGCGCGCATGCAGCGGATCTGGGAGAGCGTTCGACGCTAGATCTCGATGCCTTGCTGGAGGGTGTCTGAATGGGCTTGCTCGGGACCGCGTTCGGGCTGGCCTTGCTGGTGGCATTGTCCTATCGAGGCTGGACGGTGCTCATCCTTGCGCCACTTGCTGCGCTGATCGCCGCAGCCTTCGCCGGCGAGCCTTTGCTGGCCAACTGGACGCAGGTGTTCATGGTGGCCGCTGCGGGATTTCTTGCGCAGTTCTTTCCACTGTTCCTGCTTGGCGCGATCTTTGGCAAGTTGATGGAAGACAGCGGCTCGGTGCAGGCCATCGCGCGGTTCATGATCGCGACGCTGAGCCCGCGGCGCGCGCTACTGGCCGTCGTGCTCGCGGGCGCGGCCGTGACCTATGGGGGTGTCAGCCTGTTTGTCGCCTTCTTCGTGTTGGCGCCCATGGCGCAGGCGCTGTTCCGTGCCGCCGATCTGCCGGTGCGACTCATGCCGCCGGCCATTGCGTTGGGCACCTCGACGTTCACCATGTCGGCCATGCCGGGCACGCCAGCCATCCAGAATGCAATCCCGATGCCGTTCTTCGGCACGACCGCATTTGCCGCGCCGGGACTCGGCTTGATTGCCTCGCTCATCATGCTGGGGTTCGGCATGTGGTGGCTGAATCGGGTCGAACGCTTGGCGCGTGACGCCGGAGAGGGGTATCAGCCGGTCGATCCGGAAGCGTCTCGTGACGTGGCGCATGACGCGCATCTGCGCGAGCGTGGAAACATGGCCGGACATTTCGATCCCGCAGAGCTGGGGCGTGGCGAACCGAGTCCAGTCCTGATGCCGACACTTCCCGGCAGTCTTGCCGCCGCTGCACCGCTTTGCACGGTGGTGCTCGTGAATCTGCTGCTGAGCCTTTGGCTATTGCCACGCCTAGATACAAGCTACTTGGCTGACGCTCGTTTCGGCAACACAGGGCTGGCTGCCGTGGGTGGCGTCTGGGCGGTGTTGATCTCTCTCTCCGTTGCCATTGTTTTGCTGCTGGTCCTGCATCGCGGGCGTTTGAGCGATCTGCGCGCCAGCGTTGATGCAGGCGCGAATGCGGCGGTGCTGCCGGTGCTATCCGTCGCCAGTCTTGTGGGTTTCGGTGCGGTGGTTGCCAGCCTGCCTGCATTCGGACTGGTGCGCGAATGGGTGCTCGGCATTGGCGGCGGCCCCCTGGTATCGCTGGCCGTGTCCACCAATTTGCTGTCTGCCCTCACGGGCTCGGCGTCTGGCGGGCTGACGATTGCGCTGGAAGCTTTGGGGCCGATCTTCATGGACCTGGCTCGACACACCGGGCTCGACCCCGCCTTGATGCATCGGGTTGCGGTCATTGGCGCTGGCACGCTGGACAGCTTGCCGCACAATGGGGCTGTCGTGTCGCTCCTTGCCGTGTGCGGCTGCACGCATCGCGACAGCTATCGCGACATCGTCATGGTAGGCATCGTCGGCGCGCTGATCGCGCTGATCGTCGTCATCCTGCTGGGTGGTCTGGTGGGCTGTTTCTAGTTCCAGTGCAGGGTGAGTGGCCCGGAAAATCGAGCCATGCAGTGGAGCGGGCGATGGGAATCGAACCCACGGCTCTAGCTTGGGAAGCTAGGGTATTACCATTATACGACGCCCGCATGCGGGCCCGATCAGCATCGGGCAGTGCGCTGGCGATTGTACGGGAAGTTGTAGCGTGGGCTCAATCGCTGCCTAGAAACCAGCGGTGACTCCGGTGAAAAGTATCGTGTCGGTACTCTTTTCTCCCTTGCCTACGTTCTGGCGATACTTGTTCAGGAACGAAATCTGTACGCCGATGCGGCCGGAGATTTTTACGTTCAGGTCGACCTGGAATACCGAGCGAACGCCGCCGTTGCCGACGGTGGTCGGGAAAAGGACCCAGCGCTCGGCGATCGAGGCCGTCTCCGAAATCTTGTAGGTGAAGTCATTGCCCAGCGTCGGCTCCCAGCCGCGCGCATCCTCAGCCGTCCTGCGATCTTCCAGCGTGTAGGCTGCTCCCGCGTAGATGTTCAGTTGCGTATCGTCCAGCCTGAGCAGCCGATACCCCAGGCCGCCTGCGTAACTCTGGCGCAGGTTCAGATCGCGGAAGGGGTCACGTTCGAGTGTGATGTCACCGTAACCGAATGCGGCTTGAGCGAAGTTGCGCTCATAGCGGAGTTCGCCCAGATCATTGTCTACCGTTGTGTCGCCCCCGCTGGTGGCATGGATGAGCAGGGTGTGGAAGAGGATGCGGCTATCGCGCAGCGTGCGCACGGCATCTGCAGACAACGAAGCCTGGGTTGATTCCGAGTTGCCGTTGTTAAGGGTCATGCCGAAGCCCAGAGTGCCTTTCCAGCGTCCATCACCGCTTGCGGGAGAGTTTGCGATGTACCTGAAAGCGGGGTCGTCCGGGCGACCCTGTGCGTGGACCACGCTGCTGGCGAGAAGACTCGTGAAGGCGGCAAAGAGAAGGCTGAGGCTGGATTTCATGAGGACGATTGAAGATCTGGTACGGACGGAGCTATCGCAAGAATTGGACCGTGGCCGCAAGATGCCTGAGCGCCGAGGGCTGCGGTGTGACATGTTGTGACTGACTGGCCGCTTAAGCGGCGAGAGGGTATCAGCGCGCATGTTAAAATTTCGCGCTTCAATACATCCTTTTGCACGCGCCGATTCCTGGCGGAAATGGAAAGACATGCTGCAGCTGACCATCAATGGAGAGCATCGCGAGTTTGCTCACGCCATGAGCGTCGCCGAATTGCTCGGTGAACTTTCTCTGGTGGGCAAGCGCCTGGCAGTCGAGTGCAATGGCGAAATCGTGCCGCGTGGACGACACGCCGAAACCGCACTGAACAACGGTGACCAGCTGGAAATCGTTGTTGCCGTGGGCGGTGGCTGATCTGTCTCCCGCTCGATAAATGAATGCAGATTCAGGAAGACACCATGAATGACCCGTTGTTGATTGCTGGCAAGGCTTATGGTTCGCGCTTGCTCGTTGGAACCGGAAAATACAAGGATTTCGACGAGACGCGCAGGGCCGTTCTGGCGTCCGGGGCGGAGATCGTAACTGTCGCGATCCGGCGCACCAACATCGGACAAGATCCCAAAGCGCCGAACCTGCTCGACGCGTTGCCGATGTCGGAGTTCACCTATCTGCCGAATACCGCGATGTGTTACACGGCCGATGAAGCCGTGCGTACCCTGCGCCTGGCGCGAGAGCTGCTGGATGGGCACGATCTCGTGAAGCTCGAGGTGCTGGGCGATCCGCACACATTGTTTCCGAACATGCCCGAGACCTTGAAGGCGGCCGAAATCCTTGTGAAGGATGGCTTCAAGGTCATGGTGTACTGCTCCGATGATCCGATCCAGGCGAAGATGCTCGAAGAAATCGGTGTTGTCGCCGTCATGCCCCTGGCATCTTTGATCGGGTCCGGTATGGGTATCCTCAATCCCTGGAATCTGAAGTTGATCATCGAGCAGTCGAAAGTACCGGTGATGGTCGATGCGGGCGTCGGGACGGCTTCTGATGCAGCCATCGCACTGGAACTGGGCTGCGACGGCGTGCTCATGAACACCGCCATCGCTTCGGCAAAAGATCCTGTCCTGATGGCAGGCGCGATGAAGAAGGCGGTTGAAGCAGGGCGCGAGGCGTTCCTTGCCGGGCGTATGCCGAAGAAGTATTACTCGGCATCGCCGAGCTCGCCTGCCTCCGGCATGATCGGTAGCTGAGCGTGTCTGGCATGACCGAGCTCGAAGCGCTCCGGCAGGAGATCGATGGCATCGATGCACGCATCGTTGCGTTGCTGGGTGAGCGTTTCGCCTGCACGGACAAGGTAGGCCATCTCAAGAGCACTCACCAGTTGCCCGCAGTGGACGCCGCGCGTGAAGCGCGGCAGATGGCACGTTTTGAAACGCTGGCCAATGAACACGCGCTCAAGCCAGAGCTGGTGCAGCGCCTGTTCCGTCTCATCGTCGACGAGGTTGTCGACAAGCACAAGAAACTCGGCGCAGCCGATTGACCTCATGCGCCCCGGCGATTTCCCGCCAGCCGCCTGCCACCTGACTCCATCATCATGACCGAATCGACCCCGCGCTTTTCCAATCAACCCATTCGCAGTTTCGTGTTGCGCCAGGGACGTATGTCCGACGCGCAGAAGCGCTATATCGATGAGTTGTTGCCGCGTTTCGGCATCACCTATCGCCCGGCCGTACTCGACTACGTCAGCGCCTTTGGTCGCAATGCGCCGGTCGTACTCGAGATTGGTTGCGGCATGGGCGACACGACCGCCGCCATCGCCGCCGCCAGACCGGATACCAACTTTATCGGCATCGAAGTGCATGGGCCCGGCGTGGGCAATCTTTGCAAGCTGATCGAAGAGCAGGGGCTGAGCAATCTGCGTGTCATGCAGCACGATGCAACTGAAGTGGTGCGGGACATGATTGCACCGGATTCACTGGCGGGCGTGCACGTGTTCTTCCCTGATCCTTGGCCGAAGAAGCGGCACCACAAGCGTCGTATCCTGCAGCCCGCTTTCGTCGCCGAGCTTGCCAGGCACCTTGCCCCAGGCGGCTATCTGCATTGCGCGACGGATTGGGAGGAGTACGCGCAATTCATGCTTGAAGTACTCTCTGCTGAGCCCTTGCTTGAGAATACGGCTATCGACTACGCGGTGAAGCCGGACTATCGCCCACTGACGAAATTCGAAGCACGCGGCTTGCGTCTGGGGCATGGCGTGTGGGATCTGGTGTTCAGGCGCAAGGCCTGAAGCCCCCGCGCTGATTGCCCGCAAGGGACGAGGCGCACCGTTTGTGGTGATTGTCGTGTATTGCTATCTGTCGGTAAAAACAGAAGAGGCACTGGGCTGCTCTAGACAAAGCGCGCGCTGCGTGCGGTGTGAAGATTCTCGATCCCTTGCCTTATTTCTGCCGCGATGGATTCTGCTACGGTAGCAAGGACGGTCGGCCGCTGTACTACGATTCAGATCATCTGAACGAGTTCGGCAACAAGCTTCTGGTGCCCATGTTCGCGGAAGTATTCGGGGCTCTCTGAAGCGGGCAGCCGCAGAAGCAGCCCGCGCTTAGAGTGGCAAGCCGCGCGGCTTGCGCCGGGCGCCCGCCAGCAACCTGTCGAAAACCCAGTTGGGCAGCAGCGTCATGGCCTTGGCGACGATATTCATTTGCCATGGAATCGTGGCCTGCGAA
Source organism: Uliginosibacterium silvisoli (assembly GCF_036017035.1). Classification (NCBI taxonomy): domain Bacteria; kingdom Pseudomonadati; phylum Pseudomonadota; class Betaproteobacteria; order Rhodocyclales; family Zoogloeaceae; genus Uliginosibacterium; species Uliginosibacterium silvisoli. The sequence goes on along the minus strand of NZ_JAYXHS010000001.1, from coordinate 751,823 downwards.
CTGCCTCTTGCAATGGCGATGGCGAAGCGCCGCGCTGCTTCGTCGGGCTGCAGGATGAACGGCATGGCATAAGGATTGACCGCCGTCATCGGTGTGGCGATATAGCCGGGGCGGATATCGATCACTTGCAAGCCGCTGCCGCGCATCTCGATGCGCAGGCTTTCCAGATAGCGGCTCACGGCAGCCTTCGACGCGGAGTAGGCGCCTGCACCGGGCAGGCCGCGCACGCCTGCAACCGACGAAATGCCGACGAGCTTGCCACTGCCGCGGCGACGCATGGCGCGCGCAAACGGCATGAAGGTCCGCACCATGCCGAGCACATTCGTATCCAGCACTGTTTCGAATACCTCCAGGTCGGAGGATTCGTCCGTCAGCGAACCGGTCGAGATACCGGCATTGGCAATGACGATGTCAGGTAGCCCGAAGCGAGCCATGTATAACTGCGCAACAGCACGCATGGATTCTGCGTCATTGACGCTGGCCACCAGCGCGATATGCGCTTCCTCCCCGCCAGGTAATGAAGCACACAGCCTGGCGAGCTGGTCGCCGCGTCGAGCGACCAGACCGACATGGGCGCCTTGCGCGGCGTAGTGCCGCGCCAGCGCTTCGCCGATGCCGCTGGAGGCACCGGTCAGGAAAACGCGCAAAGGTGCGCGCAGCGGCGCAGAGCCCGGGGTTGGATCGTTCACGTCGCTGCTATGCCAGTCTGCTTACTTCTTGGGCTTCTCGGCACGTGCCTTTGCGACCAGTTGCTCCGAGTTGACGAGAACTCGTGAGTGACCGGCTTCTTCGCCTTTCACGCCGCTGTCCGACGGAACGTACTTGCCGTCGATGACCAGCATCGGCACGCCTTGCACGCGGTAGGTCTCGGCCATCTGGTCGGCACGGCGCGCGGCTGTCTCGATGCCGAAGGAGCGCCAGGTGTCGTTGAACTTCTTGACGTCGATGCCTTCCTTGGTCAGCCAGTCATTGCGCACCTTCTCGTCGTTCAGCTTCAGGTATTCCTTGTGTACGCCATCGAACACCTTGCTGTCGTACTTGTCGGAAAGACCCATCGCATTCAGCGTCAGGTACAGGCGACCCAGCGCGGCCCATTCCGGGCGACCGAAGCTCACGGGCACGCGCTTGAAGACGACATCCTTGCCTTGTGCAGCACGCCACTTGGTCAGCTTGGGATCAAACGCTGCGCAATGCGGGCAACCATATGAGAAGAACTCGATGACTTCGATCTGTCCGTTGGTGCCGCCGGGTTGCGCGGGTTGCAGCAGGTTGTAGTCCTTGCCGGCGTCGAGCGCGAAGCTCAGGGGGGCGGCTGCAATACAGGCCGAGGCGATGAGTAGTTTGAACAGACTGCGGCGCAGCATGGGTGATCTCCTGTTTTTATACATACGAACGGAAGTGGTGGTTAGCGACCGATGTCGTGAGCGCTTATTTACGCGGTTTTACACGCACGATGACGGTCTCGATGCCTTCCTGTGCCAGCTTGGCATGTGCGGTGTCGGCTTCGCCCGGGCCCGGGAACGGCCCGACACGCACGCGATGCAAGACACCCTTGTCAGCCGTGTCCACTTTCTGGACGCCAGCCTCCAGTCCCATCAACGCAAGACGCGCCTTGAGGTTGTCAGCTTCTGCCGGATCCTGGAAGGCACCCGCTTGCAGATAGAGCTTGTCCGGCGCGGCAGGTTCCCCGCTGGGGGCAGAAACAGGAACCGATGCGGCATCTCCGCCCGGCAGGATCTTGTAGAAATCGTAGCTCGGCTTGTCCGTGGGTTGCGTGACCGGCTTGTCGCCCGGCTTGCCGGGCAAGGCAATCGGCTCGCTCGAGGCGGGCGCGACGGGAGTCGCTACCGGGGCAGAAGCCTGGCTGGCCTTGTCTTCCTTCTGCGTGAAAGGCTTGCTGCCGAAGTTGATGTACAACGCAATGACGACGGCGATGAGGATGCCGATCAGAAGACCGATCGCAACACCGACGAAGGTGTTGCCGCGCTGTTTACAGCGGGCGTGGCGGGGAAAGCTCATGCGCATGTTCCGTGTTGTGCTGAGTGCGACGGCGAGTATAACTGCGGCATCAGTTCTGAAGGAGGCGCCACGCCGGAAGGACTCAAATGCGGGCCGTCAGGCTGTTGACTGCATCCAGATAGGCTTCCAGTGCTTCGGTTTCTTTCGAAACGCTGGATCTGAGATCGGTCAGCAAGCCATCGGCGACGCCGTAGATCCAGCCGTGTACGGCGATCTCCTGGCCGCGTGACCAGGCATCGCGCAGCACGGTTGTCTCGCTGACGTTGAGGACTTGCTCGATCACGTTGAATTCGCACAGCTTGTCCAGGCGCGCCTTGTCGTCATCCACCTTGTCGAGCTGGGTGCGGAACTTGTCGCGCACGTCCTGCACGTGGCGGATCCAGTTGTCAGCGAGGCCAAAGCGCAGGTTCTCCAGCGCGGCGCGCACACCACCGCAGCCGTAGTGGCCAACGACGAGGATGTGCTTGACCTTGAGCACGTCGACAGCGAACTGCATGACAGACAGGCAGTTCAGGTCGCTGTGCACCACCACGTTGGCGATATTGCGATGGACGAAGACTTCGCCCGGCGCCAGCCCAGTGATTTCGTTGGCAGGCACGCGACTGTCTGAACAGCCGATCCAGAGGTATTCCGGTGTCTGCTGCGCGACCAGTCGCGAGAAGAATTCAGGATCGCGTTCGACAGCGTTCTTTGCCCACGTCCGGTTGTTGGACAGCAGGCTGTTGGGAGAATTGTTCATGGTCGTGTGCCCCGTAGCATGTTTGCCCGCATTTTACCTCACGATGCACGTTTGCCTGATTCACATGCGTGCCATGCGCCTATGGGAAGAGCGGCGTTCCCTGCCACGCATCGTCGGCCTGTCGCACGTAGCGCTTGCGATCGTGAAGACGGAAAGGCTTGGCCTCCCAGAATTCGATGGTCGAAGGCACAACGCGAAAGCCTGACCAGAACTCGGGCCGAGGAATCTCGCCAATGTTGAAGCGCAATGCCTTCTCGGCAACACGCTTCTCCAGCTCGAAACGCCCTTGCATGGGTTGTGACTGTTTCGAAGCCCAGGCACCAATGCGCGAATCGCGCGGCCGGCTGGCGAAATAGGCATCGGCCTCCGCATTGCTGACCGGCTGTACCTGGCCCTGCACACGCACCTGGCGCTGCAGGCTCTTCCAGTGAAAGCACAGCGCAGCCTGCGGGTTGCCGTGCAGCTCCGCAGCCTTCTGGCTGCCGAGATTCGTATAGAAAACAAAACCCGCTTCGTCTGCGTGCTTGAGCAACACCATGCGGATCGATGGCATGCCATCCGCATCGACAGTGGCGAGCGACATGGCGTTCGGATCGTTGATTTCCGACTTGCCCGCTTCGCTCAACCAGAGCTGGAAGCGGGCAATCAGTTCAGCGGTGTTTGCGGGCTCACTCATCCTGTTCGGCACCATTACAGCAGGACGCGCTCGATACCACCCCTGTTGGCGCGGTCGACGTACTCAGGCATCCAGTCCTCGCCGAGAATGCGCTTGGCCATTTCGATGACGATGTAATCTGCATCGAGACCGCCCTGGATATCGTCTTCGTAGCGTTGCAGGCCTTGCATGCAGGCCGGGCAGGAAGTCAGCATCTTGACCTTGCCGGTGAAGCCATCAGCGCGCAGCTTCTCCTCGCCGAGCTTGATCGAGGCCTCCTTCGAGTAGCGCACCTGTGTCGAAATATCCGGGCGTGCAACGGCCAGCGTGCCGGCTTCGCCGCAGCAACGATCCGACTTGAGAACCTTGGTGCCGTCGTCCGTCGTGATCAGCTGGTTCACCGTCTTTGTCGCATCCTGCAGCTTCATCGGCGTGTGGCAAGGGTCGTGGTACATGTAGCGCGTACCGGTTACGCCCTCCAGCTTCACGCCCTTCTCCAACAGATATTCATGGATGTCGATGAGTCGGCAACCAGGGAATATCTTTTCGAATTCATACATTGCCAGCTGGTCGTAGCAAGTGCCACAGCTGACCACGACGGTCTTGATGTCGAGGTAGTTGAGCGTGTTGGCAACGCGATGGAACAGCACGCGGTTGTCCGTGCTGATCTTCTCGGCTTTGTCGTACTGGCCCGCGCCGCGCTGCGGATAACCGCAGCACAGGTAGCCCGGCGGCAGCACCGTCTGTACGCCGACGTGGTACAGCATCGCCTGTGTGGCGAGCCCGACCTGCGAGAACAGACGCTCCGAGCCGCAACCGGGGAAGTAGAAGACCGCTTCCGAATCCGCCTTGGTCTTCTGAGGGTCGCGGATCACCGGCACGATCTCGGCGTCCTCGATGTCCAGCAGCGCGCGTGCCGTCTTGTTCGGCAGCTTGCCCGGCATCTTCTTGTTGATGAAGTGAATCACCTGCGCCTTGATTTCCGGCTTGCCGAGCGAAGCGGGCGGATGCGCTGTCTGGCGCTTGGCGAAGCCCGACAGTACGCGATTGCCGAGACGCTGTGCCTTGTATGCCCATTGGATGCTCACCGTGCGCAGCAGCTTGATGCGCTCGGGCGAGGTGGTGTTCAGGAAAGCCATGGCCATCGTCTTGGCCGGATTGAAGCTCTGCTTGCCCATCTTGCGCAGCACGTTGCGCATGTTCATCGACACGTCGCCGAAGTCGATATCCACCGGGCAGGGGTTGTAGCACTTATGGCAGATCGTGCAGTGATCGGCGACGTCCTCGAACTCTTCCCAATGCTTGATCGAGATGCCGCGACGCGTTTGTTCTTCGTAGAGGAAAGCCTCCGTCAGCAAGGAGGTCGCGAGGATCTTGTTGCGCGGCGAATACATCAGGTTGGCGCGCGGCACGTGTGTGGCGCAGACCGGCTTGCACTTGCCGCAGCGCAGGCAGTCCTTGATCGAATCCTGGATGCCGATCAGGTCGCTTTGCTGCATGATCAGCGACTCGTGGCCCATCAGGTTGAAGCTTGGCGTGTAGGCGTGCGTCAGGTCGCCGCCAGCCATCAGCTTGCCCTTGTTGAAGCGGCCTTCCGGATCGACCTTGTTCTTGTAGGCGCGGAACGGCGCGACTTCCTCTTCGGTCAGGAATTCGAGTTTGGTAATGCCGATGCCGTGCTCGCCAGAGATCACGCCACCGAGCGAGCGAGCCAGCGCCATGATGCGCACGACGGCCGCATTGGCCTCCTGCAGCATTTCGTAGTGATCGGAGTTTACCGGCAGATTGGTGTGCACATTGCCGTCACCGGCGTGCATGTGCAGGGCGACGAAAACGCGGCCGCGCAGCACATCCTTCTGGATCGCTTCGAGCTTTTCAATCAGCGGGCGATACAGATTGCCTTCGAAGATTTCCTCGTTGGCCAGCTTGAGTTCCGTCTTCCACGAAATCCGGACGGAATAGTCCTGCACGCGGTGGAAGAGCGTGGGGTTGCTGGTGCGGTTGGTCAGCTCGCCCGCCTCGATGCCGAGTTCAGCGAACTGCGCCTCGGCTTGTGCAAGCGGCGTGTCGAGGTTGTCGAGAATCCACTGCCAGCGGCGGCGCACCAGCGATACCGTTTCGAGTGCGCGCGCACGACGGTCGCCTATCAGCACTTCCTTCTCGATGTTCGAATCATCGACGCGTAGCGGCAGATCGCCGTCGAGGAACTGCGCGATGGCGTCGGCGAGCTTGAGCTTGTTCTTGATAGACAGCTCGATGTTGATGCGCTCGATGCCGTCGCAGTAGTCGCCCATGCGCGGCAGCGGGATCACCACGTCTTCGTTGATCTTGAAGGCGTTGGTGTGCTTCGCGATGGCGGCGGTGCGGCCGCGGTCGAGCCAGAATTTCTTGCGCGTATCCGGCGTGACGGCGATGAAGCCTTCCGCGCCGCGCGCGTTGCAGATGCGCACCACTTCGGAGGTGGCGAGAGCCACGGCGTTCTCGTCGTCACCGACGATGTCGCCGATCAGCACCATCTTCGGCCGCCCATGGCGTTTGGCCTTGGTGGCATAGCCGACGGCCTTCACATAGCGCTCGTCCAGGTGTTCGAGACCGGCCAGCAGCACGCGGTTGTCGCCGGTCTTAGGCAGGCTGTCGATGTAGTCCTTGATCTCGACAATCGCCGGCACCGCTTCGCGCACCTGGCCGTAGAACTCCAGGCAAACGGTGCGCGTGTGCGCCGGCATCTTGTGCAGGATCCACACGGCAGAGGTGATGATGCCGTCCGTGCCTTCCTTCTGGATGCCCGGCACGCCACCGAGGAACTTGTCTGTGACGTCCTTGCCGAGGCCGACCTTGCGGAAGCTGGCACCGGGCAGGGTCAGCTTTTCCTCGGACAACAGCTTGTTGCCCGTGGTATCGAAACGCTTGACGAGGAAGTCGACGCTTTCCTGATCATGGATCTTTCCGAGGTTGTGATTGAGGCGCACCACCTCCATCCAGTTGCCATCGGGCGAGACCATCTTCCACGAAGCGAGGTTGTCGAGCGCGGTGCCCCACAGCACGGCCTTCTTGCCGCCGGCGTTCATGGCGACATTGCCGCCGATGCACGAGGCGTCGGCCGAGGTCGGGTCGCAGGCGAAGACCAGGCCGGCATCTTCGGCTGCTTCCATCACGCGTCGCGTGACCAGACCGGCGCCGGTAAACACGGTCGCGTACGGCTCGGTGACGCCGGGCAGGGTCTGATACACCACCTTGCCCATGTCGATCAGCTTCTCGGTGTTGATGACGACCGAGTAAGGTGAGAGCGGTACGGCGCCGCCGGTGTAGCCCGTGCCGCCGCCGCGCGGGATGATGGTCAGACCGAGCTCGATGCAGTCGCGCACCAGATGCCCGATCTCTTCTTCCGTGTCCGGGTAGAGCACTACAAATGGATACTCCACGCGCCAGTCGGTGGCATCGGTCACGTGGGCAACGCGGGCGTAACCGTCGAAGCAGATATTGTCCTTGCGCGTATGGCGCGACAGGAGCTTCTGGGCGCGACGGCGCAGGTCGTAAGTTTTTTCGAAGTGGCGCGCGAAGGTGTCGACAGCCTTATTGGCAGCTTGAACCAATTGCGCTACCTTCTCGGCGCGGACCGGGTCGGCGGCTTCCGATTCGCGGCGGCGCTTGTCGACGGCTTCGAGACGATGACGCAGGGCACCGATCAGCGCACCACGGCGGTTGCGATTGTCGAGCAGATCGTCTTCGAGGTAGGGGTTGCGTTGCACGACCCAGATGTCGCCGAGCACTTCGTAGAGCATGCGTGCAGAACGGCCCGTGACGCGTTCGTTGCGCAGGGATTCAAGCACGGACCACAGCGGTGCGCCGAGCAGGCGAATGACGATTTCGCGGTCGGAGAAAGAGGTGTAGTTGTACGGAATCTCGCGCAGGCGCGGAGCCTGGGCGGTGGGCGAGGTGGCGGCGAATTCTGGGCTGGCGTGCATGCGTGGCGACCGGACGGGTACAGCGCTCGTGTCGAGCGGAGCCCCCTATTTTAAGCCCCCCGGGGCAAGCGTGCAGCTTTTCCACACGCGACTGGCAAAAACCTTTGAAAACACTTTGCAATGGCCGTGCGATCGGATAAAACCCTCTCAGGCACAGGGCAATAGAAGCGCAGTGAAACAGGCCGCGTCGCGATCAGGTAGCTGTCAGATACTGCTGGCGCGTACGAAAATCAGTACAACGGGATGCCATGAAGCCTTCAGAGAAGCGCCAGCATAAATATTTCATTGCAGATGTGTTTACCCGCGAAACCTTCAGCGGCAACCCTCTGGCTGTTTTTCCTGGCGGCGATGGCTTGTCCGACGCGGACATGCAGCGCATTGCGCGCGAGTTCAATCTTTCCGAAACAGCCTTTGTTTGCGGGCCGCGTGAAGGCAATAGCTGCCGTGTCCGCATCTTTGCGCCGGCCAAGGAATTACCGTTTGCGGGTCATCCCACGCTCGGCACGGCCCATGTGCTGGCCAGCCAGGGCTTGATTCCGCTGACCGAGGGCATCAACGAGTTCACCTTCTTCGAAGGCGTCGGGCCAGTACCGATCCGCATCGAAGTACGCGATGGCAAGCCAGTGTTCTGCCAGTTCTCTACGGCCATCCTGCCGCAGTTCGGGCCGCCGCTATCGTCCGAAATCCTTGCTGGCATTGTGGGTTTGTTGCCCGAGGATGTGCTCGACGGCCCGACGGGGCCGGATGCCGTGAGCTGTGGCGTGCCATTCCATTTCGTGCCGCTCGAACGGCTGCCGAGCTTGTCCAACATCCAGCTCGACATGTCGTCCTACAACATGTGGGCTGCAAACAGCTGGGCCGGTTCGATTTGTGTTTTCGTCCGCGACCCGGTTGAGCGTGCGCGGCTGCACGTGCGCGTCTTCTCACCATCGTTCGGCTTCTATGAAGATCCGGCAACTGGCGCCGCCGCCGCCGCACTGGCGGGCTATCTTGCCGTGCGCGAGCCGGCGCGCGATGGCAGTTTCCGCTGGGAGGTCTGGCAGGGCTACGACATGGGGCGCCCGAGCCAGCTCTACATCGAGGCCGACAAGGCCAATGGCCAGATCACGGCCATCCGCGTGGGCGGCACGGCGGTGGTGATAGGTGAAGGGGCTTTGTACTTGTAGTGTTCAGGCGGTAGTTGCTGCTGTCGCCGCGATCTCCACACGCCAGCCGGGCCGCGCCAGTCCGGCCACTTTCACGCAAGCGCGTGCTGGCGCCGCGCCTGCCGGCAGCCAGCTTTCCCAGATCCGGTTCATGCCGTCGTAATCGGCCATGTCGGTCAGATAGACCGTGGCCATGAGCAGACCATCCTTGCCTGAGCGCGCGGCGATGAGCGTGCGCTCAAGTGCCGCGAGCAGGCTTTGCATCTGGCTGGCGATGTCGCCGTCCTCGCTCGCCGGGACTTCCACTGCGTGGACGAGTCCGTTGAAGATCGTCGCATCCGCGTAGCGCGGGGTGCTGCCGAGACGTTCGATCATTTTGTCTGCACCTGTGTCAGCACCTTGCTGAAGCGCTCCGCACGCTGGTAGCCGATCACGCGAACATCCTTGCGCTCCTGCCCATTGGCGTCGAAGAAAATGATGCCCGGCGGGCCGAACAGGCCGAAGCGCTTGAGCAGGGCGCGGTCATCGGCATTGTTCTTCGTCACGTCGGCGCGCAGCAGCGTGAAGCCTGCCAGCTGCGCTGCGACGCGCGGGTCGCTGAAGGTGTAATGCTCCATCTCCTTGCAGCTCACGCACCAGTCCGCGTAGAAATCCAGCATGACCGGTTTGCCGGATGCAGCAATACTGCTGTCGAGTTCTGCCACGCTGCGGACAGGCGCGAAGGGCGGTTCCTGTCCATTGCCATTCAGGCTGGACAGGGTGTTCGGGCGAAGCAGGCCACCAATCAGCACGGCTGCGCCAGTCACCAGCAAGGCGCCGGCGAGAAGCGCGCCCACCCGGCGGCCATTGGCGCCGCGCAAGCTGCGGGTGTTGCGCCACATCAGCCAGCCGGCCAGCACGATCAGGGTGGCCAGCAAGCTCCACGCTACGGCGGGGGGCAGGACCGGCGCGACCAGCCATAGCGCAGTGCCGAGCAGCACGATGCCGAAGAATTGCTTCACGCCATCCATCCAGGGGCCAGGCCTTGGCAGCCAGTGGCGGGCCATGACGCCAATGGCGATCAAGGGTGTGCCCATGCCGATGGCAAGCGCGAACAGCGCCATGCCGCCAAGCGAGGCATTGCCGGTCTGTGCGATGAACAGCAGGGTGCCGGCCAGTGGCGCGGCCATGCAGGGGCCGACGATCAGGGCCGACAAGGCACCCATGACGGCCACACCCCACGCCGAACCACTCTGCTGATTGGCGAGACCTGACAGGCGCGCTTGCAAGCCGGAAGGCAGTTGCAGCGTGAAGACGTCGAACATCGACAGCGCCAGTACGACAAAGATCAGCGCAAAGGCGCCGAGTACCCAGATGTTCTGCAGCCAGGTGCTCAACAGGGTACCGGACATGCCAGCCGCCACGCCTGCTGCGGCGTAGGTCAAGGACATGCCAACGACATAGGCGCTGCTCAGTCGAAGCGCGCGTTGGCGGCTGATGTCCTCGCCATGGCCGACGATGATGCCGGACAGGATGGGGATCATCGGCAGCATGCAGGGCGTGAAGGCCAGCAACAAGCCGAAGCCGAAGAAGCTCAGCAGGACGGGCAGGACATTGCCGGCGCGCAGCAGGTCGGCAATGCTTTCCGTATCGTCTTCGACGGCCGCTACTGCGGCGGATGTGTTGCCTTGTGGCGCGTCGATCGGGCGATCCATCCGGGCGTGTGCGTTGCCGTCAAGATCGCCGAGCAGGCCGCTGCGCGGGGCGCTGGCATCGGGCTTGATCACGCTCATATTGACGAGCTTGAGATCTGCCGCGAAGTCGTTGGGCGGATAGCAGACACCCAGTCGCTCGGTGCAGCCTTGGGCGGTCACGATGATCTGTGCTGTCTTGCCGCTGGCCTCGGGCAGATCGACCGGCAGGCGAATGACAAGTGCATTGCGGAAGATGGTTTGCTTGCCGAAGAACTTGTCTTCGTGCTCTTCGCCTTGAGGGTACTGCGGCGCGCTGCTGACCGGGCCGCCTGGCTCGGTGGCGTACTTGAACTTGTTCAGGTAGAGATAGTAGCCGGGCGCGATATTGAAGCGGATCTCGGCCGTGTGCTCGTCGATCAGCGACGCCGTCATGGCGAAAGCCTGTTCGGGCGGGAGCGGCTCTTCGGCGGCGGCGAGAGCGGCATGGCTTTGAAACAGCAGCCCCAGGCTGAGGAGACAGGCAAACAGGAAGCGTAATGCGGACATGTAAGGGATGAGCTGATAGCTGCGCAGACGGTCTGCGCCCAGGATCTGTATTGTTATTGGCGATGCAGACTCAAGTGTGTGCCCAATCCTGACGCCTCAGTCGGGCTGTGTTTCGGCAACCACCCAGCCAAGGTATTCCGGCAATCCGTGCGACAAGGGCAGGGCAACGATTTCCGGCACTTCATGGGGATGCAGTGCCGTGATCGCTGCTTCGAGCATGCCATAGCGCGCCGCAGTGGTCTTGATCAGCATCGGGATTTCGTTCGAGTCTTCCACCGAGCCCTGCCAGTTGTAGATCGACTGACAAGGCGCGAGGATGTTGACACAGGCAGCGAGCCGACGTTCCACGAGCGAGCGAGCAATTTTTTGTGCCGTGTCGGCATCCGGCACGGTGGTCAGGACCATCAGGACAGAATTGGGCAGCATCGACGTGCCTTTCTCCTTGGCGAGGGGCTGGCTGGATCGGGCTCAGCGTCCGGATTGCTGCGCGGGCGGCTGCATCACGCTGGGTGGGGGTGTGCCGGGCTGCGGTGGCTTGATACCGCCCTTGGTCAGCGCGACATCGACCCGCTCGCGGATCTCTGGCGCCAGGCCGTTGAGCCATTCCTGGCTGGCCTGGATGCTGCCGCGTGTGACGTCTCCCGACTGCGAGACCAGCTTCTTGCCCACGGCCGTGTTGTAGAAGGCCAGCAGCTGTTTGACCTCGGCATGCGTGAAATGCGCGCTGTAGATGGGGACTTGCCGATCGAGCAAGCCGCCGTCGCCGCGCATATGGCTTGCCAGCACGCTGCGGGTCTCGTTGCGCACGACGTCGGGAATCTTCGGCGAGCAGTTGGTGCAATTGCGCAATGACTGCATGTAACTCTGCGTCACCATTGTTGATAGGGAGTCGACGACGCGCTCGGTGCCGTTGGCACTCAGCAGCTTGAGGATGTCGGCTTTCTTTTCCGCAGTCAGCTCATCTGCGTGTGCCGGCGCGAGGTTGAGCAACAGAGCTGCCAGCAGGGTTGCCAGCAGCGCCGGGCGCAGCGGGCGAGAGGTCTTGGCGGTACGAGGCATGGCGTTCTCCGGTTGGGGGCTATGCGGGTGGAATGGTGTTCTGGAAGCTTGGACGTGCGGAGAGTGTCGCGACGAGGCGGCTCAGCGCCGGATGATCATCGCGCCACTTGAGCGTACTGACGCGGATATCGAGCCACAGCAGTACGCAACCGAGGGCGATGTCGGCCAGGCTCATCTCTTCGCCGGCGAGCCAGGTGCTCGCGCTGGCGCGGCTCTCCAGCGCTGCAAGGCCACGCAAGATCTTGCCGTGCTGGCGTGCGAGCCAGTTGGCGTCTTGATGGTCGACGGGGCGTTTAATCTCGAGGAAGACGGCAACACCTGCATCGGCGATGCCGTCGGCCAGCATGACCAGTTGCCGTATGCGCAGGGCTGCTGCGCGGTCTGCAGGCAGGAACTTCGGCGCATGAGGCGGCGCGACATCCAGCAGTTCGATGTACTCGGCGAGAATGTTCGAATCGAACAGGGTTTCGCCTTCGTCAGTCACCAGTGCCGGCACCTTGCCCAGCGGGTTGAAGTCGGACACGTGAGTGCTCGGCTCCCACGGCGAATCGATGACCAGATCGAAGGGCAGATTCTTCTCCAGCAGCATGACGCGGATCTTGCGCACGTAGGGGCTGGTCAGCGAGCCAATGAGTTTCATGCGGCCTGCTCCTCGTTGCGCATGGCACGATTGATGATGTCGCGGATGTTCTGCAGACGACCATGAAAGAAATGATCGGCACCGGCGACGACGACGACCGGCAACTCCAGCGGCTCCGCCCAAGCAAGCACGTTCTGCAGTGGCACGGTCTCATCCTTTGAGCCGTGGATGACCAGGGTGTCGGCTGCGACAGCGCCGGTGTCGTACTGTCGCGCACCTTCCACATGGCCTGCCGCAGTGCCGACCAGGATCAGCCGTCGGGCGGGCTGGCCTGCCTCGACCAGGCGCAGCGCGACGCGCGTCTGCACATAGGCACCAAACGAGAAACCGGCGAGCAGTACGGGTTGGCTCGCCAGCTCGGGCCAGTGCTGCTTCGCCCAGGCGAGCACGGCCAGCATGTCTTCGGTCTCGCCCTTGCCATTGTCGTGTTCGCCTGCGGTCTTGCCGACACCGCGAAAATTCGGCCGCAAGGCCACGTAGCCGAGGTCGCGCAGCGCGCGCGCCAGGGTGTAGGCAACCTTGTTGGTATTGGCGCCGCCAAACAAGGGGTGAGGATGAGTCACCAGCGCAATGCCACGGGGCGTGGAGGGTGTATCGATGATGACTTCGATGTTGCCGACAGGGCCGGCGACCAGTTGTGAGTTCGCCGCGCCCGGCACTGGTGCTGTTGTCATATCTTCAGCCGCTCCACGATGCGCCCGTGCTGCAGGTGTTCGCTGATGATCTCGTCGATATCTGCCTGGTCGACGTAGGTGTACCAGACACCGTCCGGGTATACCACGAGCACCGGGCCATCGTCGCAACGATCCAGGCAACCAGCCTTGTTGATGCGGATGTTGCCCTTGCCCTTGAGGCCGAGCGCCGAGATGCGACTCTTGGCGTAGGCCTGCAATTCGCTGGCGCCCTGGTTGTTGCAGCAGCTGTCGGGCGGCTGGCGCTGGTTGCAGCAGAAGAAAACGTGGTGCTTGAAATATTGGCTCATGGGCATCGGGGCGGGTGTGCGTGCGGGAAACCGCGAAAAGTGCAGCGCTTGACCAGTCGGCATCGGCCGGCAGGCCAGCCCTATTATAGGGTGTCGATGGTCGGCCAGCGTGCCAGGCGGGACATTGATTGAGCGCGGGCTCGCGCAATGCAGCAAGGCGCTGCATCGAGTGCTGCCCGAGCCATGAAGCTTGTAGGGTGCCTGTAAATGCTGCACCGCATGCTGAACGCGTAAGTTGACCGTAAGCCAGCGCTCCTAGGCTGCTGCTGGGGTTGTGCAGGATCAGCTCAACAAATCCTTCAATTGATCCGCAGCCCGATCGCAATACAACAAGGAGGAGATCTTTATGGCGCAAGCAGGCATCACCAAGGAGGAGCGCACGGTTATCTTTGCGTCCTCACTCGGTACCGTGTTCGAGTGGTACGACTTCTATCTGTATGGTTCGCTGGCGGCCGTCATCGCCAAGCAGTTCTTTTCCGGCGTGAATGACACGACCGCATTCATTTTTGCACTGCTGGCGTTCGCTGCCGGTTTTGCAGTACGTCCCTTCGGCGCGATCTTCTTCGGCCGCCTGGGTGACCTGATCGGTCGCAAGTACACCTTCCTCGTCACCATCCTCATCATGGGCCTGTCGACCTTTGTGGTCGGCCTGTTGCCCTCGTACGCCAGCATCGGCGTCGCGGCGCCCATCATCCTCATCTCGCTACGCCTGCTGCAAGGTCTGGCGCTCGGCGGTGAGTACGGAGGCGCGGCAACGTATGTGGCAGAGCATGCGCCGCAGGGCAAGCGCGGGTTCTTCACGAGCTGGATCCAGACGACGGCTACGCTTGGCCTGTTCCTGTCCCTGCTGGTGATTCTTGGTGTGCGCACCGTCTTGTCGCCGGAGGAGTTCGATGCCTGGGGCTGGCGCATTCCGTTCCTGTTGTCCATCGTGCTGCTTGGCATCTCGGTGTGGATCCGTATGCAACTCTCCGAGTCACCGGTGTTCGCCCGCATGAAGGCTGAAGGCAAGGCGTCCAAGGCGCCACTGACCGAGTCGTTCGGTCGCTGGAGCAACCTCAAGATCGTGTTGCTGGCGCTGTTTGGCGCAACAGCCGGTCAGGCGGTCGTCTGGTACACGGGGCAGTTCTATGCCTTGTTCTTCCTGACGCAGACACTCAAGATCGACGCGACTACGGCCAACCTGCTGATTGCGGCTGCGTTGCTTGCGGGTACGCCGTTCTTCATCGTCTTCGGCTCGCTGTCGGACAAGATCGGTCGCAAGCCCATCATCATGTTCGGCTGCATCATCGCGGCGCTGACCTACTTCCCGATCTTCAAGGGTATTGCCGCGGCCGGTAATCCGGACCTGCACGCAGCCCAGGAGAAGGCGCCGGTCTCCGTCGTGGCTGACCCGGCCAGCTGCTCCTTCCAGTTCGACCCCGTCGGCAAGGCCAAATTCATCAGCTCCTGCGATATCGCCAAGAGCACGCTGGCCAAGAAGTCGGTGAACTATGTGAACGTAGCTGCTGCGCCAGGCTCGGTTTCGCAGATCAAGGTGGGCGAGGTCGTCATCGAAGGCTACGAAGGCAAGGGTCTGTCGAAAGAGGATGCCAAGGCCAAGAGCGATGCGTTCAACAAGGCGCTCGGCACGGCCTTGAAGGATGCGGGCTATCCCGACAAGGCTGATCCGGCCAAGATCGACAAGCTGACCGTGTGGGTGTTGCTGACCGTGCTGGTGATCTATGTCACGCTGGTTTACGGTCCGATCGCGGCCTGGCTGGTCGAGCTGTTCCCGGCGAAGATCCGCTACACCTCGATGTCCCTGCCGTATCACATCGGCAATGGCTGGTTTGGTGGCTTCCTGCCTACCACCGCCTTCGCCATGGTTGCGGCGACCGGGGATGTGTATTACGGTCTGTGGTATCCGATCGTCGTAGCCGTTGCCACGGCGATCATCGGCACGCTGTTCCTGCCGGAAACCAAGGATCGCGATATTCATCACACCTGAACTATGGAGCCGCCTGCGGGCGGCAGCCGGTGACGGCGTAGCGCGATGGCCCGCATGTCCTGCGGGCCATTTCTTTTAGAGTCTTTTCCCTTTTCTCTTGCCGGGCCGTGTGCAGTGACGAAGTACGCATTGATTGCCGACATCCACAGCAATATCGAGGCGCTTGATGCCGTTCTCGCGCATGCCGCGGCGCAAGGCGCCGACCGTCACATATATCTTGGCGACCTCGTTGGTTACGGCCCGGACCCGGTTGCGGTTCTCGAGCGCATTCAGCAAGGTCTGGCGCGTGGCGATCTTGCCGTACTTGGCAATCACGATAACGCCATTGCCTTGAACCTCGCCGGCACCATGAACGAAGTGGCGCAGCAATCAGTGCTGTGGACGCGCGCCCAGCTGGATGTGCCGCAGCTACGCTTCCTTGCCGATCTGCCGCTTCTGCTGCAGGAAGACGACATGACCTGGGTGCACGCCAGCGCCGCTGCCCCCGAGAACTGGACCTACATCTACGACGGCGATGCCGCTGCACGCAGCCTGCGCGTGGCAGGTACGCACTGGGTATTCAGCGGACATGTGCACGATCCGGCGATCTACTACGCGGGCGAGCAGGGCTGTTTTTCGCCGATCCGGCCGCGCGAAGACGTGGCGATCCCCTTGCCTTCGCATCGTCACTGGCTGGCGATTGTTGGCTCCTGTGGCCAGCCGCGTGACGGTCAGGTCGGTGCGCGGTACGCCTTGTTTGACCGTGCGCGCTGCCGCCTGAGTTTTTTCCGCGTGCCATATGACTACGCGACGACGGCCGCAAAGATCCGCGGGGCTGGTTTGCCGGAGCGCCTGGCACGTCACGTCGAAGGCCTGGCCTAGGGCCAAGGGCAGCAAGGTCAGGGCCTTGAGGTCAGACCTGATCTACCCCGTGCGGCATCCGGGCTAAACTGGCGCCCACGCCATCCATCCTCCCAGACATGCGCATCCTGATTGCCGAAGATGACGAACTCATTGCGGACGCACTGACGCGAGCGCTCAAGCGTGCCGGGTACGCCGTGGATCACGCGGCCACGGGTACCGAGGCCGATGCGGCACTGGCCTCACAGCCCTACGATCTGTTGGTGCTGGACCTGGGCCTGCCGCGCATGTCGGGCATCGAAGTCCTGCAGCGTCTGCGCAACCGCAAGTCGACCTGCCCGGTACTTATCCTCACCGCACGCGATGCGGTGCAGGACCGGGTGACGGGACTCGACGCCGGTGCCGACGACTATCTCACCAAGCCTTTTGCCTTGCCCGAACTCGAAGCCCGGGTGCGTGCGCTGACGCGCCGTGGCACGGGGCAAGGGCGCGTCGTCACGCTGGGCGCCTTGCATTACGACCAGGCGGATCGCTCGGTGACGGTGGATGGCCATCTGCTGGATCTCTCAGCGCGCGAGGCAGGGGTGCTCGAAGTCTTGCTGCTGCGTGCGGGCAGACTGGTGAGCAAGGAGCATCTGGTGGATCACCTCTGTGGCTGGGGCGAGGAGGTGTCGTTGAACGCGATCGAGGTGTACGTGCACCGTTTGCGCAAGAAGCTCGAAACAAGCGGGCTGCGTATCACGACCGTGCGCGGCCTCGGCTATTGCCTTGAAAAACCGGATGCGGTCAGTGGTCTCTAGGCCGACCGTCGTTTGTCGGCCTTGCCATGCTGGATAACATGCGGCTGTCCCGCCTGCTCTATCGCCTGCGTGGCGGGCGAGGCGGGGCACGTACGCCCGACGGGTCTCCCTCTGCGTCTTACTCGCTGTTCGGAGAGATTCTTGACTGGATGCTCGCGCCACTGCTTTTCCTGTGGCCGATCTCCATCATCCTGACGTATGACGTCGCACTGCATATCGCCAACCAGCCCTACGACCAGGCCTTGGCCGATCAGGTGCGCGCGCTGTCACGGCAAGTGCTGATCGCGAGCGACGGCAGCGTGAATATCGAGCTGTCGAGCTCCGCCAGCCGGCTGCTGCGCTCCGATACCGAAGACACCATCTATTACCAGATTCTCGCGCCCGATGGCCGCTTG
Organism: Uliginosibacterium silvisoli; assembly: GCF_036017035.1. NCBI lineage: Bacteria > Pseudomonadati > Pseudomonadota > Betaproteobacteria > Rhodocyclales > Zoogloeaceae > Uliginosibacterium > Uliginosibacterium silvisoli. The sequence goes on along the minus strand of NZ_JAYXHS010000001.1, from coordinate 734,375 downwards.
CTGGCGGGCGACAGCGAGGTGCCTGCGCCTGATGACGAAGTGGTCCGCAATGTCGGTCGCATTGTCTTTCGCGATGCCGACATTCATGGTGAAGATATCCGCGTGGCATCGCTGGCGCTGCGTGAATCAGTGACCCGGCGCGCGACCTCGGCAGAAGATGAGCGCTTTACGGTCGTACAGGTCGCCGAGACGCGCAACAAGCGCAGCTCGCTGTCTTCGCGCATTGTGTCGGGCGTGCTCTTGCCGCAATTCGCGATCATTCCGCTGGCGGTGTTGCTGGTGTGGTTCGGCTTGTCGCGCGGCATTGCGCCGCTGGGGGGCTTGCAAGGGCTTATCCGCGAACGACGTCCGGGCGATCTGTCTCCGATCCCGCCGGATAGCGTGCCCGAAGAAGTGCGGCCCCTGATCGTGGCTTTCAACGACATGATGGCGCGGCTCGATAGCCTGCTGCATGCGCAGCAGCACTTCATTGCCGATGCCGCACATCAGATGCGCACCCCGCTGGCTGGACTCAAGATGCAGATCGAGTTGGCTGCATCGGAGGTCGAGACTGATCAGATGCGCGCGGCCATGCAGCGCGCCTGGGTCGGTGCAGAGCGCGCTGCGCGCCTCATCAACCAGTTGTTGTCGCTGGCACGCGCCGAAGCCAGTTCGGAAAACGTGCATCGCTTTGATCGTATCGACATGGCGCAGCTCGTGCGCGAGTGCGTGTCGGACTGCGTGCCGCTGGCGCTCCGGAAGGGCATAGACCTGGGAGTGGATCTGGGCGGCGATCTCGTTGCAGCAAGCGAGCAGGGCGAGGGCAATATCTATCTGGAAGGCAGCGAAGTGCTGCTCCGTGAATTGCTGACCAACCTGGTCGACAACGCCATCAAGTACACGCCCGCCGGGGGGCAGGTAACGGTCTCCTTGCAGCGGGCGGGCTGGCAGCGCGAAGCCGAGGACGGGGTGCCCGGCAGCACCGTCGAGTGTGCCGTGTTGAGCGTGATGGACAATGGCCCCGGCATTGCCGTCGACGAACGCGAAAAGGTCTTCCAGCGTTTCTATCGCGTACTGGGCACAGGCGCCGAAGGCAGTGGCCTTGGCCTGGCCATCGTGCGTGAGGTAGCGGAGTTGCATGGGGGTGAAGTCAGCCTGCACGACAATCCCCTTGCCAGCGGGCTGCTGGTGCAAGTCGTGTTCCCTGTCCGGCATGTTGCTGCACTGCAGGCAACGGTCGATACCGAAGATCTGCCCGCTACCTGAGCGTCACCGCATATCAGGGCAGGTCCCTCTGCCCTCGACTTGAGCGCCAAAGCCCCCGATAATCGCGGCTTCCCCAATCCATCGCCCTTGCGGCGCCTGCCTCGATGCAGCAAGTCCTCCCTGAGCAACAGAGCTTCGATACCAAAGCGTTCCGTCGTGCGCTTGGCATGTTTGCCACGGGTATCACTGTCATGACTACCCGCGCTGCAGACGGGTCACCTGTTGGCCTGACCGTCAACTCATTCAATGCTGTATCGCTGACGCCGCCCATGATCGTGTGGAGTCTGTCACGACACCTGTCACAGCGGGACGCCTTCGAGCCTTGTCGGCATTACGCTGTGAACGTGCTTTCGGCTGATCAAGTGGAGCTGTCGCGTTTGTTTGCCGGCAAGGCTACGGACAAGTTCAGCACGCTGGAGTGGGATGAAGGCATCGATGGCGTGCCATTGCTGCGGGGGTGCTGTGCACACTTCGAGGTGCGTAACGAGATTCGGCATGACGGTGGCGACCATCTGGTGTTCCTCAGCGAAGTGCTGCGCTTCGAGCGTTTCGAGCGCGATCCCTTGCTGTATTTCTCGGGCCATTATCGTCATATGGCGCCGTTGCCTTGATGTCTCTGCCGCGTGCGTGCACGGGCGTGCCGGAGCGCTGTCAATACGCGCGGCTGGCCGTTTTGTAGGGCTATTCCGCCTCCCCCGGGTGTGGCAATCGTGGCATGATTCGCCCGGTTGCGTGGGCCTTTGCGAGGGTGTGGTGAAGGAACGGTATGGCAGATGATGACGAGTTGCAGTTCACCGACGACGACGTGCCGGATGGCGCAGCGTTGGCGTTGGAGCGCGCGCAGCTTGCAAGCTGGCGTGTGCTGATCGTCGACGACGATCCTGACGTGCATGCTGCGACGGAATTTGCATTGCGCGATGTACTCGTTCTCGATCGGCCCTTGCAATTCTTCCACGCCAATTCGGCCGCCAGTGCCCATGCCTTGCTGCAGCAGGAGCCGGACATCGCTGTCATCGTGCTCGACGTGGTCATGGAGCAGGATGACGCCGGCTTGCGGCTGGTGCGCATCATTCGCGATGAACTCAAGCTGCACGAGACGCGCATCATCCTGCGCACGGGTCAGCCCGGCTATGCGCCGGAGATGCAGGCCATCCGCGACTACGACATCAACGACTACAAGACCAAGTCGGAGCTGACGCGCACCAAGCTGTTCACGTCGCTGACGTCTGCGATCCGCTCTTACGACCAGATCCATTCGATCAACCGCAATCGGCGCTCGCTCGACAGCGTGGTGCGCTGGACCAGCGAGTTGATGGCCTTGTCGGGCATTCACGAATTCGCGGCCGGCGCCATCGAGCGCCTCGCCGAACTGCTGGGTGCGCGCGCCGATGGTCTGATCTGTGCGCAATACGCGCCGAGCCAGTACGGCAGCAATGATGGCATCGTCGTCATTGCGGCTGCGGGACGCTACGCCGACTATGCCAATCGTTCGCTCGCTGAAGTGGATGATGCGGCTGTGCGCGAGGCAGTGCTGCGCTGCGTCGACACCGAGCAGAACAGCTACACGCCGACTGGATCGGTGCTGTTCCTGCTGGGGCGTGAGCGTTGCCGCCTGGTGGCTTTCATCGACGCCGGCGCGCCTATCGATGCGGACAGCCGCGCGCTGGTCGATCTGCTGTGCGCCAATATCGCTGTCGGCCTCGACAACACTTTGCTGTTTGCGCGCCTGCACAGCCACGCCTATACCGATCCGCTGACCTCCCTGCCCAATCGCCTGAGCCTGATCGAACAACTCGATCAGCGTCTGGGCGCGCAGGACAGTGCGCGCTACACGCTGGCGCTGATCGACATCGATCATTTTGCCGAGGCCAACGATGCGTTGGGTCACGGTTTTGGCGACCAGTTGCTGCGCGCCGTGGCGCAACGTCTGCTCGCTGCGCTGGGTAGTCGCTGTCAGTTCTCGCGCATTTCCGGCGACACGTTTGCGGCGCTGGGCCTGGTCGAGGATCTGATGCCTGCGCATCTGCTGGCGCTGTTCAGCGATCCTTTCATCATCGAAGGTCAGGAAATGATGCTGACCGTCACCATCGGCGTCGCGCATCTTGCCGACATCGATGGCAATGGCATAGATGCGGTGAAGGGTGCCAACATTGCCCTGCGCCGGGCCAAGACAGGCAACCGCGGCGAGTACAGCTTCTACACGCGCGACATGGCGGTCGACATCCGTGAGCGCGTGCGCCTGTTGCAGGCCCTGCGCCATGCCATCGAACGGCAACGGTTGTTTCTCGTGTATCAACCGCAGCTCGAACTGGGCAGTGGCAAGGTCTGTGGCATCGAAGCGCTGTTGCGCTGGCGCACGGAAGATGGCCAGTTGATTCCTCCTGACCGTTTCATCCCGATCGCCGAACACTCCGGCATGATCGTCAAGATCGGCGACTGGGTCATGCGCATGGCGTGCTTCCAGCAGGCAGAGCTGGCGCGGCATGGATTCGGTCAGCTGCGTGTTGGCATCAATGTCTCTGTCATTCAGTTGCGGCACCCCAGATTCCTCTCCTCGCTGTCGATGGCACTGAGTGATAGCGGGGCTGACCCGGGATTCGTCGAACTGGAGGTCACCGAGTCGGTGGCCATGGAAGAGGCAGACTTCATCAGCCGTATGCTGGATCAGATCAAGGCGCTTGGCGTGCGCATTGCGCTCGACGATTTCGGCACCGGCTTCTCTTCGCTTTCCTACCTGCAGCGCCTGAACATCGATCGCCTGAAGATTGATCGTGCGTTTATCAACGACATCTGTTCGCAGGATCGCGCACGGCGTATTCCAGAGCTGGTCATCCAGCTTGGTCAGAAACTGGGCTTCTCGGTCATTGCCGAAGGGGTCGAGCTGCAGGAGCAGGTGGACGCCCTCAAGAGCATGGGCTGTGACGAAGCCCAAGGCTATTTCTATGCGCGGCCAATGGAAGTGCCGATGCTGATCGAATGGCTTTCGGCACGCAAGGCATGAGCGCTGCATCGCAGCGCTCCGTCAGAAGATCAAGATCCTAGTCGACTTCGGGAAGGGTTGAAGGCATGCGCAGTGCACCGTCGGGCCTGACAGTTCGTCGCGCCATCGTGGCTGCTGTGCTGTTGGGTGTCATGCTGCCCGCCATGCTGGTGGGGGCTCATCAGGCTCGCCAGCTTTACCGACGCCTCGGCGAAAGTATCGATGCAGTGCTTACGCGCGAGGCCAGCGTCGTTGCGCTCGGCGTACGCGAAAGTCTGTGGGCGCTGGACGTGGATAGCGCCCGGACGCTGGTCGAAGCAGTGGCAGACGATCCCGCTGTGGTCAGCATCGAGGTGCAAGATCTGCAACATGGCCGCTTTGCATTCGCCGAGCGTGCGGCGCGGCGCGGCGTGGCCAATGTACATTCTGTCGAGAAGGTCGTATCGCATCGCGGCGAGGAAATCGGTCGCGTGCGCCTGGAAATTACCGAAGAGCCTTTCCTGCAGCAGCTGCGTGGCCAGTTGCTGGCGCTTGGAAGTACGCTGCTGATCCAGATCGTCGGCAGCATCCTGTTGATTCTCGCGGTGCTGCACAAGCGCATTTCGTTTCCGCTGCAACGGCTGTCGCAAGAGGCGGCACGACTGGCGCATGGAGACTTGAACGACCCGATCGTGCCCCTGCGGCATGATGAGATCGGCGAGGTCGAATCCCAACTGGAAATCACGCGACGTGCCCTGAAGGGATTGATCGCCTCGCTTGAACAGAAGAACCTGGCGCTGGAACTGGATCTGCATGAACGCACCAAGGTCGAAGAAGCCTTGCGCGACAGCGAGCAGAAGTTCTCCTCGCTGTTCCACCTGTCACCCATTCCTCTGGCATTGATGCGACGGGCTGACTGGACCTATCTTGACGTCAATAGTGCACTCGCACACGAGTTGGGCGTAGCGGCCGAGGACATGATAGGCACGAACTCGGCGAGTCTCGATTTCTACGCCGATGCCGGCGAGCGCCAGAGGCTTTACGCGCAACTCGATCGCGACGGGCGGGTGGATGACTACGAGGCGCGCTTGCAGAAGCGTGACGGTTCCATCATCGACTGCCAGATTCATTTGCGCATCCTGCAAATGGATGAGCCATGCATCCTGGCGGCGACGGTAGACATCTCGCCGCTCCGCTCCGCGCAGCGCAAGGTTGAAGAGCTCAACCTGTCGCTTGAGCAACGCGTCGTCGAACGTACGCGCGCACTTGCCGACGCCAATCATGAACTCGAGACCGCTGTTGAACGGTTGCGGCGTACCCATACCGAGCTGGTGCAGTCGGAGAAGCTGGCTGCACTTGGCTCGCTAGTGGCGGGCATTGCGCATGAGTTGAACACGCCTATCGGCAACAGCCTGATGGTCGCCAGCACCTTGCGCGACATCGGCAAGGATTTCCGGCAAGGCATGGCGGGCGGGCTCAAACGCTCGACGCTGGATAATTTTGTCACGGAGACGGAGTCGGCAGCGGACATCATGGTGCGCAATCTCGTCGTGGCAGGCGAGTTGATCACCAGTTTCAAACAGGTCGCCGTCGACCAGACCAGTTCGCAGCGGCGCGGTTTTTCCTTGCGTGAAGTGGTGCGCGAGATCGTCGTGACGGTGCAGCCTACCTTCCGCAAGACGCAGTATGTGATCGAGGAGGAGATTCCCGAGGGGATCTGGCTCGATAGCTATCCCGGGCCTTTTGGTCAGGTTGTAACCAACCTGCTTAACAACACCCTGCTACATGCTTTCGATGGTCGTGAGCGGGGCGTCGTGCGCCTGACAGCGGAGATCGATGATGCCTTTGTCATCTTCCGGTGCGCCGATGACGGCGTAGGCATCAATCCGCTGCATCTGAACAAGATCTTCGATCCCTTCTTCACGACCAAGCTCGGCAAGCGCGGTACGGGTCTGGGACTCAACATTGCGCACAACATCGTAACGGGTGTGCTGGGCGGCGAAATCACCGTCGATAGCGAGCCGGACTTTGGCACCAGCTTCAGCTTGCGTATGCCTCTATGTGCGCCACGCCGCGGAGGCAGTGAGGTCGCTGGCGTCGAAGACAACGAGATCGTCTAGGACGGCGTTGCCTGCAGCAACGAACCCTGGGCATTGTCGGCATGGCCGGGCTGCGCCAGCCAGCGTTGCAGGAGCCGGTATTTTTCTGCATCGAACCGGCGCTCGGGCGCGCTCATGCAGGCAAGGGCTTCCTCATGCGTATTGAATGAGCCGAGGTGGCACCACTGGTCGAACACATGAAAAGCCGAACGCGAATGCGCTTCATCCTGTTCGGCGAAAATGGTCGGCCCAGGGTATGGCCAGGTGCGTAGCTTCAGGCCGGCAAGTGCCGTCAGCAGTCGCAGGTCGTGCTCGGCAGCGGTTTCCTTTCCCGCACACACGCCCGCGCATTTGCCAAGCGCATGTGAATGACAGGCGCCCTTGCCGATCTCGAGACCAACTCGGCGCGGACACAGCCGGTTCTTGGCCACCACGTCGCGCAGCAATTTCTTTGCTTCCAGCTCGCCTCGCAGGCAACCAAATGTGTCGCCCCAGTTCAGCGGGTCACTGGCACTCAACTCCTGTAGTTGCAGTGGCGGGTCGGCTTGCAGAGTGAAGCGCCAGCCCCATGCGGCCTCTTGCCTCGGCTTGAACCGTGGTTCATGACGTGCGAGCTGCAGCTCCCTTAGCGAGGCATCCAGCTCGCCTGCAGTCGGGAATGTCTCGACATGCTGTACGCCCGTGGTGCGTTTCTTCGTGCGTGCGTCGGCCTTGCGCGCGGTGAACAGGCCAAGTACGTCGGCGCGCAGGTTGCGCGAGTGGCCGATCTCGAGTGCATGGCCGTGCGCGTTACGGAACACGAAGACACCGGCGCACTCGGGCAAGGCCTCGAGATCGCCCGCTGGCAAGCGTGGCTGGGGGGCATCTGACAGGGCACGAGACCAGGCGCGTGTCACGGCTTCGGCGGATTGATCGCGGCGGCTTTCCTGCAGGAATTGCCAGACGATCTGTGCATCATCCAGCGCACGATGGCGCGAGGAGATCGCGTAGCCGTGACGTTCGATGATGGCGTCCAGGCCGTGACGCGGGAATTGCGGGTAGAGCGCGCGCGAGAATTTCACGGAGCACAAGGCGGGCGCGTGGAAGCTCTCGCCGATCTGTTCGAAAGCCGCTCGCAGGAAGTTGTAGTCGAAGCGCACGTTATGCGCGACGAATATGGCGTCGGCCAGGCGTTGTCGAACGGCAGTGGCGACGTTGGCAAAACCCGGCGCGTCGGCCACCATCTCGTCGCTGATGCCGATCAGCTCCTGGATGCGCCAGGGAATCGGTATGCCGGGATTGACCAGCGTGGACCATTGCTCGATCAGCGTGTCGCCTTCCGTGATGAGGATGGCGATTTCCGTGATGCGATCCCGTGTCGGGTCCGCCCCGGTGGTCTCCAGGTCAACAATGGCGAGGCGGGGATAGTGCATGGGTGCCGCGGTGACCTGGCACCGATTGACGAGAGTGTGGAGCGGGGCGCAGTGCATGCGCCCATGCTTGCCGTGACGAGGTCAGACTTCGCTTTGATAAGGGTAGGCCTTCTGGGCCACCGTTGATTCGCGCTGCGCTTTCTGTGTGGCGAGTTCCTGGGGCTTGTCCCACCAAAGCGCGCGACCCTTGCGTTGCTCTTCGCGCTCTTCGGGATGGGCCTCCATCCATTCGCGCATGAATTTGGTGTGTTCGGATTCGTAGATGGCCATGGTGGTTCCGGTGCTGGCTTGAGTTGCGTAAAAGGTCAGTTCTTGCGGTCGGTGGCCGGCTTGTCCGTTGGCTTGTCGGCGCGGATGCGGTTGATACGCACCACTTCCGGCGTGCGGCGCACGGCGCGCATGATACGCGCCAGGTGCAGGCGGTTATGCACTTGCAAGACGAAATTGATGATGGTGTGCGGGCCGCGCTCGCTGTCCATCGCTACCGACTGGATGTTCGACTCCTGATCGGCGATGGCGGCTGCGACGCGTGCCAGCACGCCACGACGATGCTCGACGAGCACACGGATGGTGACGTCGAACATGCGCTCGGTGCCGAGTTCCCATTCCACGTCGATCCAGCGGTCGCGGTCAGCAGAGTGATTGCGGGTCAGTACGGGGCAGTCGTTGACGTGCACCTCGAGGCCTTGCCCCTTGCGGATCATGCCGACGATAGGATCGCCAGGAATCGGGCGACAGCAGCGCGCCATCTGTACCGCCATGCCTTCGCCACCATGAATCAGGATCGGGCTGCTATTGCGCGGTTTGGCACTTTCGCCTTCAACGCTGCTGGCGGTGAGGCCTGCCTGCAGGTCTTGCAGTCGACGCGCTACAACGGCGGCGAGACGTTTGCCCAGGCCGATGTCGGTCAGGATGTCGTCGCGCTGCTTGATGCCATTTTCCTTGAGCAGCTTGTCCCACGCCGCCGTGCCCATGTCAGCGAGCACGTAACCATGAGGGCGCAGCGCCTGGACCAGCAGTCGCTCGCCGAGGCTTGATGCCTCTTCCTGCTGCGCGCTCTTGAGGAAGTGGCGGATTTCCGCGCGCGCCTTGCCAGTACGCACATATGACAGCCATGCCGGATTCGGGCTGGCGTGGCCCGCCGTGACGATCTCGACCTGATCGCCGTTCTTCAGCTCGGTGCGTAGCGGCAGCAGCTCACCATTGATGCGGCAGGCAACGCAGCAGTTACCGATGTCGGTGTGCACCGCGTAGGCAAAGTCCACCGAGGTGGCGCCACGCGGCAGGTTGTAGATCTTGCCCTTGGGCGAAAAGATGAATACGTCACCCGGGAAGAGATCAATCTTGACGTGTTCCAGGAACTCGCTGGAGTCACCCGAAGCAGTCTGCAGCTCGAGCAGCGACTGCAACCAGTTATGCGTCTTGCGTTGCAGGTCGGACAGCGATTGAGAGTCGTCCTTGTACAGCCAGTGTGAGGCGACCCCGCTTTCCGCCACCGTATGCATGTCGACGGTACGGATCTGCACTTCGACCGGCATGCCCATTGGGCCGATGATGGTCGTGTGGATCGACTGGTAGCCGTTCGCCTTGGGGATGGCGATGTAGTCCTTGAACTTGCCCGGAACAGGCTTGTATAGCTCATGCAGAGCGCCAAGCGCCAGATAGCAGCTCGGCAGATCCTTCACGAGGATGCGGAAGCCATAAATATCCAGTACCTGAGACAGCGACAGACGCTTCTCGACCATCTTGCGATAGATGCCGAACAGGTGCTTCTCGCGGCCGTAAACTTCGGCATCCACGTTCCAGGCCGGCAGGCGCTCCTGGATGCTGCGCATCAGGCGCGCGACGACTTCGCGGCGATCGCCGCGCGACTCCTTGAGCGCCTTGCTCAGCACGCGATAGCGTGTCGGGTAGCTGTTCTTGAAAGACAGCTCCTGCAGTTCGCGATAAAGCGTGTTCAGTCCGAGCCGGTTGGCGATCGGCGCATAGATCTCCAGCGTTTCGCGCGCAATGCGGCGGCGTTTGTCGGGACGAACTGCACCGAGCGTGCGCATATTGTGCAGGCGGTCGGCCAGTTTGATGAGAATGACGCGCACATCGCGCGCCATGGCCAGGAACATCTTGCGGTAGTTCTCGGCCTGGGCTTCCTCGTACGAACGGAACTCGATGCGGTCGAGCTTCGAGACGCCATCCACAAGATCTGCTGCGATCTTGCCGAATTCCTTGGCGATGTCGTCCTTGGTGATGTCGCAATCTTCCATGACATCGTGCAGCAGGCCACCAATCAAGGCATGCGCATCAAGGTGCCATTGGGCGAGGATTTCGGCGACGGCCAGCGGATGCGATACATAAGGATCGCCGCTGATGCGGAATTGCCCGGCATGGGCGCGCACTGACATCTGGAAGGCCGCTTCGAGCCGTTCCACATCTTCCGGTTTGAGATAACGCGATGCCTGCAGGCGCAGGCGAGAAAACTCGATGGCTTCGTTCGAGACCTGCTCAACGGAGGGCGCTGTGTCATCGTTGGCCTGTACCAGCGAGACAGCCGGCTGCAGGATTCTCGGGGAAGTGGGTTCGTGCGCGGCAGATTTCATGGCGCGCTCACTTCCATCCCCTCACCCGCAGGGCGAGGGGAACAGATCAGGCTTCGGGAGAAGGAATGCGGGCGGATACCCAAGCGAAGTCCTCCAGATGCCGGTCTACTGTCAGGACTGACTGCGTCCGAGAACTTCGCGGCCCACTTTGCCCGCTGCAATTTCACGCAGGGCGATAACCGTGGGTTTGTCGCGTTCTGCTTCCACATGCGGCGTGCTGCCGGAAGCCAGCTGACGTGCGCGATAAGTCGCAGCCAATGTCAGCTCAAAACGGTTGGAAAACTTCTGCAGGCAATCTTCAATGGTGATACGGGCCATGGTGTACTCCGGGAAAAACAAAAAAAAGCAAAAAACAGGCGGTAACAACCCAGACAACAGCGGCACATCAAGCATGTGCGCGGAAGGCGGCGCCAGCAAATAACAACGCCTCACGCCCATTTTGTATGGACATGAACCTGCTGCAAGAGTGCCTCTATTGACCGAGGTTGTCGACGAATACCTCGGGGTTGCGCGCTCGCGTCTGCGTCGTACGCAACCGGGCGGCGCGTACGACGACACGCAGATCGCTGAGCGCTTCCTGCAAGTCATTGTTAATTATAGCGTAGTCGAATTCCGTTACGCGGCGCATTTCGTCGCGCGCAGCAGACAGCCGGCGTTCGATGACTTCCTGACTATCTGTGCCGCGACCGCGCAGGCGGGTTTCAAGTACGGCAAAGGAAGGTGGCATGATGAAGATGCTCACTGGTTCGTCGAATTGCTTCCGCACCTGTTCCGCGCCCTGCCAGTCGATTTCGAGCAGCACGTCCTGCCCCTTGGCCAGTTGTTGCTGTAGCCAGGGACGGGAGGTTGCATAGAAGTTGCCATGCACTTCGGCCCATTCCAGGAATTCGCCCGCATCGCGCATGGCCTCGAAACGTGCCTGGCTGACGAAGTTGTAGGCCACGCCATCGACTTCGCCTTCACGCGGCGCGCGCGTTGTGTAGGAAACGGACAGGCGGATGGCGGAGTCGTTTCGCAGCAGGGCACGCACCAGAGTGGTCTTGCCAGCGCCCGATGGCGCAGAAACGATGAAGAGAATACCGGTCATAGTGGCTCGGCGCGGGCACGTGGTGCCCATGTCCAGGTCAGGTGCGAAAGACTCGCGGTGTGAGGAACAGTGACGCTCCCCGAAGAATTTCGGAAACCTACCCTCAAATGCCTGATTTCTCAGTTCAAGCCGTTGATCTTAAAGAAGATAGCGGCTGCTTCGAGGCTGTTCCCGCAATTTACTACACAAACCCGCAGCATTGCGGCTGCCGCAGCAATTTTAGCAAATCGGCAAGTATGGCCCTTTGCCCGTGAGCAGTGCTCGTGACTCTTTGTCTGGCGGCCCCATGCAGCTTGCGCAAGAATGAAGGCCCCGGCACGTTTTTTGAATGACGCGAGCGGTCTGCTTGTCAGCTTCATATCCGGTGTCATAATCGGGCCACAAAAAGAAACAATCATGCGTAGTCGCAACTCGCATGAATGATGGGTCTTGTGTCAGAGCCGCGTCGGCGGCATGGATCACCTTAAACGGGAGAAGTAATGTTCAGGCCCAGTTTCACGAATGGCCGCACTGCCTTGGCGCGATTTGCTGCGATCCTCGGTCTGGCTGCGGTTGCTACGCCGGCATCGGCATCTTTTCTTTCCGGTGATGCGCTCGATGCTGCTGCAACCGGCATAGCCTGGTTTGTCGTGGTGGTGGTTCCCATCGTGGCCGTCGTGCTGTTCTGGATCGTTCACGTCATGCCCGAGAAGATTGCGCACAAGCGCCATCACCCGCAGAAGGATGCGATCCACACGCTGTGTCTGTTGTCACTCGTATTCGGCGGCTTGCTGTGGCCGTTCGCATGGCTGTGGGCCTACACGAAGCCCGTGGCGTACCGGGTGGCGTATGGCACCGAGAAACATGACGACTACTACCACGAGATGGGCGCCAAGGCGAAAGCTGGCGAGATAGTCGCCGAGGAAATTGCCCACCTGAAGCACGAGCTCGACGAGATGGCCGCACGAGGTGTTCTGCCGGCAGGGCTCAAGACATTGCGCAACGAGCTGGCGGCCGTACGCGTCGAGCCTACCGAAAGCGGAAAGGCAGGGGACGCGTAATGGATCTGCTGATACTCGGGATTTACTCCTTCTTCGTCTGGCTGATTTTCATCAAGTTCAAGTGGCTGCCGTGGAACACCACGTCGCAGGTCACCGTTGTCATCATTCCGATCGTCGGGCTGGCCACAATGATCCTGACGCTCAACGTCGTCGCGCCGTCTTCAAACGATGTGCGAGTGATCAAGTACGTCGTGCAGGTCATTCCGCAGGTGAAAGGCCGCGTCATCGAGGTGCCGGTCGAACCCAATCGCCTGGTCAAGAAAGGCGAGTTGCTGTTCCGCATCGATCCGACGCCGTATCAGAATGATCTCAAGGCGGCCAAGGCCCGGCTCGCTGCGGATGAAGCCAAGCTTGAGCAGAGCAGCGCCGGGCTGGTTGATGCGTCTGCAGGCGCGCGTGAATTGCGCGAGCAACTCAAGGCGGCCAGCGGACAGGTTGCCGCCTTGCGGCCGAAGCTGGAGCTGGCGCGTTTGCGCGTGACGCAGAATCGCGAACTCGTGAGCACGGGTGCGGGCGACAAGTTTGCGCTGGAGCAAGCCGAAGCCAATGCGATCGAACTGCAGGCTCAGCTTGCAACGGCGACGGCCAACGAGGCGCAGGTCACGCAGAGGCTGTCGGGTCAGGTAAATGGCGAGCAGGCTACGGTTGCATCGGCACGGGCGCAGATTGCCACCGCCAAGGCGCAGGTGGATGCGAGCCGCGCTGATGTGGCGAGCAAGCAATGGGATCTGGACCAGACCTCGGTGTATGCACCGACCAGTGGTTATGCCATCAACGTACAGTTGCGGCCCGGCTCGTATGTCACCGCATTTCCCGTCGCACCGGCGATGAGCTTTGTCGAGGAGACCTACCAGGTCATCGCCCTGTACAACCAGAACGAACTGGTCGCGGTGGAGCCCGGCAATGAAGCCGAGATCGCGCTGGTCAGTCATCCCGGGCACGTGATCAAGGCGACGGTCGACTCGATCGTCTGGGCACAGGGGCAGGGCCAGGTCATGCAGTCGGGTGGGATACCACAGACGGGTTCTTATCCCCAGGCGCCAGGTCGCTTCCCCGTCAAGCTGAACGTCGCCGAGAAGGATCGCGACCTGTTCCTCGCGGCTGGAGCTACTGGTGACGCCGCGATCTTCACCGAGCATGTAGCCGCGTTGCACATCTTGCGCAAGGTGTTGATCCGCGTCGGCTCGATTACCAACTACCTCGTCCTGAAGCTGCACTGATGGCGACCGATTCGATCATGATCAAGCGCTTGTCCCTGCTGCTCATCGCAGGGGCCGTCGCTGCGTGCGTGACCAAGTCACCGCCTTCGGCTGTCGATATCCAGAAGGAGGCGATGCCGCATACGACCGTGCCTGCTGACTGGAAGGGGCGTGCGGGCGGTTCGCAACCGGTGGTTGACCGATGGCTTGCCTCGTTCAACGACCCGGTGCTGGCGGCCTTGGTCGATGAAGCACTGGCCTACAACGCAGACATCCGGCTCGCTGCCGCGCGTGTCGAGCAGGCGGGTGGCTACGTGAAAGTGGCAGGCGCAGCCTTGTATCCGGCGGTGAACATGCTGGCGCACGGCGGCGGCAAGATGGGGGGTGATGGCTCCGGCCTCACCGGGGTCTTCGTCAGTGCCTCGCTTGAACTGGATGTGTGGGGACGCGTGCGTTACGGCCGGAACGCTGCCCAGGCGCAGTACGCTTCGATCGAAGCCGACTATGCCTATGCGCGTCAGTCGCTCGCCGCGGTGGTCGCCAAGAGTTATTTCCTGGCGATAGAAAGTGGCTTGCAGAAGGGCGTCGCACAGGACATGGTGAAGGCGTCGGACGAGCTGCTGCGCCTTTCGCAGGAGCGCTTGCGTGTCGGCGCTGGTGACGAGAGTGCGGTAGTGGACGCGCGTGCAAACAGCAGCACCTTCCGTGACACCTTGCGCCAGGTCGACTATTCGCGAGATCAGGCTTTGCGAGCGCTCGAGCTGTTGCTGGGACGTTACCCGTCGGCTGAGGTTGCCGTCGCACCGCAACTGGTGAGCGTACCGGCTCCTGCGCCATTGGGCTTGCCTTCAGAATTGCTGGAGCGTCGTCCTGATGTTGTTGCTGCGGAACGGCGCGTGGCGGCTGCTTTCGACCGTGTCGAAGAGGCGAAGGCCGCGCGCTTGCCGCGCATCAGCCTGACCGCTTCCGGAAGCAATGTGTCGAGCGAACTCTTCGTGCTCAAGGACCATGACAATCCGGTGTGGAGTCTGGGTGCGAACCTCGTCGCGCCCCTCTATCAAGGGGGGGCTTTGCAGGCGCAGGTGGAGATTCGCAGTTCCGAGCAGAAACTGGCGGTCGCGGACTATGCCCGCATCGCCCAGCGTGCTTTCAGCGATGTCGAAGGCGCGTTGTCGGCGGAAGGGGCTTTGCGTGACCGTGACGCGATTCTCGTCGACAACGTCAAGAATGTTCAGCGGGCGCTCGATCTTTCGCAGATCCAGTACAAGGTCGGCAAGGCCGACCTGCGCACAGTCGGCCAGCGTCAACTGGCGCTGTACGCAGCGCGTACCTCGCAGATTCACGTCCGGAGCGAACAACTGGCCCAGCGCGTCAATCTGTATCTGGCACTCGGTGGCAGCTTCGAGGCCAGCGACAAAGCTGCGGACAAGACCGCCACGCGCTGATCGCGCGGCGAGCTCACTCCAGGTTCTGTACCTGCTCGCGCATCTGCTCGATGTAGACCTTGAGGTCCACCGAGATGCCGGTGAGTTCGGCTGACACTGACTTCGAGGCCAGCGTGTTGGCTTCGCGGTTGAGTTCCTGCATGAGGAAGTCCAGCCGCTTGCCGACGGCGCCGCCGGCCTTCAGCACGCGTTCCACTTCGTCAAGGTGCGTGGCAAGGCGCGTCAGCTCTTCCGCGACGTCCGCGCGCTGGGCGAACAGCGTCACTTCCTGGCGGATACGGTCGTCGTCCTGCGTCGCCATGGCTTCCTGCAGGCGTTGCGTCATGCGCTTGCGGTATTCCTCCACGGCGGCGGGAATCAGTGGCTCGGCAATCACCAGCTTGGCACGGATCGAGGTGACGCGTTCGCGCAAGGCCGTCACCAGTTTGGCGCCTTCGCGTGCGCGGCTGGCGCGCAACTCTTCCAGCGCTTGCTTGCCCAGCGCGTTCATGGCTTCGGCCAGCGTCTCCTGCGACAGCGTTTCTTCGGCCATGACACCAGGCCAGCGCAGCACTTCGCCGGTGGACAGCGGCTTGGCCTCCGGCATCAGCGCACGAACCTGGGCCTGGGCGCCGGCGAGGCGCTGCAGCATTTCGGTATTGACTGCAAGATCAGATGTTCCCTGAGCGGCCGCCTGTAAGTTGGCGCGGCATTCCACCTTGCCACGTGTTAGGCTCGCGCCGATAAGATCGCGCAACATCGGCTCGACAAAGCGGAGCTCTTCGGTGATGCGGAAGGTGGGATCCAGATAACGGGAGTTGACGCTGCGCAGCTCCAATTGCAACGACACGCTGCCAAGATTGCGGGTCAGCGCCGCGTAACCAGTCATGCTATATACCATTGGGATATTCCGTAAGGTGGTGGGATTGCTCAGATTGTCAGCTGCATCGATTGCGGGACTGCCGTGGCGCCAACCGTTTGTGCAATGCAGAACCAGCGGCGGATACTAACTCATGGCTATGCCGTCTCAAATAAATAGCCCCTTGCCACCGGGCTTCCAGCTCGAACAATACCGCATCGAACAGCAGCTCAGTCTCGGCGGGTTTTCCATCGTCTATCTGGCGACGGATGACCAGCAAGTGCCGGTTGCCATCAAGGAGTACCTGCCGAATTCGCTGGCCTTGCGCAAGGCCGGCGAGATCGAGCCGCAGATCACCGAGGAGCATCAGGCCGCGTTCCGTTACGGCATGAAGTGCTTCTTCGAAGAAGGCCGTTCGCTGGCCAAGCTGATGCACCCCAACGTAGTGCGCGTGCTCAACTTCTTCCGCGCCAACGGCACCGTCTACATGGTGATGCAGTTCGAGCGCGGTCGCACGCTTCAGGATTTCATCCACCGCAACAAGGGCCATATCAAGGAGCGCTTCATCCGCGGCGTGTTTACGCGCCTCCTGAATGGTCTGCGCGAAGTGCACGCCCACAAGCTGCTGCACCTCGACATCAAGCCTTCGAACATCTATCTGCGCAACGATGGCACGCCGGTCTTGCTCGACTTCGGCGCTGCACGCCAGACCCTGGCGCAGGACACGCCGATGCTCAAGCCCATGTACACGCCGGGCTTTGCGCCACCCGAACAGTTCAATGACCGCGACAATCTGGGTCCGTGGAGCGACATCTACAGCGTAGGCGCTTCGATGTATGCCTGCCTGTCCGGCTCTGCGCCGCAGCGTTCCGACGAACGCATCAAGAAAGATCTGCTGGAGCCGGCCACCAAGCGCTGGGCGGGCGAGTACTCCATCCACATGCTGGAAACGATCGACTGGTGCCTGCTGATCAATCCGCTGGAGCGGCCGCAAAGTGTTTATGCGCTGCAGAAAGCCTTGCTCACGCGCTCACGCCACATCGCCCCCAAGCCGCCGACCACCTTGATCGGCAAAGTCAGCACCCGTTTGCGCTCCTTACTCAAGAAGGCCTGACGCGCCATGAGAGCATCATGAAATTCACCATTTATCAGGAAAGCCGCGCTGGTGCCCGCCCTAATAATCAGGATCGCGTGGCCTACAGCTACTCACGGGAATCGCTGCTCATGGTCGTTGCCGACGGTATGGGCGGGCATCTGCACGGCGAGATCGCTGCGCAGATCGCCACCCAGTACCTGATTGAAGCCTTCCAGCAAGCTGCCCAGCCGCAGATCCGCGATGAGCTGATGTTCCTGTCGCGTGCGCTGACCAATGCACACAACGCCATCGTCGACTACGCCTACGACAAGCGCCTGCCCGACGCGCCGCGCACCACCATCGTCGCCTGCCTCGTGCAGAACAGCGTGGCCTACTGGGCGCATGCTGGCGATTCGCGTCTCTACCTGATCCGCCGCGGCCGTACAGCTGCACAGACGCGCGACCATTCGCGCTTGCAGCTGATGATCGATCAGGGCCTCATCACTGAAGAAGAAGCGCTACATCACCCGGCGCGCAATCGCGTCTTCAGCTGCCTCGGCGGCACGCATTCGCCGCAGGTCGAGTTTTCGAGCGCTACGCCGTTGTTCGCCAATGACCTCATCGTCATGTGCACTGACGGAGTGTGGGGCAACCTCGAAGGCGAGGAAATCGTCGACATCATGGGCGAGGCCAACATCCTCGAAGCCTCGCCGCGCATGCTGGCGCGTGCGGAATCCCGTGGTGGCCTGACCTGCGACAACCTCTCCATCATGGCGATGCGCTGGCACGACGACTACGCCGACGAGCATCCTTCGTCGATCTCGACCAACACCATGCCGATCGACACCATCACCACCAAGATGGACGGCTTCGGGCGTGGCGGGCGTGATGCCAATCCGCTGTCGGAGAACGAGATCGAGGCGGCGATCAAAGAGATCAACCAGGCGATCAAGAAATATTCCCGCTTCGATCCGGGTCGATAGCGTGTAAAGCTACTGCGCGGGCCGGGCTTGAAACTCCGGTGCTCGCTGTACTCGAGTACAGCTCCGCCTTAGTTGGCAACATCGGTTTCAATCGCGACCCGCTCGCTACGCTTTCCCCGCCATCGCCAGGTCTGGTTGAATGCGAAACCCAGCTCTGTCTTTTTCTGCTGCTTCTGTCGAAGATGCCGAAGCGCTTGTTGCGCTCCGCATCGAGGCCATGCGCGAGAGCCTTGAACGCATTGGTCGCTTCGATCCGGTTCGGGCACGCGAGCGTTTTCTGAATGGCTTCGAGCCTTCGCTGACGCGGCACATTGTGTTGGGTGGTGAGCGCGTTGGCTTTGTCGTGGTGAAGTCGCTGGATGATCATCTCTTGCTCGATCATCTCTATGTGCTTCCCGCCTTTCAGGGGCGGGGTATTGGCGCGCTGGTGCTGCGACAGGTTTGTGCGGAGGCTGCAACGAAGCGCCTGCCGATACGTGTCGGTGCCTTGCACGAAAGCGCTTCAAATCGTTTCTACCTGCGACATGGTTTCGTGAAAGTCGCGGAAGAGGAATTCGACATTTACTATCTGCGCGATTGGCAGTTGCCCTTTGCGTGACTGCATTTCATCAGGAATACATCATGACCAGACCTTCCGGCCGTACCCCCGATCAACTGCGCGAAGTGCGTATTACCCGTAATTTCACGCGCCACGCCGAGGGCTCGGTGCTGGTGCAGTTCGGCGATACGCATGTGCTGTGCACGGCCAGTGTGGAAGAGGGCGTGCCCGGCTTTCTGAAGGGCAAGGGACAGGGCTGGCTGACGGCGGAATACGGCATGCTGCCGCGTTCGACGCACACGCGCATGGCGCGCGAAGCGGCCAAGGGCAAGCAGAGCGGGCGCACGCAGGAGATCCAGCGCCTCATCGGCCGCAGCATGCGTGCGGTGGTCGATATGACTGCGTTGGGCGAGCGTCAGCTCATCATCGATTGCGATGTCTTGCAGGCCGATGGTGGTACGCGCACGGCATCGATCACCGGCGCCTGCGTCGCCGTGCATGACGCCTTGCAGGGATTGGTCACGCGTGGCGTGCTCGCAACCTCACCGCTGCGTGACTGGGTGGCGGCGATCTCGGTCGGTGTTTATCAAGGCGTGCCGGTGCTGGATCTGGACTACCCGGAGGACTCCGAGTGCGACACCGACATGAACGTCGTCATGACCGGCAGCGGTGGCTTCGTGGAAGTGCAAGGCACGGCTGAAGGCGCAGCCTTTTCGCGACAAGAACTGAACAGCCTGCTGGAGCTTGCCGAAGGCGGCATCGGCAAGCTGGTGGCGCTGCAGAAGCAGGCTGTCGGCAAGTAACTAGCGTTTGCCAGTCTTGTAGGCGGTGATGGCCGCCTTCAAGTCCTGATACTCCTCGCACTGGCTATTGCACAGCTTGGCCAGTGTGGCGAGGTTGGCTTCAGCCTTGTCGGGCTTGTTGGCCATCAGGAAAGCCTCGCCCTGGTACTCGTAGGCGCCACGATGCTTGGGGTCGAGGCTCAAGGCCTTATCGTAGTACTTGAACGCTGCATCGAGCTTGCCGTTCTTGCGATTGGCATACGCCAGCCAGTTCCAGGCATCCGCATTGCGCGGGTCCTGTGCTGTCACTTTCTCGAAGGCATTGACTGCTTCGGGCCAGTCCTTGTGCGTC
This sequence comes from Uliginosibacterium silvisoli, assembly GCF_036017035.1. Classification (NCBI taxonomy): domain Bacteria; kingdom Pseudomonadati; phylum Pseudomonadota; class Betaproteobacteria; order Rhodocyclales; family Zoogloeaceae; genus Uliginosibacterium; species Uliginosibacterium silvisoli. The sequence continues at coordinate 714,727 of NZ_JAYXHS010000001.1, read as the reverse complement.
AGCGCGGCGCGGCCGCGTGCCATGTCAGCAGCTCCCGGCGCGTTTGAGGCCTTTGCCCGCGGATCATCGTAGCTACCCACTGCCATGGCGCTTGCGCACAAGCTCGCCAGCGCCAGGCTGGCGACAAACTTTGCCGTTGTTCTCATGACGTTTCTCCTGGTGGGGTGAGGCAATAGCGCACCGCCATTGCCCTGTAACGAAAACAACCGGCGCAAGCGCCTTATTCCGGCCTTACTCCAGACCCTGGCTCGACAGGTACTCGTCGTAGGTGCCGCGGTAATCGACGATCTGGCCATCGGTCTTGATTTCGATGATGCGCGTGGCGATCGACGAGACGAATTCGCGGTCGTGCGAGACAAAGAACAGCGTGCCGTTGAAGTCCATCACGCCATTGTTGAGCGATTCGATGGATTCCATGTCGAGGTGGTTGGTCGGCTCGTCCATCAGCAGCACATTCTTGCGCTGAAGCATGAGCTTGCCGAACAGCATGCGACCTTGTTCGCCACCCGAGATCACCTTGACGGACTTCTTCACCTCGTCGCCCTTGAACAGCAAGCGACCCAAGGTGCCGCGGATCAACGTGGTCGCGTCATCACCGTCGTAGCCACCTTCGCGTACATAGCCGCTGATCCAGTCGGTGAGGCTTTCGCCCTTGGCAAAGTCTTCAGCGTGGTCCTGCGCGTAGTAGCCGGTCTTGGCTTTCTCGGCCCACTTGATCGCGCCCTTCTGTGGCGTGAGCTGGCCGACCAGCAACTTCAGCAGGGTGGTCTTGCCGACGCCGTTCTCGCCGATGATCGCGACCTTGTCACCTGCATCGATGGACAGCGTGAGCTTCTTGATGACGGGCTTGTCGGCCTCGTAACCAAAGGACAGGTTCTCGATTTCCACAGCCTGACGATGCAGCTTTTCCTTCTCGTCGTAGTCGAAACGCATCCACGGGTACTGACGCGAGGAAGGCTTGAATTCCTCGATCTTGATCTTGTCGATCTGCTTGGCGCGACTCGTCGCCTGACGCGCCTTCGACTTGTTGGCGGAGAAGCGGCGCACGAATTCCTGCAGTTCTGCGACCTTTTCTTTGGCACGGGCGTTGTCCTTGGCCTGCTGCTCGCGGGCTTGCTGCGAGGCTTCCATGTAATCGTCATAGTTGCCGGGGTAGGACTGGATGCGGCCGTAATCCAGGTCCGCCATGTGCGTGCACACCTGGTTCAGGAAGTGGCGGTCGTGAGAGATGATGATCATCGTGCTGTCGCGCCCGTTGAGCACGTTTTCCAGCCAGCGGATGGTGTTGATGTCCAGATTGTTGGTCGGCTCGTCGAGCAACAGGATTTCCGGATTGGCAAATAGCGCCTGGCACAGCAGTACGCGCAGCTTCCAGCCCGGCGCCACTTCGCTCATCGGGCCTGTATGTTGTTCAGTGGGAATGCCCACGCCCAGCAACAGCTCGCCCGCACGCGCCTCGGCCGTGTAGCCGTCGTACTCGGCGAACTTGCCTTCGAGCTCGGCGGCGTGCATGTAATCGTCTTCGGTCGCTTCCGGATTGGCGTAGATGGTGTCCTTCTCGTGCATCACCGCCCACATCTCGGCATGGCCCTGCATCACCACGTCGATGACGCGCTGCTCTTCGTAGCCGAATTGGTCCTGCTTCAGGAAGGCCATGCGCTCGCCGGAATCCAGCGCGACATTGCCGGCCGAGGGCTCAAGCGTGCCGGCAAGGATTTTCATGAAGGTCGATTTGCCTGCGCCGTTGGCGCCGATCAGACCGTAGCGATTGCCATCACCAAACTTGATGGAAACGTTCTCGAACAGGGGCTTGGCCCCGAACTGCATGGTGATGTTATTGGCGATGAGCACGGCGAAATCCTTATTGCGGACGGCAGGGGAGGCCGTCTTGACGCGAAGCCCCGGATTGTACCGTGCGGCCTTTACGTGCTCATAGCGCCGGGCTTCTATTCTTCAGCCGCACCCCAGCGTGCCATCAGCGCATGCGCAACGCCGAGCTGGTCGAGAATGCGCGCCACCACGAAATCCACCAGATCATCAATGGATTGTGGGTGGTGGTAGAAGCCGGGATTCGGCGGCAGGATCACCACGCCCATGCGAGACAGGCGCAGCATGTTCTCCAGGTGCAGAGTCGAAAAAGGCGTCTCGCGCGGCACCAGCACCAGTTTGCGGCCTTCCTTGAGGCACACGTCGGCCGCGCGCTCGATCAGGTTTGACGACAGCCCGGCCGCAACAGCGGCCAGCGTACCCATTGTGCACGGGCAGATCACCATCGCATCGGGTGGATTGGAGCCCGAAGCCAGCGGCGCGAACCACTCCTCGCGGCCGTAAACCTGCAACTGCTCGGCCGTCGCGCCGTAGCGCTCGGCAAACCAGGCCTGGGCGTCAGCCGCACGCGCCGGCAGCGCGAGGTCCAGCTCCTGCCGCGCAACGACCTGCGCCACCTGCGAGTACAACACCTGCACCCGGCTACCTGCCGCCAGCAGGCATTCGATCAGGCGCAAGCCATAGGGCATGCCGGACGCGCCGGTGAGTGCAACTGCGATTGTCTGGGTCATGAATGTCTCCGCATCAGCCCATGATCGCATCGTTCTGCGCGCCTGTCCCGCCCCTCAGCGTGTAGGAAAACGCGTCATGCCGGAAATTTTTGTTACCGGTACAACAAGAAACGGAGGTCATGACCTGCATGGCAGCCTTGCTTGAAAGGCCCGTGCTATCTGGGTTGCATTGAATACGAATGAAAAATAAGGGGAAACCCTTGTAAGACAAGTGCTTACTTTCTCACGCGGAAATGCCGAGAGCGCTTGTCCAGCAAAAAATCCTATGGCACCATCAATTTCACTGAGGGCGTCAAAAACATCAAACGCTCTACGGGGCCTCGCCGCCGGCGACGACGCAAAGCCGTCATACCAAAAAAATCAAGGAGTGGAGTCATGCAATCTAGTTTCAAATTGAGCGCGGCCGCCTCGGCTTGCGCCCTGGCCCTGTCGTTGTTGGTTACCGCGTGTGGCGGCGGAGATGATCCGGCGCCCAGCCCGACGCCAACCCCAACCCCAACGCCGACCCCAGCCCCAACGCCGACTCCATCGTCTTCGTCGTCCTCGGCATCGTCGGTGGCTGTAGTCACAACCACTTGGGGCTTCAACGATGCAAATTATGCAAGTGCTTCGGGCCTTTTCTCTGCTGCTTACAATGCAGCCTCTACTTCCGCAGCAGAGAACAACATTGCTCAAATCGAGCCCCAAACAGGGACGACCACTGAGCTTGCGGCGGCCGTTGCGGCAGGCACGAGCGCCAAGAGCGTGGATGGCCTGCTTTTCGAATCTTCGGCTGCTTCGGTTCTTCGCTACCGTACGCCGACTTTTGTGCCCTCCAGTGGCTCACCTCCCACGACATCCCTCTGGAATACCAACGGTTCGTTCTTTACCGCAAATACACCGGTGATTGCGACAGCTGCACTTGGTACAGATGTCACGACCTTGGGCAATATGCGGACCTGGTTGGGTGTTCCGGTTACTGCGGGCAGAGCGTTTACGGTCTCAGTAACCTTTAAGCCGACCAATGCCACGGCAGGTCAAGTGGCTTTGCTGGGAAGCAACAACACCATTCTGGCAATGGTCAACACGGGAACAGCCCAAGCTGAACAAACGCTTTCGTATAGTGGCGCAGCTTCTCATGCATTCACCAATGTCCGTGTGTTCTACAGCCGGGAAGGAGTAAGCAGCGGCGGTATCAATATCAGTGCTATTAGCCGGGTGCAGTAATCGCGCGGTGTTGTGTCTGATGAAAAAGCCCTCCCATTTGGAGGGCTTTTCTTTTTTTGAGTACTAGATGGAGCAAGGTGAGAGCCTGCTCTATATGATCTGCCGATGCCGCTACGCGCCAGACTTTCCAATCCCTACCTCCTTCTGACTCTTACCGTCCTGTTCTGGTCCGGCAACTGGGTCGTAGGTCGCGGTTTCCGAGGTGACGTGCCACCTGTGGCGCTGGCTTTCTGGCGCTGGGCGATTGCCTTTGTCTGTGTCTTGCCCTTCGCATGGCCGTACCGCGCCCAGCTCAAGCCGGCCTTGCGCGATCATTGGCGCATTCTCGGCGTGCTCGGCTTGCTGGGCATCACCGGCTACAACACCCTGGCATACGTGGGGCTACAGACCACCACGGCGACCAACGGGGTGCTGCTGAATTCCTTCATTCCCATCGTCATCATTGCCCTGTCATGGGCTTTCTTTGCTCAGCGTCTGGTATGGCGGGAGGGGCTGGGCATTGCCGTGTCCCTCGTTGGGGTCAGTGTCATCGTGGCGCATGGCGAGCTGGCGCGTCTGGCTGCCCTGAGCTTCAACCCGGGCGATCTGTGGATCATGGCGTCCGTGCTGGTGTGGGCGGCCTACACGGTGCTGTTGCGGTTCCGTCCGCCGGAGCTGCACGCAATGGCCTTGTTATGCCTGCTGACGGGGATTGGCCTGTTGGGGCTGGCGCCGTTCTATGCCTGGGAGCTGGCGCAGGGGCGCTTGATCCATGCCACGCCCGCAGCGCTGGCGGGCATGGCCTATACCGGGATCTTTCCCGCATTCCTCGGCTACGTTTTCTGGAATCGTGCCGTGGCGCAAGTCGGCGGCGCGTTGGCAGGCCTGTTTATCCACATCATGCCGGTAGCGACGCCACTGCTTGCAGCGATATTCCTCGGCGAGGCGCCGCATCTCTATCACTTCGTCGGCATGGCCTTGATCCTTGGCGGCATCGTGGTCGCCAGCCGACGTACCGCCAACTAGATGGCGTAGTCGATGATGAGTGGCGCGTGGTCGGAAAAGCGCTGCGCAGTGTAGATGGATGCAGACTGCGCCGCAGCGGCGATGCCGGGCGTGGCGAGCTGGTAGTCGAGGCGCCACCCGACGTTGTTGGCTCGCGCCTGACCGCGATTGGACCACCACGTGTAGCAGGTATCGGTGGCCTCCGGGTGCAGGCGACGATAGACATCGACCCAGCCCTGCTCGTCCTGTACACGCGTCATCCAGGCGCGTTCTTCGGGCAGGAAGCCCGAGTTCTTCTGGTTGCTCTTCCAGTTCTTGAGGTCGATTTCTTTGTGCGCAATATTCCAGTCGGCGCAGACGATGACTTCACGGCCGCTGGCGAACAGGGCCGCCATGCGGGGGTAGAACAGCTCCATGAAGCGGAATTTGGCCAGCTGGCGTTCTTCCGAGCTCGAACCGGATGGCATGTACAGCGAGACCACGGAAAGCGCTTTGCCCTTGTAGCTGAAGTCGGCCTGGATGTAGCGACCCTCCGCATCGAACTCGCCTGACTCGACGCCGCGCACGGTGCGTTCGAGCGCATGGCGGAAATAGATCGCCACGCCACTGTAGCCGCGTTTTTCTGCGCAGAAGAAATGCCCGCTGAAGCCTGCCGGATTGAGCATCTCGTCTGTCATGTCGACTTCCTGGGCTTTGACCTCTTGCAAGCAGACGACGTCGGCTTCCTGTGTGGCCAGCCATTCAAAAAAACCTTTGGTCGCTGCGGACCGGATGCCGTTGAGGTTGGCCGTGATGACGCGTAACATCGCTCGTTCCCGTCGGTAAAAAGTTATAAATCGTGCATTTTAGTCAGGAATTTCTCGCCCTCGCTGTCAGCAAAGGCGTCTTGCGCTTCGGCGAGTTCAAAACAAAAGCCGGGCGCCTGTCCCCCTATTTCTTCAATTCTGCGTTGTTTGATGACGGAGAATCCTTTGCGCAGCTGAGCAACTACTACGCGCAAGCCATTCGCAGTTCCGGCATTGCCGTGGATACCTTGTTCGGCCCGGCCTACAAGGGTATACCGCTGGTGGCCGGTGCGGCGATTCAGTTGGCGGCGCAGGGCGTGAATCTGCCTTTCTGTTTCAACCGCAAGGAAGCCAAGGACCACGGCGAAGGCGGTACCTTGGTCGGAGCGCCGCTCAAGGGCCGCGTGCTGGTTCTGGATGATGTGATCTCGGCGGGTACCTCGGTGCGCGAGTCGGTCGATATCATTCGCGCCAGTGGCGCGGAGTTGGCCGGCGTGGTGATTGCAATCGATCGCATGGAGCGGGGCACCGGCGAGAAGAGTGCAGTGCAGGAAGTGCGTGACAGTTTTGGCGTGCCGGTGATCGCAGTTGCGACGCTGGACGATTTGATGCGATTCATCACAGACAGCCCGCAGTTCGCCGACAAATTCGAGGCCGTGAAGCGCTATCGTGACACTTACGGTGTTTCCTGAGCCAGGCCGTATTACAACCAGGGAGTTGAGTGACTTGATCCTGACGCGCTTGCTGACCGTTGCTGCATTGTTGCTGGCCAGCCCGCTTGTGCTGGGCCAGACGCATACTTACTGCTGCACCGACGCGAGTGGCCGCCGTGCTTGTGGCGATACCTTGCCGCAGGTTTGCTACGAGCGCGCCTATCGCGAAGTGACTCCCGGTGGCCGTGTGGTGCGCGAGGTTGAGGCGCCGCTGACCTCGGAACAGCGTACCAAGCGAGATGCAGAGCTCAAGGTACAGCGTGACAAGGCCATCAAGGAGGCTGAGGCCAAGCGGCGTGATCGCGTGCTTCTGGATAGCTATGCGACGGTCACGGAGATCGATGCGCGACGCGATCGCGAGCTCGCCTCGATCACCGCAGACCTGAAGCGCGCAAAGACGCAAGAGGCCGATCTGCTGCAGGTGCGCGCCAAGCTCGAGAAGCTCAAGCCCGCTACGGGCGCCATTCCGCGCGACGTGGTGGAGGACTTGATGACCAACACCTCGGAGCTTGCTGCCGCGCGATCCATCATCGACAGCAAGCAGCGCGACATCGACGCGACGCGCGCGCGCTTTGAAACTGATCGCAATCGCTTTCTCGAGCTGTCGCAAGTGCCTGCCAATCCGCGCTGATTCGCGCTTGCGCTGCGTGGCCAGCCCCGGCTCACCCACGCATTATTCTTCCTTGAAATCCCGCCTGCCCAATGGTCTTCCCTGACCAGACTTCGGGGCAGGCGCGCGACGGATTTTAATATTCATTGACCATCATTTCATCATCCGGCCCCGGGGTGTTCCGGGGGCTTGGGAGGTGCTTGTCCGAGGTGTGTGACGCAATTTGCATCCCGCCACAGAAATGGCTTTCAACCTTTGACGGTTTGGTTCGTTATAGAGGGTGTGGGCAGTCGACGGAGCAGAGCTGCCCACAGCCGACCGGGAGCCCACAAAATGGTGAACATCATGGATATGACATCAGGCGCACGCCTCACCGATGCCGAGCGTTACGGCGAAGAAGTCTTGAATGCAAACTGGCTGCCGCAAGCAGCACTGGGGTTGGGTTTGCAGACGGTCAGTGAAACCAGCGTGAAGCCACGAACGCCGCAAGTGCCGGCGCTGACCGACATTGACGGTTTCATGTCGCGTCTCTACAGCTCGCAAGAATAAACAACACCTGCGTGACGTGCGTGGCGTTCGCTGCGCACGTCCGTCTCGCCGTTCACAATGCGTGCGTGCGGTCGCCGCGCGTGAAGCCGAGTAGCGGCTCCCCGATTCCTTTCCCCACTGCCAACACCTTGAACAGCTCGCCCATTTCGTGCGGGCCGATCAGCCTTTGCAGCGCGCGGGCAGCGCGCAGATAGTCTGCGCCGTCCGACGGTCCGCGCTTCTCCAGCAGTTGCAGCACGCCGCAGTTGACCAGAAAACTGGCCTGCGTGGTGTAGCCCAGCACGTCGAGACCGGCATCGTAGGCGGCTTCGGCGCTCGCCGTGAAATCCACGAAGGCTGTAATGTCATTGAGCCCCGGCCATTGCAGGAGCTCGGTATGCGCACGGTGGCGGTAGTAGCACTGCAGCGTTCCGGTGCTGCGTGCGGGCAGGTAGTACTCGGCCTGTGGGTAGCCGTAGTCGATCAGCAGCAGTGCGCCGCGTTGCAGACTGCGCGCCCACTCGGCGAGCCAGGCACGCGAGGCCAGGCATATCTCGCTGGCATACTCGTCAGGGCCGTCGATGCGGACCGGCAAGGCTTGCACGGCGGTCGCCAGCCTGGCATCGAGTTCGCGCTCGGCCCAGACGAGTTGTCCATCGGAGAGGCTGACGCCGCGCTCATGACATTCCCCGTTGCGCCAGACGAGGCAATGTACCGGCATCACGTCGAGCACTTCATTGGCGACGATGCAGCCTTCGAAACTGGCGGGTAAGGCGTCGAGCCAGCGCACGCGCGCGGCAAGGTGGGGTACGCGCGCTTGCAGCGTCTGCGCCTGGCGCTCACGCAGCTCACCTGAAAGTTCGAGAATGTCGTAGCGCTCCGGCAGCATGTCGCTGGCTTCCAGCGCCGTAAGTAAATCTGCAGCGAGCGCACCGGTGCCGGCGCCGACCTCGATCAGTTGCCGCGCAGACAGCGACATGACCTGTGCCACTTGTGCGGCCAGTGCCGAGCCGTAGAGCGGTGAGATTTCAGGCGCGGTGATGAAATCGCCATCCGCGCCGAACTTGCGCGAACCGCCACTGTAATAACCCAGGCCCGGGGTGTAGAGCGCTTCTTCCATGTAGCGCGCAAAACTGATCCAGCCGTCCGCGGCGGTGATCGAATGCCGTAGCTGTGCGAGCAATGCGTCCGAATGCGCTTGCGCGTCTGCGCCCGGCAGCGGGAGTTGATTGAGTTCCTTCATACGTCGGATTGTAACGGTGGGCTGATGGGTGTGCCGGGTACAATCCGGAGGCGCTGATCAGCTCAATCCTCCCATCCGCCCCTGCCTCCAGTCACACATCGCTCATGAGTGAAGCCCAGACAGAAACCGCCGCCGACGCCAATCGCGAAGTCCTGCCAATCTTTCCGCTGGGCAATGTGTTGCTGCCGCAAGGGCGCATGAAGCTGCGCATCTTCGAAGCGCGTTACATGGACATGATTGCGGCCTGCATGCAGGCCAACAGCGCTTTCGGCATCTGCCTGATCGAGCACGGCAATGAGGTAGGCGAAGCAGCGCAGCCACATCGTGTCGGCGTCGAGGCGCGGGTCATCGATTGGGACATGGCACAGCAAGGCATGCTCGGCATCACGGTCAGCGGTGGCCGCCGTTTCCGCATTGCCGACTATGTGGTCACGCCGAAGAATACTGTCGAGGCGAGCATCGACTGGTTGAGCGAGGCTGACATGGAGGTGCCCGCGGAATACGCGAGCATGCAGTCACTGCTGCAACTGGCGGCGGCGGACAAGGGGCAGGAGGTGATTGCCGCGCCTTATCGCTTCGATGACGCGAACTGGGTGGGGTACCGCTTTACGGAGATCTTGCCGATTCCGCCGCTGGCGCGCTTGCGCTTGCTGGAGCTGGAAGATCCGACCTTGCGGCTGTCGATCATCTTCCAGTACCTCAGCGATCACAAATTACTGGGGCGTTGACGAGCGACGCTGGTTCGCCAGCGTATTCGACAAGGAGTCGTCCCAGCCGACCAGCCCAAGTTCGTGCAACTTGCGCAGGTCTTCGGCGGCTCCTGCCCCGATGGTGGCCTGCAGATCGCCAACCCGTTTGTTGCCGTCAATCTGGATCAGCAGCGCACGCAGACGTGCCTCCAGCTTGTGCGCACGGGTGCGGATTTCCTCCGTGCCGGAGGTCGTCTTGCGGGGGATGAATGTTGGATCCAAGGTCACGTCCTGATATGCCAATGGCAATTTGACTATTGATGAGTCAAGGTTACGCTGCCGTTGTTGCGCTGCACATCAGGAACAACCCTTGTCAGCGTGCGTGATGTCACGATTTGACACACATGCTGTAGGCGGATTTGTGACGTTGTGCACGCTCTTTGTCTCATCGTCTTGTCGTCGCCACTTGCTGATTGTTGCCTGACGTGCAACAGGCAATCCCATCCTGGCGTATTCACCCGGGTTCGCGAATCACCTAGAGTGCGCCCCATCGACGCATCGATTGGCGTCGCTCCTGCGCAGTACATGGTTGCGTGCACGACGCACGCATTGCAGGACAAACATACGAGGGATCACATGAACAACTACATGCATCTGGCGGGCCGCATCCTGCTCGCCATCATTTTCGTGCTGTCGGGTTTCGGCAAGCTGGGCAACCCGGCAGGTACGGCGGGCTACATGCAGGCGATGGGGGTACCGACCATCCTGTTGTGGCCGACGGTGGCGCTTGAGCTGCTGGGCGGCATTGCCATCGTCATCGGCTTCCAGACGCGTTGGGTGGCATTGGCGCTGGCGGCGTTCAGCGTGATTTCAGCTGCGATCTTCCACAGCAACTTTGCCGACCAGATGCAGATGATCCATTTCCTCAAGAACCTCGCGATCGCGGGGGGCTTCCTGTTGCTGGCCTCTACCGGCGCGACGGCGCTGAGCATCGACAGTCGCAAGAAGTAACAGACAAGTCCGTTGATGTAATTACAGGCCTGCCGACCTTGTCGGCAGGCCTGTTCATTTCTCCGCAGCGGGTTCGGGTGTCACGGCTTTGTTACGGCGCTTGTCGCGCAGATAGCTGGTATGGCTGCGTACTTCGATATCGAATAGATCGGTCGCGCGGAACAGGTCGATGGGCTTCTTGTAGCCGTAGTTGCGCGAGTCGAACGACGCCTGGTTGGCAATGTGCTGACCGACGCGCCCGAAGTGCGACCAGCCATCGTCGCCTTCTGCGGCTTGCACGGCGTTGCGCAGAAGTTTGACGAGACGCGTGTCACCCTTGAGTTCTTTTGCCGAGCGTTTGACGACGGTGGCCGCAGCGCCCGGCTCCTCGTCAGCAATCTCGTTCTCGAGGTAGAGGAATTTCGAACAGGCATTCACGAAAGCGGCCGGCGCCTTGCGTTCGCCGAAGCCGACGACCATCTTGCCGTCGGCCTGCAGGCGCGTGGCCAGTGGCGTGAAATCCGAATCCGATGAGACTAGCGCGAACACTTCGACCTTGCGCGCGTAGAGCGTGTCCATCGCGTCGATCACCAGAGCAATGTCGGTCGCGTTCTTGCCCTTGGTGAGATCGAACTGCTGGATCGGCTGGATGGCGTACTCGTGCAGCACGCGCTCCCATGAGTTGAGGCGCTCGCCCTTCCAGTTGCCGTAAGCACGGCGGATGCCGACCGTGCCGAGGGCTGCCAGCTCGTTGAGGATGACTTCGATATGCGACGCAGGTGCGTTGTCTGCATCGATGAAGAGCGCGACGAAACGATCGGGGACGGCGGTCATTGCGGGTTCCATGAGCATGGCCGGTGCGGCACAGCTGCATTGTAGAGGGCTTCGCCGATGACGCCAGCCTGGTAGGCACGGCTGGGAGAAATGAAAAGGGCGCCTGGGCGCCCTGTTTTCACGCTGCGGTGCTGGCCGCTCAGAGGATCTGTGTCGTCTGCTCGAAGCTCAGGCGCGGGTTGCGCGGATAGTTGCCGGCCGCATCGCCGTAGCCGAGGTTGATGAGGAAGTTGGTGCGCCACTTGCCGTCGGGGAAGAACTCGGCGTCGACCTTGGCGGCATCGAAGCCGGCCATCGGGCCGCAATCGAGGCCCAGCATGCGTGCAGCGATGATGAAATAAGCGCCCTGCAGGGTGCCGTCACGGAAGCCTGTCTTCTCGGCTACGGCAGCATTCGCCTGGAACATCGGGCGTGCGTCATAAGCCGGGAACAGCGTGGGCAGGTGCTCGTAGAACTCGTTGTCGATGGCGACGATGACGGTGATCGGTGCCGCCATGGTCTTTTCCAGATTGCCGGCGGACAGCGCCGGACGCAGCCGCTCGCGCGACTCCTTCGAGCGCAGGAAGACGAAGCGGCCGGCCTGGCTGTTCAGCGAGGTCGGGCCCCACTTCATCAGATCGACGATCTCGCGCAGGGTCTCGTCCGTCACCGGTTGATCGGTGAATTTGTTGAAGGTGCGTGCGTTGCGAAAGGCAATGTCGAGGGCTTCTTGTGGGGCGAGCTGCAGGGTCATGCGTGTTCTCCAGGCTGCGAAAGGACGTGGTTGATCTGATCGATGAAGGCTTGTGGCTGGCCGTAGTGCTGCGAGTGATCGAGGCGTACGCGGCGCTTGCCGGTCTCGAGTACGAAGGTCGGAAAGCCTTGTCCGCCACTGGCCTGCAACATGGCGCGTGCAATGCGCACTTCGCCGAACAAGGCCTCGCGTTGCGAGCCCTGCATCGCATCGAAGGCGTCGGCGGGCAGGCCGCGTGCGATGGCCAATGCCTGCAGGCGTTCGGGCTGGCAAACGTCGTGGCCGGCTTCGTAGTGCGCCTGCTGGATGGCTTCCAGCATGTCCAGTCCCGCGGCGGGTGCCAGCGCTTCGGCGGCAAGCACGCTGAGCGAAGGCAGGGTCGAATCGAGAATGATGGGCGCAGGATTCTTCACGCGCGCGATGTAGGGTGCGCCGAAGGGCACGCCGGTCAATTGGTGAATGCGTTGGTCCGCTTCGAGGATGTGCTGGCGAAACGGCAAGCCGAGCTCGCGTGGCCCCTCGAACAACAGGCCCGGATGCAGGCGCAGCGCGACGCTTTCGCCGAGCGGGCTGCTGCTGAATGCACGTAGCAGTGGCGAGGCGGCATAGCACCAGCCACAGAGTGGATCGAAAATGTAATGCAGGGTGGCCTGTGGGGCCTCGGCGGACGGATCGATAGTCATGCCCCGCACTCTAGGCGAGTGTGGCCCGGCGAAAAAGCCATGCGGCTGCAACTCACTGTTGCTGTAAGCAGGACAATCCGGACAAGGCGTGCCGCCATTGCGGAGGCGCGCATTGTCCCGTGCAGGTGCTCAGCCTTCGAGTGCCAGCGTGGCCAGATCGGCCTGCAGGTGTCGTGCGATGGCCGTGACGATCAGCATGTGGTCTGCGCGTGGTGCGAGGCCGGACACCGAGACGGCGCCGATCACGTTCGCACTGCCGCGCAGACGGATCGGGAAGCTGCCGCCCACGGCCTCGTACTCGCTGCGCGTCGAGCCGGTGCGTGCATCCAGCGTCGTGTCCATCTTCTGCGTGTCGAGGCCGACGAGGAAGGAGCTCTTGCCGAAGCGCATCACCGTGTTGCGCTTGCGGCGGATCCAGTCCGCGTGGCCGGGGTTGGTGCCCGCCATGGCATAGATGAAGAGGGGCGTGCCGGCCAAGGTGATGTCGATGGCGACGGCCACGCCTTGCGCTTCAGCGCTCTCTTTCAGCAGGCAGCCCAGCGTCCAGGCCGTTGTTGTGTCGAACTGGTCGAACTGCAGGGTCTTTTCCTGCAGGTTTGCGCGGGCGATGTCATTTTCCAGATTCACGTGTGTTGCTCCTTCTTGTTTGATCGGTGCCTGTGCGTTCAGTCCAGCGCCTTGCCGACAACTTCCGCGACATCACTCGACAAGCCGACTTGCGCCTTGATGCGTTCGAGCTGTTCGCGGGCCTTGGCCTGCCGTGCCGGGTCGAACTTCTTCCAGCGGTCGAAGGTGCGGGCGATACGCGAGGCGACCTGCGGGTTGAGCGGGTCGAGTTGCAGGATCACGTCTGCTGCCAGCTTGTAACCGCTGCCGTCTGCTGCGTGGAAGTGTTTCGGGTTGGCCGCGCAGAAGGCGCGGACGAGCGCATACACCTTGTTCGGGTTGCGGATGTCGAAGGCTTCGTGGGCCATGAGGGCGCGTACGTCGCTGCCGGTGTTCGGCAGGCGCGAGGTGGATTGCACTTGCAGCCACTTGTCGACGACCAGTGCTTCGCCTTTCCATCTGGCATAGAAAGCATCGAGCACGCTGTGGCGTGCCGGCACGTCCAGATTGGCCAGCGCGGCGAGCGCCGCCATGGTGTCGGTCATGTTGGCGGCCTGCTCGTAGTGGGCCAGCACGAGCGCGTGCGAGGCTTCATCGCCCAGCTCGGCGAGGTAGGACAGGCAGACGTTGCGCAGTGCGCGCTTGCCGGCCTGCTCGCTGTCCGGCGAATACGGGCGGTCCACTTTCAGGTCGTGGTAGGCCTTGAGCAGGGGCTCACGCAGGGCCTGGGCGAGGTGCTGGCGCAAGGCCAGACGTGCGAGGTGGATGGCGTCCGGTTCGACGACTTCCATCTGCTCGGCGAGATAAGTCTCGGCCGGTAGAACCAGTGCTTCGGCGACGAGCGCCGGATCGCCGTCGGCCGTGAAGGCAGAGGCCAGCAGGCGGCGCATGGCTTCGACATAGCTCTCCGGAATCCACGTGTCGGCGGGCACGGAAGGCGCCGCGATGCCCTTCAGCAGGATGCCGGTGGCGAGACGCTGGGCGGCTTCCCAGCGATTGACGGCGTCGCTGTCGAAGGCCATCAGGTGCGTCAGCTCGTCGTTGCTGTAGGGGTAGTCGAGCACCACCGGCGCGGAGAAGCCGCGCAGCAACGAGGGCACCGGTTCGGCGTCGACATCGGCGAAGACGAAGCGCTGCTTGTCCTTGCGGATCGACAGTGTGCATTGCGTGCCCTGCACGCGCTCTTCACCAGCAAGGCGCAGTGGCAGCTCGTTGCCCTTGGCGTCGAGCAGGCCGAGCACCAGCGGCATGTAGTAGGGGCCGCGTGCGATGCCGTTGCCTTCGGCGGTCATGCGCTCCTCATACGGCGTGGCCGGGTACTGCTGTTCCACGTCCAGCGTGTAGCGTTTGCCCGCCGCGTCGTAGCTGCTGCGCACGATCAGCTTGGGCGTGCCGGCCTGGTTGTACCAGCGCTGGAACTGGTCGAGGTTGAGGCCGGATGCATCCTGCATCGCCGCGACGAAGTCCTCGCAGGTGACGGCCTGGCCATCGTGGCGCGCGAAGTACAGATCCATGCCCTTGCGGAAGGCGTCCTTGCCGATCAGGGTGTGGATCATGCGGATCACTTCCGCGCCCTTTTCGTAGACCGTCGCCGTGTAGAAATTGTTGATCTCGGCGTAGCTGGCCGGGCGGATCGGGTGCGCCATCGGGCCCGCATCTTCGGGGTACTGCGCGGCGCGCAGGGTACGTACTTCCTGGATACGTGTGACGCCAGCGGAGTGCACGTCCATGCCGAAATTCTGGTCGCGGAAAACGGTGAGGCCTTCCTTGAGCGACAGCTGGAACCAGTCGCGGCAGGTGACGCGGTTGCCGGTCCAGTTGTGGAAGTACTCGTGCGCGACGACGCGATCGATGTTCTGGTAGTCCGTGTCGGTTGCCGTGTCGGGGCGCGCCAGAACGAACTTGGTATTGAAGATGTTGAGGCCCTTGTTCTCCATCGCCCCCATGTTGAAGTCGCCAACGGCAACGATCATGTAGTGCTCAAGATCCATCTCGAGGCCGAACACATCCTCGTCCCACTTCATCGACAGCTTCAGTGCGGCCAGCGCATGCGCGCACTGGTCGAGCTTGCCGGGCTCGACGTACACCGCGCAGCGCACGCGGCGGCCGGAGGTCGTGACGTAGGTGTCCTCGACGACTTCCAGCTTCGCGGCGACGCAGGCGAACAGGTAGGCGGGCTTGGCAAAGGGATCTTGCCACTTTGCCCAGTGACGGCCTCCGTCTTCGTCACCCTGCGCGACCGGGTTACCGTTCGACAGCAGTACAGGGAAGCGGCTCTTGTCTGCATGCAGCGTGCATGTGAAGCGCGCCATGACATCGGGACGATCCGGGTAGAAGGTGATGCGGCGGAAGCCCTGTGCTTCGCATTGCGTGAAGTAGCCGTCCTTGGAGCGGTAGAGGCCCGACAGCTGGGTGTTCTTGTCCGGTTCGATGCGCACCACGGTTTCGAGCACAAAGTCATCCGGCACGCTGGTGATGGTGAGCTTGTCGCCGCTGTATGCGTATTCGTCCGCGCCAAGCGGGCGACCATCAATGCGGATGCTCTCCAGGTGCAAGTCTTCGCCGTCGAGCAGCAGCGCGCCAGCAGCAGCGTCTGGATTGCGGCGCATCGCCAGGCGGGCGCTGACAAGGGCGAAACCGTCGTTGATGGCGATATCCAGATCGACCGTATCGACCAGCCAGGTCGGGGGCGCATAGTCCTTCAGGTAAATCGTCTGGGGGGCATTCATGGAAAAGGGGCTCCGGTGGGTCTCTGCGGGGTTTCCGCATATTGTAGGCGTTCGCCTCGTTGCAGTGCTTTCTTGAGCTGGATCAATGGGGCCGTGGCGTGCCCGGCCTACAGTGCAGCTACAACACTTCCATCATGGAACTGACATGCACAAATTGAGCCTGCGTTTGAAGCACCTCAGTCAAGAGCATCACACGGCAATGTTGCTGGCGTACGCAGCGCGTGAAGCGATGCCGCAATCCGAGGCCGATCTCCCCAGCTTCGTGACCAAGGTCTGCGAGATTTTCGAGAACGAGATGGAGCCGCATTTTCGTGAAGAAGAGCGCTTCGCCTTGCCGAAATTGCGGACGCTGGGCCGCGATGATCTGGCTGACCGTACGCTGGACGAGCACAACGCCATGCGCGTCATGCTGGCCGAACTGGCACGCGCGCCTACCGCGGAGAAAGTCAGCGCTCTGTCCTCCGCCATGGAAGCGCACGTCAAGTTCGAAGAAGAGGTGGTATGGGAGGTTCTTGAGACTGCTTTCGACAAGAGGCCCCAGCCCGCTGCGGTCTAGTCCGCAGCGTCTTCACCCTTTGACGGGTTCAACGCCGGGTCCACGCCGCGGCGTTCGTCGAACACGAAACAATCCCCCTGCCAGTGGGCATTGCCCACTTTCTCGAAATACTTGAGGATGCCGCCGTCAAGCTGGAACACGTTTTCCAGACCCGCCTCGCGCATCACGATGGCCGCTTTTTCACAGCGGATGCCGCCGGTGCAGTAAGTCACCACCGTCTTGTCG
Source organism: Uliginosibacterium silvisoli (assembly GCF_036017035.1). Classification (NCBI taxonomy): domain Bacteria; kingdom Pseudomonadati; phylum Pseudomonadota; class Betaproteobacteria; order Rhodocyclales; family Zoogloeaceae; genus Uliginosibacterium; species Uliginosibacterium silvisoli. Next base: position 698,055 of record NZ_JAYXHS010000001.1, on the reverse strand, counting down.
CGCAGCGTATCGGCCTGCGCCTCGACGACAGGTGGAAACTCGCTGAACTTGTTGATGCGGTAATCGATGCAGTCCTTGAAACGACCGACATCGGCTTCGAACGCATTACGCGTATCCAGCGTCACTACCGGACGTCCTGCATCGTCGTGCCCCTGGTCGAGCCAGCGTTTGAGCGTCTCCGCACTCACGGCGGGCGCACGGCCCGCCTGCGGCTGGATGGCCGGCCGATCCATGCGGATGATTTCCTTCTTGTGCTTCACCTTGAGGTGACGGAAAGGTACCGTCTCCGACAGCGATTCCTTGGCGACCAGATCGGCAAAGCGTACATCGGCATGCAGAAATGACATCGCCGCATCGATGGCCTCGCGCGAGCCGGCGAGGAACATGTTGATGCCCTCGCTGGCGATGAGGATCGTGCCCTTCAGCCCGAGCGCCGAGCAATGCGCCTCGAGGCGGTCGCGCAAGGCTTCACAGTCGTCGATGGTGACGAACTTGTAGGTGGAGATGTTGAGGATGCTGGGCTGGGGTGAAACGGACATGGCTGCGACAAGGACGGGGAGGTCGGATCAGCCGGCATTTTACAACTGCTGCGCGGCAGCACGAGTGCGCTGGTTGCCGGCTGGCGCGGCGGTCGTAGAGTGTTTCTGCGCCGGGGCGCATGCCAGACGCGTCGGCAACGTAGTCGGTAATTTTGACAACCAAGACCTTGATGGTGTGGCGGGCCGTTCTGCGGGACGAGAAAGATGTTTCTTAATCAATGGCTTGGTCAGTTTTGGTCTGCATTTTGCTCCCGACCCGGTTCGGTCATCGAATTGTGATGCCGCGTATCTACAAAGCAGTCTGATAAATAACAAAAGGGGTTTCCAATATGAACAGGCTTCTGACCAAGCTTTTGTCGGCAATTGTGTTGTCTGTCGCGGCGTTTTCTGCGAGTGCAACCGTCATTACATTCGAGGGGGGTTTGAGCTCTCTCTTCACTTACAACGGTGTGACACAGCTCAATACCCCGATCGCTACAGGTAGCGGCTACGACAACCTGGCGGCGGCAACTGGCAGTACGGGTATGGCGTTCAACCCGAACGGAGTGTCTCCTTCCGACTTCTTCCTGGTAGGCAACAGTGCGTCCACCTTCACGCTGAACTCTTTCCTCATTGCTGGCGCATGGGGCACGCAGACCCTGACCATCCGTGGTTTGAACAACGGTGTGCAGCTGTTCTCTCAGGCTCTGGCTGTCTCGCTCTCGCCTGTTCTGTTCACAGCGAACTGGAGTGGCATTGATCAATTCGAAATCCTGACCGGCAACGATTTCGTGCAGAACCAGACGCTCACCGGCAGCGGCCAGCACTGGGCCCTGGACAACCTGACCATCAATGAAGCAGCGGCCAGCGTTCCAGAGCCTTCCACCCTGGCCATCGTGGCCCTGGGCCTGGTGGGTCTCGGTCTGGCACGTCGCAAGCAAGCCGCCTGAGCCTGATCAGGTAGCAATGAAAAACGGCGACCTCAGGTCGCCGTTTTTTTGTCCTTCGAATGTGCCCAGCCATGGTCGGGGCTGGGTGTTCGTGCAGCCCTGCGGCTCTCAAATCCCGCGGGCCATCGCATGCAGGCGCGCAATGCGCTCCTCGGTCGAGGGGTGGGTCGAGAACAGGCCTGCCAGACCGCGGCCCGATAGCGGGTTCATGATCATCATCTGCGCTGTCTCCGGGTGCGCCTCTGCCGTGTCCAGCGGAATGCCGCTGGCGTAGCGATGAATCTTGTCCAGCGCGTCAGCCAGTGCGCGCGGGTCGCCGGAGATCTCGGCACCGCCGCGGTCGGCCTCGAACTCGCGAGCGCGCGAAATCGCCATCTGGATCAGGCTGGCCGCGATCGGCGCGAGCAGCGCGACGACAATGCCGACGATCGGGTTGGTGCGGTTGCCATTGCTGTCGCGCCCACCGAAGAACATGGCGAAGTTGGCCAGCGCCGAGATGGCACCTGCCGTTGTCGCGGCAATCGTCGAGGTCAGGATGTCGCGGTGCTTCACGTGCGCCAGTTCGTGCGCCATCACGCCACGCAGTTCACGCTCGCTGAGCACCTGCAGGATGCCGGTCGTGGCTGCCACGGCTGCGTTCTGCGGGTTACGGCCGGTGGCAAATGCGTTCGGCTGTTGCTCGTTGATGATGTACACCTTGGGCATCGGCAGCTGCGCGCGGCCGGCCAGTTCGCGCACCATGTTGTAGAGATAGGGCGAGGAGCTTTCGTCGACCTGCTGGGCGTTGTACATGCGCAGCACCAGCTTGTCGGAGAACCAGTACGAGAAGATGTTCATGCCGCCACCCAGCAGGAGCGCGAGCAGCATGCCGGACTTGCCGCCGATCATGGCGCCGATGACACCGAACAGCGCCACGATGGCCGCCATCAGGATCGAGGTCTTGACCCAGTTGAACATGGGGAATTTCCTTTCACTAATACAGGCAAATGCAGGCGTGCGCTGGAAGTGTTCGGCACGCATGGCGTCAGACCGCCGTAGATCCGGGCGGTTCCTGCGCTCCACAGTATCTTGGGGCGAGGCGGCCTGGCTTCAAGCGCGGCGCGTGCGCTCAGGCCGCGTCGAGACTGCCGCGATAGAGCGCCACGATGAGGTCACGCGGGGTGACGATGCCGACCAGGCGGCGCTCGCCGTCGACGATGGGAATGTGGCTGTGGCCCTTACCGCCGAGCAACGGCACGAGCGATGCCACATGCGTATCGACAGAGGCCGTCTGCGGCTGCTTGCTCATGATCTGGCCGACGACTTCGGGTTTGTCGGAGTGCGTACCCGGCGTGCGACGGAGCAGGTGGCGCAGGCGCGAGCCGACCTGCTCATGCGAATCCAGGTCGGCGCTCTTCATGAAATCCGCCTGCGTGACGATGCCGACCACGCGGCGCGCGCGGTCGAGCACCGGCAGCGCCTTGATGCCATGCGTGCGCATTTCGCGCCAGGCCTCTTCCAGCGTGGTGGCGAACTGCACGCTGATGACCTCGCGCGCCATGATGTCGCCGCAGGTAATCTCGCCAAAGCGGCGGCGGTACGCCTGCACTTCGGCCTGCATGAACAGCGCTTGCAGGTCGTCGCGGTCGATGTCGATGACCTGGTTGTACTCGCGCAGCACATTGTCGAGGTCGCTCACAGTGAAGCCCAGACGCTCTTCCGGCGGTGTGTCGCGCATGCGCTTCTGCGCGGCCGTCATGCCCAATGGGCGATGCGGATAGTTGCGGCCCGTGAAGCGGTTGTAGGCAATCGCCACGGCCAGCAAGCAGAAGGAGTTGAGCATCACCGGGTTGAGCACGAAGCCCATGCCGAGGGCATGCACCGGTGCGCCGCCCAGCACTGCGGTCAGTGCCACGGCGCCTGAGGGCGGGTGCAAGCAGCGCAGCACCAGCATCAGGCCGATGGCGATACCGATGGCGGCGCTGGCAGCCATCAGCGGATCCTGCAGGGCATGCCAGCAGGCCACGCCGACGATGGCGGCGACGAAGTTGCCACCGATGATGGACCAGGGCTGGGCCAGCGGGCTGGAGGGCACGGCGAACAGCAGCACGGCCGAGGCGCCCATCGGCGCAATTAGCCACAGGCTGGCCTGCGCGCCGAGCACCTTGTGACTGATCAGGCCGGTGATGAGGATGCCCAGCAGTGCACCGACGCAGGAGCGGATGCGCTCTTCGGCATCGCCACCTAGCGCCAGCGGAATCAGTGAGCGCAGGCGTGCGCGCAGGGGAGATTGCGTGTGCTGCGACTCGGGGCCTGAGGGCATGGCTGTGCGATGGAATTGACGGTCGGCAAGTTTAGCCGAGCTGCCTGCGCGCGTGCAGCTCGCTCAGGGACGCCCGGCTACCTGCCGTGTCATGCAATTGGCAAAGCGCCCATCGACTTGCAGCGCATAACCGCTGGTCGTGATGGTACGGTTGAACTTGGGGCTGTGCACCGCGATCTGTGGCATGGCAAAGCGGGCCTGTGGCGTGCCGGCAGTGGCATCCGCCAGGGCAAACAGCTTGAGCCACAACGGCGTTGTGGTGAAACGCTCGGTCTTCTCCAGCAACAGGTCGCGGCGTATGTCGGCCACCGACATGCCCAGGCGATTGCGCTGGCGCTCGAGTGCGCGCTGGGTCAGGCTGGGCGTGGCGGTCGCTACGCCATCCTGATAGATGAGCAGGTCGCCATCGGCCACCAGCGCCGAGCCGTTGACGCGCGACAGGGCGTTCTGGAAGGCGGCGTTGCGGCTCGAGAAGCGTCCCGAGTTGTAGTCGGCGAAGCGATACAGCGGTGCGGGATAAGGCGCCGCGTAATCGAGCAGCATGGCGACGCCGAAGTACAGGCCGCCGCGACGCGTGAAGCTCTCGCGACGAATATTGAGATTGCGTCCGTAGGGGTAGGGCTTGCTGCGCGCATGCTCCTCGGCAAACGCGACGTTTACCTGCATCGCGCCGGCCGTGTTGATCGGGTTGTGTGGCTGGTAGGCTGCTGCCAGATCGGGCAGCTCGGAAAACATATCTTCGTACAGACGGCTCACGTCCGACTCGGTGCGCAGCCCGTTGATCCGGTTCGCATAGCTGCGGCCATCGCGGCTCTTGCGCGCCAGACCCTTGTCGACGACGAACTGCGGCACGCTGTAGCGCGTGCGACGTGCTTCGATTTCCGTCATCACGATGCGCGACAGGTTCGGCACTTCCGGGTCGGCCTGAAAGCTCGACTCCTGCTCGATGACGGCGAGCGTGGCACACAGGTTCTCCGGCGTCATCGGGACATGCAGCACGCCCATGGCATTGGTGACGTCCGCAGCCCAGCCTGCGCCATCGGCCACGCGCGCAGGCAGCAGGCGCTGCATTGCCAGCTGCGCATCGGGCACGCCGTAGACGCTGGGTAGTGGCGGGCGCGGCGCTGCGACGGGTGCGGAGGTGGATGAACCGGACGCTGCCTTGGGTGCGGTCGTGCGCGCAGCCTTGGGCGCTTGCACGGGAGCGGGTGTGCTGACGACTTCGGGCGTGCCGGCGCATGCTGAAAGCATGAGCGCCAACAAGAAAGCGAGCGGCAGGGGGGTGACGGCAGGCAGGCGCCGGGCGGTGGAGTCAGGCATGAGGCCGACAGTATCGCCGCGCCGGGCAAGCCCTTCGTCGTCGCGCCGGTTGTCGCAGCCTGAAGGCGAGTGCCTAGCCGCTCGCCGCGACCGCCAGCGCGGGGCTTGCGCTGTCTTGTTCCGCCAGGTCGATCTCGACCCGGTTGCGACCGCCGTGCTTGGCGCGGTACAGGGCGGCGTCGGCGCGGGCGATGAGGGATTCGAGGCTGTCGCCAGCGCGGAACTGTGCGCCGCCGCCGCTCAGGCTGACATGCAACTCGCCACAGGCTGTAATGACCGGCGCGTCAGCCAGGTATGTGCGCAGGCGTTCGGCGAGCTGCCGGGCGGCCAGCGCCGAGGTGCGTGGCAGCAAGGCAATGAACTCTTCGCCGCCCCAGCGGCCGGGCAAGTCGAATGTCCGGAAGCAGGTCTGCATGCGCCGCGCCATTTCGCGCAGTACCTCGTCACCGACGTTGTGGCCGTAGTGGTCATTGATGTGCTTGAAATAGTCCAGGTCGAACATCAGCACCGACAGATCCTCGCCATGCCGCGCGGCCAGTTCCAGCGCACGTCGCGCCTCCACGGTGAAGTGGCGGCGATTGGCGATGCCGGTCAGCATGTCTTCCTCGGCGAAGCGCTTGAGCTCGCGCTCGGCAAGGCGCCACTCGGTGATGTAGTGGTGGATGCCGACGATCACTGGCGAGCCATCGACATTGACGCAGCGGCGCTTGCAGACAATGCGGAAGATCTCTTCCCCGGTGGAAGGCTTTGTCTTGTGTTCCTCCTTGAGTACTTCAGCGCCGGCGATGATCTGCTGGTCTTCATCGCGTGACAGTTCGCTGGAGGGCAGGCGGCCGATCAATGCTTCGCGCGAGTTGCTGCTGCGTGCCACGTAGGCGTCATTGACGATGATGATGTTGCCGCTGGCGCTTCTGACGTAGACCGGGTCGGGGATCACGTCGATGAGATCCTGCACGAAGCGTTCGGTGCGCAGGCGTTGCGCCATCTCGCGTTCGAGGACGGCTTTCAGCTCGCGCTCGGCGATCTTCCAGCGCGTGATGTGGTGCTCGACGCCGACGATCACCGGGTCGCCATCGACGAACACGCTGCGGCGCTTGCTGATCTTGCGGAACACCTCCTCGCCCGTTGCCTGGCGAACGGTGTGGTCCTCCTTGTCGATATCCGTCCCCGCCAGTACCTGCTCGTCTTCGCTGAGCGTGCTCTGTTGCTGGTTGGGGTCACGCGGCGCAACGCTGGTGTCAAAACCCTTGAAGGTCTGCTTGTCGACGTTGCGGTATTTGGCGAAGGCGTCATTGATCATGGCGTAGACGCCGCCGGCTTTCTTGATGAACACCGGGTCGGGAATCACGTCGATGAGGCGCTGGATGAAGGCCTCGGTGCGTTCGCGCAAGGCCACTTCGCTGGCCAGCGACTCCTGCAGGTGGCGCTCGACTGCACGCAAGGCGCTCACGTCTACGCGCGTGCCGACAATCACCCGCTGGCCCACGGCGTCGGTGCAACTGCCCTTGCTGATGATGCGGACCTGGCGCTGCCCGGCGTGATCGTGTTCATGCGCTTCGCGCAGCACGGTGCTGCCGGCGAGTACGAATGCGTCTTCCGTGTCTTCATGGGCGCTGTTGGCGGGCAGCTCACCCTCTGCCGTCATGGCGCGATTGACGATGACGTGCCTGCCTTCAGCGTCCTGCACGTAGACCGGGTGTGGAATCAGATCGAGCACGCGCTGCACGAAAGCTTGCGTGCTTTCGTGGCGCAAGCGCTGCTGCTGCAACGAGATCTGCAAGTCTTCGCGGGCAATCGACCAGCGCGAGATGTCGAAGTCGAGGCCGACGATGACGGTACGTTCCTGTCCTCGTTCGGGCATCCCGCGGCATGCGCCCTGCACGATCTGGCGATGGCGTTCACCGCCATGGCGTGGATGCGTGTCGTGCTGCTCGCGGCTGATGCGCTCACCTGCCAGCGTGGCCAGGTCATCTGCGCGCGATACCTCGCTGTGCGGCGCCCCGGCAGCAATCTCCTGCGTGCTGCGACCGATGATCTCGGCATGCGGCAAGCCGCGCTCGTCGCAGAAGGCACGATTGGCGATGAGATAACGACTGTCTGCGTCCTTGACGTGGATGGGGTGGGGGATGACGTTGATCAGCGCGTCGGTAAACACCAGGTGCGCGTTCGCGTCGCGCCGCAGGGCCTGGCGTTTGCATCGCAGGATCAGCGCTGGTGGCATGAAGGCGCTCAGCGCCGTGAGCAGCAGCCAGGGCGCCGAGGTGGATGCGCCGAGCCCTATGCCAAGGGTGGCTACCAGCAGCGCCGGCAAGGCGAGTACCAGACAGTCTCGTTGTTCTTTGCGCACAAGCCCCCCGGCTCATTGTGTGGCTGTTCCAGTCAACGGAAAGGGGGCGACATACTTTAGAAGCCGCACGTCGGGCGCGGCAACGGATCTGCCACATGCATGATGTGTAGTGCCCCTGCTTGTGCTGCGCGGCCCTGACCGGGCCGTCTGCTGCCTGCTTCTTCTGTTTTGCTGCAGTGCTGCTACGAGCGATGGGCGGCCAGCGCGGTGCTGGCCTCCGGTGTCTCATGCCTGTCTGGTTCTGTGGCGACCGCGCCGGTTGCGTCGCTGGTCTCCACGCGATTGCGGCCGCCATGCTTGGCACGATAAAGGGCTGCATCGGCGCGTGCGACCAGTGATTCCAGCGTGTCATCCGCGAGCATCTGGGCGCCGCCGCCACTCAGCGTGACCTTTATGTCACCGCTGCTGGTGCTGATCGGTATGTCGGCCAGTGCTTTGCGCAAACGTTCGGCAACGTCGCGTGCGGCGAACACGGGCGTGTGCGGCAGGAGCGCAATGAACTCCTCGCCACCCCAGCGTCCCGGCAGGTCTGACTTACGGAAACACTCCTGCATGCGCCGCGCCATCTCGCGCAGCACTTCGTCGCCGATGTTGTGGCCGTACTTGTCGTTGATGAGCTTGAAGTGATCGAGGTCGAAGAGCAGCAGCGACATGACTTCGCCATGCCGGTGCGCCTTCTCCAGCGAGCGGTTGGCCTCCGTCGTGAAGTGGCGGCGATTGGCGATGCCGGTCAGCACATCTTCTTCGGCGAGGCGCTTGAGCTCGCGCTCGGCAAGGCGCCATTCGGTAATGTAGTGATCGATGCCGACGACTACCGGCGAGCCATCCACGCTGACACAACGGCGTTTGCAGACGACGCGGAAGATCTCTTCGCCAGTGCTGCGGTGGCGGTGCTCTTCCTTGAGGACTTCACCACCGGCGATGACCTGTTGGTCTTCATCGCGCGACACCGTGCTCGGCGATACAAGGCCGATCAGTTCTTCGCGTGGCTTGCGGCGCACGCGTGCGAAGGCATCGTTGACGATGAGGTACTGACCGTCGGCGCTCTTCACGTAGACCGGGTCGGGGATCACGTCGATCAAGTCCTGCACGAAGCGTTCGGTGCGCAGGCGCTGCGCCATCTCGCGCTCGAGGACGGCTTTCAGTTCGCGTTCGGCGAGCTTCCAGCGCGTGATGTGATGTTCGATGCCGACGATCACCGGGTCGCCGTCGACGAACACCGAGCGGCGCTTGCTGATGACGCGGAAAATCTCCTCACCCGTGGCCTGGCGGATGACGTGGTCTTCCTTGTCGCTGTCCATGCCCGCCAGCACCTGTTCGTCTTCGCTCATCGAGGCGGCGCGCAGGGCCGGGTCGGTCGACGGCTCATGACGTTTGAATCCCTTGAAGTTGAGCTTGTCGACGTTGCGGTAGCTGGCGAAGGCTTCGTTGATCATGACGTAGACGCCGCCGGCTTTCTTGATGAACACCGGGTCGGGAATCACGTCGATGAGGCGCTGGATGAAAGCCTCGGTGCGTTCGCGCAAGGCCACCTCGTTTTTCAGCGACTCCTGCAGGTTGCGCTCGACGTAGCGCAGCTCGGTCAGGTCGACGTGCGCGCCGACGATCACCGGCTCGCCATAGGCGTTGAGGCAGACTCCCTTGCTGACGATGCGGAAGCGATCCAGCCCGCGTGCATCGACGTCCTGCACTTCGGTCATCAGCTCCTTGCCCGCCAGCACGGCTTCGTCTTCCGCGCGGATATGGCCCTGCACGTCGCCAGTGCTGCCGATCAGCTCTTCCGCGCTCAGGCCGCTTTCGGCGGCCATGGCGCTGTTGGCGATCACGTAGCGACTGTTCTGGTCCTTGACGTAGACCGGGTGCGGAATCAGATCGAGCACACGTTGCACGAAGTCCAGGGTGTCCTGGTAGTGCGTGCGTTGCTGCTGCAGCTCCTGCTGCAGATCCTGTTCATTGACCCACCAGTGCGACAGGTCGAAGTTGGCGCCGACGATGACCATCGCGCCATTGGCCGTGCGACAGGCGCCCTTCATGATCAGGCGGTGGCGCTCGGTACGGTGTGTCGGGTGGATGTCGTGCTGCTCCTTGCGGATCACCTGGCCGGCCAGTACGGCCTGGTCTTCCTTGCGTGAGACCTGGCTGTCGGCCTTGTTGCGCGTGATCTCCTGCGTGGTGAGCCCGACAATCTGCTCCAGCGGCAGGTTGCGCTCTTCGCAGAAGGCGCGATTGACGATGATGTAGCGGCTGTCGGCGTCCTTCACATAGACCGGGTGCGGGATGACATCGACGACCTGGCGCGTGAATTCGACATGGTTCACCGCTTGCTCGACCAGGGCTCGCTCGGTCTGGCGCAGGCGTAACATGGGCGGCACGAAGCCGCACAGCGCCGTGAGCGGGATGCCCAGCCATGGCGGCAAATGGAATGCCATGGCGAGCAGCCCCGCTAGAAGGGCTGGCAGTGCAAGGATCAGGAAGTCTTGTAATTCTTTGCGCAAATGAGCGTCCCCGGGCCGGTGGTGCGATCCGCTTGCCGGGAGCGCACCCATATGCGTCATCGGCAGCCATTTCCGGAATCTTTAGCTGTGGCGCAGGTTTTCGGGCATTTCGCCATAGACGGAACGCATAATTGGCGGCAATCACAGTATCTGTGGCAGCTTGAAATAAATTCACATGGAGAAAAGCATGTTCCCACGCCTGTCATTGGCGATTCTCAGGAATGGCCTGCTGGCGCTTTTGCCGGTGTTTGCACTGGCGGCTTGCAGCAGGCTCAGCGTCGAGAACTACGACCGCCTGCGTGTCGGCATGTCGTACACCGAAGTCACGGGCATTCTCGGCAAGCCCGATACCTGCAGTGACGCCATGCTGGTGCGCACTTGCCGCTGGGGCACCGATACGCGCTATGCCTCGGTCAATTTCGTGGCGGACAAAACGGTGTTGTACAGCGCCGAAGGGCTGCGCTGAGGGCCTGACGCCCCTGACGCATGGCCGGGACCGGTTCTTGCAAGAATGAGCCGGACCGTCTGCCACGCAGCGCAATGCCCCTGGGCAAACGGGTAAACTGCGCCCATCCGCGAGAGGGTGTGGCGCTACAAGAATCCAGACCAATCCAGGCAATCCGATGCCACTGCGGCGCCCGTAATGGACAGCGCGCCGCACATTGTCCTGACTGTGCTCCAACGACGGAGCGAGAGAGGTGTTTCGTGGTCAGGTTACGTTTTTCCGTGCAACTCGGTTACGAGATAACCGAGTGGCCGTGTGATTTCATTTTCAACATCCAGGCCGCGCGCACGCGCTGCCAGACGATTGTCGACGAGCATCTGGTGATCAACCAGCCCGGCGTTGCGCAGCTGCCGACCGCCATGCATACGGACGTCGCGCACGGTAACCGCTTCATCCGCCTGCGCGCCAATGCCGGCCCGCTTACCGTCCGCTACGACGCCACCGTCGATATCCTGCACCACGCGGTTGCGCCGGAAAAGTTGCAGGAGATGCCGATTCCGCAGCTGCCCCCCGAGGTTTTGCCCTACCTCTACCCCAGCCGCTATTGCGAGTCTGACAAGCTCAACGTGCTGGCCATGCGCGAGTTCGGCAAGCTGCCGCCGGGCTATGACCGGGTGCTGGCCATCCAGCGCTGGGTGCAGGCGCGTATCGGTTTCACCTCCGGCGCCTCCAACCCGAACACTTCGGCGGTGGACAGCCTCAGCAGCAGCGCCGGCGTGTGCCGCGACTTCTCGCACCTGATGATTGCGTTGTGCCGCGCGATGAGCATCCCCGCAAGGTTCGCGACGGGCATCGACTATGGCGCCGATCCCGCACTGGGGCCGACCGACTTCCACGCCTACGTCGAAGTTTTCCTGAGCAACCGCTGGTATCTCTTCGACGCTTCAGGTGTGGCCATTCCGATGGGCTTCGTGCGCTTCGGTACCGGGCGCGATGCGGCCGACGTGCCTTTCGCCACGATCTTTGGCGGGCTGACCTCATTCGTGCCGGTTGTGAGCATCGAAGCCGTCAATGATCCGGCCAACGGCTTCGAAGTACCGCGGCATCGCACGGAAGCCCTGTCGACCGACGGTAACTATCTGTCGATGAGCTGAGCGCCTGTTCAGCCGGTAAGTCGGGAAAAACGCCCGGCATGCCGGCGAAGGCCGGAGCGCAGCTCGGAAAAGCGCAGCTCAAAGAAGCTGTTCGGAAGCTGCCGGCAGATCCATGCAGGACTCGATGCGCCACACGGTGTCCGGGCGCTCCATCGACAGGCGCGCCAGCACACGCGTGTCCAGGCCCACGCTGATCTCCTCGGCACCCAGCCCTTTTTCCAGTCCCTCGGCGATCTGTGCGGAAATGTGCACCACCGCGGCCATCGGCTCGGCCTCCGCCTCCAGCGGCTGTGCATACCAGCGCAGGGCGTTGCGGATCTCGACCGGGAAGTTCCAGCGCACGGCCATTTCCTGACCGACTTCGCAGTGGTCGGTCTCGGTCAGCGAGCGTTCGACCTTCAGCAACTCCACGCCCTTGGGGCCGTTGTCGCGCAGCAACTGTTTGGAGGCGGCCGGGTAGGCGAGGTGGATGATCAACTCGCCGATCTGGTACATCAGGCCGGCGGTGTAGGCGAATTCGGCATTGACGCCCTTGCCCTTGCCGATCACGCGCGCCACGCCGGCCGTGACCAGGCCGTGTTTCCAGAAGGCTCGCATGTCCACGCCTTCTACCTTGCTGAAGGCACGCGACATGCCGGAGGCGATGACCAGTGAGCGCAGGGCCGAGAGACCGATCAGCGTTACCGCCTGGTCGATCGCGCCGATTTTCTTGCTGACCCCGTACTGGCTCGAGTTCGCCATCGCCAGCACGCGGGCCGACAGCGACTGGTCCTGCTTGACCTGCGCCACCAGATCGCTGATATCCACGTCTTCCTTGCACAGCGAGGCGATCAGGTCCTGCACGACCTTCGGGATGCTGGGCAGGCGGGGCAGGTTGGCGAAGAGTTTGTCGAGGGCGGCAGACATGCAGGAGACTCCCGGTTTATTTGTCATGGGACGAGGTCTCCGGTATTACGGCGCCGCCGCAGGCGGACTTGATAGTGGCCGGCCAGCGGCCAGGCTGATCAGCCGTAGCGTTGTTGCGCCACCACCGCCAGGCCGCAGCCCACGCTGCCATACAGATCGCCTTCGACGGCACGTGCAGCCGGGAAGCGTTGCGCCAGTGCGGCGCGCAGGGCTGGCACGGCGGATGAGCCGCCGGTGAAGAACAGGGTGTCGATGGCCGTCGCGGCGACGCCTGCCTGTTGCAGGCATTGCGCGGCAGAGTCGCAGACGCGGGTGATCTCGGTCGCAATGGCCTGTTCGAAATCCTGCTGGCTGAGGGCGATGCGCAAACCCTCTTCCGCCTCGTCGAGCGGCAGGGTGCAGATGGCGAGCGATGACAGCTCGATTTTCGCTGCCTCGACGCGCATGGCCAGCCGGTGGCCGGCCTGCTTCTGCACGAGGTTGAGCAGGCGGTCGAAGCGGCGCGTGTCGGCCACGCCCGGCGCCACATCCTGAAAGCTGCGCCAGGCCTTGCGTGTGTAGACCTGGTTGATGGTGTGCCAGGTGGCAAGCTGGAAGAAGGAGCCGTTGGGAAACGAGGCGCCGTTCTTGAGCAGGCTGCCCATGCCCAGCTCAGGCATGACGCCGGAGAGCGAGAGCTGCTTGTCCAGATCCGTGCCGCCGATGTGCACGCCGCTGTTGCCGAGCAGGTCGGCGCTGCGATCGACCGTGCCGCGGCGCTCCGGCGAGAGGCGCACCAGCGAGAAGTCGGAGGTACCGCCACCGATGTCCACGATCAGCACCAGCTCTTCACGCGTGACGCCCTGTTCGTAGGCGTGGGCTGCGGCGATGGGCTCGAACTGGAAGCTCACCTCACGGAAACCGAGACCGCTGACGATCTCTGCCAGCGTGTCCTGCGCCAGCTTGTCTGCGGCATCGTCGTCATCGACGAAGCGCACCGGGCGGCCGACGACGACCGCGTCGAACGTGCGTCCTGCTTCCTTCTGCGCACGTGCCTTGATCTCGCCGATGAAGCCGCCAATGAGGTTGCGGAACGACAGGTGACGCCCGCCGACTTCCGTGCCGGCATCCATCAGGCCGCTGCCGAGCAGGCTCTTCAGCGAGCGCATCAGGCGGCCTTCATAGCCCTCGAGGTACTCGGCCAGCGCAGCACGGCCAAAGGCCAGCGACTCCTCGTCGAGGTTGAAGAACACGGCCGAGGGCAGGGTGGTCTTGCCGTCTTCGAGGGCCAGCAGGTGTGCGCCCGAGTGATTGCAGATGGCAGCCGTGGAGTTGGAGGTGCCGAAATCGATGCCGCAGGCGGAGAGACTCATGAATGCAGGGAGAGAAGCGTTGAACAAGTAAGGGCCGCGAAAGGACGCGGGTCGAGCAGGGTACGGGCGAGCAGGATGCGGGTCAATTGTTGCGAGGGGGCGCTTGCAGAAGTTGACAAGACCGGGACGGTCGCCGGGCGGGCGCAAAGCAGCGCCGCCGGACTTGGAGTACCCTTTGCCTCCCCGATTACTTTCAGTGGAGACAGTACATGACAGATTCCGCAACGCCGACCTTCAAGCAAGTCATCCTGTTCACCGATGTCGATGGCCGCGCGAAATTCCGCGAAGAAGAAATCGCACTGACCGAAGGCAATCCGAACTCGCGTCTGTCCGCGCAGCTGGCTGCCAGCGGCGTGGTGTTGCGCGAAAGCCCGGCTGGCTTCCGCAGCCAGATGCACTGCACCGGCAAACCGCAATGGGTCTTCATCCTCAGCGGAGCGATGGAGATCGGCCTGGCCGACGGCAGCACGCGCCGCTTCAACGCCGGCGAGCATTTCTATTCCGCCGACACCCTGCCTGAAGGCGAGACCTTCAATCCGGAACATCACGGCCACTGGAGCCGCGAAGTCGCTGGCGAGCCGCTGGTGACCTTGTTCGTGAAGGGCTGACGCGGAAGCGTTCGCTCACTGCAACAGACATGAAGAGGGCCGCATGTGCGGCCCTTTTGCTTGAGTGCACACCCGCGGCGCGGTGTCGGGGCTTACTGCGGCGGCATGTCGCCCTGCGGGTGTGCAGCGCGGTAGGCCGGCGACAGGATGCCGAACTTGTGAGCCCACCATGAGGTCAGCATCGGCGTGATGATGGCGGTGACGACGACCGAGGTTGCGATGAGCGCGGTTGCGGCAGGGGCAATCGGCGCGAACTGCGGCTCCAGCGACGACACGACCTTCGGCACGGTCACGGCAGCACCAGCAGTCGATGCCGCAGCAATGCCTGCCGTGCCGTTGCCCTTGGCGAGGAAGATATCGGCGAGAACCAGCACCGTGCCGGTCACGACGATCACGAACAGCCCGAGCAGGATGCCTTGCAGGCCGGTATGTGCGATCACCTTGAAGTCGATCGTATTGCCGAGTGCAAATGCAAAGAACGGCACCATCGCCGGCACGGCGGCCGAGAACAGCTTGCGGAAATCAGGATCGAGATTGCCCAGCGCAAAGCCGGCGAGAAAGGGCAGCAGTGCTCCCACCATCGTCTGCCACGGAAACACAGCCAGCCCCGCCACGCCCAATGTCACCATTGTCATGAAGGGCCCCGACTCTAGGCTCATGAGACAGAAAGCGGCCGCTTCCTCCTTGGTGCCGTACTGCTGCATCAGCGCCATGTAGAGCCCGCCATTGGTGTCGTTCATGCTGGCGATGATGGCCAGCACCGACAGGCCGGCGAGAAAGCCGCCCGTGACCCCCTCAGGGCCGATGAACTTCGATGCGATGACGCCGACGATGGCTGCCGTAGCAATCTTCGTCAGCACCAGCACACCGCTCTTGCGCAGCACCGTTGGCGTCGCCTGGATACTGATGCTCGCGCCCATGCAGAAAAACCAGACAGCCAGAATCGGCAGCACGCCCGTGATCAAGCCGTTTGTGAAGGAGCCAAAGTACGCACCTGCGTCCGGCGCGAGCGTATGCAACAACGCGCCAAGGAACAGCGGCACGATCATGATGCCGCCGGGAATTCGTTCGATACTTCTCTTGATCTGCATGTGCTGAAGCTCCTGTGACGCGACCATTCAAACCATCTCGCCTGCGAGCATAACCGATCCCCATGTCGGCGAATCCATGGCTGACCATGCATGTGCGATGGCGGGCAAGCGCGGCATGCGTCTTGCGTTGCGTCACCGAGGCCGGATAGACGCTCAGGACGAAAGGGCGTAGTTTCCGCGTCTACCCCTTCGTCTCGCGAGGAGCTTTTTCATGTCTGCCAGCACGCACGTCGCATCCCCTTCGATTTTCATTCGTCATGCATCACGCTTCTCGCAGGTCGCGATCCTTTTCCTGATCACCGCATTGCTCTCGGGCTGCGGCTACAACCAGATCCAGAGCGATGACGAGGCGGTAAAAGCCGCCTGGGCGGAAGTGCTCAACCAGTACAAACGCCGAGCGGATCTCGTGCCGAACCTGGTCGGCGTGGTGAAGGGCTATGCCGAACACGAGAAGGATGTGCTGGTGCGTGTCACCGAAGCGCGCGCCAAGGTCGGCAGCATGAACCTCACGCCGGAGGCACTGAATGATCCTCAGGCGGTGGCGAATTTCGGCAAGGCGCAGGGCGAGTTGTCGAGTGCCTTGTCGCGCCTGATGGTGGTGACCGAGAACTATCCCAACCTGAAGGCGGATGCGGGCTTCCGTGACCTGCAGGCGCAACTCGAGGGCACCGAGAATCGCGTCACCGTGGCGCGTAATCGCTTCATTGCCGCGGTACAGACCTACAACGTCAACGTGCGCAGCTTCCCGGCCAACATCATGGCGATGATCTTCGGCTACAAGGTAAAACCGAGCTTCACCGTCGAAGACGAGAAGGCCATCTCCGACGCGCCCAAGGTTGATTTCGGCGGCGGTAGCAAATAAGGATGTTCAAGGTGCTGGCACGCCGCGCCGTGCGCTTCGTTGCGATCATTGCCTGCATCGTTGCGGGCAGTGGTTTCAGCGCGGGTGTTTTCGCGCAGGCTGGTCTTGTGGCGGTGCCGCCGTATCAGGCACGCGTCACCGATCTGGCGAATGTGTTGCAGGCGCCGGAGCGTGCGCAACTGGAAGCGCGGCTCGCCAGCATCGAGCAGCAGAGCGGCAGCCAGGTGGCGGTGCTGACCCTGCCCACGACACAGCCGGAGGACATCGCCGCCTATGGCATCCGTGTCGCTGATGCGTGGAAGGCCGGGCGCAAGAATGTCGATGACGGCGTGCTGCTGATCGTGGCGGTGAAAGACCGCAAGATGCGCATCGAGGTTGGCCGCGGGCTGGAAGGCGCCATCCCCGACGCGATTGCCAGCCGCATCATCCGCGAAAGCATCGCGCCGGACTTCCAGCGCGGCGCCATGTATGCAGGCATCGCAGCCGGCGTCGAACGCATCGCCGCGCGCATCGGTAGCGAGGCCTTGCCGCCGCCACCCGGCCAGCGCAACGCAGCAGCCGGACAGCCCTTCACGTTCGGCGTGCTGCCCTTGATCATCTTCGTCATCATCTTCCTGCTGGTGTTCCGGCGCAGCGGTCGTCGCGGTTATTACTCGCGCGGCAACGGCATCGGCGGCGTCGCGACCGGCATGATCCTCGACTCCATCCTGCGTGGCGGACGGGGCGGTGGTGGAGGTTTTGGTGGCGGCGGAGGTGGATTCGGCGGGGGCGGTGGTGGCGGCTTCGGCGGCGGTGGCGCGTCAGGGAACTGGTGATCATGCACAAACCCGAACGACATATTCTCGCGCGCCTTGGCAGTCATCTCTGGTCGGCTGACCGGCAGATGCGCAAGGCCTTCCCTGCAGCCAGCCTGCAGCGCGTGGAGCAGGCCGTCACGGCAGCCGAGCGTGGCCATGGCGGCGAGCTGCGCGTGGTGATTGAAGGTGGCCTTGGTTGGGATGCGCTGCGTGCTGGCTCGCAAGGTGTCGAAGCACCTTCGCTGTCACGCGCCCGTGCGATCGACCTCTTCGCACAGCTTGGCGTGTGGGACACGGCCGACAATTCCGGCGTGCTGATCTACATCCTCATGGCCACGCATCAACTTGAAATCGTCGCCGACCGTGGCATCCATGCGAAGGTGGGTGAAGCTGTGTGGCAAGGCGTCGTCGCCGATACCATGGCGCGCTTCAGGCAAGGTGAATACGAGCAAGGCCTGCTGCACGCGATCGACACCATCAGCCAGCAACTGCGCCAGCATTTTCCCGCGGCGCCGGACGACGCCAACGAGTTGCCGGATCGGCCGCTGGTTCTCTAGGCCTTCTTCTTCATCGCGTAGCCCGCACGCAGCAGGAGCAGCCAGGCGGGAATGATCAGCACCGAAATGCGGATGCCTGGCGTCATCAGCATCACGACCAGGATCGCAGCGAGGAATGCCAGGCACAGATAGTTGCTCAGCGGAAACCACGGAGACGGGAATGCCGTCTGCACGCCAGCCTGTTTTCGGGCAGCGCGGAAACGCAAATGCGAGAGGCTGATCAACGCCCAGTTGATCACCAGCGCTGCGACTACGAGGGCCATCAGCAAGCCAAGCGCTTCGCCCGGCAGCAGGTAGTTGAGCAGCACGCACACCAGCGTCGCCGCAGCCGACACGGCAAGTGCCGCGACCGGTACGCCACGCGAATTGAGCGCATGCAGTGCACGCGGCGCATTGCCCTGCTCGGCGAGGCCGTAGAGCATGCGGCTATTGCAATACACGCCGCTGTTGTAGACCGACAGGGCTGCGCTCAACACCACCACGTTGAGGACGTGCGCGACAGGCGCCTGACCGAGATGCTGGAAGATCAGCACGAAAGGGCTGCCGCCTTGCGCGACCTGATCCCACGGATACAGGCACAGCAGCACCGCCAGTGCGCCGATGTAGAAAATCAGGATGCGGTAGATCACCTGATTCACGGCGCGTGGAATCGTACGCTGTGGGTCACTCGCCTCTGCCGCCGTGATGCCGATCAGCTCCAGCCCACCGAAGGAGAACATCACCATGGCCAGCGACATGATCAGCCCTGTCCATCCATTCGGCATGAAGCCCTTGTGTGCCCACAGGTTGGACACGCTCGCCTGCGGGCCGCCGTTGCCGCTGAACAGCAGGTAGCTGCCGAACACGATCATGCCGATGATGGCGATCACCTTGATCAGCGAGAACCAGAACTCCATTTCTCCATAGGCTTTCACGTTGGCGAGGTTGATTGCATTGATCAACACGAAGAAAGCCAGCGCCGAAGCCCACTGTGGCACGTCGGGCCACCAATACTGCACGTACACGCCGACAGCCGTCAGCTCGGCCATGCCGACCAGCACGTACAGCACCCAGTAGTTCCAGCCCGACAGGAAGCCGGGGAAGTCGCCCCAGAACTTGTATGCGAAATGGCTGAAGGAGCCCGATACCGGCTCATCCACCGCCATCTCGCCGAGCTGGCGCATGATCAGGAAAGCAATGAAACCCGCCACACCATACGCCAGCAGCACGGCAGGGCCGGCCAGCTGGATGCTCTGCGCGCCACCGAGGAACAGGCCGGTACCGATTGCGCCACCCAGCGCAATCAGCTGGATGTGGCGGTTCTTCAGGGAGCGGTGCAGGCCTTCACTCGTGTCTGTCATGTCCCGCTCCTCCAATATCTGATTACCTGTGTTGCGTGCGCGGCTCTCAGGCTGCCTTCGCAAACATGCCGGCAATGACGGGCCGCGCGCGTTCGCCGAGCGGCAACACATTACGAGCGTAGATCTCGTTGAGCACTTGTGCCGCTGCAACGTAGATCGCCGAAGCGCCGCACAGCATGCCTTCCCAACCCGCCAGCGTCTTCAGCGCAGCGCTGCCCGACGCATCGCCAATGGCCAGCAGGGCAAACAACACCGTCAGTGATGCAAACACGAACTGTGTCGCGCGATTCAGCTTCAGGCTGCCGATGAACAGCACGAAAGTCATTACGCCCCACATGGCGAGATACGCAGCCATGCCCGTGGCCGAGCTGGCTTCGGTGAGGCCGGTCTTCGGCAGCACGACGATCGCGACCAGCGACAGCCAGAAGAAACCATAGGACGTGAACGCCACCGTGCCGAAGGTATTGCCCTTCTTCCATTCCATCAGCCCGGCCAGCACCTGGCAGATGCCGCCGTAGAAGATGCCCATCGCCAGCACCGTCGTACCGAGCTCGACGAGTCCCGCATTGTGAAGATTCAACAACACCGTCGTCATGCCGAAACCCAGCAAACCCAGTGGTGCCGGATTCGCAGTGTGGTCGTGCCCCTTGGCGTGATCAGCCATTCGAAAACTCCTGTGTCCAAGCCGTAATCGGCAAAGGCCGCAGCCTGCGCCATGACGCGGCCGGCAGTTTTCACACAGATCAAGAAAGTCACGCATTGGGCAATTTTTGCCCGGCGAGTGCGCACAAATACGCATTCTGCGTAGATCAGTGGCTGACAGCGATTTTCGCGCGGGTAGACTCGTTTCATTGCGCTGCAGCAGCGCGAGCTATTCCCCGGATACACAGCATGAAAAAGATTTTTGCACTCTTCGCACTCACCGCCGCCCTGACCGGCCTCTCGACCGGCGCGGGCGCCACCCCCGTACTCATCGGCGAGATCTTCCACGACTACGGCTCCGCCTCCGGCAAGCTAGACCCGGGCGGCAACGACCCGCTGTCCGCCGACTACGTCACCGTCAAGGACAACTCCACCAGCCGCTTCAACGACGTCTTCGACTTCAGCACCTTCGACTACACCTCGATCGACCATTTCGAAGTCACGCTCAACTTCACCCAGACCAACGGCAGCTTCGAATCCTGGCGCGCGCGCCCGGGCGCATCGACCTCGCTGCCGGCGCTGAGCAAAGTGGGTGACGTACTGACCTCGCAAACCTTCAGCTTCGGCCCGAGCACCGACACCTTCGCTTCGTTCCTCAGCACGGAGAAGTTCAATCTGTGGTTTGCGGAAGAAGGCTTCGGCACCAACGACTTTCGCCTGTTCGACGCCAAGGTGTCGGTGTTCGGCACGGCCGCAACCGTGCCGGAGCCGGGCACGCTGGGCATGCTGTTCCTGGGCATCGCGATGATGGTGCTGACGAGCCGCAGGCGCTGCTGAGGAGTAGCGCGCGTCAGGGCAGGACAAGGAACGGACCTTCGCGGTCCGTTTTCATTTTCCAGAGCAAGGCCGCGATGTCGACAACCTGAGATAACGGGTGACGCGCTGCGCCAGCGTTTCCTCGACATCCTTCACAAGCAGGTATCCAGATGGAGTCGATAAGCGACAATCAGGGCTCTTGAAACTCCGGCTTAGCGCTCAATGATCCGCTCACTCATAAAGCTCGCCTTGCTCGCGAGCCTCGTGCTGCTCGGCGTCGCGCTCTGGCGCAGTGAGCGACTCCCGCCGCCGTCAGAACTGGAATCGGTCTTGCTCGATGAGCCCAGACAGACGCCTACTCATACGCCTGCCTTCGATACCACGGTTGGCGACATCCGATACACGGTCAAGCCGATTTATGAATATGACATCGTCGGTCTCGTCGTCAGCCGCCATGACGCCAATGTCTGGTGGGACTACGCCCATCGCGAGTGGAACGACAAGCTGAACGTTGTGGATCTTTGCGTCGTGTGGGGGCGCAACGCACGCGATGGCGCCTATGACGGCATCGACTTTTCCAGCGGGCAATGGACCTGCAACTTCAGCACTTCCTCGCAGGCCGCCTATGAAGCCTTCGATCCCTACTCGCTCTCCAACAACCATCTCATTACCGACAACACGCGCTTCGCTGAAGCGCTGCGCAAGGTTCGCGTCGGCGACCAGATCCACATCCGCGGCAAGCTCGCTGAATACAGCCACAACCACGGTTTTGCCTTCCATCGCGGCAGCAGCACCACGCGCCGTGACACCGGCAACGGCGCTTGCGAAACCATCTACATCGAAGACTTCGAAATGCTGCAAAAGGGCGGGGGCCCTTGGCGGATGCTTACCTGGGTTGCTGTGGCGATGCTGGTGCTGAGCTTGCTGGCGTGGTTCTTCCAGCCAGCAAAGTTCTATGAGTGAGGCCGGTCAGGGGCGCATGTAGCAGACGTATAAAGAAAACGGGCCGTGAATCAGATTCACGGCCCGTTCTTTTCAAGCGAAGCGAGCTCGCAGATCAGCCCACTTGCTTGCGCGAACGCTTGTAGAGGCCAATGACACCGACACCGGCCAGCATGAGGGCCAGGCCGGTTGGTTCTGGAACGGCAGTCACAGGGGTTTCGACCAGGCTGCTGATGGTGAGGCTGGCACCGCCATTCAGGCCGTCGGCAGAGGAGACATACCAGCCGAAGTTCTGACCAGCCGAGATCAGCAGGTTGCTGACCGCGCCGGATGCGTTGACGCCAAGGCCCGAGAGGGCTGTTCTACCCACGAGGGCCGTGCCAGGCTCTGCCCAGATGGTGTAACCCGCCGGATCTGCATTGAACCCCAGGTCACTCGCGGTGTTGGAGTCCGAGGAGACATAGTTCCAGTTGAACGACACCCACGTATCGACCGCGAATGACTGGGTGTAGTAGGTCTGGTACGAGGAATACGTCTGGGGATCTTCCTCGAAATTGGTGCCCGTCAGCGTGAAGCCATCCGGCAGGAACGTGACGCCGCCGTTGCCATCCTCTGTCTGGGTCAGGGTGTAAGCGTTGGCTTGGCTGGCTGCGACGCCGGCAAGTACAACACACGCGATTGCAATAATTTTCTTCATTTTTTCTCCCGCTCTCACAACGTGCATGACCCGTTGTGACGGGTCATGTGCCGGACTGACGAGCAGTCCGGCAACTCACTTTTTATTTGATCTTGCCCGCACCGGCATTGGCTTTGACGAAAGCCGGCACATTGACTGTTGCCTTCGTGGTGTAGGCGTATGGCGGATACCAGACATCGGCACCGCTTGGGGTAGCGCGACTGCACTGACCATCCCAGCCCTGAGCAACCGTATTGCCGCCCTTGTTGGAAAGCATCAGGTGACCAGCGGAACGGAAGCCGATGAACTGCTTGCCGTCGAGGATGGCCTTGCCGCACCAGCTGTCGGTTGCCAGTTGGGTGATCTCGAAGTACATGTTTTCGAGGATCATGTTCGAGCGGTAACGTGGATCCGGACCGCCGTCGAACTTGAAGTCAGCCGGGGCAGAGCCGTCGGTGAGGCCGTAGATGTAGTTGTTGAACATGTGCACCTGACCGAAGCGGTTCAGAGGCAGGCGTGAGCCCATGCGGTCCCAGAAGTTGTTCGACAGCGTCACGTGCAGGCGGCCTTCATCGCTCCAGGCGCGACCCGAGTCACCGTTGCCGATGAGGGTGGTCTTGTGGTGCTTGTTGAAGTAGCTGTTGGTGATGGTGACGTAGTCGGCACCGCGAACGACATCCAGAAGGCCGTCATGGCGCGTGATGGAGGTATCCAGCGAGTCAGGCGTGTCGCCATCTGACATCGACAGATGATCGATGAAGATGTTCTGGGCACGTGACACTGTCATGGCGTCTGCATAGGCGTTGGCAGAGTCTTCCGGGTTTACATCCCAAGGCGCATCGATCTGCAGATTGCGGATGATGATGTTGCGCGTCCAGGTCGGATAGTCTTCCGGATCCTTGCCGCAACCTACCCAGGTCTTGTAGTCGGATTCTGCGTCGACCGATGCCTTGGTCGTGCCGCAGGCTGCCGTCAGGATTGCGCCGGTTGTGGCCCATTCCTGGCCGATCAGGACCGTGGTGCCGGTGATGCGGGCTGCGCGGCCTTGTGCGTCGTTGACGCCGACGAGGGTGGTGTTCGACGGAATCGAGATCGAGCCACCGTACTTCTGGTCTTCGTAGCTCGTGTATTCCTGGAACACTGTGTTGTTGGCGCTCCAGCGCAGGTCGATGTGGCCGATGACGCGGACGATCTTAGGCTCGTTACCGGCTTCCTTCAGCGCAGCGACGAGTTGTTGACCGTTGAACACGGTGTAGACGCGGTTTGTGGCAGCGGCTGCGCCACCGGTGACGATGACCTTGCCCTTACGCGACCAGGTGTGCCAACCGTTCGATGTCGGTGCTGCAGCACGCTCGAACGTGAGTTGTCCGGCTGTCGGGTCTACCGTGGCGAATTGCCAGGTCGGCAGAACCGGTGCGGCGCGGTAGTTCGACGGGCTGTGCTTGCCGTCGACCAGAACCGGAGCCGACAAGGTGCGGGTGCCGTAGCGTGCGTCAGGCAGCGGGGTGCTGGCGCCGGTCTGGGCGCGGGCATCCGTTGCGGTAGCGCTGCTGCCGGCCCACGAGCTGGCCGAACCGCCGCCGGTAGCAGACGCAGCGGAAGACGAGGCCGCGGAAGAAGATGAGCCGCTGGTCACGGAGGAAGAGGAGCTCGACGAGGCAACCGAGGACGAGCTGGAAGAGCTTGCTGTACCGGTCGGCAGAGAGCACCAGCCCGAAGTCAAGGTGGTTCCCGGGAACAAGGCCGGGGCGCAAGTAAATGGCCCGGTCAAGATCGCATAGGTGAAGGCGCCGCTCTTGCCGAAAGCCACGTTCGCCGTGCCGCTCAGGTTGCAGACGCTGCCGACCTGGGCGCATTTCGTGTAATTGTTCGGATAGTCAGTTGCTGCATGTGCGCCGCCCGCAAATGCGGCAGCCAGCAGCGGTACAAGAAACCGCAACTTCATCTCACTCACTCCTCGAAGGTTCTTTTTTGAATTCCAGCATGAGCGGCGTCATAAATTCAAAAAACGCCAAAAACACTGCCAGATGTCTTGAGACTATCTTGAGTATTTCTTATGGTCAAATCAGGAAAATCAATGACTTCGAAAAATGTGACCGTTTACACGAATGCGTTTTTGAAGTCCCTTCAGATCAATGATTTAGAGATTCTGTCAGATAGACCGGCAGGCGTTATGGGCGCTCGCCATAGGCCCGGCCGAGCTTGAACACTCGCGTGAAATGAAGCGCCGGGCGCCGTTGTGGCGGCTCAAGAGACTAAGAATTTTTCTTGTCATCTTGTAGGAAAAGCGCCTACACGACTGCCGTGTATGTAGGCTTGCCGGGGCGGATGGTCACGCGCGCATGCGTCGCCGCTCGCCGTGTTGTCCGTTGGTCTGCAGGTAACTCACCAGCTCGTCCAGCGGGAGCGGGCGGCTGAAGCAGTAGCCTTGCAGCTCGTCGCACCCGAGTGCCGTGAGGGCCTGGGCGGTGGCGAGGTTTTCGACGCCTTCGGCCACGACGGCCAGGCCGAGGGTGTGACCGAGGCCGATGACGGCGTGCACGATGGCGGCGTCGGCGCTGTCTTCCATCATGCCCAGCACGAAGGACTGGTCGACCTTGAGCTTGTCGAGCTCGAAGCGCTTGAGATACGCGAGGCTGGAGTAGCCCGTGCCGAAGTCGTCGATGGCGATCTGTACGCCAAGCTCCTTGAGCGCCGAGACCCGGGCCTGGGCGGTGTCCGGGTTGTCCATCAGGTGCGACTCGGTCAGTTCCAGTTCGAGTTGTTCGGCCGGCATGCCGGTCTCGTGCAGCACTTGCGCAAGTTGCTCGACCAACTCGGGGTGCGCGAGCTGCGCGACCGAGAGGTTCACCGACAGGGTGAGGCCCTTGCAGATGCCTCGTGCTTCGAGGTCCATCCAGGTCGTGCAGGCTTCGCGCAGCACCCAGGCGCCAATGCGGTTGATGAGGCCGGTCTCTTCGGCGAGCTGGATGAAGTTGTCAGGCGGGACTTCGCCAAGCAGCGGGTTCTGCCAGCGCAGGAGCGCTTCGACACCTTGCACCTTGCGGCTGCGCGCCTGCAGGCGTGGCTGGAAGTGCAGGCTGAACTCGCCGGCCGCCAGCGCTTGGCGTAGCTGCACCTCCATGGTCTGGCGGGCCAGCACGCGATGATCGGTCTCTGGCGAGAAGAAGCGCGCCATGTCGCGTCCGGCGGATTTGGCTTCGTACATGGCCGCGTCGGCACGGCGCATGAGGGCGTCGAGGTCCTGCGCGTCGTCGGGGTAGAGCGCCACGCCGACACTGCACGAGACGGTGAGCGCGTGACCTTCCACCGTGGTGGTCTGGCGGATCGACGGGATCAGGCGCTGGTTGATCATGGCATTGAGCTCATCCAGATCGGTAACGTGGCGCAGGATGAGCACGAACTCGTCGCCCCCGAGTCGGCTGACGGTGTCTTCCGTACGCACGGCGTGGCTGAGGCGCCGCGCCACGGCGCGTAGCAGGCCGTCGCCGACGTGGTGGCCGAGCGTGTCGTTGATGAGCTTGAAGCGGTCGAGGTCGATGAACAGCAGCGCGACTTTCTCACCGCTGACAGCGGCCTGTTCCAGCGCTTCGCTGAGGCGTTGCTGGCACAGCGCGCGGTTGGGCAGCTCGGTCAGCACGTCATGCTGGGCGAGGAAGCGGATGCGGTCTTCCTTGGCCTTGCGATCGGTGATGTCGATGGAGATGGCGATGTAGTTCACCACCTCTCCGGTGGCGACGCCCTTGTGAACGGCCGACACCATCAGCCATGCCGGATAGGTGCCGCCGCTCTGTCGGCGGATGTGCACTTCGCCTTGCCACGACTCCTTGGTCTGCAGATCGCGCCAGTCCATCTCTTGCGGCGATTGCAGCACGACCGACAGGTCCTGGCCGATGACTTCGTAGAAGCCGTGGCCGGTGCTGCGGCAGAAGGCGTTGTTGACGCTGATGATCTTGCGCGTCTCGTCCATGATGATGATGCTCTCGCTGGACGCCTCGAACACCTTGGCCCATAGCTCGAGGCGCTGTTCCATCACCTTCAGCTTGTTCACTGGCGTGAAGGCCGTCAGCACCGCATCGCGTCCCTGGAACACGAGTCGCCGTGCCGACAGCACGGCCCAGGTCGGTGCATTGCCGCCATGCCAGCGCACTTCGAATTCGTCGACTGCGTTGATGTCGGCCAGGCGCTGGAAGAAGCGGCTGCGCACGCCGGCCTCCAGGCCCTTTCGCCATGGGTCGCCGCGCCCTTCGCCGAGCCATGGCAGTGCCGGCTGGTTGGCGTGCAGCACCTCGTGGTCGGGCACGGAGGTCACCACCATGGGAATCGGGAAGGCTTCGACAAGCTCGCGTTGCGCCTCGGCGGCGCGGGCGCTGGCGGCAAGCTCTTGCTGCAGCCGCCGGTCCTTGTCGAGCTGCGCCAGCATATCGTTGAAGGCGTGCACCAGCTGGCCGATCTCGTCGCGCGCATGCCAGTTGGCGCGCTGGCTGTAGTCGGCCGTGCGCCGCACCTTGTCGGCGACCCGCGCCAGGCTCTGCAAGGGGCGCGCGATCTGGCTGGCGACCAGATAGACCATGCTGAGGATGCCGCCGAGCAGCAGCAGGGCTGTGCCGAGGTGCAACCACATGCGACGGAACAGGCTCTCCACGCGTGCCTGCAGCAGGATCTGCATCTGCGCGATGCCGGTTTTCCAGGTCGTACTCAATGAGCCCAGCGCACGCTGGTAGGCCTGCTCCAGCGCTTTCTCGCTTGCCGCGCTGGAAGTCTCGTAAGCCGTGAACTTTACTGCCGCAAGGTAGGCGTTGGCGTCCTGCAACAGGCGCTGCCTGTCCGTGCTGAGCGCCGCCTTGAGTGCGGGCGATGCGGCCAGCCAGGTTTGCGTGTAGTCAGACTCGATACCCTGCAGCACGGCATCCAGCCGACCTGCCATGGCCAGCAGTTGCCCGGTGCGGTTGGGGTCGAGCCGCGCCTCGGACTGCTGCCGCATGAAGTTCTGATTGTCATACAGGACCTGCAGCAACTCCGGGAAGCGCAGCAGCGTCAGCGACATCACGTAGTAGCTGTCCAGATCCGGATCGAGAATCAGGTTGGACTGGTTGCCCACCGAGGTGAGCAATTCGCGGCCTTGCATCAGCAGCGCAGTGTTGTTTGCGGTGTCGCCGTGCTGGAGCAGCAGTGAGCGCATGCGCTGTGACTGCTCACCAGTCTTGAGCGTTTCGTCGAAGCGCGAACTTGCATCGTCAAATGCCGTCAGCGCGCTGGGGGTCGTCCCGAGAAAGGCGTCCATCAGGTTCTGGCGAACGGCTTCCGCGTACACGGTGCCCGATATCTCCTTGCGTGCGAAATCGATGGCCAGATACTTCTCGTGGATCAGGATGCCCGAGATGTAGATGACTGCTGTCAGGTCGAGCAAATAGATCAGCGTGAGCTTGCGGCCTACGCTGAGGCGACCTAGCCAGAGGGAGATTCTCGAGAACATGCCGTGACATCCATAGGGTTAACCCATGTTACGGGCCCGATAGCACAAACCTGAACACGGCCAGGCGAATAGTGGGTATGCGTTCCTGCATAAGCTGCGGCCTTGCAGACTTGCCGGGCGGGGAGGCTGAGCGGGGCGGATGCCGGCAGCGCAGGCCACTCGGTGGCGTTCTGATCTGGATGGCATATCTAAAGTTCACCCCGCGTGGTCCGTCAATCAGATACCCCCGCCGTAATGAAGGTGACCACCCATGTTCAATACCCAGCTGAAACAAGAGATCGCCGCGCTGCGCGAAGAGCTGTCGTCCGTCGAGCAGGTCAGGAGCAGTCTTGAGGCGGAAATGATTGCCCTCTGGGTGGATCCCCAAGGGCGTATCACCGGGGCGAACGCCAACTTCGAGAAGGAAATGCGCTACAGCAGCTCGCAGGTGGTTGGGCGCTCCTTGCTGGAGCTCATGCCTGCCCACGTGCACGGCCTGGATTTCTATCTGCGGGTAAAGAGTGCGCTGGACCGTGGCGAGCACTTCGCCGGGGTCATCCGCCTGCTGCGTGGCAGCGGCGAAGAAGCCTGGTTGCGTTCCATTCTCCAGCCCGTCCGCGACAGTAGGGGCCAGCTACTGCGCTTCTCCCTGTACGCCAGTGACCTGACACGCACCATCGAGAATTCCCGCGAACACGAGAACCTCATCGAAGCGCTGCAGCGCTCCATGGCGGTAATCGAGTTCAATCTGCAGGGCGAAGTGCTCACCGCCAACGATCGCTTCCTCAATGCCATGGGCTATCGGCTCGATCAGATCAGGGGCAAGCATCACCGTCTGTTCTGCGAGCCGGAGGAATACAACTCGCAGCAGTACCAGTCGTTCTGGGACAAGCTACGGCGTGGCGAATTCGTGAGCGACCGTTTCAAGCGTGTCGATAGTCAAGGCAGTGTGGTGTGGCTGGAGGCTTCCTACAACCCCATCATCGATGCGCACGACAGACTCTACAAGGTGGTGAAATTCGCCACCGTCATCACCGATCAGGTGCTACGCGAGAATGCCGTGGCCAAGGCCGCCGGCATCGCTTATGACACTTCACGCGCGACCGACGCCAGCGCCAAGCAGGGCGCTGCCGTGTTGCAGCAGACCGTGGGGGTCATGCACGAACTGGCGACCCACATGCAGGACGCCGTCAAGGGCATCCAGGCGCTGGATCAGCAATCCCAGGCCATCGGTGCCATCGTCAGCAGTATCCGCGGCATTGCCGACCAGACCAATCTGCTGGCACTCAATGCCGCCATTGAAGCAGCCCGGGCGGGTGAGCAAGGGCGGGGTTTTGCGGTGGTGGCCGATGAAGTGCGGCAGCTCGCTGCGCACACCAGCGCTGCGACCGAAGAAATCGCACAGGTGGTGGCGAAGAACCAGCAGCTCGCAGGGGGTGCGGTCGCCATCATCGACCGCGGCAGGAAGCAGACCGAACTCAGCCTCGACCTGTCACGTCAGGCGAGCAGCAAGATCGTAGAAATCCAGGACGGCGCCCAGCGCGTGGTCGATGCCATTGGCCAGTTCACGACGCAGCTCTCGTCCTGAGCCCGCTCCACGAAGCTGGCATCCGCACAGGGATGCCAGCGAGCTACTGAAAGCTGAACGCCTCAGCGACCGCGTGTCTTCTCTGCGAAGTCGCTGACACCTTCCTGCGTCCGCGTTACGGGCTGGATCGTTCCGTCCGCATTGAAATGGATGTATTCGGCCGCGACGTGGCGCTGCGGTTTTGCGCAGCTGGATGCGTCCTTCAGCCAGCGGTGGTAGAACAGGATCCACTCGCCTTTGTACTGGACGATGGAGTGGTGGTTGTTGCTCTCGAACTCTTCATTCATGAACACTCCGCGGTATTTCCACGGGCCCTTGGGTGAGTTGCTTGTGTAGTACGACAGCGTCCGGTTGTTCTCCGGCATCGAGAAGTAATACAGCCCATTGCGCTTGAAGACCCACGGCCCTTCCATCTTCGGCTCGTAAGCACCCATATCCATCTTCTGCAGACCACCCTTGACGCTCAGCAGATCGTCGGCGAGCTCTGCGACATGGAAATCCTTGCCCGCGCCGTGGAAGTACAGATAGGGCTTGCCATCGTCATCGATGAAAAGCGCCGGGTCGTTGGCGTATGGCGTCGTCCACAAAGGCTTGCCAATGGCATCCTTGAATGGTCCTGTCGGCGAATCACTTACCGCCACCCCGATGCCCATCCACTTCGTGCTGTTCTTCGGATTCACCCGGTCCTTGGTGCCGTTGCCGGCTGGAAAGATCAGGTAGTACTTGCCGTTCCTGTAGGCCGCGTCGGGTGCCCAGGCGTAGTTGTCGGCCCACGACAACTTGTCCACCGACAGGCTCGGCCCATGATCGACCCAGTGCACCAGATCGCTGGACGAAAACGTATGCCAGTCCTTCATCAGGAAATCGTCCTGGCATTCCTGATCGTGCGAGGTGTAGAGATAAATGCGCCCGTCCTGCCACACGTGCGCTGACGGGTCTGCAGTCTTGATGTTGCTGCCGAAGTCGAGCGGGTTGGCGGCTGGGCAGAGAGCAGAGAACTGCAGCAAGACGGCGGTCAGCAATACATGCCGTATGAAGGCGAGCGGATTTCTCATCGTTATTGACTCATTTGATTCTGATGGCTGCGGATTGTGTCATTCCGCACCTGTTCTGGCTTTTGCCGGTGTGGTCGGTTGTTTTTTGATACTGTAAATTCATACACATCAATAGGTTGTGGCATGCTGTTGCTAGGTTTAGAAAGAGGGCGTAATGTCCGCTACCAGTCCCAGCAAGAAAGCGAGAAAACAATGCCGCCGGTCCTCCAGTTCAGCAATGCCGTTGATGTCGCCACCTTGCAGCTATGGCTCAAGATCGCGGGCCAGCACTTCACCCAGAAACAGATTGCGGAAGCCCTTGGGGTGGATGCGCGCACGGTCCGTCGCTGGAAGGCCGGAGAGATCGAACCCAACCCTTACCAGGTCGGCCCTGCACTCAGGCAACTCATCCTCCCCTTCGGCGCTCCCAAGGTGGATGACGCCGAATTCACCTTCATCGACCTGTTCGCGGGTATAGGCGGCATCCGCGCAGCATTCGAAGGCATCGGGGGGCGCTGCGTCTTCACAAGTGAATGGGACAGCTACGCTCAGAAAACTTACGCTGAGAATTTTCCGGATGGACATCTGATCGCCGGAGATATCACGAAGGTTGAAGCCAGCGATGTACCGGACCACGATGTGCTCCTCGCAGGCTTTCCCTGCCAGCCGTTCTCGATTGCTGGTGTCAGCAAGAAGAACGCACTGGGTCGCGCCCACGGTTTTCAGGATGAAACCCAAGGCTCGCTGTTTTTCGACGTGTGCCGCATCATCCAGAAGAAACAACCGCGCGCCTTCTTGCTGGAGAACGTCAAGAACCTGATGTCGCACGATAAGGGCCGCACCTTCGATGTCATCCGTCGTGCGTTGATAGGACTCGGCTATCACATTCACACTCGCGTCATCGACGGTGCGCACTTCACGCCGCAGCATCGCGAACGCATCATCATCGTAGGCTTCCGCGATGAGGCCGCCGCCCACGCTTTCGACTTCGATTCAGTCCCGTTGCCACAGAAGGGCAAGGCCGTCATGCGCAATATCCTGCATCGGACGGATGGTTCGGAGCCCTTCATCGAGGCCGACGGCAACAAGTACTTCGATCATGAAACTGCCGCAGTGCTGGCGAAGTACACGCTCACCGACAAGCTGTGGGCATACCTCCAGAACTACGCAGCCAAACACAAGGCTGCCGGCAACGGCTTCGGGTTCGGACTCGTCTATCCCGAAAGCGTCGCCCGCACGCTCTCTGCCCGCTACTATAAGGATGGTTCCGAGATTCTCGTCTGGCAGGGCGAGGGCAAGAATCCTCGTCGCCTGACGCCGCGTGAGTGCGCACGCCTGATGGGATTCCCGGACAGCTATCGCATCCCGGTTTCCGATACGCGTGCGTACAAGCAGTTCGGCAATTCGGTGGTGGTCGATGTCATGCGGCATGCTGCAGGCATGATGAAGACGGCGCTCGATGCTGACTACGAGGCTCCGGAGCTTGGCCTTGTTTACAAAACTGCGTGAGGGCGATATGCAAACCTGCTCCCGGATTCCGAAGCTGACCGGCGTTACGTTCGATGCGGCTCTGCATTGGTTTGCACAATTGCAGTGTAAAGGTCTGCTATTCCATCCGGAGGACGATCCGGAGAGCATCCAGAGCATCTCCGATGGCAGCAAGATGTTTTCGGATGCCGAGATCAAGGAATTGCGACTCATACTTGATCAACTGGAATCGCGGATCGGGCACGAGAGCGTGATCGAGGCGGCCTATCCAGCATTCGTGCGTGTATTGGGTCTGAAAATGGATGCCTGATGGTGGACGTTGTCGACAAGGCAACACGCAGCCGAATGATGTCCGGCATCCGCGGCAAGAACACGCATCCGGAAATCTTCGTCCGCAAGGGGCTGCATGCCACGGGCTTTCGGTTCCGTCTCCACGCAAAGAACATCCCTGGAAGACCTGACATCGTCCTTCCGAAGTACCGTGCCCTGATCTCCGTCAGGGGTTGCTTCTGGCATGGACATGACTGCCGTTACTTCAAGGTACCTTCCACGCGAACGGAGTTCTGGC
Organism: Uliginosibacterium silvisoli; assembly: GCF_036017035.1. Classification (NCBI taxonomy): domain Bacteria; kingdom Pseudomonadati; phylum Pseudomonadota; class Betaproteobacteria; order Rhodocyclales; family Zoogloeaceae; genus Uliginosibacterium; species Uliginosibacterium silvisoli. Next base: position 665,802 of record NZ_JAYXHS010000001.1, on the reverse strand, counting down.
TGGCAAAGATTGAATCCAACCGGTCGCGCGACATGCGAGACGTGGCGCGTCAGCAGGAGGATGGTTGGCGCACGCTTGTGATCTGGGAGTGTGCGGTCAGAGCCGGCCGAAGGGTCGATCCGTTGCTGGATGTCATTGGCCTAACGATCGACTGGTTGAGGAGTGTCTCGGCCCACGCCGAGATGAGCGAGAACGGGATGGTGGGGGACTGATGTTTTCGGACAGCATCGCGGATTACTTCGAGGGTGTAGCGGCCAAGCACTTGAGCGCTGTTGATGCCTCCAAGAAGAAAGGTGTTCACAAGCAACACGAAATTGGCGGACTACCGGAAGTCGGCTTCCGCCAATACCTTGGTTCACCAAGCAAAGATGAGAAGCTGGCCTACCCGGCGAGACTTGTATATCTGAGCGACACGGAAGACGCCCCGACTGTCTGTGAAGACACGCTCACGTGGTACGACGTACGCTGGAAACATCCGACGCGCTCCGCCGAGTATCGCCTTTACTACAGAAGCAATGCGGTCACTGCTATGTTCTCCGAAGGCGACTTCTTCCTGATAGGCAAGCGCACTGACGGCTCGCTGCTACTTGTGTTCTGCCCACCTGAGTCCACTGCCGAGGCGCAACTGCGGGCTGTGTTCGGACTGGATACAGTAGGGGATTCGTTCAGCAAAGGCGTAGTCTCTGCCTCTTCCCTGCTTTTGCCAGTCAGACTGCTGCTCGAGGACCTTGGCCTCATAACCGCCGAGCAGGACGAGCAAGGCAAGTGGCTGGATCTTTTGCTTGGCCGCTTTGGCGGCGAGACTTTCCCCGCAACAGCGGCGTTCTCCATGCTCGCCCGCGAGACTCTCAAGGGAGACTTCGATCCCGTCGCTGATCCTGATGCTGCACTCATGGCCTGGATGGACCACGAGGAGTTCCTGTTCCGCATCTACGAGCGACATATCGTGCAGCAGAGGCTTCGCCAAGGGTTCGGCGCGGACGGCGACGATGTCGACGAGTTCATCAGCTACTCACTGAGCGTACAGAACAGAAGGAAATCCCGTGTCGGTCACGCCTTTGAAGGTCATCTCGAAGAGCTATTTGCCACAAACAACCTACTGTTCGAGCGTGCTCGGGGCAAAGGCAAAGTCACTGAGAACAACGCTAAGCCTGATTTCCTTTTTCCGGGCTTTGCCGCCTATCACGACTCCACCTTCCCGGCGCAGCGCCTAACGATGTTGGGGGCCAAAACAACCTGCAAAGATAGGTGGCGACAGGTGCTCGCCGAGGCTGATCGTGTTGAGAAGAAACACCTCGTTACGCTTGAACCTGCGATCAGCTCTGCCCAAACCGATGAGATGGCTTCGGCGTTTTTGCAGTTGGTTGTGCCCGCATCGATTCAGACAACATACAGCGAAAAGCAACGCGGTGCGCTTCAACGCATTGGTGAGTTCATCGCACATGTCAAAGCACAATAAGCCGGACCATTTTCGTGGCGTCACGAAAATGGTCCGTGTCGGGCAAAGACTGGCACAAAGCAGAGGATTTCATTCGTATCCGCTAGCACCGCAGGACCACTAAGCAAAGCAAGAACATGTCCGTCGATCACCCCCACCACTATTTCGTCGATGAAGCCGGCGATGGCACCTTGTTCAACGCAAAGGGCAAGGTCTTGCTGGGCGAGCAGGGCTGCTCGCGCTACTTCATGCTCGGCCTGCTGTGGGTACCCGAACCGGAACGCCTCGCAGCGGATCTGGAAACTTTGCGCGGACGTCTGCTGGCCGATCCGTACTTCTCTGGCATTCCATCAATGCAGCCCGAAGCGCGCAAGACGGCGCTTGCATTCCATGCGAAGGACGATGTGGCAGAAGTACGCCGCGAGGTGTTTGCCCTTCTTCGCCAGCACGATCTTTCATTCTTTGCTGTGGTGAAAGACAAGCGCAAGGTGCTGGAGTACGTGCGTCAGCGTAACGAGCGCGACCCGGCCTATCGCTACCAGCAGAACGAGGTCTATGACGGGTTGGTGCGGCGCCTGTTCAAGGAACGTCTGCATCAGCATGACGCCTACCGTGTGGTGTTCGCCACGCGAGGCGCTTCGGACCGCACGCGTGCTTTCGCTGAGGCTCTCAACGTGGCGCGGGAGCGTTTCGCCGAGAAGTGGGCGGTGGAAGCAAGAGCGGATATCGAAGTGATCGCAAGCAATCCACGCCTCCGTCCAGAGCTTCAGGCCGCAGATTATTTCCTGTGGGCACTACAGCGCCTGTATGAACGACGGGAAGAGCGCTACTGGGCTTACGTATTGCCTCAGGTAAGTCTGGTGATGGATGTGGACGACACACGCGAAGCAGCTTACGGACGCTACTACACAAAGAAAAAGCCGCTATCGCTAGCGGCTCTTCCGGAGGATTCGGGGTCGGGGATATAGGATCGTCTGGCCGAAGCCTGAGTCACACACGGCATGGAGCCGAATTTCTTCCCCTGACCGCTCGGAATATAGCAACGTATTGATTTGCTGGCAAATTCAATCTTCTGATTCCTGCGTTCTGCCGTGATGGCGTCACACCTTGTGATAGACCTTTGCCCCGGTCTTCACGAACTCCACCGACTTCACTTCCATCCCCTTCTTCAGCGCGTCCTCTTCCGACACACCTTGCGCGGCGGCGAAGTCGCGCACGTCCTGAGTGATCTTCATCGAGCAGAAGTGGGGGCCGCACATGGAGCAGAAATGCGCGACCTTGGCGCCTTCTTGCGGCAGGGTCTCGTCGTGGTAGCTGCGCGCGGTGTCGGGGTCGAGGCCGAGGTTGAACTGGTCTTCCCACCTGAACTCGAAGCGCGCTTTGCTCATGGCGTTGTCGCGGATCTGTGACGCGGGGTGACCCTTGGCGAGATCGCTGGCGTGGGCGGCGATCTTGTAGGCGATGATGCCGGCCTTCACGTCGTCCTTGTTCGGCAAGCCGAGGTGTTCTTTCGGCGTGACATAGCAGAGCATGGCGCAGCCGTACCAGCCGATCTGTGCGGCGCCGATGGCGGACGTAATGTGGTCGTAGCCGGGCGCGATGTCGGTGGTGAGCGGGCCGAGCGTGTAGAACGGCGCTTCGTGGCACCACTCCAGTTGCAGGTCCATGTTTTCTTTGATCAGTTGTTGCGGCACGTGGCCGGGACCCTCGATCATGACCTGCACGTCGTGCTTCCATGCGATCTGGGTAAGCTCGCCGAGCGTCTTGAGTTCGCCGAGCTGGGCTTCGTCGTTTGCGTCCCAGATCGAGCCGGGGCGCAGGCCGTCGCCGAGCGAGAAGCTGACGTCGTAAGCCTTCATGATTTCGCAGATCTCTTCGAAGTGCGTGTAGGTGAAGTTTTCCTTGTGATGTGCGAGGCACCACTTGGCCATGATGGAGCCGCCGCGCGAGACGATGCCGGTCATGCGGTTGGCGGTCATCGGCACGTAGCGCAGCAGCACGCCGGCGTGGATGGTGAAGTAGTCGACGCCTTGCTCGGCTTGTTCGATCAGCGTGTCGCGGAAAATTTCCCAAGTCAGGTCTTCGGCCTTGCCGTTCACTTTTTCGAGTGCCTGATAAATCGGCACGGTGCCGATCGGCACGGGCGAATTACGCAGGATCCACTCGCGCGTTTCGTGGATGTTCTTGCCGGTCGACAGGTCCATGACCGTGTCACCGCCCCAACGGATCGACCATGTCAGCTTGTCCACTTCTTCCTGGATGGAAGACGACACGGCGCTGTTGCCGATGTTGGCGTTGATCTTGGTGAGGAAGTTGCGGCCGATGATCATCGGCTCGCTTTCCGGGTGATTGATGTTCGCCGGGATGATGGCGCGGCCGCGGGCGACTTCGTCGCGCACGAATTCTGGCGTGATGATTTCCGGGATTGCAGCGCCGAAGCTCTGGCCCTTGTGGATGCGGCCCATGAAGGCGGCCATTTTCTCGCCGTTCGGGCCTGTTGCTTTGAGTGACTCGATGTAGGCGGCGCGATTCAGGTTCTCGCGGATGGCGATGTATTCCATCTCCGGCGTGATGATGCCTTTGCGCGCGTAGTGCATCTGTGAGACGTTCTGGCCGGCCTTTGCCTTGCGCGGCTTGCGCTGCAGGTTGAAACGCAGCTCGTCGAGCTTCTTGTCAGCTTCGCGTGCGCGACCGTATTCGCTCGTCATGCCGTCGAGCTGTTCATTGTCGTTGCGCTCTTCGATCCACTTGGCACGTAGTGCGGTGAGGCCATCGCGCACGTCGATCTTCACAGCAGGATCGGTGTAGGGGCCCGAACAGTCATAAACGTAGATCGGCGGATTCTTCTCGCCGCCCATGCCGGTCGGCGTGTCGCTCTGCGTGATCTCGCGCATCGGCACGCGGATGTCGGCACGCGAGCCTTCGAGATAAACCTTGCGCGAATTCGGCAGGGGGGCGATAGCGGCTTCGTCGACGTGGGCGGACGAGGCGATGAATTTTTCGTTGGCGTTCATGGCTGCACTCTCAGTGTGGGATGGATGCACGCACGTGAGGAGGTGAGAGGCAGCTGGCCCGAAGAAAAGGATTCGGTGGGTGAATCCATGGGCAGGTGTCTCGCTTCCCTACGCCAGCATCACCCGGATCAGGTTCGGAGGGTGTCTCTCACTGTCCGATCAGCGCAATTTCTGGCGCAACTATCTGATCTGACAGACCCCTAGCGATGCCGACACCTTACTGAAAAGGACGTGTACAGGCAACCGGCGCGAGGGTAAGAACCCTTGCGGCGCGTGATTTCTTGCTGCGCTGCGGGGGCGTTTCGTGGCCTCGCTATGGATTTGCGACGTTTTGTTTCCGTGAATTCCGTCAGCAGGTCGTGTGCGTTGGCGCGGGTATGATGCCCTTCGCCTTTCACACCCGGATTACTCCTGTTTCTCCGTCATGCGCCCGCTACTTCTCCCGCTCGGTCTGAGCATTGTCCTGCTCGGCAGTATGGTGGCCGCCATGGCGCAGGTCGTGACGCAGGACGGCGAGCCTGTCCGGCTTGGCACCGGGGAGGCGCAGTCGACGCCCGTGGTCGAGCCTGCGCCGGCTGCAGCGCCGGCCCCGCGGCCTCAGTCTGAGCCCGTCGCCCCGCCAGTGCCTGCTGCGCAATCGGCTCCGGCAGCGCAATCCACCCCTGCCGAGCAGTCGGCACCCCAGGCTGCGACGGCCGAGCAATCGGCCCCGGCCGAGGCGCCTCCGCCCGCTGCCGTGGCGGCTGAACAGACGCCTGTCGGGCTGCCGGCTGAAGCAGTGCCCGATCTGCCTCGTGAAGCCCCGGTAGCGCCAGCGCCGAGACCTGCCGTAGCGCCGCCCGCCGTGCCGCGTGTGCCGCCGGTGGTCGCGCCCGCGGTTCTGCCCGCGAGCAAGTCCGCTGCCGGTGAAGTGCGCCCCATAGTGCCTCCGCCTCCGCCCAAGCCTTTGCCTAAAGCACCTGCCAGCAACCTTGCGCATAGCGCAGCGCCCGTGGTGATACCTGAGGGCCCTGCATGGACGAAGGGCTGCAAGGCTATCCAGATGCAGGGCTCGGCCCTGATGTGCGATGCAGATGCTCTGCTAACCGGGCCGTCGGACAAGGTGCAGGTCTACGTGCGCAGCGCAAACGACGTTGCGCGCGAGGGGCGCTTTATCGTGCGTGAGAGCTTGCCGATGCGATACCGCTTCTTCCTGTTGCAGTAGCAGTCGTTACGAACAAGAAAATGGCGCCGAGGCGCCATTTTTCGTTCACCTCGCTGGCAAACGTAAGCTCAATGCACCATCCCCAGCATGCGGGGCAGCCATAGCGACATTTCCGGCGCGTAGGTGACGACGCCGAGGAATACCAGCATGGTCAGCAGCCATGGCCACACGGCGATGGTCAGCTCGGTGATACCCATCTTGGCGATGCCGGAAGCTACGTACATGTTCAGGCCGACCGGCGGGTGACACATGCCGACTTCCATGTTCACCGTCATCAGGATGCCGAAGTGCACCGGGTCGATGCCCATGCGCATGGCAATCGGGAATAGCAATGGCGCCATGATCAGCACGATGGAAGAGGGCTCCATGAAATTGCCCGCGACGAGCAGCAGGACGTTCACCGCCAGCAGGAAGGCGATGGGGCCGAGACCCTGTGCCAGCATCCACTCGGCCAGCGTCTGCGGAATCTGCTGGTCGGTGAGGATGAAGGAGAACATCACGGCATTGGTGATGATGTACAGCAACATCGCGCTGAGGTTGGCCGAGGACAGCAGCACGCGCGGCACATCGGACAGTTTCAGATCCTTGTAGACGAAGACGGCGATGAAGAACGCGTATATGGCGCTGACGGCTGCCGCCTCTGTCGGCGTGAAGATGCCGCCGTAGATGCCGCCGATGACCACCACTATCAGCATGAGGCCCCAGATGCTCTCGCGGAACGCGCGGCCACGCGCTGCCCAGGAGGCTTTGGCGAGCCGTGGGTAGCCATGCTTGCGCGCCAGGTACCAGGTCGTCATGCCGAGCATGGTGGCGAGAATGATGCCGGGCACGACGCCCGCCATGAATAGCGCGCCCACCGAGGTATTCGTCGCGATCGAATACATCACCATGACGATCGAGGGCGGTATCAGGATGCCCAGCGCCCCCGAGGTGGTGATGATGCCGGCGCCGAAACGCTTCGGAAATCCCGCCTGCACCATCGCCGGCAGCAGGATGGATCCGATGGCGACCACGGTTGCAGGGCTTGATCCCGACACCGCGGCGAACAATGCGCAGGCCAGCACGCCGGCGAGGCCGAGGCCGCCATGCATATGCCCGACCATGGATGTCGCGAAGCGAATCATGCGGGCCGCGACGCCACCGTGCGTGAGGAAGTTGCCGGCGAGGATGAAGAACGGGATCGCCATGACGCCGAAATTCTCGATGCCGGTGAACAGCTTGTGAGCGACCTCGACGGCTGGCGTGCTGGTCATGGTGAACATGAAGGTCAGCACGGTCAGGCCGAGCGAAATGGAGATCGGCATGCCGGTGAGCATCAGCACCAGCAGCAAGGTGAAGATGATGAGTGCGCTCATTTCTGCGCCCCCACATCTTCATCGAGGCCATCCACATGGCCGTGGTCGTGGCGTGGCAGCTCGCCCGTGTGCAGGAAGTTCACGGCGACCTGGATGAAGCGGAAACACATCAGGCTGGAGCCGAGGGGAATTGCCAGATACACGGCCCACACTGGCCAGCCCGTGTCAGGTTTCGTCGAGCCGCCGAATGCGTCGGTCGGCATGCCCAGCAGCGTATAGACGAAATGCTCCATGCCGCTGTGCCAGCAAAGCTGTGCGCCGAGGATTGCAACAAGGCCGGTGAAGAACGCGCCTGCGGCGAGGCCGAACAGCACGAACTTCGCACGCAGCTGCGGCTGCATGCGGTTGATGAGCACATCGACGCCGACATGGATGCCGGTGCGCACGCCGTACGCCGCGCCGAACTTGGCCATCCACACGAACATGATGATGGTGACTTCCTGCGACCAGCTGACGTCCATGGACAGCAACCAGTCCTGCAGATAGGGGATGGCAAAGCCGGAGAGATAGCGGTGCACCACGGCGAGAAACACAACCGTCGTAGCGAGCCCCATCAGCGTCGCGATGAGCCATTCCTCGAGATGGTCGAGAAATTTCATTTTTTCGGGTGACGAGTGAAGTCGTATGAGCGAGGAGCGAAGTTGGCAAGTGGCGAGGGTTTGCTCCTCGCTCGTGCCTCTTCACTCCTCTCCGCACTTACAGCTTGTCCGGATCGAAGCCCGTCTCTTTGTAGATGGCCTGCAGCAAGTCGTTGCCGATGCGTGCGGCGTGTTGCTTGTGCACCGGTGCCAGTGCTTTCTTCATCTCCAGGCGCTCTGCTGCGTTGGGCACGATGATGGTTGTCTTGGCGGATTTCTTCACCGCCTCGACATCTTCATCATTCTTCTGCAGCGCGATCTTGTTGGCATAGGTCGTGGCTTCGACCATGCATTCGCCGAGCGTCTTGCGGATGTCGCCTGGCAGGCCGTCCCAGAACCTCTTGTTCACGATGACGGCGTAGCCCAGGTAGCCGTGTTGCGAGCGCAACATGAACTTCTGCACCTCGTGCATCTTTTGCGTGTAGAAGTTCGAAGGCGGGTTCTCCGTACCGTCCACCACGCCCGTCGATAGCGCCTGGTACACCTCGGAGAAGGCCATCACTTGCGGATTCACCCCGAGCGCGCGCATCTCGCTGTCGAGCACCTTGGACGACTGGATGCGCATCTTCAGACCCTTGAAGTCGGCCGGCACTCTCAACTGCTTGTTTGCCGAAAAATCCTTGAAGCCATTGTCCCAATAGGCGAGACCGACAATGCCCTTGGGTTCGAGCTTCTTGAATAGTGCGCTGCCGATCGGACCGTAGGTGATCTTGTGCAGCTCTTCGTAGTTGTCGAAGATGAAGGGCAGGTCGAAGGCCTCGAAGTCGGGTACGCCGAGCGGGCCGAACTTGGCGAGCGAGGGGGCGAGCATCTGCACCGAGCCCAGCTGCAGTGCCTCCATCTCCTCGCCGTCCTTGTAGAGCTGGCTGTTCGGATAGACTTCAACCTTCACCTTGCCGCCGGTTTTCTCGGCGACGAGTTTCGCGAAGTAGTCGGCCGCCAGACCTTTCGGTGTGTCCTTGGCGACGACGTGACTGAATTTTATGACGATGGGCTGTTGCGCACTGGCGGGCACGGTGGCGAAAGCCAGCGTGCCGAGCAGGGCCGCAACGAGCAGGCGTCGCGTGGACTGGAATTTCATGGTGTGTCTCCTCCGTATGAGTCGGGGTCTGTCGCCACGCTCGCCCGCGGTACGCGTCACTGCACACGTCAGGGTAAGTACGGGCTTGTATGCAGCCGCCGCTGACGGCCTGATACAACTCATGCTAGAGAACACGCTGGCCCGCTTCCATTGTGGAGTTCCACAAGTCTTGCTGGTGGAGACACCCCGTCCCGCAGCATGAAGAAATCACCCGGGTTTTCCTTGTTGCCGAACACGCCTCCAGACGCCGCACATGCCAGCCCCTCGTCGGGCAATCCGTGGTTCTGGCGCCTGCCTGCCATCGCGGTGATCTGTCTGATCGCGGGCGTGATCGGCTTCGTCATGCTCACCTTGCGACAGGACCAGCAGGAGCAGCGCACCGCGCTGCTCTCGGACGTCCTGTGGCTGGAGCAGAACCTGCGCTTCCAGTTCGAGCGCAATGAAGAGTTGCTCGGCCGTCTCGCGCAGGAGTTGCTCGAACAATCTCCGGCAGACGAGACGGTGCTGTTGCGCACGCGTCAGGCCGTTGGCGTGGAAACAGCGCTGTCGCAGATCCTCTGGTTCGATGCAATGCAGATGATGAGCGGCGCGTTGCCGCCGCAAGAGAGCCGCTATGGCGTCCAGCAACAGGCGGCGATCAACGTTGCGCTGCAGAAGGCGCGTGCCTTTGCCAAGGCGGCGTACTGCGAAGTCACCAACGATCTGAGCGGTACGGGCGGGCCGGTGCTTTGCGTGGCCGTGCCGAGCTACGACGGCACCCGCCTGCGCGGCTTCGTGGTCGGCATCTATCCGCTGCAGCGTCTGTTGAGCAACCAGGTAGCGTGGTGGTTCTCTGAGCGCTATCGCCTCTCCATCAAGGATCAGCAAGGCAACGAGATCGCCAGCAAGTCACGCGTGGCAGCCCTGCATCCGGCGCTGTCTTACGAAGTGGCTTTCGACCCGCCGGGCAATGGCCTGATGTTGCATGTCGATACCTACAGCCACGGCCCGCGCATCGTGCCCTTGCTGTTCGCCGGCGCGGTCATCCTCTTTGCAGCAGCCCTGCTGTGGAGTCTATGGATGCTGTTGCGCCACACGCGGCGGCGTCATGCGGCCGAGCAGGCCCTGCAGAACGAGTACCAGTTCCGGCGCGCGATGGAAGACTCGCTGCACACCGGGCTGCGTGCGCGCGATCTCGAAGGGCGCACGATCTACGTCAATCGCGCTTTCTGCGAGATGGTGGGTTGGTCGGCGGAAGAGCTCATCGGCGTGAGCTCGCCCATGCAGTACTGGATTCCGGAAGAGATCGAGGCGACCAACGAGATGCACAAGCGCGTGCTTGCCGGTGAGGTGTCGCACCAGGGCTTCGAGCTGCGTTTCAAACGGCGCAGTGGCGAGATTTTCGATGCGCTGATCTACGAAGCGCCGCTGCTTGATGCTGACGGCAACCACTTTGGCTGGATGGCCTCGGTGCTCGATATCACCGAGCGCAAGCGTGCTGAAGAGCTGGCGCGTACCCAGCAGGAGCGTCTGCAGGCCACCGCGCGGCTGGTGACGACGGGCGAGCTTGCGTCCACGCTGGCGCATGAGCTCAACCAACCGCTGGCCGCCATCTCGAGTTATGCCAGTGGCTGCATCAATGGCTTCAACAACGGCATGGCCCCGGCACAACTCATCGAGGCCATGCAGAAGATCTCGCATCAATCGCAGCGTGCCGGCAACATCATCCGTCGCATCCAGAACTTCGTGCGCCGCAGTGAGCCGCGTCATGAGCGGGTTGCCATGGCGCGCGTTGTTTCCGAAGCCACGGCGCTGCTGGAGAGCAGTGCCAGCAAGCGGCGCGTGCGCGTCACGCTGGCGTTCGGCCATGAACTGCCCGGCATTGAAGGGGATGCGACCTTGCTGGAGCAGGTGGTGGTGAACCTCATGCGCAATGGCATGGACGCCATGGGCGAGATTCCAGAGAGCGAACGGCAACTGCGCGTGTCGGTGACGAGCAACGCGGAAGTCCTGGAAGTTTGCGTGGCCGATCGGGGCAGCGGCATTTCTGCCGAAAGCGCCGAGAAGCTCTACACACCGTTTTTCACGACCAAGAGCGAAGGTATGGGCATGGGCCTGAATATCTGCCGCTCCATCATCGAGTGGCATCGTGGGCGCCTGTGGTTCGAGCCGAATCCGGGCGGTGGCACCTTGTTCCGTTTCACCCTGCCACGGGAGGCGGATTGATGGCGGCCATGGTGCACATTGTTGATGACGATGCCGCGATCCGCGATGCACTGGGTTTCCTGCTGCGCACGCATGGCATTGCCAGCCAGAGCTGGGCCGACGCGGAGAGCTTCCTGCTCGACTATCGCGACAGCATGCGGGGTTGCATCCTGCTCGACGTGCGCATGAGTGCCATGACCGGGCCGGAGTGTTTCGATGTGCTGCGTGGCCGTGGCTGTCGTATGCCGGTGGTGTTCCTGACGGGGCATGGCGACGTTCCGCTGGCTGTTGATGCCTTGCGTGCCGGCGCGATTCACTTCATCGAGAAGCCACCGCACCACGACCTCCTGTTGTCGGCCGTGCGCGAGGCGCTCGCGGGTGACCTCGTGGCACAGCAGGAGATTGCACATCGCGCCGAGCTGGCGACGCGCATCGAGCAACTCAGCCCGCGTGAGCGGGAGGTGATGGGGCTGATCCTCGAAGGCAAGCTCAACAAGATCATCGCCGACGAACTCGACATCAGCATGCGCACGGTGGAAGTGCATCGCTCGAATGTCTTCGACAAGATGGGCGTGCGCTCTGCTGTGGAGCTCGCAACGCTGCTAAGCAAGCAAGGGTAGGGCGGAACCTCCACAGGAGTTCCGCCCTACGGGCATGTCCGGAGTGCAGCGGAACGTCATGTGTACAATGCGACGTCATGACCTCATCCAGTTGCCCGCAATGAGCATCTACGCACTCAAGCCGCGCTTTCAAGCGCTTCTTCGTCCTCTTGTGCGCACGCTCTACGCCGGAGGCGTGACGGCCAACCAGGTCACCGTGTCTGCATGCGTGGTGTCCGTCGCGATCGGTCTGTTCCTCTGCGCAACGGCCGAACAGACGCGCGGCTTCCTGTTGATTCCGGTCTGGATGTTCTTGCGCATGGCGCTCAATGCGGTCGATGGCATGCTGGCGCGCGAGTTCGGGCAGAAGTCGCATCTCGGTGCCTACCTCAACGAACTCACCGACGTCATCTCGGACGCAGTGTTGTATCTGCCGCTGGCGTTCTTGCCGCATTTCCAGCCGCTGTGGGTCGGCATTGTCATCGTGCTGTCGGTGATCGTCGAGATGACCGGCTGCGTGGCCTTGCTCACGGGCGCATCGCGGCGCTATGACGGCCCTTTCGGCAAGAGTGATCGTGCCTTTGTGTTCGGCGCACTGGCCCTGGCCGTGGGCCTCGGCATGCCGGTGCAGGGCTGGCAGCAATTCGTCTTTCCGCTGATGGCAGTGTTGTGTGGCCTGACCATCGTGCAGCGTGTCCGCAAGGGGCTTGCGGAAGTTCGAACATAAGCATTGCCGTGCGCCTGCGGGCGCACGCAAAACGGGTTCCAACAACAAGGAGTGCGCATGACAAGGCAGCCGGTCGAACAGACGTTTGCAGCGAGTGATGGTGTCGAGCTTTTCTATCGCAAGTGGGCCGCAACGCAAGTGCAGGGCTCGGGTAAGGCACGTGGCGTCATTGTCTTGTTCCACCGGGGGCATGAGCACTCCGGGCGTCTGCAGCACATCGTCGATGAGCTGAACCTGCCGGACTTTGATTTCTACGCCTGGGATGCACGCGGCCATGGTCGCTCACCGGGGCAGCGCGGCTACAGCCCGAGCATCGGTCGCTCGGTGCGCGACGTGGACGAGTTCGTGAAGTTCGCTGCGCAGCAGAGCGGCGTGGCGATGGAAGACGTTGCCGTCATCGCGCAGAGCGTCGGCGCCGTGCTGGCCAGTGCGTGGGTGCACGACTACGCGCCGAAGATCCGCGCGCTGTCCTTGGCCTCGCCGGCTTTCAAGGTCAAGCTCTACGTGCCATTCGCGCGTCCCGGCCTCAAGCTGATGTACGCCTTGCGCGGCAATTTCTTCGTCAACTCCTACGTCAAGGCGAAGTTCCTGACGCATGACCCGGAGCGCATCGCGTCGTTCGAGAACGATCCGCTGATCACGCGGCCAATCTCCGCCAACATCCTGATCGCCCTGTACGAAACTGCCGAGCGCCTGGTTGCCGATGCGGCGGCGATTCTCGTACCGACGCAGCTGCTCATCTCCGGCGCCGACTGGGTCGTGCATCACGGCCCGCAACATGAGTTCTTCGAGCGCCTGGGCAGCACCGTGAAAGAGAAGCATGTCCTCGACGGTTTCTTCCACGACACATTGGGCGAGAAGGATCGCGCGCAGGCGCTGACGAAGATCCGCGATTTCGTCCTGCGCCAGTTTGCGCAACCGGTCGCGCAGCCTTCACTGCTGGATGCACACCAGCGTGGCTATACCTACGACGAGCAGATGACGCTCGAAAAGCCGCTACCCGCGCTATCGCCGAAGGCACTCGGTTTCGCCATGACGAAGGCCTCGATGAGCGGGCCGGGCCGTCTCTCCGAAGGCGTGCGCCTCGGCTTCGCCACCGGCTTCGACTCCGGCAGCACGCTGGACTACGTCTATCGCAACGAGGCGCGCGGCGTATCACTATTCGGCCGCATGATCGATCGCAACTACCTTGACGCGATCGGCTGGCGCGGCATCCGCCAGCGCAAGGAACATCTCAAGGAACTGCTCGGCGTGGCGATTGCCGATCTGCGTGCGCGTGGCTTGCCGGTGCACATCGTGGACATCGCGGCAGGTCATGGGCGATACGTGCTGGAAGCGCTGGAGTCCTTGCCGCAGAAACCGGATTCGGTATTGCTGCGCGACTATAGCGAGATCAATGTGCGTGCCGGCACGGAGCTGATCGCGAAGAAGGGCATGCAGGGCTTTGCGCGCTTCGTGCAGGGCGATGCTTTCGATGCGGAATCGCTTGCCGCCATCGCGCCGCGCCCGACGCTGGGTGTCGTCTCCGGTCTGTACGAGTTGTTCCCCGACAACGCCCTGATCCGTCGCTCGCTGGGTGGCCTGGCGTCGGCCATCGCGCCCGGTGGCTTGCTGCTCTACACGGGCCAGCCCTGGCATCCACAACTCGAGTTCATCGCGCGCGTGCTCACCAGCCATCGTGGTGGTGCGTCCTGGGTGATGCGTCGGCGCACGCAGGCAGAGATGGATCAGCTTGTCGAGGCGGCGGGCTTTGCCAAGCAACAGCAGCGCATCGACGAGTGGGGCATCTTCTCCGTGTCAATGGCTGCGCGGGTCGACGCAAGCTGATGGTCAGGGACGTCACGCTGCGCAAGGCGAGACGCCCATGGGGTGCCGCGACTGTATGGTGCCTCGTGCTGGCCGTGCTGTTCTTCGCGACCTACAACGCGACGAACTGGTTCACGGCGCAGCGCGCCAGTGTGGGCGTGATGGCGTTCGACTGGGAGCGCCATATCCCTTTTCTGCCATGGACCATCGTGCCGTACTGGTCCATCGACCTGCTCTACGGCGTGTCGCTGTTCATCTGCACGACGCGCTACGAGCTGACGCGGCACGCCCTGCGTCTGCTGTGCGCGCAGCTGATATGCATCGCGGGTTTTCTGTTGTTCCCGCTGCGATTCAGCTTCGACCGCCCCGCCACCGATGGCTTCTTTGGTCTGATGTTCGACACGCTCGCGGGCTTCGACAGGCCGTTCAATCAGGCGCCTTCACTGCACATCTGCCTGCTGGTGATTCTCTGGTATCACTACGCACGTCACGTGCGCAGCACGGCCGGCAAGCTGGTCTTGCATGGCTGGTTTGCACTGATCGGCATCTCCGTGCTGACCACTTATCAGCATCATTTCGTTGATCTCGTGGCGGGCGTGTGGGCAGGGCTGCTATGCCTGTTCATCGTGGGTGAGGATGTACCGGCTGGCGACGCGCGAGGCGTGCCGAATGCGGGGCGACGTTGGCGTGCCACCCACGGGCATGTCGAGCCCGGGCGCAGGCGGCTGGCGCGCATCTACGCTGTCGGCTCGGCTTTCTGCCTGCTTCCCGCGTTCTCGGGTTATCTGCCGGCGTGGCTGGCATGGCCTGTGGCGTGGGCGGGTGCGGCCTTGATGCTCGTTGCCGCAATCTATGCCTGGGGCGAGGGCGCTCATTTCGGCGTGAAACAGGGGCGACGCCCCTGGTGGCTGCGCGCCTTGCTGGCGCCGTATCTGCTGGGCGCGCGCGTCAACGTGTGGTGGTGGACCATGGGTTTGCCTGCGCATGTGCCGATCACGGAGGGCATCTCGCTCGGGCGCATGCCCTTGAATGCGCGCGAGCTGGAGCAGGGCCGTTTCGATTCCGTCCTCAATGTGAGCGCTGAACTGAGCTGCCCGGCCAGCAATATCGGCCACGACGCACATCCCATGCTCGATCTGTTGCCGCCCCGTGCCGACCAGCTTGAAGTCGGGGCTGACAAACTCGAGGCATTGCGCCGCAGGGGGACGGTGCTGGTGTGCTGCGCACTGGGCTTTTCGCGCAGCGCGGCCGTCATTGCCGCATGGCTGGTGCGTTACCGTCATGTCCCTGCTGCGGATGCCGTGCGCAGCGTGCAGGGGCGGCGTCCGCAGGTGGTGCTGAGTGCAGAAGTCATCGCGCGCTTGCAACAGGTTTCGGTAATCCAGGCATGAGCATGCAACCGCACAGCAGCACGCGCCTGAGCGACGCTGAACGCATGGCCTGCGCGACGACCGCAGCTTTCCTGCGGAGCGTGCTGGGCTTGCGACCGATGAGCCTTGGCGTTGCGGCACTGAGCTTCGCGGGCTTGTACCTTTGCAGCGGGGCGACGGTTACGCTGCTGTTTCTGGGCTGTTTCCTGGCGACTGTGCCAGTGCTGTACCTGCTGTTCCGCGTCGAACTGGATGCCGGCCTGTTCGAGCGGCTGGCAGCACCTGAAGCGGGGGAGGAGCCATTGCCGTCGATGGATCTGGCGCTGCTGAAGCTCGGCTTGTTGAAAGCCGTGGCGCCGCGTCCGCTCGATGACCGCCTGCGCGGCACGCGCCGGCTGGCGCTGCGCACGCTGAGCCTGATCGCCGCGCAACTGGTTGTGTTGTGCGTGGCGGTGATTGTCGTGGCATCGATGAAATAAGAGACAAGAAGTGGAGAAAGCCGAAGCATGACTTCCCGTTCAACCTCAGCCAGGCCGTCGCTGCTGTCGCGCTTCATAGCGCGCATCGTGGCCCTGTTCCTGATTGCACTGGTGCGCCTCGTCACTGGCGCACAGGCGCGCTGGACAGGTACTGCGCCGCTGCCGCAACAACGCCTCTACTACGCCAACCATTCCAGCCATCTCGACTTCCTGTTGCTGTGGGCCTTGTTGCCACCACGCCTGCGCTGGCAGACGCGGCCGGTGGCGGGCGCCGACTACTGGAACAAGAGTGCGGTGCGGCGTTACCTGATCCGCCATGTGTTCAATGGCGTGCTGGTCGAGCGCGGCGGTGACTCGAAGACGGGGCCGAATGGCGAACGCCTGAACGATCCGCTGGCGCCGATACTGGCCGCCGTTGCGGCGGGCGATTCACTGATCTTCTTTCCCGAAGGCACGCGCAACGCCAACGAGGAGATGCTGCCCTTCAAGAGCGGCTTGTTTCATATCGCGCGGCAGTGCGCGCAGCTCGAACTGGTGCCGGCGCGCATCGAGAATCTCAACCGCGTCATGCCCAAGGGCGAGCTGCTGCCGCTACCGCTGGTATGCACGATCAATTTCGGCGCGCCTGTCGTGCTCCAGGCGGATGAGCCGAAAGAGCAATTCCTGACGCGAGCCCGCGACGCCATCATCCAGATGATTCCGCGCGCGGCCTGACCTCCATCGACTATCCATCCGAACCCATGAGAATCGACTCCTACGTTCCTGAAGCCGCGCGTGAACAGACCCTCATGCTTTTCGCATGGATCGGCGGCGTGCTGCTTCTCGCCAGCCTGATCGGCGCCTTGCTGCGCTGGAAGCTCGGCGCGGAGAACAGCGTCGTCGCCAATCTGAATGCGCGCATCAATGCCTGGTGGGTGATGATTGCCGTCATCGGGCTCGCCCTGTTGGGCGGGCGCACCGGTGTGGTGGTGCTGTTCGGCTTCGTGTCGTTCTTTGCGCTGCGTGAATTCATCACACTCAACCAGACGCGACGTGGTGACCACCTCGCGCTGGTGACCAGCTTCTTCGTGGCCCTGCCGTTGCAGTACATCTATGTGGGCCAGAACTGGTACGGGATGTTCTCGATCTTCATCCCGGTCTATGGCTTCCTGTTCCTGCCCATCCTGGCCTGCTTTGGCCGTGATACGACGCGCTTCCTGTCGCGCAATGCGGAGACGCAATGGGGCTTGATGATCTGCGTGTACTGCATCTCGCATGTGCCGGCCCTTCTGGCGCTCGACATTCCCGGCTACGCCGATCGCAACATGCTGCTCGTCATCTTCCTGATCCTCATCGTGCAGTCGAGCGACGTGCTGCAGTACGTGTGGGGCAAATTGTTCGGCCGCCACAAGATCGCGCCGAACCTGTCGCCGTCGAAGACGGTAGAGGGCTTCGTCGGGGGTGTCGCAAGCAGTACGGTGCTGGGAGCCGCATTGTTCTGGATCACGCCTTTCAGCCCCTGGCAGGCCGCGCTGATTGCCTTGGTGATCACGCTGATGGGGTTCTTTGGCGGACTGGTGATGTCGGCGATCAAGCGTGATCGTGGCGTGAAGGACTGGGGCAACATGATCGAAGGCCACGGCGGGATGCTCGACCGGCTGGACTCGGTGTGCTTCTCGGCGCCGATCTTCTTCCATCTGGTGCGCTTCCACTTCGCCGTTTGAGCCTGTAGGACGCGGCGATTGATCGCGAGAGTGTCCGCCGTACGCGACTCAGGCTAAGATGGGCCTCACTCCCATGCACGAGGCCGCGCATGTCCATCCTGCATCCCATCATCGCAGTCACAGGCTCGTCGGGCTCCGGCACCACCACGGTGTCGAAGTCGTTCGAATGGATCTTCCGTCGCGAGAACGTGGTGGCTGCGCGCGTTGAGGGCGATGCGTTCCACAAGTACGACCGCGCAGCCATGCGTGTGCAGATCGAGGAGGCCGAGAAGCTCGGCCAGCGCGGGCCGAGTCATTTTGGCGTCGCCGCCAATCATCTGGACCGGCTGGAGGCCTTGTTTGATCAGTACGGGCGCCTGGGCACGGGCGAGCGCCGCCGCTATCTCCATGATGACGCCGAGGCGTTGGCCGCAGGCCTGGCGGGTGGCAGCTTCACGCCCTGGGAGCCTCTGCCGGAACCGACCGACCTCTTGTTCTACGAGGGCTTACATGGCGGCGTGGTGACCGGGTCGGTGGATATCGCGCGCCATGTCGATCTGCTGATCGGTGTCGTGCCCATCACCAACCTGGAATGGATCCAGAAGATCCATCGCGATACGAAAGTGCGTGGCTATTCCATGGAGGCGGTGCAGGACACCATCCTGCGGCGCATGGAGGACTATGTGCACGTCGTGGTGCCGCAGTTCTCGCGGACCCACGTCAATTTCCAGCGTGTGCCGGTCGTCGATACTTCCAACCCCTTCATTGCACGCGAAGTGCCGACGGCCGATGAGACGCTGGTGGTGATCCGCTTTCGCGAGCCGCGCGAGGTGGACTTCCCCTACCTGCTCAACATGATCGACGGTTCGTGGATGAGTCGTGTCAATACGCTGGTCGTGCCAGGCGGCAAGCTCGATCTGTCGATGCAGATCATCCTGACACCCTGGATCCTCGGCTTGCTGGAACGTCGCGCTGGCGCCACTTACTGATCCGGTCAGGGTATTGCGCAGGGATTGACTGCGGTCAGTTCTGATACCCTGAACGCCGATCCGTAATACCTGCACAAGGAATGCGCATGACATCGTTGTCACCGACGGGGCCAGAGGTGAGTGTCGATTCGCAGGAAGTACGCCTGCTGCGCAATGTGTGGCGTTTCATGTTGTTCGTGGTGGTCCCGGCGCTCATCATGAGGCTCATCTTTCTCGGCAACGATATCCGCTGGAACTGGATCGCGGTACCCAATATTGCGCTGGTCGGGCTGGGTGTCAGATATGCATTGCGCGTGAATCGCGTGTGGCTGGCAACGCAGATCCTCTCGTGGGGCCTGTTGGCAATGCTGGCCATCCAGTGCATGTTCGCGACCGGCATACGCTCCCCGGCTGTCATGGCTTTTCCCGTGGTGCTGACCGTTGCAGGCTGGCTGCAGGGACGCCGCACCGCCATGGCCATGCTGGTCGTCACGGTGGCGTGGTTGAGCGGGCTGACGCTGTTCGGCCGCCACTGGGAGGACATGCCGATGCGTGCCAGCGGCACCTACTGGCTTACGGCGGTGATGGTGTGCGGGCTGGCATGCGTACTTGCCATGCATCTGGCCGAGAGCAACCGGCGCAAACATGAGGCTGAGCGCCTCGCTGCGGTGGAGCTGGCCAGTCGCCTGGACGAACTGCAGAAAACGCGCGACAAGCTGGCCACCCTGTTCCATCTCAATCCGACGCCGATCAGCGTCAGCCGTATCGATGACGGCACCTACTACGATACCAATCCCGCTTGGGCACGCATCTCCGGTTGGTCGCGCGAGGAGATGGTGGGCAAGACCTCGACCGAGCTGGGTATCTGGCTATCGCCGCAGGAACGGCAGGATTTTGTCGAGGCGCTGCGTCACGAAGGGCGTCTCCTGAATTACCTCGCACGCTTCCGCACGCGCAGCGGCGAGGTGCGTCATTTCCTGATGAGCTCGGAACTGGTCGAGTACGACGGTCACCCCTCGATCTTCTCGGCCTTCGTCGATATCACCGAACGGCGCGCTGCTGAGGAGTCGCTGGAGCGACTCAACGCGGAGCTGGAGCAACGCGTGGCCGAGCGCACGCAGAGCCTCAGCGAGGCGCTGGATACCTTGCGCCGCGCGCAGGACGAGCTCGTGCAGTCCGACAAGCTGGCGTCACTTGGTTCGCTGGTCGCAGGTGTGGCGCACGAACTGAATACGCCGATCGGCAATGCGGTGCTGATTGCATCGACGCTGGCGCAGGACGTACAGGGCGTCAGCAGCGCCCTGCATGACGGAGGCTTGCGCAAATCCGCGCTCGAGTCCTTCATCGGCGACACCGGACATGCCATTGGCCTGCTCGATCAATCCCTGACGCAGGCGCGCGACCTGGTCAGCAGCTTCAAGCAGGTGGCGATCGACCAGAGTTCGGAGCGGCGCCGCAGCTTCGCACTCGACGAGCTGGTGCGCGATATCTGCGAGACCGTGCGGCCCAGCATGCGCAACCACCACTGGCGCCTCGAGACGGAGCTGGCGCCCGACGTGGAGATGGACAGCTATCCGGGGCCGCTCGGCCAGGTCATTACCAACCTGGTCCAGAACGCGTTCTTCCACGGCTTGCAGGAGAACATGCCTGGCCTGGTCCGCGTCGAGACACGTCCGCTCGAGGACGAGCAGACCGAGATCTGCGTTAGCGACAACGGGCGTGGCATCCCGCCGGAAAATCTCGGCCTGATCTTCGACCCGTTCTTCACCACACGGCTCGGGCAGGGCGGTTCAGGGCTGGGGTTGGCCATTGTCTACCGGCTCGTGACAACCTTGCTCGGCGGCCGCATCAGCGTGGATTCGACGCCCGGCGAAGGAACGCGCTTTACTGTCGTACTCCCCTGCAAGGCTCCCGTGGGCGCTTGAAGGGCGTACCGCACGCTGGTTGCTGGAGGTGTGCGTTCTTTTCGGCTGATATGCTGGGCCGTTCATCGCTGCCGCCGGCGCACCATCTCGCTGCTTGCCGCCATCTTCGAAGGCGTTGTGCTTGCAAGTAGCTTCTGCGTCGCAGCAAAGTCAGGCATTGCGGACAGATTTCACGGATAATCACGGGTTTCCAGCCAGACCGCTGCCTGATTCGCGTTCCAAGCCAGCCCGCAGCAGCCTTAGTGAGTCCTTTTCGAGTCCCTTCAGCATGCCGAACACCTTGAAGACCCCTGCATTCAATCCGATCACCGGTGCCATCCGCGCGTTGGCCATGGACGCTGTACAGCAAGCAAACTCCGGCCATCCAGGCATGCCGATGGGCATGGCGGAAATCGCCGAAGTGGTGTGGCGCCAGAATCTGCGCCACAACCCGGCCAATCCGCTGTGGGCCAATCGTGACCGTTTTGTCCTGTCGAACGGCCATGGTTCGATGCTGCATTACGCGCTGCTGCACTTGTCGGGCTATGACCTGCCAATCGACGAGTTGAAGAAATTCCGCCAGCTTGGTTCGAAGACCCCGGGCCATCCGGAGGTGCACTACACGCCGGGTATCGAGACCACGACGGGGCCGCTGGGCCAGGGGCTGACCAATGCAGTCGGCTTTGCGCTTGCCGAAAAACTGCTGGCCGGCAACTTCAATCGCCCCGGCCATGAAGTGGTCGACCACCACACCTATGTCTTCCTCGGCGACGGCTGCCTGATGGAAGGCGTCAGCCACGAAGCGGCTTCGCTGGCGGGTACCTGGGGGCTGGGCAAGTTGATCGCCTACTACGACGACAACGGGATCTCCATCGACGGTGAAGTCGAAGGCTGGTTCACCGATGACACGAAGAAGCGTTTCGAAGCCTATGGCTGGCAGGTCATCGGCCAGATCGATGGCCACGACGCCGCGGCACTGGCTGCCGCGACGGCCGAAGCGAAGGCTGACACGCAGCGCCCGACGCTGGTGATCTGTCGCACTACTATTGGCGCTGGCTCGCCGAACAAGGCTGGCACGGCGGATTCGCACGGCGCACCGCTCGGTGCCGCCGAAATCGCGCTGGTACGCGAAGCCATTGGCTGGGCCCACGCCCCGTTCGATATCCCAGCTGACGTGTATGCCGCGTGGGACGCCAAGGTCGCGGGCGCAAAGGCTGAAGCCGAGTGGAATGACAAGTTTGCGGCCTACGCCAAGGCCCACCCCGAGCTGGCCGCCGAATTCACGCGTCGCCTTGCTGGCGAACTGCCAACGGGTTTCCAGGCCGCTGCAGCGGCCCTGATCGAGAAGGTGCAGATCAAGGCCGAAACCATCGCGACGCGCAAAGCCTCGCAGAACGCCATCGAGGCGTTGGCACCGGCATTGCCTGAACTGCTGGGTGGTTCGGCCGATCTGGCCGGCTCCAACCTCACGCACTGGTCTGGCAGCAAGGAACTGGCTGCGGGTTCGGGCGCTGACGCGACGGGCGTCAATTACATCAACTACGGCGTGCGCGAGTTCGCCGAGTTCGCGATTGCCAACGGTATCGCCCTGCATGGCGGCTACCTGCCTTACACCGCGACCTTCCTGGTGTTCTCGGATTACTGCCGCAGCGCGATCCGCATGGCGGCGTTGATGAAGATCCGCCAGGTCATGGTGTTCACGCACGATTCGATCGGCGTGGGCGAAGACGGCCCGACGCACCAGCCAGTCGAGCACACGGCATCGCTGCGCCTGATCCCGAACCTCGATGTCTGGCGTCCGGCCGATACGACCGAGACGGCTGTTGCCTGGACACATGGCCTGCAGCGCGCCGATGGCCCGACCGTGCTGGCGCTGACACGCCAGAACCTGCCCTTCACTGCGCGCTCTGCCGAGCAGATCGAGCAGATTCGTTGCGGGGGTTACGTGTTGTCACCAGCCAGTGGCACGGAAAAGGCAGTGCTGATTGCGACCGGCTCCGAAGTCGGCGTGGCGCTGGCGGCGCAGAAACAACTGGCCGAGCAAGGCATCGGCGTGCGCGTGGTGTCGATGCCCTGCACGCGCCTGTTCGACCTGCAGCCAGCTTCCTACAAGTGCGCTGTGCTCGGCAGCGGCTTGCCGCGCGTGGCCATCGAAGCGGGTGTAACAGACGGCTGGTACAAGTATGTCGGCCTCGACGGGGCAGTCGTCGGTATGGATACTTTTGGTGAGTCCGGCCCGGGGGCAGCCTTGTTCAAACACTTCGGTTTCACGCCGGAAAAGGTGATCGGGGTGGTGAAAAGCCTGCTCGGGATCAAATTGGACTGATGTAGCTGATATAAACTTCAAGGTCCGCGTACCCGGCTTTTCCCCCGGTCGGGTATTGCACGCACGAGGCGCTCACGCGAGTGAAGTACGAAAGCGGCACGCGGTGTTGGTGGAATGTTGGACTGGCTTGAGGAGAATCACTCAATGGCAATCAAAGTTGGTATCAATGGTTTTGGCCGCATCGGTCGCATGGTGTTTCGTGCAGCGGTAGAGAATTTCCCGGAAATCGAGATCGTTGCCATCAACGACCTGCTCGAACCCGATTACCTCGCGTACATGCTCAAGTTCGACTCGGTGCACGGCCGCTTCAATGGCGATGTGCAAGTCGACGGCAATACGTTGATCGTGAATGGCAAGAAGATCCGCCTCTCCGCCGTGAAGAACCCGGCCGAGCTGAAGTGGAATGAAGTCGGCGCCGACATCGTCATCGAATCGACCGGCCTGTTCCTCGACAACGCGACCGCTTCCGCCCACCTCACGGCTGGCGCCAAGAAGGTCGTGCTGAGCGCGCCGTCGAAGGACGACACGCCGATGTTCGTGTACGGCGTGAACGACAAGTCCTACGCTGGCGAAGCCATCGTCTCCAACGCATCGTGCACCACCAACTGTCTGGCGCCAGTGGCCAAGGTGCTGAACGACACCTGGGGCATCAAGCGTGGCCTGATGACGACCGTGCATGCTGCAACGGCAACGCAGAAGACCGTCGATGGCCCGTCGAACAAGGATTGGCGCGGTGGTCGCGGCATTCTGGAAAACATCATTCCTTCGTCGACTGGCGCTGCCAAGGCCGTCGGCAAGGTCATCCCTGAGCTGAACAAGAAGCTCACCGGCATGTCCTTCCGCGTGCCGACTTCCGACGTTTCGGTGGTCGACCTGACGGTCGAGCTGAACAAGGAAGCGACCTACGAAGAAATCTGCAAGGCCATGAAGGCTGCTTCCGAAGGCGCCATGAAGGGCGTGCTGGGCTATACCACCGAGAAGGTCGTGTCGACCGACTTCCGTGGCGAATCCTGCACCTCGGTGTTCGACGCCGATGCCGGCATCGCGCTGGACGGCACCTTCGTCAAGGTCGTCGCCTGGTACGACAACGAATGGGGCTACTCCAACAAGGTGCTGGAGATGGTCCAGGTCGTGGCCAAGTAAGAATCGGGCGAGAGAGGCGAGCTGGAACAAGGGGGCGCGATGCACAGGAAAAACATCCGGGGTCTGATAGGTGTCGCGATGCTTGCGGCATTGGCAGGATGTGCTTCCAAGGGCGACGCGCCTGCTAACAGCGCAGCCTCATCTTCCGTTGCGTCACAACCGCAGGCGGCAACGCCTGCGGCCAAGGCCCAGCCCGCCACGCCAGCGACCAAGGCGCAGGCCTCGTCGGCGAGCAGCGCGGCTGGTGGAGTCGGCCCCGGCATGAACGCCAGGGGCGAAGTCGTCGACTCGTCCAAGGTTGAAAGCGGTTTCGGCACCAAGGTGAAGGTGGGTGAAACCGAGGGCGAGATCACCGGCAAACCTGCCGCGGGCAGCAAGTTCGGCAAGCTCAAGATCGGTATGTCGATGAAGCAGGTGACCGATCTGATCGGCCAGCCTTCCGACCAAGGGGCTTACATCACCGGCAAGGCTTTCATTCCCTTCTACTACGGTGGTGATCGCCATCGCTACGAAGCGGTGTACAAGGGCACGGGTCGCCTGATCTTCGCGGGTGAGGGGGGCTGGGGTGGCAACTGGGGTAACGGGACCTTGATCTGGATCATCCACAATCCCCGTGAACCGGCATCCCGCTAAGCCCACCAGACATACTTCGCCCCTAATCCACGCAACAGCCCGCCATGCAATTCAAGAAACTTTCTGATCTGGACCTCGCCGGTAAGCGCGTCTTCATTCGTGCCGATCTGAACGTGCCGCAGGACAACAACGGTGCCATCACCGATGACACACGCATCCGCGCTTCAGTGCCTGGCATCAAGCTGGCGCTCGACAAGGGCGCTGCCGTGATGGTCACCTCGCACCTGGGGCGTCCTACCGAAGGCGATTTCAAGCCAGAAGATTCGCTGGCGCCAGTGGCTGCACGCATGAGCAACATCCTCGGCCAACCGGTTCGTCTCGTACAGAACTGGGTCGATGGAGGCTTCGAAGTGAAGCCGGGTGAAGTCGTGCTGCTCGAAAACTGCCGCGTGAACAAGGGCGAGAAGAAGAACAGCCCCGAATTGGCTGCCAAGATGGCCAAGCTTTGCGATATCTACGCCAACGACGCTTTTGCGACCGCACACCGTGCCGAAGCGACGACCGAAGCGCTGGCTCAGGCCGCCCCGGTTGCCTGTGCGGGCCCGCTGCTGGCCGCCGAGCTCGAAGCGCTGGGCAAGGCCTTGCTGTCGCCAGAGCGTCCGCTGACGGCCATCGTCGGTGGCTCCAAGGTGTCGACCAAGCTGACGATTCTCGACAGCCTCGCCGACAAGGTGGACCAGCTGATCGTCGGCGGCGGCATTGCCAATACGTTCTTGCTGGCTTCAGGCCTGCCGATCGGCAAATCGCTGGTCGAGGCAGATCTGGTCGAGGAAGCCAGGCGCATCATCGCCAAGATGGCAGCACGTGGTGCCTCCGTGCCGATTCCGGTCGATGTCGTGACCGCCAAGGAGTTCTCGGCAAGCGCCACGGCCACCGTCAAGGCGGTCGCTGACGTGGATGCCGATGACATGATTCTGGACGTTGGCCCGCAAACGTCAGCCAGGCTCTGCGAGCAGCTCGAGGCAGCCAGGACCATCGTCTGGAACGGACCGCTGGGTGTGTTCGAGTTCGATGCTTTCGCCAATGGCACCAAAGTGCTGGCCGACGCCATTGCTACGTCGAGCGCCATGTCACTGGCCGGTGGCGGCGACACGATTGCCGCCATCGCCAAGTTCGGTATCAGTGACAAGGTGGGCTATATCTCCACTGCAGGTGGAGCTTTCCTCGAGTTTCTGGAAGGCAAATCCCTGCCAGCCGTTGAAGCGCTGGGTCAGCGGTTCAGCAAGTAAGCAGCACAACGCGCCGGTCGTCGTTTGACCGGCGCAGTTTTTTGTCATGCACACGCATGTTCATGTACAACCCATACGATGAAGAAAACAGAAGGTTTGGCAACAAAACCAGCCAGGAATCTGGTTGGGAAACCGACAAGAAGAACCGGCGGCAAGCCTGCGACAGGCGTCAGCGTCGCCGTTAAGACCCCACCCCCAAAACACACAACTTCTTACGAAGGAGTCAGGATGCAACGTCATACCAAGATCGTGGCCACGCTCGGCCCAGCCTCCAATGATGCAGATGTTCTGGAGCGCCTGATCCGCGCAGGCGTCGATGTTGTGCGACTGAACTTCTCGCACGGCAAGGCTGAAGATCACATCAACCGCGCCAACATCGTGCGCGAAGCTGCGCGTCGCGTCGGCAAGCCGGTCGCCATCCTCGCTGACCTGCAAGGTCCGAAGATCCGCGTCGGCAAGTTCGAAAATGGCAAGACCACGCTCGAGAAAGGTCAGAAGTTCATTCTCGACGCGGCTTGCGAGCTGGGCAATGACGAACGCGTCGGCCTCGACTACAAGGATCTGCCGAAGGACGTGAAGCCCGGCACCATCCTGTTGCTCAATGATGGCGCCATCGTGCTTGAGGTCGAGCGCGTTGTCGGTAGCGAGATTCACACCGTCGTGCACTACGGCGGCGATCTGTCGAACAACAAGGGTATCAACCAGAAGGGTGGCGGCCTGACCGCGCCCGCGTTGACCGCCAAGGACATGGAAGACATCAAGACGGCGGCGCTGATCGGCATCGAATACGTCGCCGTGTCCTTCCCGAAGACGGCTGCCGACATGTACATGGCGCGCACCCTGCTGCGCGCTGCAGGCAGCAACGCGCTGACCATCGCCAAGATCGAACGTACCGAAGCGGTCGAGCCGAAGAACCTGCGCGAGATCCTCGAAGCCTCCGATGGCGTGATGGTGGCGCGTGGCGACCTGGCTGTCGAAGTCGGCGAAGCTGCCGTGCCGGCCCTGCAGAAGAAGATGATTCGTCTCGCACGCGAGATGAACAAGCTGGCCATCACCGCGACGCAGATGATGGAGTCGATGATCACCAGCCCGGTGCCGACCCGCGCCGAAGTGTCTGACGTGGCCAACGCCGTGCTGGATGGTACCGATGCGGTGATGCTGTCGGCTGAAACGGCTGCCGGCAAGTACCCGGTCGAAGTCGTCGAGACCATGGCCCGTATCTGTGAAGAAGCGGAAAAGTCCTACCCGGTGACGCTGGGCCAGGATTTCCTGACGCGTACCTTCACGCGTATCGACCAGTCGATCGCCATGGCCGCATTGTTCTCGGCGCATCACCTCGGCGCCAAGGCCATAGTGGCTCTGACCGAATCCGGTTCGACGGCGCTGTGGATGAGCCGCATGCACTCCGGCATTCCGATCTACGCGCTGACCTCGCAGCAGGACACCATCGGCAAGATGGCCCTGTTCCGCGAAGTGCATCCGATCCTGGTGCCGCACATCACCGATTCGCGCGAGCATCTGCTGCGCGAAGCCGAAATGACCCTGATCAAGCACAAGCTGGTGCAACCGGGCGACGTGGTGGTGATCACCGTCGGTGAGCCGCTCGGTCAGTCGGGTGGTACCAATAGCCTCAAGATCGTCCGGATCGGTGAAAACTGAGTCTGGCGCCTCTGATGCACCCAACAAAAAGCCCGCATACGTGCGGGCTTTTTGTTGGGTATGCGGTTTGCTGCCCGCATGTGCCGTTGCGTGTGGCGTATTGCACGTGCCAGCGCTGCCCATTGGTATCAACGTGCATGGTTAGCACGCACAGGGCAGGCTACAATTGGTCACCCAGAATATTTTCGCCATCCTTTTAACCTTCAACAATATTCAGACGGAGAAGTTTCATGGCTCTCGTTTCAATGCGCCAGTTGCTCGATCACGCAGCCGAAAATTCGTATGGCTTGCCAGCGTTCAACGTCAATAACCTCGAACAGGTCACGGCCATCATGGAGGCCGCTGCCGAGCTCGACAGCCCGGTGATCATGCAGGCTTCGGCAGGTGCGCGTAAGTACGCCGGTGAAGCTTTCCTGCGCCACCTGATCTCCGCCGCCGTCGAAGCCTATCCGAACATCCCCGTCGTCATGCACCAGGATCATGGCCAGTCGCCTGCCGTGTGCATGGCTGCGATCAAGTCCGGCTTCAGCTCGGTGATGATGGACGGCTCCCTGCTCGAGGACGGCAAGACGCCTTCGTCGTACGAATACAACGTTGCCGTCTCGCAGGAAGTCGTGAAGTTCTCGCATTCCATCGGCGTGACCGTGGAAGCCGAGCTCGGCTGCCTTGGCTCGCTCGAAACCGGCATGGCTGGTGAAGAAGACGGCATCGGTGCAGAAGGCAAGCTCGACCATGCATCCATGCTGACCGACCCGGAGCAAGCCGTCGATTTCGTGAACCGCACCCAGTGCGATGCGTTGGCGATTGCCATCGGTACCTCGCACGGCGCCTACAAGTTCACGCGCAAGCCGACGGGCGACATTCTCGCCATCGACCTGATCAAGCGCATCCACGCGCGCCTGCCGAACACCCACCTCGTGATGCACGGCTCGTCCAGCGTGCCGCAAGACCTGCTGGCGATCATCCGCGCGCATGGTGGCGATATCGGCGAAACCTATGGTGTGCCGGTCGAAGAGATTGTCGAAGGCATCAAGTACGGTGTGCGCAAGGTGAACATCGATACCGACATCCGCCTCGCCATGACGGCGGCGATCCGCAAGTACATGGTCGAGAACCCGAGCAAGTTCGATCCGCGCGATTACCTCAAGCCTGCACGCGAAGCTGCCAAGCTGATTGTCAAGGCGCGCTTCGAAGCCTTTGGTTGCGCAGGTCAGGCCAGCAAGATCAAGCCGATCGCGCTCGACAAGATCGCAGCGAAGTACAAGAGCGGCGAGCTGGCACAAAAGACGAACTGAGTTCGGCGCACTTCAATAAAAAACCCGCGTTCATCGCGGGTTTTTTATTGCCGCCATTCTCCATCACAGCTCAAGCTTGCGCGAAGAGGGCGCCATATCCATGACGATTCCATTCCCGGAGTAGGCAGACAGGCTCCGCTCAGGATCGGAGCTGGGTTGGAGTAGAAGGGCCCAACAACAGGTACGTCGGACGATGCAGATCGGGTAGATGTGGCTCTGTCGTCGGACCTTTTGATCGCGCCGCACGGAGGGCTCTTGGGCGTGCTGACTACAGATTGCCGCCGTGGACCCGTAATCCCGGTATTGGGGAGCCGGCCTGTCGGGCCGGGGCGCTGTCGTGCAGAAAAACGGGGTGACGACGCATGAGCTTACGGATCAAATTCATTCTGGCTTTGCTGCTGAGCAGCCTGGCGGCAATGGCGCTGGTCGGCGTGGTGGCCAATCAGCGGCTCGCGCAGAAGTTTGGCGATCTGGTCTTGCAGGACGCTTCGCGTGCATTCCGCGAAGACGTCGTCGCTTACATCGGGCAGTACGGGAGCTGGCAGGCGGCTATCGCGCAAGAGAGTTTCCGCGCCTTCGTGACGCGCACGCGGGGTCTCGACGGTCGATCTCCCGGCGTGCCCGGCACTCCGCCTCCGCCGCGCATGGATCGCTCCGCGTCGGGCCCGCCGGCTGGCGCCATGCCACCTCCGGGGCGCCAGCGACCACCTTTCCGCTTCCTGCTCGTCGACCCAGCCGGGGTCGCGCTGACCAAGTCGAGCCCTTACGAGGTAGGCGATGCGGTAGCGCAGGAGGACAGACGCAAGTCGCTGCCCATCGTCGTCAAGGGCGAAACAGTGGCCTACATGGTGCCGCGCGGTGAGGTGATCTATTCGGACATGGACCGTGGCTACATCGCAGCCGTTCGTGACGCGCTGTTGTTTGGCTGCATCGCGGCGGCTTTGCTGGCGATCGGACTGGGCTTGTTCCTGGGCACGCGCCTGTCATCAAGCCTGCGAACACTCTCAAATGTCATCGAGCAGACGCAGAAAGGTGCTCTGGGTCTGCACGCCGCGGTGCGGTCAAACGATGAGGTCGGCGCTCTGGCCAGGGCCTTCAACCAGATGAGCAGCGAACTGGCGCACAGCCACGAGAAGTTGCGCGCTTCTCACGCGCAGATAGAGGCGCAGGCCGCGGCCATGCATGAACTGAGCGTGCGTGATTCGTTGACGCATCTGCATAACCGTCGTCACTTCGATGAACAGGCCGGTGAGCTGTGCGCGAAGTCACGACGCAGCGAACGACCGCTGGCCGTGATGATTGGCGACATCGATCACTTCAAGCAGATCAACGATCGCTTCTCGCATGCCGTGGGTGATGCAGTGCTGCGACAGGTGGGCGAGGTTCTGCGGCAGAACACTCGTGCGACCGATCTGGTGGCGCGCTACGGTGGCGAGGAGTTCGTCATCGCCTTTGCTGACACTTCGCTGGATCAGGCTGCCATGCTCTGCGACAAGCTGCGCACAGCCATTGCGGCGCATGCGTGGCACGAGGTGCATCCCGACCTGCGGGTGACGATCAGTATCGGCGTTGCGGCTTTGAGGCGTGATGACAAGCTCGACAAGGTGCTGGGCCTTGCGGATGACCTGCTCTATCTGGCGAAGGCCTCGGGCCGCAACCAGGTTCGCGCCGAGGTGCTCGATGCGGCAGCGCTTACCGACGAAACTCCGGTGGCGGAGGAGGCGGGCAACGCTCGTCTATAGGTCGGCGCGGTGCTGAGGCCTGGTAGGCCGGCCCAAGACGGGCATCGATATGGACACCTCTTCGATCACGACGATTGCATAAGCCGAGTAAGTTCGAACCACGTGACGAGTTTAGGCGTGGTTTTGACAATATTGTTGCGAAGTAGAATAGCTGCGAGCTTGTGCTGGGCCAACCAGCTGCCACTCAGCAAGAGCCTCCGCGAGGGAGGCCTTTCTGTCCTGTTACCACCCGCCACGAGGCTGCGATGTGCATGATCCGTTTCCGACTATTCGCCAGAAGTCTGCTCTGCATTGCCGTGCTGGGCTGCGCCCAGGCTGCACAGGCGCAATGGGCCAACAAGGCCGAGATGCTGGCTCGTATTGAGAAGGACTGCCCCTTTCCGAAGCAGAACGCTCAATACCAGAACATCCTGGAAGCCAAGCCCGACGCCTCGGAAAGCGCACTCTTGTTTGTGTTTCTTTACCCTGTTGGCATGATGACTGCGAGCCCTGCCTGCAAGATTGCCCAGACCCGCAATGCGGTGGATGGTCTTGGCCATGTCCTCAAGCAATTTCCGCAATCTAAAGAACTGTCCTCGACGCGTCTCGAACATGCTGTTGCTGTTGTCAGGCTCGCTGGCTTGACGAACGCCCCGGACGTGCAGAAACACATCGCAGCGCTTGAAAGCGCGGCCCGCGCCAATCTCGCGGATACATCCGAAAGCACGGGGATCGGCGAGACCGTCGTGCTAAGCGTGTCGACCATCGTCCCGATGATCGATAACACGGACATTGCACTGCAGTTGCTCGAATTGGCGCGCACCTTGGCCCAGGAGCGTCTGGCTGCTGGCGACGATCTCGAAGCGTGTCTTGCAGGCATCTATGACCAGATGTCGAGATTGCAAAGGCCCGGCTCGCCTGAATACCTTGCAAGTCTGAAGAGCGAACTTGGCTTGGTGAAGGCCCGCCCGGATTCGGCGTACAAACTGCTCGACATCGCTTCCATCTCTGTGCGCATGGATGATTTCGCAGGTGCGATGGGAGCATTGCAGGCACTGGAAAGTGCAGGCGCCGTGGATGACGGGGCCTGCAACTTCATCATCCACAGCTCGGAATTGGTGCGCCTGCTGCAAACGTCCTATCGGCCGACGGTGCAGACCTTCATGCAGAAACACTGCCTGAAAGTGCTTCAGGCTGCTGCACGCCCGTAATCAAGGGCGCTTGCCCGGCGACCAGACCCCTGTCTAGCCCGGCGCCGCCTTCACATCGTCCGGCCCCACGTCACAGGCATCGCTCTGCCACTGCTCACCGAGCGACAGCAGATGCTCGCGCTCGACACGCAGGCCGTTGCAGATCAGCGGCGTGCCGGGCTTGTAGGCCGCGATGCGCAGGCGGCGGATCGAGGCCTTGTCGCCCTTGTGCAAGCGCACCTGGACGACGGCACCGCGGATTGCCCCGGCCAGAGAGACTTCATCCAGGCGGATGCGCAGGTTGCTGGCCATTTCCACAGGGTAGCCGTTGAGGGATTCGGCATAGCCCGAGAAGACGAACTGGCGCAGGTTGAGCGCCGAGTCCGGCATGTTCAGGCGGAACAGCGCGCCGTAGCGCCCGAAAGCACTGCCGCCGATGATGTTGACATCCTTGTTGCCCTGGTCGGCGTATGCCTGGATGACGGCGGACTGCTGGATCAGCGTCGGGCAGTTGTTGCGCCAGTTCACGTTCTCCAGCGTGCAGGCGCCATCGCAGCTGACGTAGCTGTCGATCAGCGTGGTGTTGCGCAGGCGCGCGCCGTCGGCCAGCACGAACAGCGGTGCGGCCGGTCCGGATTTGCCGCAAGGCTGGCTTAGCGTGAGGCCGGCGCAGTCGAGATCGCCGACGACGGTGACGCTGGGGGTGCCCGGCAGCGGCATGCAGGCGCTGGTGCCGCTGCCCCACGCTGCGAATTCGGAGACCATCGGTGCGCCCTCGGCGGGGCTGGTGGTGACGATGCGCACACCCTCGGCCCAGGTAGGTGGCAACACGATCTTGTCGCGCGGGATGCCGATGCCGCTCAGCACCGGCTGCCAGGTGCCGCGGCCAAGCACTTCGATGCGCCAGCCGCGGATGCGTGGCCGCGGTTCGCTGACGCGTACGGCGCGCAGCAGGGCAGGGGTCTGGAACGTGATGGCCAGCCACTGGCCGGGCGCGGCGCTGTCGGCCTCCCAACGGGTGTCGGGGTTGTCGTCCATGGCCTGCATCGCCCCGCTGGCGCCGGCCGCGCTGGAGGCCGTGATATTGCTGCCCCTGACGACTACATCAGCGAGGGCCAGCGGGCATTGCAGTGCCATGGCAGGCAGGAGTAGCAGCAGGAAAGCGAACCTGTGCCAGCGGCGCTGCTGCGCGCGCGCGTCGCGCATTTTCAAACGATGGCCTCGAAACGTACGGCGAAGATCGGCGGCAACGTGTTCGAAAGCGTCTGCCAGTTGTCGCCGCCATCGTCGCTGACCCATAGATTGCCCGTGGTGCTGCCCATCATCAGATGCTGGCCGTCGTCGGAGACAGCCAGCGCATGGCGATAGATCAGGTCATAACAGTCCTTCTGCGGCAGGCCATTGCGCAAGGTCTCGAAGCTCTTGCCGCCATCGCGTGTGCGATTGACGCACAGCGCAGCATCGACCGGGACGCGCATCTGGTCGCTGACTGCAGGCACGAACCACGCCGTGTCCGCGTTCTGCGGATGCGCTGCGACGGCAAAGCCGAAACTCGAAACGGGAGCTTTGATCTCCTGCCACAAGGCCCCCGCGTTCGTCGAACGCCATATGCCGCTGTGATGCTGGCACCACAGCGTGTCGGGCGCAGCTGCGCATTGGGCGATGGCGTGCGGGTCCTGGATGTTCTGGTCATCGGCGCGATCCGGCGGCATGTAGCCTGCACTCATGCCCTTGGCGCGCAGCGCCCAGGTCAGGCCACCATCGCGCGTTAACCATGCGCCACCGCAGCTGATGCCGAGCAGGATGCGTTGCGTGTCCTGCGGGTTGATGCAGATGGAGTGAATGCCGGGTGTGTCGTAGCCGCCGCCCATCCATTCGCGTCGCTCATCGCGGTCCCACAACGACTCGACAAGTTGCCAGGAGTCGCCGAAATCTTTCGAGCGGAACAGGCCGCCGGGCAGGGTGCCAGCCCAGATCACGCCATCAGCTGCGGCGAGCGACCAGATCTGCACGAGCTTCCACGGGATCTCGTCCTGCGCGTCTTCGGGCTGGGCCGGGTAAGCGGGCGCGGCGACTTCGTGCCAGCTGTCGCCCCAGTCGTCCGAGGCGTGACACTTCACGCCGAAGTGGCCGAGGTTGAGTGCGGCGATCATCGGGTGGTCGTGCCCGCCCGGCAGCACCATGCTCACCGGTTCACCGACGAAACTGCTGCTGGCAATGTGCCAGCCGGGATGACGCGTACTGGTGTCGAGGATGAACTGGAAAAGTCCCTTGCGGGTGGCGACCCATGCGCGATGCGACATTGCCTAACCTCCGGATAGAGCCTGCAGTACATAGACCTCGCTGGTCGGCGCCAGCGGGTGCGACAGATCCTTGCGGTCGCGGATCATCTTGCCATCGACGAAGACCGCGACATGTTTGCGCACATGACCCTGCTCGTCGAGCACATAGCCACGCAATTGCGGATTCTCGGCGAAGCTCGCTTCCAGTGCTTCCCGCAGATTTTCTGCAGGTGCTTCGACCTCGGGCACATACGTGAAACGTTGCAGCTGCTGCGTCAGGACGATGCGGGCCATGGCTGATCCGTGAGCGGTGCGGTGAGTATCAAGCCTAGCGTACTGCCACGAAGCTTGAAACCCTCAAGGCAGGTCGTGGAGTGTCCTCGTAGGTCGGAACAGGCAAAGACGGCGCAGCGCCTTCCGACATCTTGGCCTTGCGCGAACGAAAGTGCTTTGTTTGGCGTGATGGTGTCGGAAGGCGCTGCGCTTTTCCGACCTACCTGGCTGGCGTTGAATGCTATCTTTGCCATATCCGGTATTTCCATCGAACAGGTCCGATGATGGCCACCCTATCTGGCAGCGCCCTGGTTGTCGAAGATCACCCGCTCTATCGCGATGCGCTGATGCAGCTTGCGCGCACGCTGTTCGGCGATGATGGTGCCATTGCTGCCAACTCGGCCGAGGAGGGTTTGCGGCGTGCCGCGAATTGTCCTGACCTGTGCGTGGTCTTGCTGGACCAGGGCTTGCCGGGCATCAACGGCACGGAAGCGATCAATACCTTCCGGCAGAAGTTTCCCGAGGTGGCGGTGATCGTCGTGTCCGCTTCCGAGGATCGCCGCGAAGCCATGTCGGCGCTGCACGCCGGTGCGCGTGCTTTCGTCTCCAAGGCGGTATCGACCGAAGTGCTGGCCAGCGCCATCCAGCGCGTCTTGTCGGGCGAGATGGTGACTGCCGAGTGGATCACGCCGACCGCCAGCGAGGCGGCCAGCGCACCGTCTGCTGCGCTGCTGACACCGCGGCAGAGCGAGATACTCACGCTGCTGGCGCGCGGTCATTCGAACAAGGAAATCTGCCTGCGTCTCGATCTGGCCGAGGCGACGGTCAAGATGCACGTGTCATCCATTTTCCGCACGCTCGGCGTCGCCAACCGCACGCAGGCAGTGCTGATGGGGCGTCAGCTAGGGCTGATCAGCGGCACGGACGCGTAGCAGGTCGACCAGCTCACGGCGCAGGCCGATCACGTCGATGGGTTTGTGCAGCACGGGCAGTCCCGTCGCGGCGATCTTGCGCAGGCTGTCTGGCCCGGTATCGCCCGTGAGCAATAGAGCCGGGATGTCGCTATTGAACTCATTGCGCAGCGCTTCGATCACCATCGCACCGTTGTCGCCCGCGCCGAGACGGTAGTCGCAGAGAATCGCGTCCGGCGCGCGCGGGCTGGCTGCCAGCTTGGCAAGCGCTTCGTCGCGGGACGCAGCCACCACCACGATGCAGCCCCACTGATGCAATAGCGCTTGCGTAGCGGTGCGCACCAGCTCCTCGTCATCGACCACGACGACCAGGCTGCCGGCGACATCGCCTGCCTGACGGATCATCGTCGAGAAGCCGGCGTCGGGCACATGCGTCGGTTCCGCCTCTACGCGTGGCAACTCGAACGCGAACACCGAGCCGCGCCCCGGTTGTGAGCGCACCGTGACAGGTGCTTCCAGTAGCGTCGCGAGGCGCTTGACGATGGCCAGACCAAGACCGAGGCCTTTCGAGCGGTCGCGTTCGCGATTGCCGGTCTGGTAGAACTCCTCGAAGATGCGCCGCTGCTCGTGCCCGGCAATGCCGATGCCCGTGTCATGAACACAGAGTTGCAGGCGGTCACCGTGGCGTCGGCAGCCGACGAGAATCGTGCCGCTCTCCGTGTAGCGCACGGCGTTGTGCACGAAGTTACGCAGGACGCGCTCGCTGAGGGCGATGTCGCTGTGCACGAAGGCCGAGCAGGGCACGACCCGCAGCTTGAGGCCCTTGGCCATGGCTTGCGGGCCGAACTCGCCGCGGATGCGATCGAGGATGCTGGCGACCGGGAAACTCACCAGCTCCGGTGTCACGGCTTGTGCATCGAGGCGCGACACATCCAGCAGCGCGCGGAACATCTCGTCCATGGTGCCGGCGCACATGCGCACATTCCTCACCATGGCGCGGGCCGTGTTCGACAGGTCGAGGCCGTCGAGCGAACCGAGGTACAGGTTGAGTGCGTGCATGGGCTGGCGCAGGTCGTGGCTGGCGGCAGCGAGGAAGCGTGACTTGGCCTGGTTGGCGGTCTCCGCTGTCTCCTTCTCGACCGTCAGCGAAGCGACCAGATCCTTGTTCTCGAAACGCAGTTGCAGCGAGCGCAGGAACATTTCGTTGAAGGTCCACACGAAGCGCAGCGCGATGACGAGAAAGAGGCCGATGCCGGTCGCGACAGCCCATTCCAGATCGGCGTTGCGCACGAACAGGCCGATGATGGACAGGCCCAGCGACGGCAGCACGAATGCCAGGAAGGTCGGGTAGGAGGCGTGATAGCTGAACATCGATGCGACCGCCATCATGACCACCGCATAGACGAAAAGCATCTCATAAGTGAACTGCCCGGCAGGTAGCAGGAAGAATGACGCCAGCCCCCACAGCGAACCCGACAGGCCGGCGCCGATGAGTGCCTGCCTGAGCCAGTGGCGGGCCAGCGCGGCGTCGAAAGTCTGCTTCTGGTATTGGCGCCAGCTGAGCAGGCGATAGGTTGTCAGCACTGCGGCGCAGCCCAGCCAGATGCCCAGCGGCAGTATCGGTGTCACGCGTGAGAAGACGAGGGCAAACAGACAGGCGACGAGGAAGCCGAAGAAGGTCGCCGTCGGGATGTTGCGGTGGATGAGGCGTGCCTGCTCGACCAGCGTGGCCTCGGCAACGAGTACGGTGCCTGTCTGCGGTGCCGTGGTGTTGCGCGGACCGACGAGGGGCACCGGGGTGATGAGCGTGGTGCCGGTACTCGACGCAGCCACTTTCTTCACGCCGGCGGGGCGCGTGGCGCTGGCGGCGTCACGCTGTTGCCCAGACTTCTGTTCCTGCAACCGGGCCACGATGCGCTGCGATGACAAGGACAGGCCGGGCGCAGGGGCGTGCGCGCCGCGCTGGATGCGTGGTGCCGGAGGCGTCGGCGTCGTCATGTCTGTCCTTGTTTCCATATCAGTGCATGCCTCCATCCTACTTCGAAGTGGTGGCGCTCGCAGCCTTGGTCTTGTTCGCCTGATTCTCCTTGATGCTCACCGAGGTGGTTGCCGTCGAGCTGTGCGAGCCGTGCTTCATCCCTGCAGCGCCGAGCGGGCCGCCCTTGCCACTGACTATCGAGATGCCACCGGCCGTTGAGGAGTCCTTGCTGCTGGAGACGACATCCTTCTGCACAACACCGCCGCCTGCAGTGAGCGTTGCCTTGCCGCCCACATCACCCTGCGTGCCTTCGAGTGTCGTTTTGCCACCCGACTTCACGTTGAGGTTGCCACCGGTCTTGATGTTCGAGACCTTCTGCGTGGTCGAGGAAGCATCCGAACCGGACCCGGTGACGGCGGCCGTGCCGATGTCCTTGCCGTCATGCTTGAAGCCCGACTGACCCTTGGAGCCCTGGCCCGACACCGTGACATTCAGCTGCGACTTGTTCGACTCCGTGGTGCTGGTGGCGGCGAGCACGTCGACCTTGCCCTTGGCATCGATCGTCGTGTCCTTGCCGGAGGTGAGGTCCGTGCCTTCGAGCTTGACGTTCTTGCCCGACGTGATGCTGATGTTGTTGCCGGCGGTGATGCTGCCCGTGACGGCGGTGCTCGACTTGTTGTCTTCCGAACCACCGCTGTAATTCACCGTGGCGTTGGCGGCATCTTTGCTGGCACCGACCGTGCCGCCTGCCGAGTAGTTCGAGCTGCTGCTGTTGTCGGTGTTATTTGCTGCCGTCATATTGACGCTGCCGCCGGCATCGATCTGCGCATCGCCCTTGGCACCGAGCTGCGTGCCTTCGAGGTTGGTATCGCCGGAGGTCTTGATCTTCAGGTTGCCACCTGCGTTGATCTTGCCGACGACGGCTGTCGAGCTGTCGCTGCTGCCTTGCTCGTTGCTGTGGCTGGCGCTGACTTCGCCACCGGGCTTGCCGCTCATGTCGACACTGACGCGTGCGCCGACGTCTGTCTGGCTGCTGCTGTTGGTACTGCTCGTCGTGTTGCGTGCGGCGTCGACCGTCAGCTTGCGTGCCGAGATCTCCGTGTCGCCCTTGCTGGAGAGATCGGCACCCTCGAGGCGTGTATCCAGCGTCGAGGTGCTGCTGATCTTGCCGCCCGACTTCACGGTGGTGACCACGGCCTGACTGGCATTGCTGCTGCTGTTGCTGTCCTTGGTCTGGTGCGCGTAGTCGATGCCGACGGTGGCGCCGCCCGCTGCCGACACGGTGCCTGCAGCGCTGCCCTTCTTGGCGTCTTCATACGCGGTGCCGAAACCGTACTGCACGCTGATGCCGACCGAGTTGGAATCGGTATGCGAAGTGGAGGTTCCCGATTGCTTGTTCTCGGCAGCCAGCATCTCGATGCTCTTGGCCTTCTGCGTAAAGTCGCCACCGGTGGTGATCTGCGTGCCCTGGTCGGTGATCTTGTCGGTGGCGGTGCGGGTTATGTTGCCGCCGGAGGTCAAGGTGCTCACGCGTGCCGTGCTGCTCGAGCCAGTCTCGTCCGTGGTCGTCTTGCTGTTGGTATAGCCGAAGCCCGAACCGTTGGCGTTGGCCGACATGCTCATGCCCTGGCTCTTCGATTCCGTGTGGCTGACCGTGTCGACACTGTTCTCACCGGCCAGCACCTTGATCGATTTCGCGTTGAGGTCGAGGTTGCCACCGGTAGCGACATCCGAGCCCTTGACCGTGAGCGTGTTGCCAGCCTTGAGCGTGCCGTTGCCGCCGATGTTGATGCCGGAACCGACGCTGGTTGTCGTTGTCGGGACCGTGGTGGTTTTGGTGTCATTGAAGCTGACGCCGCCCATGCCGGAATCGATGGACTCGGTACGGCTCGTCGTCGTGGCAACCGACTTGTCCTGACGGTCGATGATGTTTAGATTGCGTTTGGCATCGACCGTGGCATCGCCTGCGACATTCACGGTGCTGCCCGCTACCGTCACGTCACGGCCACTCTTCACGTTGAGATTGCTGCCGACATCGAGTGTCGTGCCGATCTGCTTCGTCGTATCGGTGCGGGTGGCTGTCCAGCTGTTGCTGTTGGCGCCGATCTCGCTTGAGCCGGTCAGCGTGCTGGTGTGCTTCTCGACTGTATCGAGCACCACGTCGCGGCCCGCCTTGATGCTGGCAGCTTCGCGTGCCTTGACGTCGGCACCCGCCAGCTTCACGTCGTTGCCGGCGTCGATCGTGAGCTTGCCCGCTGCGATGCTGGCCTTGCTGACATTGTCGGCCGCGACGCTTTGCTCGTTGACCACGCTGCGCACGTTGATGTTGTCACCCGCCTTGAGCGACATGTTGCCGCCGGCGCTGGTGCTGGAGCCAGCGATGACGATGTCGCGTTTCGCGTCCTCCTTCAGCGAACCTGTGGCTTCGATGCTGCCTTGCCGGCCGACCTGGCCGTTCGACTTGCCATCGGCGGCAGCGTCGGTGATGGCGATGTCATTGCGGATGCTGCCCTTGGTCGAGGTCAGGGCGATGTTGCCGCCCTTGATCGTGCCGCTGGTGTTGACGATGTCGCCTGTCGTCTTCACCGTCAGTGCATCGCTGGCGATGATGGTGCCGCCGATGTTCCTGAAGCTGTCGCCGCTGGCAACAATGACCTTCGCATCGATCACAGCGCCGGTGGCGATGGCGTCACGCGTGGCAGCCGCCAGATACACGACCGGCGCCAGCACCTTCTGTCCATTCACTTCCTGCTCAACCATCCACACCAGATCGCTCTTCAGGCTGGCTGCCTGCGCGGCCGTCAGCGGCTGACCGATCTGCAGGCCGAGTGCATACGACTGGGCGTAGGCCGAATCCATCAGTGCCTGCATCTGCGCGGCGCTGCTGTCGTAGCCGGCGAGCAGGTTGCGGCCGGTCTGCGCGATGAGTTCGTCGCGAATCAGCTTGGCTTCGTAGTTGGCATCGCCGAGGCGCTTCTGGATGAGGTTGGGGTCATAGCCGAACAGGCTGAACAGGTACTCCGAACCATAGCCGCCAGCGCCCTGGCTGAAGCGTGGATTGCTCTCGATCAGATACTGACTGTTCGGGTTCTTGCTGGTGACGAAGAAGCCGTTCGGGTTGGTGGGGAGCGCGGTGTTGAGACCGCTGAAGGTCTGGCCGCGCGCGCCCGGCACATAGACGCCCGCTCCTGGTGTCGTCGTTACACCGGGTGCGCTCGGCGTCCTGTTTTCGTTGCTCCTGGTGGTGCCGATATTGCTCAGGCTGCCGTTGATGACGAGGCTGTTGGCCTTGATCTGGGCGGAGGCCGGCGTGCTACCCGTCGTTGTGACATAGGCATAGGCTGAGGCGCGGGCATTGTTCCAATCGGTCTCGCCGCCAGCGGACAGGCGTGGCCAGATAGTAGTCTGCTGACCGATCATGGATTCGGAGAAGCTGGGGTAGCCCCCGGACAGTCCGCCGACATTGCACCAGCAAGTCACGTTGCCGGACTCTGCGATCGGGTACAGGCTCGCTCCTGTGGCGTTCAGCAGGTAGTTGTACTCGGTCAGGGTCTGAGGCACGTAGAGGTCCCAGTCGGACCCGGTGATGTCGCTCATCCACAACTTGTTGGTCGTCGTAGTGGTCAGGTTGATGCTGCGATTCTCGAAGGGATTTGGTGTGGTGATCGTCACATCCGGCGCCGAGATCAGCGAGCCCACATTCGAACCCGTGCCGCCGATGTTCAGGGCGATCGCATTGCCACCGATGAGCTTGGCGCTTTGCAGCCCTGTCGCATTGCTGAGGACTTCGCTTGTCCTGACGGTCGAGGTATAGACAATGTTGTACTGGCCACCGCCACTATTCCAGTAGTTCTGCACGTAGACGTTGAACGGACCTTCCGAGGCACTGGTGCCGGCGGCTGGCTGCATGCCGCTGACGTAGCCATTGCCGTTGATGTAGTCGGTCCTGGTGGTAACGGTTGGCATGCCCTCAGCGTCGTTGCTGATGGTGTTGGTAAAGTTGCCGCGCGTGTCGATGTCGATCTTGTTGGTGGCAATGATCTCGTTGTAGTTGGTGAAGTTGCCGACCTTGAAATCGAGGTTCGTGCCGCCGACGGCACCGCTGCGGTGGTTGATGAAGTCCCACGCGCTGGTGCCGGTGCGGGTCAGCACCGACAGCTTGTTGCCGGCATACAGGGCACCGTGGTTGTCGACATTGCCTGCTGTCGTGGTGAGATTCAGGTCACCGTTGCCGGACGACACGCCGCCGGTCGATGCATTGTTGATGCTGCCTGCTGTCAGCGACAGGTTGCCGTTGCCGTAGATCAGACCATCATTGTTCAAGGCACCTGTGACGTTGATGCTGCCGGCATTGTTGCCGGTGGTGGAGGTGAGAATCGCTGCATCGACGCCCTGGTTCGACAGGCTGGTGCCGCTCAGCGTTGCACCGTTGGCGGCCTGGATCACGCCTGCGTTGATCAGCGCTGCGCCGTGGATGGCGAGGCTGTCATCGCTGGTGATAGCTCCGCTGGCACGATTGTTCAGGTTGGAGGACAGCTGCACGTCCACATTCTGCGTGCCCTGGATCTTGCCGCTGTTGTCGAGCGTCGCTGCAACGAGGCTGGTGCGGTTGGCGATGACGGTGCCGCTATTGATCTGCGTCGTTGCGTTGAGATTCGCCGTGCCCGCCTCGATCAGGCCTGCGTTGTTCAGCGTGGCGAGCGTGCCGCTGCC
The DNA here is from genome assembly GCF_036017035.1 of Uliginosibacterium silvisoli. NCBI lineage: Bacteria > Pseudomonadati > Pseudomonadota > Betaproteobacteria > Rhodocyclales > Zoogloeaceae > Uliginosibacterium > Uliginosibacterium silvisoli. The sequence goes on along the minus strand of NZ_JAYXHS010000001.1, from coordinate 624,000 downwards.
GCCGTTGATGCTGAGAGCGCCCGTGCTGACGAGCTTGCCTGCAGCGCGGTTGTCGAGCGACGAAGCGAGCTGCACTGCGAGGTTCTGCGTGCCCTGGATCGTGCCGCTATTGTCGAGGCTATTGCCCTTGAGCGTGGTGCCTGCGGAGAGCAGCGAACCGCTATTGTTCAGCGTGGCTACACTGAGGTTTTCGTTGCCTGCGGCCTGCAGCAAGCCTGTGTTGGTGAGCGACGCTGCATTCAGGCTCACGTCGCCACCAGAGATCATCTGCGCGCCGTTTTCGACTGCGCCGCTGGCCGCGAGGTTGAGGTTGCCTGCGGCATTCACACCGCTACCACCGCCGGCCGCCACCAGCTTGCCGCCTTGTGCAGCCAGCGACATATTGCCGACAGACTTCAGGCTGGCTGCGCCGAGGTCAAGCTTGCCGTTGGTGCTAGCCAGCGACAGATCGCTGCCGCTGTAAGCGCTGCTATTGGTCAGCGTCAGCGAACCGGCGGCGGCGCTCAGCTTGCCGCCAGCGCCCCAGTTGGCGCCGGTGATGTTCGCCGCGCCAGTAACATTGAGATTGGCGTCGCCACCTGAAAAACGCGTGGCGTTTGTGGAGGCATCATTCAGCGACGCAGCGCTGACATTCAGTGCGCCGTCGGCGGTCAGTGTCGCATCGTTCAGATTGATCGCTGCGTTGCCCGCTGCGAGCGACAGGTTGCCATGCGTGGCGAGCGAAGCATTGCTGCCGCTTACGTCGATACCCGCGCCGGCTACTGCGAGATTGCCTTGTGCGCTCAGGCGACCCGCCAGCTGCACCTTGCCCGCAGCATCGATGGTGAAATCCGCGGCCGTTGCGGCCGCATCGCCGAGCATGCGCACGCCGACACCGGCTTCGCTGGCCACGATCTTGATGCGGTTCGCATACATGCCGCCGAGAGCGGTGGAGTCGACCGCATATTCCGGTGTACCGCCCGCGGCAGTGTTCATGTTGCCGCTGCGGTTGGTGTAGTCCCAGTTGCCGGAGCCGGTGCTGATGTTCAGGTCCTGTGCGTTGACCTGCGCATCGATCTTCACCGAGCGCGTCACGATGTCGAAGAAGCTCTGTGCCTTGCCGTCGAGACCGAGGCCGCTGATCTGCACGTCGCCGCCGTTGACCTGGAAGCCGGTCAGACTGCCGTTGGCCCCGAACACCGGCGTGCCGGTGGTCAGCGAAGCGCGATCGGTGTTGATGAAGCCGCAGCCATTGCAGCTGATGCCGAACGGGTTGGCAACGACGACATTCGCCTTGCCACCGAGGACTTCGATGTAGCCATTGAGCTGGCTGCGGTTCGGCGAGACGACTTCATTGACGATGATCTTTGCCTGGCTAGCGAGGTTCGGATTGCCATACACTTGACCAGCCAGTTGCGAGTTGCGGGTGACCTGCGACATGTCACCGTTGTTGAGTACGGCGCCGCGGTTGTCGACATTGAACTGGTTGTACTGGTTGTGCGATACGCCGGCTGCATTGGGGTTTGCGATGTTCACCACCGGGACGCCGTTCGGCGCGAGGCTCACGCCGGTGTTGCCGTTGGCGGCGCTCATGCCTGCAGGGTCGGCAGCCCAGCCGAGGGAGGGGGTCAGCAAGGCGGCCTGGATCATGGCGATGGAAACAGCCGTGAGGCGCAATGGCGTGCGGTTGCTGGTGCGGTTTGTCGTTTTCATGATGGCTTCCTTCGTAAGTACCTTGCTGATGTGCTCACAGTAGCCATCGACTCTCTTGCTGCCAGCTATACGAAAGTATGGTGAGGGGGCTATACCGACCCTGTTTGCCCCTTGGGGCGGGTGGCGAGCGTGATGGAATTCACGCTTTCTTAGAGGCAACAGGACGGAGCGGTGTGCGTAGGTCGGAAAAGCGAAGCGCCTTCCGACATCACAGCGTCCAACAACGCACTGGCGTCGATGTACGGTCTGGATGTCGGAAGGCGCTTCGCTTTTCCGACCTACAACGCCGCGGAGACGGCGAGTGTTCAAATGAAAAGACTGAGCCTTGCGAAGGTGGAGCTGCTCTCGCGCGGCATGAAGTCAGGCTTGCTCAGCGGGCGCGCGGTGAAGATGTCGAACGAGCCGTAGCGCCCATTCAGGCTCACGCCGACGGCCACGCCGGAGAGGTTGCCGGCCGGTGCGTCAGTGCCGGCGTAGCGCATGCTGGTGCGGCCGAAGTCGACTCCGACATACGGGCGCAGACTCAGTGAGCTATTGCCGGCCCATGACACGGGCAGACGCACGCCGAGGTCGTTGCGCAGGTAGAAGCCGTTGTCGCCGGAGAGGTTGGTGTCGACGAAACCACGCACCGTGTAAATGCTGCCGACGAGGATCTGCTCCGAGCCGTACAGCGCGTTGCGCGATTGCTGGCCGACCAGCGTGCTGCTGAAGCTGGCGTCGTAGTTGCCGACGCGGAAGGGCAGGGCAATGCTGGCGCCATACTTGTACTTGAGGAACTGCGCACGCGGTGCTTCGCGCGGCAGGTAGTCGGGGTCTTCCAGCGCGTCGAGTTCCTTGAGGCCTTGCGACAGGCCGAGGTCGATGCTCACCAGACTGCCGAGCACGGTGGCGGTGTAGTTGAAGTCGGCGTCGAACAGGGTCAGGTTACGGCTGCTGACGTCGAGCAACTGGTCGTCGAGGTAGTTGCGCGTGCTCTTGGTGCTCAGCGTGCCAGCGAGTGAGGCGCGTTCGCTGCTGCTGCGATAGATGACGCGATCGAAACGTGCCGAGCTGATCGTCGAGCGTCCGCTGCTCTGCAACTCGTAGCCGCTGGCGGTGGTGATCTGCGTGACGTAGCGTGACTTGCTGAAAGCCAGCGACAGCGTGTTGTAGCCGAGCGGCAGGATGTAGGCGACGCTCTCGGTGCGCGACAACTGGCTGTCGTCATGTTCAGGCACGCTCTGGCGGTAACTCGCGCTGAGGAAGTCGTTGAAGCCGAATACGTCGTCGACGCTGGCGCTGATGCCGACCTGCGTCTTGCCCGTGGCTTTCGAGCCTTCGTTATCCACGCTCAGGCTGGCATGAAACGGTGAGGCCGGCGTGTTCTTGACGAGCACCGTGCTGCCGCCGGCCTGCTCACCGGGCACGATGTCGAAGGTGGCGTTGTTCGATTGCAGGCGATTGATCTGGTCGAGGCCCTGTTCGAGGTCGCGGATGTTGAGGATCTCACCGTTCAGGCCGGGCAGCACGTTGCCGATCGACACGCTGCGCTTGTCGCCATCCTGCACGCTGACTTTCTCCACCGTGCCTTCGACGACGAGGATTTCCAGACGGCCTTTCGACAGATCCTGTTTCGGGATGTAGGCGCGCGTCGTCACGTAGCCCTGGCGGATGTAGTACGTGGTTATGTCCGATACCAGCTTCTCGATGTCACGCACGAACAGGCAGCGCTTGAGGTAGGGCGCGGCGAGCTCTTTGCGTTTCGATTCGGACAGATGCGTACCACCGCTGATGACGATCTCCTTGATGTCGCGACACACCGTGTCGGTGTCGCTCTGCTTCGGTACCGGCGTTGTGCTCTCGCTGCCCCTGGGTGCGGGCAGGGCGCGCTGGTCGCGTTCCATCTGCTGGCGCTGGCGCTCGAGTTCTTCGCGCTGCAGGCGGGCGGCTGCATCGGCAGCGCCGCCTGCGTTGGCCGGAATGGCAGGAGTGGTCTGGGCAGCGGCAGATGCGCAGGCCAGCACGGCAAGAGCGGCGACGAGACTGCTCGCCAGCTGGGTCTTGCGTGGAGTTGAAATCGATCGGAGGGGGGACATGGCAGCAGCCTGGGTAGTGGAGTGATTCGGGAGTGATTCCACAGTACCCAGCGCGCACGGCCCTGCCAGCTATACGAAAGTATGCAGGGCTGAGCGTTTGCCCCTTCGGTCAGGGATGTTTCGTGACATTTCTCACGGAAAGCGGGCTCGCCAATGAATTCGCCAATGGGTCGATCCGCATGCCCTGCCGCAGTAGAATGTCGGCCATCCCCGATTTTTCAGAAGGACAGTTCCATGGCCCGAATGGTCAAATGCATCAAACTCGGCGTCGAAGCCGAAGGTCTCGACCTCCCGCCAATGCCCGGCGAGCTGGGCAAGAAGCTCTGGGAGAACGTCTCCAAGGAAGCCTGGCAAGGCTGGATCAAGCACCAGACCATGCTGATCAACGAAAACCGTCTCAACATGATGGATCCCAAGGCGCGCAAGTACCTGACCGAGCAGATGGACAAGCACTTCTTCGGCAGCGGCGCCGACGCCGCCGTGGGTTACGTGCCGCCGACCAAATAAGCCAGAGTTGTTCCGGCCCGCGGCAAGCTGCCTGCTGCTACCAGCCCTCGTCGTGCCGGGTTAAAATGGCGCGCAGGCCGTCACGCGTGACGGCCTCTTCATTTTTACGGAGTCCTGTCATGAGTCAGCCCCAGTTCGAATCGTCCATCAAGAGCCTGCCCCTGCTTGCCCGCGGCAAGGTGCGCGACATCTACGCGGTGGATGAAGACAAACTGCTCATCGTCACCAGCGACCGCCTCTCCGCTTTCGACGTGATCCTGCCCAACCCGATCCCGAAGAAGGGCGAAGTGCTGACGAAGACCGCGCTGTTCTGGTTCGACAAGCTCAGCCACATCCTGCCGAACCAGCTCACCGGCATCGCACCGGAAGATGTCGTCGCTGCAGACGAGCGTGATCAGGTCATCGGCCGCGCGCTGGTTGTGAAGCGCTTGAAGCCGCTGCCTGTTGAAGCAGTGGTGCGCGGTTACATCATCGGCGGCGGCTGGAAGGACTATCAGGCGACCGGCAAGGTCTGCGGCATCACGCTGCCGGTAGGCCTCAAGCAAGCCGCGAAACTCGAGAAGCCGCTGTTCACGCCCTCGACCAAGGCCGAGGCGGGCACGCACGACGAGAACATCGACTTCGAAGAGTGCGCCAGGCTGCTCGGCGCCGAGCGCGCTGCCGAAGTGCGCGACGCCGCCATCCGTCTCTATTCCGAAGCGCGCGATTACGCCGCAACCAAGGGCATCATCATCGCCGACACGAAGTTCGAGTTCGGTCTCGATGCTGCCGGCACCCTGCACATCATCGACGAAGCGCTGACGCCGGATTCGTCACGCTTCTGGCCAGCCGACAGCTATGCTGAAGGCATTTCGCCACCGTCGTACGACAAGCAGTTCGTGCGTGACTACCTCGAAACGCTCGACTGGAACAAGACCGCACCGGGCCCGTCGTTGCCGGATGAAGTCGTGGCGAAAACCAGCGCCAAGTACATCGAAGCGTATGAGCGTTTGACGGGCGGCCATATCGCCGCGTGATGCATGTTGCGCCAAGGCCCGCACCATCGATGGGCCAGTGCGCAGACAAGGGGAGGAGAAAATGAACCTGCGTAGTCTTGCTGTCTCGCTGGTGATTGGTGCAGTCATGTCCGGCTGCGCTATTTCGACCAATACCATTCGGGGCCGCTATCTGCAGACCGGCCCGGAAGATGCCGTGACCTCCGAAATCGAGATCGATGGCTTCGCTGGCGACACGACGGAATCCTGTCAGGCATTGCTGATGAGCTTTCCCTCCAACGTGCGCCGTATTTCGCGCTGCATGGAGGCCAGCGTCAACCTGCCCTATATCGGCAAGGTGGCGTACCCCTTCTACAACGCCACCGTCATTGTCTCGGGCAATACGCTGAAGTTCTGCGAGGAGGCCGTAAACCGGCTGCGCCCCAACAAACAGCTGAAGGTGACGCAAGAATGCGCCAAACGCTGATCGGCGCCGCTTGCATCGCCTTGGTGACCGCAGTGCTGGTGGCCTGTCAGAGCGTGCCGATCAACGGGCGCTTCCTGCAGGAGCTGGATGGCAATGGTCGCGTGACGATGCAGATCGAGACGGCGACGCCCGGCTCCTGCAAGGTGTTCATTGACATGTCGGATTGGTATGTCTCGCCTTCGCGCACGCGCTGCGTTGCAAACAGCGTTGCACTCCCCTGGTCTGCGGAAATCTATTCGCCGATCCTGGACTTCACCGCCATCTATTCCGGCGAATCGGAAGAGGCCTGCCAGCGCCATGTGAAGAAAGTCATGGCCAGCAAATCCCCGCCCGAGCTGCGCAAGGCCTGCCACAAGGTTTAGACCTTTTTACTGTTGCAACCACTGTAGCAGCCACAGCGCCGTCATGCCGGCGGCGATGGTCGCCATCACCGAGCGCGACAGGTACGCGACGAAGATCGCCAGCAGACCCGCCCACAAGCGCAGATTGTCAGCGGCGGCATGCGCCACACCGTCACGCATCAACAGTTCCGGTGCGACCAGCGCGGCAAGCACCGACATGGGTACGTAGCGCAGCAGCGCATGCAGGCGCTCACTGCGTGGCAACCAGCGCTCGCCGGCGATGAATGACAAACGGATCAGGAAGGTGCACAGGCCTGACACGAGCAGCGTGAGCAGCAGATAGTCGTCGCTCATACCGGCTCCTTCCGGTCCAGCTTGCGCGAGGCCAGGCCCGCTGCAATGCCGGCTGCGGCGGCAAGCAGTATCCAGAGCTTGTACGGCAGCGGCTGGGCCAGCACGGCGACGATGCCTGCCACGAGTGCCGCACTCATCTCGCTGCGACGATGGATCGCCAGCACCAGCAAGGCGATGAAGGTCAGCGCGATGGAGAAGTCGAGCGACCAGCTGGCGGGAATCGCCGCACCGATCAGCACGCCACCCAGCGTCGACAACTGCCAGCCGCTCCACAGGGTGAGGCCCGTACCGAACAGGAACCAGTGACGCTGCGCGCCCGGCGGCCCATCGCGGAAGCGCACGAGCGCCGCGGCATAGGCTTCGTCGGTGAGCAGGTAAGCAAGCAGGATCTTCCAGCGCCAGGAGAGGCCACGCAGCCATTCCGCCACGCTGGCGCTGTACAGCGCATGGCGCAGGTTGACCACGCCCACGGTGGCGCAGATGACAGTGGGCGGCACGTGTGCGCCCCATAGCTGCGCGAAGACGACCTGCGAAGCGCCGCCGAACACGATGGACGACATCGCCACCACCGCCCATGCCGGCAAGCCCGCGGCAAGGCCCAGCACGCCGAACATCAAACCGAATGGCACGACGCCGAGCAGCAAGGGCAGCTCGGCGCGAATGCCGCTGCGGAATTCATCTCCTGCGCTGAGGTCGCCTTTGCTGTCGCTCATGTGGCTCTTATCGATTTTCGCAAGACGGGATTATGACGTGCCTGCAGATGAGGTCACGGCGGGTCCGCTAGAATCACTCTTCCCCAGCAGCAGGCCGCAGCCATGCTCGAGCGCATCATCTCGATTCTCTTCCCCGTGTTTTCCATCACCGCCATCGGCTATTTCGTCGCGCGTCGCGACAAGCCCGACATGTCGGTTGCCAACAAGCTGACCATGGACGTGTTCGCGCCGGCGCTGGTGTTCGGCGCGCTGGCAAGTCGCGACTTCCACGTCGCGCAGTTCTGGCGACTGGGGCTCGCCATGCTGCTCATCACCATTGCGTGTGGCGTGGCAGGTTACGTACTGGCGCGCGCACTGAAGGAAGACTTCCGCACCATCGTGCCGCCAATGATGTTCGGCAACTCGGCCAATCTCGGCATCCCGCTTGCCGTGCTGGCTTTCGGCGACAGCGCGCTGCAGCCTGCAGTCATCCTCTTCATGGTCTCCAGCCTGCTGCATTTCGGTTACGGCGGCTGGCTGCTTGATCACAAGGTGAATCTCGGCAATCTGTGGAAGGTGCCATCGGTCATCGCAACGCTGCTCGGTCTGGCTGTGTCATTGAGCGGCATCGTCTTCTGGCAGCCGCTGGTGATTGCGCTCAAGCTGCTCGGCGATATCGCCATTCCGCTCATGTTGTTTGCGTTGGGCGTGCGCATGACCGATGTGAGCCTCGATGGCTGGCGGCTGGGCGTCATTGGCGGTATCGCGAGGCCCATCATCGGTGGCGTTATCTCAGCCGTGTTTGCATGGCTGTTCGACCTGCACGGCCTGCAGGCCGCGTTGCTGATCATCTACGGCGCGCTACCGCCGGCCGTCATGAACTACCTGTTCTCCGAGCGCTACGGGCAGGAGCCGCACAAGGTGGCTTCCATTGTCCTGCTGGGCAATCTCATTGCGATTGTCGTGCTGCCCATCGTGCTGGCGTTCGCGCTGAGTTAGCGGGTTGGCGAATCGGGTGTGCGGGAGCCCGGCTCAAGTCACCAGTCGGCGGCTGACTCGATATCGAGAGAGTACGAAAGCTGCGAGCGTCGACAGCAGAAACACGGCCACGGGATAGGCGCAGTTCCACCAGAAACTGCTGGCGAAGCGCTCGTCTGCGATCTTCAGGACATCCACGAAGATGGCGTGGATGGCATATATGCCGAGCACCAGCGGGCCGATGCGTGACAGGGCGGGTGCGTCGAGCAGGCGGGTCCCGGAGAGGCCGATCATGGCCACGCCGAGGCCGTAGAGCCAGGTCGCTGCGACAAAGTCGTGCCACATATTGCTTGCCCAGTAGTGGTGGAGAAGCTGTATCTCCAGCAGCTGCAGGATTGCGCCTGCAGCCGTGATGGCCAGGCCGTAAGGCAGCCAGGACGTTCTCGGTCCGATGCGCTGCAGAACGTAGCCGGTCACGAAAAAGACAAGACCGAAGAACGGCCCCTCGCGAAAATTGAAGTGGATGTGGAAGCCGATGGGCGTGTCCGCATAGGCGCCGCCCATGAGGCCGACGGTGAACAGGATCAAGGCCAGTGCGATCAGGCCGCTTCGCAGCTTCAGTTCCAGCATCACGGCACTGATCGCCACGCACCACAGCAGCGAGACAAGGAACCACAGGTGCGCCTTCGTGCTTTGCAGGAGCAGCGTAACCGGCCTTGCCAGAAGTTCCGCAATCCTGTCGTGCATCAACGCCGGGATGCCTGCGAACCCGGCTTTGGCCACCTGTTCGATGTTCGTGGGCAGGAGGTAGATCAGCGACCAGCAGATGAGCAGGGTGGCAATCCGTTGCGCCATCTTGCGCGAGGGCGGGAGGGGCGACTCAGTCTCTCCGAATTTTCTGGCCCAGAAGAAACCGGACAGGATGAAGAAACAGGGAACGGCGAAGCGCGCGAGCTGATTGATGACCAGCCCGGCATCGAACACGCTGCCTGGCAGCGCCGAATGGTTGAAGGGTTCGGTGTGGATGACGATGACGGCGAATATCGCAATCAGGCGGATCACATCGACACTACCTGTCCTGCTCACTTCAGCGCCCGACAAACAAAGCGTTGAGCTCAATTGCCCGACCACGTTCGCCCGCATTTGCCAGAAAGTCGGCGCTGCGCCTGGCGGCTTCACTGCTACGCGGATCGCGTGGCGCGGTGGCATGCAGCAGGCGCACGCAACGCTCGAGCTCGGGCAGGTTACGCTGCCGCATGAAGCGCTCGCAGAGCATGACGAGCGTGCTCACGCGGATACGCGGCACGGGCTGTGCTTTCTGCAGGTAATTGCGGAAAGTGTCGAGCACCAGTGCGTGGGTTTCGTTCTTGTGGCCCGGCATGCGCAGGATCTGGGCGACCGTGATGTGATAGGCCTCGCTGGCGGGCGCCAGGGCTGTGACGTTGAGGCATTCCTGCAGCACGGCCGGATCACCTTGCGCCTCCTGCGCGACTTGCGCATAGGACTTACGCGCTTCGTCATAGCTCATTGCCGCCATCTGACGACGCGCGCGGGCGAGTGCGCCGCTGACGACGGTGCTCTCACTGCTGGAGTCCGATTGCCCGGCAGCGACTTGCGCGAGCCGTCGTGCGGCGCGGCCGCGCAGTGGCCAGGCGAGTAGCGCACCCATCAACAGGCCACCGAAATGGGCGCCGTAGGCGACATGCCCGTTTCCGAGCCAGAACAGCTGCACCAACTCGTTGGCGATCCAGATGGGCAGGGCGAGCAGGGCCGGGGCGCGGATGACGTCGAAGTACACGACGATGGAATAGAAGAAGGGAATCTTCTGGCGACCGAGCAAGGTGGCAAAGGCGCCCATGGCGCCGGCAATGGCGCCGGAAGCCCCGAGCAGGCCGGCAGCGTCATGGTTGAGCAGCAGGTGCATGCCGAGCGCGGCGAAACCGGCGCACAGATAGATGCCCAGGAACAGGAAGGTGCCGATCAGGGCTTCGACGGCGGGTGCGATGAGGATCAGCACCAGCATGTTGCCGAAGATGTGATCGAGGTCGCCGTGCAGGAACTGATGTGTCAGCGCGGTCAGCCAGGAGGGGTGCTCGGGGTCGTAGTGGTAGCGATTAGTGAAGACCTTGGCCAGCGCGGCCTCGTGGTTGCTGCGTGCCTGTTGCCACAGGCGGTAGTCCGGGTGGCGTTCGGTGACGATCTCGCCGGCATGCAGTTTCTGCATGAAGGCTTCGTTGTTCTCCATGTGCTGCACGGCTGGCCCGACCTCACCGGCGGCGGCGAGATCACGGATGCTGTCGGCGTCCTGCTGTTCTTTCTGGCTGCGCAGCCAGGTTTCGTAGAGCGGTAGTTCGATTCTGGGCAGAGGGCCCTTGCTGTATTGCTCGATCTCGGCAGCGTAGCGCGCCTTGTCGCCGGACTGCAGGCCGAAGAAGACGAAGCAGTTGATCAGGACCAACAGGCAGACGCCAAACGGGAAATGGGCACGGGTGATGCCGTGCAGATAGGGCATGAGAACCATGATGCGATGCTAACAGCCGCCCACATCCGAGAAAACCCGCAAAGCCTTGCTTGTCGCGTGCGGCCGACGGAATGGCGGGATCGGCGAACGGCTATACTGACAGGCCCGAATCCGGAGTTGTCGGTGTCTTCTTCTCCGTCTGCACGCGCCGTTGGCCTGGGTTTTGCTGCGCTGGGCGCGCTTGGTTTTTCCTTCAAGGCCATTTTCATCAAGGCCGCCTACGCCTATGGCGTCGATGCGGAAACGCTGCTGGCGCTGCGCATGGGCTATGCGCTGCCGTTCTTCATCGTCATGGGCCTGTACATCGCGCGCACCGAGCCGATGCGTCTGACGCGCAGTGACAAGCTGATCCTGGTGTTGCTCGGTTTCCTTGGTTACTACGCGTCGAGCTATCTGGATTTTCTCGGCCTGCGCTACATCACGGCCTCGCTGGAACGCCTGATCCTGTTCCTCTACCCGACCCTGGTGCTACTGCTGTCGGCGGCTTTTCTCGACAAGCCGGTACGACGCGGCATGCTGGTACCGCTGGCGATATGCTATACGGGTATCGCTCTGGCCGTCGGCCACGATCTGCAGATCGGTGGCAGCAGCGTGGCGCTCGGCTGCGCCCTGGTATTCGCCAGCTCGCTGTCGTACGCCTCCTACCTGATGCTCAGTGGCGAGGTGGTGCGGCGTCTCGGCTCGACGCGCGTGACCGCCCTGGCGACCGGCGTGGCCTGTGCGCTGAGCCTGGGGCAATTCTTCGCCGTGCGCCCCGTCGTCGCCCTGGTGCAACCCTGGCAAGTGCACGCGCTGAGCATCTGCATGGCGATCTTCTCGACGGTGCTGCCGATCTGGCTGGTGTCCGAGGCCATTCGCCGGCTGGGTGCAGGCCCGGCTTCCATGGTGGGGACGCTGGGTCCGGTATTCACCATCCTGCTGGCAGCCCTGATCCTGCATGAGCCGTTGGGCCTGATGCAGCTGCTCGGTGCTGCGCTGGTGGTGTTCGGGGTGTCGCGCCTGCGTGTGTGAGCAGCGGATGCGTGGGCAGCATGGGGTCGGCACGATGTGGCCGACAGGTGCGAGAATGCGGGTACACACATATCGCCATGCATGCAGGCGTGGCAGCTAAGGACAGGTCTTGTTGACGAATGGCGCAGAGGGGCAGCGCAAGGCCAGTGGCAAGCGACGCCTGATCGTGCAGTTGAGCGCGTTGCTGGCGCTCGGTTTCGTGCTGACCAGCGTGATCAGCTACGTGGTGTCGCGGCGCGAGATCCATGTGGCGATCGTCGAGCGCGAATTGCCGCTGACGTCCGACAATATCTATTCAGAGATCCAGAAGGATCTGATCCGGCCCATCTTCATCTCGTCGATGATGGCCAGTGATACCTTCCTGCGCGACTGGGCGCTGGATGGCGAGAAGAACCTGCCCGCGCTCACCAAGTACCTGAGCGAAGTCCGCACGCGCTACGGCACCTTCAGCAGTTTCTTCATCTCGGAGCGCACACATAGTTACTACCATGCGGATGGCATGTTGCGTGCCGTCTCCGAGAGCGACCCGCGCGATGCCTGGTACTTCCGTGCGCGTGCCATGCGCGACCCTTACGAAGTCAATATCGATCTGGATACGCGCACGCCGGAGACGATGGCGGTGTTCATCAACTACCGCATGTTCGACTATGCCAACCAGTTCATCGGTCTGACAGGCGTTGGCCTGACGGTGGATACTGTGCGCCGTCTATTGCTCGACTACCGGCAGCGCTATCAGCGCAGCGTGTATTTCGTGGATAGACAGGGCAAGGTGATGCTGTTCGGTACAGACCCGGTGCACGGCGTGCAGAGCATCCAGGAGGTGGAGGGGCTGCGTGACATGGCGGCGCAGATTCTCGGCAACGCTGCGACGAACAGCGCCAGTCACTCCTATCAATATCGCAGCAAGGGGCACGACTACTTGCTCAACGTGCGCTACATGCCGGAGATGAAGTGGTTCCTGTTCGTCGAGAAGCGCGAGGACGCGGCCTTGTCAGGCATCCGCCGCACGCTGGTCATCAATCTTGTCGTGTGCGGCCTCATCCTCGCGGGCGTGTTGTGGCTGACCAGCATGACGCTCAACCGTTATCAGTTGCGGCTGGAGGACATGGCGACGACGGATCGCCTGTCGGGCCTCTTCAATCGCCATGCCTTCGATGTGCTCATCCAGCAGGCGCTGGCGGAACATCGCCGCAACGAGCGTCCGTTGTGCGCCTTGCTGATCGACATCGATCACTTCAAGGCGGTCAATGATCGCCATGGCCATCTGAGTGGCGACCGCATGATCGCGCACGTCGCCGGCCTGATCCGGAGCAACCTGCGTGAATCCGACATTGCCTGTCGCTGGGGGGGCGAGGAGTTCCTGCTGTTGCTGCGGGATTGCAGCCTGGCGCACGCCCTCGTGATTGCCGACAAGCTGCGCGAGCAGGTCATCGAGCAGCCCTTGGCCGATGCGGCGGGTGATATCCACGTCACCGTCAGCGCCGGGATCAGCGAGCTGCGCGATGAAGACACGCCAGAGACGCTCGTCGAGCGTGCCGACCGCGCCTTGTATGCCGCCAAGCGCGCAGGGCGCAATTGCGTCGAGAGTGCCTGAGGCTGTTCCTGCGGGCGGTTGCCACGCGCGCCGTCGCCACAGTTTTTTACCGATCCAGTGCGTCTCAAGCGTCGTTCCCTGACAAAAGGCATTGACTTTGCTGCGGTGCAGCATCATGGTTAACCCTATAGCCTGTCTTTCTGCCACGCAGCGGTGCAGGGACTCGTCGGCCCGACGGGGGAGCAGCAAGGAGTCAGATCATGGGTGCATTGGGCGGAGTGGATTCGCGGCCAGCGTTGCTGCCAGACACGCGACAGGACGAAGGCGGAGCGGGCGGCGCGGTAGGTTTCGCGCTCGGTGGCCTGGGCGGCGGTAACGCGTTTGGCGCCGGGTTCCTGGCGGCAGCACGTGAGCGGCGTATCCGCCCGACAGCCATTTCCTGCACATCCGGCATGATTGCGTGGACCGCGCACTTCCTGGCCGGCGACGATCTGCGTGAAAAGCTCCGCGAGCATCTGGCGGAGATGCCCAAGGCGCCCGATTCCGTGCCCTTCGGCAATCAGTGGGTGCTGGCCAAGGGCTTGCCCGGCGTGTTCCGCCCGGCGATGCAGGAATACTGGGAGCGCTGGTCCTTCCTCTCGCCTTTCTCCGAACCCAAGGAGTGGGCCGACCGGCTCATGCCGGCGCAGACCTGGGTGCCGACGCGCTCGTCCGAATATTTCGAATTCGTCGCCAGCACGCTCGCGCAGAGTCATGTTGCCGTCATGTTCAATGCGTTCTGTCCGCCGACCGGGCAGGAGATCCTGTTCATCAATGCCGCTGCGCGCGACAAGCTCGGCGTCGACTGGCATGACCAGACGCCGGAAACGATCTACATGCCGATCACGGCCGAAGGTGTCGAAGCGGCCCTGCATCTTTACAGCTACGGGTACGAGCGCACCTATTTCGGCATGAACCTGATCGATGGCGCCTATCACCGTCAGTTCATTCTCAACGAGCTGTGCGAGCTGGCGCGCCCGGCGCGGCCCGAGACTCTGTGGATCGTGCGGCCGCAAAATTCGCGCTGGATAGGCGCGATGCCCGAGAACTACTTCGAGCAGCGCGACATGGAAACCGAGATCGGTATGAACAGCTCGTATGCCATGCAGATTTCACGCATCGAGCTTATCAATCGCCTGGCGCGCGAAGGCCGGCTGACCGATGACGCCTACGGCCACATCCAGCTCGAACCCTTCCAGTTTGTCGGCAAGCGTGGCTACTTCGATTACTTCATCGAGAGCGAGCACGTGTTTGATACCGCCTATCACCGTGCGCTGGATCAGTTCGTCGCCCGGCATGGCTGGATGGCAGACAAGCTGGCCACCAGCTGAGCTTCGCCTGCTGCCTGCAAACGCTCAGGCGGCGGCCTTGCCGGACAGGGTTGCGCCTGCATCGGGCGGCAGACGGAGCAGCCAGAACAGTGACGACAATGCGACCAGCCCGATGCAGACGAAGGCAATCGAGAAGTCCACCGCCATGAGCACCGGGTGGCCCATGAAGTGCTGCGCGGACTGCAGGCAGGCGGCGCCAATGGTGACGCCCATGCCTGCCGCGAGTTGCTGCGTTACGCTGGCAAGGCCCGTTGCCTGGCTCATCTGGGGTGGGTCAATGTCCGCATAGGCCAGGGTGTTGAGGCTGGTGAACTGCAGCGAACGCAGGCAGCCGCCGAACAGCAGGATCGCCATCATCAGCAAGTGTGGCGTCGTCGGCTGGAACATCGCGATCACGGCCAGTGACAGGGATACGAACACCGCATTCCAGATCAGCACCTGGCGGAAGCCCCAGCGCTTGAGGATGCTCGCCGCTGCCGTCTTCATGCCCAGCGCGCCGATCGCTGTCGCGCAGGTCAGCGTGCCGGACTGGAACGGCGTGAGGCCGAAACCCAGCTGCATCATCAGCGGTAGCAGGAAGGGGATGGCGCCGATGCCGGCACGGAAGAAGAAACCACCGACCACACCAGCGCGGAAGGTGGCTGTGCGAAACAGCGATAGCTGCAGTAGCGGGTGGGGCGCGCGTTTCGCGTGATGCAGGTACAGCGCCATGATGATCGCGCCCGCCGCTACACAGCCGAAGGCGACCGGTGTCGACACGAGGTGCCGCCCCAGTGTCGCGAAACCCATCATCAGCAGCGCGAGCCCGAAGGCCGAGAGTACGAAGCCGCGCACATCCAGCGCGCGTACATCGGCTTCCTTCACCTGTGGCACGTGCTTGTAAGCCATGTACATGCCCAGAATCGAGATCGGCACGTTGATGAAGAAGATCCAGCGCCAGTGGAAGTAGGTGCTGATGAAGCCCCCCAGCGGCGGCCCGATCACCGGGCCGAGCAAGGCCGGGATCGTCAGGTAACTCATCATGCGGACGAGCTCCGCCTTCTCCGTCGAACGCAGGATCACCAGCCGCCCGACCGGAATCATCATCGCCCCACCCATGCCCTGCACGAAGCGGGCTGCAACGAAGCCGCCCAGCGTGCTTGAGAACGCACACAGCATCGAGCCGAACATGAACACGCCCATCGCTGTCTGGAACACCGTCTTCGAGCCGAAGCGGTCCGACATCCAGCCACTCACCGGGATGAAGATTGCGAGGCTGACGAGGTAGGAGGTCAGTGCCAGCTTCAGCGCGACCGGGTCCTCCAGCAGATCCCGCGCGATCACCGGCAGCGAAGTGGCGATGACGGTCGAGTCCATGTTCTCCATGAACAGCGCGCTGGCGACGATGACCGGCAGCAAGGGCACCATGCGACCGAAGAAGCGGAATTCGGGAAAATCAGCTTTCGGGGCGGAAGGGTCGGTCACGGTAAGCTGGACGGTACGTGGAAGGGCGCTAGCCTGGTGCGGTTCGGGCTTGTCGCCGCACAGAAAAAAGTAGAGGCGAAAGGGCTGGCGTGCATGATGCCCCGGCCCTCGCCAGGATGACAGGCGCTGATCACGAGCAGCCCGTCAGATTGCAGGTGCTGCCGGGCGCTTCTTGTGGAAGGTCACCGGCACTTCCACCGTGCTCGGCGGCGGGCCGTCGAAGATGTGCTTCCTGATCTTGCTCATGACATGCATTTCGCATGGCTTGCAGTCGAAGCGTAAGGTCATGCGCTCGTTGCCATTGATCAGTGTCATCGGCTCGGCGCGCACCTGGCCCTGCACGCCCTGTACGCCCTTGGCCTGCTTGGGACAGAGATTGAAAGAGAAGCGCAGGCAGTGCTTGGTGACCATCACAGGCACTTCGCCGTCTTCCTCGTGCGATTCGTAGGCGGCGTCGATGAGCTCGACGCCATGCTTCGTGTAGAAACGGCGCGCGGCCTCGTTGTAGACGTTGGCGAGATAGCTGAGGGACTTCTCGGGATACGCAATGGGCGGGTCGATGGCGGGCGTACGCGTCCAGCGTGGCAGGCGTGCTGCGCGTTCGGCTTCGAGCGCGGCGACGGCGTCGCGGCGCAGTTGATTGATGAGGGAGGCGGGCGCAAACCAGGGCTGTGACCACACGATGTCGATCTCGCGCGCAGCGAAGATCGTGTTGCCGAGTTTGGCGAGGTTCTCGCGCAGGCCGCTCTCGGCACGCTCGGCATGCTGTGCTGGTTGCCTGGCGTGGTCGACGGTCACGTAGGCGCAGGCGCCGGTCTCGTCCGCGAGGGTCAGCGAGAAGCCGTCGTCGGTCTCGGCGAACAGCAGGTCGAGCGCGATGCGGCGCTCGGCGGATTTCTTCAGCAGGGCCTGTTCCCAGGCGTGGTCGCGGTTGCGCGAGATGGCGGTGCCGACACGCAGGCCGGCGAGTTCCTTCATCGCCTGGTTGGGTTCGACGCGCCACCGGCCGAGTTCGATCCTGTTGCCGGCGTGGTCTTCGTCCTGCCGCGTGCCGAGCTGCTTTACGACATTGGCCTGCATGCCGCGCACTTCGCGCTTGTTCATGTAGGTGAGGCCGTCGCTGTTGGCGAGCGGCTCGGTGGCGGCCAGCTCGAACCAGTCCGGGCCGATCTTCGTTACTGTGCCCAGCGGCAGGCCGACGTGCGTGGGCGCGTCGAAGGCGCCGATGTCGATCTTGCGGCCGGTGACGAAGTAGTCCGTCGCGCTGCGGTTGAAGGTCTTGTCGGTCTCGGGCGTGAAGCTGAAGGCGCTGGCGCCGTGCGAGGACTTCGCCAGCTCGGGGCGTTGCGTGAGGAGCTCGTCGAGGAGCAGACGGTAATGAGCAGTGATGTTCTTCACATAGCTCATATCCTTGTAGCGGCCCTCGATCTTGAAACTGCGGATGCCGGCATCGACCAGGGCGGCGAGATTGGCGCTCTGGTCGTTGTCCTTCATCGACAGCAGGTGTTTGTCATAAGCGACGACGCGGCCCTGCGAATCTTCCAGCGTGTAGGGCAGGCGACAGTCCTGCGAGCAACTGCCGCGGTTGGCGCTGCGACCGGAGTGCGCGTGGCTGATGTAGCAGTTGCCGGAGAAGGCCACGCACAGCGCGCCGTGAATGAAGAATTCCAGCGCGATGGCCGGATCGATGGCTTCGTGGATAGCCTTGATCTTGTCCACCGTGAGTTCGCGCGCCAGCACGATCTGTGAGAACCCCGCCTGGCTGAGGAACTTTGCCTTCTCGACGGTGCGGATGTCGCACTGCGTGGAGGCGTGCAGCTGGATAGGTGGCAGGTCGAGCTCGAGCAGGGCCATGTCCTGGACGATGAGGGCATCGACGCCTGCGTCGTAGTACTCACGCACGAGCTTGCGGGCCGCGTCCAGCTCGCTGTCATGCAGGATGGTATTAAGCGTCACCATGATGCGGCTGCCATAGCGGTGGGCGAACTCCACCAGTCCGGCAATCTCGCTCACCGAGTTTTCGGCGTTGGTGCGCGCTCCGAAGGCCGGGCCGCCGATGTAGACGGCGTCCGCGCCATGTAGCACGGCTTCGCGACCTATCTCCGCTGTGCGCGCAGGCGAGAGCAGCTCGAGCTGGTGGGTGGCGAGGCTCATGCCTGTTTTCCCGTGCGACGGGTCTTTGCGACCGCTGGCTTTGCCGATGTGCGGGCTGGAGCCCTGGGTGCCGGTTTCTTGCGCGTGATGGCTTTCTTTGTCGCGGCAGAGCTTGCCTTGCCGGCCTTCGGCAGTGGCGGCGGGGTCAGTCGCTTCTGCGCGAGGATGCTGGCATGGCGTTTCGTACCGACCAGGCGTGCGTACCTGGTTTCGATGTCAGCGCGGTCGATCGACTCGTTCTTGCGGGCGAGGCAGGCACAGACGAATGCGCCCTCGTCTCCGTACTTGTTGACCGACCAGCCGATACCGCCGTTCTGCGGACAGCCTGTCCAGAACGCAACCCAGCGCCAGTCGGGATAGGTGCGACCGTCCTTGGTGCGCGTGGCATTGGCCAGACGCACGCCGACGACGCCAGAAGTGTTGCGCGTGGTCTTGCGGTCTCGTGAGGACATCGGTTCCGGCAGCGTCGGCAGGATTTCCTTGACCCATTTGCGCGCAGCGCGATTGGCCTTCTCCCAGGTGCCGTAGCGGGCCAGCGTGAAATTGGCCTGATAGCGCGTCTTCTGGCGATTGATGCGCGCCATTACGCATTTTTCCTGCACGTTCTGGGTAAGGTAAAGGGGCATGTGATCTCCTCGGCTGCAATGCCGGGTTAGTAGTGCGGCTCGGGCGACTGAGCTGCTGCGGGCCAACCTGCTAGTTTACTCGCCTTGCTGCCTCGACGCGAAGCCTTGTTCACGAACATGCGACCGTGATTTGTTGCAATTGGTTTCCTGGGCACGCCAGCCACGCCGTCTCGCGATGCCCTGTGCAGTGGAAGCATTTTCCAGAGTGGAATATCTACTGCACATCAAAATGGTTTGTCGGCACGGTGGGCGGGCCTAGCCTTCAATCACGTATTCCGTGAGGAGCAGTAGATGAAGGCACTGATCGTAGGGGCTGACCGGGTCGAGCCGATTCGCGAAGAACTGGAGCGTGCTGGCCATTTCGGTATCACCCGTACCGAGCACTGGTCGGGTCGCAAGGTCGGGGATGTGCGCCGCGCCGTCTCCGATGACACGCGCCTGATCGTCGTCATCTGCGACCGCATCAATCACAAGTTGCTCGACCATGTGCGCAAGCAGGCCAACAAGCTGGGCGTGCCGACACTTTACTCGCGCCATTCGCTGGTTGAGATCCGCGACAAGCTGGCTCTATTGAAGCCGGTCGCGCATTGAGTTGGATCTTGCAGGTCAGAAAAGCGACGCGCCTTCCGACATCGGTCGCGGTTTACAAGCCTGTGCGTGTTCCACGTGGATGAATGTCGGAAGGCGCTTCGCTTTTCCGACCTACTGAACTTCTACGGCAAGATGACTTCGCCCAGCGTCAGCCAACCGGTCTGGTCGGCATCCTGGCGGGCGTTGGCGAAGCGCACGGGTTGGCCAGCGGGCAGTGGATTCGCCACGCGTAGCAAGATGCGGTACGAACCGCTGGCGACACCGGTGATGCCAAAGGCATGCCCGACAGCACTGGCTGGCGCATCGGGTAACAAGCCATTGAGCGTGTGCTGCGATTTTCCGGCGAACAGTAACTGCCCCTTGTCGTTGAGCAGGGCAAATTCCAGCGGCCACGCGTAGTAGAAGGGCGCAACGCCACGGTTCTCCATCTGGAGCGTCAGCTCTAGCGTCTTGCCAGCCGGTTTGTCGGCGAGCGCGAACGCAACCCTCGACACATGGAATTCGTAACCCATGCGTCGCACTTCCTCGATTGCACGCCGGCGTCGCTCCGGCGGGTTGCCGGCCTTGAACATGCCACTGTCCATCAGCCAGCTGACGTGGGTTGCCTCCACGCTCTGGCGGAAATTCTCGATGCGTGCATCGTCAGGAGATATGTCGAAGACCTTGCCCCATGCCTCCGGCCGGATCTCGCCACCAATCGGTTGTGTCTGCCATTTGCGCAAGGCCGCTTCGCCCGCCTTCTGCGTCAGCGGCACGAAATGCCAGGCGTTCTTCGCGCTGAGCGTACCCCATGCAAACGAGTCGTCGTGGTAGCCGAATGCGCGAGTCGCATTGGAGACGTAGCGCACATCGTTGTCGCCGGCCGGGTAGCGCAGCAATACCGGCGTGACATGGAAGGCCGCCGCATAGGCGTCCATGACTTCGGCTTGCACGGTCTTGCTGGCGAATTGTGCGTCGAGCGGGTAGTCGTGCCATTCACCCCAGTGGCCAAGCAGGCCTGCCGTGATGAAACCGATGCGCGGATCGCCGTCGTAGCGCGTGCCGAATGCGGCGATGAAGTTGCGCAAGGCGCTGCGCAGGGCCGGGTTCTCGTAATCAGGTGTCTCGATGTCGACCGGCGGCCGTGGCGGCGTGCTCGCGCGTTGTGATCTGAATATCTGCAAACCGCCATCGATGAGGAAGGCGGGCAGGCTGTCCTTCTTGCCGGGGTATTCGGTGTAGAAGCGCAGTACGGCCTGATGGCCACGCCCTGCAATGTCGCCCAGCAGGCGCTCGAGCGCGCTCCAGTCATAGCGGTCCGGTCCCGTCATGACTGCTGACAAGGCCATGTAGCTGAACTCCATGCTGTACGGGAAGCCATCCGGGTTGGCCGGATTCGCGTACGGCACGAGGCCCTTGAGCGGATTGTCGGCTGGCGCAGGGACGTAGGCTTGCGGCTGCCACGCCGGCTCGGTCGCCAGTGCCGCACTCATGCTTGATGCCAAGCTGCACGCGAGCATCAGGGAGCGCCACAGGCGATCGAATTTCCAGCCTTGCAGGGAACGCAGCATGAGCGAAGGTGTGACGTGGGCGCAGCCGATATGCAGGCTACGGCCGTTTACCGTCAGACTTGATCAGGCCAGCAGCGCACGTGCGTGATGGCGCATGTGCTCTTCGATGAAGGTTGCGATGAAGTGGTAGCTGTGGTCGTAGCCGGCCTGGCGGCGCAGGGTCAGCGGACACTTGGCCTCAGCCGCCGCACGCTCCAGCTGTTCCGGCATGAGTTGCGTGCTGATGAAGCTGTCGGCTGTGCCTTGGTCTACCAGCAAGGGCATCTGGGCGCAGCCCGACGCCAGCAGGGCGCAGGTGTCCCAGGTCTCCCACAGCGCGCGATCCGGGCCGAGGTAGCGACTGAAGGCCTTCTCGCCCCACGGGCTGATCGTGGGATGGCAGATCGGCGAGAAAGCCGACACCGAGCGATAGCGACCGGGATTGCGCAGGGCGCATACCAGTGCACCATGGCCACCCATCGAGTGGCCGGAGATGCTGCGGCTCTTGGTCACGGGCAGGCTGGCCTCGATCAGCTGTGGTAACTCGGTCACCACGTAGTCGTGCATGCGGTAGTGCGTCGACCACGGTGCCTGCGTGGCATTCAGGTAGAAGCCGGCGCCGAGGCCGAAGTCCCATTTGCCCTCCGGGTCGCCCGGTACGCCTTCGCCGCGCGGGCTGGTGTCGGGCGACACGATGGCAATGCCCAGCTCGGCGGCAATGCGTTGCGCGCCCGCCTTCTGCATGAAGTTCTCGTCGTTGCAGGTAAGGCCGGACAGCCAGTACAGCACCGGCACGCGTTGGCCGGCAAGCGCTTGTGGCGGGAGGTAAATGGCGAACACCATATGACAATCGAGCACGCTGGAGCGGTGGCCATAGCGGCGATGCGCACCACCGAAGCAGCGGTTTTCCGAGAGCATTGTCAGCATGTTGTCTTTACAGGTCGTAGTGGATGACGGTGCGGATGCTCTTGCCCTCGTGCATGAGGTCGAAAGCCTTGTTGATGTCGGCGAGGCCCATCTTGTGCGTGATGAAGGTATCCAGCGGAATCTCGCCACGCTGCGCACGCTCCACATAGCCCGGCAGCTCGCTGCGGCCACGCACGCCGCCGAACGCCGAGCCGCGCCAGACGCGTCCGGTAACCAGCTGGAAGGGACGCGTGGCAATTTCCTGTCCCGCGCCGGCCACGCCGATGATGATGGACTCACCCCAGCCCTTGTGACAGCACTCCAGTGCCGAGCGCATGACGTTGACGTTGCCGATGCACTCGAACGAGTAATCGACGCCACCATCGGTGAGGTCGACGATGACCTGCTGGATCGGCTTGTCGAAGTCTTTCGGATTGACGCATTCGGTGGCGCCAAGTTGCTTCGCGATCTCGAACTTCGCCGGGTTGGTGTCCACGCCGATGATGCGCGAGGCCTTGCCCATTACCGCGCCGATGACGGCCGACAGGCCGATACCACCCAGGCCGAAGATGGCAACCGTGCTGCCCGGCGTGATCTTTGCCGTATTGAGCACGGCGCCGATACCGGTGGTGACGCCGCAGCCCAGCAGGCAGACCTTTTCCAGCGGTGCCTCCTTGTTGATCTTCGCCACGGCGATTTCCGGGAGTACCGTGTATTCGGAGAAGGTCGAGGTACCCATGTAGTGGAAGATGGGTTTGCCGTCTTTCGAGAAGCGCGATGTGCCATCCGGCATCAGGCCCTTGCCCTGGGTACTGCGGATGGCCTGGCACAGATTGGTCTTGCCCGAGAGACAGAATTTGCACTTGCCGCATTCGGGCGTGTACAGCGGGATGACGTGATCGCCAACCGCGAGCGAGGTGACGCCGGGACCGATGGCCTCTACGATGGCGCCCCCTTCGTGACCAAGGATGGCCGGAAATATGCCTTCGGGATCATCGCCGGACAGCGTGTACGCATCCGTGTGGCAGACGCCGGTTGCGACCACGCGCAACAGCACTTCGCCCGCTTGTGGCGGTGCGACATCCACTTCGGTGATTTCGAGAGGCTGGCCTGCGGCCCAGGCTACGGCGGCGCGCGATCTGATCATGGTGCTTCCTTGTTCGGCGTGATTCGGGGTGGGCCCTGATCTTACTTTAGCCAAATGAGCTTCTAACGGCTTGCTGCCACAAAGGGCAGGCTTTGCAGCAAGCGCGATCAAGAAAGAGCGGGCCGTGGTGGGTAGGCTGATGGTGTTGCGACACGCAGCGCAGCATCGAAATTTATTGGTGTGCCCCGGCATTGCAACTAGAATCCGTCGAGGGCGACTTCTTTAAATTCGCCTTTAAAACAAATACATACAAAAAAGTATGGCGGGCGATGCCGCACATACATCCTTTGGAGGAGCAGACAATGAGACTCAAACTATGGGCTGGCGCCTGCCTGTTGGGCATGGCGACCACGGCTTTTGCGGCAACTGACTATCCGAGTGGTTATACGAAGTGCGCGCAGGTTGGCAGTGCTTGCGCGATGACGGGTACGCATACGGTGGCGCTCGGCAAGTCCGGGTCCTTCGTGTATGCCACGCTGACCGGCAACTTCACATGCCAGACCTCGCTCTTCCCCTCGAACAGCTTCACCGCCAGCGCATGGTGTTCGGTCGGGCCAACGGCCAGCGGCGGCAGCTCCTCAAGCGTGGCGAGTTCCATCGCTTCGTCGAAGTCCAGTAGCAGTGTCGCCAGTTCGGCCTCCTCGTCGAAATCCAGCAGCAGCTCCAGCAAGGCTTCGAGCAGTTCGAGCAGCGTCGCGGGTGGGCCGGGCAGCGGCTTCTGGCCGCTCAAGGGCGATGTTGGCGCGCACGATCCGACACTCACCAAGGAAGGCAGTACCTGGTGGCAGATGCATACCGGCACCGGCATCCAGGTGCGCTATTCGAACGACAACGGCGTGACCTGGGCCAGCACGCCACAGATATTCCTGAGCCGTCCGAGCTGGTGGAAGACTTATGTGCCCAACCACACGAATCTGGATGTCTGGGCCCCGGACTTGTCGACCTACAACGGCCGCGTGTACCTGTACTACTCGATCTCCACTTTCGGCAGCAATGTGTCGGCCATCGGTCTGATGTCGGCCAGCAGCATCTCGTCCGGCAGCTGGCGTGATGATGGTCTGGTGATCCGCTCGACGGCGTCCAACAACTACAACGCCATCGACCCGAACCTGACGATCGACAAGGACGGCAATCCCTGGCTGACCTTCGGTTCGTTCTGGAACGGTATCCAGCTGACCAAGCTCGACAAGAGCACGATGAAGCCAACGGGTTCGCTGACGACGCTGGCGACGCGCTCGGGCGGCATCGAGGCACCGACCATCATCTATCGCAGCGGCTACTACTATCTCTTCGTGTCGATCGACAAGTGCTGCGCGGGCGTGGATAGCACCTACAAGATCGCTTACGGTCGCTCGACCAGCATCACCGGCCCTTACCTCGACAAGAGTGGCAAGGACATGAAGAGCGGTGGTGGCACGGTGCTGGATGCCGGCAATGACGTATGGAAGGGCCCGGGCGGTCAGGACATCTACGGCACCTCGGTGATCATTCGCCACGCCTACGATGCTACCGCCAACGGTGCACCGAAAATGCTGATCAACGATCTCAACTGGGATTCGTCAGGCTGGCCGAAGTACTGACACATGCTGTGTCATTGAAGATATGGAAACGGGCTGCTTGCAGCCCGTTTTTGCTTTCCTGGGGTGCATGTTGGCACGCACGTTGCGACGCACATCGCAAATCACGAGTGGCTGGGCTATCGTAGGAACGATCGCGCCTCGCCGATGTCTTGTCTGATGCACTCCGGATATGCGTCGCGCAATTCCGTCACCTAATTGTCACCCCTCAGCGAGGTAGATTTCATGCGGATCCGTACTCTGGTGCTGTTGATCGTCGTGGCCTGCAGCATGGCGTTCATCATCTTCAACTGGCAGGCCATTACGGCGCCTGGCAGCGTGTCGCTGGGCGTGACCACGGTGAATGCGCCACTCGGCGCCATCCTGCTGGCGCTGCTGGTCCTCCTGTCGGTTCTGTTCTTCGGTTTCGTGGCGAATCTGCAAACCACGCTGCTGATCGAATCACGCCGTCATGCCAAGGAGCTGGCAGCACAGCGCAGCCTGGCGGACACGGCCGAAGCCTCGCGCTTCACGGAGTTGCGCAACTATCTCGAGACCGCGCTTGGCCAGATCGGCGAGCGCGACGCCGCGCAGCAGGCTATCCTGCTCGACTATCTGGCCAAGCAGGAGGCAACGGTCTTGCGTGTCGTGCAGGAGTCGGGAAATGGTGTTGCCGCGCATCTGGGCGAACTCGAAGATCGCCTGGAGCGCGCAGGCTATCAAGGCAATCCAGAGGGCCGGCACTGAATCTCTGAAGTCTCCCTGGATAATGTATTCGTCATTCTCCAGGGGGCGATCGGGGGCGTGAATGAATCTCGCGCGCTACCGGCGGCGCGCCTGACGTTTCTTCGGGCGAGGCTTCAGGTCGCTCTTGTCGGCCAGGTCGAGCGCCGCGCGCGCCAGCGTGTCAGCCATCCTGTTGCGATGGCGGGGCACCCACACCAGTCTTGCATCGCCAAAGCCCGCCAGCAGCACGCGTGCTTCGTCGAAGACGTGTGCCAGACGTGCAACAGGTGTCGCGCCGGCCAGTTGCGCGACGAGCACGCTGCTGTCGCTATGGATCTGCAGCGGTCGCTGCTCAGCACCCAGGTCATGCAGTAGTTGCAGGGCCGCAATCAAGGCGCGTGCTTCCGCCTCGTTATTGCATCCTGACGCACCGAGGGCGCGCGACAGGGAGTGCTGCACGCCATCGGGTGCGGTTACGACGACACCGATGCTCATGCGTCCGGGGTTGGGGTGGGCAGTGCCGTCGCAATGCACCTGCCACCGTGCTGCCGTCGTTGTCTGGCCTTCGTGCGTTGCTGCGGAATCCGGGGTGTTCGCCATGCCTGGCATGCTACCTGCGATAGGGCACTGAACAAATCCCTGCGAGATGCTGTCAATCATCGGCCGCCGCATGGTGGCGAGGTCAAGAAGTTAAACTGCCTGTTCCGGGCGCAGCCTGATTCACGCCACGAAAGGCACGCATGATTGCATTGCACCCCCTGCTTGAGGATATTGCACGCCGCTACCCCCCCGGCGTAGCGCGGGCTGAAGCCGCAGACAACGATGCTGCGCAGCTGGTTCAGTTGATGCGCCATCTGCGCCCTGCGCGCGGAGAACCAACCGAACAGCGCGAAGGGCGCATCCGTCTGTTGATCGACGTGTTGCGTAGCCGGCCGCAACTGGCGGCGGGCCTGCGCGAGTACCTCTCCTCCTTGCTGGCGGCACGCAATCACTTCTTCGTCTATGCCGAGAGTGGCATCCTCGGTAATACCGGCTTCTTTACCGAGTTGCGACAGCGTATCGGCAATCGCCTGTTGCCCCCGGCGCTCGATCCGCGCTTCCTGCGCGATCTCATCGAGGAGGTGTTCGAGCACAGCGACGACGCCGAGTGGCTGGCCTCGACGCCCCGAGAGCTATGGGCCGAATTGCTGCATACCATCGGCTTCAGTACCGAGACGCCGACGGCAGGGCAGATACAGATCCGCAAGGAGATGTGCGAGAGCTTGCGCGTACTGACGGTGCGCCTTGCAGCGCTCGGGCTGGAGCCCGACCTGGTGCGCTACTACCCGGCGTTGTCCGAATACGAGTCCCCCTTTCTCGCGCAACAACGCGAGTTCGAGACGGTGATTGTCAGCATGCAGGGTGCGCTGCTGGGCGAGTCGGACGAATGGCCGGATAGCGCACATGCCGATGTACTGCTGCAGCAGTGTTGCGACGCGCTGGTGCGCATCCGCAAACTGTCGCACGAAGCGGGCGCCGCAGTGCGCCTGTCCTGGCACTTGACCCGCGCGTTCCAGATCATCGAGCGCATGCGCGAGATGCTGGCCCTGCTCATGCCGAGCCCTCGCGAGGAGCGGGTACAGATAGCTTTTGATTTCTTCTTCTATCTGGTCAAGGCCGAATGCCGCCGCCACAGTGTGCGCGAGCTGGTGACCAGCGTGACTGACCTGTTGTCCTTGCAGGTGACGGAGCACGCCAGCAAGACCGGCGAGCACTACGTGACGCGTGACCGCAGCGAGTTCTACGCGATGTTCCGCGCAGCGGCGGGCGCGGGGATCATTGTTGGCTTCATGGCGCTCATCAAGATGCTGATCGCCATGCTGCATCTGCCTCCGCTGTGGGAGGCGCTCGGTTTCAGTCTCAACTATGGTCTGGGCTTCGTGCTGGTGCACCTGCTCGGCTTCACGATTGCCACCAAGCAGCCGGCGATGACGGCGGCTACGCTCGCCGCTGCGCTCGATCCGCGCAAGCATGGTACGAGTCGGGTAGAGGAGATGAGCGAGCTGATCGTCCAGGTGTGTCGCTCGCAATTCATCGCGATTGCCGGCAATGTGTTGCTGGCCTTTCTCACCTCACTGGGCATCGCCTACGCATGGGTGCAGATCTTCGGCGTGCCCGCTGCGTCGGTAGAGAAGGCGCGCAGCATGCTGCACGATCTGCATCCGCTGTTCAGCATGGCGCTGCCCCACGCTGCGATTGCCGGCGTGTGCCTGTTCCTGTCGGGTCTCGTCACCGGCTACTACGACAACAAGGCAATCTACAACCGCGTGCCGGATCGCTTGCGGCGTGTGCGTTGGCTGCGGCGCCTGCTTGGCGAGGTGCGACTCGAACGACTTGCGGTCTACGTCGAACACAATCTGGGGGCATTGGCCGGCAACTTCATCTTCGGCTTCATGCTGGGCTGCATGGGCACACTGGGCTTCCTGCTCGGCCTGCCACTGGATATCCGCCACGTCACCTTCGGTGCGGCAAATCTTGCGTACGGTTTGCAGGCGCTGGATTTCCAGGTGTTCTGGACCGAGGCGCTGGTGTGTGCCGTCGGCGTGATCCTGATCGGCATGACCAATCTGGCCGTGAGCTTCTCGCTGGCGATGAACGTGGCATTGAAGTCACGCCGTGTGCGCTTCTCCGATACGAAGGGCCTGCTGCGCCTGCTGCTGCGTCGCTTTGTGCGACGGCCGCGAGATTTCTTCTGGCCGCCCAAGGAAGCAAAGGTAAAAGAGGTGCAGGCGCTGGAAGAGTGACGCGCTGCGCTTCGTAGCGCCCGGCGCGCCGACTTCCGGCTTCCGGCAAGCCTTCGTCCGGGCTACCTCAATGCCGGGTGAGCTGAGCTTGGATTGATTTCTTGTCAGCCCAGCACCACGCCGGCTTGTTCCAGTTGCGCCACGATCTCGGCATGCAGCGGCACGCCCTCACGCAGGTTGATCTCCGCCTCGGTCCAGCCGCGTTCTCCGGGGAAGAGGAAGGCTTCGCGCGTGCTGGCCTCCTGGCGCAGGTAGTCGAGGTAGTCGTCGACCTGTGTGTCGAATCCAGCGATGCCATCATCACGGAAGGCGGCGACGTCGAGCGCGATGAAGAGCTTGCTGGCCTCCGTCTCGACTGCGCCGCCGGGGGCGGTGATGTCGCGGCAGAACAGCCCGCTGCCGAGCGCTGCCGTCATGAATTCCAGCATCAGTGCGAGCCCCGCCCCCTTGTGTCCGCCCATGGGCGATACGGCGCCGCCAAGTATGGCTTTGGCATCCGTCGTCGGCTTGCCGTTGGCGTCCACGCCCCAGCCGGCTGGCAACTCCTTGCCTTCACGCAGCCAGGTCGTGACCTTGCCGACGGCCGCCTGACTCATGGCGATATCGAGTACCACCGGGTGCTTGCCCGCAGCACGTGGTACGCCAATGGCCAGTGGGTTGTTGCCGATCACCGGCCGTGTTGCGCCCCAGGCTGCCATGGTCTGGATGGCGTTGGTGCTGCAGAGGCCGATGCAGCCCGCCTGCGCGGCACGCAGCGCATAGGCGTGGGCACGGCCCCAGTGCGTGGTGTGAGTCGCGAGACAGACGCCGACACCGAACTGCCGGGCTCGATCGACAGCAGCCTGCATGGCCGTGGCCGCGACGTAACGGCCGGGGCCGTTGTCGCCATCGAGTACGCAGATGGCGCCGAATTCGCGCGTGAACTTCAGCGCGGGTTGCGCTTTGGACCGGCCTGTGTCGAAGCCGCGCAGCAATGCCGGCAGCATCTTGACGCCATGCGATGGCGTGCCGTGCAGATCGGCCTCCGCCATGATGCGGGCTTCGATACTGGCAATTTCCGGTGACACGCCGTGTGCCTGTAGAGCGGATTGAACAGCCGCGCACAACTGCGCATAGGGAATGCGTGTGGGCTGATCGGTAGCGCTGGACATGATGATTTCCCCTGGAGACGAATCCCTGATTCTAATGGGCCGCACAAGGGACGTATCAATGATTAGTGCAAATGCAATTCAGTCCGGGGTGAGTGCATGCGCGCACGGCCAGCCGCACTTGCATGCAGCTGGCCGTGCGCTTGCGCATCGAACGATGCTTACGGATTGACCGGGATGGTCTTCGATTGCGACGAGGTCTTGCCGCGGGCCGTCGTCGTGACCTTGAAGGTCACCGAACTACCCGTCGTCAGAACGGGGGCGGGGCGTATCGTCAGGGTCGACTCGTAATTGCCGTTGGATTGCGTCTTGCTGAGCACTGCGGTGCCTTCTGTCTGCTCCCACGTATAGGTGATTTCACCTGCGCCGATGCCACCCGTCGTGGCAACCTTTACGTTGAGCGTTGTCTCCGTACCACCCGTGACGCCGCTCGGGCCGTCGAGGGATGTGATCGTGATCGAATCAGGCAGCGCTTCGGGGCCGGCATCGCCGCCACCGCCGCATGCACTCAGCAGGGTCGCGGCAGCGATCATGGCCAGGGCTGCGCGTTTCGGCACGGTTGTGAAGTGATTGGTGTACATGTTCAGCCTCCTTTTAAAATGCAATATGTATATTTATGAACGGAACGACAACGTGTCTGAACATGCGGGCGGGTGCGTGGAGTCGCAAACGCAGGGCACTTGCGGCGTCCGGTCAATCGATGACCCGGTCATGGCATCTTGTCTCGTCACAGTCCGTTGTGTAGCAGGCGACGTGCCCGGCATCATGCAATGCGCTAAGCTTGCGGGCCGATGCAAGGGCGTCTGGTGGAAAGCGCCTGCACGGCCTTGCTGTCGCACGTCGGGATGGTGAGTCGGGGCGCGCCGCGTCCGCGCTTTTTTTGCAAACCTGACAAGGACCCGACGTGAACAAATTCCAATTCATCCTGCTGTCGAGCGTTCTGGTTGTCGTGATCGTGTTCATCGTCAGGCTGGTCGCGTATCGCATGTTCGGCGCTCCCGGCAGCGAACCCGGCCAGCGCACGCCGCAGCCCGCCGCGCCGTCGGATCCGGCAAAGAGCGCTTCGGATGAGGCTGGCGGCAGGGATCGCCAATGAGGTTTCTCGCCTACCGCCTGCCCTGATGGAGACGCCTGCGTCTCCTATCTCTTCCATGCGGGAGCAACCCTCGAATGCCGCCCTGTATCTCGGCGCGTCATTGATCTGGGGTTCGACCTGGCTGGCCATCACTTTCCAGTACGGCGTCGTGCCAGCCACGGCCTCCGTCGCCTATCGTTTCCTGCTGGCCGGTGTTCTGTTGTTGCTGTGGAGTGCACTGCGGGGCGAGCGCATGCGGCTCGGCGCACTCGATCTCGCCTGGGCCGCCTTGCAAGGCGTCTTGCTGTTCGGGCTGAGCTATAGCTGTGTGTATGAGGCCGAGCGCTACATTCCGTCCGGCCTGATGGCTGTGCTCAATTCGAGCATGCTGCCCTTCAATATCATTGGCATGCGTCTGGCATTCGGCAGGCGCTTCACCGCGCAGGCCGTCGTGGGTGCCGCGCTCGGCGTGCTGGGTATCGTGCTGGTGTTCTGGCCTGAGCTGGCCGTTACGCGCGATGCCAGCAGCTGGCGGGGGATTGCCTTCGGGCTGGTGGCGGGACTGCTTGCATCGCTGGGCAACCTGGCCGCTCAACGCAATCGCAATGCGCAAGTCCCGCTGCTGTCGGGAACCGGGATCAGCATGCTGGTCGGTGGCGGCACCGCCTTGTTGATCACCTTGTCGCGTGGGCAGGATCTGGTCTTCGACCTGAGTCCCGGCTACATCGCCTCGCTGCTCTACCTTGCAGTATTCGGCTCGGTGCTGGCTTTTGCCGCCTACCTGACCTTGATGGGGCGCATTGGTGCCGGTCGCGCAGGCTACATCGCAGTGGCAGTGCCGATTCTGGCCTTGCTGCTGTCCGCATGGTTCGAGGATTTTGACTGGTCGTGGTGGACCTTTGCGGGCATTACCTGCGCGGTGGCGGGTAACGCCATTGTGTTGGCGGAGGCGGCCTGGCTCGCGCAGCTCTGGCAGCGGCTCCGGCACACGCCAGGTCCTTGATTCTGTTGGACAAAACAATCGCCAAGCCTTCCGACCAACGGTTTTCGTGACATTCGTCACGGAATATTTCCGCGGCTGGACCTGCTCGAGGCACCCGCGCCGTGCCAAGTAACTGACAGCAAACGCTTTATTCGCGGGCGCCGCATGCCGTCGATGCCATGCAGGTTTTGGTGTTATTAGCAGATCTGAAGAATTTATTAAAAATACTTACTGGGGTTTACCCTAGTCCCTGTGCCAGCATTCCTCACATGTTCAAGGCTGCCTCGGGTTCCATCAGGCGGGCCAAACCGTCATGGAGGAAAACCGGATGTTGCGCAAACTACTCGTCGCCCTGGCTCTGCTGGGAACACTGAATGCCGCTGGCGCGGCTGAGCTCAAGGGCTGGGTGCTGGAAAGCCAGGACTATCCCAAGCACCAGGGCATGCAGTACTTCTTCGAACAGATCAAAGCCCGCAGCGGGGGCAAGTACGAAGGCAAGATTCTGTGGCGCGAATCGCTGGGCGACCAGAAGGCCGCTTTGCCACAGTTCAAGAAGGGGCAGCTCGACATCGCCGTGCTGAGTAACGCACCGCTGTACGAAGCCGTGCCGGAGATGGAGGTGCTGTCCCTGCCTTTCATCTTCAAGAACACCGAGCACATGCTCAAGACGCTCGACGGCGAAGTCGGCAAGGGGCTGGAGGCTTCGCTGGCAGCCAAGGGCTACATCGTGCTCGCGTGGTATGACGGCGGCGCGCGCTCCTTCTACTCACGCAACAAGCCGTTACGCAATCCGAGCGACTTCGAGAAGCTGAAGGTGCGCGTTGCCAACAAGGCGGAACTCAAGCGCATGGTGTCCGCGCTGGGTGCCGAGCCGAACACGCTGGCCTATGACAAGGTCAAAGGCGCACTCGAGCGTGGCGAGATCGACGTGGCTGAGAACGACCTCATCTCCTACCAGTTGTCTGAGCAGTACAAGTTCGCCAAGTACTACGTGATCAGCAACCACAGCGTGCTGCCTGAGGCCATGGTGGTGTCGACCCAGCTGTGGCAAAAGCTCTCGTCTGCCGAGCGCGAGATGTTCAAGCAGACCGCACGCGAATCGGCTGCACGCATGCACGAGTTGTGGGTCAAGAAGACTGCGACGATCCGCACTGCGCTCGAAAAGCAGGGCGTGAAGTTCTATGACATGAATGACAATTCCGGTTTCGTCTCACGTTTGCGCAGTGTCTACACTCCCGTGCTGTCTAACCCGAAATCGGGTGATCTGATGCTCAAGGTGATGACGCTCGCAGGCTCGCAAACCTGATCGGCGATTGACCTCTCCAGAATGCACAAGGGCCGCACATGCGGCCCTTGTGCATTCGGGCAACAGACGGCGGACGTTGCGCCGCAACGCGCGGGCTTCGTGTAAATTCACCGTCATGTCATGTGCTCATGGGAGGCTCGGCATGTTGTGCCGGGCGCCCGCAGCGTGCTCATGGTCTGTCATCGCTTGAATGGAGCAGGTTGGTTATGAAGAAGATTTACCTGGTAGCGACATTGCTGCTGCTGGTCGGTTGTGCCGGGCTCGTGCGCGAAAATCTGGAGGAGCTGTTCGGCAAGCCCAACCCGCAGCGTTTTGACGAAGCCACACCACCGCGTGGCGCGATGTCTTTCCGCGGCGATGTGCAGCCCATTCTCGACAAGCGCTGCGTGGTCTGCCATGCGTGCTATGACGCACCGTGCCAGCTCAAGCTGACCGCCTGGGAGGGCGTTGCACGTGGTGCTACGAACGAGACGGTCTATAACGGGGCACGTTTGCTGGAAGGCAGCCTGTCGCGACTGTTCATCGATGCAGACAAGCCTTCGGAGTGGCGCAAGCGCGGCTTCTTTCCGGTGCTCAACGAATACGCGGCCACGCCGCTGGCCGAGCAGCACGCCAGCTTGCTGGCACGCACGCTGGAGCTCAAGGACCAGCATCCGGTCACCCCGAACGCCTTGTTGCCGGCCGGCATGGATACCTCGCTCGATCGTGCGCAGCAGTGCACGCCCGTCGAGGGCTATCAGGATTATGCAAAGAGCAATCCTGATTGGGGGATGCCGTATGGTCTGCCGGGTTTGACGCCGGAAGAGTCCGGCACCATCCGCAGCTGGTTGCGTCTTGGCGCACCTTACGAGGGGCCGGCGCCGCTGACGCCCATGGCACAGCAACAGATCGCGCGATGGGAGCAGTTCCTCAACGGCAATTCGCTGCGCGAGCAACTCGTCAGCCGCTACATCTACGAGCACCTGTTCCTGAACCACATCCATTTCGACGCAGTCGGGCGGCCGCAGTTCTTCGTGCTGGTGCGATCCAGCACGCCTCCCGGCCAGAAGCTGCAGGAGATCGCGTCGCGTCGGCCCTTTGACGATCCGGGCGTAGCCCGCGTCTACTACCGCTTCCGTGCCGAAGGCGAGACCATCGTCGACAAGTCGCACATGCCTTATGCATTGACTGCGGAGCGCATGGCACGCTGGAAACAGCTGTTCTTCAGTACCGACTATGCGGTCGCCAAGCTGCCGACCTACAAGCCGGAAGATACGGCCAATCCGTTCGGTACCTTCCAGGCATTGCCGGAGAATGCACGGTATCGCTTCCTGCTGGAGGAGGCCCAATCGACGGTGATGGGCTTCATCAAGGGCCCGGTGTGCCGTGGTCAGACAGCGCTCAATGTGATCAACGATCACTTCTGGGTGTTCTTCCTCAACCCGGATTTCCTCAACGAGAGCGATGCCAGCTTCCTGCAGCGCGAGAGTCGCAACCTGACCTTGCCGTCGGAGAATGAGAGCAACTCGTTGGTCCTGACGCCCTGGCTGCGCTATGCGCGTCAGGAGCAGAGTTTTCTCGAGGCCAAGTCCGCCTACTACGAGGAGCGCCTCAATACACCGGACAAAGTCAGTCTGGATATGGTCTGGAATGGCGACGGCACGAATCCGAACGCCAGCCTGACTGTCTATCGTCACTTCGACAGTGCGACGGTGCTGAAGGGGCTGCAGGGCGAGATGCCGAAGACTGCCTGGGTCATGGGCTACTCGTTGCTCGAGCGCATTCATTACCTGCTGGTTGCAGGCTACGACGTGTATGGCAACGTGGGCCACCAGCTCAACACGCGCCTGTACATGGATTTCCTGCGCATGGAGAGCGAGTTCAATTTTATGGTCATGCTGCCGCGCGCCAGCCGGGTGGCCGTGCGTGATGCCTGGTACCGTGAGGCCAGCAGTGACGTGAAGGATCTCGTCTATGGCAAGTACGCGCACTTCAACCGCGAGAGCGGCATCGCTTATCCGGCAGACCGTCCCCCGGCCAGTGCCCTGATGGACATGCTCAAGCAGCGTCTCGCCCCCGTGGGGCGTTATGAGTACGACATCGACAAGCTGGGTGATGCGGATCTCAAGCGTTCGCTGCGTGATCTGGCCAGTGTGCGTGGCGAGGCACTGGCATGGATGCCGGAGGCCGCGCTCCTGCGCGTCGAGAGCCCGGGCCAGCCGACCCGCACCTTCAGTTTGCTGCGCAATACAGCCCATACCAACATCACCTATCTGTTGCGTGAGGGCAAGACACTCGTGCCTGCCGAGAACAGCATGGATGTGCTCACCGGCATCGCCACGGCGTATCCGAACGCTTTCTATCGCGTGCAGAGCAGCGACTTGCCCGCTTTCGCGACAGCCGTGCGCGGCCTTTCTTCGACCAAGGATTACGCAGCGCTGGTGAATCGTTTTGGCGTGCGGCGTACCAATCCGCGTTTCTGGGAGCTGAGCGACGCAATCAACGCCGACTACGTGAACAGCCACCCGATCGAGGCGGGGTGGCTTGACTACAACCGACTCGAGAATCGCTGACACGAAGAGTTGTGGCACGGCCGCCTGAAGCGGCCGTGCCCGTGTTCAGGTTCTCTCTATGGAGAGCGGCTGCATGGCAATCCGGGGTGTGCAAGGTATGGGATCTTTACGCAATATTTTCGTTGTCGTCTGGGTGGGTATGTTGGCGGCATGTGCGGGTTTGCCTCCGCGTGATGAGTTGCCGGTCACGCCGCAGGGGCTGTCGCCAACGACGGTCGATCCCGCAACGACGCGGCTCGGGCGCGCCGTCACACCGGACCTCGCAGCGCATCCCGGACAGGCAGGCGTCTATGCGTTGTCGGATGCGAGCGAGGCCTTTGCTGCGCGTGTGCTCCTGGCGGGGGCCGCCGATCGTACGCTGGACGTGCAGTACTACATCTGGCGCGGGGACTACACGGGTTACCTGATGTTCGAAGCGCTCTGGCAAGCGGCAGAGCGTGGTGTCAGCGTGCGGCTGCTGCTTGACGATACCAATACCGCCGGGCTCGACGACACTTTGCGAGCACTTGACGCGCATCCGAACATTGCAGTCCGCCTGTACAACCCGATGACCATGCGCAGCGCGCGCCTGCTCAATTTCGTGACGGATTTTTCGCGGCTCAATCACCGCATGCACAACAAGTCCTTCACGGCGGACAACCAGGCCACCATCGTGGGCGGACGCAATATTGGCGACGAATACTTCGGCGCGAGCAAATCGGTCGGCTTTGAAGATCTCGATGTCATTGCGACCGGGCCCGCCGCAAAGGACGTGACCGTCTCGTTCGAAGAATATTGGAACAGCGCCTCGGCCTATCCGGCGGCGAGCATCATCGGCAGCGAGGATTCACGCAAAGCCTTGCTCGAGCGTTTTGCCGAGACGCGTGCCGACGAAGGCGCCGAGCAGTACCTGCAGAGTCTGCGTGACACGAAGCTGGTGCGGGAACTGCTGGCGCAGACCTTGCCACTCCGCTGGGGCGAGACGCGGCTGGTGGTCGATGACCCTGCCAAGACCCTGGGCCAGCTCAATGCCAACGAGGGCCGCGAACGCCTGATGCTGGGCCGCCTCATGACGGCGATCACGCCGCCGCAGAAAAGCTTTGAGTTGATCACGCCGTATTTCGTGCCGGGCAAGGAGGGCACCGAGTCGCTGGCGGCGTTGGTACGCAACAAGGTGCGCGTGCGCGTGCTCACCAACTCCCTCGCCAGCTCCGACGTCACGGCGGTGCACGCCGGTTACGCCGAGTACCGCAAGGCCCTGCTGCAAGCCGGTGTCGAGCTCTATGAACTCAAGCGTCATCTCCCGCCGCTGGTTGCTGCTGAGGCGGGCGGAGCTGCGCCTGAGGACAAGCCCAAGCGCAAGACGCTCGGCGGCAGTTCGTCAGCCAGCCTGCACGCCAAGACCTTTGCCATGGATGGCCAGCGCATCTTCGTCGGCTCCTTCAACTTCGACCAGCGCTCTGCCTGGCTCAACACCGAGATGGGTCTGGTGATCGATAACGCACAGCTTGCAGGACGGCTCACGGATTGGTTCGACAAGGACCTGCCAGCCAGGGCCTACCACGTGGTGCTGCAGGACGATGGATCGCTGTGCTGGATCGAGCAGACCGAAAAGGGTGAAGTGCGCCACGACAAGGAACCCGGCTCTGGCCCCATGCTGCGTGGCTGGGTGAAGTTCCTGTCCATCCTGCCGATCGAGTGGATGCTTTAGGAGCCCGCCTCCAGGCGGGCTGCGCCAGTGGCGGGCGTTGCTGGCTCGTTCGCCGTGCAGATGCATTGCTCCGCGCGAGCCGCCTGGCCCGCTACATACTTTGCGCAAGGTCGCCTTTCAGCGGCTGATGGAGCCTCCTGCGGGGTTCCGCCCTGCGTTCAACCCACCCGTAGCAGCGCCTCGATATCCACTTCGTCGATCTGTGAGGCGAGCAGGAACTGTTCGGCATATTGTCGATAGATGCCGGAGCGCAGGAACAGTTCGAACAGGTCCGCATCCAGATGATTCTCGCGCGTCATGCGCGCCATGATGCCCAGCGATTCGGACAGGGTCTTCGGTAGCTTGTAGGGGCGGTCTGCAGCCGTGAGGGCTTCGAACACGTCGGCGATCGCCATGATGCGTGCTGGCACGCTCATGTCTTCGCGCTTGAGCCCCATCGGGTAACCGCGCCCGTCCATGCGCTCGTGATGCCCGCCGGCGATCTCCGGCACGCTGCGCAGGTGACGCGGGAAGGGCAGGCGCTCGAGCATGACAATGGTCTGCACGATGTGATCGTTGATGATGAAGCGCTCTTCTTCGGTCAGCGTGCCGCGACTGATCGCGAGGTTGTAGATCTCGCCGCGATTGAATTTGTATTTCGGCACCTTGATCTGGAAGCGCGCGTCCTTGCTGGCAGTGGCCTGCTCTTCGGCCGGGCGCGGGATGAGGTGCTCCGGTTTGTCGGCCAGCAGGGTTTCGACATGGGGCAGCGCCTGCGGCGGAATGCCTTGCAGCGGACGGGCTTCTTCGCGTGAGAGTCCCAGCCTGTCGTCCAGCGTGCGCATCCATGGACGTTGAGCGATGGTCTTGATGCGTTCGATCTTGGCCGGGTCGAGAAACTCGCCGCCGACGTTGCAGTCCGCAATGAAGGCGAAATCCTCATCCAGCGCTTTCCAGCGGGCTTGCAGCTCAGCCCAGGCCTCCTGTTCCGGCGTGCCTTGCGAGCGATTGCGCCAGTAGGCAATCTCGGCATCTCGTTTGAGGACTTCGAAGCGCGTACGGATCTCGTGAATGCGATTGAAGATGCCCTCCAGCTTGGTCGCCTTGTCGACGACGTACTCCGGTGTCGTGACCTTGCCGCAGTCATGCAGCCAGGCGCCGACGTGCACGGCCTCCCATTCATCTGCATTGAGCTGGAAGTCGCTGAAGGGGCCGTCGGTGGCATCTTCGGCGGCGTGCACCAGCATCTTGGTAAGTGCGGGTACGCGCTGGCAGTGGCCGCCGGTGTAAGGACTCTTGGCGTCGATGGCGCCGGCCAGCAACTGGATCAGCGATTCGAGCAGGTTCTTCTGGCTGTCGACGAGGTGACGCGTCTCGATCGCCACGGCCGCTGTGGATGACAGCGCCTCGATGAAGGCCAGCTGGGGATTGCGTCCGCCGGCCTGTACCGCGGCCAGCGACTGCGGCAGCTCCAGCACGATCGCCCCGACGAAATCCTTGCCCAGCGTTTCGAGGGCGACGGCGACCAGCTGCGGGCCGTCGGCTTCGGCTACGCCGACGATGCTGCGCCGGTTCGCGACGAGTTGGGTGGCGGGATGCGAGGGGTGGCTGGCCGCCGAGAGTGTCTCCGCATGACTGGCGTGCGCGGCGGCAGTGAGCTGCTCCTGCGAGCGCACCAGGGTTTTCGTGTCGGGGTCGTACAGATAGAGCGCCCCCGAGCGCGCATGCGTCGTGGCGATCACATCGCCCAACACGACTTCCAGCAAGCGCTCAAGACTCGTCTCGGAGTTGAGTGCGGCGCTGACGTCGATGAAGCGCGAGATCGTCGATTTCATCTGCATGGTGGCCGTCGCCAGCATGTCCACCTCGGCAATGCGCGAGCGACGCACATTGCTGCTGGCGAAATCGAAGCTGCTTACAGAGCGCGTGTCATGGGCCAGCGAGCGCAGTGGCTTCGCCAGTTGCTGGGTCAGCCAGTAGCCGGCAGGCGCGGAGGCGAGGATCAGCAGCAGGGTGAGCATCAGCTGACGCCGCAACAAGGTGCGGGCTTCGCGAAACAGCTCGGCATGCGGCACGGCCATCAGCAGGCGCAAGGCCTTGCCGTGCGCGCGCAATGTAATCGGCATGGACACCAGTTCCCAGTCGCTCCCCTGGATGCGCTGGTGCTGGCGCTGGATGTCGCGGACGGGCAGTCCGGCGGCCGCGCCCAGCGCCGGGGTCTCGATTGCCTCGACCTTCTGCGGGATGGGTTTGCCGCTGGCATCCACGACGATGTCGCGCGGGCCGTTGTCGCTGGTGACGACATAGTTGCCGCTATCGACGACGACGATGCGCGTTCCCGGTGTGACACGCAGGGCTGCGATCTCGTGCGTCAGGCTGGCAAGGGTGACATCCAGCCCCACGACGACGCCAGGCTCGCTCGTGCGTAGCGCCAGGCTGGAGCCGATGGCGCGTGTTGTCGAGAAGATGTAGGGCTCGACCATGACGGATTGGGCCGAGGCCACGGCGCTGATGTACCAGGGGCGGATCCGCGGGTCGTACACATAATCGTTGCGTGCTTCCAGCTGGAGCAGTTGTCCCTTGCTGTCGTAGTAACGGTATTCGCCGGCATTCCTGCCGTCTGCCTGGGCAGTCTGCGTCTGCACCAGCAGTTCCGCCTGCTGCGGGGCGCGGAACATCTGCTTGAGGGCGGGCGTGCGCAGGGGCCGGAAGAGGATGAACTCGCCGTTGGGGTAACCGGCATAGATGGCGTCGAGCAGGGGGTTGGAGGCGATTGCCGAGCGCATGACCGGCAGTGCGGCGAGACGTTGCTCTGGCGTATGGGCGCGGGCAATGTCGTAATTCGCCAGCAGATCGATCTGGTTTTCGGCGGGCTGCAGGATGCTGTCGATGCGGTCGCGCAGCACCCGCGAGACATGCGTTATGGATTCATCGACCGAGGACAGCAGGACCTTGCGCGTGCCGTTGTAGGCATGCCATGCCAGTACCGAGGCAACGATGACCAGCAACGCGATCGTGCCGACCGATGTGACAACGTGGAGTGGAATTTTCCAGCGCTCACCCTGCGCTGCTGCTGCCGGTTTGCCGAATGCCATTTTGTTCCCCGAAACAAAGGCTCATGGTTCCCATTAGAGCATGCTTCATGGCAACAGCATCCATTCGATCAGGTGCTGCGGGAGTTTCCGAGGCGGGTCAGGAGGCGCCAGCTCAGCACCCCGATGCTCAGGATGCGTCCCCACTTGCTCGGGAGCACCGACATCAGGCCGCCGAAAATCCCCAGCAGGTGGCGGCTGTCCGCACTGCCGCCCTTGCTGGCAAAGGGCTCGGCAATGCCGGACCACTCGTGACGCAATGCGAGGCGATAGTGTCGTGCTTGCAGACACAGGGCTTGCTTGCGGAGTTGCCGGACACGCTTGCTGTCTTTCATGTTCGGGCTCCTGGCGTAGGCGTGGTGGCGCTGGGCGGGCTGGGCGGGCTGGCGGGGGTGCCGCGCAGGGCCTGCTCGTCGCGCTTGAACTCCGCCAGTGTTTCGTTGAAGGGTTGCGGCGCACTGCGCACGCGCTTGATCAACAGGACTGCGCATGCCGCCGCGCCGACGACGCAGACCAGCGTTATGCCGGCGACCGCGGCCAGCAGATGGCCATGCTCCCACGCAAAGGTCAGGATCAACACTGCGGCGAAAACGAAGCCCAGTGAGCCGAAGGCGAACAGCCCGAGCAGCAGCGCCAGGTGCCCCAGTTGGCGCTCCAGCTCTTCCTGCAACTCCAGGCTGAACAGGCTCAGGCGCGTGCCGACCAGGCCGCTGGCGTTGGCGGCCAGGCGGCGGAAACGATCCACGAAGGGCAGGCGCATCGACAGGCCCTAGCGGCGCGCGATCAGCATGCCGACGACGACGCCGATGGCTGCGCCCAGGCCGACCGCCTTCCACGGGTTGTCACGCACATAGGTGTCGGTGGCTTTCGCCGCCTTGCCGGCCTTGGCCAGCGCAGCCTTTTCGGCCTCGCCGAGGCTGAGCTTGGCGCGCTCCAGCGCACGCACGACGCGTGCTTGCAGGGCTTTGGCTTCTTCACCTGTCGCGTTGACCGCTTCGGCCATGAGGGCCTCGGTCTGGCGCAGGATGTCCTGCGATTCTTCAATCAGGGTGGATGTGCTGGTTTCGTCGCTCATGTGAACCTCCTGTGACTGCGTGAAGAATGGGCCGATGTGGTGTCAGCGGAAGGCGTGCCCCTCTGGTGACGATCTGGCGTGCCGCGTCCGTCATCCATGGCGCAGCACTGCCGCATGAATTCCTGAGACCGTCTTTGCAGGCGAGTAGTTGCACGAAACACGCGCTGCTGAAATAGTAGGCCCGCCACAGGCGGATGTCATGCGATGTCAGCAGGGCGACGGGGCAGGGCGTGATCGTGACGCGTATCGAACGCCTCAGTGCACGCCGACGCTGGAAGCGATGCCGACGACTGCGCCGATGACGACCGAGACGACGATGGCGCAGATCACCAGTACCACGGTGTAGGGCGCTACCTTGTCTTCGGGAACCTTCATGAGCGTGGGCACGCCGAGGTACAGCAGGTACACGCCGTACAGCGAAGCCAGCAGGCCAAGTACGCCCAGTGCGGGGATCAGGCTGAAGATGCCTCCGAGCAAACCGGGTGTCATGCTGAAAGCGATCAGCTTGAAAGCGTTGAGCGGATTCTTCTGGCCGCCGAAGTTCGCCGTCAGGGCATCAGCGATCAGCGCGACGACGAACACCGTGACCAGGGACAGGGCATAGCCCAGGATCATGTTGGCGATGCCGGATACGATAGGTGTGCGCACGGAGACGCCGAAGGCCGAGTAGCCGATCAGTGACATGCCTATGAAGCCGGCGACCGCCGGAATCAGCGCCAGCAATACCAGGTATTCCATGTAGATGGACTTGACCGACGACGACTCGGCCTCGATCACCGGCCATTCGGACTTCGGTGACAGGAGGATGTTCTTTGCCCGCTCCACGATGTTCATTGCGCTCTCCCTGAAGAATATTGTCAGTGCTGCACGTATGCCGGGTATCCGCAGGCCCGGGCAGGCACATCATGCCCGTCTAGCCTTGGCGTAGTCCAGTACTGCTGGGCAGAGCGGGGCTGCCCGCCTCAGAGCTCAATGGCGGGGCGCGTATTGGCGCTGGAGTCGAAGCGCCATTTGCCGATCGTGCAGCCCATGACAAAGGCGACGGCGCCGCTCAGCGAGGCATACAACAAGGGGGTATGCCAGACGCTGTCAAACGCGCCGAACATGCTTGCCTTGAGTGCCTTGACCACCCAGGTGAGCGGCAGCCACGGGCTGAGCGTCATGAACAGCTTGCCGCTGAGCTCCACCGGCATGATGGCGCTCGAGGATGCCAGCTGCACGGCCAGCAGCACCATGCCGAGGGCCTTGCCGGCATCACCGAAGGCGCGTGCCAGGGCAAAGCTGATGAGCAGGAAACTCACGGAGGCGACGCCTATCGTCAGCGCAAATGCGCCGGGGTGGACCACTTCGACCTTGAGTATGAAGCGCGCGGCCAGCATCACGACGAGCGCCTGCACCAGTACGAGCGCAGAAGGCAGGATCACCTTGCCAAGCATCTGCGCGGGCGCTGCAAAACCCTCCGCTTCAAGCGGCAGGACGCGCACGTGCAACAGGAAGATCACGATGCCGGCGCCCAGCCACAATGCCATCGGAATGACGTTCGGGGCGAAGCCGCTGCCGTTGTTCTCCACGTTTGCGACGCGCTCGACGATGGGCTCGACGGAGTGCGCCAGCCCTTCAGGGCTGCCGTCCGGCTTGGTGATGTTGCCCGGCAGCGAGCGCTGCAGTTCATCGAGCCCCATGGCCAGCATCTGTGCGCCTTTGGCAACGCTCTGGTTGGCGTTTTCAAGCTTGCTTGCGCCAGAGGCGAGGATCTCTGCGCCCGAGTTCAATTGGTCGAGCTGGCTGTTCAGCGGGAGTCGCACGACCATGCTGTGGATGCCGTTGCCGAGGGTCCGTATGCCGCTGACCAGCTTGCCCACACCTGTACCGAGCTGGTCGGCTCCGTCAGTCAGCGCGCCTTGCGCTTCGCCGGCCGTGGCAATGCCGGCGTCCAGTTTCGTTACGCCCTGGTTCAGGCTGCGCAAGCCATCGGTGAGGGCGGTCGGCGCCCACAGGCTGGCGCTCGCTTCGGACTGGAATTGCTGGATGCCGTCGAGCAATTGCTGGCTGCCCGCCTTCAGGTCGCCCATGCCCTGGCGCAACTCGACGTTGCCGGCGGCCAGCTTGTCAGCGCCGATCTTGAGTTGATTCAGTTCCGTATTCGTCGGCCGGTGCGAATCCATCAGGCGTAGCCCGTTGTCGAGTTGCTTCACGCCGGCAGTCAGTTGGCCGACGCCTTCGTTGAGACGGTTACTGCCGGTCACCAGCGTCTTCGTACCCTCCGCCGTCTGTACCGCGCCCGAGCTCAGTTCGTGCGCGCCATGATTCAAGCGCGCCACGCCAGCGCGCAGGGCGGCGACGCTTTGCTGCGAACCGACGGCGCTGGCGAGCACCATTGCCCAGCGCTTCTCGTTGAGGCTCTCGTTGATCTGCTGGCCGAGGATTTCCGCGAAGTGCGCGGCCATGGCGGCACTTTCGTAGTTATTGCCCTCGGACACGTAAATCACCGGCTTGCCGGCACCGACGAGGATGCCGGGAATGGCGTTGGAGCTGAACTGCGGCGGAATGATCAGGGCGAACACCAGCTTGCCCTCGCGCACCAGTCGCCGCGCCTCGTTCTCATCGTGGAATTCCTTGAAGCCGAAGCGCCCGCTGGCCTTGAGGCGTGTCACCACGTCCTCGCCGATGTTGAACGTCTTCTCCTGATAGGTCATGCCTTCGTCCTGATTGACGATGGCCACGGTCAGTGCGCCCGTATTGGCCGCCGGATCCCACACGCTGACGAGGTAGATCAGCACATAGAGGGCCGGGATCAGCACGACGATGGCAGCGGCCAGCAATAACTTGGGATAGCGTGCGAAGTAGCCGAACTCGATGCGTGCAATGGTCAAAGCCTGACGGAGGAGATTCATGGGCGGATTCATCAGCGGTTAGGCGTGGCGGCGGGTGAAATGGCGGGTGAG
Source organism: Uliginosibacterium silvisoli (assembly GCF_036017035.1). Classification (NCBI taxonomy): domain Bacteria; kingdom Pseudomonadati; phylum Pseudomonadota; class Betaproteobacteria; order Rhodocyclales; family Zoogloeaceae; genus Uliginosibacterium; species Uliginosibacterium silvisoli. Next base: position 580,138 of record NZ_JAYXHS010000001.1, on the reverse strand, counting down.
AGCGCGTGCGCAAGACGCGCTTGTGCGACAGCTGCGCATTGTCGTTGATCAGGATATCCCCGGTGCATCCGGGATGTTTGCGTGACTTCCCGTTTTGTCGTGCTGTGTGCTGCTTGCAATCATCATTACGTCAGCGCTGGAGCGCTCTGAAGCGCCGCTCCCGCGACCCTTCGCTACCGCTGGGGCAAAACAGGCGCAGAAAGCGCAAGGAAGGCCGGGCGTGCAACACGCCCGGCCTTCCTTCTTTTACAGAGTCATGATGTGCCGGCTGGCCCCGGCGCCTTGACTGTCCTAGCGACGCCAGCCGCCGTGGCGACCATGGTCGTGGTGATCATGATGATCATAACGGCGATCGTCCCAGCGGCTATGGCGCCAGTCTTCGCGGTAGTAGCGCGGCGGTGGTGGGGGCATGCGGCGATACTCCGGACCGCGGTCGTAGGAGGTATAGCCACCGCGGACAACAATCTGTGGCACGGGCAGAGGCAGTATCGGGGGTGCGGGCAAGCGCACGCTGACGCCTGGCAAGGCCAGCTCGACACCATGGGCCTGACTGATGCCGGGGACAAGTGCTGCGGCGTAGCCCAGCAGCGAAAGAACGAGGGTGCGTACGGGTTTCATCGTGAGTCTCCTTGATCGGACATGACGTCCTGTGCGATCAACAACGCCCCGCAAAAGGCAGGCGCCGACATCAAGATGTAAGGTTTTGTAATGGTACAGGGCAGAACTGTTGCCACCCGGCGACAGATGCCTTCCTGGCTCGCCTGCATCCGGGGCGCGGCGGCAGACGGCGGAGCTGGCAGGACGGCTACTGTTCTTGCCTGCTATTCTTGCGCCTCTCCGTTTTTGTCCTGCTTGTTCAAGGGTTCCGCCATGCATGTCTCCCGCCGTCAGGCCTGTTTTTTCATTGCCGCAAGCTGCGCTGCCGCGCTCACGGGCTGTGCCGCCCACAACGGCAGGAAACTGGTCGAGCCGCCTGCGCCTGTTACCGGCATGAGCGTCATGATCGAAGCGAATGCGCCAATCGCTTGGCACGATGTGGCCGAGAAGGAGCATGCGGGTCTCGACAAGGTGGTGCAGCTCTTCATGGCCGAGCTGGGCAAGAACATTGCCCCGGGCTTTGCCGGGACCAGCATTCCCGTCAAACTACGCATCCCCGGTGCTGCGCTGCCGCCCGAACTGCCCTATGTGCTGGTGATCAAGCCGGTAGATGCCGACGTGATTCTCAACGGGGGCAAGATCGCGGGTCTGCGCACGATCGATCTGGATGTTTCCCTGGTGCATATCGCGCAGAAGTTGCCCGTGTGGCACTACAAGACCTTGCTCGATGGCAACCCGAAGCGTCCGATGACGCCGCAAGTGCAGGCCATCGCCGACGCCATGATCGATCAGGGGCTGATCCCCGCGGCAGCACGCTAGCGCCAGCCGTCTTGAAACACGTGCGTGCAGGAGGCGGATGTCTCCCGCCGTTCAAAACCCTATTCAGCTACATAACCAGGAGCACTCGCCATGGGCGCGCAGTGGAAAGCCAAACATAAAGACATCGCAGCCAATGCCAAGGGCAAGATCTTCGGCAAGCTGGCCAAGGAAATCATGATCGCCGCGCGCGGTGGTGCCGATCCCGCACTCAATGCACGCTTGCGCCTGGTCGTCGAGCAGGCCAAGAAGGCCTCCATGACCAAGGACACGCTGGAGCGCGCCATCAAGAAAGGTGCTGGCCTGACGGATGATCCGGTCAGCTTCGAGCACGTCATCTACGAAGGTTTCGCGCCACATCAAGTGGCCGTGATGGTCGAATGCCTCACCGACAACGTGCGTCGTACGGCGCCGGAAATGCGCGTGCTCTTCCGCAAGGGCCAGCTGGGAACATCAGGCTCGGTGGCCTGGGATTTCGACCATCTCGGCATGATCGAAGCAGAGCCCACGACCAAGGGCGTCGATCCTGAAGAGGCGGCGATCGAAGCCGGCGCGCAGGATCTGGAGGCGGGCGAGGAAGAAGGCACGACCCTGTTCTATACCGACCCGACCGAGCTCGATCTGGTCAGCAAGGCACTTGGCAACCACGGCTTCAACGTGCTCTCCGCCAAGCTCGGCTACAAGCCGAAGAACCCGGTCAGCGCAGCCAGCCTGAGCGCCGAGGCACTGGAAGAAGTGGAGGCCTTCCTCGCCGCCATCGATGAGAACGATGACGTGCAGAACGTCTACGTTGCCTTGACGGACTGAGTTCGTCACGGCTGTATGCGCTCTGCGCATGCAGGCGCGGCGCCAAAGCCGCGGCAAACTCCCGGAATCGAGATTCTTTCTTTTTCGGGAGTACGCATTGCGCACATATCAGCAATCCTTGTTGCGAGCGGCCATGAAGGCCCTCGGCATGACCCGCGACATGTTTTCCAACAGCCTCGGCGTCAAGCGCCGGGCGCTCGATACCTGGCTGTTGCCGGATACGTCGCGCGAATACCGGCAGATGCCCGATGCCGTGAGGCTGCTTATCGAAAGCCGCTGGCCGGGGCTTGCCAGCCTCGACACGGCTGTGGCGGCGTCGCTGCGCGACCGGATCTGTCCGCCTGAGGCGCCGCATCTTCTCAGCGTCACCCAGTTCCAGCGTGACTCCCTTGGCGATCTGTTGCGGCTGGCCGGCTCGCTCGAACCGGTTGCCCAACGCCACAAGACCTGCCGCGTGCTCGAAGGTGCGGTGCTCGGCAATCTGTTCTTCGAGCCGAGTACGCGGACCCGGCTGTCATTCGGCGCGGCGTTCTGCCGGCTCGGCGGCGCCGTGTGCGATACGACGGGCTTTACTTTCTCATCGATGGCCAAGGGTGAATCCCTCGCCGATACCAGTCGCGTCGTGGCCGGTTACTTCGATGCCATCGTCGTGCGCCACCCCGAGACAGGCTCGGTCGCACGCTTCGCCGAGAACATCGAGGTACCGGTGGTCAACGGCGGTGATGGCGCGGGCGAGCATCCGACGCAGGCGCTGGTCGACGTCTACACCATGGAGAAGGAGTTCGCGCGCCTCGGTAAGACGCTGGATGGTGCAACGGTGGCCCTCGTCGGCGACTTGCGCCACGGCCGTGCCGTGCAGTCGCTGTTCCGCATCCTCACCTTGTATCGTCAGCTGAGCTTCAAGCTGGTGGCGCCCGGCGGGCTGGAAATGCCGACGGAACTGATCGACGCGGCCGTGACGCTCGGCCATCAGGTCACGCAGCACAGCACGCTGCAGGGCGGTTTGCGCGACGCCGATCTTGTCTATGCAACACGCATCCAGAAAGAGCGCATGCAGGAAGAGGCGGCGGAGGGATATCCGGCGCGTTTCCGTATCGACAAGAGCGCCATTTCCCGCTTGGCCCCCGCCGATGTCGTGATCCTGCATCCGCTGCCACGCGACAGTGCGCCGGAAGCCAACGACCTCTCCTGTGATCTGGATGCTGATCCGCGTCTGGCCATCTTCCGCCAGACCGACAACGGTGTGGCCGTGCGCATGGCGGTGTTCGCCACATTGCTCGGCGTGGAAGCGCAGATTCCCGCCTGCCTGCGCGACGCAAACTGGCGACGCCCGGCGCGTATCGGCAAGGCTGACGCGAAATTCCATCGTCTTGCCGGCAGCGCATAGCCAGCGCGGGACCGGTTTTTTCGTGCGACAGGGAATTCCGGACGGCATGCCATGTTGACGAGGTATGGGCTGACTGTCTCGCGCTGGAAAGGCTTCGCCATATCCAGTTGCGCACAGGTCTGCTACCTTTTACCAGCGCCAGCCAGTTGCGCAGAGCTTGTTCCCCAACGCATGACATCAAGGAGTGTGCAGATGAAAAACGTGTTCGTCACAACGCTGTCAGCATCGCTGGCCCTGTCGTCACTGGTTATTGCTTCAAGCGTGTATGCCGCTGACAAGACGCCTGCGATGGGTTTCTTCGTGAGTAGTACCGGCGGCGGCAAGGGCGCAGACCTCGGCGGGCTGGCAGGGGCCGACAAGCTGTGCCAGTCGCTGGCCACGGCAGCGGGGGCCGGCAAACGCACCTGGCATGCCTACCTGAGCACACAGGCAACGGGTGGCGACAAAGCCGTCAATGCGCGCGACCGTATTGGCAAGGGACCCTGGTACAACGCCAAGGGTGTATTGATCGCACAGAACGTGGACGACCTGCATCGCGGCGGCAATCTCACCAAGGAAACTGCACTCACCGAGAAAGGCGAGGTGCTGAATGGCCGCGGCGACAAGCCGAACATGCACGACATCCTGACCGGGTCGGACACCCAGGGCATGGCTTTCGTGGGTTCGGATGACACCACGTGCGGCAACTGGACCAAGAGTGGCAGCGATGGCTCGGCCCAGGTGGGGCATCACGATCGTCAGGGCCTGAACGATATGCCCCCGGCAAAATCCTGGGTGAACTCCCATCCCTCGCGCGGCTGTAGCGATCCGGCGTTGGCTTCGTCCGGTGGCGCCGGGCGCCTGTATTGCTTCGCCGTGAAGTAATACCCGCACTTCCGCACTCGCAAAGGGCCGCAATTGCGGCCCTTTTTCATTGCGCAGATGCGCCGCTCAGCCCGTTACGGTAATCACGACCTCGCGCGCATGTGGGTGGGTACGATGCTCCCACAGGAAGATGCCTTGCCAGGTGCCCAGCAGCATCTCGCCATTGCCTATCGGCACGCTGAGCGAGACGGCGGTGAGCACGGTGCGGGCGTGGGCGGCCATGTCATCGTCGCCCTCGGCGTCATGCACGTAATCGGCATCGCCGTCAGGCGCCCAGCGCTGTGCCAGCATCTCCAGATCGCGACGCACGGAAGGGTCTGCGTTCTCGGTAATGATCAACGAGCAGCTGGTGTGTTGCGTGAATACGTTGACCAGGCCCGTCCGCACGTTCGCCCGTGACACGACTGCCGCGACTTCCCGTGTGATCTCGAGCGTGCCGCGGCGTGCCGTGCGCAGCCTGAGTATTTCCTGATGCGCCAAGGCAGGCCCTTCCGTCAGCCGAGCCCGAGCTTCTTCAGCCAGGCATCGATGTCATCGCCGCTGCTCATGTCCGGCACGAGCAGGCCATCGATCATGAAACTTGGCGATACGTGAATGCCATTCTGACGCGCATAGCGGGCCTGCCATTTGACGGCCAGTGTCAGCTCGCTCTGCTCGAATGCTGCGCGTAGCGCGATGCCGCTGCGCGCTTCGATCTGCGCAAGGATCTGTGCGGCAGACAGATCGAGCAAAGGCCCACGGCAATGCTCGACAGGTTCGAATTCCTCGCGATGCGCGTAGATGGCCGCCATCACCTTGCGCGCTGCGTCGCGCCCGCCCGGCACGGTCGATGCAGCGAGGATGGCGCGCGTCGTGATCGGCGAGAACATATGCCAGGGCTGCGACTGCAGGCGTATCTTGATCGTCAGTCTGTCTGCACCTGCACGCGACAGCAGGCCATCCAGCTTGCTGAAAGCGCGTGCCGAGTAAGGGCAGGTCGGCTCCAGGAATACTTCGAGAATCTTGCGACCATCACCCCATTCAAGTGGATCGGGTGTGGCGAATGTTTCATTTGTCATGCGAGTCTCTCCGGTGGGGCGCGTCGTGCGGGCGAGGCTCAGGCCTTGGCCAGTTCGCTGTCGAGTGCTTGCAACAGACGCGGATCGTCAGCCGTCACATCGGGCGAGAAGCGGGCCACGACTTCGCCTTGTCGATTGACGAGGAATTTCTCGAAGTTCCACAACACGTCAGTTGGGCCGCCCGTGGCGAGGCCCTTGCCGGCGAGGCGTTCGCGCATCGGCCCTTCGCCGATCGATGCCGGCTGCGCACCGGTGAGCGCGGCGTAGAGCGGATGCCTGTCGGCACCGACCACGGAGATCTTCGAGAACAGCGGGAACTGCACGTCGTAGGTCAGCGAGCAGAATTCGGCGATCTCCGCTTCCGTGCCCGGTTCCTGGCCCTTGAAGCTGTTGGCCGGAAAGCCCAGCACTTCCAGCCCCTGCGCACGCTTGTCTTCGTAGAGCTTTTCCAAGCCCTCGTACTGCGGCGTCAGGCCGCACTTCGATGCGACATTCACCACCAGCAGTACCTTGCCGCGATAGTCGGCCAGGCTGGCGGCGGCACCGTCGATGCGTTTGAGGGGAATGTCGTAGAGAGTGCTCATGGTGCGGCTCCGGTGTGTGGCGTGGGGCTTCATTGTAGGGCCGGTTTGGTCAGTGCCGGCTGCGCTGGCGACGCGCCACCCGACAGGCTGCTTGCGTACCTGCCCGCAGATCGTCGAAGATCGCCCGGACGAAGGCTGTGCGCCTCTCTCCTTTGCCCCTGACACCTGACCATTCCGGCCCGCATGGAACGCAGCGCCAAGATGACAAAAGACGAAGTGATCCGGCATCGCCCGAGGCGCCATCCCGCAACAGGGCTGCCGATTTGAGATCAGACCCCGATCGTCTGCGCGAGCCCTGGCGGCTGAGCACGGCAATGCTGTTGTCGCTGCTGTTTCATGCGCTGCTGCTGAGCCTCAGCTTTGGCGACGGCTTCGGGCTGCCGGGCCTGGATTTCCCCTGGAAAGAGAAGCGCTTCCGTGCAGATGATCTGCGCGTGGTGCTCGCGCCGCGCGTGACGCCGGCGCCGGTGCAGCTGCCGCAGACCGAGCTGGACGCCGCCACCGTCGGTGAGCGTGCGATTGATGCCGGGCCGACGGCAGACTCCCTCGCCAACCCGATGGAGAAAGCAGCGGCAGCGAGTGACCTGGCCGTAGCCGCGCCTACGGCCCAGGCGCGTGCAGGGGGGCCGGACGAAGGTACTCCGGTACCGGCGAGTGGGCAGCCGTCGACACCGCCTCCTGCGCCGGTCATGACGTCCCTCTTGCCATCGGCGGCGACCATCGTCGCCGTGCCATCTACGTCACCGCTCAGGTTGCCTGAGCTTGCCCCTGAACAAAGCGGCCCCGCGGCGGAGATTCCGGTGGCCATGGATGGGGCACAGGAACGCATCGAGAAGGTGGCGCGCGAGCGCGCCCTCGAACTGGCGAGGATCGAACGCGAGAAGGAAGACGCTGCGCAGGCGTCCCGACGGCAGGCTGCCTTGATCGAGATGACGCGTGAGGCCGAGCGTAAGGAGGCCGAACGCCAGGAGGCCGCGCGACAACAGGACGCGCAACAGGAAGTCGCCCGGCAGCAGGCAGCCCGTCTTGCCGCCGCACAGACCGAAACCGAACGCCTCGCAGCGGCGCGACTGGAGCTGCAACGTGCCGAGGCGGAACGTCAGGAGGCTGCGAAAAAGGAGGCGGCGAAGCAGGACGCAGCGAAGCAGGAAGCCATACGCATCGAGGCCGCTCGCGTGGCTGCGGCACAGCTCGAGTCGGCACGGCAGGCGGCTGCCCGACAAGAGCTCGAACGCGCCGAAGCCGCGCGCCAGGAAGCGGAGCGGCAGGAGCTTGCACGCGCAGAGGCGGCAAGACAGGAGTCCGCCCGGCAGGAGCGTGCAAGACAGGAGCAGCTTCGCCAGGAACAGTTGCAGCGCGAAAGAGCCCTGCAGGAAGCAGCAAGGCTGGAGGCCGCGCGACAGGCCGCAGCCAGACAGGAGCTTGAACGTGCTGAAGCGGCACGGCTGGAAAGCGAACGTCAGGAAGCCGCAAGGCAGGAGGCTGCACGGCAGGAGACCGCGAGACAGGAGCGTGCGCGGCAAGAGCAGGCCCGGCAGGATCAGCTGCAGCGCGAGAAGGCCCAGGAAGCGGCACGCCTTGAGGCCGCCCGTCTGGCCACGGCGCAAGAGGCTGCGCGACAGGAAGCTGCAAGGCAGGAGAAAGCGGATCAGCAGAAGAGCCGCGAGCAGATCGCTCAGGCGGAGGAAGCCGCCCGGGAGGCGCGGTTGCGCGCGATCGGCCGGCAACTGGACGAGGAGGCGGCCAAGCGTGATGCGGCTGCACGCACTGCCGGGCTTTCTCCCAAGCTATTGCCCATCTCGAGTGCGATTCGTCGCGGCCGGCTTTTCGGCCGCAGCGATCCCAACGTCGAGATGGTGTTGTACGGCGAAGCCTGGGTCCGCAAGATCCAGCTCAACACGCCGCCTGATACCGTCCGTGAGCTGGCCAGGCTGCGTCATACCCAGCCGCTCGTGACCGTGGCAATCCGCGCTGATGGCACCATCGAGAAAGTGACCTTCGTGACTTCCAGCGGCGTGCCAAGCGTCGACGAAGCAATACGCCAGATCGTGCAGAACCAGGCGCCTTACGCCGCGTTCTCGACAGCCTTGTCGCGCGAGTACGACGTCATAGAGATTCGCCGCAGCTGGATTTTCGATAGCGCCGTCCGGCTGGAGTGACACCTCCTCCAGTCCGGGGCTTGTCGCGGCGAATCACGCGCTGGCGATCAGCGCTTCCACTTCGGCAAAGGTTCGCGCGCGCTCATGCGTCTGAATCGGGATGCCCAGTTGCCGCGCGATCTGCGACACCGAAAATATCCCCACCAGCGACAGGGCGCCCTGTGCATTTGCGCTCACCACCAACGCGTGGGCGCGGCCGGCATTCTGGAGCGTGAGGGCGATATCACCGACCGATGATCTCCTGACGTCTTCGATGCTCATGGCTTCCACGTTGCTCACCGGCACCATGATGTCGGCGACCGTCAGATCGCTGCGCCGGACACTGCGGCTCTGTGCGGTCACCATCGGTTTCTCGCCGAGCGTGTCCGTCGAGGTGATGACGCCGACGATCCTGCTGCTCTCGCTGACCACCAGCAGCAGGCGGACGCCGCGCAGGATCATCGATTGATTGGCCTCTTCCACACTGGCAAGCGGCGAGATGGTTGCAGCGGGCACGCGCGACAGGTCGGTCATGGCCAGCACGGCCGCGGAGTCCGAATCGACCGCAGGAGGGTTGAATGCTTGCAGGACGTAACAGCCCGTCGCGGGAATGTGCGTCTGTGGCAGGGGGCGGTAGGTTGTAGCTTCCATCACTTTGATACTCCCAGTGAATCCAGGCCTTGCCGGGAAGTCGGGTGACGGCCTGCAAAATCAACGCGCTTCCAGACCGTATGGTCATGTTCATTCGACACGCCAAAGCCGTTCGCAGTGCAAACATTTACACGGATTTACAAGCGTGAAGCGCGTCTATCGAGTGCTGAGGAGATTCGTGACGCTGTCGCGCGAGGGCGTACTTGCGCATCAAGGAGACTGCCCGGTCGGCCGTGTGTGTCCGGGCAGCAGCTGCGTTGCCTGGGGCTTTCTGCGGGAAAGGCGGTACAGTTGTCGGGGGTGCTCCGGCAATGCCGCAGTCATTGCACAGGGCGATGCTCCGCGCGAGCGGGCCGTATTCATCCGGGGTCAGATCTTTGCTGATCCGGCAGGTCGCGATCGAGCGGCATGGAGGGAGGAGTGATGGACCGTTTGAAGGTTGCGTTGCTGGGCATGGTCATGGCCACCATCGGCGCTGCAGCGCCGATCTCCCTGATGGCATGGCTGTCCTGGCATGTGGCGCTGCGTGACGAGCAGGCCAAGCTCCAGTCCTTCGCTGCACGCGTGATCGAGCGTGCGGAACTCACCGCCACACAAGCCGAGGCTGCGCTCGGCGAACTCTCGGTACTGACCGCTCCGCCCTGCTCGCGGGAGCACATCGAGCTGATGCGGCAGATCGTGATCGGCAACCGTGCGGTAGAGGAGGCTGGCTACTACGAGAAGCAGCGGCTGGTGTGTACATCCTGGGGGCGTGTCGACCGGCCGGTGGCGTGGGGGCACGCGGATTACGTGGGCCCGGGCGGCGTCGAGGTGGTCACGAAGATGCAGGGTCGCGTCCTCAACGGTGAGCCGGTGCTGGCCCTGCGTGCCGGTTCATATGACGTTCTGGTCAACGCAGGCAGGTTTGCCGATGTCATCGCGGACGACGGCATTCACCTGGCTTTCGCCAGCAATGACGGCAACGTCATAGCCGAGTCCGGCGCACGCGATACGGGTGTGATCGCAGACATCCTGATGGGGCGACCCGACTCGAAGGAGCATCCCCATCTTCACGCCATCGCAAAGCGCGCGTCATGGCAGGCCATCGCGGTCCAGCACAAGCGCGACGTGCTGCCCGAGTTAAGACGCCAGCAGCGCTGGATGTTGCCGCTGGGGCTGTTCATCGGGCTGTTCATCGTTGCACTGGTGACCTTCCTCTCGCACAAGCGCCTCTCGCCGCTTGCCGAACTTGGCGTGGCCGTGCGTCGCAAGGAATTCCTGGTTCATTACCAGCCCACCATCGATCTGCGCACCGGGCGTTGCGTGGGGGCCGAAGCGCTGGTGCGCTGGCGGCGGCCGGACGGCGCGCTGGTGCGCCCGGACCTGTTCATCCCGCTGGCAGAGGATAGCGGGCTCATCCAGCCCATTACCGATCAGGTGGTCGACATCGTCCTGCGCGAGATGGGCGCTGCGCTGCGCGCGGATCAGGCCCTGCACATCGCCATCAATCTCGCTGCCGACGATGTCTGCAGCGGTCGTGCGCTTGCCGTCATCACGCGCACGGTCGGCAGGCATGGCGTGAATGCCAGCCAGATATGGCTGGAGGTGACGGAGCGTGGCTTCGTCGATGCCGACGCGGCACGTGCCACCCTCGCGCGATCACGCGAGCTGGGTCACACGACGGCTATAGATGATTTCGGTACTGGCTATTCGAGCCTGCAATACCTGCAGGGTCTGCCAGTGGATGCGCTCAAGATCGACAAGTCGTTCGTCGCCACGATAGGTATCGATGCCGTGTCCGGGCCCGTCATTGCGCACATCATCGATATGGCCAGGAGTCTGCAACTCTCCATCGTCGCCGAGGGCGTCGAGACACAGGCCCAGGCAGACTACCTGCGAGCGCGCGAGGTCGACTTCGCGCAAGGCTGGCTGTACTCGAAAGCCTTGCCGGCAGACGAATTCCTGCGCTTCTACCGCAGCATGCAAGGCAGTACCGATACCGATCGATCTGGCTGAATGCCGCGCGGGTCCGCGACGTTCAACCCGTAGCCAGCCCGCCGGCCAGTACGAAACGGCACTTGCCCGACTGCTTGGCTTCGTACATGGCGGCGTCGGCCTGCTCGATCAGCACTTCGCCGCTCGTGTGCGTAAGCACCGACTCCGGGCTGTGATCCGCGACGCCCACACTGGCCGAAATCGACAGTGACAGGTCTTCGATGCGGAACGGCTCGGACAGGCTGTTGACGAACTTCTCCGCCACCATGGCGGCGCCCGCCGTGCCCGGGTTGATCAGTGCCACGGCGAACTCGTCACCGCCCAGACGGGCCACCAGATCGCAGGCGCGCACATTCCTGAGCAGGCGCATGGCGGCCTGACGTAGCAGGGCATCGCCGATGGCATGGCCATGGGTGTCGTTGATGGCCTTGAAGCCATCGAGGTCCACGTAGAGCACGGCCAGTCCCGTGCGGTTGCGTTGGGCCAGCGCCAGTTGCTGATGCACCATCTGACGGAAGAGCAAGCGATTCGCCAGTCCCGTCAGCGCGTCGTGGTTGGCTTCGTGTTGGGCTGCATCGAGCAGGCGCGCTGCCTGTGTGAGCGCAGCGCCCACCTTGTCGGCTTCGGTCAGGCCCAGCGGTGGCACCGTGACGGCGATACCCGTGCCGAGCGCCAGCGCCGGGTCGGTCAGCGCTTCGACGGCATTGGCGATGGTGCCGCCTATCTTCCAGGCCAGCAGCAAGCTGGCGGCCAGCATTGTCAGCAGCCCCGCCAGCAGCCAGGCCAGTGAGGCCAGCAGGGGAGCATTCAAGGAGGTGCGCGGGATGCTGATCGAAGTCGACCAGCCCGTGCTGGCCGAGCGGCTGAAGGCCAGCAGCACGGGAATGCCCTCGAGCGAGCTCGTTTCCAGCGAGTCCTCGTTCACTTCCATGGCGCGCTTGTGCAACAAGGGCGTTGCGCTGGAGCCTGCGAAGCGTTCGTAGTCGTGACTACGCGCGACGATTGCGCCGTTCGCGTCATAAATCGCCACGATCCAGTCCGTGTCCACATGCTGGGCTCTCAGCAGATCCTGCATGTAGTCGGCTTTCAGCTCGGCGCGCAGGATGCGCTGGCCTGCAGGTGAGTGGGCGCCATTCGTGGCGGGCAGTGAAATCGAGACGCTGGCGCCATGATGAGCCTTGGTGCGCTCACCGCTCGAGGAGAAGCGCGAGCTTGCCAGTACGGCGCCGTCCATGTCCTGAAGCGTGATGACGCCGACATCCAGATGCCTAGCGGCCTCCTCTGCCTGGATCTCGAACGCCTCGATATTTCCCGAGGACAGCATGCGCGACGTGGAAAGCGCGAGCAGACCCGCCTCGACGCTGGCGACTTCCGTGTCTACCGCCGCAGCCAGGGTGCGCGCGCGGATGATCAGGTTGTCGACCTGCTGGTGGTGCTCACGCTGGTAGCCATACAGCATGGTGACGACGGCCATCACCGACACGGGCAGGACGGTTGCAACGATGAGGAAGACGAGGCGTGAGCGCACCGTGGGCGGAATCGCGCCATAGATCGAACTGAGAAGTGTTGTCAGCAGGAACAGCGCTGCCAGCCCGCTGATGGTGAAGCCCAGCCACGCGCCGCCAATGCCTGCTGCACCGGCCTGCCCTGCACGGCAGATGCTGTCTGCGGCAAACCCCGCAGCGGCCATGCCGGTGTAATGCATGCCGACGATGGCGCAACCCATGACCAGGGCGCTGAACAGGCGTTTGCGCAGGCCGCTGATGACTTCTTCGTGACGCAGGCGGAAGGTGATCAGCAGGGCGGCTGTCGCGGCGGCGACGGCAAACAGGATGGACAGCGTGAACAGCAGCGGATCGTAGCGGATGCGTGGCTGCATCTGCAGGGCCTCCATGCCGAGGTAATGCATGGTCGCGATGCCCAGACCCATCACCAGTCCGGCGGTCACGAGGCGGGGCCAGCCCAGCACGGCACGGCTCACCGTGTGCAGTGCCAGCGCGGAGGACAACACCGCCACCAACCAGGACGCGAGCGTGATGCGGACATCATAGGCCAGCGGTATCGGCAGGGAAAAAGCCAGCATGCCGACGAAGTGCATGGCCCAGATGCCGGTGCCCATCGCCAGCGCCCCGGCGGCCAGCCAGAGAGCTGCGCGACGTGGATGGCTGGCTGCTGCGGCAACACGCGAGGCCATGTCCAGCGCCACGAACGAAGCAATCACTGCTGTCAGGATGGACAGCAGAACAAGAACGGAGTCGTAAGTCCCCTGCATATACTCCCGTCTGATACGTTGGTACGTCGCAATCGCCCCGCAGTTGGCGGAGCTGCAGGCAGTCCGGTAGCAATCTTGTCGTTTCTGATGGAAATGCTAGCGCGGATTCCCCTATCGCGCATGACAAATCGCTGAATTGATCGCGTGGATACTCGATCTGGCCTGTCTGGTGTGGCATGCGCGGCCATGAACATGTCCATGATGGTGTGCGGAGCCTTGAGAGATGGCCCGGGAAACACCTCGCCGCGGCCGACCACAAGCGCCGGGTGCGCCGTTCGTGGGAGAACAACATTTTCGTCAGCTCCGGATTGCGCCGGACCGTGCCGTCGCCCAGAATCGTCAGGCCCGCCAGCCTGTCGGGATTCCTGGATGAGGACGAATGGATATTCTGGTCTTGTTCGCACTGGTGGCTGGTGCATGGCTGATCTGGCGCTGCTTCTTCCGGAACCTCGAAACCGGACGCAATGACGAGCCCGGCATGGCGACGGCCGAAGACCTCGAGCAGGTCACGGCCGAATTCATGACTCTCAGTCAGCGCCTCAGCAGCGCGGCGGAGCGGGACGACTATCCAGAGGCCATCCGCATCGGCGAGCGCGTGCTGGACATCGCAGAGAACAGCCTCGGCAACGACCCTGAGATCGTGCTGCCCCTCCTCGGCGCGCTGGCCAACTTCCACGATATCGCGGGTCATCCTGAGGAGACCATGACCTACCTGCGGCGCGGCATCGCCTTGCGCGAGAGATTCCCTGCGCTGCATGACGAACAGGCTGATGCCTTGCGACAGCTCGCGGCCCTCCATCTGCAGCGCGACGAAGCGCGGGAAGCGCTGCCCCTGATCCGGCGTGAGGTGGCATTGCGTCGCCGTCACGCCGCACCTGACGAAGCCTTGTTGCGCGCCCAGTGCAATCTCCTGTCGCTGAGCCTGGAAGAGCCTGCGATGGCCGAGCCCCTGCGCCGTGATGTCACGACGACGGCCCGCGAGTTGGGCAATGACGCCGTGGCCCGGTTGGCGAACGAAGCAAACGCAGAAGTCAGCGCAGCGCTCCGCGATGGACGCGCCCGCGAGGCATGGTCGGCTGCGGAGCAAGCCGCACTGCTGTCGGCGGTGGCGTACGGGCCGGAGCATGACAGCACCTACGTGTGTCGCAGCAACCTGGCGGAGATGCTGCGCCGGAATCGTCGCTTCGAAGAGGCCGAAGCCCAGTTCAAGCAACTGATTGCCGAAGAGGAAACGCGTGAGAGCGGCGTAGAGGGGCTGCGCGCGCTCTGCAACAACCTGGCGCTGCTCTACGACCAGTGTGGCCGCCCGGACGATGCGACCACTTGGCGTGAGCGCCAGATGAGTCTGTTGCAGGAAGGTGGCGCGAGCATCGGCTCATGCTTCAATGCGCTCAACAATCTTGCGGTCAGTCAGGACACCATCGGCGATGGCGCAACGGCTGCGCAAACCTATGCCGAAGCCTTCGCGTTGTCGCCAGAAGGCGCCGACGTCGATCCGAGGATCTGGGCGGAGACCGCCAACAACTATGGCATCACGCTGGTGAACCTCAAGCGCCTGCCAGAAGCCGGCCGCATGCATCAGAAAGTGATCGAGCGCAAGAAGGCCGGCATGGATATCCCGATGCCCGTCGTGGCCGCCAGCTTCAATGGCATCGGCATGGTCTACGACCATCTCGGCAAACTACCGCAGGCGCAGGACATGTTCGAGCGCGCGCTCGCTATCAAGGAGCAGCACCTCTCCGCCGATGACGTGTCGCTGGAGACGGGCCGGCACAATCTCGGCTCGATCTATGCACGGCGCGGTGACGCGGCGCGTGCCGTGCAGATGGGGCGCCTGGTGCTCGCCAGTCGCGAAAAGCGGCTCGGCATGGATCACCCCGAAACACGATCGGCACGCGTGAATCTCGAGGCCGTGATGACCGAAGTGGCGTCAGCCAGCGAGCAGCCTGCGCTGCCGACCGCATCCATGACACGCGAAGATGCCGATGCACTGATGGTGCAGATTACGGGAGGCAAGCTGCATCGCTACGCGACCTACGATTTCGGCCGTGCCCGCGACGAGAGCGTGAGCATGGTGCTGGTGCCGGAGGCGCAGTCCTACGCGCTCCAGCGCAAACTGACGCGCGCACTGCCAACCGGCTGGCGGTGCTACATCGGATCCACGCGCTGGCTCGGCGAGGAGAAGCACGATGGCATGGCCGAGCTGGTGGTCATTCGCGCCGCCTCGCGCTTCGACTGCCTGCGCGTCGCCCGCACGGATGCGGTGAACCACGATCTGGGTACCGAAGACATTATCCGCACCCTGCAGGATTACGATCGTCGCTTCGGCATCCGCATCCACAGCGCGGAGACCGACTCCGTCGGCTTCACGTTGCAGCGCCTGCCCGAAGACCTCGACGCCTTCGCGCAGGAGCTGCTGGAGTTCTGCATGGATCTCGAGGACGTGGGCCTCATCAAGGAGATGATCACCTCGTCGGGCAACAGGGTCGAGTTGTGGTGGGACTAGGGTGAGGGCTGGAACAGCCTAGACGGAACCGCGAAGTCCTTTCGGCCGGACTCGTGGATACACATTGGCAAGTCGCCGGCGGACGGGCTCCTCGATATGCTTCGTTGCCAGATGCGCAATGGCCCAGGACACGGGAATACACACGGCTGCCGCGAGCAACCCCGGATTCTGCTCGTGCGTCAGCGAGGTGAATAGCGAGTAGATCGGAAAGTGCAGGCAGTAGATGGGATATGAAATCCAGCCGAGATAGTTGAACGACCTGACCAGTATCGCGGACTTCGTGGTGGACGCCGCACCGAGCAGAACGAGCAGGGGCGCCAACAAGACCGCGCTCAGGAACCAGATGCCTGCGGACCATCGATGCCACAGTACGAGGCACAGCACCAGCATCAGGCTCAGCGAATTGATGACAGGCAGCCTGCGCTCGTACCTCCTGAAAACGTGATGAACCACCACGCCGGAAAAGAAGCCCAGCACTACTCGCGGGAAGCCGCCCTGCAGGTTCTCCGCACCCCAGCCCGGCGTCGCATCGCCCCCGGTCTTCTGCCATATCGCGAGCCAGACGACACCGATGACGCTCAGGATCAGGAAGCGCAATTGCGTGGCCTTGAGCGCGGCAAGACAGAACAGCAGGTTGGCGACGAACTCGAAGAACAGCGACCAGGCGGGATCATTGGTGGGAAATATCGCGCTCGGAATGGCGTCCTTCCCGACGATGACGAAGAAGTCGGCTATGTAGGGCAGGTAGGCTGCATTGAGAAGGATCGCAGCGACGGCCTGTGACCCATCGAGGCTTGTCTGCCCCATTGCAGATTTGACCAGCAAGGCAGCGGCGCCGATACACAGACCGATGAAGAACATCGGATAGAGGCGCACCACCCGTCTCAAGATGAACTCACCTGCAGACATCGAGCCATTCAGGCGATCGAGATAGGAGTGCGCGATCACGAAACCGCTCAGGCAGAAAAACAGGTCCACGGCCAGTGCCGCACCGGCGAAATAGGCGCGGCTGGTGTGCTGCGTCACGTGGAGGATCACCACCGCCAATGCAGCCACGCCACGCATGCCATCGAGCGTGGTGAATCTATGCACTTCGCCTGTCCTTGTCATCGGCCACAGCCTACCAGCATGCGACCTGCGACATTGGCGTGTGTGCCTACCTGTACATGCCGGAGGCTTCGCGGGCCGGCAAACACCGGCTGCGCGGGGGCAGGACTACGGCCTTACGCCATCTCCGCCGCCGCCATCAAGGCGCCGATGTAGCCATGCGGATGCTGCACGCCTTGCGCGCACGGCACCTCGACCGGACGGATGCCGATGTAGGCGGCGTAGTCCACCTGCACGCCCATCGCGGGCGCCACGGAGCGTACCTGCGGCCCGCCGTCGCTGAAGTACGCGATGTGTGTCTGGAGAGCCTGCCAGCCACGGCTGGCGTTGCTGGCGTACTGTTGCGGCAGCAAACCCGTGCGCACGCCTTTCTGCAAGGCATAGACCAGCATGCCGGTGGCGCTGGACTCCGGAAAGTTGCCTGCCTTGCCAGCATGGTCCAGCACCTGGTACCACAAGCCATCCGCGTGCTGATGGCGGGCCACGCCTTCGGCCAGGCTCCTGAGCAGGAACAGCAGTGTCGCGCGACCGGCGTGGTCGGCAGGCATGGCATCGAGCACGTCGACCAGACCCATCGCAAACCAGCCCGAGGCGCGACTCCAGAACTGCGACGAAGTGCCGGTGATCGGGTTGGCCCAGGGGAAGTTCTTCTCGGCATGCCAGGCGTGATAGGGCAGGCCGCTGGTGGTATTGAACGAGCGCTCGGAGATCATGAGGATCTGCCGCACGACGGTAGCCAGCGCTTCGTCATCGCCAAAGCGCGCCGCGTACTGCGCGAGGAAGGGATAGATCATGTAGATCCCGTCCACCGTCATGACGTTGCGGTACTTCTCCATGTTCTTGTGCCAGTAGCCGCCCTCGGTCGTGCGCCGGAAAGCGCTGGGCTTGTCAGGTGTGCCCAGGAAGTGGTCACGCATGATGCGAGCTGCTTGCCGATATTTCTCCTGCCCGGTCTGCTCGAACATGAACAGGCACAGCACGCCGGGATGCATCTCGTCGAGCGTGTCGGAGAGGTGGCTGACGCTACCGTCTTCCGCCACGAAGCGATCGACGAAGCGGCGGATGTATTCGAGGTGCTCAGGCTTGTGATGGCGGACGAATGCTTTGGCCATGCCACTCAGGATCGCACTGTTGGAGTGGTCCCAGCCCTTGCCGGTCATGGCATCGATGTCGGGCTGATAGCGCTGGAGCAGCGCGTCGCACAGGGCGAGGTCGAGGGGCTGGGTGTTGGGCATTCAGGTGTCCGGAGCTGCATTAGGGAGCAGCAAGTCTAGCCGTCAGCGGCTTGGCGGCAAAGACGTAGGGGGTGGCGCGCAGCAACCACCATTGGTGCGCGGAAAGCGGCGGCCCCCTAAGCTCTGCCACCCAGCAACCCGCAAGCCAGACTGAGGGCCATCACGCCCCACACACAAGGCGGGCTTCGGGCAATGCAACGATGAGTAGGGTGCGCATTGCGCACCATTCCGCTGGTGCCTCCAACGCGCGGGCCCGTAATCGGCGCCGTGCGGAGACAGGCGCGTGATCCGCTGGAATCGCATTGCTCGAGACGCGCGCTGCAAGGACAATCCCAATCATCGCGGAAGGCGAGAAATCGGCTGGCTCATGAGGGGAGCAAGAATCCGCGCCCCTCATTTCCATCTTGGGTGCAACTTAATTCTGGATTGCACCACCGCAGTCCGCTGCGATGGAATTGCCCGAACCACCACGGATGCGGCAGTTAGGCGTGCCGCGTACCTTGCCACTCAGCACTTTGGTGTTGGTGGAGTCCTGTATGTAGATACCTTCGCTCGTCGAGGAAGCGATATCCACCGTGTCGATCGTGACCCCGCCGCTCTTGCTCACACTGAAGAAACCGCGCCCTGAGTTGCGTGAATAGACCTTCTTGACGCGGATGTTGGGACCATTGCTGTTGGCGACGCGGAACGTTGCATAGCCGCCGCCCTGGTTGTTGTAGGTGCCGGTCACGGTGCCAATTGTTCCGTTCTTGCTCCCATCCAGCAACAGTCCGCTGCCACCGGAGCGGTCAATGCGGACATCACCAATGGTGAAGCCATTTGCATTCCAGATCTCGATGGCCTGCCCGCCCACGTCCGTGCCCGTGATCTTGTCCATCTTCAGGCCGTCGGAGATGCCGTCGATATCGAAGCGGATGCCACCCGCGCTGTTCGCCATCTTGGTCATCTTGAAGTTGGTGATGGTGGCATTGGTGCAGTTGCGAGCGAGAAGCGCATAACGCGGATTGTTTGTCACCGTCACGTTCTTGATCGTCACCTTGTCTTGACCCCAGCAGCGGAACAAACCGTTGTCCTTGATGTTGCTGCCATCCAGCGTGCGGCCGCCGAAGTCATAGGTCTGGCCACTCTGCACGACAATGGGCGATGTCGGCTTCGAAGGAATGCCGCTGGTGTCAGCTGCGCTGGCTTGAAAAGCGGCAGAAGAGGAAAGCATCAGAAAACCCATAATGGGTAATCTGAGCGATCTGACGGGAAATGAAATTGCAGGCATGACTATCTCCTTTGAGGACTTGATGTCTCTGATTCTGGTTTTTGGATGTGGCTGAAGATGCACAGCCAAAATCATGCTAGCACAGGAAAAAATGCCGACGTTCCAGGCGCAGCGTCTTCTTGTTGACACTCGCCACAAGCAACAAAAACGCCTAAATCACGTTACCGGGTACAGACCTCATCAACGCGATGCAATGGGTAGGGCGGAACTCCTCGGGAGGTTCCGCCAGCCGCCGGAAGGCGACACCCTCACTCGAACAAAGCCTGTCTGTGTTGTACCTCACAAACACGGCACAAGATGGCGACCTCGCGGCCGGAGCAAAACCTGGAGGCGGAACCTCCGGAGGAGTTCCGCCCTACCTGGGGTGTTCGTTGTACGCAGAACGAAAAACGGGCCGCGATTTGCGGCCCGTTCTCGTTCATACCATCAGCATCACAACAACGGCGCCAACCACCGCTTCGCTTCCCCTTCGCTGAAGCTCGCGCGCTGCGCCCAATCCTTCAGCTGGTCGTCCGCAATCTTGCTCACCGCAAAGTAATGCGCTTCGGGGTGGGCGAGGTAGAAGCCTGACACGGCCGCAGCGGGATTCATCGCGAAGGTTTCGGTGAGCTCCAGGCCGATGGCTTCCGTGGGGTTAATGAGCTTGAACAGCTCGCCCTTGGCCGTGTGATCCGGGCAGGCCGGATAGCCGGGAGCGGGGCGGATGCCAACGTATTTCTCGGCGATCATCTCATCGTTGCTTAGTGCCTCATTGGGTACATAAGCCCAGTACTCCTTGCGGACACGCTGGTGCAGCCATTCGGCGCAGGCTTCAGCGAAGCGGTCGGCAATGGCCTTGAGCATGATGGCGTGGTAGTCGTCGTGTGCGGCTTCGTAGTCGGCGATGCGCTTTTCGAGGTTGCGGCCAGCGCTGACGGCGAAGGCGCCGATCCAGTCAGGCGTGCCGCTGTCTGCATCGGCGATGAAGTCGCTGAGGCAGTAGTTAGGCTTGCCTTCGGGGCGTTCGTGTTGCTGACGCAGGCCGTGCCATTGCGCGACGACTTCGCTGCGCGATTCGTCCTTGTAGATCAGTACGCTGTCGTTCTTCGTCGCGGCGGGGTAGAGGCCGAAGACGGCGTGCACTTCGATCCAGCGCTGGTCGATGGCCTGCTTGAGCATCTTCTGCGCGTCGTTGAAGACGTTGGTCGCCGTCTCGCCGACAACCTTGTCGGTGAGGATCGCAGGGTAGGGGCCGGCGAGGTCCCAGGTCTGGAAGAAGGGGCCCCAGTCGATGTATTCGGCGAGCGTCGCGAGGTCGATGTTGCGCAGGCGCTGTGTGCCGGGGCGTGCGGGTTTTGCAGGCACATAGGCCGGATCATTGTTCCACTTGAAGCGGTTCTCACGCGCTGCGTCCAGCGTCACGAGTTTCACGCCGGCCTTTGCCGCGTGTTGCGTGCGTACCTTCTCGTAGTCGGCCGCGATCTCGGCGACGAAGCTGGCGCGGCCGTCGATGCTGAGCAGGCTCGTAACGACGCCGACGGCGCGCGAGGCGTCCGGCACGTACACGATGGGTTGTTCGTAGTGCGGGGCGATCTTGATGGCGGTGTGTGCGCGGCTGGTCGTCGCGCCGCCGATCAGCAGCGGAATGTCGAAGCCCTGGCGCTGCATCTCGCTGGCGACGAAGCTCATCTCTTCGAGCGAGGGCGTGATGAGGCCGGACAGCCCGATCACCTGTGCGCCGTGTTCCTTGGCGGCGTGCAGGATCTTCTCGGTCGGCACCATGACGCCGAGGTCGATGACTTCGTAGCCGTTGCAGCTCAAGACGACGCCGACGATGTTCTTGCCGATGTCATGCACGTCGCCCTTCACGGTCGCCATGATGATCTTGCCCTTGCCGGCTGCGCCGGTGCGCTTCTTCTCTTCCTCGATGTAGGGAATCAGATGCGCGACGGCGGACTTCATGACGCGTGCCGACTTCACGACTTGCGGCAGGAACATCTTGCCTGCACCGAACAGGTCGCCGACGACGGCCATGCCGGCCATCAGCGGACCTTCGATGACGGCGAGTGGCGGCTTGCCTTCAGCGAAGAGCTTGGCGCGTACTTCCTCGGTGTCTTCGACGACGAACTGCGTGATGCCTTTGACGAGGGCGTGCGACAGGCGCTCTTCGACGGGCCATTCGCGCCAGGCGAGATCCTGCGTGGACTCCTTGGCCTGACCTTTGACGGTGGTGGCGATCTCGACGAGGCGTTCGCCTGCGTCGGGATGACGATTCAATACGACGTCTTCGACCTTTTCGCGCAGCACCGGGTCGAGGTCGTCATACACGCCGAGCTGGCCGGCGTTGACGATGCCCATGGTCAGGCCGGCCTTGATGGCGTGGTACAGGAACACCGTGTGGATGGCTTCGCGCACGGGCTCGTTGCCGCGGAACGAGAAGCTGACGTTGGACACGCCGCCGCTGGTCTTGGCGTAGGGCAGGTTGGTGTGAATCCAGCGCACGGCTTCGATGAAGTCGACGGCGTAGTTGTTGTGCTCTTCGATACCGGTGGCGATGGCGAAGATGTTGGCGTCGAAGATGATGTCTTCAGGTGGAAAGCCGATGCCCGTGAGCAGCTTGTAGGCGCGCTCGCAGATCTCGATCTTGCGTGCGTACGTGTCGGCCTGGCCCTTCTCGTCGAAGGCCATGACGACCGCCGCTGCGCCGTACTGCATGCACAGGCGCGCGTGGTGCAGGAAGGCTTCTTCGCCTTCCTTCATCGAGATGGAATTGACGATGCCCTTGCCCTGGATGCATTGCAGGCCGACCTCGATGATCTCCCACTTGGAGGAGTCGACCATGATGGGCACGCGGCTGATGTCCGGCTCGGAGGCGATGAGCTTGAGGAAGCGCTCCATCGCGGCCTTCGAATCCAGCATGGCCTCGTCCATGTTGATGTCGATGACCTGCGCACCGTTCTCGACCTGCTGGCGCGCGACGGCCAGCGCATCTTCGTAGCGGCCCTCGATGATCATGCGTGCGAAGGCCTTGGAGCCGGTGACGTTGTTGCGCTCGCCGACGTTGACGAAGAGGCTGCCCTTGCCGATGGTGAAGGGCTCGAGGCCGGAGAGACGCTGGCGGATTTCGATGTCGGGCAGTACGCGGGGCTTGATGCTGGCCACTACATCAGCCACGGCCTTGATGTGCGCAGGCGTGGTGCCGCAGCAGCCGCCGACGATGTTGAGGAAGCCGGACTCGGCCCATTCCTTGATGTCACCCGCGAGTTGCTCGGGCGTTTCGTCGTAGCCGGTCGGTGCCAGCGGATTCGGCAGACCCGCATTCGGGTGAGCGGAGATGTAGGTGCCGCTGATGCCGGAAATCTCGGCGACGTACTGGCGCAGCTCCTTGGCACCCAGCGCGCAGTTGAGGCCGAAGGAAATCGGCTTGGCATGCGCGAGCGAGTTCCAGAAGGCGGTGGCCGTCTGGCCCGACAGCGTGCGGCCCGAGGCATCGGTGATGGTGCCCGAGATCATGATGGGCAGCGTGCGGCCGAGATCCGCGAACAGCTTCTGCACGGCATACACGGCGACCTTGGCGTTGAGCGTGTCGAACACGGTCTCGATCAGCAGCAGGTCGGCGCCGCCTTCCATGAGGCCCTTGGCGGACTGGTAGTAGTCGTCGGCGAGCGCTTCGAAACTGATGTTGCGGAAGCCGGGGTCGTTCACGTCCGGGGAGATCGACAGGGTGCGCGAGGTCGGGCCAATGACGCCGGCACAGAAGCGCGGCTTGGCGGGATTCTTCGCCGTGTATTCGTCGCATAGCTGGCGCACGAGGCGCGCGCCTTCGACGTTCAATTCATAGGCGATGTCTTCGAGCCCGTACTCGGCTTGCGACACGCGCGTGGCGTTGAAGGTGTTGGTCTCGATGATGTCGGCGCCAGCGTCGAGGTACTCGCTGTGCACCTCGGCGATGACCTCGGGCTTGGTCAGCACCAGCAGGTCGTTGTTGCCCTTGAGGTCGCGATTGAAATCCGCGAAGCGCGCGCCACGATAGTCCGCTTCGCCCAGCTTGTACTGCTGGATCATGGTGCCCATGCCGCCATCGAGGATGAGGATGCGGTCTTTAAGGAGGGCTTGGATTTCGGCTGTGCGGTCGGCTTGCATGGTTCTCTTTCGGTACGGGCGAGCGCCGCGTTGAACGTGAGAACTTGGACCGTCATGCCCGCGAAAGCGGGAATCCAGCGACGTTGATAGGGGGCGCGAAAGTCACTGGATTCCCGCTTTCGCGGGAATGAGGGTAGCGGGCTTGCCCGTACTCACCATCCAGCGCGAACGCATGAAGCGGTGAGCGCCGTTGAATCAGGCCGTCGCAGCAGGGCGGCGGTTTCCGAGCCTGGGACCACACGAACGGGGTCTCGCAGCGCTCCTCGGAAGGTCTCGCATTATAAGTGGCGGGGCAGGCATTGACCAGCCGGCCCCGATGGGTTTCAGCCGCCGAAACCCGCCGCCAGATTGCGCAGCATGAGGTTGGCCACGCCTTGCGCGTTCTCGTCTTCGAGCTGGGCGAGCCTGGTAACGATGCGTTGCTGATCGATCTTGCTCTCGTCCTGCGAGAGCTTGAACTTGGCCTCGACCTGCAGGGGCTCGAGCGCGAAGCAGTGGATGTAGTTGAGCATGCGGGCGCGCCCTTCCCGACTCAGGTGGCCCGGCTGGCCCGTGTCTTCGAAGGTGCTGGCGAGCGTGTCGAGCAAGGCCTGTGCGTCGTCGCCGCTGCGCACGTGGACGCGGCAGCGCAGGTGCACGACGGCGTAGTTCCAGGTCGGTACCGAGGCCTCCTGGTACCAGCCCGGCGAGATGTAGCTGTGCGGGCCGTTGAAGACGACCAGCACTTCCGCGCCATCACCGAGCGCCGCGCTGTGTGGGTTGGCGCGGGCAACATGCGCGGCGAACCAGTTCTTGCCGGCAGCCTCATCGAGTACGACGGGGGCGTGTGTGACGATCGGTGCGCCCTCGACGCTGCTGATCAGCATGGCGAACGGGGCTGCCGTGATCAGCTCGCGAATGATGTCCGGATTCGTCTCGACGAAGCGTGGGGGTGTGTAGAGCATGGCTGCGCGAGGAGATCAGCAGGACATGTTCGAGCTGCATTCACCCCGGCGCACCGTGCGCGATGCCGTGCGGTGGACGACGCCATTGCGGAAATACACGTTGAAGCGCACGTATTCACCGGGGCCGCCCGTGGTGTCCGTATTCCATTCCCACACATCCTCGCCGGATACGTAGGTGGCGACGCCGCGCGGCGAGCCGAGCATGCGTCGCACCTGGTCGGTGCTCATGCCGACGGCGACACCGTTGTTGCGCGGGTCCACTTCGATGCGCTGCTTGGCGAGTATCTTGCCGCCCGCATCGATGGTGACGAACCAGCTGGTCGTGCCACCGAGAGGCTGGTTGGAATAGTCCAGCGTGCGCGTGCCGTCCGTGTTGTTCCAGATATACACGGGCTTGCGGCCGGCGGCCTTGGTGGCGTCGGTTTCGGTGGCCGTGCCGACGTGAAGCTCGCCGATGTTCTCGACCGTGGCGCACGCGCCCAGGCTAAGCAGGACGGCGACGTAGAGGGCAAGCGTACGGAGTGACATGAAGTTTCTCGCGGGGTGGGTGGATCAGCAGAAGAACATGCGGCAGTCATTGCGGTCAATCGTCTTCGTCGATGTTCGCACGACCTTGCCGTCCTTGAAGTGCACATTGAAACGCACGAGGTAACCCGGGCCGCCGACCGTCACCGTATTCCAGTCCCACACCTCTTCGCCGGACATGTAGGTAGTGACCGTGCGCGGCGAGCCGAGCATGCGTCGTATCTGATCGGGGGTCATGCCGATGCTGACGTCGTTCCGCTCGGCGTTGACCTCGATGCGTTGCGTCTTGAGGATCTTGCCTGCCGCGTCGACGGTGACGAACCAGCTGGTGGTGCCTTCGAAGGGCTGGTTCGAGTAATCGAGCGTACGCGTGCCGTCGGCGTTGTTCCAGACGTACTCCGGTCTGCGGCCAGCTGCCTTGGTGGCGTCGGCTTCGGTGGACGTGCCGGGCGCGAGGCTCGCGATGCGTTCGACCGAAGCGCAGGCGCCCAGGCAGATCAGCAGGGCGCAGAGAACGAGTTGGCGGAGTGGCATGTGGCTTCCTGCGAGCTCAGGGACTGTTGCCCATCGCACTTCATGGTCGATTCGCATTCAGGTCAATTGTCTTGGTCGTTATCCGCACGACCTTGCCGCCGCTGAAGTACACATTCAAAAGTACCAGCAGACCGGGGCCGCCGATAGTGACCGTGTTCCAGTCCCACACTTCCTCGCCGGCCATGTAGGTCGTCACCGTGCGTGGCGAGCCGAGCATGCGGCGCACCTGGTCCGGGCTCATGCCGGGAGCGACATCGTTGTTGACGGGGTCGACATCGATGCGCTTGATGTCGAGCACCTTGCCTGCCGCGTCGACGGTGACGAACATGCTCGTGGTGCCGCTGAAGGCCTGGTTGGAGTAGTCGAGCGTGCGCGTGCCGTCAGGGTTGTGCCAGACATACTCGGGCTTGCGCCCTGCAACTTTGGTGGCCTCTGCTTCGGTGGCGACGCCGGGCTGCAGCTTGCCGATGCTGACGACCGAGCCGCAGGCATTCAAACCCAGCAGGATTGCGGCGGTGAGGAAATGCATCCGGAATGACATGAGACCTCCTGTGAGCGCGAACGAATGTGATGTCGAAGCCGCAATTCAGTATGGCACCGCTGCGGTAAGTTGAAGCCCTGTTGGTGAACGTTGAGCGACGGCGGCTTATTCCGTCTCTGTTGCGTGTTCTGCTGCTATTGCCTGATCCCGTCCACGCGGAACGAAACGCTGTCGTAGTGGCCAGCGGCATCCATCACCGCGATGCTGTGCGCGCCCTCGCTGGTGAGGGTGAATTCCTGCTGTTTCTTGCCGCGTGCGGGCTCGACCTGCTGGCCGTCGAGCAGCCAGAAATTGCGCCCGGTGCCGCCAACGGCTTCGAGCTTGACCACCAGATTCTTCTTGCCCGGCGTGGGGCGCAGACGGGCGTCGTCTTGCAGGCCCATCAGCTTCACGCTGCCAACCGAGCTGGCTTGCAGGCAATCTGGCGACCAGGCGACCAGGCCCAGTTGCTGGCGCTGTGCAGCGGGTAGCCAGGCTTCCAGCAAGGCTGGCCAGTGTGCGACTTCGCGCGCTTTCGCATCCTTGTTGCAGGCTGGCGTGGTGCGCAGGCCGTTGTGCGGGTCGAGCCAGATGGTTTCGAGCAGGCTGCGCGAGCGCAATCGGTCGGGCAGGGTCGGCGGGATCGTACCGCGCAGCACCCAGGCTGTGTGCCTGGCATGACAGTGTTCTGGCGGCGTAATCTCGGTTGCGTTACCCAGTGGCCAGCAGATCTGCGCGGTACTGACTTCGGCGGGCTGCGCAGGAAACGGCAGTTCGCTGGCGGGCAGGGCGCTGGCCATCTGGTGCAGGAGCGGGGCGGCGATGTTGGCGCCGAAGAAGCCCGGGTTGGGCGTGCCATCCGGGCGGCCGATCCACACGCCGAGCGTGTAGCGCCCGCTCACGCCAACTGCCCAGGCGTCGCGGAAACCGTAGCTGGTGCCGGTTTTCCAGGCGAGGCGTGGCCCGGCGGCTTCGACGAAGGGTTGGTCGGGGTGGCCGCCGCCTTCGAGGATGCTGCGGATGATGTAGGCCGCGCCGGCGCTCATCATGCGCGACTCCTGCACGGGGGCATCGGGCGTGATGCGTGGTACGCCGGCCATGCCGCCCATCGCCAGTGCGCGATAGCTGCCGACCAGTTCTTCGAGCGTCGTGCCTGCGCCACCGAGGATGATGCTGAGGTTAGGCGTGCCGCCGCTGGGCAGGCGCAGGCGTATGCCGCCTTGTGACAGGCGCGCGGCGAAGCGCGTCGGACCGAGGCGGTCGAGCAGGTCGACGGCGGGCACGTTGAGTGAGCGCTGTAGCGCGTCCGAAACGCTGACCGGGCCGGAGAAGTTCGCCTGGAAATTGCCGGGGTCATAACCGCCGAAGGATTGCGGCGTGTCGGCCATCAGGCTCTCGGAGTGGATCAGCCCTTCGTCGAGTGCCATGGCGTAGAGGAAGGGCTTGAGGGTCGAGCCGGGCGAGCGCACGCCGCGCACCATGTCGACATGGCTGAAGCGGCGCGGATCGGAGAAGTCTGCCGAGCCGGCGTAGGCCAGCACCTCGAGCGTCTTGCTGTCCATCACCAGTGCCGCCATCGACACGAAGCGCGGCAGTTGCGCGACGCGGTCGGCGAGCAGGCGTTCGAGCATGGCCTGCATGTCGCGATCGAGTGTCGAGCTGACGATGGGCACATGCCGTACGCCCTTGCGCATGTCGCGCTGCGCGGCCTGATGCAGGCGCTCCGACGCAAGCGGCGCCAGCCAGGCTATGCGCGGCGGGTTGGCGCCGACGCGCTCGACCAGCGCGTCATCCACCTCGGCCTGCGTCCAGTGATGCAGTTCGGCCATGCGGCGCAGCACCTTGTCGCGGGCGCGCTGTGCGCGTTCCGGGTGACGGTCGGGGCGCAGCCGTGACGGCGCCTGCGGCAGCACGACGAGCAGCGCGGCCTCGGCGGACGAGAGTTGTGCAGCGCTCTTGCCGAGATAGCTGCGGCTGGCCATCTCTACGCCCTCGACGATGCCGCCCATGGGCGCGTGGTTGAGGTACAGCGTGAGGATCTCGCGCTTCGACAAGCGCAGCTCCAGCTGCACGGCGCGACACATCTGGCGCAGTTTGCCGTGCAGGCTGCGGGGCACGGGTTCGATGGCACGCGCCACCTGCATGCTCAGCGTCGAGCCACCCGACACGATGTGGCCTTGCGTCGCCCACTGCCAGCCGGCACGCACCAGCGCCGCCGGGTTGACGCCGAAGTGCCAGTGGAACCAGCGGTCTTCATAGGTGAGCAGCGCATCCAGGTAGCGCGGCGACACCTGCTCAGGCGTGACCGGGTAGCGCCATACGCCATCGGCATCCGGCCAGCCGCGCAGCGGGGAACCGTCACGCGCGACGACGACAAGGCCGGCTTCCTCGCGCGGGACGGGCGGCGGGAAGAGCTGGTCGAGGAGAAGGAACGCGGTGAGGAGAGCGGCGAGGCTGGCTCGGACGGGGTGGGTGCGTAGCCAGGCTTTTATTCGGGTGAGGCGGTCAGGCATCGCGGTATGCCTGTTGGTGGAGGTTTGCGCATGCTATGCGGTGCTTGGACAGGCGCCACGATTTCCCCTCTCCCGGCCTCCGGCCACCCTCCCCCTGGGGGGAGGGAACGGCTGAGATCGCGTGCTCGCTGCAGTCCCCTCCCCCTCGGGGGGAGGGTGGCCGGAGGCCGGGAGAGGGGGAGGCGTACAAACGGGACAGCTTCAACTTCAACGAGACGATTTCAAACCCCGATCACTTCGCCACAGCACGCGGATCCACCACCGTCACTGGCTCCACCGACGGACCATGCGCACGGATGTCCGGACGGTACATGTCTTCCGCATACGGTGCCGGCACGTTGAACTTGCCCGGCGTGACGACACGCAGCATGTAGAACAGGCGCATCACATCGCCATCGAGACGCACGGCCGCGACGAAGCGGTCGTCGCGATACTCGCGGTGCTTGATGCGCTCGTTCTTCATGGCTTCGCCGACATTCACGCCGTCGATGCTGAACTCGCCCGATTGTGGTCCTTGCGACAGGTTGAGGTTTTCCACTTCAAGACCAGCCGGGATGTGGTCGACGATGAGGCCGTCTTCGATGCGCTGCTTGGCCTGTGCCGTGACGCGCACGATGAGCATGTCGCCGACCTTCAGCGGGCCGCCCTTCCATGGCTTGCCGTCGGTGGTGTACCAGCTGCGCGTCAGCGCGATCTTGTCGCTGCTGGCGACCGGCGGCTTGAGCGGGTAGCCGCTGGCTTCGACTTCGAGCCACAGCGGGCCGTTGCCCCGGTTCTCGATGGTGATGCCCTTGGCTGCCAGCGCCGGATCGAAGTTGCGCATCTCGCTGTTCTTCGATGTCAGCATGGTTTCGCCATCCGCCGTCTTGATGACGGCATTCCAGCCTTCGCCCGGCGTGCCGCCTGCTGCACGTGCGGCGAGGAACAAGGCGATGCGCTCCTGCGTCGAGAAGTAGCCGCGTGGCTTGCCGAGGCGATCGGCGAGATTGACCAGCATGTTCTCGCGCTGCGGATGGCTGACCTTGTGACGCAGCATCAGCGCGTACGACAGGGCCTGGTCACGCACGGCCGTGCCGTAGTCGCCCAGCCAGTCCCACTCCCAGTCGGTGCGGATCCCGTATGCCTTGGTCATGGCTTCGGCAATGGCGGCATCGCCGCGCTTGGCGTCGCCCATCATCTGCAGTGCTATGCCCAGATGCACGAGCGGTAGCGGCGAGCGTGCGCGGTCGCGGTACTGGTCGTAGAGCAGGCGCAGCGATGCCAGCGGTGCCTTCTGCTGGCGCGCCAGCATGTAGCCGATGTGCGCCAGTTCGGCGAAGCGCTGGTGGCTGTTGCGCAGCAGGTCGTAGTCACGCCAGGCGTAACGACCATTGGCGTCGGGCTTCATCGCCGCAGGCAGCGATGGGAACTCGTTGCCCGCGCCGTTGAGGCGTTGCAGCATCCACTGCTCGGCGCGCTTGGTCATGGTTTCGGGGACATTGAACCCGGCTTCGCGCGCATCCATGAGGAAGCCCGTGACATAGGGCGTGAGCCACTGCTCGTAAGGCCCGCTGTCGCCACTCCATAGACGGAAACCACCCGATTCGCCTTGCATGCCGGCGATTCGGCCGATGGCGCCCTCGATGAACTTCGCGCGCTCGTCACGCGTGCGTGGTTTCAGACCGACCGCCTTGGCGCCTTCCTCGTCGATGAAGACATGCGGATAGGCCGCGCTGGTGGTCTGCTCGAGGCAGCCATATGGATAGTCGAGCAGGCCCTTGACTAGGCTGTTGACGTTGAGCGGCGGTTTGCTCGACATGGTTGCGCTGAGCGTCGCCGAGCCACGGAAGAAACGGTCCACCATTGCCGTGTCGAGACGCTGGGTGCTGCCCGGCTCGATGCGGATGCGGCGCGCATCCTGTTCGCGCGGCACGGGCGGCTGGATCTGCAGTGCGAACTCGCGGTGAATGACGACTGGTTTTGGCCCTGCTGTCTTGACATCGAGCATCACGCGCGACAGGCCATATGGTTCGGTCGGCTCGGCCGTGAAGCGCAGGATGCTGCGCTGCTTGTCGGCCAGTTTGAGCGAGCGTTCGCCGTCGGCAATCTTCAGCAGCTTGTCGGATGTCAGCTTGATGCTGACGTCCTGCGCGCTGCCCATCATGTTGGTCACATCGAGTGCGAAGCTCGAGCTGTCGCCCGGGCCGATGAAGCGTGGCATGGCGATCTCGGCAACGATGGGGGCCGAGACGGTGACTTCACGATCGGTGCTGCCGTAGGCTTCCGGCGTGGAGGCGACCACCATCAGGCGCAGCGTGCCGTTGAAGTCCGGCACGTCGAGCGGCACGTCCGCTTCACCGTTCGCATTGAGCTGGATCGGACCGGAGAACAGGTCCACCAGCTTCACCTTCTTGGGCATGCTGCGCGTGTCGCGCATGCCGGCGTCGCCGCCCCACTTGAGCTTGCCGGGCGTGCCGTCCATGCGCTCGATGATCTTGCCGTAGAGGTCAGAGAGTTCGGCGCCGAAACGATGCTTGCCGAAGAAGAAGTCGAACGGGTCGGGTGTCTTGAAGCTGGTGATGTTGAGAATGCCGACATCGACGGCCGACACGGTCACCATCGCCGTCTTGCCGGCGGCACCCTCGACCTTCACGTGGGCTGTCATGCGTTTCTCGGGCTCGACGCGTGCCGGTGCTGTGACGCTCACCTTGAGCTTGCGTGCCTCGCGTGCCAGCGGCAGCCAGGTCAGGCCGATGGCGCGTGCCGGCGTGACGCGGTCGCCTTCGCTACCCGGACGGAATACCACGGTCGAGATGTACATGTCCGAGCGGTTCCAGCTCTTGTCGATAGGCACGTTCACCGTGGTGCCGTCGGTGCTGACGGTGACGCGCGTGCTCCACAGCACCTTGTCAGCCTCGACCAGCACCAGGGCCTCGCCATCGTGCGGAGGCGTAATCTTGAGCTTCACGCTGTCGCCGGGTTTGGCCGGTGCTCCTTCGAGTTGCAGGCGTACGCGGTCGGGGCGGTTGCCGACACTCTCGGTGTCCTGCGCATTCCAGCCCGCGTAGAAGCGGTAGCGCGTGACCAGTTGCGTTTGCGGATCGGTGATTTCGAGGCGGTAGGTGCCCCACTGCACGGGCAGGGTCAGCTTGGCGCGCGCCTTGAGTTGCAGCGCGCCGGCCTGCACGGTTTCTTCGGCTTCGGTGTAGCCGGAGTGCCAGCCGCGGCCGGCGTCGTAACGCCAGTAGTACTGGCGGTCTTCGCGCACGAGACGGAACGGTGCTTCGTTGAGTGCGGCGAACTTGCCTGCTGGCGTGACGCGGATCAGTTCGAATTCGGCCATGCTGCCTTCGCGCGCGACGTCGCGTTCGAAAGCCGGACGCAATGCGATGAGGGCGTCGGCAGGCCACCACACGCGCTCGATCGAACGCACGACAGGCCGGCCGCCGGATTCGAGCAGGCTCAGCGAGGCGCGTACCCGCATCGGTGACTTGTTGTCGGTGCTGAACGGGATGTCGATGACGCCCTTGCCGGCGTCATCAAGTGCGGTCTCTTCCAGCTCGGCGCGACTCTTTTCCTTGTCGTCGGCGAAGTCGCCGAAGATGAAGCCCGGCCATTCCTTCTGTAGCGGATTGCGTGCGCGCTCCTGTGCCACGCTGCCGAGCAGGCGGTTGCCGGAGGCGGGTGCGCCGTAGAGGTAGTCACCCTGCACGGCGACGCTGAAATCGTCCTTGCTGCCCAGTGGTTTCGTGTCGCTCTTGAGCGTCAGCTTCATGCGTTCGGGCAGGAACTCCTCGACCTGGAAAGTCCAGATCGTGTCGGGGCGCTTGGCTGCCGGGTCGGCGCGGAATTCCAGGCTCCACTTGCCGGTGGCCGCATCGGGTGGCAGGTCGATGCTTTGCTGCAGGTAGCCGGCTGTCTTGGCGTTCGGTTGCCACATGGTCGAGTTGACCACGTCGCCATCGGGCTTCTTCAGATCGACCTTGATGGGGGCGGGTGGCAGGGCGGTCCCATCCGCATTGCGCGCCATCAGCGAAACGGTGAACTTCTCGCCGGGCCGGTACAGGTCGCGGCCAGCCCAGGCGAAGAGTTTGGCATCGCGCGGCAGGTGGCCACCGATGTCGAATTCGGCGAGATCAAGGCCCGGCTCCTGCAGGGCGATGATGGAGGTTTCCTTGCCACGCTTGGCGAGCAGCAGGCGCGCGCCGTCCGGCAGGCCCGGCAGCACGCCATGGCCATCGCCATCGGTCTTGCCTTGCAGCAGTGACTTGCCTTCGTCGCCGAGCACCTCGAGTTCGATACCGCCGACGGCCTTGCCGGTCTTCAGCGAGGTTGTAAACACGTCGGTCTGCTTGACCTGACGACGCACGTGCAGACCGATATCGCTGACGTAGAAATGGGTGACCTGGTAGTCGTTGTCGAAGAAGCCGGGGCGGCTCATGACTGCGACGTAGATGCCGGGCTCCTTCAGCTCGGAGATCTTCTCGACGGGCAGGAAAGTGACCTTGCGGCTGTTCGGCACATCGTTGGTCAGGAAGCGGCCGTTGTAGACGCTCTCGGCCATCTTCTGCAAGGCATTGAGCTGCCAGCCCGAGGTCTGGCCCTTGAGGCGATTGCGGTTGCTCCAGTAGTCGTAATAATCGTTCTCGCCCTCTTCATCGCTCTCTTCGTCGCCGGACGCGACGTGGCGCTTGCCGACCACCATGTCGATGAACTGCGGCATCTTCTCGGGCGAGACACGCAGGAACTGCACATCGACTTCGGGAATGTTGACGGTGACCACCGGCAGGCCGCCGTTGAGGCCGGCGGGCAACACCGTGCCCTTGCTGGCGAAGAAGTAGGAGGGCGACATCTCGTCGCTGGAGACATCACAGCTTTGCTGCGTGTCCAGTTTCCGGCCAGAGGCAGAGGCGAGCGCCGCGCTCAGCTTGATCGTGTATTGGTGGCCGGGTTTGACGAAGGGAAAGAGCAGGACGTGCGGGTTGTCGGAGACGATCCAGCCGCCCTTGACGACTTCCGCGACCGGACCGGATGCGGCCTTGTCTTTCTTCTTCGCATTGTCGTCTTCCTTGGGCGTCGCGCCGCCATCGGTTACTTCAATGAGCTTGTCGAGTGCCTGGTCGGCGTCGACATTGTCGGAGAACATCACGGCCAGTGCCGGCTTGTCGTCGTGCAGGCGAGCCAGACAGGAGCTGACTTCGAACGGGCCGTTGGCTGCAGGCAGCACGGCGTCACCGGAAATCTGGCCAGGCGCACGATGCTTCTTGAACCACCAGCCGCCGGCTGCGCCTGCACCTACGCAGACCAGCAGCAGGATGAGGGCCAGTTTCTTGTTCGTGCCGAGTGCCATGACATGTCCTTGGGGTCGTCGAAATTTGCGGCAACTCTAGCAGAAGCGGCGTCTAGTGCTGGAGCATGTCATTGGGCTATACGGGCATGGGCGACGAATGGCTGTCCGCTGTCCTGCGGTACATTGTCGCGATTGCCCTGTCCCACCGGGGCATCCATTCAAGTGACTGTCTGATCTTGCTATCTACACCATTGTTGTTCGCACGGAACGCCGTCGTTGTTTCCATCCATTTTCACGCCTGGACAATTCCTGAGGAAGTATGTTGCCTCGTCACAAGAAGTCATTTGTGAGCAATGAGTTCGTCCATCGCATTTGTAGTTGCTGGTTCG
Source organism: Uliginosibacterium silvisoli (assembly GCF_036017035.1). Lineage (NCBI taxonomy): Bacteria > Pseudomonadati > Pseudomonadota > Betaproteobacteria > Rhodocyclales > Zoogloeaceae > Uliginosibacterium > Uliginosibacterium silvisoli. Next base: position 546,056 of record NZ_JAYXHS010000001.1, on the reverse strand, counting down.
GGTGTTGCTGTATTGCGTGGGTTGGGTCTGTGTTTGCCGCATGACTTCGCCAAAGGACTCTGGCCGGTTTTCGGATCTTTCATCATGGGATGACCGATACTTCCCATAGCCTTGCCACGCGATGGTTGCGATTACGATTAGAACAATCAGGCGTCTCATGTCCTCTCCTGGCTAGGGATGGATGTGTGACAGCTTTTGCACCACCTCCAGCGCCATGCGCTCGCCCTTCTTCAACATGCGCATGCCGGGCATGCCAGGGCGATGGAATGCGTCGGTGATGTGCGTGATCGGCTCGAAGCAGAAGAAGGGCAGATTCTCGGGGCGGAACAGGATGGAGGTCGTCAGGTTGTCCGGCTCCGTGGTTTCCCAATCGATGCGCAGGTCGATGTCGTCGCGCTCCATGCGCATGCGCCCATCCCAGCCGGAGAAGTTGTTGTCGATCTTACCGTGACCGAGCGGGCGCAGCGCGTTGAAGTCCCGATCCGCGGGCAGGTCTTCGACGAGCTCCTGTGGAATGCAGTCGTCGCCGGCGAGCCAGTAGCCATCCGCGCGGAACTGCAGGCGCGGGCCTTCGGGATTGTCGCCACGCAACTGGAAGGGATGCCAGGCGAGTCCGTAGGGCATCGGCTTGTCGCCGAGGTGTTCGACTTCAAGGCGCATGGTCATGCTGTCGTCGCCAAGGCTGTAGCGCTGCGTGGCGAAGTAGTCCCATGGGTAGCCGTGCTTGCGATGCGACTCGACGCTCAATTCGATCACCTGCGCGCCGTGCTCGCGCGTCTCCCACTCGTGCATCCAGCCAGTGCCGTGGATCGGTGTCGGGTCGAAGCGGTTCGGCGTCATGGGATGGAACTCGCCATCGACAGTGATACCGCCGCCGGTGACGCGATTGGAGAAGGGCACCAGCGGGAAATTGCCGACCGTGCGGCGACCATCTGCCGTGGTGGGGGCGTAGGGGCGCCAGATGGCATGCCAGCCATCGTTGCGGCGCACTTCCCAGAAGGCGACGCTGCCGCCGAGTTCGGGCAGCAGGCCGAGGCGCTGTCCGGCGGTTTCGATTTTCAGGATGACGGGGTCGCTCAAGGCTCAATCCTTTCTTGTGACGCTGCTTGTTGGTTTGCCGAAGTTGTCAGGCAAGCCGCTTCGCAGCATATGCCTGCGCGCGTCCGCAGACCAGCATGGCATAAGGCCGGGAGACGAGCGGGTGGGGATGTTGCGCAGCATCGAACAATCGTTTTGTTGTGGCTGCAACTTCTGTAACATCCGAGCAGGGTGTAGGCTTCATGTGCCTGCAGCCGCACGAACCGGTTGCTGCCCGTGCATCGGGTTGTCCCTTGAACAAGAGAGTCGTCTTTGCGGAGGTCGTCATGAAAAAAACAATCATTGCTCTATCCCTGGTTGCACTCGGGATGGGCGTGGCACAGGCACAGGAAGTTGTCGTAAAGATCGGCAGTTCGGCTCCACTCACGGGTGCGCAGGCCCACCTTGGCAAGGACACGGAAAATGGTGTGCGTCTTGCCGTTGAAGACGCCAATGCCAAGGGCGTCACCATCGCCGGCAAGAAGGTCAAGTTCGAGGTTGTCGGTGAAGACGACCAGGCGGACCCGAAGCAGGGTACGGCCGTTGCACAACGCCTTGTCGATGCGGGCGTGAAGGCCGTCATCGGCCACATGAATTCAGGGACCACCATCCCCGCGTCGCGTATCTACAACCAGGCCGGCATCGTCATGATTTCGCCCTCGGCCACCAACCCGACGCTGACCCAGCAAGGTTTCGAGAACATCTTCCGCGTCATGGCGCATGACGGCAAACAAGGCCCTGCCGCCGCGAAGTTCGCAGTCAGCAAGCTGGGCAAGAAGGTTGCCGTCATCGACGACCGCTCCGCTTACGGTCAAGGCCTGGCTGACGAGTTCGAGAAGGCCGTGAAGGCCGCTGGCGGCACGGTGACGACGCGCGAGTTCACTACCGACAAGGCCACCGACTTCATGACCATCCTGACCAAGGTCAAGTCGCAGAACCCGGATGTCATCTTCTTCGGCGGTATGGATCCGCAAGGTGGCCCGATGGTCAAACAGGTCAAGCAACTCGGCATTGGTGCCAAGTTCCTGATGGGTGACGGCGGATGTACGCCCGAGCTGATCAAGCTGGCCGGCGACGCGATCAAGGAAGGCACAGCCTATTGCACGCAACCGGGCGTGCCACTCGACTCGATGCCGGACGCCAAGTTCAAGGATCGTTTCAAGAAGCGTTTCAATGCTGAAGTGCAGGCTTACTCGCCGTACTCCTACGACGCAACCTCCACCGTCATCGAAGCCATGAAGACCGCAGGCTCGGTCGAGCCGGCCAAGTACCTGCCTGCGCTGAAGAAAGTCGCGCACAAGGGTGTAACCGGTACGATCAAGTTCGACGAAAAGGGTGACCTCAAGGACGGCGCGATCACCGTTTATGAGTTCAAGGCCGGCAAGTGGGAACCCATGAAGTGATCTGCATCAAATTGAGCTGATGAAAATGGCGCGAACCTGCGGGTCGCGCCATTTTTTTGAGGATGTGCGATTGCGGTGCGGATTTGTCATTTGCAGCCAGCCCTCACCCGGCCTGACGGCGAACTTCCGCATATCAACGATTTGGCGTAACCAGAAACCCAACAACCAAGCCCGTTTCTTGCATACAAAAAAGATATGGAAACGCTACTCCAGCAAATCATCAATGGTCTCGTCGTGGGCAGCATGTATGCGCTTGTCGCCCTCGGCTACACCATGGTCTACGGCATTCTTGGCCTCATCAATTTCGCCCACGGCGACATCCTGATGATCGGCGCCCTCGTAGCGCTGCAGGCCATCAACTTTGCGCAGCACACCTGGCCACATCTCGGTGCATTGCCGACACTGGCTTTCGGCCTGCTGGTGGCGATTCCGGTATCCATGCTGATGGGCTACGTCATCGAGCGTGCGGCTTATCGCCGCCTGCGCAATGCGCCGCGCCTGGCGCCTCTGATCACGGCGATCGGCGTGTCTTTCCTGTTGCAGACGATGGCCATGATCATCTGGGGCCGCAACTACTACAGCTTCCCGCAACTCATCTCGACGACGCCGCTGCAGCCTGTACCGGGCGTGTATATCGCGCCGGTGCAGATCGTGATTCTCATCGTCTCGGCACTGCTGATGATCGGCCTGACCGTGCTGGTAAACCGGACGCGCATCGGTCGTGCGATGCGTGCCACGGCCGAGAACCACCGCATCGCCAGCCTGATGGGCGTGGATGCCAATCGCATCATCTCGCTGACCTTCGTGCTCGGCTCGGGTCTGGCCGCAATTGCTGGCGTGATGATCGCCTCGAATTACGGTATCGCGCACAGCACCATGGGCACCCTGCCTGGCCTCAAGGCTTTTACTGCTGCGGTGCTGGGTGGTATCGGCAATCTGGGCGGTGCGATGCTGGGCGGCATCCTGCTCGGGCTGGTCGAGGCCATCGGGGCCGGCTACATCGAACAGTTCAGCTTCGGCTTCTTCAACTCCAGCTACCAGGATATTTTTGCCTTCGCCATTCTGGGCGTTGTGCTGATCTTCCGACCTACAGGTCTCCTCGGCGAGCGCGTCGCGGATCGAGCGTAAAGACATGGAAGAACTCGCCCGCATCGTGCCGTACTTCGGCACACACAATCCCAAAGCCGCACGCAGCATTGTCATCGCCATCATGCTGTTGGCACCCATCGCGGCACTCGGTGTCGGCCCGGCCTGGGTGCGCATTCTCGACTTCGCGCTGCTCTATGTGATGCTCGCCGTCGGCCTCAATCTGGTGGTCGGTTTTGCCGGCCTGCTCGATCTCGGCTACATCGCTTTCTACGCCGTCGGCGCCTACACCTGGGCCTTCCTTGCCAGCCCGCACTTCGGCGTGCATCTGCCGTTCTGGGTCGTGCTGCCGCTGGGTGCTGGCTTCGCCGCACTGGCCGGTGTGATCCTCGGCTTCCCGGTGTTGCGCCTGCGCGGTGATTACCTTGCCATCGTCACGCTGGGGTTCGGCGAGATCGTGCGTATCTTCATGAACAACCTGAACCACCCGATCAATATCACCAACGGACCGCAGGGCATCAACATGCTCGACACCCTGCACATCTTCGGTTGGGACATTTCGAAGCGTGTAGCCATCACCGATGATTTCAGCATCAACCCCTTGCTGTTCTACTACTACGTCTTCCTCGGCTTCGTCGTGCTGTCGGTGATCCTCGTCAAACGCATGCAGGTGTCACGCATCGGGCGCGCCTGGGCAGCGATCCGCGACGATGATCTGGCTGCCAAGGCAGTCGGCATCAATCTGCGCAACTGCAAGCTGCTGGCATTTGCGATGGGGGCTACGTTCGGCGGTGTGGCAGGTGGCTTGTTCGGTGCCTTCCAGGGCTTCGTGAGCCCCGAGAGCTTCTCGCTGATGGAGTCCATCATCGTGCTCGCCATGGTGGTGTTCGGCGGCATGGGCAATATCGGTGGCGTCATCGTTGGCGCGCTGATCCTGTCATGGTTGCCGGAGGTGCTGCGTAGCTACGCGGTGCCGATGCAGACGGCCGTGTTCGGGCATGTGCTGCTCGATCCGGAAATCCTGCGCATGCTGGTTTACGCGCTGGCCTTGATCTTCATGATGTTGCTGCGGCCGGCGGGTCTCATGCCGGCGCACTCGCGCTACTCGAAGCCCGAGCTTGTGTTGGGCAAGGGCGGCAAGGGTGCAGAGGTGCAGGCATGATCAAGCTGCTCGAAGCACGCGGCATCCACAAGCGTTTCGGTGGTCTGCAGGCGCTCACAGATGTCTCCTTGTCGATCAACAAAGGCGAGATCTACGGCCTGATCGGGCCCAATGGCGCCGGCAAGACGACCTTCTTCAATGTCCTCAGCGGGGCGTACACACCCGAGTCAGGCGAGTTCGTGTTCTCCGGCTCGGAGCTGCCTTACGGCGAACCGCACAAGATCGTCCAGCGCGGCATTGCGCGCACCTTCCAGAACATCCGCCTGTTCCGCGAACTGACGGCGCTGGAGAACGTGATGGTCGGCCACCACACGCGTTCGACGGCGGGCCTGTTCGGCATCCTCCTGCAACGCAAGCATGTGCGCGAGGAAGAGCGTCTCGTGACGGAGCGCGCCTTCGAATTGCTGCGCTACGTCGGCATCGAGCGCTTCGCCAATACCGTATCGAAGAATCTGTCCTATGGAGACCAGCGCCGCCTCGAGATTGCACGTGCGCTGGCCACCGAGCCGCAGCTGCTGGCGCTGGATGAACCCGCTGCCGGCATGAACGCCACCGAGACTTCGCATCTGCGTACCCTGATCGAAACCATCCGCCATGATGGTGTCACCGTGCTGCTCATCGAACACGACGTGAAACTGGTGATGGGACTCTGTGACCGTGTGGCCGTGCTGGACTTCGGCAAGAAGATCGTCGAGGACGTACCTGCCATCGTGCAGAAAAATGCCGCCGTGATCGAAGCCTATCTGGGAGGCGCACATGCCTGATCACGTGCCCATTCTCGAACTGAAGCAGGTGCAGATTGCTTACGGCCAGATCAAGGCGGTCAAGGGCATCGACCTCGCGCTGCATGCTGGCGAACTGGTTTCACTGATCGGCGCCAACGGTGCAGGCAAGACCACCACGCTCAATGCCATTGCCGGCACCTTACCGATTGCCGCGGGTGATCTGATCTACGACGGTGCCAGCATCAACAGCCTGCCAGCGCACAAGCGTGTGCAGCGCGGCTTGGCCCTGGTGCCGGAGGGGCGCGGCATCTTCACGCGGCTCACCGTTGAAGAGAACCTGCGCATGGGGGCTTACATCCGCACCGACAAGGCGCAGATCGAAACTGACATGCAGCGTGTGTTCGAGATGCTGCCGCGCGTAAAAGAGCGTCTTGCGCAGGTCGCGGGCACGCTTTCCGGCGGAGAGCAGCAGATGCTGGCCATCGGCCGTGCCTTATTGTCGAAGCCGAAACTGCTCCTGCTGGATGAGCCCTCGATGGGCCTCGCGCCACTCTTCGTCGAGAAGATCTTCGAGGTCGTGCAATCCATCGTGCGTGAAGGCGTGACGGTGCTGCTGGTCGAGCAGAACGCCAATCTCGCCCTGCATTTCTCGCAACGTGCCTATGTCATGGAGAGCGGCCAGATAACGCTGACCGGGACAGGTGATGCGCTGCTGCACGACCCCAAGGTGCGCAGCGCGTACCTCGGTGAGTGAGCTGGTGACGGCTTGATGGCGCAGGCGGGCCGCCCTGGCCCGCTGACATTACATTGGCGCTGAGCCCGAGCTTGCTGCGCGCAGCATGGCTTCCTGGATCTCGCGCTGACGTCGCTCCATCTCCTGACGCAGTTCGCGGCGCACCTTGGCCGAGGCGTGCCGGCGCAATTCGTCGGCGGTTTGCGGTTGCAGCGCGGGTACCTCGGTGGCCTTGCCCTTGTCGTCGACCGCCACCATCGTGAAGAAGCAGCTATTGGCGTGGCGCACGCTGCGTTTCTGGATGTTCTCGGTAATCACCTTGACGCCGATCTCCATCGAGGTGCGTCCGGTGTAGTTCACCGAAGCGAGGAAGCTGACGAGCTCGCCGACGTGGATGGGTTGGCGGAAAGTGACCTGGTCGACCGACATGGTGACGACATAGCGGCCGGCATAGCGGCTGGCACAGGCATAGGCAACCTGATCGAGCAGCTTGAGCACGGCACCGCCGTGCACATTGCCGGAGAAGTTGGCCATGTCAGGCGTCATCAGCACGGTCATGCTGAGCTGGTGAGAGGGTTGTGCGTCCATCTGCGTGTTCTCAGGCCGGTTTCTTGACTGGGCGCTTCCAGCCCACGATGGTGCTCTGGCGCGTACGCGACATGGTCAGCTCTCCGGCCTGCGCATTGGAGGTCAGCGTTGTGCCCGCTGCAATCGTTGCACCGTCGCCCACCGTCACGGGCGCGATGAGCTGACTGTCCGAACCGATGAAGACATCATTGCCGATGGTGGTGCGGAATTTATTGGCGCCGTCATAGTTGGCGGTGATCACGCCCGCGCCGATGTTGGTCTTGCTGCCGAGGTCGGCATCGCCCAGATAGGCGAGGTGGCCGGCCTTGGTGCCTGCGGCGATACTGCTGTTCTTGACCTCGACGAAGTTGCCGATATGCACGTCTTCAGCCAGCTGCGTGCCGGGACGGATGCGCGCGTACGGGCCGATCGAGCAATCGGCGCCTATCGTCGCGCCCTCGATATGACAGAACGGTGCGAGATGGGTGCCGGCAGCGATCTTCACGTTCTTCAGCACGCAGTGGGCACCGATGCGCACGCCGTCACCGAGCTCGACGGTGCCTTCGAAGACACAACCCACGTCGATCTCCACGTCCGGCTCGCAACTCAGTTCGCCACGCACGTCGATGCGCGCCGGGTCGATCAGGGTGACGCCGTTTTCCATCAGGCTGTCGGCGATATTGCGCTGGTGGATGCGCTCCAGCTCGGCGAGCTGCAGCTTGTTGTTCACGCCCAGCGTTTCCCACACCGCAGAAGGCTGGTGCGCAGCGACTTCGACGCCATCGCCCACTGCCATGGCGATGATGTCGGTGAGGTAATACTCGCCTTGCGAGTTGTTGTTCGAGAGGCGGCCGAGCCAGTCGCGCAGCTTCGTCACAGGCACACACAGGATGCCGGTATTCACCTCGGTGACGCGGCGTTGTTCGGGCGTCGCATCCTTCTCTTCGACGATGCTTTGCACGTTGCCCGCAGCGGAACGGATGATGCGGCCGTAACCTTTGGGATCGATCATGTTCACGGTCAGCAGTGCGACGCGTTTGCCTTCGCTGGCTGCGATGAGGGCCTGCAAGGTCTCGACGCGCGTCAGGGGTACGTCGCCATACAGGATCAGGGCTACGCCATCGTCCTTGATGTGCGGCATGGCCTGCTGCACCGCGTGGCCGGTGCCGAGCTGTTGTGCCTGCTCGGCCCAGGACAGGTCGGCATCCGGCAAGGCGGCGCGCACCTGGTCGCCACCGTGGCCGTATACCACGCAGATCTTGCTGGACTGCAGCTTGCGGGCAGTGGCGATGACGTGGCTGAGCATGGCCTTGCCGGCAATCGGCTGCAGCACCTTGGGCAGGCGCGAGCGCATGCGTTTGCCTTGGCCGGCAGCGAGAATGATGACTTGCATGGTGTGGGGGTCCGGATGTGGAATTGACCTGGATCAGGCGGCGAGGATGAAATGATTTTATCATCGGCTAGGCTTGTACATTGGCCGTTACAGACGTAACGCCAGGCGGACGACCCTCGGGGCGACGCCTTGATTCACTCTGAACTGAAAGGTTGTCGCAATGCAGGGTTTGCTGATCATCAACGCGGGTTCGTCCAGCCTCAAGTTCGCCATGTTCGAGGCGCCTCTCGCAGCCAACGCGCTGGCTCTTTTCAGGGGGCAAATCGACGGCATCGGTGCCGAAACGAAATTTGTCGCCAAGGACGTGAATGGCGCAACGCTGAGCGACACCGTCATCCACGCGCCGGCTGGTACCGACCTCGAAGGCTTGCAGCAATTTGCGCTGGAGCATTTGTTGAGCTGGATCGAGGCGCAGAAGGTCGAGCTGCAAGCCGTCGGGCACCGCGTGCTGCATGGTGGCGAGGACTACAGCGCACCTGTGCGCATCACGCCGGAAGTGTTCGCCACGCTGGAGTCCTTCATTCCACTGGGCCCCTTGCATCAACCGCACAATCTGCGCCCGATCCGCATGCTGGCCAAGAAGTATCCGCAGCTGCCGCAGGTCGCCTGTTTCGATACCGCCTTCCATCGCACGCAACCGTGGCTCGCGCAGACCTATCCGATCCCGCGCAAGCTTACGCAGGAGGGCGTCAAGCGCTACGGTTTTCACGGGACGTCCTATGAGTACGTGTCGCGCGAACTGCCCGCCGTCATCGGCGCCAAGGCGCAAGGCGCAGTAGTGATCGCGCACCTTGGCAACGGCGCGTCCATGGCGGCCCTGCGCGATCTCAAATGCGTGGCGACGACGATGGGTTTTACTGCTGCCGAAGGTTTGATGATGGGCACGCGCAGTGGCACCATCGACCCTGGCATCCTGCTCTACATGGTGGAGCGCCATGGCTACGGTGCCGAGGAGCTGACGCGGGCGATCTACAAGGAGTCGGGCCTGCTCGGCGTGTCCGGCATCAGCCAGGACATGCGCACGCTGGAGGGGAGCGACGCGCCTGAGGCGAAGGAAGCGGTCGACCTGTTCTGTTATCGCGCAGCGCGCGAAATCGGTTCGCTGACCATGGCGGCAGGCGGTCTGGACGCGCTGGTCTTCACTGGCGGGATCGGTGAGAACTCAAGCCATGTGCGCGCCAGCATCGTGAAGTATCTCGGCTGGCTCGGCGCCAGGCTGGATGCGGATGCCAACGCCCAGCGCGGCAAGGCGCAGTGCATCAGCACGCCGGACAGTGGTGTGGTGGTAGCCGTGGTGCCGACTAACGAAGAGTGGATGATCGCGCATCACACCTCGACCCTGCTGGGGTGATGCCGGTCTTGATGACGATGCCGCGCCTTGCGTGGCTATTTGTTGCGGTAGCGCGTCGGGTCGGCTTGGCCCGCTGCCGCAAAACCTTCGCTACGCAAACGGCATGAGTCGCAGACGCCGCAGGCGCGGCCCTCGTCATCGGCCTGATAGCAGGAGACCGTCATCGAGTAATCCACGCCGAGGCTGCTGCCGAGGCGGATGATGTTCGACTTCGACAGGTCGATCAGCGGCGCATGTATTTTCAGGCTGCCGCCCTCGACTCCCGCCTTGGTGGCCAGCTTGGCGAGGTTCTCGAAGGCGGTGAGGAACTCCGGTCGGCAGTCCGGGTAGCCCGAATAGTCCACCGCATTGATGCCGACGTAGATGTGGCCCGCGCCAAGCACCTCGGCCCAGCCCAGGGCCAGTGACAGCATGACGGTATTGCGGGCGGGAACGTAGGTGACCGGGATGCCTGGCTGCACGCCGTCTACCGGCACGTCGATATTGGTATCCGTGAGTGCAGAGCCGCCGAACTGCCCGAGCTCCACTTGCGCGACGCGATGTTCGCGCGCGCCCAGCGCAGCTGCCACGCGCGCGGCTGCTGTCAGCTCGGCCATGTGGCGCTGACCATAGGCTACGGACAGCGCATAGGCCTCAAGGCCCGCATCGCGGGCAATGGCCAGGCAGGTGGCGGAGTCCAGCCCCCCGGAAAGCAGTACAACGGCGCGGTTCGGATTGATCATGATGCGGTGCGAAGAGACGGGCAGATGGACGAGCCAATAGACGAAAGAAAGGCCAAAGCCGGATTATCGCCTGCCATCATGCCCGGGCGACAGAGTGGCCGCGCTCAGGTTGCGATATCGCCCGAGATGTAGCTTGAGAGCTGTGCAATGGTCTGGCGTTGTTCTTCCATCACGGCTTTCACCGCGTCGCCAATCGTGACGATGCCGGCGAGCCGGCCGCGGTCCACCACGGGCAGGTGACGGAAACGGTTTTCGGTCATGATTGCCATGACGTCGTCCACATCCTGGCTTGGTGAGACGGTCAGCAGATTCTCTGTCATGACTTCGCGGATCCGCGTGTCCTTGGAGTTACGGCCGCGCAGCGCGACTTTGCGGGCGTAATCGCGTTCGGTGAAGATGCCCACCAGGCGTTCGCCTTCCAGCACGAGCACGGCACTGATGTCCGTGCGCGCCATCAAGTCCAGCGCCTCGTAGACCGAGGTGTCCGGCGTGACAGAGTGGATCTTGCTCGATTTTCCCGACAGGATTTCGTGAACCGACGTGCTCATGGCTGTCTCCTCTGGCTGGTAGATTCGAGTTTGGCTGGAACCGGCGGCCGGCGCAAGCATTCGCGGGGCAGGGGCCATGCCGCCGGGACCTGCCATGCCAAGTGACTGCTTTCCGCGTGATCAGTCCCAGCGGACGCGGCCCATCTGGCGACGGTCCCGCTTGGTGGGGCGCCCGCGCATATCGTCGGCAGGTTCGTATTCGACCTTGCGGGCTTCGATACGCGCCAAGCGTGCCGCGATGCTCTCGGCGGTTTCTTCATAAAGCGTGCGCGCGATGGTGGCGGAGCCGCGCCTTTCGGCGAGCGCCTGCACGATCAATTCCCAGCGTTGCTCGCCAAGCACGAGATGGATGCGGTCACCGGGCCGGACATTGCGTGCCGGCTTGATGCGCGTGCCATTGACCTGGACGTGGCCGCCATCGACTGCGTCAGTGGCCAGCGTGCGCGTCTTGAAGAAACGCGCGGCCCACAGCCACTTGTCAATGCGGACGCCTTCGCCATCCTTTGCGTGCTCGTGCATAAGTCTTCAGGGCAGGACTGATTCGAGCGCGTAGAGGCTCTCGATGCTTTCGCGCTGGCGCACGAGGTGCATCTTGTCGCCATCGACCATCACCTCGGCGCAACGGCCACGCGTGTTGTAGTTCGAGCTCATGGCCATGCCGTAGGCGCCGGCTGAAAGGATGGCGATGAGATCGCCCTCGGCAAGCGCCAGCTGACGGTCGTGGCCAAGGAAGTCGCCGCTTTCGCAGATCGGGCCGACGATCTCGTAGCTTTGCGCCGTGGCCGTGCCAGGCTTGACCGCAACCATCTCGTGATAAGCGTTGTAGAGGGCAGGGCGGGCGAGATCGTTCATGGCCGCGTCGACGATCGCAAAATTCTTCGTCGGGCTGTGCTTGAGGTATTCCACCTGGGTAAGCAACAGGCCGGCATTGCCGACCAGCGAGCGGCCTGGTTCGAAGCACAGCTGTTCCTTGCGGCCTTCCATGGCGGCCAGCAGGGGTGCGGTGTAGTCGCTCATGCCGGGCGGTTGCTCGTCGTCGTAGCGGATGCCGAGGCCGCCGCCGAGATCGATGTGTTCCAGCGTGATGCCCTCGGACTCAAGCTTCTCCACGAGGCCACGGATCTTTGCTGCAGCTTCCGCCATGGGAGCCGGATCGAGCAGCTGCGAGCCGATGTGGCAGGCGATGCCGCTGATCTTCACATGCCTGGACGCGGCGGCCTTGCGATACAGCGCCAGCGCTTCATCGAAAGCCACGCCGAACTTGTTGTCGCGCAGGCCGGTGGAAATATAGGGGTGCGTTTTCGGATCGACGTCGGGATTGACGCGGAAGGCGATGGGCGCACGCACGCCGATTTCGGCCGCTACGGATTCGATGCGGTCCAACTCGGCAGGCGATTCCAGATTGAAGCAGCGCACGCCGGCGCGTAAAGCTTGCTGCATCTCTGCACGACTCTTGCCAACGCCAGAGAACACGACTTTGTCCGCCGCACCCCCTGCAGCCAGGACGCGCGACAACTCGCCACCGGAGACGATGTCGAAGCCGGCGCCAAGGCGCGCGAAAACATTCAGGATGCCGAGATTGCTGTTGGCCTTGACGGCATAGCAGACCAGCGTGTCGCGGCCGACGAGCGCCTTGGCCCAGTTCTGCCAGGCCATTTCAAGCGCGGCGCGCGAGTACACATAAGTGGGGGTGCCGAAGCGGGCGGCGATGTCAGCCAGCGCAACAGCTTCAAGTTGCAGGCCGGAGCTGCCTTGCGTGAGCGTGGCGACAGGAAAGGCGGAAGAACGGGTCATGGCAGGATTCGGAAACAAGTAGAAATGTCGGGGCCGGATCAGGGCTGGGATTTCGGAGCGGACTGTGCCGTGAGCGGGGCCGGTTGCACGCTTGCAGCGGTAGGTACCGTAGTGGCCGTGCTGGTACTGCCTGCTTTGCTATTATCAGGGGCCGTCGCAGGCGTTGCGGCAGCCGGGGGCAGTGGTTTTGGCAGATACAAACCACCTTTGATGCCGCAGCCGGCCAGCGCAAGGGCGCACACCGTTGCGAAGCAGGCGGATGCGATGGACGGAATCAGGCGGGAAAAGCGGTGAGTCAGGCGCATGGCTGGCCAGTCAAAGTAAAACACAATGGTAGCAAGGACTCAGACCAGCATGGATGAGAACACATTCCTGGACCTGGCCGACGCCGAAATGGCGAGGCTTGAGGCGGCAATCGAAAGAGCCTGCGACGCCGCTGACGTCGATATGGACATGGAGTCCAAACCGGGCGGCATTCTCGAGCTCGAGTTCGAGGACGGCAGCAAGATCATCATCAATCGCCACGCGGCGGCCCGTGAAATCTGGGTAGCGGCGCGTTCCGGCGGCTTTCATTACAAGCCCGATCCCAGGCCGGAGGGCACGCGCTGGGTCAATACGCGCGACGGTGAGGATCTTTACGTCGCGCTGGCACGTGTCATCGGGCAGCAGTCTGGCGCAGCCGTCAGCCTGAGCTAGTTGGCGGCGGGGGCGCTGGCCTCGCCAGCCTGCTCGCCGGGCAGGTTCTCCTCGTAGACAAAATCATCTGCGCCCTTGTCGGTCTTGACCCGAACGAGACCTGGCGGCGCTGTCATGCCTTGCTCCGGCACGCCCTTGAGCGCCTTTTCCATGTAATTGATCCAGATTGGCAGCGCCAGGACGCCGCCTGTTTCGCCTGAGCCGAGACGCTTGGGCTGATCGTAGCCAACCCATGCAATGCCGACCAGATTGGGTTGGTAGCCGCTGAACCAGGCGTCGAGGAAGTCGTTGGTGGTGCCGGTCTTGCCGGCCAGGTCGCTGCGCCCCAGCGACATGGCCTTGGCAGCGGTGCCGCGTCGTACGACGTCCTGCATCATCGAGTTCATGAGATAGACGTTGCGCGCATCCAGTACGCGCTCAGACTGCTTGCCCGCGACTATCGGATCTACACGGGCCACCACGCGGTCTTTCTCATCTCGGATCTCTTTCACCACATAGGGCTGGATACGGTAGCCGCCATTGGCAAAGATGGCATAGGCACTTGCCATCTGCCACGGTGTCACGGCGCCGGAGCCAAGCGCGAGGGTCAGGTAAGGCGGATTCTTGGCTGGATCGAAACCGAAGCGGCTGGTGACGTAGTCTTGCCCATAGGCGGGATCGATGGCTTGCAGCAGGCGTATCGCAACCAGATTCTTGGACTTTGTCAGCGCCGTGCGCAAGCTCATGGGCCCGTCATACTTGCCATCGTAGTTCTGCGGCGACCAGGCCTGACTGCCGGTGGCGGTGGCTGAGAAACTCAGCGGTGCATCGTCAAAAATGCTTTCCGGAGTGAAGCCCTTTTCCAGCGCTGCGGAATAGATGAAAGGTTTGAAGCTGGAACCAGGCTGGCGCCAGGCTTGCGTCACGTGGTTGTATTTATTGCGATTGAAGTCGAAACCGCCAATGAGCGAACGGATCGCACCCGTGTTCGGATCCAGCGAAATGAAAGCGGCCTCGACTTCCGGCGGCTGGGTGATCGCCCAGCCCTTGCCTGTTTTCACGACGCGAATCAGCGAGCCGCGCCGCACCTGTTTCTGCGCCGGTGCGTTGGCCGCCAGCATGGCGGCTGCAAACTTGAGGCTGTCACCACTTACGTCGGCCAGTTCGCCGCCACGCAGATAGATGCGCACTGTTTGCGGAGAGACGGCGAGCACAATGGCCGCCCTGATCTCGTCCTGGTCTGCATAGTTGTCCAGCAGGTCCTCGAGCTGCTCATCCTGCTCCGACTTGATGTCGGCAACATCCAGCTGCGCTTCGGCGCCCCGGTATCCATGACGTCGTTCGTAGTCGAGCACGCCACGGCGCAAAGCCTGATAAGCCGCAGCCTGATCAAGCTTGGTAATGGTTGTGATGACTTTGATGCCGCGTGTGTAAGCCTCGTCCTTGAACTGGTCTACAGCCATTTGTCGTGCCATTTCCGCCACATATTCGGCATGCAGCGAGATCAGCGGCTGCACGGACTGTTGCGTCTTGCTGATCGCCAGCTTGATGGGCTCGGCGACGGCTTTGTCGTGTCTCGCCGCATCAATATAGGCAAGCTGTTGCATACGCCGCAAAACATAATGCTGACGTTGCTTTGCGCGTTCCAGATTGACCACCGGGTTATATGCGGAAGGGGCTTTCGGCAGGCCGGCGAGCATCGCGCATTCGCCAACAGTCAAGTCTTTCAGATTCTTCCCGTAATAGATCTGAGCGGCAGCGCCAAAGCCATAAGCGCGTTGCCCGAGATAGATCTGATTGAGATAAACCTCAAGAATCTGGTCCTTTGACAGGTTTTTTTCGATCTTCAACGCAAGAAGTATTTCGTAGAGTTTACGACTGACGGTTTTCTCGCGGCTGAGGTAGAAATTGCGCGCCACCTGCATGGTTATCGTGCTCCCGCCCTGCCGACGAGCGCCGCCTAGCAGGTTGAGCGCGGTGGCACGGGTGAGTCCGGCAAAATCCACGCCACTGTGCTCATAGAAACGGTCGTCTTCTGCAGCAAGAATGGCGTGTTTAAGGTCGGCAGGCACATCCTTCATGGCAACATAGCTACGACGCTCTTCACCGTATTCGCCGATCAGTTCGCCGTCGGCGGTGTAGATGCGAAGCGGGATGCGCGGTTTGTAGTCGGTGATGGATGCAAGGTCCGGTAGTTTTGGCCACGCAAAAGCGGCGGCGATACCGACCGAGGAAATGGCAAGCAAGAAGAGACCGAGAAGTGCGGCGGCGGCGATAAAGAGTGGTTTGCGCATGGTGGCTCGTATGTTAGCTGGCCGATTATAGGCGGCAGACGCCCCTGATACTCATAAGCAGACCGTTCGGCGTCGGTTTGCTTTACATATCTGATAGCTTACTGCTAGGATTTAAAGTAGATTTGTGGTATTGCGTATAACCGCCTGATTTTAAACGATATTCCACAGGATGGCCTCGCGTGATTGATTTCGCTTCCTTGCTGGGAGGACGTTCCCGACCCTTGATTGGGCTGGATATTTCGTCTTCTGCAGTAAAAATGGTCGAGCTTACAGAAGCCTCGAACCAGTACCGCCTAGAGCGCTACGCCATCGAGCCCTTGCCGCGTGATGCAGTGAGCGACGGGAATATCGCCAGTCTGGATGTGGTGGCTGATGCCATCCGCAAAGCCTGGAAGCGACTCGGCACGAACACCAAGAATGTTGCGCTGGCCTTGCCGGCTGCCGCAGTCATTACCAAGAAGATCTCGCTGCCTGCCGGTTTGCGCGAGCTCGACATGGAAGTTCAGGTCGAATCCGAAGCCAACCAGTACATTCCTTTTGCGATCGAAGAGGTCAATCTGGACTTCCAGGTGCTTGGCCCGATGCCGGGTGGCGCTGATGAAGTTGAAGTCTTGATCGCAGCGTCGCGCAAAGAAAAGGTGGAAGATCGCGTTGCTGCCGCGGAGTCTGCTGGCCTCAAGGCGCTCGTGATGGATGCCGAGTCCTTTGCGGCACAGGCCGCCTTTGAATTGATCCGGCGCAAGCTCGACAAGGATGAGGGCGAGGGCAAGGTGGTTGCCATGGTCGATATCGGCGCGAACGTCATGAAAGTGGCGATCATGCGTGACGAAAATGTGCTGTATGCACGCGAACAGGCTTTCGGTGGTTACCAGCTTACGCAGGACATCATGCGCAATTACGGCATGAGCAGTGAAGAGGCCGAGGCGGCGAAGCGCTCCGGTAGCCTTCCAGAGAATTACGAGCACGAGCTGCTGCGGCCGTTCATGGACAGTCTGGGTCTGGAGGTGTCGCGTGCCCTGCAGTTCTTCTTTACATCCACGCAGTTCAATCAAGTAGACCAGATCGTACTTGCCGGTGGATGCGCGGTCGTTCCGGGGCTCGAGCAGATCGTTGCAGGCCGTACGCAGGTTGCTACCCAGGTTGCCAACCCCTTCGTCGGAATGTCGCTGGCACAGCGTATTCGCCCGAAGAATCTGGCGAGTGACGCGCCTGCACTGATGGTCGCCTGTGGCTTGGCCATGCGGAGGTTCGACGCATGATCCGCATCAATCTTCTGCCTCATCGCGAAGAGGCACGTAAACAACGCCGCACGCAGTTTTATACGTTACTGGGTTTGGTGGCCTTGTTGGGTGGTGTGGTCTGGTTTGTCGGCCATACCTTGATTGGCCAACGTATCGATGCGCAAGAGTCGTCCAATGATTTCGTCAAACGCGAAATCGCTGTGCTCGACAAGGAAATCGCTGAAATCAAGCGTTTGCAAGAGCAGACGCAATCACTTCTGTCACGCAAGCAGGTGATCGAATCCCTGCAAAGCAATCGCGCAGAAACGGTCCACATCTTCAATGAACTGGGCAAGCAGGTGCCTGAAGGTGTATTCATCCGCTCGGTCAAGCAAAGTGGTGTCCGCATCAACTTGCTGGGATATGCCCAATCCAATGCGCGCGTGTCGCAGCTCATGCGAAATCTCGATGCTTCTCCGATTTTCGAAAAACCGGAATTGGTAGAAATCAAGGCTGCGGATTTCAATCGGCGTCGTGTCGGGGACTTCAATCTGTTCGTGTCGATCGAGAGAGCGCCGATAGAAGATTCTGACCAGAACAAGTCCGCAGCCAAGGAGCCTGCCAAATGAACGCTCCCAAGGCATTTCAGTCCATGCGCGGCTTGAATTTCGAGCAGATCGTCAATGATTTCCGGCAGATCGACCCGAATGACCCGGGCGTCTGGCCGGTAGCCCCTCGTGTGGTGGTTCTGGCTGTTGTATTCATTGTGACCATCGGATGTGCTTGGTGGTTTGACTGGAGTACGCAGTTGGAAACACTTGATCAGCGCAAGGAAGAAGAGGTCAAACTGAAGGATGAATGGCTGGGCAAGAAGCGCCAGGCAGTCAACCTTGACGAGTACAAGCGACAACTGGCCGATATTGATCGACAGTTTGGCGCGCTGCTCAAGCAACTGCCTAATCGTTCGGAGATGGAGGCGCTGCTTGTTGATGTGAATCAGGCCGGGCGTGGGCGTGGGTTGCAGTTCGAGTTGTGGAAACCCGGCACCGAGTCGGTCAGGGAGTTTTACGCCGAGTTGCCCATCGCGTTGCGTGTGACGGGGACATATAGCGACTTGGGGAATTTTGCCGCGGACGTCGCCAAGCTGCCGCGCATTGTGACTTTGCGGGATATCGTGGTTGAGTCAGCCGGGGCTAATGGTCTGAAGATGGATGCAAGTGCCGTGACCTATCGTTACCTCGATGACGAAGAGGTCGCAAAGCAAAAACGCGAAAAATCTGCGGCGGTGAAGAAATGAGGACGGTGATGCTCAAGTGTCACTCAAGCTTTGGGGGCGGCCTTGCTGTCCTGACGCTGGCGCTACTCCTGTCCGCTTGTGGCGCTGACGAACATCAGGACATCAAGAACTGGATGCAGGCGGAGCAGGCGAATATGCGTGGTCGGGTGCCGCCGCTGCCGCAGCTGAAAACCTTTGCGGTTGTAGATTTTGATTCTGCAACAGTGGGAGATCCCTTCCTAGCATCAAAGCTGGATCCGGAAAAGCGTGGTGCAGGCGCTAACCGCCCAGACACGAATCGTCGTCGTGAGCCGCTTGAGGCATATCCGCTCGAGTCGCTCAAGCTGGTGGGGATGATGATTTCGAAAGACGGTAAGCCTGTTGCCCTGGTTCAGGCCGACAAGACTATCTACCAGATACGCACTGGTAACTATATCGGGCAGAACTTCGGGCTCGTGACCAAAATTTCTGAAACCGAATTAGCCCTTAAGGAATTGATCGAAGACGCCAATGGCGACTGGGTCGAACGGATGGGTACTATGCAACTGCAGGAGCAGGAGGCAAAGCGATGAAAACTTCTCAAAAAATCCAGGCGCTAGCTGTAGTTGCCATCCTTTCCCTGTTTGCAGGGGTGTCGAGTGCACAGCAGCCCGCATCTGCGGCTACTGTGTCTGGCAAGAACTCGATCGAAACGGTCAAGGCAAGCCAGGTCAGCGGCAATCTCGTGGTGCGGGTGACGCTCAAAGAGCCGCTTGGGGCGCAGGTCGGCAGCTTCAGTGTTTCCAATCCGTCGCGAGTGGCTATCGATTTTCCCGGCACATTGAACGGGACTGGCCGTACTGCTATTTCATTGAATGAAGGCGATCTGCGGAGCGCCAATCTGGTTCAGGTGGCGGATCGCACGCGGCTCGTGCTCAATCTGGCGCGTACCCTCAGCTATTCCACCAGCATTGAAGGCCGCGATCTCGTGATTACGCTGGCGGCAGCAACCGCGAAATCACCGGAAGCCACAACGACTGCGCGTTTTGCCGAGCAACAAGGAGGTCCGGATGCGCATAAGGTTCGGGATGTAAATTTCCGTCGCGGTAAGGACGGTGAAGGTCGAGTCGTGGTCGATCTGTCGGATGCCAATACCGGCATCGATATCCGCCAACAAGGTGGCAACCTTGTTGTTGAATTCCTCAAGACGGCTTTGCCCGACAATCTCCGCCGCAGTCTTGATGTGACTGATTTTGCTACGCCGGTAAATACGGTGGTCACGACGCAGAACGGCACCGCGGTACGTATGGTGATCAGTCCGAAAGGTCTGTGGGAGCACAATGCGTATCAGACGGACAGCCAGTTCGTAATTGAAGTCAAGGCTGTCAAAGAGGATCCGAACAAGCTGGTGCAAGGCAGCGGCCGGACGCCGAAGTATGCGGGCGAGAAGCTGTCGCTGAATTTCCAGAACATCGATGTGCGCTCTGTGCTGCAAGTGATTGCGGACTTCACGAACTTCAACATCATCACCAGCGATTCGGTGAGTGGTGCGCTGACGCTTCGTCTCAAGGATGTGCCTTGGGATCAGGCTCTGGAAATCATCCTCCAGGCCAAGGGGCTGGATATGCGCAAGAACGGCAATGTAATCTGGATTGCGCCGCGTGACG
This sequence comes from Uliginosibacterium silvisoli, assembly GCF_036017035.1. NCBI lineage: Bacteria > Pseudomonadati > Pseudomonadota > Betaproteobacteria > Rhodocyclales > Zoogloeaceae > Uliginosibacterium > Uliginosibacterium silvisoli. The sequence goes on along the minus strand of NZ_JAYXHS010000001.1, from coordinate 526,384 downwards.
AACTGGCTGCCCGTGAGAAGCTGGAGCTCGATTCGAAGGCTCAGATTGCGGACCTGGAACCGCTGCGTACAGAGAACTTCCAGATCAATTACCACAAGGCTACAGCGATCTTCGACTTCTTGACCAAGAAGGAAAACACCATGCTGTCAAAGCGTGGCGTTGTGATCGTTGATGAGCGCAGCAATAAACTGTTCGTCACGGACGTAGCTGCGCGCCTCGAAGAATTGCGCCGCATTATCGGTGAGATCGACGTACCGGTGAAGCAGGTGTTGATCGAAGCTCAGATCGTCGAAGCTTCAGATAGCTTTGCCCGCAATCTGGGTGTGCGTCTCAGCTTCCTGGGCTTGCTGGGCAATACATATAACGGTCTGCCCAAAACTACTGTAGGTGCAGGTATCGGTTCTACGTCCTATCAAGCAGGTATCGTCGAAACCAAACCTAATTTCTTGACTGATGGTCAGGCTGTGAATTTACCCGCACCGGCAATTGCGGGGAAGGCTGCGGGTCAGATCTCATCGATTCTCTATAATGCTGCGGGAACGCGATACTTGGGCTTGGAGATTTCCGCGTTGGAGGCTGATGGCCGCGGCAAGATTGTTTCCCGACCCCGTGTCATGACATCTGACCAGATGGAAGCCTTGATTGAGCAGGGTGTTGAATTGCCTTACCAGTTGGCGACAAGTTCGGGTGCGACCGCGGTCTCTTTCCGCAAAGCCAATCTGTCGCTCAAGGTGAAACCACAAGTGACGCCTGACGGAAGAATCGCTCTGACCGTCGATGTGAACAAGGATTCGCCAAATACCTTGCTCTCCACCAGTTCAGGGATCGCAATCGATACCAAGCACGTGAGCACCCAAGTTCTGGTTGAAAACGGCGGCACGGTTGTGCTGGGCGGTATCTACCAACAGGATACGAAGAACATTACGAACAAGATCCCGTTGCTCGGAGACCTTCCGATCCTGGGCTATCTGTTCCGTGAAAATGAACGTTCTGACACCAAGACTGAGTTGCTGGTGTTCATCACGCCACGCATCCTGACCGAGCAGACAGCATTGCGCTAAGCGAGGTTGCCCTCGTAGAGCCGCTTCAGGCGTGAGCCTGCAGCGGCTTTATTTTTTGCCCGATCAGCGCGGACTGCTAGAATCGCGTCGTGAATATCCAGTCTGGCAACATCTACCTGGTAGGACTCATGGGTTCGGGCAAGACCACGATTGGTCGTGCCTTGGCGCGCCGCTTGGGCCGCCGCTTCATCGATTCTGACCATGAGATCGAGCATCGGACGGGCGTGCGCATCCCGGTAATCTTCGAGATGGAAGGCGAAGAGGGCTTTCGCAAGCGCGAAGCCTCCGTGATCGAAGAGCTGTCTCAGCATGCGGGCATCGTCCTGGCCACTGGTGGTGGGGCCATTCTGGACTCTGGTACTCGCAAGGTGCTGATGAGCACCGGCTGGGTGATCTATCTCGATGTGCCTACGCATGTCCTGCTGGATCGTACTCGGCACGATACCAATCGTCCTTTGCTGCAGGTGGCGGATCCACGAGCCAAGCTGGATGGTTTGCGGGAACAGCGGGATGCGCTGTATCGGGAAGTCGCGGACATCATCATTGATGGCGCACGCAACAATTCACAAGCGGCAGTTGGCCGCATCCTCAGAGAATGGGAAAAGCAGTGCGCACACTCGACGTAGCGCTGGGTAGCCGCGCGTATCCGATCCGTATTGGCCACGGTTTGCTATCGCAGGCAGAGTTGATCGTGCCGTATCTCAAGCGCCCGCGTGTGGCGATCGTCACGAACGACGTGGTTGGCCCAATCTATCTTGAAGCCTTGTCTGCGTCCTTGCGTGATGCGGGCGTGGCAGTCACTCCCATCGTCTTGCCGGATGGTGAGGCGAATAAAAACTGGGAGACGCTCAACCTGATTTTCACCGGGCTGCTTGAGGCCCGGTGTGAGCGTTCGGTGACGATGGTTGCCTTGGGGGGCGGCGTCATTGGAGACATGACCGGCTTTGCGGCGGCAGCTTACCAGCGTGGCGTGCCTTTCATTCAGGTGCCGACGACCTTGCTGTCGCAGGTCGATTCGTCGGTCGGTGGCAAGACGGCCATTAATCACCCGCTTGGCAAGAACATGATTGGCGCGTTCTACCAGCCCAAGCTGGTGCTCGCGGATGTTGGTACCTTGCGCACGCTGCCGATTCGCGAGTTACGCGCAGGTCTGGCAGAGGTCATCAAGCACGCTTTGATTCGCGATGCAGCGCGCGTGGATTGGCTGGAAGCGAACATGGACGGGCTTCTGGCCTGTGATGTGGATTTGCTGGCCGAGGCGGTTGAGTGGAATTGCCGCATCAAGGCAACGGTCGTGATTGCAGATGAGACCGAGCAAGGCGAGCGCGCGCATCTCAATCTGGGTCACACCTTCGGGCATGCCATCGAGACGGGCATGGGCTATGGCGCCTGGTTACACGGCGAAGCCGTTGCCGCCGGCACGATCATGGCGGCCGAGCTGTCCGCACGGCTTGGCATGCTCAGTGCGGCAGATGTTGAACGTGTGCGTCGCTTGTTTGCGCGAGCAGGCCTGCCAGTGGCCGGGCCTGCACTGGGTGTTGATCGCTATGTCGATTTGATGCGCCACGACAAGAAGGTCGAAGACGGACGCATGCGGCTGATCCTGCTGGAGCAGATCGGCCGTGCCGTGATTCGCGACGATGCGTCTCTTGCAGATATCAAGGCAGCTATTGCTGCATGCAGTGACTGAGATGAGTAACGGACTGCTCGCGCCCTACGCCGTGTCCGACGACAATAGTCATGGTCGTGCGGTGAACGAGCCGTCGCCTTCGTCCCGTAGTCAGTTCCAGCGCGATCGTGATCGCGTCATCCATTGCACGGCTTTCAGGCGCCTCGAGTACAAGACGCAGGTTTTCGTCAATCACGAAGGTGATCTGTTCCGTACGCGCCTCACGCACAGCATCGAGGTTGCGCAGATCGCGCGCTCGCTCGCGCGGGCGCTCCGGCTCAACGAAGATCTGGTCGAAGCGATTTCCCTATCGCACGATCTTGGCCACACGCCATTCGGCCATGCTGGCCAAGATGCCTTGAATGACTGCATGCGCGAGTACGGGGGCTTTGAGCACAACCTGCAGTCCTTGCGTATCGTCGATCTCCTCGAAGAGCGCTACGCAGAGTTTGACGGCCTCAATCTGACCTTCGAAACGCGTGAGGGCATCCTCAAGCACTGCTCGCTGAAGAATGCGGCGCTCCTCGGCGATGTCGGTCAGCGCTTTCTGGACAAGACGCAGCCTTCGCTCGAGGCACAGCTGTGCAATCTGGCCGACGCGGTGGCCTACAACAATCACGACGTGGATGATGGCTTGCGCGCAGGCTTGATTACGCTCGAGCAGCTCGAACAGGTGGAGCCGTTCGCGCGTCACAGCATGGCACTCAAGGCGCAATATCCGGGGCTTGCCGGGCGACGTCTGATTCATGAGACCGTACGGCGCATGATCAACGACTTCGCGCTGGATCTCATCAGTCAGACGACGCAGAACATTGCCGCTGCGGGCATAGAGACCATCGCTGATGTGCGTGCGGCGGCCCCGCTTGTAGCCTTCTCCGGCGCCATGCGTGAGGAGCTGTTGCAGCTACAGCGCTTCCTGCGAGAGAACCTCTACTGGCACTTCCAGGTCCTGCGTGAAATGAGCAAGGCCAAGCGCGTCATTACAGAGCTGTTCGAGGCCTTCATGGGTGATGTGCGCTTGCTGCCGCCGAAGTTCCAGCAGCGAGCCCGCGAAGACAAGGCGCGCGCCATTGCCGACTACATTGCCGGCATGACGGATCGCTATGCAATGAAAGAGCATCAGCGCTTGTTTGCCATCGGCTAGATCCGCCACCTGTGTTCGTTCCGTGTGGCACAGACCCTGGCCTGATCCGGGCTAACATCCCGCCATGAGTCGCCTCTCCCGCCTTCATGTTCCTGGTTTGCCGCAGCTGCTGCTCCAGCGCGGCAACAATGGCATCGGCATTTTCTCGGACGAAGCCGACTATGCTTGCTATCGCGATTTCCTGCGGAATGCAGCGCGCGAAGTAGGGCTGCCCGTGCATGCCTATGTGCTGATGCCCAATCATGTCCATTTGCTGGTTGCCGCAGGTGAGGAGGGGGCGGCGGGCAGCTTGATGCAGCGCCTGGGGCGACGCTATGTGCGCTACTTCAATGATCGCCATGGGCGTACCGGCACCCTGTGGGAAGGGCGTTATCGTTCGACCGTGATCGAGCCGAAGCAATATGTGCTGGCTTGCTATCGTTACATCGAACTCAATCCTGTGCGCAGCGGTCTGGTCACTGCGGCGGAGCATTACCCCTGGTCGAGCTGTCGCCATCACTTCGGTCTGACATCCGAGCCTCTTGTGACCGACCACGAGCGCTATTGGGCGCTCGGCAATACACCTTTCGAGCGACAGGCGACCTATCGCGCCATGCTTGAGGCGGGCGAACCGAACGATGAGCTGACTGCCATCCGCTATGCAGCCCACCGTGGCTGGATGCTGGGCGAGTCGGATCTGGTCAGCGAAGCCAGCGCCAACCGTCGCACGGCTCCCCTTCCCAAGGGGCGTCCCCGGCGCAGCGTTATTTCCTGAGTCTTTCCCGCGAGTGCGGATCAGAGGCTCTCCTCGAGTACATCGTGGCGTGCCGCCGTAGTGGTGGATCGGGTACGGTCGTCCTTTCTCCCTCAGCAAGCGCAATTTGCGCACCGTTAGAGCGCAAAATAATCTGTCCCTATTTAAAAACCGCACTGTCTTTGTGCTTTGTATATTTACACTCTGACCCCTATTAATAATCCTTGGAATGCATAGCGTCAGGTCTTATATTTCAAGCCTGTGTCAGTTGGTGCCCTTAGCGGCCCCGGCTGTTGAATCCGGCAAGGAGTAGCGAAATGACGATGGAAGCTCAGGGTCTTTACGATCCAGCCAATGAACATGATGCCTGTGGCGTAGGCTTTGTTGCCCATATCAAGGGCAAGAAGAGCCACGAGATCGTACAGGGCGGCCTGAAGATTCTGGAAAACATTGACCACCGTGGTGCGGTTGGTGCCGACCCGTTGATGGGCGACGGCGCCGGTATCCTGATCCAGATTCCGGACAGCTTCTACCGCGAAGAGATGGCCAAGCAGGGCGTGAAGCTGCCGCCGGCTGGCGAGTACGGTGTCGGCATGATCTTCCTGCCGAAGGAACAGGCATCGCGTCTGGCTTGCGAGCAGGAGCTCGAACGCGCTGTGCGTGCCGAGAAACAGGTCGTTCTGGGCTGGCGCGACGTGCCGGTCGACGCCGAGATGCCCATGTCGCCGCGCGTGCGTGCCAAGGAGCCCGCGATCCGCCAGATCTTCATCGGTCGCGGTCCGGACGTCATGGTCACCGAAGCCCTTGAGCGCAAGCTGTACGTCATCCGCAAGCTGGCCAGCCACGCCATCCAGCGTCTCGCGCTGAAGCACGGCGCCGAGTACTTCGTGCCGTCGATGTCGGCACGTACCGTCGTCTACAAAGGCCTGCTGCTGGCCACGCAGGTCGGCGTCTACTACAAGGACCTCGCCGACCCGCGCTGCGTGTCCGCGCTGGCGCTGGTTCACCAACGTTTCTCGACCAACACCTTCCCGGAATGGCCGCTTGCTCACCCGTATCGCATGATCGCCCACAACGGCGAAATCAACACGGTGAAGGGCAACTTCAACTGGCTGCGCGCACGTGAAGGCGTGATGAAGTCCGCCGTCCTCGGCGATGATCTGAAAAAGCTCTACCCGCTGGTATATGAAGGCCAATCGGACACGGCGACTTTCGACAACTGTGTCGAGTTGCTGACCATGGCGGGCTACCCGCTGGCCCAGGCAGCGATGATGATGATCCCCGAGGCCTGGGAGCAGCACTCGCTGATGGACGAGAACCGTCGCGCGTTCTACGAATACCACGCTGCCATGATGGAGCCGTGGGATGGTCCCGCAGCCATCGCATTCACCGACGGCCGCCAGATCGGCGCCACGCTGGACCGCAACGGTCTGCGTCCTGCGCGTTACCTCGTCACCGAAGATGACCTGGTTGTCATGGCCTCCGAATCCGGCGTGCTGCCGATTCCGGAAAGCAAGATCGTCAAGAAGTGGCGCCTGCAGCCGGGCAAGATGTTCCTCATCGACATGGAAGCCGGCCGGATCATCGACGACAAGGAACTCAAGGACGCTCTGGCCAACGCCAAGCCTTACCGTGAGTGGATCTCGCGCATCCAGGTCAAGCTCGACGAAGTCGACGGCCCGGAGCCGAAGATCGAAGAACGCGCTTCGTTGCTCGACCGCCAGCAGGCGTTCGGCTACACGCAGGAAGACACCAAGTTCCTGATGGCGCCGATGGCTCTGAACGGTGAAGAAGCGATTGGCTCGATGGGCAATGACTCGCCGCTGGCCGTCATGTCCAACAAGCTCAAGCCGCTCTACAACTACTTCAAGCAATTGTTCGCACAGGTCACGAACCCGCCGATCGATCCGATCCGCGAACAGATCGTCATGTCGCTCGTCTCCTTTATCGGACCGAAGCCGAACCTGCTCGACCTGAACAACATCAATCCGCCGATGCGCCTCGAAGTCTCGCAGCCCGTGCTCGACTTCAAGGACATGGCCAAGCTGCGCGACATCGGTACCTACACCGACAACAAGTTCAAGTCCTTCGAACTGAACATCTGCTACCCCGTTGCATGGGGCAAGGAAGGTGTTGAGGCGCGTATCGCCTCGCTGTGCGCGGAAGCTGAAGACGCAGTGAAGTCGGGCTACACCATCCTGATCATTTCTGATCGAAAGATGGATGCAGAGAACGTTGCCATCCCGGCACTGCTCGCCACGTCCGCCATCCACCAGCACCTGGTGAAGAAGGGCATGCGCACCAGCACCGGTCTCGTCGTCGAAACCGGATCGGCGCGCGAAGTGCACCACTTCGCGCTGCTCGCTGGCTACGGCGCCGAAGCGGTCCACCCCTACCTCGCCATGGAAACCATGCGCGACATGGCCAAGGGCATGCCTGCCGACATCGGTCCGGACAAGGTCGTCAAGAACTACGTCAAGGCCATCGGCAAGGGCTTGCAGAAGGTCATGTCGAAGATGGGTATCTCGACCTACATGTCCTATTGCGGCGCGCAGATTTTCGAAGCCATCGGCCTCAACAAGGAGCTGGTCGACAAGTACTTCCGCGGCACGCCGTCGAATGTCGAAGGCATCGGCATCTTCGAAGTGGCAGAAGAAGCCATCCGTCTGCACAACGAAGCTTTCGGCCTGTCGCCAGTGCTGTCCAACGCGCTCGATGCTGGCGGCGAATATGCCTTCCGCATTCGTGGTGAAGAGCACATGTGGACGCCTGACTCGATCGCCAAGCTGCAACACTCGACGCGCTCCGGCAGCTTCCAGTCGTATAAGGAATACGCTCAGCTCATCAACGACCAGAGCAAGCGCCACATGACCTTGCGCGGCCTGTTCGAGTTCAAGCTCGATCCGAGCAAGGCCATCTCCATCGACGAAGTCGAATCCGCCAAGGAAATCGTCAAGCGTTTCGCTACCGGCGCCATGTCGCTCGGCTCGATCAGCACGGAAGCGCACGCTACGCTGGCTATCGCCATGAACCGCATCGGCGGCAAGTCGAACACCGGTGAAGGCGGTGAGGATCCGAAGCGTTACATCAACGAGATGAAGGGTGTCTTCATCAAGAAGGGTGAGTCGCTGGCCAGCGTGCTGGGCAAGGACGTCATCGAGCGTGACGTCCCACTGGAAGAGGGTGATTCGCTGCGTTCGCGCATCAAGCAGGTCGCGTCCGGTCGCTTCGGCGTCACGGCCGAGTACCTGTCGTCCGCCGACCAGATCCAGATCAAGATGGCGCAGGGCGCAAAGCCTGGCGAAGGTGGTCAGCTGCCGGGTGGCAAGGTTTCCGAATACATCGGCAAGCTGCGCTTCTCCGTGCCGGGCGTGGGCCTTATCTCGCCACCTCCGCATCACGACATCTACTCCATCGAGGATCTGGCGCAGCTCATCCACGATCTGAAGAACGTCAATCCGAAGGCTGACATCTCGGTCAAGCTGGTGTCCGAAGTCGGCGTTGGCACGGTTGCCGCAGGCGTTGCCAAGTGCAAGGCCGATCACGTCGTGATCGCCGGTCACGATGGCGGTACTGGCGCATCGCCGCTGTCGTCGATCAAGCATGCGGGTTCGCCGTGGGAGCTGGGTCTGGCTGAAACGCAACAGACGCTGGTGCTCAACGGCCTGCGTGACCGCATCATCGTCCAGGCTGACGGTCAGATGAAGACCGGCCGCGACGTCATCATCGGCGCCATGCTGGGCGCCGAAGAGTTCGGCTTCGCGACTGCACCGCTGGTGGTCGAAGGCTGCATCATGATGCGTAAATGCCATCTGAATACCTGCCCGGTCGGCGTTGCCACGCAAGATCCAGAGCTGCGCAAGAAATTCAGCGGCAAGCCTGAGCACGTCGTTAATTTCTTCTTCTTCATCGCTGAAGAAGTGCGCGAGCTGATGGCGCAACTGGGTATCCGCAAGTTCACCGACCTGATCGGCCGCACGGACCTGCTCGACAAGAAGAAGGCCATCGAGCACTGGAAAGCCAAGGGTCTGGACTTCAGCAAGATCTTCCATCAGCCGGATGTGCCTGCCGATGCCGCGCGCTTTGCCGTCATCAAGCAAGACCACCTGCTGGAGAAGGCGCTCGATCTCAAGCTCATCGAGAAGGCCAAGCCGGCGCTGGACAAGGCTGAGCGCGTGTCCTTCATCTCGCCCATCATCAACGTCAACCGCTCGGTCGGCGCGATGCTCTCCGGCGAAGTGGCGAAGAAGTACGGTCATGCCGGCCTGCCGGACGACACCATCCACATCCAGCTCAACGGTACGGCGGGTCAGAGCTTCGCAGCTTTCCTCGCTCACGGCGTGACGCTCGACCTGGTTGGCGAAGGCAACGACTACGTTGGTAAGGGGATGGCTGGTGGCCGCGTCATCGTGCGCTGCCCGAACGACTTCCGCGGCTTCGGTCCGGAGCACATCATCGTTGGCAACACCGTGCTGTTCGGCGCCACCGGTGGTGAAGCGCACTTCAACGGCGTTGCTGGCGAACGCTTCGCAGTGCGCAATTCCGGTGCTGCGGCTGTCGTCGAAGGCACGGGCGACCATGGTTGTGAATACATGACGGGTGGCACGGTTGTTGTCCTCGGCGATACGGGGCGCAACTTTGCGGCCGGTATGTCTGGCGGCGTCGCGTACATCTACGACCCGCAAGGCATGTTCGAAGGCCGTTGCAATCTGGCGATGGTTGATCTGGAGCGCGTGCTGCCGACGGCTGAACAGACCGACAAGATGGAAAAGGCTATCTGGCACAGCCAGAAGCGCGGTAGCGCTCAAGAAGCCGACGAAGTCATCCTGCGCCGCATGATCGAAAGCCACTTCCGCTACACCGGCAGCTTCCGTGCGAAGACCCTGCTGGAGAACTGGCCAGAGTCGCGCGCTGCCTTCGTCAAGGTCATGCCGAAGGAATATCGTCGCGCACTCAAGGAAATCAACGCGGCTGCAACGCAGCCGGTTTCAGCTTGATCGGGGAAAACTGAAATGGGAAAAATTACAGGCTTCATGGAGTTTGAGCGTCAGGACGAAGGCTACGAAGCCGTCGAGACGCGCAAGAAGCATTACAAGGAATTCGTCATCGCATTGACGGACGATCAGGCGAAGGTTCAGGGCGCGCGTTGCATGGACTGCGGCATTCCGTTCTGCAATAACGGTTGCCCGGTGAACAACATCATCCCGGACTTCAATGACCTCGTTTACACGCAGAACTGGCGCGAGGCGATCGACGTCCTGCACTCGACCAACAACTTCCCCGAGTTTACCGGCCGCATCTGTCCGGCGCCTTGCGAAGCGGCATGCACATTGGGTATTCACGAACTGCCCGTCGGCATCAAGTCGATCGAGCACGCCATCATCGACAAGGCCTGGGCTAGCGGCTGGGTTGTGCCACAGCCTGCTACGGCGAAGACCGGCAAGAAGATCGCCGTCATCGGCTCCGGCCCTGCCGGCATGGCCGCTGCACAGCAACTCGCACGCGTCGGCCACGATGTGACCGTGTTCGAGAAGCGCGACCGCATCGGCGGCCTGCTGCGTTACGGCATCCCCGACTTCAAGATGGAAAAGTCGCACATCGACAAACGCGTCGAGCAGATGAAGGCTGAAGGCGTGACCTTCAAGACCAGCGTCTATGTGGGCGACAAGGATCTGCCCGGCGGCATCGGCAACGACGCCAAGGAAAAGATCACGCCGAAGCAACTCCTCAAGGACTTCGACGCGGTGATCCTCTCCGCCGGTTCCGAAGTGCCACGCGATCTGCCGATCCCCGGTCGCGAACTCGAAGGCGTGCACTTCGCCATGGAATTCCTGCCCCAGCAGAACAAGGTCAACGCCGGGGACAAGCTCAAGGATCAGATCAAGGTCACGGGAAAAAATGTCGTCGTCATCGGCGGTGGTGACACCGGTTCTGACTGCGTTGGCACCTCGAACCGCCAAGGTGCCAAGAGCGTGCTGCAGTTCGAACTGATGCCGCAACCTCCCGAGCAGGAGAACAAGATGATGGTGTGGCCTTACTGGCCGCTTAAGCTGCGCACCTCTTCTTCGCACGAAGAAGGCTGCGACCGTGCTTGGGCCATCACCACCAAGGAATTCCGCGGAGAGAAGGGCAAGCTCAAGGCCGTCGTTACCGCTGAAGTCGAGTGGAAGAAGGACGAGAAGACCGGCCAGATGAAGATGAGCGAAGTCGCGGGTTCCGAAAAGGAAATCCCGGCCGAAGCTGTCTTCCTCGCCATGGGCTTCACCAACCCGGTTGCTGGCCTGCTCGAAGGCTTCGGCGTCGACAAGGACGCACGCGGCAACGCCAAGGCCACCACGGACGGCGTCGGTTGCTACGCGACCAATGTGCCGAAGGTGTTTGCTGCAGGCGATACGCGCCGTGGCCAGTCGCTGGTGGTGTGGGCGATCCGCGAAGGCCGTCAGGCTGCGCGCGAGGTCGATGCATTCCTGATGGGTGACAGCGTTCTGCCGCGTTGATTCGTTCTCGAGGTTGTAGAAAACAAAGGGCACCAACGGTGCCCTTTGTCTTTTTCAGGTCAGATCAACCTTGTCACCTTTCTGCGGGAGGGTGATCTGCTCGTCGAGCTTCCGTCTGAGCAGAAGGATTTTTGGCCTCGCTTGACGTCTTGCACGCCACCTCGGTCAGGTCGTCGATGCGTTGAAACAGAAGATCTTTCTCCTTCATGTGCATTTTCCTGGCAATCGCTTCTTCCGGTGGACGCTTATAGGGCTGGGCAAGGCGGGCACCAATGCCAGTCAAGCCATCCTGGTCCGGTATCCACCCCCGCCGTCCGCAACTAGTCCACTCGAATCTGGCCGAGATATGCGTGGTCTCACCTTCTTGGGACGAATCGCGCTTGATCGAGCCCGGTTTCATTTTCATTGAGCCCGGAGCCACTCTTTCGAGCAAGATCAACTTGTCGTAGAGATCTGCGCTCACACCCGCGCGTTCGAAGATTTCCCGAAGATCGCGGCGGAAGGCCGCCAGTTGTTTTCGCATGGCTACGGCATATTCATTTGTAGCCGCATCACTTCCAAAAAATTGCTCTGCCTGTTCACGCGTCAGATTGCTGAAAGCAATGTCCTGCGGAGAGGCGTGGAAGGCGAGAAAAGCGTCGTCAGGCAGCACGCGCTCCTTCGCTGCAAGGAACAGGAATGCGCACGCCGACGCACAGTAATCCTTTACCTGGACCGTTATCCCGCGCTCCTGCACGATGTGCGCAACATCGATGAACTCTTCCGCTACGCCGCCTGGCGAGGTGATGATCAGGCGGCGCGTATCGGGGCCGAGTTTCTGGCGCAGCTTCTGCGCATCTCCCGGGGTAAAGCCCCCATACCAGTGGATGTCCGTGCCGCGTTTGCTGATCAACGTGCCGCATCCGCTGAGCATCAGAGGCAGCAAAATGAAAATGGCAAAAAGGGTTTTCATTCTTGTGGGTTCGAAATGTTGAGCGGAGCAAGTCGCCCCATCAGAACTGTATCCTGCGACAGTTCAACTTACTCGCCAAGTGGGGAGGCGGCCCCCTGCGTGGCGATGAGGGATCGAGCGCATCTTTGGCCGCGCGCTCGCGATGATGTTGCACATTGGCAGCGCATACGAGGGTGCCACGCCTTTAACTCATGAACAATTTCAACCCAAACCGTCCAGAATAGTCCTTCCTCCCAGCTGGAGCTTCGGCATGCGCCGCATCTTTGTTGCCTTGTTCTGCGTTCTTTCGACGTTTGCCAACGCAGCCTCCTGGCAGGTCGACGAAGCGACACGTGTGCGGCTCATCCAATCACTCGATGGCCGCTACGCGCGTCTGTTCGATCACGGCGAACTGCGCAAAGGACAGACCTCCATCGACACCGCAGCCTTCGCGCTCGACGCGGTTGCGGTGAATTACGACGCGCAGAAAATCACGCAGGCTTTGAACGCACTCGTTGCGATGCAGGACGCCGATGCGACGAGCCGCAGCTACGGCAATATGCACTGGTACCAAGGCGACCAGAAGCTTGTTGACCGCAATGGCGTCGAGTTCGTCATGCGTCGCCTCGCGCTCATCCCTTTACTTTTTCCGGACCGTCTCAACACCGTGCAAAGCGATGCCTTGAACAAGGTGATGACGCTCGCGAAAACTGGCATCACGAAACACGATGTGCGCATCAGCTATACAAATATCTTCCTCATGAAGACTTGGAACCTGATCGCCATGGGCGAGGCGCTGAAGGACGACGCACTCGCCACGCAGGGCCGCAGCATGTTGCGTGACTGGCTGACCTACACCGCGCGCACCGGCATCAACGAATTCCTCAGTCCGGCCTATTTCGAAGTCGACCTCGACAACCTATCGCTCATCGCCAACCTGTCTAACGATGCCGCCACGCGCCAGATGGCGAACGATGGTCTGGCCTTCTTCTGGCACGACATCGCGCTGCACTGGTATTCGCCCGGTATGCGGCTCGGTGGTGCGCACAGCCGCGACTATGACCGTCTGTTCAACGTTGCTGCCCTCAACACCAAGATGGCCGAGACAGGATGGTTCGGCAACGGGCCGATACGCCGCACGACGCAGGGTGGTCCCTACGAGTTTTACGCCTGGGCGCAGCCGCTTGACGCCGCACGCCAATGGCTCAGTGAAACTTTCCCGCGCTTCATCTCTGAACGCTGGGGCGAAGAGCCGGAGAAGCGCTTTGCGCACTACATGGGTCGCAATTTCGGCATCAGCTCCGCCGAGAGTGGTTACACCGCAGGCCACGACAACGCACCGCTGGTGATCAATATGGGCGGCGGCGCAGACGTGCCCATCATCGACTTCTTCGTGGACGGCCGCCGCGATCACTACGGCACCAACAAGACGCTCGAGACTGGCTCCGGCCACATGAAGGCCCTGCATCTCAAGCCCTTCCTGAGTAGCGTGCAGAACGACGGGGAAGTGCTGTTTGTCGCCTCCATCCAGAATGACATCGTCAACAACGCTGTACTCGAATCCATCATCACCCTGCCAGCCGATGCCGAAATGTGGCTCGACGACAAACCGCTGAAACTCTTCAGCGCCTCCAGCAAGTGGAACTACGACATCGCACCGAATGGCGACAGCACGCAGATTAGGATTGTGGAAAATGAGAGCGAAAAGAGCGGGCGCCCCGAAGTGTTGCTGAGCGACAAGGACGACAAGCTTGGTGTAGGCCTCTCGCGTCAGTTCGATGTCACACCCGGCAAGGACTATCGCATCGCCGCCTCCATGCAGGGCGGTGACGTCTTCCTCTACCTCAACTTCTACGACGCCGAGCGACATCTCATCGGCGGCGAGCATGCGCAGAAGGTCAGCGCGGGTGCGATCGACTTCGCCGAGCGCACCTACAGCTACACCGCGCCGCCCGGGGCCGTCTCGTGCAAGGCCTGGCTGTATTCCACCACTGGCAACAAGACCAGCTTGCGCATCAACGATCTGCGCTTCGAAGAGATGAGCAAGAGTGGGCTGGTGGCAAAACTGCTCGGCGGCTTTGACTTCCGAGAGTACAAGGCCGAGCAAGTCAGCGTGCCCATCGGCGCCACGCTCACGCTGCGCCGCGAAGATGTCGCTGTCGCGTTACGTCTCATCAATGCCTGGAATGTGCAAGGCCGCAACGTGCCTTTCACGCTCTACAACGACGGCCTGCAATACCACGCGATGCGACTCACCGCGCAGCATGCGGAAGGTGGCATGGCAGGTCGCGGCTCGATTGCGGTATGGGCGTATGCGGAGGAAGGCATTGGCAGCGACGCGGCCTTCGAGGCGTTCCGTCGCAAGGCTGCGGCGGTAAGTGCCAACTCGAAACTCGACGGTGATCAGATGGACGTCAGCGTGCGTGGCATTACGGGTTCATCACGCATCGTTGCGGATGTGGTGACGGGGCGACGTATCCTGCGCGAAGGCATGAAAGCCGTGCCAGCAGATGCGGTGATGTGGGTGAACGGGCGGGACGTGGGGCGCGAGATCTTGCGTGATCATGTGAGGCCATGAAAATGGTCCGCACTGTGTGCGGACTTGTCATTCATTGGCCTGCCCACGTTTCAAGTCCAGGCCTGCTCTTCCGCAGGAATCGCGCTATCAGAACGGCAGCGAGATTCCCAGCAGCGCTTCGGCTTGTCCCAGGCTGTTGCCCTGGATGGAGACGACGCAGCCGCCAGAGCAGAACATGCCGCCGCTGCCCTTGAGCAGGTTGCCATAGACGCGCCCTTCAAGCCGCACGGCCAGGTGCCGGGCAAACATCCACTGGTAGCCGAGGCCGAGATTGATCGAGGGGAATACTTCCTGGCCGTAACCAGGGCCGTCGAGCTGGAATATCGAGGCGCCGATGCCGCCAACGACGTAGGGGCCGGTGCCGATCGTGCCTTCGTAGAAATAGGTGCCCCCCACATGCAGATAGTCTACCGTCAGCGGCAGGCGCGATTCACCCAACGCACTGCTCTTGGGGGCGGCCACCTTGCTGAAATCCATGTGGGTGCTCTGGTGCGAGAGGAAAATCTGAACCTGGCGTTGCGGGTCGATGCCGATATCGACGGCCAGCGATGCTGCGCCGGAGTCCTTCACGTCAATCGTGTTGCCTGTGTCCTGCTCGGAAAAACTCCCGCCAGCACGGTAGCCGCCGTAAAGCGTGATCGCGTTGCGTGGCGCAGCGCTGGAAGGAGCTGCAGAGGGCGCCTGGGCGTGAGATGCACTACTCAGGATCATTGCAAGAATGCTGAATGAAAAATGACGCATGTGTTGTCTCCCGCGTGTTCTCGTCCCGGAATCCTAGCCCAAGCAGTTACAGACAGGCAGCCCCGTCGGTCTGAGCGCAGGCCCGTGATACACAATCAGGCTGGTTTGCCGCGAGCCGGCGTGTGCAGATCACCCCAGAGGGGAACGGGTCAGCACCAGCAAGGCCGCATTGCTGATGGCGTGCCCTGCGATGGCCCAGCGCAGGCCACCATGTTCATGGAGTGCGCCATACAGCACGCCAGCGAGCCCTGCGCCGATGGCAAAGCCCAGACCCCAAGGGGCGTGCACCGCTGCAAAAAGTAGCGCAACGAACGCGATGGCCGGCCATGGACCACATGCCCATCGTGCTTGCAGCCAGTGGCCGAGGCGCTGTTGTAGCAGGCCTCTGAAAAA
Source organism: Uliginosibacterium silvisoli (assembly GCF_036017035.1). Lineage (NCBI taxonomy): Bacteria > Pseudomonadati > Pseudomonadota > Betaproteobacteria > Rhodocyclales > Zoogloeaceae > Uliginosibacterium > Uliginosibacterium silvisoli. Next base: position 510,637 of record NZ_JAYXHS010000001.1, on the reverse strand, counting down.
CACCTCTTCCGCGACGATCGTAAGGAACAGATTGCCGAGCAGCCACATTGCGGAGCCCGACAACCAGCGTGGGTCGAGTGTGGCGATGCCGCCGAGCAGTGCGGCTGATGTGAGCACGGCAGGGCACAGCATCAGCATGGCGATCAAGCGACGGTAGTCGCGGGTGCGCGGGGAGTTGGCGCATGCCATCAGCAACAGCAAGCCACCGATGCCCTTGTCGGCATGCCATGTGAGCGTGTGCGCAGCATCCCGGCCGAAGTCATTCATCAGCACCTGCGGCTTGAAGCCAGGCACTGCATGAAAACCGAGTGCAAGCGCAAGTAGCGCCAGCAGCACGATGCACGGCGTGCGCCATGATCTGGCTGATGGCCTGACGGCAAGGTGGTGCGACAGTGCGGCGAGAAGCAAGCCCGCAAGGGCGAGTGCTGCGCCGGGTGTCGTGACAATCCCTGCCGCGCAGCCGGCAATCAGGGTGATGAAAAATGAGGTGGCGATGAATCGCCATGGCATGCCGCTTAGAGCGCTGAGCTGCGAGACGAAAAGGCCGAGAAAGGTGATGGCACTGGCTGTCGTGAGCATGCAGCGAAGATTAGCAGGGAGGGGCTTTGCAACTTACCCTTGTTCCGCTGCTGGTGTTGCAGTGACCGAGGTCTGTCTGATCTCTATCCAAAAAATGATCTACGTGCTTGATGCCCCCCGGACTCCGTCATTCCCACCCCTCGACAAGCTCAGGACAGACTGACCTGCGGTCGAGCGGGAGCCGAGCGGCTTTGGGGAGTGGGTGAGCGGCGCTGGATGGGAATGACGACGGCTTGGGCATGACCAGGGCCTCAGCATCAAGCCCGGGGACTCAAGTATGCAATTCCAAAAAAAAGGCGCCGCGATGCGGCGCCTTCTGGCGAGAGTTGCTGCCCGCTCAGGCGCTGCGGCGACGGGCGATGAAACCGCACAGGCCCAGACCTGCCAACAGCATGGCGTAGGTTGATGGCTCGGGCACCGCCGCGATCGTCCAGCCCAGGTCCTGCAGCTGGCCGAAGGTCAGCGCGTCGGCCGAGCGGCTCACGCCTCGGAGCGGGCCGTAGGACATCAGGGTTTGCTCGACGGGATCTGCCCAGACTTCGGCATTCGGGTCGATCGTCTTGTCCGCTTTCAATGGCAGCGTGTTGAGTTTCAGGAAGTCGCCACCATTGGCCGCTTTCGCATTGGTGCCCATCCAGTAGAGATTGCTGCCGGTCAGGGCCGACACGCGCTGTGTGTCAGTCATCGCGGTCAGATACAGGAAGCTGTTATCCGCTTGTTTCTCTGCCACGAGACGATCGTAGGCCGACGGAATGCCGCCGAGGAAAGCGCCCTGGCTCGCGAGGCCGGTGGTGATCCGGCTTTCAAGGCCGAGAATATGGGCCACGTAGCGCTTGGAGTAAGTCAGCATGTCGAACTGGTCTGGCGGTGGATTGCCATCTGTTCCGAGGTAAGTCTGGCTTGTCATGCCGGCGGTGAAGTTGTAGATCAGTCGGGCATCAGCACCGGTCCCCGCGGAGTTTGTTGCATCAGCCGCAGTGGTCAGATTGACGCCGAGCTTGTGCTGCGCCATAGCTGCGTCGTACTGCGTGCCGTTGATCGTGTAGTAGGCCAGCGAAGCATTGGCCGAGCCGGGGCTGCTGGAGGTGGAAGCAGGGTCGCTGCCAGCGTTGAGAGAGATCGTTTCGCCCGCGTAGCCGGCGACCAGCAGATTGCTCCAGTAGCTGACGGCTGTTTCCAGCACGGCCTTGCGTTGCACACCGTAGGTGGCGTCGTTGAAGCCGACGCCAGGTGCATCGACATAGTTGATGACGAAGCTGACATTGGCAGCTTGCGAAGCTGCGGTCGCGCAGAGCAGGGCTGCGGCGGCAGCCAGCGTCTTGAACTTCATATTGATTCCCCCGGGCCTTTGAATTTGGTTATGGCGCGATGATGCGCGGCGAGTATAAGGGATCTCGCCGAATGTAAATCCGTGCAAATTTATCGCTTGCGGCCATTTCGCGATCGAGCTGCCCGGAAGGGCAGTGCGATGTGCCGCAGGTCGAAACGGATTGCTTGATGCGGCCACTCCCGGCCATTCAGGCCATGCCGTTGTCGCGCATCCGTATGCCTTCCTTCCGCTCCAGCTGATCGTAGAAATCGCTGAGTCGCCGGCCTTTCTGGTCGGGAAAAATCGCGGGCTGCACAGCAACGGTCTGCACGCGGTCGACGCGGAAGTGACGGAAGTCGCCGCGCAGTTCGCACCAGCCCACGAGGGTCCAGTTGTGCCCCCAGAAGAACAGACCCAATGGCCAGAGCTCACGCTGCGAGGGTGTGCCATCTTCTTTCTGATAGTCGATCTGGATGATGTTGCGGCGACGTACGGCGTGGCGTAGCTGGCCGAGCCAGGGTGGGCGGCCGCGCGGATAGTTCGGGACGAAGAGGCGTGCCAGCGAGGCTTCGCGCCTGCGGGCTTCCGGCAATACATTCTGGATCTTCGCCATGGCAGCGAGCGCAGCCCGTTCGAGTTCCGGATCGGCCCAGGCCTGGACCATGCGCGTACCAACGAGCAAGGCTTCGATCTCGTCGATGTCGAAGGTAAGCGGCGGGATGTCGATGCGGTGCTTCAGGCGATAGCCAACGCCGGCCTCTCCCTCGATGGGCACGCCGGACAAGCTCAGATCAGTGATGTCGCGGTACAGCGTGCGCAATGACACCTGTAGCTGGTCGGCGAGCCAGGCCCCAGTGCAGGACGAGCGGCTGCGCAGGAGTTCAACAAGGCGGAAGAGGCGGTCGGCGCGGCGCATGGCGATGGTGGCGTGGGAGGCTGACTATTCTAGGCGCACCGTACTTCTGGAAACAGGGCGCACTGCGGGTGGGGTGCCATCACTGGCTGGGCGAACGAGGTGTCGTCCGCATCTGCGACATCGGGAATCACGACATGCATCTGCGTGGCGATGATCTCGAAGTCCTCACGCGAAATCTCGATGTGACCGAAACGGAAGGCATAACCCCAGCGTGATTTGTCCCGGATGAAGTCGAGTCGCGGAATGAGCGGTCGGATGTCGGCTTCCTGCGCTTCATGAAAGCGCGCCTTGCGACGATGCGGCACGAACCAATGGCTGATCGCATGAGCATAGACGTCGCCCGCTTGCACTTCGCCGATGGCGGTGAAGCGCTGACAGGGCGTACTACCGCTCATTTCCTCCCTGGGCGAGTAATAGATGATCCAGTCGCCTGCTGACATGCGCCGCAGGGGTTGGGCCTTGCCGTGACAGAGCTGGCAGAAGCCGCCTGTGATGCCGCGTGCAACATGGTCGCGCGAGGCGACGCCGATCCAGTAGCGCATGGGTATTCCTTCGTGTGGCGGTGGCGAGGAGCGTCATCCCGGCGAGCGCCGGAATGACTGCAGGCTGACGGGCTCAGTTCGGGGAATGGAGCCCGATGACATTGCCTTCGCTGTCCGAGAACATGCCGATATGGCCGATGTCCTCGCGCAGGAATGTCTTCGGCATGACGACGCTGCCGCCTGCTGCGGGCACACGCTGCAGGATCGCGTCGAGATCGGCGCCTGCGTTGAGGTAGATGCGCGTGCCGTCTGCGTGGGGGCGCGCTTGCGGCATCTCCACGACGGCACCACCGATGCCTTCTCCCTGCGTGTAGGGAAAGACGGCGAGTTTGGTCCCCATGCTGCCGTCGATGTGAAGCGGCGCCGCGAGGATCTGCTCATAGAAACGCGTGGCACGTGCGAAATCGGTAGCGGGAATTTCGAACCAGTTGATGGCATTCATGACCTTATCTCCTTCGGGTTTCCGGCTGAGGTAGCGCCGGCGTGGTGGGTTGGAGCGCTCATGATGGAGAGGGGCTACTGACAACGTGGTGTCAGCAGGGATGGCAGCAGCCACGCTGTGGTGCCTCCCGCTGTCGGAATTCATCCGGCTTATGCCTTATTCATCTGGCGGAGCAGTTCTTGCTGCGCGAGGGCTCCGTCCGTGCCGCAAGTTTCCAGGAGGCCACCATGAAGCTGCATTCCCGACTCATTGCTGCCGTGCTTGCGGCGGGCTTCTCATTTGTCGTGCAGAGGGCTGACGCGGTGCTCATCTCCGGGTCATTCACCGGCAACGCGGTGCGTGTGAGCGGCCTGAATCCACCCTTTCTGTCCGTGCGCGCAGGCGACGTGGTGACAGGATCCTTCTCGCTCGACACGAGCCCTTTCGAGTTGATTGGCGGAGATGGCAGCACCAGCGCGGGCTTCTGGTACAGGGACCTTTCTTTCCCGCCACGCGTACCGCAACCACTGCACATCGTCTTTGAGGTGCCTGCGAGAGCGGGGTCGTATGAACTCGCCGGGCCGGCGGCTGACGTGACGCTGACGCAGACCTCGTCCGGGCAAGGGCTTGAACTTCTTACCGGCTACGGCGGCAATACGCCCTGGCTCGCCTTGACCTTGTTCGGTGGCCCGGCAGCCTTCTTCCCTGCGCTCGATCTGTCCGGCCTGCACGGCGGCGACGTGGACCTGAGTCGCTCGTATGGCGCCTTTGGCTCCAGAGCGTTGAGCTTTGATGTGGTTTTTTCCAGCTTCAGCTTCGACCCCCTCTCTGTGCCGGAGCCCGAAAGCCTGCCTCTCGCAGCAACGGCTATCGCCGCGTTGATCCTGGCCTGGCGTCGGCGTGCACGCGTGTAGCTGCCGGTCCTTCGCCGGGCAGTGCCTTTGCGTTTCAGGTGCGCGATACTCTCCGTCTCTTTCAATCGCAAACGGATCCCGCATGCGCACGGAGCACAACGAACTCGGACAGCCGATCGGTCGAAGACTGGAAGAATGGGCAGCCTGCCAGCTACCGCCGCACGTTACGTTGAACGGGCGATATTGCCGCCTGGAGCCGCTCCAGGCCGGTCATGCAGAAGCGTTGCATGCCGCCAACAGCCTGGATGCGGAGGGGCGCAGCTGGACGTATCTGCCTTACGGCCCATTTGCGTCCTTCGATGAGTATGCGGCCTGGATCGAGTCGCAACGGCAGAAGAAGGGTGTGCTGTTGTATGCCATCGTCGATCTGGCGACAGAGAAAGCTGTCGGTCTCGCCGGCTATCTGCGACCCGACCCGGACAACGGCGTGATCGAGATTGGTCATCTCAATTTCTCACCCCTGCTACAGCAAACACGCGCAGCAACCGAAGCGCTCTATCTGCTGGCCGCATACGTGTTCCGTTGCGGCTATCGTCGTTGTGAATGGAAATGCAACGATCTGAACGAAGCGTCGCGTCGCGCGGCGTTGCGCCTCGGTTTCCAGTTCGAGGGCATCTTCAGGCAATTGCTGGTGGTGAAGGGGCGCAATCGTGACACCGCCTGGTTCTCCATTCTCGATGGCGAATGGCCCGCGTTGAACGAGGCCTTCGAGACCTGGCTGGCCGCGGACAATTTTGACGACAGAGGGCGGCAGAAGCTGGCGCTGTCGGTCCTTACCGCCAACGCCCGCAGCGTGCTGGCGTAGTCAGGCTTCTTCGAGGTCGCGCAGCGCGCCACGCGCGCGCATGCCGACCATGGCGGCGCTGACGCCGACAATGCACAGCGCGAAGGGCAGGCCCGTGGCCTGCGCCAGCAAACCGATCAGTACAGGGCCGCACAACAGCCCCATGTAGGCGATACGTGCCATGGCCGCGATGGCTTCGGACGGCGGAATGCCTTTGGCATTTGCCGAGGCGGCGAACAGTACCGGCATCATGTTCGAAGCGCCGAGGCCGATCAGTCCGCAACCAATTGCCGCCGGCAAGGGCAGGGGTAGCAGCAGGGCCAGCGCGATGCCGGCCACGCACAGGCCAGCACTCCATTGCAGGATGCGTACGCTGCCCAGTGCGCCGCGAATGGCGTCGCCCGCGAAACGGCCGCCGGCCATGCCGGCCGAGAATGCCGCATAACCGGCATTGACCCAGGCCGCCGACGCGTGTGCATGGTCGCGCATATAGACGGCGCTCCAGTCGTACATGGCACCTTCGGCAACCAGCCCGAGGAAAGCCAGCATGCCGAGGCGTCGCAGATGGCGGCCGACCTGGCGCTTGTCGCTCGCTGATTCATGCGACTCATGAGGTGGGTCTGTGCGCAGCGCCGGGCGAGCCAGAACGCAGCTGATGGCTGTGATCACGGCGACGAGGAGCATATGACTCGTGACGCCCGCGCCCAGCCCGAACCAGATCGCACCGAGCAGTGCCCCGGCGAAGCCACCGAGACTGAACAGGCCGTGCATCGACGACATGATGGGACGCGCGTAGAGATTCTCGACGATCGCCGCCTGCGAGTTCATGGCGACATCCAGCGCGGCATTTGCCGCACCGAACAGCAGCAGCCAGATGACGAGCAGGGTGTAGTCGGGCATGACGAGGATCAGCCCGGCGCTGACGGCGAGCAACAGGCCGCTATAGAGGCTCGTTCGTGCGCTGCCGAGCTGTGCGCTGAGCGAGCCGATGCGACGCATGGCCAGCACGGCACCTAAGGCCACGGAGAGCATGGCGATGGACAGCGCGCCCTCGCCGAGCGCGAACTTGTCCTTGATGGTCGGGATGTGCACGCCCCATGAAGCGAACACGAAACCGCTGCAGAAGAACAACGCCATCGTGGCGATGCGGCTGCTGCGCAAGCTGGCAGTGAAATTCATCGGGTGGGTTTCGTAGCGATGGCTGGTCGGGATCAGAGTTCGCCGATCTCTTCCAGTTCCGCCTGGATTTCCAGCCAGCGCTCCTCGCCTTCGTCGATGCCTTGTGAGAGCTCGCCCTGGCGCTTGATCAGCTCTGGCACCTGCTTGCTGTCAGGGCCGTTGTACAGCTCTGGATCGCCAAGCTTCGCATCGAGTTGCTTCTTCTCTTCCTGCAGTTTCGCCAGCTTGCCTTCGAGCTTCTCCAGCTCTTTCACCAGCGGGCGGCGGCGCAGCAGCTTGGCCTGCCGGTCGGCGGCAGTATCGGCGCGTGCTTGCAGGCGGCTGGCCTTGTCGCTCGCGGCTTGCGTGTCGACGTTGGCAGTCGCTTCGCGTGCGCGACGGGCGCTGAGCCATTCGAGGTAGTCGTCGAGATCGCCATCGAAGGGCTGGGCCTTGCCGTCGGCGACCAGCAGGAAGTCGTCGCAGACGGTGCGTAGCAGTGAGCGGTCGTGACTGACGAGGACCATGCTGCCGTCGTACTCGGCGAGCGCCTTGGTCAGCGCGTGACGCATGTCGAGGTCGAGGTGATTGGTCGGTTCGTCGAGCAGTAGCAGGTTTGGTTTGTGGCGGATCAGCAAGGCCAGCGCGAGGCGCGATTTCTCGCCGCCTGAGAATGGGCCGATCGGCGTGTCGGCCATGCCACCACGGAAGTCGAAGCCGCCGAGGTAGTCGCGCAAGTCCTGCTCACGCGTCATCGGCTCCTGACGCACGAGGTGTTGCAGCGGGCTTTCCGCAGGGCGTAGCTGTTCGAGTTGGTGCTGGGCGAAGTAGCCGAGCACGACGCCCTTGCCGAAGAGCGATTGGCCGCCCTGGGCGGCGAGGTCGCCCGCAAGCAGCTTGATCAGCGTCGACTTGCCCGCACCATTCGGGCCGAGCAGGCCGAGGCGTGCGCCGGGGCGCAGTTCCAGTTTTACGTTCTGCAGGATCGTCTTGTCGCCGTAGCCGAGTGTGATGTCGCGCAGCGTGACCATCGGGTCGGGCGCGCGGTCGGGCTCCGGGAATGAGAAATCGAATGGCGTGTCGACATGCGCGGCGGTGACCTTTTCCATGCGCGCCAGTGCCTTGATGCGGCTCTGCGCCTGACGGGCTTTCGTGGCCTGCGCGCGGAAGCGGTCGATGTACTTCTGCAGGTGCGCCGCTTCACGCTGCTGCTTCACGAACATCGCCTGCTGTTGCGCCAGTTGCTCAGCGTGTTGATCCTCGAAGGAATCGTAATTGCCGCTGTAGAGCGTCAGTTTCTGGCTGTCGAGGTAGGCGATATGCGTGACACATGCGTTGATGAAATCGCGGTCATGCGAAATCAGCAGCAGGGTGCCGCGATAGCCGGCCAGCCATTTCTCGAGCCAGACGACGGCGTCGAGATCCAGGTGGTTGGTCGGCTCGTCGAGCAGCATCAGGTCGGAGCGGCACATCAGCGCCTGGGCGAGGTTGAGGCGCATGCGCCAGCCGCCGGAGAAGTCCGACACCGGGCGTTGCAGGTCTTCCATGGAGAAGCCCAGCCCGGCGAGCAGGGCGCTGGCACGGGCGCGCGCGCCGTAGCCGTCGATCTCCTGCAGGCGCGCATGCAACTCGCCGACGCGATGGCCGTCGACATGTTCGGCTTCGAGCTTCGCAAGCTCGCGTTCGATGGCGATCAGCTCGGCGTCGCCTTCGAGTGCGTAGTCGAGTGCGGGTATGGCGAGTGCGGGCGTTTCCTGCGCAACCTGCGCAATCACCCAGTTCGCCGGGATGTCGAGATCGCCCTGATCTTGATGCAGTTCGCCGCGCAACAGGGCGAACAGGCTGGATTTGCCGCTGCCATTGGCACCGACAACACCGATGCGCCAGCCGGGATGGATCTGCAGGGAGAGGTTCTCGATCAGGCGGCGGGCGCCGCGGGCGAGCGTGAGTGCACGAAACTGGATCAAAACTGGATCACTTTATCGGGAGCTGGGACAATGCCGGCGAATCCGACATTTTACGTGGGGTGTGATGACACGCGCTCCGGAGACACGAATACATGCAAAGAAAACTGATGGGCTTGTTGATGTTCGTGGCAGTCAGTGCGTATGCCCAGAACTCTGCGCCGCTGACAGAAGACGATCCGGCGGTGTGGGAAGCCCGTGCGGCGCGTGCCAAGAGCCTGCGCCAGGAAGCAGGCGAGTTGCGCCACGCGGCCGACGCACAGCGCGCGCAGGACGATATCGTGTGCCGCAAACGCTTTTTCGAGAATGCCTGCAAGGATTCGGCCCGCGAACGCTGGATCGAGCGTATCAACAAGGTCCGCACGCTGGAGATCGAGGCTGTTGGGCTCGAACGCAACCAACGGGCGCATGAGATCGCCATCAAGGAGAAGGAACGGGCAGCCAATCCGCCGCGGCCTCCCCTGATCCTGCCGGAAACTTCCGCGCCGCTGGCTGCGCCGGAGGCGTCGCCCCGCCCGGCGAAAGCCATGACCCCGGCCCAGTCTGAAGCCATTGAAAAGCCCAAGCCAGCGGGCAAGCCGATCGACAAGCGCAAGCAGGCCGAGCACGATGCCGAGCTCAAGAGCCGGCGTGCGCAGCAGTCCAGTGAAGCGGCCGTTCGCGCCGAACAGGCCAGAAAAGATGCCGCACGCTACGACGAGCGCGCCGCAGAGCACGCGCGGAAGCAAGCCGAGAAAAAGGCAAAACAGGACGCTTCGGCGCCTGCGGCACAATCGGCGCCCGCCAGATAGATCGTCCAGTGCTGAGAATGCAGGCGTAAAAAAACGGGAAGTCAGTGATGACTTCCCGTTCCCAATTCAGGAAACCCGAAACCGGATTTCCCTCCCCCTAAACCCCGTTGGTCTGTTCAGACCCTCTGTAAAACACGCCTGATCGCACGATGGCGTTTGCGGGCGCTGCGTCGATACTGCTATGGGACGAGTTTTACAGAAGACCTGCTGCGGGTGCTCATGCTGCAGGGGTGCTACTAGCCGGGCCTGAGGGGCCCGGCTTGCTACAGCGAAAGCTACTCAAATATCGCTTTGGTCGCTGATTCCGGGCGTTGGTCCCGGTAGCGGCTCAGTCGGCTCACTGTCTTGCAGCGGCCTTTGTTGTCTCCTACATCCTCGCGGTGTGCCTGGCGCATTGCGCGGAGCTCAGTCCGTGGATGCGAATTCTCACATATCACGAGAATTTATGTGCGGATTAAGTAGGTTTTTTTATTAAAAGTTTTTGATGGTGCACTGCAAGTAAGGGTAATCCCTTATTCCCGTCAGCATTGGCTTTGCGGCGTGTTGCGGTGCATCTGCAAGCTGCTCCGCGAGCTGTGCTGGAGCCCGCTCAAGGCTGCTTTTTGGGGGCCATCAGGCGCGTCGTGATGGTGCGCCACTCTTCGGCATCGACGGGAGTGATGGAGAGGCGGTTGGCTTTCTGCAGGACGCGCATGCCGGCAAGCGTTTCCTGTTCTTTCAGCGTGGCCAGATCGACAAAGGGGGTTTTCTCGACAAGGCGCACATCCACGTTGTGCCAGCGCGGCTCTTCCTGAGAAGACTTCGGGTCGAAGAAACGGCTCTTCTCATCGAATTGCGTAGCGTCCGGGTAGGGGGGGCTGGCAACGCAGACAATGCCGGCGATACCCGGGCGCGGGCAGGAGGAGTGATAGAAAAACGCGAGATCGCCTACCTTCATCATGTCGCGCATGAAGTTGCGTGCCTGGTAGTTGCGGACGCCATACCAGGCAACCGTCTGATTTGGCATGGCAGCAAGATCGTCGATGGAGCAGTCCGAGGGTTCGGACTTCATGAGCCAGTAGCGCATCTGTCAGTTTCGGGGGCGAGGGTGATTCAAGATTGACCGCGCGGCAAAATGCAGTCAACTGACTTTTAGGGCAAGGCGATGACACGACTTGCCAGAAATACGCCTCTGAAAACACAAACGCGGCCGTAGCCGCGTTTGTGTGTGCTGGGTTCCCCCGCCTGTGCCGTTAGGTCATGGTCCTGAACCTGGGTTCAGGGGGTCGCATCCGGAACCGCATCAGGTGCACCCGGCTTAGGGGCGCTCACAACAGCGGCTTGTTCGGTAGCAACCATGTCGCTAGACATTGGTTCAAGGAGTTAATGACCTTGACGAACACTGCAGGGGAAAACTTTTCCGGACGTCATTGCCTTGCATGCAATGGCAACGCCATCCGATTGAATCTCTGGATCAGAACAACTTTTCCTGCTTGGCCAGCGCTTGTTCGAAACGCTCTCCAAGTGAATTTATTCTACGCCGGTAGTCTGGCAGATCAAGGCCTCCGGCACGCTGATGTGTAACAAATTCGTTCGCGATATCCAGCGCCGTCATCAGCGCAAGGGCTTCGCCACCGCTGGACGATTTTCCTGCCAGCTTGCGCAGGCGATCATCTACCAGGGCCACTGCTGCAAGCAGCGTCTCTTTTTCTTCGGGTTTGACGGACACGCTGTACTGGCGCCCCATCAAATCGATGTCGATCTTGTCCTGGTCAGGCACGCTATCAGGCATCTTCGCGCTCCGGTAGGCGGGCGATGAGGGCCTCGACGCGCGCGATGCATTGCGCGAGTTTGTCGCGCAGACGCGTGTTGTCGGCCTCGAGCGCATCGAGACGCGTATGCAGGCCGCGATTCTCGTCGCGCAAGCTCTGGTACTCGTTGAGGAGGCGCGCAGCGCGTTCTTCGAGTTGGCTGATTTCCTTGTCCATGAGAGTGATGGTAGGCCCGCGCCGGAAATCCGGTCAAGGTTTCAGCCGTGCGGTGTGTGCGATTGCGCAGGCGCAACCCGTAAAGTGGCTAAGGGGGCTGGCCTCCGGTAAGATGCCAACGCGCTTCAGGTGCTTCAGACGGCATTCGCCGCGAGGAGTGAAACGGGAAGTCGGTGCGGGACGTCCTCTTCAGGACAGATCAATGCCGACGCTGCCCCCGCAACGGTAAGCGAGTCGTTTGCAGCAGGAGTCCTTGTACTCCAGCCACTGTACCCCCGGTATGGGAAGGTGCTGCATCAGGATGGTTGTCGTCGACAACTACCGCTCGTGAGCCCGGAGACCGGCCTGGCGTTCAACGTGGTGCATTGCGGTGGGCGATGCGGACCTTGCATGCCTTGCCGGTTTTGCTCTGTCTCCTCCCACTCCTTGCGCGCTGCCCATTTGTCATATTCCGTGCGGGCGGCACGGACGGAGTCAATCTTGAAGAAATACAATCTCCTGCCTGCAGCCTTGCTGCTGGGCGCATCCCCTGTGCTGTTCGCACAACAACAGGCCGAGCCTGAAGCGCCGACGACTGTGGTGACGGCCAATCGCGTGGCACGTACCGTCGATGAAACGCTGGCGCCAGTCACCGTCATCACGCGCAAGGACATCGAGCGCTTGCAGGCGCAGTCCGTTCCGGACGTGTTGCGCGGCATGCCCGGCGTGACTTTCGTTAACAACGGTGGCCCGGGCAAGCAGACCTCCCTGTTTGTGCGCGGCACGAATTCGGATCATGTGCTGGTGCTGATCGACGGCTTCAAGGTCGGCTCGGCCACCAGTGGCGGTGCTTCGTTGCAGGACATCCCGATCGATCAGGTCGAGCGAATCGAACTGGTGCGCGGCCCGCGCGCGAGCGTATGGGGTTCCGAGGCAATCGGCGGCGTGCTGCAGATCTTCACGCGCAAGGGCGCACAGGCGCCTGGCTTCGCCGTGACGGGGGGTAGCCGGCATACCTTTGGCGCCTCTGCGCAAGCGGGTGTCGGTGACAAGGATCTGTGGGCTTATGCAGGGGTGCAGCGAAACAACACCCGCGGCATCAATGCCTGCGAGGGCAACAAGTCCAAGGGGTGTTTCAACGATGAGCCGGACCGCGACGGTTACGAGAACACGGCATTCAATCTGCATGCAGGCATGCGTGCCGGCGAGATGTTCAGCGGTGAGCTGATTGCCCTGCAGGCGGATACCCGCAACGAGTTCGATGGCTCGTCGCAGAACATCACGGACGGCCGTCAGCAGTTGTTTGGCGGGGTGGTTAACTTCACGCCTGTGGATGCCTGGCTGTCCAGTCTGCGCCTCGGCCAGACGACCGACGATTCGCGCAACTATCTGGGTGAGGTATTCAAGTCGCGGTTCACGACACGTCGCAACATGGCGACCTGGCAGAACGACATTACGATTGCCAAGGGCAATCAGATCGTTGCCGGCGTCGACCTGATGCGTGACGAAGTGCTGTCAAACACCATCTACTCGGTCACCAAGCGCTCCAACAATGCCGTCTTCGGGCAGTACCTGCTCGATGCAGGCGGGTTCAATGCGGAGCTGTCCGGCCGCTATGACGACAACGAGCAGTTCGGTTCGCACAACACAGGTGGCATCGCCGCCGGGTATGCCTTCTCGCGCTGGTTCCGCGTCAGCGCTTCGTACGCCACGGCCTTCAAGGCTCCGACCTTCAACCAGCTGTATTTTCCCAACTACGGCACGCCTGGCTTGAACCCCGAGACGTCGCGCAATCGCGAGCTGGATCTCAAGGGCGAGGTGGGCAACGGGTCGTGGCAGATCAGCATGTTCGATAACCACGTTGACAACCTGATCGCCAGCAACCCGTCGACCTTCCTGGCGGAGAACATTTCGCGTGCGGTCATTCGCGGCGTCGAACTTTCCGCTTCGCAGAAGTGGGGCCAGACCAGCGTAGCCGCCAACGCGACGATCCAGAATCCGGAGGATCGTTCCGGCACGGCAACAGACGGCAATGTGCTGGCACGCCGTCCGCGCCAGACTGCCCGCGTAGACGTGGATCAGGATATCGGTGCCTGGAGCGTGGGTACGTCGTGGGTTGGTGTGGGCGAGCGCTTCGATGACGCCGCCAACAAGACGCATCTGGGCGGCTATAGCACCTGGGATCTGCGCGCTGATTATCGCTTTGCCAAGGACTGGCGTGTGCAGGTGCGTGGCGAGAATGTCTTCGACAAGCAGTACCAGACGGCCTATCTCTACAATCAACCGGGTGCGGGCGTCTTCCTGACGTTGCGCTATCAGCCCAAGTAACCGGGCTTTGCGCACGGACGTTCACGCGTCTGTGCGCAGCTCGTCTTGAAGGAGGTCGGGATGTCCAGCGATATGTCCAGTAACGTGGAGCGCGAAGCGCGACACAAGGCGCGCATGCAGCGCAAGAAGGCAGTCATCGACAAATCCATTGAGGCCGCCAGCGAAGAGCGCGGCCTGTTCCTGATCAACACCGGTACTGGCAAGGGCAAGAGCAGCGCGGCGTTTGGCGTCTTGGCGCGCGCGTTGGGGCATGGCATGCAGTGCGCGGTGATCCAGTTCATCAAGAATCGCTCGGACACGGGCGAGGAAGCTTTCTTCCGCACCCATCCCGACGTGCGCTGGCACGTGATGGGCGATGGTTTTACGTGGGAGACGCAGGACGATGCCAAGGACAAGGCGACGGCCCGCGCAGCCTGGGACCAGGCCAGCGCCTACCTGCGAGATGAAAAGATCGATCTGCTGATCCTCGACGAATTCACCTACACATTGAAGTACGGCTGGCTGACGCTGGAGGAGGTTGTACCGGTGTTTGGCGAGCGGCCGTGGATGCAGCACGTGATCGTGACCGGTCGTGCCGCACCGGATGGTCTGATTGAGGAGGCCGACACCGTTACGGACATGAGCCTGAAGAAGCATGCCTATCACGCCGGCGTGAAGGCGATGCCGGGCATCGAGTGGTAGAGGGCGTCGTCACAATGCTTATGGCATCATCGTACTTCCTCGCAATGTGCGCGCAGTCCGCTCTGGAGCGATTCGCCTGGCGCCTGACGCAGTGCGTCCTTCAATGAGCGGGCTCTCCGACAGCAAGCAGAACGCTTGTCGCGCGGTGTTGATTGCCGCGCCGGCTTCAGGCCAGGGCAAGACCACGGTCACTGCAGCGCTGGCGCGGCAGGCACGGGCGCGTGGCGAACGCGTACGTGTGTTCAAGACAGGCCCGGACTTTCTCGACCCCACGATTCTTGCGCAGGCCAGCGGGGCGCCGGTGTATCAGCTCGATCTGTTCATGGGAGGGGAGGCGCATTGCCGGGCTCTGCTCGCCCAGGCTGCGCGCGAGGCCGACCTGATTCTTGTCGAAGGCGTAATGGGCCTGTTCGATGGCGCGCCGTCGAGCGCCGATCTCGCGCAACGCCTGGGTCTGCCTGTGCTGGCCGTGATGGATGGCAGCGCGATGGCACAGACCTTCGGTGCGCTCGCGCATGGGCTCAAGCACTTCCGTGCAGGCTTGTCTTTTGCAGGCGTGATCGCCAATCGCGTTGGCAGCCAGCGGCACGCAGACATGCTTTTCGAGTCCCTGCCTGCCGATATCCCTGCCGTGGGATGGCTGCCACGTGACGCAGCGCTATCACTGCCCGAACGTCATCTTGGACTCGTTGCGGCGAGCGAGCTGGCC
This sequence comes from Uliginosibacterium silvisoli, assembly GCF_036017035.1. NCBI lineage: Bacteria > Pseudomonadati > Pseudomonadota > Betaproteobacteria > Rhodocyclales > Zoogloeaceae > Uliginosibacterium > Uliginosibacterium silvisoli. The sequence goes on along the minus strand of NZ_JAYXHS010000001.1, from coordinate 495,595 downwards.
GACATCGGAGTGCGCCTCGACCGCGCTGCTGCCGCGCTTCAATGGTTCGGCACTGAGCTGCCCGTGGTCGCATTCGAGAGCCTGGCTGCCGCGCAAGTGCCCGCAGCTTCGTTACATGGCAGGACGATTGCCATCGCACGCGATGAAGCCTTCGCGTTCACCTATCCGGCGAATCTCGACACGCTGGCAGCACTCGGTGCGCAATGCGTGTTCTTCTCGCCGCTGAACGACGTCGTGCTTCCCGCGTGTGATGCGGTGTGGTTGCCCGGCGGCTACCCCGAGTTGCATGTGTCAAAGCTGGCCAGCAATGCAGCCATGCGAAATGCATTGCACGCACATCACGCTTCCGGCAAACCCTTGCTGGCCGAGTGTGGCGGCATGATGAGTCTGTTCGAGGATGTCGAGCTGACGGATGGGACCCGGCATGCAGGCTTTGGCTTGCTCCCCGGCCATGTGCGCATGCAGAAGCGTTTTGCGGCCTTGGGCATGCAGGCAATCGACTTGCCGGAAGGCACGCTGCGCGGGCACAGTTTTCACTACTCGACGCTGGACACGGCGCTGCAACCGATTGCGCGTGCCACCAATCCAAACGATGGCCCGACCCGCGAGCCCGTGTATCGACAAGGAAGGCTGACGGCCAGCTACATCCATCTCTACTTCGCGTCGAACCCGTCGGCCGTCGCAGCATTGTTCGGTGCATGACTGCCGCAGTCGCGCTCATTCTCGGTTGTCTGCTCGATGCCGTACTGGGTGAGCCGCGCCGTGCGCATCCGCTGGTGTTTTTCGGGAAATATGCAGCCGGGCTGGAGCGCAGGTTGAATCGCGTCGTGCGACCACTGCTGGCGCGCGCGTGTGGCGTACTGGCCTTGCTGCTGGCCATTGCGCCTTTCGTGGCGATGGCCTGGTGGCTGGCGCGTGTGCCGCTGGGGTGGCTGGCGGATGCGGTGTTGCTGTATGTAGCGCTGGGTGCTCGCAGCCTGGGAGAACATGCGCGGGCCATCGCAATCCCGCTGGCGTCGGGCGAGCTTGCTGCGGCGCGTGCGGCGCTGTCACGCATTGTCAGTCGCGATACAAGCGGGCTCGACACACAGGGGGTGGCTGCGGCGACGCTGGAGTCGGTGCTGGAGAATGGCAACGATGCGGTCTTCGGCGCATTGTTCTGGTTTGCGCTCCTTGGGGGGCCGGGGGCTGTGCTGTTCCGCCTTGCCAACACGCTGGACGCGATGTGGGGCTACCGTACGCCGCGTTTCCTGTATTTCGGTTGGGCGGCGGCGCGCTTCGACGATGCGCTCAACTATGTGCCGGCGCGCCTGACGGCCTTGTCATACGCTCTGCTGGGGGAGTTTCGCCAGGCGCTCGGATGTTGGCGTAGCCAGGCAGCCGCATGGGATAGCCCGAACGCCGGCCCCGTCATGGCGGCGGGCGCCGGCGCGCTTGGTGTGCGGCTCGGCGGGCCGGCTCGCTATCACGGCGCATGGGAGGCGCGCCCGTTGCTGGGCTGTGGCGCGCGACCCGTGGCGAGCGATATCGAGCGCGCGATTCGCCTGGTGCGGTCTACCCAGTTGCTCTGGTGCGTGCTCATATGCGCAGCGCTCGGTCTGAAAGTTATTTGAAAGCGGCTCATGTCTGACAATTCACCTTATCCAGCAGGACATCAGCATGGTGGGCGCGTACGTGCCGTTGCGCACGAATACCGCATCGCCGCACGGCACTGGCTCGACCTGTCGACCGGCATCAACCCCCAGGGCTGGCCGGTGCCCGCCATCCCGGTGGAAGTGTGGCAGCGCTTGCCTGAAGATGAGGATGGCCTGTACATGGCGATGGTCGCGAGTTTTGGCACGACTGCCGTGCTGCCGGTTGCGGGTACGCAAGCTGCGATACAGCTCTTGCCACGCCTGCGTCCTGCCTGTCGCGTTGGCGTCGTGTCACCGACCTATGCTGAGCATGTGCATGCCTGGCTCGCTGCCGGCCACAAGGTGCGCGAGATCGCGCTTGCCGACGTGGAAACCGCGCTCGACGAGGTCGATGTGCTGGTGGTGGTGAATCCGAATAATCCGACCGGTGATCTGATGGCTCCCGAGCGCCTGTTCGACTGGAACAAGCGTCTGGCTGCGCGTGATGGCTGGTTGGTCGTGGACGAGGCGTTCATCGAGGCGACGCCGGCATCCAGCATTGCGGGTGCGGTGCCTAGGGCGGGGCTCATCGTCTTGCGGTCGCTCGGAAAATTCTGGGGGCTGGCCGGCTTGCGCATGGGTTTCGTGTTGGCCGAGCAAAGCCTGCTGGATGCCCTGCGCGTGGAGCTGGGCCCATGGCATGTCAGCCATCCGGCACGCTGGATCGCGCAACGTGCTCTGGTCGATCTGCCCTGGCGCGAGGCGACGGTGCAGCGCTTGCAGCGAGACAGTGCACGGCTGACTGCCTTGCTGGACAAGCACGGGTGGCATACGCCGACGGGTTGTGCGCTGTTTCGCTGGGTGCCGACCGTGCATGCCGCGAGCTTGTACGACGCACTGGCAAAACAGGCTGTGCTGGTCAGAGGCTTTGGCGAGGGTGTGCGTTTTGGCCTGCCTGGTAGCGAGGCCGCATGGATCAAGCTGGACAAGGCGCTCGAGCAGGCAGGGAGTTTGTCATGAGTCAGACGACGCAAAGACCATCGCAGTCGGCAAAGGTCCTGATGGTGCAGGGCTGCACCTCGGATGCGGGCAAGAGCACGCTGGTGACGGCAATATGTCGCTGGCTTGTGCGCCAGGGCGGCAGTGTCGCACCGTTCAAGCCGCAGAACATGGCACTGAACTCTGCCGTCACGAGCGACGGCGGCGAGATCGGCCGTGCGCAAGCCGCACAAGCCATGGCCTGTCGCATCGCGCCCCATACCGACATGAATCCGGTGTTGCTCAAGCCGAATACCGATGTCGGTGCGCAGGTCATCATCCAGGGCCATGCCATCGGCAATATGGATGCGCTCGACTATCACGCCTACAAGGCGACGGCGAAGGCCGCCGTGCTCGAGTCTTTCGCGCGTCTGGGCGAGCAGTACGAGTACGTGATCGTCGAAGGGGCGGGTTCGCCGGCGGAGATCAATCTGCGCAGCAATGACATTGCCAATATGGGCTTCGCGGAGGCTGTCGATTGCCCGGTGATCATCGTTGCCGATATCGATCGTGGCGGCGTCTTCGCGCACCTCGTCGGCACGCTGGCCTTGCTCAGCGAAAGCGAGCAGGCGCGCGTGAAGGGCTTCGTGATCAATCGCTTCCGTGGTGATATTGCGTTGCTGCAGAGCGGCCTCGACTGGCTGGAGGCGCGCACCGGCAAGCCGGTGCTGGGCGTGTTGCCGTACCTGTACGGCCTGCAGCTCGAGGCCGAGGACGGAATCAGTCGCGAAGCGGTGCGCGACGTCGCGGGGGCCGCGCGCGCGGGTACGCGCTTGCGTGTGATCGCGCCGGTCACTCCGCGCATCTCGAATCACACCGACTTCGACACGCTGCGCCAGCACCCGCAGGTGGACTTCCGCTTCATCGGGCCGGACGAAGACATTCCGCCCGCCGACCTCATCATCCTGCCTGGTTCGAAAGCCGTGCGTGCCGATCTGGCCTTCCTCAAGCAGCAGGGCTGGGACGCAGCGATTGCGCGCCATCTGCGCTACGGCGGAAAGCTGATCGGTATCTGCGGCGGCTTCCAGATGCTGGGGCGCGAGATCAGCGATCCTCTGGGGCTGGAAGGCACGCCCGGCACCGCAGTGGGCCTGGGCTGGCTCGACGTGACCACCGAGCTGCAAGCCGGGAAGCAGTTGCGCAACGTGCAAGGCGTGCTGAGCCAGCATCTGGCACATGGCCGGCCGGATCCCTTGCTCCTGCCCCTGGCGCCGATGGGTGAGGGCACGACGCCGCAAGACCTGTACGACGACATTCCCGTTGCAGGCTACGAGATTCACGCAGGTGTGACCCAAGGCGCGGCGCTGGACAACCCGGCCCTGCATCTCGATGGCGTGCCGGATGGCGCCATCAGCGCTGACAACCTGGTGCTCGGCACCTATCTGCATGGCCTGTTCGATTCACCGGCCGCTTGTGATGCCTTGCTGGCCTGGGCGGGCCTGGCAGCGCCACGCTCACCGGACATCGCGTTGATGCGCGAGCGCAGCATCGAGTGCCTTGCTGACATGGTGGGCGAACACATGGACACGCAGAAGCTGATGGCCATCCTGGAGAAGAGAGTGGAGCGCAGCGCGTGAGGCTCAAGCCGCCTCCGCTCGCGCTGGCCGGTTTGCTTGCCGCACTGCTCGTCCCCGCTGCCATCCTGATCGGCCTGCTCAGCGGCTCTTCGGGCTGGGGCTGGCCGAAGGGCGACATCCTGTGGCTGATCCGCGTGCCGCGCGTGCTGGCCGCATTTGGCACGGGCGCCGCACTGGCCCTGTCTGGTGCACTGATCCAGCTGGTGACGCGCAACCCGCTGGGTGATCCGCATGTGCTGGGCGTGACCAGCGGGGCGTCAGTAGGTGCCTTGCTTGCCTTGTTGCTCCTGCCCGCTGGCTTCTGGCTGGGGCCGGAGGTCGGCGCGATGTTCGGCGCACTTGCCAGCATGACGCTGGTCTTCTCGCTGACCTGGCGCAGCATGGGGCGCGGGCTGTCGCCGAGCGCACAGCCGGGCACGGTGGTCGTGCTGCTGGTCGGCGTGATGATAGGTGCAGCCTGCGGCGCTTGCGTCTCCTTCATGTTGGCGATGGCCAATGACGCACAGCTGCGCAACATCGTCTTCTGGCTGCTCGGCGATCTGAATGGTGCCTCGATGTGGTGGCCGGTGTGGGGCGCGCTGGCGATCACGTTCGCGATCTCCTGGCCGCAGGCCCGGCAGCTGGACTGGCTGGCGCGCGGCGATGCCTGGGCGTGGACGCTAGGCGTACCCGTGGCGAAGCGGCGTCGCCTGGCGATTCTTGCCGCCTGCATTGCGACCGGCGTGGCCGTCGCGACGGCGGGCAGCATCGGTTTCGTCGGCCTGGTCGGGCCACACGTGGTGCGTCTGACGGGGCTGCGCAATGCGCGCATGCTGTTGCCATTCTCGGCGCTGTTTGGTGGCGTCTTCCTGGTGCTGGCCGATACCTTCGCACGCGTTGTCATTGCGCCCGCACAGTTGCCGGTAGGGGTTGTGTCGGCAGGCTTTGGCGTGCCCTTGTTTCTGATGCTCTTGTTGCGGAGGCGAGCATGAACGCCTTGCCTGTGCAGCTACAGAATCTCTCCTTGCGTGCGGGCGCCAGCCCCGACGGACGCGTGCTGTGCCGCGATCTCGATCTGACGATTGCAGCTGGCGAGCGCTGGGTTCTGCTCGGCCCGAATGGTGCGGGCAAGTCGACCTTGCTGATGAGCATTGCCGGGCTGGTCCAGCCCGCCACCGGCAGCATCAGACTCGGTGGTTCGGTACTGTCTGAATGGCGGAGCGAGGCGCTGGCGAAGACGCGCGCCTGGTGCCCGCAGTTCTGGCTCGACCCCTTTCCGGTGAGTGCTTGGGAAACCGTGGCGTGTTCCGTGCTCGCGACGCAGCCCGAGCTTGCCGCGGACAAGGTTGAGCAGATTGCCCGTACGTGGTTGGGCAAGCTGGATGTCGCGCATCTCGCCGACACCGATGTGCGTACGCTGTCGGGTGGCGAGCGCCAGCGCGTGGCGTTGGCGACGGCGTGTGCGCAGGCTGCGCCGCTGTTACTGCTCGATGAGCCGACTTCGCATCTGGACTGGTCGCATCAAGCTGTCTTGCAGCGACTGCTGAAGACATGGTCGCAGGATGGCGGCACCGTGCTGGCTGCGGTGCACGATCTGAATCTTGCATGGACGCTGGCGACGCATGCGCTGCTGCTTGACGGCAGGGGCGGTGCGAAGTGGGGCAGGCGTGAAGAGGTGCTGACAGTGGATGCGCTGACGGCGGCTTATGGCGTGCCGGTGAGCATCATTGAAGAGGGTGTGGCGCGGTGGTTCAGGATTGATCTGGGGGACGGGGTGTGAGGGGTGTTGTGAATTGTGGCATCTCTCCTCTCCCGGCCCTGACGAGCCACCCTCTCTCCGGGAAGAGGGAATGGCTGAGGCCTGCCGGTTTTCGTTGCACCGGCACGTCTCGCTCGCGTAATGCACGTTGCAGTTCGCTCCCCTGAGAGGGGCGAGCCCGGTCGGGCGGGAGAGGGGAAATGGTAGCGCCCGACCAAACTTTCGAATATCAGATTCATCAGGAGAACCTCTTGCAACAAAAAGCATTTCACGTCTTCTTGACCGTCGTCTGTGTGTTCTTCACAAGCGCCGCATACGCCGCCCCCGTCAAGGACGACGCCGGCCGCACGCTCGACCTGCCGCGTCCAGCCATGCGCGTGATGACACTCGCGCCCAGCCTCACGGAAATGCTTTACGAAGCAGGTGGCGGTGACAAGCTGATCGGTACCGTGGAGTACAGCAACTATCCGCCAGCCGCCCAGAAGGTGGAGCGTGTCGGCAGCAACCAGAAGCTCGATCTGGAGCGCATCGCCGCGCTCAAGCCCGACGTGGTGCTGGTCTGGTATCACGGCAATGCGCTGCGCGAGATCGAGCGTGTTGGCGCGCTCGGCATCCCGCTGTTCTACGTCGAGCCGCATACCATCGCCGACATCCCCGGCGTGCTGGAGCGTCTTGGCCAACTCGTTGGCACTGACAAGGTCGCGCAGGAGGCTGCACAGCGCTTCCGCAATCGGCATGCGGCCCTGCGCACGCAGTACAGCAATCGCGGACCGATCAATGTGTTCTACCAGATCTCCGGCAAACCGCTGATGACCATGAATGACGAGCAGATCATCTCTGACGTGATCCGCCTGTGCGGGGGGCGCAATGTGTTCGGCAAGGAGCCGATGCTGGTGCCGCGCCTGTCGACAGAGAGTGTCGTGGCGATCGACCCGGACGTCATCATGGCCTCGCGCCTTGGGTATGGTGATGGGGGCGCAGTGCGCGACCCGGACGCCGTCAACGTGAAGTCGTGGAACGAATTCACAGGCATGAAGGCGGTGCGCAACAAGCAGATCTGGCTGATCCCGGGCGACCAGATCAGCCGCCATGGGCCGCGTATTCTTGATGCGGCGCAGGCGGTCTGTACGGCGCTGGACGAAGCGCGGAAGTTCAAGTGAGCGCGCACCTCGTCATTGGTGGCGCGCGCTCGGGGAAGAGCCGATTCGCACAAGGGCTGGCCGAAGCGCATGCCGGTGATGTCACGCTGATCGTCACCGCAGAGATCTTCGATGCCGAGATGGCGGCGCGCGTCGCCCTGCATCGCGCGGAGCGGCCTTCCCATTGGCAAGTCATCGAGGCGGCCTCGGATCTGCCCGAGGCAATCATCAAGGCCTGCACGGCGGGCCGCTTCGTGCTCGTTGATTGCCTGACCTTGTGGCTGTCGAATGTCTTGTGCACCCAAGCTGAGCAGCTGGAGCGTCGCGTGCATGCGCTGTGCGATGCCATCAGTACGGCGCAGGGTGATCTGGTGATGGTGTCGAACGAGGTGGGCTGGAGCATCGTGCCGGAGAATGCGCTGGCACGCAGCTTCCGCGACGAGCAGGGGCGGCTGAATCAGCGCGTGGCGATGCTTGCCCAACGCGTGACGCTGGTAGCGGCTGGACTGCCTCTGAAGTTGAAGGACGCAGCATGCAGCTGAAGCAACGCGATCCGCGCATCGAGGCCTATCTTGATGCCTCCGACATTATTGATTTTCACGACTCTGCCATTCAGGACCTGGCGGCTCAGTTGCGTCGTGACCACGCAGACAGCCATCAACTGATAGCTGCGAGCTTTGAATGGGTGCGCGACCGGATTGCACACAGCTGGGACGCACGGCAGGGGCCGCTGACGTTGCGGGCATCCGAAGTGCTGAGAAGTGGCTATGGCTACTGCTATGCCAAGAGTCACCTGCTTGCCGCACTCCTGCGTGCCAATGGCATTCCGACCGGCTTGTGCTACCAACGCCTCTCCAGCGGTGAGCAAGGCGAACCGTACTGCCTGCATGGGCTCAATGCAGTCTTGTTGCCTCGGCACGGCTGGTTCCGTGTCGACGCGCGCGGCAACAAGCCAGGCGTCCACGCGGTGTTCGCGCCGCCCATCGAGCAACTGGCTTTCGCGTTGCAGGATGCGCACGAAAGAGACTTTCCGGATGTGCTGGCCGATCCTTTGTCTGTCGTGGTTGACGCATTGCGTACGCAATCGGATATATTCGCGCTCCACGATAATCTGCCGGATGCCATAGGAATATAAGCGCATGAGTGAGAACGCTGTAATCGAAACCCTGCTGACGGCGCGCCTTGTCCTGCGAAGCCTGCGGCGGGAGGATGCCAGCGTATTTCGCGATTACGAACTGCGTAACCGCGAGCGCTTTGCCCCGCATGGGCCGCTGCGTACAGACGAGGACTTCCTGCCCGCAGCGTTTGACGCGCGTGTCGAGACGATGTTGCGCGACGTCGACAGCGGTGCCTCCTGTCGCTGGGTGATGCGCCTGCGCGACGAGCCGCAGGCAGTGATTGGTCATGTCGTGATATCAGCCATCCAGCGCGGTGTGCGGCATGCCGGATTCCTGGGCTACGGGCTCGACGCTGCACACGAAGGTCAGGGCCTCATGAGCGAGGCCCTGGTGGCAGCACTGGCTCACGCATTCGACGTGCTCAACCTGCATCGTGTGGAGGCGACGCACCGCCCGGAGAACATGGCCAGTGCGCGGGTACTGGCAAAGCAGGGCTTCGTGCGCGAGGGGCTGGCGCGCGACTACATCTGCCTGGATGGCGTCTGGCAGGACTCCGTGCTGAATGGATTGTGCAACCCGCGCTGGCGTTCATCGCCCGTGGTGAATCAGGAGAAATGACGTTGAAATTTTCGATCCATCCCTTGGACCGCACGCTCGCCGCGACGGTACAGGCCCGTCTCGATAGCCGGACCAAACCGCAGGGCAGTCTTGGTCGGCTCGAGAGGCTGGCCTTGCAGGTCGCCCTGATCCAGCGACGCGAACGGCCCGAATTGAAGTCGCCGCGCATCGTTGTTTTCGCTGGCGATCACGGGGCGGCGAATGCGGGCGTGTCGGCTTTTCCGCAGGCAGTGACGGTACAGATGGTGGCGAACTTCCGTGCCGGCGGCGCGGCGATCAATGTGTTGGCGCACCAGTCCGGACTGGCAATGAGCGTGGTCGATGCAGGGGTGGCCAGCAGTTGCTTCGGCCCCGACCGTAGCGAGGTCGAGTTCATCGACGCAAAAGTCGCGCGCGGCACGGCAAACTTCATCGAAGAGGCCGCGATGACGGCGACGCAGCGTGAAGCGGCCATCTCCGCGGGCGCCGAACTGGTCCACAAGTGGCACGGGGCAGGGTGCAATGCCATCGGCTTCGGCGAGATGGGGATCGGCAATACCGCGTCCGCCAGTCTGATCACGCACGCACTGGCCGATATTCCGCTGGCCGATGTCGTAGGGCCCGGTACGGGGCTGGACGATGCAGGCGTCGCGCGCAAGCGCGAACTCCTGTCGCAGGCGGTTGCGCGCGTTGCCGGGCGCTCACTGTCGCCGCTCGATGTACTGGCCGAGTTCGGCGGATTCGAGATCGCCATGATGACGGGCGCCTTTCTCGCTGCAGCCGAACTGGGCATGCTGATCGTGGTGGATGGATTCATCACCAATGCGGCCTTGCTGGTCGCGCACGCCCTGCACCCTGCCGTGCTGGATTACTGCGTGTTCGCGCATTGCTCTGCCGAGCCGGGTCATCGCAGGCAAATGGCATATCTCGGCGTGCAGCCCCTGCTCGAGCTCGAGCTGCGTCTGGGCGAAGGCACGGGCGCCGCTCTGGCCTTCCCCCTGATTCGTTCTGCGCTGGCGCTGATGAACGAGATGGCGGGCTTCGCCGATGCAGGCGTGAGCAACAAGTCGACCTGATGTCGTGACCGAACTGCGCCGCTTCTTCCTCGCGCTGGGCTACTTCACACGCATTCCGGTACCTGCGTGGGTGGGGTGGGCGCCGGACGAGCTGAATCGCGCCGCGCGTTACTTCCCGCTCGCAGGGCTTGTCGTGGCAGGCATCTCGGCGCTGGTGCTGTGGCTGGCGATGGCGGCGCTGCCAGCTTCGCTCGCCGTCCTGCTGTCGATGGCGGCTTCACTGCGACTGACGGGTGCCTTCCATGAAGACGGGCTGGCCGACTCGGCAGACGGCCTGGGGGGCGGCTGGCAGCGCGAGGATGTGCTGCGCATCATGAAGGACTCGCGCATCGGTACCTATGGCGCCGTCGTGCTCGGTATGGCGCTGCTGACCAAGTTCGTCGCGCTGGATGTGTTGGCGACACAGGGCTGGCTTGCGTGCGTCGCGTTGCTGGTTGCACACCCGCTGTCGCGTGTGGCGGCGCTCGTCGTGATGTGCGCGCTGCCTTACGTGCGGGATGACGAAGGGAGTCGCGCCAAGCCGGTGGCACAAGGTGTCGGCGCGACGGAGCTGCTGGTGGGGGCGCTGACTGGGCTGGCTCCGCTGGCGCTGGCAGTGGCGGGGGGCGTGCTGAGCCTTCCTCGCGCCGGAGTCTTGTTGCTGGCCGCGCTGCTTGTCACGGCCTGGTGGGCCCGCTTGTTACGTCGCCGGCTGGGCGGTTACACCGGGGACACATTGGGCGCCACGCAGCAGTTCGCCGAGCTGGCTTGCTATCTCGTGTTGTGCGCGCACCTGCCAGTGCGATGAGTCGCAAGATTTACCTCGTGCGCCACGCGGCGGTCGCAGTGCCGGCGGGCGTCTGCTATGGCCGCAGCGACGTGGCGCTGTCCGGGCCGGTGATGCCGTACGCGTCGTGGCTGGCGGCAGTGTTGCCGCAGCAGTTGCCGGTCTTCGCCAGCCCCTTGTCTCGTTGCCTGTTGCTGGCGCAGGCCCTCGCAACGTCTCCGGTGATCGATCCCCGACTGGCCGAGATGGACTTCGGCGAATGGGAAATGCGCCGCTTTGACGATATTCCGCGTCAGCAGCTCGACGCATGGGGAGCCGATCCACTCGGTTTCCGCGCGCCGGGTGGCGAGTCCGGCAACGAGGTGTTTGCGCGCGTACTGGCGGCGCTGAGGGATATTCTTGATGGCGGCCGTGACGCCATCATCGTGTCGCATGGCGGCCCCTTGCGAGCCATCCGCGGCAGTCTGTTGGGGCTGCCGCGCGAGGCCTGGCTGGGGCAGGTGCTGGCGCAGGGCAGCCTGAGCGTGTTGCGCGAGGAGGGTGGGCGCTGGCTCGCCGAGGGCGTGCAGTGCTTTGATGCGCGCTTCGACGTGAAATCGTAGACAATCCGGCTCACACGTTCCGAGCCCGCTTTCCGATACATGCCTGTTGAGTCCCAGAGCTACCTGCCAGACGCCATCGATCCCGCTGCGCTGAAGCGCGCGCTGGTCATCAAACTGCGCCATCACGGCGACGTGCTGCTGGCCTCGCCGGTGCTGTCGGCGCTCAAGGCAGCGGCGCCTCAATGCGAAATTGACGCGCTGGTGTTTGCCGACACGGCGGCGATGCTGTCGGAGCATGCCGCGCTGGCCCAACTGCATACGTTGGACCGCAACTGGAAAAAACAGGGCGTCGCCGCCCAGCTCGCTGGTGAGTGGGGCGCGTTCTCGAAGTTGCGCGCGCGCAAGTACGACATCGTCATTCACCTGACGGACCACCCGCGCGGTGCCTGGCTGGCGCGTCTGCTTGGTCCGCGCTGGTCGGTGGCGCCCCAGCGCAGCAAGCCTGCCAAGTGGTGGAAGAAGTCGTTTACGCATCTCTACAAGACGGTGGGCGGTGGTCGTCGCCACACAGTTGACACGCATCTCGACGCCTTGCGCCGCCTGGGCATCCAGCCCGAGCAGGAGGCACGCAGACTCAGCCTCGTGCCGGGCGTTGCGGCGCAAACCCGCGTCGATGCACGCCTTGCCGAGCTGGGCCTGAGCGCGGGTAATTTCATCCAGTTCCATCCGGCCTCGCGCTGGTTCTTCAAGTGCTGGCCGATCGAGCAGTGCGCGCAGTTGCTGGCCGCGCTGGCGGCCCGTGGCGAGACCATCGTGTTGACGGCTGCGCCGGACGAGCGCGAGAAGAAGATGGTCGACGCCATCCTCACGCAGGCGAATGTGGGCGAGCGTGCGGTCAATCTTTCCGGCCAGTTTTCGCTCAAGGAACTGGCTGCGCTGACCATGCGTGCGAAGATCTTTATCGGCGTGGATTCGGCGCCGATGCATATCTCAGCTGCAGTCGGCACACCTTGCGTGGCCTTGTTCGGCCCTTCCGGTGACAAGGAGTGGGGGCCGTGGATGGTGCCCTCCGAAATTGTCACCAGTAACCATCCCTGTCGCCCCTGCGGTCAGGATGGCTGTGGCGGCGGCAAGGTGTCGGAGTGCCTGACGACGTTACCGGCGGATCGCGTGCTCGCCGCCGTCGATCGCGTACTCGCGGGGCGTGCATGAGCGGCGCTGCACAGCCGGTCGTCAAACTCAAGGCGAAGAAGATCCGCCTGGCCATCGTGCGCAGTCGCTACAACCCCTTCGGTGGCGCCGAGCGTTTCGTTGAACGCACGCTTGCCGCGCTCGAAGGCAACGAGATCGACGTGACCTTGATCGCGCGCGAGTGGGCTGCGGGCAAGGAAAATGAGACTCAGGCGTCAGGCAAGAAATGGCGCCTGCTCACCTGCAACCCGTTTCACATCGGTCGTCTATGGCGCGACAAGGCCTTCGCGCAGGGCGTGCAGCAACTCATGCTGCGCGAGAAGTTCGACCTCGTGCAAAGTCATGAGCGCATACCGGGTTGCGATATTTTCCGCGCGGGTGATGGCGTGCATGCCACCTGGCTGTCGTTGCGCGCGCGCACGCTCGGCGCGCTGGCGCGCTGGGGACAGTCGATATCGCCATGGCATCGCTACACGCTGGCGGCCGAGGACGAGATGTTCCGCAGCAAGAAGCTGCGCGCGGTGATCTGCAATTCCGTGATGGTGCGCGAGGATCTGGCGCGGCGTTACCCGAAGCTCGCCAGCCGCCTGCATGTGCTGCACAACGGCGTCGACCTGGAGCGCTTCCATCTCGGCCTGCGTGCGCGTAACCGAGCAGCGCTGCGCGGCGAACTGGGGCTGGCGGACAGCGTGCCCATCATCCTCTTCGTGGGGTCGGGTTATGAGCGCAAGGGCGTCGGCCCGCTGCTGCATGCGCTGGCGCGCCCCGAGCTTGCCAGCGCGCACCTGGTGATCGTCGGGAAGGACAAGGCGGAGAAGAAATTCCAGGGGCTCGCGCAGAGACTGGGTGTCGCTGCGCGTGCTCACTTTCAGGGGCCGCAGCAGGACGTTGCGCGCTATCTCGGCGCTGCCGACGTGTTCGCCCTGCCAACGCTTTACGACCCGATGCCGAATGCCGCCATGGAGGCGCTGGCGAGCGGCTTGCCCCTGCTGACTTCGACGAGCTGCGGCGCGGCAGAACTGATCCGTCGTCGCGATTGTGGTGTGGCCGTCGATGCGCTGGATGTCAGCAGCATTGCCGATGGCCTGGCCCATCTGCTGTCACAAGCCTGCGATGCTAAGCAGGTTGAGGCATTGCGTGCCTCGGCGCGCGAGGCCGTCAATCATCTGTCACTGGAGGAGATGGCGAACAAGCAGCTGGCTTTGTACAGGCAGTTGCTGGAGTAGGGCGGAACGTCCGAAGGAGTTCCGCCCTACGCCGATTTGCCAAGCGGGATCAGCCGTCCACCGCAGGCGGAACGCGATCCACCAGCAAGGTATGCACGCGGCGGCTGTCCGCGCGCAGCACCTGGAAGCGCAGGTCGTCCATCTGCACGATCTCTCCACGCTTGGGGAGGCGTCCGAGATGCTGGAGGATCAGCCCGCCAACGGTGTCTGCTTCCTCGCTGCTGAATGCCGCTCCGAAAGCTGCATTGAAGTCCTCGATTTCGGTGATCGCCTTGACGCGGAAACGCCCGGCCTGATCGGCGAGTATGTTGTCGGCATCTTCATCGAAATCGTATTCGTCTTCGATGTCGCCGACGAGTTGTTCCAGCACGTCTTCAATGGTCACCAGCCCGGCGACGCCACCGTATTCGTCCACGATGATTGCCATGTGATTGCGGCTGACGCGGAATTCGCGCAACAAGACATTCAGGCGCTTGGATTCCGGGATGAAAACCGCCGGACGCAACATGCTGCGCAGATTGAAGCCGTCCTGCGGTGCGCGCAGCAGATCCTTGGCGAGGAGGATGCCAAGGACGTCGTCCTTGTTCTCCCCGATGACGGGAAAGCGCGAGTGGGATGTTTCGACAGAGAAAGCGAGGATGTCGTTGATGTCGGCATCGACATCGATGACGTCCATTTGCGCGCGCGGCACCATGACATCGCGCACCGGGATGTCTGCCGCGGTGATGGCCCCTTCGATGATGGACAGGGCGTCGGCATCGAAAAGGTTGCGCTCGTAAGCGGCGTGCAGGAGCTCGATCAGCTCCTCGCGATCTTCCGGCTCACGGGTGAGCAGGGCTGAGAGACGTTCAAGAAAGCTCGGGCGACTACTGGAGGGGTCCATGAATACAGGGTTGAAACGAGAAACGTCAGCACCAATCGGTCGACAATACCTGCAGCTCGCCGGCTGCTGGCAAGGCGCTCACGTTTCGCCTCTCGTCCCGTACGCCGTTGAGGATAACCGAGTTTGCAGATTTCTTCTTGCGCGGCGCCATGCATTCGATGAGAGCGCCATGCGTCAAATGGCTGTGCGTGTTGTAGGAAATGCGCTGACGTAGCACTAATCGAAAACCGCTTCTTCGATTGGAAAATGTCATCGTGAAGAGCGTCCCTTGCTGCGGAGCGGAAAAATGGCTCTTCCGGTCTTGTCGCTGAAACGCGGCTGGCTGCAAAGTCTCTCGAGGCGAAACGCCCGTGTGGAAAGGGGCTACTCACCGCCTTTATGCCCACAAAAATTTGCTTTCTGCACGCGGATTCGGGATGTTGCGTCGCAGCGCGTTCTGTGTGTTGGAATGGCGCTTTTGGTGAAAATAACGGCCTTGTCAGACTGCCAGGAAGGGGTCGGAAAATCGTCCTTGATTTGAGATTTTTCGTGAACCAAATTCCAGATTCGTCATCTCGCGTGACGAGCGTTTGTCGGAAATGGGTAGTCAGGTTTGTAAGAAAAAATCTTACATCGCACGCTTTTGCATTTCTGGTGTGCAGGCAGACCTCGGCGTTCATTTCTGCGTTCCAGCACAAAATCCAATGACAGGAGACACACAATGCTGCGCTTTGCTTTGACCGGGGTTACCTTGGCGATGATCGCCACGGGAGCCTTTGCTGCAACCGACTACCCTTCTGGCTATACGAAGTGCGCGCAGAACACCGGCGCAACCTGTTCCATGAGCGGCACGCACAGTGTCGCGCTCGGCAAGTCCGGTTCGTTCGTCTATGCCACCAAGACGGGCAACTTCGCCTGTATCGGCTCGGCCTTTCCGTCGAACAGCTATCCGGCCTCGGCCTGGTGCTCGGTAGGTGGTTCGAGCACGCCAACTCCTACGCCGACACCCACCCCAACGCCGACGCCAACCCCCACACCAACGCCCACTCCGACACCCACGCCAACCCCGAGTACATGCAAGGCTGGCGCAACCATCTCCGGCACGGTGGATTGCGGCGGCGCGACGGTGGGGACCTCCTGCGACGGCGGCAGCGAAAGCCAGTCGCCCGTGTTCAGCATCGCCGCTGGCGGGCATCTGAAGAACGTGCACCTGAAGGCCGGTGCCGCAGCAGATGGGATCCACTGCCTGTCAGGCTCCTGCACGCTGACCAATGTGTACTGGGACGAAGTCTGCGAGGACGCCGCCACACTGATGCCGGGCGCAGGCAGCCTGACCATCAATGGTGGCTCGGCGAAGAATGCTGACGACAAGGTGTTCCAGCACAACGCTGCGAACGGGACGATCACGGTGAATAATTTCACCACCACGGGTTCGATCGGCAAACTGGTGCGTTCTTGCGGCGACTGCACGGCCAACGGCAAGAACAAGCACATCGTGATCAATGGCGCCAAGATCGAAAAAGCCGGCTCCATCGTCGGTGTGAACAGCAACTACGGTGATACGGCGAAGATCCGGAACCTGCAGATCAAGGGCTACAAGTCTGGCAGCCCGAAGGTTTGCGTGACTTACAAGGGCGTGACCGACCACAACGGCAGCTCGTCGAGCATCGGCGAAGAGTGGAACACGGCATCTTGCGATGTGAGCAAATCGGACGTAACCGCTTATTGATCGGAGCCCTCTGACCCGCCGCAGGTGGCACCGCTGTCGGTGCCGGCGGGGCAGATCCGGTTTGAGGCCCTGTCAGCTAACGCTGGCGGGGCTTTTTCATGGGGCTGCGTGGAGCGCTTCCCCCTCAATGCTCATCTGCATAAGGATCGGCATAACCCAGGCGCGCCATGACTTCGCGCTCGATGGACTCCATCTCCTCGGCTTGCGCTTCTCCCTCTTCATGGTCGTGGCCGCAGAGGTGCAGCAGGCCGTGCACGACCAGGTGGGCCGTGTGCTCTTCCACGCTCTTGCCCTGTTCCGCGGCTTCTTTCCGGACCACTGGCCAGCACAGCATCAGGTCTCCCATCAGGACGGGCTCTGTCTCATAAGCGAACGACAAGACATTGGTTGCGTAGTCACGACCGCGCCAGGATGCGTTCGTGGCACGGCCTTCCTCTGCGTCCACGAAGCGCAAGGTCAGCACTGCCGGGCCGTTGCCGACAGCGCGGATCCAGCGGACCAGCTGCTGGCGCGACGGCAAATCCGATGCGCGGATTGCGCGCTGGATGGTCAGATCAAGGTTCGTGGAGGCAGTTGTCTTCATTCTATTAAATGCTCGTCGCGCAACGCTGGTAGCGGGGCGGGGTAATTTGAAAGCCGCGCATGTTCAGTCAAAGCCGCAGGGGCGTCAATGACGGAGGGGCCGTCAGGAGGGTGTCAAATGTCACGAAACATACTTATTTTTTGAAAGCAACTAAAAAATTTTCACTGACGGAATGTTGCGTTGCGATGCGCCAGAGGCTTTGGAGTTTGTGAGCGGAAAATATTCAGAAAGCGTATCAATACCCCTTGAGTCAGTTGCTTTCGAATCCATACAAACGACCGAAAGCCTGTAAACGTCCGGCTTTGGGCTGAGACCAGTCACCCGCCCGGCTTTTCTGCTGGCGAAATGACTGATTTGATAAAGCAAAAACCTGCAGTGTTGTTAATGTTGTTTTTGACAAATCACCTTGCGCTGCACTGTTTTTGGCCCTCCAGAGCGTGTGGAAATTCGCTTGATTTCGTTTTCTCAATCATGGAAATTGCGCACCTCGCTACCGGATTTCTGTAGGCGGTGGTGAAAGGGGCTGTAGGAGTTCGTCCTACAACAATCAAAAGTAAAGACGCTGCAGCCCTGTGGCACACGAGTAGTTAAGAAGATTCATTTACAAGTTCAGGAGACAAACAATGATTCGCAACGTTCTTACCGGTGTAGCCCTCGCAATGATTGCCAGCGGCGTCTATGCAGCTACCGACTATCCTTCCGGCTACACCAAGTGCGTGCAGAACACCGGCGCAACCTGTTCGATGAGCGGCACGCATAGCGTTGCCCTGGGCAAGTCAGGCTCCTTCGTGTACGCCACCAAGACCGGTAACTTCGCATGTATCGGTTCGGCCTTCCCGTCGAACAGCTACACCGAGTCGGCATGGTGCTCGGTTGGTCCGTCCAG
>NZ_JAYXHS010000001.1:75539-477821 GCF_036017035.1 Uliginosibacterium silvisoli | reverse complement strand
TCCGAGCGGCACGATCAACATGACGATCCCGTCGGCTACGTCCACCGTGACGAACTCCGGCACGACGACGATCGGTTCCGGCGTGACCAAGAGCTACGGTAACCAGCGCGTTGGCGTGAAGAACTCGGTGGGTAACTGCGAAGATGAAGGCCAGATCCCAGTGTTCCTGCTGGAAGATGGCGCGACCCTGAAGGACGTCATCATCGCTGGCGGCACGGCCGGTTCTGACGGCGTGCATTGCAAGGGCTCCTGCACGCTGCAGAACGTGTACTGGGAAGACGTCTGCGAAGACGCTGCTTCCAATCTCGGTTCTGGTTCGACCGTCACGGTGAAGAACGTCATCATCGCTGGCGCATCTGACAAGGCTCTGCAACACAACAGCAAGAACAGCACGACCGTGCTGCAAGACTCCTACATTGCCGACACCGGCAAGGTCTGGCGCTCCTGCGGTAACTGCACGAACAACGGCGGCCCGCGCAAGCTGACGCTGAACAACGTGAAGGTTGGCAAGGCTGGCTCGATCGCTGGTGCAAACGGCAACTACGGCGACGTGGTCACCATCCGCAAGCTGCAGATCAAGGGTTACAAGTCCGGCAGCCCGGCAGTTTGCGTCGAGTACAAGGGTATCGAGAAGAACGGTAGCGCCGAATCGCCGAAGATTGGCGAGAAGTGGAATACCTCGGTTTGTAACGTCAGCACTTCCGACGTGACCGCGTACTGATAGTAACCAGGGGCGTCCGACAGGGCGCACCAGTAGCAATCATTGGCCCCCTGCAGCTTTGCTGCAGGGGGCTTTTTCATGCCTGGGCCGCGGAGAGAGGGTTCTTTCCAGCGCGTGAGCCTGTTTGTTCGGAGCCAATACATATCTCCGCTGAAAAGTCATGTGATAAATATAACAAATGTATCGATTTGTTAATTGAATGTCAGTTCTGACGAATTTATAATCTGGCCGTAGATTGCTGAAAAAGCAGTCCATACAAGAGAGAGCAAGTTGAAGCATTAGAAGCACAACAACAGAACTCAACGCAAATACTCAGGAGACACAAAATAATGATCCGCAATGCTCTTACCGGCGTAGCTCTCGCAATGATGGCCAGCGGCGTATTCGCCGCAACGGATGCTCCTTCCGGCTACACGAAGTGCGTACAGAACACCGGCGCAACCTGCACGATGAGCGGCACGCATGATGTCGCCCTGGGCAAATCCGGCTCGTTTGTCTATGCCGTCAAGACCGGCAACTTCGCCTGCTCCAGCTCCGCTTTCCCGAGCAATACCTTCACGTCCTCGGCTTGGTGCTCGGTTGGCCCAACCAGCAGCACGCCAACTCCGACGCCTACCCCGACACCAACGCCTACTCCAACACCGACTCCTACCCCAACGCCAACGCCAACCCCCACTCCAACCCCGACGCCTACTCCAACTCCAAGCGGCACCATCAACATGACGATCCCGTCGGCAACGAGTTCGGTCGTGAATTCCGGTACGACGACGATCGCCGCTGGCGTGACCAAGAGCTACGGCAACCAGCGCGTTGGCGTGAAGAACTCGGTGGGCAACTGTGAAGACGAAGGCCAGATCCCGGTCTTCCTGCTGGAAGACGGCGCGACCCTCAAGGACGTGATCATCTACGGTGGCACCAATGGTTCGGACGGTGTGCATTGCAAGGGCTCCTGCACGCTGCAGAACGTGTACTGGGAAGATGTCTGTGAAGACGCAGCTTCCAATCTCGGTTCTGGTTCGACCGTCACGGTGAAGAACGTCATCATCGCCGGCGCAGCCGACAAGGCTCTGCAGCACAACAGCAAGAACAGCACGACCATCCTGCAAGACTCCTACATCGTTGATACGGGCAAGGTCTGGCGTTCATGCGGTAACTGCACGAACAATGGCGGCCCGCGCAAGCTGACGCTCAACAACGTGAAGGTCGGCAAGGCTGGCTCGATCGCCGGTGCAAACGGCAACTACGGCGACGTGGTCACCATCCGCAAGCTGCAGATCAAGGGCTACAAGTCGGGCAGCCCTTCGGTTTGCGTCGAGTACAAGGGTATCGAGAAGAACGGCAGTGCTGAATCGCCAAAGATTGGCGAGAAGTGGAATACCTCGGTGTGCGATGTCAGCACGTCGGACGTGACCGCTTACTGATCTACCAGGCAAAGTAGTTCGCAATGAAAACGGGCGCCTCGGCGCCCGTTTTGCTTGCTGGTGAGCCTGAATGCTCAGTGGCTGGCGCGCAGGATGCGATCGCCAGAGAACAGCAAGGTGCCCGTCGCCGGATTGCGCCATACGCTTGCGTAGCGGGTCTCGGACGGACTGTTGATCGGGCTCCAGCTCCGGCCCTGATCCAGTGATTGCAGCAGGGCGCCGCCACGGCCCGTGACGATGAGTGCATTGCTGGCCGGGTCGTGTGTGATGACGCGCAACAACTCGCTGCTGCCGGACATCACGGACTGCCAGCTCACACCCAGGTCGCTCGAGCGCAGGATGTTTCCCTTGCTGCCGACCGCAATCAGCCCACCGGCTACGCCAGGAATCGCAGCGACATCCCAAATGGCAGTGGGTGTGGGCAGGGCAATCGTCTGGAAGCTCTTGCCCTGATCAGTTGAGCGCAGCATGGCGCCGTCCCGGCCGGAGACCAGGAACACACCATCGACGCTGCGCACGCGGAACATTCCCTTACCCAGCCCCGCAGGCAGCTTGCTCCAGTGCGCGCCGCCGTCTTCGCTGCGGATCAAGGTGTCTTCGCGACCTGCTGCGACGATGACGCGGGTCTGCGGATCCTGTGCTTCGCCGAGCCAGATGACGTCCTTGTCCGCGTCACTGGTCTGCCAGTGTTGGCCTCCATCGTCGGAGTACAGGATGCCGGCTGCAGCAGTGAGCGCCGTGATGCGCCCGGAGGCCTGCACGCTTAGCTGGCTGATATTGCTGTCGCCGGAAGGCTGTTGCGCCTGCCAGGTCGTGCCGCCGTCCGTGGAGCGCATCAGTTGTCCGCGTGAGCCGCCTACCAGAAAGGCGCGTGTGCCCGGGTGATATACGGCGGTGAAGAAGTAGACCTCGTCCGGGGCGGCGATGGGTTGCCAGCTATGGCCGTCATCCACCGAACGCGCGAGCTGGCCCGTGACGCCTGCTGCGATCAAGGTGTTGGCTGCGGGAGATGAACTCGGCGCGCCGACAATGACGTGCGTGTATTTGCTGACGGCGTTGCGGACGATCTTCCAGCTGCGTCCGTCATCGGTGCTGCGTGCAACGATGCCACCGCTGCCCGGTGCAATCAGCTCGCCTCCTGGCAGGCGGTTGATGGACTCGAACTCTTGTTGTACGCCTAGCGCAGAGGCGCTCCAGCGCTTGCCGCCTTCGCTACTGCGCAGCAGTGTGCCGTTGGCGCCAACCGCAACGAACTCCTTGTCCGTCGTTGCCATGACCGCAGAGAGGAAAGCCCGGCTGCCTGTATCGGCGTATGTCCACCGCATGCCATCGTCGTGCGAGAGCAAAGCCCGGCCGTCCTGCGTGACTGCAGCGATATTTCCGTCGGCGGTCTGGGCAATGCCATTGACTACTGGCGCCTTGTCACTCGCAGGCAGGCTGGCGGCTTGCCAACGCCGCCCCGCATCGCTTGAGCGAAGCACTTGTCCGTTGTTGAAGGTGGCGAGCAAAGTGCCGCTCGCGAGCTCCGTCAGCTTGCTGACGTCAGCCTCCGGTGCCTGCAGTTTCTGCCAGCGCGCACCGCCGTTGTCCGAGCGCATCAACATGCCCTTCTCGCCGCCGGCAATCAGGCTCTTGCTGCGTGAGTGCTGCAGCATATGGCCAATAAAACCGTGCGTGGGGGTTGGCACGGACTTCCACGTATCGCCGCCATCGGTTGAGCGCAGCACCGTGCCCGCCGCCCCCGCTGCGACCAGCGTGCCGCGCTTGGCGTCGACAAGCACCAACGCGCGAAGACTTTCACCGGGTAGGTTACCCGCGCGCTCCCATTGCTGGCCGCAATTGCGGCTGCGCAGGATCGTGCCCGAAGCCCCCACCGCCATGAACTGCTGGCGATTCGCATCAAAGAGAACGGAGGCGATCGCTGCGCCGCCCGGCGCAGGCATGGTCAGCCAGCTTTGACCCGCATCCGTCGAGCGCAGAACGGCTGCGTCACTGCCAGCGAGCACATCGACCTTGCAGGCGGGATCACTGGCCGCCACAAAGAGATTGGCATTGGTTGTTTCAAGCTGCCACTGCCAGACGGCGTTTGCGGGCAGGGCGGTGCAAAGGCTGGCCGTGCACAGGCACAGGCGCGCCAGGGTGGTGCGTCGCGTACTGAATTCCATTTTGTCTGCTCCATTATTCGAGGCCGCTCTGAGGCAGCTTGCGAGAACAATCATTCTGCCACGCCAGCAGTGGCACAAAACCGCAATCCCGCCCTTGATGCAGTGCGCCAGAGGCGACATGTCCTGAGTCGGCCTCGTGTGACTCCTGTGGCGATGATTGGTGCCTGTCCTGGCGCAAACAGACAAAAAAAAGCGCCAGCTTTCGCTGGCGCTTTTTTTGATGCTGACTATCTGGTGCGAGATCAGGCCATACCGCGCAAGGCCTTGATGCCGCGGCTCAGCGCATTGCGGATGCCGCCCTGCTTGGAAGGGGCGCGATTGCCATCCACTTCCTTCTCGACCTGCGAAGGCAGAATGACATTGCCATTCACGTCACCGTTTTCGTCGCGTGGGTAGCGCGGACGGTTATTGCCCTGGCCCTGGCGATTGCCGCCGCCAGCGCGTTGCGGTTGCGACGCGCCTTGACGACGCGGGCCATTGCCGGAATTGCCCCCACCATTGCCTGCGCTGCGTGCGCGAGGCTGCGAGCCGGGTTGTCCATCCTGCCGGCCGCGGCCGCCATTGTTGCGCGCGCCATCACCCCGGGCATTGCCGGTGCGCGCGGCGCCATCACGAGAGCCTTCGTTGCGATTGCGGCCCTGACGTTGGCCATCGCCACGTCCGCCTGCTGCGCGTGCCTCCGGCATCACGCCACCGGCGCTGACCACCTCGCCTACGTCACGTGCGCTGAGTCCTTCGGGGCGTGGGCGACGCTGACCACCCGTACGCGGCGCACCATCACGTTGGCCTTGACCTTGACCTTCACGACGCTGGCCCTGACGTTGACCATCGCCACGTCCGCCTTCCGTGCGTTGTCCTGCACCGCGCTGGCCGCCGCCTTCGCGACGACCACCGTTGCGCGGCTGACGTGGCTCGCGCGCCATACTGTCATCAGCGCTGACCGGGGGGAGCTCGAATGCGGGTGGCGTAACGCGTGTCAGTTGTTTCTTCGTCAGCTTCTCGATGTCCGCCAGGTACTTGGCTTCGTCAGGCGCGACCAAAGACAGGGCTTCACCTGTCGCACCCGCACGACCGGTACGGCCAATGCGATGCACATAATCTTCCGGCACGTTCGGCAATTCGAAATTCACGACGTGCGGCAGTTCGACGATGTCGAGGCCACGTGCTGCGATATCGGTGGCGACCAGTACCTGCAGCTCGCCGCTCTTGAATTCAGCCAGCGCACGCGTGCGCGCGTTCTGGCTCTTGTTGCCGTGAATGGCCAGCGACGGAATGCCGCCCTTGGTCAATTGTTCGGCCAGGCGGTTGGCGCCATGCTTGGTGCGCGTGAAGACGAGCACCTGGAACCATGCGTGCTCCTTGATCAGGTGCGCCAGCAGATGACGCTTGGCGCGCTGTTCGACGAGCATCGCCTTCTGCTCGACGAGCTCGGTCGTCTGGTTGCGACGGGCCACTTCGATGAGTGCCGGATTGTTCAGCAGGCCATCGGCGAGCGCCTTGATCTCGTCCGAGAAAGTCGCCGAGAACAGCAGGTTCTGACGTTGCTTGGGCAGCAGCGCGAGCACCTTCTTGATGTCGCGGATGAAACCCATGTCCAGCATGCGGTCGGCTTCATCGAGCACGAGGATTTCGACGTTCGACAGATCGAGCGTCTTTTGCTGCACGTGATCGAGCAGACGGCCCGGCGTGGCGACGAGCACATCGACGCGCTTCTTCAGCTGTGTGATCTGCGGATTGATGCTGACGCCACCGAACATGACCATCGAGCTGATGTCGGTGTGCTTGCCGTACTCGCGCACGCTTTCTTCGACTTGCGCCGCGAGTTCGCGCGTGGGCGTGAGCACCAGTGCGCGGATTGCGCCCGCTTTTCGTGGTTCGGTCGTGCTCAGGCGTTGCAGGATGGGCAGAGTGAAACCTGCCGTCTTGCCGGTGCCGGTCTGTGCGCCGGCGAGAAGATCGCCACCGGACAACACGGCCGGAATGGCTTGTGCCTGGATCGGGGTCGGATCGGTATAGCCGCGTTCGGATACGGCACGGAGAATGGACTCACTGAGTCCCAGTGATGCGAATGACATGTAGCTCCAATGAGGAGAGCACTGCGTCGACCTGCCGCTCGGAGCATTGCCGGCGACACCAGTCGAGGAGGACGAAGCAGATTTTTGGGAAAAACCAGACAGTGGCGAGGGGACTGGAATCAATGCCACTGGCCGGCAGTTTGCCTGAATTGCCTGACAAGGCAAGCGGAAAATCAGGGAAATGACGATTTGCTACACAGGACATGCCGAGCTTTGCTGGATGGGGGGATCCTGGCGACCGGGCAGGATCAAGGGCAAATACAAAAAAATTGGGGTTGCCCTAGTAGGGGCAACCCCTGAATTCCACCGAGGTGAGTGGAGAGTGGTCGGTAAAGCCGGAAAACGTCGCTGCGTCTGAAGAGCGCTTCGTGCTCGCGGCTGAATCTGGTTTGAGAAGCCTCCCGGGCTGCAGGAAACTCGTCATGTCGGTCTAACTATATAGTTGCCTTACAACTTTTGCAAGGAAACAGACCTGCCGTTCGTCGCACAAAATGCCACCGCTCCAAGCGTCGCAAGCCCCGTGCCTACGGCTTATTGCGGCTTGAGGGGCGACACTTGCTTCAGAGCAGGAGCGGGCGGCCAGCCTTACGCTGCTGGCATGAATGCAAAGAAGTCAGGCAAGAGGCCTGACAACTACGGCCCCTTGAGTGGGCCGCGAGAGCTTAGGGGGTGGCAGTTGGCGGGGTGCTGCCTTGCGGCCACAGGATCCAGATGCGCCCCTGCTGGCGCATGCGGCCGGCCTGGGACCCGGCTTCCGCGCCGAAGCCCCAGTAGAAGTCTGCACGCACGCGGCCAGTGATCGCGCCACCCGTGTCTTGCGCAAGCATCAGGCGTTGCATTGGCTTGCCATCGGGCATGTTGAACGACAGGAACATCGGCGCGCCTAGCGGGATGGTTCTTGGATCCACGGCAGTCGAGCGCATGGCGGTGAGCTCTACCCCTTGCGCGCCCTGGACTCCATCGCCAGAAGAGACGTCTTCGCGGAAAAACGTGTAGCTTGGATTGGCGGAAATGAGTTCGAGCAAGCGTTTTGGGTTGGCGCGTGCCCAAGCCTGTATGCCCTGCATGCTGGCCTTGTCCAAGGTCAGTTCCCCCCTGTCGATCAGCCAGCGGCCAATGGACTTGTAAGGGTGACCGTTCTGGTCTGCATAGGCGATGCGTACGCGGCTGCCGTCGCTGAACTTGGCAAAGCCCGAGCCCTGAATCTGCAGAAACATGAACTCGATGCTGTCCTCTACCCACATCAGCGGTTTAGACGGGAGTTGCTGAGGATCGGTTATGGCCGCGAGTTGACCGTTCGACCAGTACGGCACCAGCTTGTGTCCGTCGAGCCTGCCACGCACTCGTTTGCCTTTTAGTTCGGGATAGAGCTCGCCCAGATCTACCGTAATAAGATCATCGGGGACGCCTAATACCGGCGTGCGAAAACGATCGGTTTGTGTGCGGCTGGCTTGAATCAACGGTGCGTAGTAGCCGGTGATGAGGCCTGTCTCGCTGCCGTCGACGTTGATGAGCTGCCACGGCGTAAGGCGTGCCTGAAGGAACTGGCGGACCGCCGCATCGCTGGCTTGCGGGCCCAACTCACGAGCCGCATCGCAGGTTGCGGACCATGCTTTCAGCATGTCGCTGCGCAGGGCCTTGCATGATGCCAGCAACGCGGGCCAGGCTTGAGCAGGCTTGTCTTGCTGCCAGCCCGGCAGCGCGGACCAGTCGGCGCTGCGCCAGGGAGCGGCGGGCGGTTGCACGGGAGGTTTGGGTTCCGGGCCGGGGCAGACGACAGGTGCGGGTAGAACGGGCGCAGGGCAGTTGGCGGCGGGCGTGGGTTCCTGCTCGCGAACCGGCGCCGGCGTGGTCGTCGAGCACGCGGCCAGCAACGCGCCGAGTGCGGCACACAGGAGAGCTGTTGCGGCTGGCCTATACTGCCGGTCTTGTTTGAATGGATTGAGCGCTGGAGCGGTTATGGACGATGGTTTGTGGGTCATTTTGCTGGAGGCATTGCTGGCGTTATGCATGTTGCTGGGGATTGTGTGGGCAACGTGGCCTAAAGGAAAGCCTGAGTCGTCTTCGTCGCAAGCTGCGGACCCGAAGGGCCCCGCGACACCGGCAGAAACAGAGGAGCCCAAATGAGTCCCGCTGATATTGAACGTCTCGTTGCGCGTGCAGAACATCTCATGGCGCGTTTCGAAGCCATCTTGCCGCCGGCCCCGCCGCTGCCGGACTGGAGCGCACTCGCACAACGCTGGCGCACGCATCAGGGGCGTGGCTGGCTGGAGCCCTTGCACAACCTGCAGCCGATCCATCTCGCCGACCTGCAGGACATCGATGACCAGAAAGGGCGCGTTGACGCCAACACGCGTCAGTTCGTGCGTGGGCAGCGTGCCAACAACGTGCTGCTGACCGGCGCGCGCGGCACGGGCAAGAGTTCCATCGTGCGCGCCGTGCTGACCGAGTATGCGAGCGAAGGGCTGCGCGTCATCGAAGTCGACAAGAGCGACCTCGTCGATCTGCCGCACATCGTCGACCTGGTCCGCAAGCGTGCCGAGCGCTTCATCATCTTCTGCGACGACCTGAGTTTCGAGGATGGCGAGCCGGGCTACAAGGCGCTCAAGACCGTGCTCGATGGCAGCTTCGCATCGGTGCCCGACAATGTGCTGATCTATGCCACCAGTAATCGCCGCCACCTCATGCCGGAGTACTTCGCCGACAACCTGGGCACGAAGCATGGCGACGATGGCGAGCTGCATCCGGGCGAGGCGGTGGAGGAGAAAGTTTCGCTGTCAGACCGCTTCGGCCTGTGGGTGTCGTTCTACAGCTTCAATCAGGAAGCCTATCTGCAGATCGTTCGTCACTGGCTGGGCGTATTCGGTGTCGATCTGACGGACTGGGAAGACAGCATCCGCCGTGAAGCCCTGCAGTGGTCGATGATGCGCGCCTCGCGCAGTGGCCGCGTGGCCTGGCAGTTTGCGCGAGATTACTCCGGCAAGAGTGTGAAGTAAGGCGATGCGTAGCCCGGAGGAAGGCCGCAGGCCGGAATCCGGGACTACGAATCCAGGGATCAGCGCCGTGTCGCCAGCCTGGCTGACAGTGCAATCGCATCGGCCGCCAGCGCGTCCTCCGGAAAGTGGCTGACCAGCGCGCCGAGGAGCGCCTGTGCCGCGCCATTCTTGCCCAGGCCGCCGAGTGCCTGGGCTGACATGAAAAATGCCTTGGGAATATCCGGGTGCGCCGGGTGGCGAGCGTCGAAGTGTTTGAGCAGGCGTAGCGCGGTGGTGTGCCGGCCGAGCATGATGGCGCTACGGGCAAGGCTCAGCGAATCGTCCATGGGCGGGTAGTAGCTTGCATCCATTCGCATGCATTCTTCCGCGACGTTGAGTGCCAGATCATTGCGATCCGCCTTGCGCAGGGCGACGATGAGGTCTTCCGCATGCAGCATCAGCGCCAACTGCTGTGTCTCGTCGTTACGCAGGCGGTTGTGCAGGGCGAGGCGCGCGGCGATGTTGTTGGGTTCGCGCAGGACAAGATCACGCAGCATGCGGTGCGCCGGGCTGACCTGTTCGAGTGCGCTCGACAGGCGCGTGGTAAGGCCGGTCTGGGCGAGGCGTGGCCCCGCTTGCGGACGCGGGCGTGGCGCCGTTTCGATGACCATCTCGGTCATGGCGTTGTGCAGTTCCGCTTCCAGCGCGCGTACCGCCTGTTCCTTGCTGCGCGCCAGATTGCTCAGCGCCTGCCACAGGCCGACTATCAGCAGGGCCTGCGAGATCTGCGCCAGCAGTTCGCAGGTGGCGCTATCAATGCCGATTGCATGGGCAATGGCGCCGGCGTGACCGGGCAAACCGCCGCGCGTCAGCAGCAAGGTCAGCAGCGCAGCGAGGATCAGCCATTGGCCGTGAATGCCGAACGCGGGCACGCTGCGCAGCCTCCGCGTCATGCGGATCAGGGCTGCTGCGAAGACCGCAACGAGCGTCAGTTGCAGCCAGCTCGCGCCGATGAACAGGTCGTCGCCGAGCAGGTTGATACTGTTCTGCATCAGCGCGGTGAGCGCCAGCCAGAGCATGATCACAGTGCGCCCTCCGCGTGCTCGCTGGCCGGTTGGGTCTGCACGGCGACGAGGCAGAAGAGTGCGAACAGGGCCAGCCGCAGGACCGCAGCAAGGGTGTCGCCGGCCTCAAGCGGCAGGGGCGTCAGCGTTTGCGTCAGGGGTAACAGGCTTACCAGCAGGCCGCAGCCAGCGAAGGTGTGCAGCCATGCCGGCGAACCGGCATGGCGACGGCGAAACTGGGTCAGCCAGGCCAGGGCTGCGGCACAGGCAAGGGCCAGCGCGACGGCGAGGAGGCTTGCCTGCGTGGCTGGCATCCCGGTCAGCCAATCCAGCGGTCCGGCGAAGGCCATGGAGAACATGCCGGTCATGCCGAGGGTGAAGCTCAGGGGTTTGAATGACTTCATGTTCAGTTTGACGCGCGCCGGAGGCGCTTTTGCCCGCTCGCTGGCAGGTCTGGATGAAGAGCAGCAGTATACCCAGCCCGCCGCGAGCCAAGCTTGGTTCGGGCGTGGGGCGCGGGTATTCTTCGTCAAGACTCCGTCAAAGGCGTCATGACTCGACGCAAATTTCCTGCGCTTCCCTCATCTATCTTCGTCTCGTACCCGGATCTCATGGTTAAACAGGTTGCAGTGGCCGCCGCCGTCATTACCCGCCCCGATGGCAGTTTCCTGCTCGGGCAACGTGCCGCCGACACGGTCTATTCCGGCTATTGGGAGTTTCCGGGTGGCAAGGTCGAGGCCGGCGAGACGCCGCGTGACGCGCTGGTGCGTGAGTTGTCGGAAGAGCTGGGCATCGTCGTCGATCTGGCCTGTCCGTGGCTCATGCGCGAGCATGTCTATGAGCACGCGCATGTCCGCCTGCACTTCTTCGAGGTGCCGCAGTGGCACGGCGAGCTGCAGCCCAACGTGCATGCTGCGATGACCTGGCAGCAAGCCGATCAGCTCGACGTCGGGCCGATGCTGCCGGCCAACGGTCCCATCCTCAAGGCACTGCGCCTGCCGCGCGTGATGGCGCTGACGCATGCATTCGAGATCGGCGTTGACGCGCAACTGGCGGCGCTGGATCAAGCCCTGGCGGCGGGGCTCAAATGCGTGCAGGTGCGTGAGCCGGGCATGCCGCCTGATGCGCGCGATGCTTTTGCACAAGCCGTTCTGGCGCGTTGCAAGGAGCATGGGGCGCTGGTCCTGTTGAATGGCGATGCTGCGCGAGCCGCGGACCTGGGCATGGATGGCGTGCATCTCTCTGCGCAGCAATTGCTGGCCTTGCATGAGCGACCGAAGCTGGAGTGGGTGGGTGCGTCCTGCCATAACCGCGCGGAGCTCGAACATGCCGCGAAGCTGGAGCTCGACTACGCTGTGCTCGGCGCGGTCAAACCAACAGCCAGCCACCCGGGCCAGCCCGCCATTGGCTGGCAGACGTTTCATGACCTGACGCGTGAGCTATCGATTCCCGTCCTGGCGATCGGCGGCCTGGCACCGCACGATCTGTCCGAGGCGAAGCAGGCTGGTGCCCACGGCATTGCCTGCATCCGTGCGGCATGGGGTTCCGGAGCATGACGTCGCCTGGCGAGATCGAGGCTTATCTGAAGTATCTCGCCACGCAGCGGCGTGCCAGTCCGCACACGCTCGACAACTACGCGCGCGATCTGGCGCGCTTGCAGGAGCTTGCCGCGACGCGTGCGCTGACTTCGCTCAATGCGCATGACATCCGGCGTTTTGTCGCGAAGCTGCATGCCGGTGGGCTGCAGGCGCGCTCCATCGCACGCACGCTGTCGGCATGGCGTGGCCTGTATCGCTGGCTGGTGCGGCAGGGCAGGGCCGAGGCCAATCCTGCGCTGACCGTGCGGCCGCCACGTGCGCCCAAAAAGCTGCCACAGGTGTTGTCGCCGGATCAGGCCGCGACCTTGCTCAATGCGCAGCCGGAAGATGCGCTCGAAGTGCGCGACCATGCAATATTCGAGCTGTTCTACTCGTCAGGATTGCGCATCGCTGAACTGGCTGGACTGGACCTGTCCGGCACCTACAGCGTGGCCGATGGCGAAGTCACCGTGTTCGGCAAGCGCGCGAAGACGCGTCGCGTTCCGGTGGGCAGCAAGGCGCTGGATGCGATCGCGGCATGGTTGCCGATCCGCGCGCAACTCGCCGCAGCGGGTGAAGAGGCCTTGTTCGTCAGCCAGCGCGGCACGCGCCTGTCGATGGGCATGATCCGCAAGCGACTCGAGCGTTGGGCGCAGTTGCAGGGCATGCCGGTGCACGTCTATCCGCACATGCTGCGCCACAGTTTTGCCAGCCACGTGCTGCAATCGTCAGGCGACTTGCGTGCCGTGCAGGAATTGCTCGGCCACGCCAGCATCAGCACCACCCAGATCTACACCCATCTCGATTTCCAGCATCTGGCCAAGGTGTACGACACGGCACATCCACGCGCCAAGAAAGGCTGAGGCGCCGCTCCGCGACCGGGTCAGTCGCCGTTATGCGCTTGCAGCCAGTCCAGCCATTGCGAATGCAGCGATGGGTTTGCGCCGAGCACCACTGCGTGTTTCTTGCGCGGCTCGGCCACCACCGCATTGCCATCGAGCAGGCTGCTCGTACCACCCGCTTCGGCGAGGATCAGGCGGCCTGCCGCGTAGTCCCATAGCGCTTGTCCGCCATGCAGGTACACGTCGAGCCGACCAGCCGCTACAAAACACCATTCCAGCGCGCTGGAGCCGAAGTTGCGTTGCGAGTAGACGGGTTTGTGCGTGACTAGCGCCGCAGCCAGCCCTGGCGGCAGACGCTTGAAGTCGACGCCGGCGACGGCGCCCGCGAGCTGTTTGGCGGGCTTGCGCAAGGGCAGGCGCGTGCCATTGAGCCATGCTCCCTGACCCTGGCTGGCGTAGAAGGCCTCGTCGGTGACCGGGTTGTAAACCACGCCGAACTGTGTCTCGCCATTGACCATCCAGGCGACCGATACGGCAAACAGCGGAATGCCATTGGCAAAGTTGGTGGTGCCGTCGATGGGGTCGATGCACCAGATGCCTTCGGCGCCGTTGCGCCAGCGCTCACGGTGCTGGGCGGGGCTCATTTCCTCACCGATGATGGGCGCGTCACGGATCTCCGGCAGGCGCGCGATGAGGGCTTTCTGCGTGAACAGGTCTGCTTCCGTGAGCGAGCTGCCATCACTCTTGTGCTGGCGTACTGCCTTCATGAAGCGCGGCAGGATGACGTCGCGTGCCACATCGCGGACGAGGGATTCGAGTGCCCGTGCTTGCGCCAGTTGGGATGATTGAATGCCCGAAGATGCCATGCCTCAGCCATTCCTCCACTTGATCGAACAGCCCATGCTGGGTGTCTGCTCCGCCGGGCCGCGACCGCTCCGGGCGATCTGCAGCATGGCGTCGAACAGTTCGCGCGCTGCGCCATCGGGCGCCGCTTCCTTGCGCGAAGCATCGAGGCGGCCGCGATACTGCAGTTGCAGGCCGGCATTGAAGCCGAAGAAGTCCGGCGTGCACACGGCACCGTACTCGTGCGCCACGCGCTGGCTCTCATCGATTACATAAGGAAAGGGGAAATCCAGCGTGTCGGCCAGTTGCAGCATGTGCTCGGGACCATCCTCCGGATAGTCCTCGACCGCGTTGGGCATGATGGCGATGCTGCCGATGCCGTGTTGCGCCAGTTCGCGGCAGTCACGCACGATGCGGGGCAGGACGGCTTTCACGTAGGGGCAATGATTGCAGATGAACATCACCAGCAAGCCCTTCGGACCACGTGCGCTATCGGGGGTGTGGATGATTTGCCGGCCGGGAGTGTGGCGCAGGTCGGGCAGGGCGAAGTCCGGTGCCGGGCGGCCGAAATCGCAGATCGGGGTATTCAGGCTTACCATTGGCTCCTAACGTACCTTCCTCGAGCACCTGTTTTCAGCGTCTTTGCTACGTACGTCTATTACGTCAATTGCCGTCGCTTACTTGCGCCCCACATTGATGCAAAAACCGGGGAAAATGCCCGTTTGCAGTCTTGTTCCCCAACGGGCTCTTGCCCGTCCGTCATCAATACTGCCGCCTCCGGAAAATGACAGGCACTTCCTGCCAGGCCCGGAGTCTTCAAAGATCATAGCCCATGCTTCCTCGCTTTTATTGCCCCATGCCCTTGAGCGTGGGTGCCGAAGTCACCTTGCCGCGCGAAATGGCACATCACGCAGGTCAGGTATTGCGCTTGCGAGAGGGCGATGAGCTGGTGCTGTTCAACGGAGAAGGCGGTGAATTCCGGGGCAGCTTGCAGGGGGCTGGGCGTGAGCTTCGTGTAAGTTTGCAGGAATACGCTGCGGCAGACCGTCTGGCGCCGCTGGACGTCACGCTCGTGCAAGCGCTGGCGGTTGCCGACAAGATGGACTGGATCGTGCAGAAAGCGGCCGAGCTGGGTGTGCGCTGCGTGCAGCCCGTTTCTGCCGAGCGCAGCGTACTGAAACTAGCCGGAGACCGCGAAGCCAAACGCCTCGCGCACTGGCGCCAGGTGGCCGTGTCGGCAGCCGAGCAGTGTGGTTGCAACCGGCCTTTGCAGGTGGGGGCACTGCAGAGCCTGACTGGCTGGTTGGGCAGGAATGTTGAAGCGGGCGCGCAGCGCTGGATACTGCACCCTGAAGAGGGGCAAGCGCTGTCGTCGCTGCCACGTCCGGCAGGGCCCGTCGCATTGCTGATCGGGCCGGAGGGGGGCTGGAGCCCGGCGGAAATGGCGGCGGCGCAGCGCGCCGGATGCTTGCCGGTGGCGATGGGGCCGCGCGTGTTGCGCACTGAGACGGCTGGGCTGGCGGCAATGGCTGCGATGCTGGCCTTGTGGGGTGATTTCTGAGCGCGAATCCTGTGAGGGATTCTGCGTGTGAGTTGCATTGAAGGGGTAAGTCTTGAACGCAAGCAGCAACGGGGCAAACGATCCGGTCGATATCGGGCCTGACGGCACGGCAGACAATCATTCGAAAGGCTTGTCTGCCAGCGGCCCGCGCGTGTTCCGTGAGGGCGTCGCAGCGGCAACCCGCATGGCCAATGACGAAGCCATACGTTTCGTCGACTGGGTGCGCGGCGCGGCGCCGTACTTCCATGCCTTCCGCGGCAAGACCTTCGTGCTGGCCTTCGGCGGCGAAGTGGCGCAGGGCGAGCTGCTGCAAGACCTGTGTCACGACGTGAACCTGCTGGCCGCGCTTGGCGTGCGCCTGGTGCTGGTGCACGGCTCGCGCCCGCACATCGAGCAGGAAGTGGCGCGTCGCGGTCTCGAGTCGAAGTATCACAATGGCCTGCGCATTACCGACGTACGTGCCCTCGAAGCCGTGAAGGCCGGCATGGGTATCACGCGTATCGAGATCGAGGCCTGTCTGTCGCAAGGCTTGCCCAACACGCCGATGGCAGGCGCATGGATGCGCGTCACCGGCGGCAACTTCATTACGGCGCGCCCGATCGGTGTGGTCGATGGCATCGACTATCAATTTACGGGGTCGGTGCGCAAGGTCATTGCCGACGAAATCGCGGCTGACCTCGATCAACAGAACGTCGTGCTCATTACCCCGCTGGGCGTGTCCCCTGCGGGTGAGATCTTCAATCTGGCGATGGAAGAGGTCGCCGAGGCGGTGGCGGTCGCGCTCAAGGCCGAGAAGCTGATCTATCTGTGCGACGCGCCGGGGCTGCTCGACGATGAAGGCCGGCTCATTGAAGCGATTACTGCCGATGAAGCCGAACGCATGTTCACTGCCGGCAAGGGGCTGACAGAGGACCTGCACCTGTTCCTGCCACGTGCCGTGCGTGCTGTGCGCAAGGGTGTGGCGCGCGCCCACCTGATTGATCGCGACAAGGACGGCGGCCTGCTGCTTGAGTTCTTCACACGCCAGGGCGTGGGCACCATGGTCACGCGTGATCCCTTGTATCGCTTGCGCGAGGGCAACAACGAGGACGTGGCCTCGCTGGTGTCGATGATCGCACCGCTGGAGGCCGACGGTACGCTGGTACGGCGCCCGCGCGAACTGCTGGAGCAGGAGATCGAACGCTTCACGCTGGCCGAGAACGATGGTGTCGTCGTCGGATGCGTGGCGCTGTATCCCTTCGCCGAGGACGACATGGCCGAGATGGCCTGCCTGGCAGTCACCGGCGAGTATCGTCGTGCCGGGCTGGGCGAACGGCTGTTGCAACACGTCGAGCAGCGCGCACGTGCGCAAGGCCTGAGCAAGTTGTTCGTGCTGACCACCCGGACAGAACACTGGTTTCGCGAGCGCGGCTTCGCCGAGGTCGGGCCCGATGCTTTGCCCGGGCGCAAGCGTGATCTCTACAATTTCCAGCGCCGCTCCAAGGTGTTGATGAAGTCTCTCTGAGCCGCGATGATCGTCCCCTTCCTGTTCGACAAGTCAGGCCACCAGGCAGCGATGCAATCGCCGCTGCGTTGGCGCATGGCGCGCCGGATCTATGCGGGGGGCGCATCACTGCTGGTCTGTGCAGTGACGGCCTGGGCCAGCGAAGGCAGTGTGCTGCACATCGTGACCCTGTCGCTGTCGTTGGGCGGCCTAGTATTGCTGGCCGTGTTGCTGGCATTCCGCATGGCACGCGGCACTTCGGTGGGGCGTGTGCAGGAGTTGCGCGAGAAAGTCGACATGGCCATCAAGCTGCAGACCACACCCGTGCTGCCGCACGGTGGCTGGTCTGCGTTCGACGAGCTGGGTGACACGATTGCGCTGTGGGCGCAGGGGGCTGAGCAGCGCGCCGAGAATCTGCGGGAAGAGGTGGCCTGGTACCGCCGCCTTGCCGAGGATTCTCTTGGCATAGAGGCGTACTTCTCGCGCGGTGGACGCCTGCTGTGGCTGAATCCTGCAGCCGAGCGCGTCACGGGCTACGCGCTGCACGAATGTTTCGAGTCGACCGACCTGGTGGACCTGTGGGTCTACGTCAAAGACCGGCCGCTCATGAAGGAGTTGGCGCGGCGCGGTCTGGCGGGCGAGGCGCGCGAGGATCACGAGTTGCGCATCCAGCACCGCGACGGCAGCCTGCGTTGGTACGCGTGCCGCTGGAACGTCAATCGCAACCGTGAAGGCGAGATTGTCGGCGTGCGGTTCTCGGCGCAAGACATCCAGCGCCGCAAGGACGTCGAACTCAAACTGCTGGAAACCGTCGCGGCCTTGCGTCGTGCGCAGGCACTGAAGGAGCATTACCTCAAGCGCAGCAATGACGAGAAGATGCGCCTGTCCTCACTTCTGGATACGGTGGAGCAGGGCATCCTGTTCGTCGACCGCGACCGGCGCATCGTCTACATCAACCAGCCCTGCATCGAGATGTGGCAGCTGTCCTCGCGTGAGGCGATCGTCGGCACGCGCGACATGCTGTTGATCGAACGCACGCAGAACATGCGCGCCAACGATGCCGAATACATGCGGCACATCGAGGAGGTGATCGCCTCGCGCCAGAACAGTCTGCAGTTCGACATCCTGCTGAGCGATGGCCGCATCGTCAGCGAGGTCTCTGCGGTCGTGCCTTCGGCTGATGGCTCCAAGCCGATCGGTCGCGTATGGGTCTTCGAAGACGTCACCGAAGCGCGCTACGCCGAGCAGCGTCTCACCGAGCTTGCCGAGCGAGATCCGCTCACCGGGCTCTATAACCGCCGTCGTTTCCTTGAGGAGATGGAGCGGCATCTCGCCGATGGTGTGCGCCGTACCGAGCAGGTTGGCCTGATGAGTTTCGACCTCGACGGCTTCAAGGCCATCAACGATACATTCGGTCACCAGGCGGGTGATGAGGTGTTGATCCGTCTCGCCGCCGAGATCGGCAGCATCGTGCGTCGCAATGAAATGTTCTTCCGCCTCGGCGGTGACGAGTTCGCGATTCTCGTCGCCAACACCTCGACCGAGCGCATGGAGCAGCTGGCGCGTCGCGTGCTCGATAAGGCGGGCGGCCTGATCTTCAATTTCGACGGTACGCTGGCCAGCGTGACGGTGAGTGTCGGCATCGCCATCGCACCAGATCACGCGCAGACCGTCGATACGCTGATTGCAGCGGCCGACCGCGCCATGTACCAGGCCAAGATGCAGGGCAAGAATCGTTGCGAAATCGCTACGCCGCCCGCCGCACCTGTGTGACGCTGCGCGAGCGCAGCAGAATTTCCAGAATATCTGATCTGAATATCATGAGCAGCACTGACGAAACTCCGAAGAAACCCCGTTCCGTAAATTGTCCGACCTGTGCCAAGCCCGTCGTATGGGAAGCAGCCAGCCGCTGGCGGCCCTTCTGCTCGGAGCGTTGCAAGCTCATCGATATCGGTGCCTGGGCTTCGGAGACCTACAGAGTGCCAGGAGCTGAACCGGATCCGGGCGAGGGCAATGAGGATGTGCCGCCGCTGTGAGGCAGCCGTGAAGTGAATCCTGCAGGTCGGGTGCTGCTGGCCGACCTGCGTGGCGTCAGCCGATGTGCCGCAACACCGCGGCACTCACCAGATCACCGATCCGTTCGACATACAGCGTGCCCATTTCCGGGAAGAAACGTTGTGCGTCCTCGCTGCCCAGCGCGAGCATGCCGAAGACCTGTGCGTCACGGCGCAACGGGATCAGCGCCCATGAGCGCAGCTGCTCGGCGGATTCGCCGAACCATGCCTGCACCTCGGCTTGTTGCACCGGGCCACACAGTGGGCGTTGCAGGTCGGCAGCAAAGAACAGCAGCTCTTCGCTGACTTCGACGAACTCGGGCAGCGGACGCTTGAGGATGCTGTTCCAGATGCGCAGTTGCACATGCGGCACAGCGAACCCTTCGGTGAGGTGCGTGTACAGCGACTGGCTGACTGACTCGAAACTCTCGGCAATCAGCAGCGACAGCGTGAGGTGGTGCACCTTGGCCGAGATCGAATCGTTCTCTTCGCCGAAGCCGACCAGCTCGGACAGCTTGCCCTGCACCTGTGCGAGCTTTTCACGCAGCGTCGATACCTGACGCTCGGTCAGCGAGATCGCCTGTCCGCCGGTGTGATGCGGCACGGTGATCTGCGTCAGCACGTCCGGGTTGTCTTCGAAGAACGATGGATTGTCTTGCAGGAAATTGATGACGTCTTGTGCGTTCATGGTTTTCTTCAGGATCAGGCTGGATCGGGGGAGGCGGACGGTGTCTTGATGCCGCGTGTTTTCATTTCAGCAACGATGCTGGCCGGCATGGGACGGCAACTGCAGTGAGCTGCGTGGGCGAGATGCCATTGCAGGCGTTGTTCGAGACTGGCGTTGCGTGGCATGCGATGCGCTTCATGCCACTGTCGATTCGTCTTGCCCATTCAGCTCCTCGCATCAGGCGGGTTCAGTCCTGCAGGGTAATTTCGCTCTCGAAAACCGACACGGCCGGCCCCGTCATCATGACCGGCGTGTCGATACCGTTCCATGCGATTGTGAGGTCGCCGCCGCGTGTCTGCACGCGCACAGGCGAGCTCAGCAAACCGCGCGAGATGCCCGCTACAACCGCTGCACAGGCACCCGTGCCGCATGCCAGGGTTTCGCCCGAGCCGCGCTCGAATACGCGCAGGCGGATATTGTGGGCATCGACGACCTGCATGAAGCCGGCATTCACGCGCGCCGGGAATCGCGGGTGGCGCTCGATCAACGGGCCTTGCGTCTCGACGGGGGCCGTGTCGACGTTGGCGACAAGCTGCACGGCGTGCGGATTGCCCATCGAGACGGCGGTGATCGCCACTTCTTCTCCCGCCACATCAAGCGGCTGGATCAGCGCGTTCGAGTCGGAGATGAAGGGGATGCGTGCGGGTTCGAAAACCGGCACCCCCATGTTTACCGTCACCTCGCCGTTGGCTTCGATGCGCGGCGCGATGATGCCGGACTTGGTCTCGACACGGATTTCCTGTTTGTCGGTGAGGTGCTGGTCCAGCGCAAAACGTACGAAGCAGCGCGCGCCATTGCCGCACTGTTCCACCTCGCTGCCATCTGCATTGAAGATGCGATAGCGGAAGTCGACACCCTCCTGCGTCGCGCGTTCGACGATCAGGATCTGGTCCGCGCCGACGCCGAAATGGCGATCAGCGAGAAAGGCTGCCTGCTGTGTGGTGAGCTGGACGGGTTGGCGCACCGCGTCGATGACGACGAAGTCGTTGCCCAGCCCGTGCATCTTGGTGAATTTGATCTTCATGCTTTTCATTATCGCAGCGGGGGCGGCCCAAGACCACCCTCCGGCCGATGAAGTCTGGCTATTCCAGCGATTGCAGCAAGCGCCTGACAGGTGCCGGCAAGCCGACCTTGTCCAGCGCATCGAGATCGATCCAGCAGAGCTGGGGCTCGTTCAGCGCAGCGGGAAGCTTCTTCAGATCGACCTGCCAGGGCTGGATGGTCAGGACGAAATGCGTGAACACATGGCGTACAGGAGGCAATGCACTGGCCGATGTCTTGAGTGACAGGCCGAAGCGCCTCTGCATCAGATTCGCAGCGTCTTCGCCCTCTTCCATTTCGGGCAGGCTGAACAGCCCGCCCCAGATACCGCTGGCCGGGCGCTGTTCGAGCAGCACGTGGTTCTGCGCACGCAGCACCAGCATCGCGCTTTCTCGTTGCGGTACAGCCTTACGTGGCTTGGGTGTGGGCAGCTCGGACTGGCGACCTTCACGACGCGCCACGCAGCTTGTCGTGACAGGGCAGTGCAGGCACAGCGGCTTGCTGCGCGTGCAGAGGGTTGCGCCGAGATCCATGATGGCCTGCGGGTAGATTTCGACGCCGCGCTCTGGCACCAGCGTTTCAGCCAGCGCCCACATGTCCTGCTCGATGGCGCGCTCACCGGGAAAGCCTTCTATGCCGAAATGGCGCGCCAGCACGCGCTTGACGTTACCGTCGAGAATCGCGACGCGCTCGCCGTAGCAGAACGAGGCGATGGCGGCTGCGGTCGAGCGGCCGATGCCGGGCAGCTTGATGAGCTCCGCCGCTGTAGCAGGGAACACGCCCCCGTATTCGTCCATCACCATCTGCGCCGCGCGGTGCAGGTTGCGCGCGCGGGCGTAGTAGCCCAGCCCGCTCCATAGCGCGAGCACGTCGTCCAGCGGTGCAGTCGCGAGTGCGGCAACGTCGGGAAAGCGTTGCAGGAAGCGCTGGTAGTAGGGGATGACGGTGTCGACCTGGGTCTGCTGCAACATGATCTCGGAGAGCCAGACGTGATACGGCTCGCGATTCTGTTGCCAGGGAAGATCGTTGCGGCCGTGACTGGCCTGCCATTCGACAAGGGTGACTGCAAACTCGCTCATGCAGCCAGTGTACCGGCTCGCGGGCTAGTCGGCTTTGTCGGGGCGGCTATCGTGCCAGCGCCCGATGGCTCCGCTCAGCGAATCCACCGATACAGGCTTGGTGATGTAGTCGTTCATGCCGCTTTCTAGCGCGTTGCTGCGGTCCTCGGCCATGGCGTCAGCGCTGACGCCGACGATGTAGCTGGTCGAGCCAGTTGCGCGCAGCGCGCGGGTCGCTTCGATGCCGTCCATGACGGGCATGCGCGTGTCCATGAAGATCAGGTCGAAGTCCTGCGCTGCGCAGCGGGCGAGGGCCTCGCTGCCGTTGACTGCGCTGACGATCTGGCGTGCGCCGAGCTTGCGCAGCAGATTGGTCAGCACCATCTGGTTGACGGCGTTGTCTTCGACGATCAGCAGGCTGTCTTCCTCGTTCAGGCGCGAGGCTGCGGCTGAGCTGACCACAGTGTGCTGCGACGGCAGGTCGAGCGCCAGGGTGACGGTGAACCAGAACTCCGAGCCCTTGCCCGGTTCGCTATTGACGCCGATCTTGCCGCCCATCATCACGCACAGCATGCGGCAGATGGACAGGCCCAGGCCGGTACCGCCGAAACGGCGGGTCGTCGACATGTCTGCCTGCTCGAACGGCGTGAAGATGTGTTCGAGCTTGTCGTGTGGAATGCCGATGCCGGTATCGCGCACGCTGAACAGCAGCTCCGTCTGTTGCTGGCGCGCCGCGCTGGCGTTGAGGTTCATGCTCACGTTCAGGCTGATCGCGCCTTGCTTGGTGAACTTGAAGGCATTGCCGATCAGATTGACGAGAACCTGGCGCAGCCGCACCGGATCGCCGCGCACATTGCGCGGCACTTCCGGCGACAGGGTGATGGTGAAGCTCGGGCTATTGTCGTGGCGCTGCACAGAGAACAGCTTGCGCAGGTCATCGAGCATGGCCGACAGGTCGAAGCCGGTGTTCTCCAGCGTCAGCTTGCGCGCCTCGATCTTCGAATAGTCGAGGATGTCATTGATGATCTGCATCAGCGCCTCGCCGCTGCTGCGCATGGTATCGACGTACTCGCGTTGCTCGGCGGGCAGGTCGCTCATCTGCAGCAACTGCGCCATGCCGATGATGCCGTTCATGGGCGTGCGGATCTCGTGCGACATCATGGCGAGGAATTCGCCCTTGGCGCGACTTGCTGCATCGGCGATATCTCGCGCCGAGATCAAGGCCAGCTCGGCGTGGTGGCGTTCCGTGACGTCGGTGACCGAAATGACGCGCCCGATGATCTGCTCGGCATGCCTCGCCGGGCGTGACTTGCATTCGAATACCCGATCGTCATTCAGATGGAGCGTGCTGAAATGCTCCTGCTCATCGTCGCCATCGCCGAGTGGCGCGAGCACGGCCAGGCTTTCGCGATGCGCTTCGCTGTTCTCGGGATCGTCCTTGAGCTGTGCTTTCAGGAAGGCGAACAGGCGCTTGTCGTCATGACGTAGCAGCAGTTCCGAGGGCAGGCTCCACAACTCGGCGAAGCGCCGGTTCATGTTGGCGATGTCGCCATTGCGATCGAGCATCAGAATGCCGTCGGCCGTCGCCTCCAGCGTGGCACGCAATTGTGAGGCGGTGTGTGCCAGTTCTTCTTCGGCGTGTTTTTCGGCGGCGATATTGTGCGCGCGCACCACCAGCCAGCCTTCAAAGTTCTGGCTGCGCAGCACGCTCTTGCGTGCCGTCAGCGTGCTGCCGTCCGCGCATTGATACAGGCCTTCGACATCGGTGACTTCGGCATTGCCGCCATTGCGCACTTCTTCCCAGAAAAACACATCGGCCAGCGCGCATTCGATCTCGGTGATCGGGCGGCCGATGAGCTCTTCACGCTTGTAGCCCAGCTGCCGGCAGGCCGAGATATTGGCCGATACGATGTTGAGGCTGCTTTGATCGACCAGCAGCAGGATCTCCTGCGCGAAGTTGAGCAGCTCGGCAAGGGATTCGGGGATGATGATCTGCGAGCTCATGGCGTTTTGGCCCCGCTGCCGGAGCCGGCATCGAAGTAGTACGTCACGCGCTTGCGCGGGCTCAGGTAGTCGTAGACCGCAGCGGGAATCTGGATAGGGCGGATGGCCTTGATGATGTTGAGGTCCGGCTCTTTCTCGAGATCGATGGAGAGCGCTTCTTCCTTCGGGATCTCCGGGTCATAGACCAGCACCCAGGGGCGTAGCGGCTTGGCCGGGTTGACCGACTGCACCAGCGCGATCTTGTCGTTGGAGAGCTTGACCAGGCTGCCCGGCGGGTAGACGCCGAGGCTGCGTATCATCAACTGCAGCGAGCGCGCCTCGAACTTGGCGCGGCGCTGCGAGAACATCATCGACAGCGCCTCGTGCGGCGTCAGCGCGCGCGTCAGGTCCGTCGGATTGCACAGGTTGTCGTAGTGATTGACCAGCGACACGATGCGCGCCAGCGGGTGGATCGCATCGCCCTTGAGGCCCTTCGGATAACCCGTGCCGTCGGCCAGCTCGTGGTGCTGCCAGATGATGGCCTGCACGACATCCGGCAGGCCGACCTTCTGCGCGATACGCACACCGTATTCCGCATGCAGCTTGCGCAGCTCGCGCTCGGAGTGGTTCAGCTCCTCGGGATTCTTCTTCAGGATCTTGTCCGGCACATCCATCAGGCCGATGTCGTGGAACAGCGCACCCAGGCCCAGCATGCGCGTCTCTTCTGCCGACAGCCCCAGGTCACTGGCCAGCATCATCGACAGCACCGCGATGTTCAGGCCATGAAAGTAGACATCCTCGCCGCCGGCCTTCTCGCCCATCACGTGCAGCGTGATCTCCGGTTCTTCGAGGAAGGCTTGCACCATCTGGTCGACCAGCGCGCCGACTTCCTGCAGACACTCGCGCGGATTCGATTGCAGGCTGCGATTGACGTTGCGCATGATGCTGCCGGCCTTGAGGAAGGCTTTTTCGACCTGGGCCTGCTTTTCCTTGCGGATCTGCAGCTGGCGGGCGCGCTCACGGCGTTCGATCTCCGCCGGGTCGAGTGGCGCATCCTCCGGCGCAGTCGCTGGGCTCACTTCGCTGGCGGCGTGTTTCTCGGCTGCCGCGGCAGGTGGTTGCACGTCGCTGCGCGCCGGATCGATACGGAAACGGGCGACGCCGAGACCGCGCAAGGTCGCGATCTGGTCAGCCGAACGGATCTTGAAACTGCTGAAGCTGAAAGGGTGGCTGAACCACGGCAGATCGATATGTACGTAGAGCCCGATGCACAGCTGGTCGGGCGTGACCGACGCATCCACCGCTTTTTCGGCTGACAGGGGTTGGTTCATGAAGGTTTCTTGCGTAGCTGGGTGGGCGAGGGCTTGGCCGGGTCGAGCCGGCGCCCCGTTTGTGCGCTTGAATGCTTGGTTTCAGGGGTAACGGCAGGCAGAGAGACATGTTTAGCTGCAAGGCGCCTCCGCTTGCGTTGCAGCGAAAGTAACAAAAGTCGCCTTGCGCTGAGAGCTGTTGATGGCTATAATGCGCAGCTCATTTGGCCTGGTAGCTCAGTTGGTAGAGCAGCGGATTGAAAATCCGCGTGTCGGTGGTTCGATTCCGCCCCAGGCCACCAAAGAATTCAGACGGGTGCAGTGCAGGCCCGCGACCACGGGCCAAGCGATTGGCCCGTTTTCATTTGTGCTTCGGCATTGGGTCAGCCACGCATCCGCAGCGAGCAATGCCCTGGAGCATGTCCAAAGTCGGCCAATCTTGTTATAACCGCAACGGTCAACCTACCGCTGGCAGATTTGCCATAACCGCAAGCCTGCTTCGACGCAGCCCATGCAACTTGTCGCTCTCGGCCTGAATCACCATACCGCGCCCATCGCCATTCGCGAGCGTCTGGCGTTCCAGCCTGAGCGGCTGGCGGCGGCTCTGGGTGAGCTGGTCGGGCTGCCGGCGGTGCAGGAGGCGGCAATCGTGTCCACCTGCAACCGCACCGAGTTGTACTGCGCGACGCAGGATCCGCAACAAGCGGCTGACTGGCTGGCGGCGTATCACCGCCTCGCCTTGCCGGATATTTCCCCTTATCTCTACAGCCTGCCTGACAACGAGGCCGTGCGCCATGTGTTCCGCGTGGCCAGTGGCCTCGATTCGATGGTGATAGGCGAGCCACAGATCCTCGGCCAGCTCAAGGAGGCGGCGCGCCTGGCCGAGTCTGCGGGTTCGCTGGGCAGCACCCTGCACCGCCTATTCCAGAAGAGCTTTTCCGTCGCCAAGGAAGTACGCTCGACCACGGCGATCGGCGAAAGCGTCGTCTCCATGGCTGCTGCGGCTGT
Organism: Uliginosibacterium silvisoli; assembly: GCF_036017035.1. Lineage (NCBI taxonomy): Bacteria > Pseudomonadati > Pseudomonadota > Betaproteobacteria > Rhodocyclales > Zoogloeaceae > Uliginosibacterium > Uliginosibacterium silvisoli. Next base: position 451,913 of record NZ_JAYXHS010000001.1, on the reverse strand, counting down.
TCGCCTGTCGGAGCGCATCTTCGGCGACATGCGCGAGACGCGTGTGCTGTTCGTGGGCGCGGGCGAGATGATCGCGCTGGCGGCCGCGCACTTCGCCGGCTCCGCGCCGCAGCGTATCAGCATTGCCAACCGCACTCTGGCGCGCGCTGAACAACTGGCCGAACGCGTGCGTGGCGAGGCGATTTCACTGGCTTCGGTGGGCGAGCGGCTGGCCGACTTTGACGTGGTGGTGTCCTGTACTGGTAGCCCGTTGCCGGTCATTGGCTATGGCATGGCCGAGCGCGCACTGAAGGCGCGGCGCCAGCGCCCGATGGTGATGGTCGACCTGGCCGTGCCGCGCGATGTCGAACCGGAGGTCGCCAAGCTGTCCAACGTATTTCTCTACACCGTCGATGACCTGGTGCAGATTGTTTCCGAGGGCAAAGCCCTGCGTCAGGCCGCCGTGCAGGATGCGGAGGCCATCATCGATCTGGGCGTCCTCAATTTCGTGCAATGGGTGGACGGCCGTGAAGCGGTGCCGACCATTCGTGCCCTGCGCAGCCATGCCGAGTTGATGCGTCAGGAAGAGCTCGCCCGTGCCATGCGTGCCATTTCGCGCGGCGAGGCGCCGGAGCAGGTGCTCGAGCAGCTCTCGCGTGGCCTGACCAACAAACTCTTGCACGGCCCCTCGCAGTTCCTCAACCGTGCTGACGTCGACACGGCTGCGCACGCCTCCGAGACCATCCGGCATGTCTTCGGGCTCGATCCCGTGCGTAGCGACAACAAAGAAAAAGAATGAAACAGAGTATCCGCAACAAACTCGAGCAGCTTGCCGAGCGCCTCGAAGAGCTCGACGCGCTGCTGGCAACCGAGACCGCCACGGCCAATATGGATCAGTACCGCAAGTTGTCGCGCGAGCATGCTGACATCGGCACGGTGGTGGGGCTGTGGAAGGGTTTCCTGCAGGCCGAAGCCGACGAGCGTACGGCGCAGGACATGCTTTCCGACCCGGAGATGAAAGAGCTGGCACTCAGCGAGCAGGCCGACGCACGTGCGGCGCAGGCGCGCATCGAACAGGAGCTGCAGATCGCGCTGTTGCCCAAGGATCCGAACGATGATCGCAACCTGTTTCTGGAAATCCGCGCAGGCACCGGTGGTGACGAAGCGGCGCTGTTTGCAGGTGACTTGCTGCGCATGTACACGCGTTTTGCCGAGCGCCAGGGCTGGCGTGTCGAGATCGTCTCGGTCAGCGAGTCTGACCTTGGCGGCTACAAGGAAGTCATCGCGCGCGTCGTGGGTGTCGGCGCCTACTCCAAGCTCAAGTTCGAGTCCGGCGGTCACCGCGTGCAGCGCGTGCCCGTGACCGAGACGCAAGGCCGCATCCACACGTCGGCATGCACGGTGGCCGTGATGCCGGAGGCCGATGAGGTGGCCGAGGTGAACATCAACCCGGCCGACCTGCGCATCGACACCTTCCGCGCAAGCGGTGCCGGCGGCCAACACATCAACAAGACCGATTCGGCAGTACGCATTACGCATATCCCGACCGGCATCGTCGTCGAGTGCCAGGACGACCGCTCGCAGCATCGCAACAAGGCGCAAGCCATGAGCGTGCTCGCTTCGCGCATCATGGATGTGCAGACGCGCGCGGCGCAGCAGAAGGAAGCGGCGACGCGCAAGAGCCTGATCGGCAGCGGCGACCGCTCCGAGCGCATCCGCACCTACAACTTCCCGCAAGGCCGCATTACCGATCACCGCATCAACGTCACGCTCTACAAGCTGGATTTCGCCATGGACGGCGACATCGGCGAGCTGATCGACGCGCTCATCACCGAGCATCAGACCGAGCTGCTCGCGGCACTGACGGGCGAGGCGTAAGACGTGAGCTTGCCTGCAACGCTCGGTGAAGCGCTGCAGTTGGCGCGTGGTCGTATCGAGAGTGTCGATGCGAAGCTGCTGTTGCGTGAGGCGAGTGGGTGTTCGGCGGCGACGCTGATCGGTTTTCCGGAGCGTGCGCTGGATGTAGTCGCTGCGCAGCGGTTTGTGGATTGGCTGGAGCGTCGTGAGCAGGGCGAGCCGGTTGCGCATCTGTTGGGGCAGCGCGAGTTTTTCGGGCGCATGTTTCGTGTTACGGCAGATACCTTGATTCCTCGGCCGGATACGGAATTGTTGGTTGAGCTGGTGTTGGGTTTGGTGGCGCTCGAGCCCCTCTCCCGGCCCTGCTTTACAGCTGGTGAAGCCACTCGAAGCTCCCCTCCCTCTTCAGGGGAGGGGCTGGGGGAGAGGGTGCAGCAGGCGGCTGGGGCGAATGACCAACATGTGTCGCGCGTTGCAGTTCCCTCTTCACTAGGGGCAGAGCGAGGGTTTCGTGCGGCATGCCGCACGCTCGCGGAGCCGGTTGGCAATGCAGTGCCAGCCGTGGGGCGCGGAGCGGGGTGGCCGGAGGCCGGGAGAGGAGAACGCGAGGCACCCGCCCCGACCATTCTCGACCTCGGCACCGGCACCGGCGCCATCGCCATATCCATCGCACTCGAACGCCCGCATGCCAAGGTCACTGCCGTCGACGCGTCCGTCGCCGCGCTGGCCGTGGCGCAAGACAACGCGCAAAAACTCGATGCACCCGTGCGCTTCCTGCATGGCAGCTGGTTCGCCCCCGTCGCTGGCGAGCGCTTCGAGCTGATCGTCTCCAATCCTCCCTACATTGCGGCCAACGACGAACATCTCGCCCAGGGCGATGTCCGTTTCGAACCACTCTCGGCGCTGGTTGCCGGCACTGACGGGCTCGACGACATCCGCGACATCATTGCGGCCGCACCCGCGCATCTCGTGTCGGGCGGCTGGCTATTGCTCGAGCATGGCTACGATCAGGCCGCAGCGGTGCGGGCCTTGCTCGCAACAAGCGGCTTTGTCGAAGTTCAATCCTGGAAAGATCTCGCCGGCATCGAGCGAGCGAGCGGTGGCCGAGTAGCCTACTGATCGGTCGAACGCGGGCGCCTGAGGCTGTGCGCGAGCGCGTCGTTCGCCGCCGGAATCTTGGCGCTGCTCGTTGCGAAGAGAAAACCACCGCCACGTTGCTTGATGGCATACATGGCGATATCGGCCGCCGCCATCAGGCTGGTGAGATCGTCGCCGTTGTTGGGGAAGAGCGCGGCACCGACGCTGACGCCCAGTTGCAGCTTCAGGTCGCCGATTTCGATCGGCGTCGCAAACAGCGACACGACGCGCCGACAGAGCGCATCGGCCTGGTACTGCTCCTGCAGGCCTTCGAACGAGATCAGGAATTCATCGCCGCCGAGTCGTGCCAGTACGTCCGACTGGCGACATATCTGCTGCAGGCGTAGCCCCATGGTTTGCAGTACGCCGTCGCCGACGGCATGGCCGTAGGTGTCGTTGATGTGCTTGAAGCCATCGAAGTCGAGCAGGATCAAGCCTAGTGGTGTGCGATGGCGGCGCGCCTGTTCGATGCGGCGCTCGAGGTAGGGCATCATGAACGCGCGGTTGGCGAGGCCCGTCAGCGGATCGGTGCTGGCCAGTTTGCGCAATTCCTCTTCCAGCTCTTTGCGGCGCTCGATGTCGTGCGCCAGATCGGCATTGACGCGCTCCAGCTCGGTGGTGCGTTCCTGGACGGCGTGTTCGAGTTGCTCATTCTGTGTCAGCAAGTCGCGGCGCGCCTCCAGCAGCCGCTGCACCAGTCGCGAGAAAGCACGGTACAGGCGGCCGATGTCGTCATTGCTGTCGAGGTCTGGCAGGTGAGGAATCTCCACCAGCTTGTCAGGCTGGATGCTGTCGGCCGTACGCACCAGGCTGGCCAGCGGGCGCCCCACGGCACGCCAGAATATGCCTTGCTGGATGATCAGGCCGGCCACGAAAAGCGCGGCTGCGCAGGCCACCAGCCAGCCGACATTGCGCAGGGTGGCCTCCATGACAACGGCGTCATTGATGGCGACGACGGCAAAGCCCAGTACCTCGCCCTTGCCGCGCACGACGGGGTTGAGCACGAGGATGCCGCTCGGTGTGGTGACGGTCTGCGTGTCGTCGGCTTCTGGTAGCTGCGCGTATTCGGGCCAGATGATGGTGCCGCTGCCGCTGTGATATTGCTGAGCGCCGTGCGTGTCGAAGAGGGCTGCGTCGCGCAGCATCGGATCATTGCGGATCACCGCCGCGCATTGCTCGTCGAAGCCGAGGAAGTCGGCGAAGCCCATGTCGAAGGCAATCAGGCGGCTGGCGCGCGTGGCCAGTTCATCGGCGGCCAGCGTGGCGCGCGCAATGGCGTTGTCGCGCTCCTGGTGATGCAGGAAGAAGCCGCCCAGCGCGGTCAGCACCGATGCGACCAGCGCCGCAAAGATCAGCGAGATCAGGTTGATGCGCAGCGGGAGGGATACGGACATTGCTGGGGACCTCGGGGCTGTCATGAACCCCAGGCGAAGCGCGGCAACACCTGGGCGTTCAGCAAAACACTGCTCTTGATAGGCAGGCCCAGCTTGCGGGCGCGCGCCAGCGAGATCATCGGCTGGCCCTTGGCGGTCGCTTCGGGCGGAATGCTGGCCGGTGAAACCTTGTCGACGAGGATGCGTCGCGCCATGCGGCCAGCCAGACGCCCTTGCTCGACGCCAGAGACAGTCACCGCAAGCAATGTGCCGCGTTCGACGCGCGTATCCCAGAAGGAGAAGTCCATGAGCCCGCTATTGTCCGCAGTCCAGTGCAGCACTTCTTCGTAGTCGGCGTATCCACCACCTGGCTTCGTGAAGCGGAAAACGCCCAGCAGGCCGACCGCATCGACCTTGCCTTGCAGCGCCAGCATGCGGCTCTTGTATTCTTCGAAGGTCTTCGGTTGCAGCCATTCAACGACCTCTACGTCCTTGCGCCTTGCCAGTTCGGCGCGAATGCGACTTGCCACGCCCACCCAGGTGGGGTCGTCATCGAGCACGATCGCCAGTCGCAGGTTGCGCACCGGCTTGATCTCGCGCAGCAGGCTCAGCGTGCCGGCAAAATGCTCGCGTTCCAGCACGCCCGTGACATTGCCGGCCTTGTCGAAGCCATAGTCCCTGTGCTCCTTGTTCACGCCGGAATACACGAAGGGAATCTTCGAGTTGATGAACTTGACCGAGACCTCTGCCTGGGCGACGTCATCGTTGGTGTAGACCAGATCAGGCTGCCAGTTTTCGATCAGGTCGATGGCCTCCTTGGCTGCCGCTTTCAACTGCGTCGCATCCTTGTGCTTGGCATCAAGCTCGACGACGCGAATGATCGCGTCGGTCATGCCCAGGCCTTCGCGAAAGCCACGCAACTGGTCCTGGTTCCAGGCCCAGTCGCTGCTGTAGCTCATGACATGCACGATCTTCAGGGGTTCGCCCTGCACCCATGCGCTGAGCGTCACGAGGCCCATGGCAATGGCGTAATGCAGGCAACGGCTGAGTCTCATTCCTGAGGATCCGGTCAAGATTGTGCTGTACTGAAATATCGCCCAGAACGCAGCCGGGCTTGAAGGCAAAAGTCACACGGCCCGGACGTATGTCCAGGCCGTATCTTTTGATTCAGCGCCGAGCAACGAAAATTTTCGTTGGTCAGAACGCAGTGTTTGACGGGTAGTTTTCAGTGAAGTTGTTGTCCCACCGGAAGTTGGTGAAGGACACGGTGACAGAAACGTCGAGACCTTCGACGAAGTGCCAGCAGCCCACTGGCAGGAACAGGATGTCGCCCGGCCCGATGATGGCTTCGAGCACGCGTGCATTGCGCATCGCCGGATAGCGCTCATAGTCGATGCCACGGCCATCGACATGCGTGAAGCAGTGCTCGTGGTTGTAGATCTGATTGACCTCGTACGCAGGCACCATCAAGACGCGCTTGCGGCCAATGACCTGGGCCATGAAGTTGTTGGTCAGGTCGTGGTGGAAAGGCGTCACCGTGCCGGCCGGTCCGAACCAGAAGAAGCCGCCAGGCGCGTCCGGCGTGAGGTACTCGGGGATCTGTACGATGTCTTGCCACAGGCCTGACAGCGCCACGCGATTCTGTGAATCGTTGTTGGCCGTCATGTAGAAGTCGTTGGTCTTGCCTGCGTTGCGCACCAGATCGACATATTCGCCGAAAGGCATCGTCTTCTGGTGCTTGAGCTTGTTCAGCTCGTAGTGCTCGTCGGAGTTGCGGCCGAACTGCACTTGCACTTCCTTGTCGCCGAAGTTGTTCTTGAAATAATCGAAGTCCCACTTCTGGCGTGCCGGCCAGTCGTCCATCATGCCGGTGATGACAACGGGTTGCCCGACGGCATAGAAGTCGTTGAGGAAGGCGTCGGCCGACAGCTTGTCGAGGCGCGGCACTTCGGGGGAACGCAGCTGGCCCATGCGGCGCTGGTTGTCGAGAATCCAGTCGTGCTTGGCGAGGCGGTTCTTCAAGCGCTGTGCACCCGCGATATAGGGACTGGAGAGCGCGGCGTTGACCTCGTGGTGCGCATCGGCGACCGACACGCCGGCGCGCACCAGTGTCTCGAACAAGCCTTGTGGGTGGTTATCGAGAATGAGATTTTCCGCGAGCCAGCGACGCCATTCGTCAGTCATGCGCATGGCGCCTACGGGGTTCGATTTTGCGTACATTGTTGTCTCCGTTCCTGTTCCGTCTTGTGTCCGGCTGCGCTTATGTCTGCGCGGCTCGTAACCGGCCTTGCTAGCCGTATGGCCGTTGCCGCATCCACTTGGTCATGATCCACTTCTCGCCCGCCTGTACCGGCGCGCCGCCATGCAGGGTCATCGGATCGATCTGGCCATTTGCATTGCAGTAGCGGAAGTAAACTGCCGAGCCTTTCTGCGGCGTCACCGAGATGCCTGCATCGGGGAAGATCGTCTCGCCACCGGCCTCGACATCGCTCAGGTACATGATCATGGTGCTGACGCGCTGGCCGCCCACTGCAACGTGAGTCGTGCTGCCGACTTCGTGCGGTGGGAAGTAGTCGAAGTGCGGACGGTACTCGCCGCCCACGCCGTAGTGCAGGATCTGCAGACCCTCGCCGTGGGTCAGGGGCCAGTTCATCAAGGTGGCAACGCGATTGTCGATGCGCGTGATGAACTCGTCTTCACAGCGATCGAAGAAAGTGCCTTCGCTGGTGCGGTTGGCAATGACATCGTGCTCGCCGGTGATCGGGTTGACCGTGGTCGAGCGCTTCAGCTTGTCGCGCGAGCGTTCGATCAGCTCGTCACATTCTTCATGTGACAGGACGTTGTTGAAGACAACGATCTGCGGGCGCTCCGAGCGCAGGACGACATTGACGAAGCGGTCGCCGACGTCGATACGGTTACCGGCAGCGATCGGCATTGCATCGTACTGGTAAGGATTGACGGCGCGGCCAGCTGCTGAAAAAGCCGGAATGAAGGCGGGCGCCGGGGGCTGGACGGGCAGGGGTACGTCGGGCGCCAGTGCCTGCGCTACCTTGAAGGTGGCTGTTGCGGCGTCAATGCCGGCGCCGACCATGGCGCTGATCATGGATTCCGGCGAGCAGCCGCGCTTGATATTGTCATTCAGCCAGCTCTGCCAGCCGGAGTCGAACTGTGGCATGTGGAACGCCCTTGCGTGCAAATGAGTAGAGGAAATGGCCGCTGGAAACCTGCGCAGCCATCCGGTTCGGCGGGAAATCTACTACCCATTATGAAGTTTGTGGATACAACAAACCTCGTGCACTGCAACACCGGCGTGCGCTTCCGCTCCTGTCAGCGGGCGCGGCAAATCAGAACTGCGAGCCGAGCGGGAAGGTCTGGTCCAGGGCGGGACCGAACGACTCCACGGGCACCGGGCGGCCGGTTAGATAGCCTTGCAGGAGCTTGAAGCCTATGTCGCGGCAGACGTTAGCCTCGGCTTCCGTTTCTACACCTTCGGCCAGCGGGATGGAGCCGAGGTCGAGAATCAACCGCACCAGGTCGCCAACGACGCGGCGCTTGCGCTCGCTGGCGCGGTCGATCTCGCGGATCAGCGCCATATCGAACTTCACGAAGTGCGCGGGAATCTCGCCCAGCTCGTTGAGACGGGCCTGGCCCGCGCCGAAATCGTCGTAGGCGAAGCGCGCGCCGATGTCCTTGAGGCGCTCGGCGAGCACGCGCATTTGCGCAGTTTCCGTGACGGCGGTTTCGTGGATTTCCACGACCAGATTCATGTGTGGAAAGTCTTTCAGCACGTTCCTGATCGAGCGGTAAAACTCTTCCGTGAAGGTTTCCTTGGGGTGCGTATTCACGAAAACTGCATGGCCATTCAGATGCGGTGCCATGGCGCGCAGGCCATATTCACGAAAGGCGACGCTCAATTCGACTTCGCGATGCAGCGAAGCGGCCAGCTCGAACAGGCGTATCGGGGAGTTCGGCAGGGGCGGCATCTTGGCGCGTCCCAGCAGTTCGTAGGCGAACAGGCTACCGTCTGCAGCATGGACGATGGGTTGTGCCGCGCCGGTCAGGCCACGGCCACGCAGCAGTTCGATGAACTCTTCCTCATGCGCGACGAAATACTCTGAAAGCATGACGTCGGGCGAGATCACCATAGTGTGCGTCGGTGGCGGCGCGATGTTCTCGTCACCGATCTCGAGCGCCTTGAGACGGAATTCGGCCGTGCCGAAGTGGATGATGTCACCTACCTTGAGCAAACAGGAGCCTTCAATGCGCTCACGATTGACGAAGGAGCCGTTGGTGCTGTCGAGGTCGGTAAGCTTGAGAGAGGTGCTGACGTCGAGGGTCAGATAGGCATGTTGGCGGCTGAGCCCGACAGCGGCGATGGCGAGATGGTTATCAGGGTCGCGGCCGATGCGATAAGGCAGCTGATCAATGTTGCGCGTGACGATAGAACCGTCCGCAGCGACGGATTCCAGAAACCATTGTCTTTCCACGACAGGCCGCCCCCTACAGCTGAATGCGTGCACATGTGTCGCTGCTCGATTGCTCCCGATCAGCTTATGGCAATTATTGCGCGAGTCTAGACGAAGAGCGAGCCCTGCGCGCACTTGCGTGCCCGTTTAGCCCCTGTTTACCGGGGGCCTGGGGCAAGACTGCGCTGGAGTCCATCGCGCTCCGTCGAAGCGTGGGCGTATGACGAGTCTCCGTTATTGAACCCTTCCTCGTCGAGGCCGGGTCGGCGCTCATGGCCGCGTCTGCGCTCACTGCTCTTCAGGTATTTCGGCGAAAACCGTTCAAGTCTGAAGCCTGCGATCTGTAAAAGATGTTCGCTGTCACTGCAGGGGCTTCAGGGTGAGCGCCGCCGGATGGGGCCGCGCCCGGGTATGTCAGTACAGGCGGGGCTCGCCAGGCGGGCGAGTCTTGAAGCGTTTGTGCACCCAGTAGTACTGCGCCGGGATCTTGCGCACTTCGCTTTCGATCCAGGCGTTCATGCGCGCAGTGTCTGCCTCCACACTCTCGCCGGGAAAGTCTGTCCAGAGCTCGCCGAACTCACCGACGTAGCCACGGCCCCAGGGCTTCATGCGCACGACAAGCGGGATGACGACCGCATTGCCGAGGCGTGCAATGCGCGGCAAGCCCGGAATGGTGGCCGTCTGTACGCCGAAGAAGGGCGCAAAGATAGACTCCTTCGGACCGTAGTCGAGATCGGGCAGATAGTAGAAAGGGCGCCCCTGCTTGATGGCGCGCACGGCGCCGCGAATGCCTTCCTGGCGAGACAGCAGGATTTGCGATCGAAAGCGTGTGCGGCCATGCAGCAACATTTTCTCCAGCACCTTGTTGAGCTGTGCGGCATACATGCTCACGCAATCCAGCTCCATGGCCATGCGGGCGCCTGCCATGTCGAGGCCGACGAAATGCGGGACCAGCATGACGACGCCCTGACCGGCGGCGTGTGCGGCATGTACTTTTTCAACGCCGGGCAGCTCCACCAGACGACGGATGCGCGCTTCGCTGGCCCACCAGATCACGCCGCGCTCCAGCATGCTGCGCGTTACCGCCACGAAGTTCTGGCGTGCCAGACGGCGCCGCTCGCCAAGGCTCAGCTCGGGAAAACATAGTCCCAGATTGATCATCACCACACGGCGGCGCGGCACGACGAGCACGTACAGCACATGCCCCAAGGCCCAGCCGAAGGCGGCCTGTAGCGGCAGTGGCAGCCAGTGCAGCAGCCACATGAATGCGAGGAAGATGCGGGTGAAGAGTTCGATCACTGTGCGGGCCGTTGTGGCGTTGCCGAAGCAGCGCTGGATGCAATGTCTGCGGAGGCGTCCGGTGCTGCCACGCCCGCCGGTACCTTGTAGCGGTTGTAGCCCCACAGGTATTGCGTCGGGCGGCGCTGGATGACTCTTTCGATATTGCGGTTGATGAGGTGCACGCGTTCTTCCAGTGTGCCGGTTATGGCCTCGTGTGGCTCAAGAACCTGGATGCGCCAGCCTCGGCCGATGATGCGCTCGCCCCAGAACAGCAGGACGGCAGCATTCTGGACTTCGGAGAGTCGGGCGGCCAGGGTCATGGTGTAAGCCGGCTTGCCGAAGAAAGGCGACCATTGACCCTCGCCATTGCCCGGCGCCTGGTCTGGTAGCAGGCCCGTGGCTTCGCCCTGGCGCAAGGCCTTGATGAGGCGTCGCACGCCGCCGAGATCGGCCGGGGCGAGCTTGATGTGACCTTGTTCGCGCCCGGCACGCAGGATGGGTTCGATGACGCTTTGCTTCGGCGGGCGGTAGAGAACGGTCATCGGCATGCGTTCGCCGATGTAGAGCGAAATGATCTCGAAACAGCCCAGGTGAGGCGTCAGCGCGAGCACCGCGCGGCCTTCTGCTCGCAGGGCTTCGACTTTCTCCCAGCCCTCGACCTCGATGACATGGCCGAGCACCTTTGCCAGTGGCTGCTGCCAGATGTACGGCAACTCGAACATCATGCGGCCAGTTTCCATGGCGGCTTCGCGCAGTTCGCCGGACGTAGGCGGGCGCTGCAAGCCGAGCGCCATATTGTCACGCATGCGCAGGCGGTAGCGACCCGAGAAGCGGTAGGTCAATAGACCGCCGATGGCTCCCAGACGATGCAGGGTGGGAAGCGAGAAACGGCCAAGCCAGCGGAACAGGCTCGAAATCAATGCGGATGAGTGCGTGGGCAAGTGCGGTGCAGGGGCAATGAGTGTCTGGTTCGTCTCGGGCGCTTGCTGGCTGGCGAGCAATCGCTGCTGAGGCATTTTAATTCAATGGCGTGCCACGGTAGCCAACTGATTTCAGGCGCCTTGCGTTGGCGCAGGGCGGCGGCTTGAGCAGCATATCGACGCCGGGGTACAATTCGCCCTCGCCGAGTTAAAGACAACTTGCAGGGCGTGGGCCGAGCGGCCAGACTCATTGTTGAACATGAGGTCTGACTGGTCATGCCGAAATGCTGCTAAAGCGTCGTCCGCTCGAACCCCGGAGTCGGCCGCGCCGATGATTCCGGGGTTTTTCGTTTCAGGAGCAGACATATGAGCAATGAATTCCTCTTCTCTTCCGAGTCGGTCTCGGAAGGCCATCCAGACAAGGTTGCGGACCAGATTTCCGATGCGGTGCTGGACGCGATTCTCGCCGTCGACCCGCGCGGCCGTGTGGCCTGCGAAACGCTGGTGTCCACCGGCCTCGTCGTGATCTCGGGTGAAATCACCACCAATTCGCACATCAACTACCGTGAGATCGCACAGGACACCGTGCGCCGCATTGGCTACGACAACTCCGATATCGGTTTCGACTACAAGAGTTGCGCGATCCTGACGGCCATCAATCGCCAGTCCAGCGATATCGCTGCGGGCGTCAACGAAGGCGAGGGCATCGATCTCGACCAGGGCGCGGGCGACCAGGGCCTGATGTTCGGCTACGCCAGCAACGAGACCCCCAGCCTCATGCCGCTGCCGATCTACTATGCGCACCGCATCATGCAGCGCCAGGCTGAAGTGCGTAAGGACGGCCGCCTGCCATGGCTGCGTCCGGACGCGAAGAGCCAGCTGACGGTCAAGTATGTAGACAACAAGCCGGTCGCCATCGACACCGTTGTCGTGTCGACCCAGCACAGCCCGGACGTTTCGCACGCTCAGCTGTCCGAGGCGGTGATCGAAGAAATCATCAAGCCGGTGCTGCCGAAGGAGCTCATTACCGGCAACGTGCGTTACCTGGTTAACCCGACAGGGCGTTTCGTTATCGGCGGCCCGCACGGCGATTGCGGCCTGACCGGTCGCAAGATCATCGTCGACAGCTACGGCGGCATGGGCCGTCACGGCGGCGGCGCGTTCTCGGGCAAGGATCCATCGAAGGTGGACCGTTCGGCTGCTTATGCTGCGCGTCACGTTGCCAAGAACCTGGTCGCAGCCGGAGTGGCTGATCGTATTGAAGTACAGGTTGCCTACGCCATTGGCGTGGCCAAGCCAGTGTCGCTGTCGGTCAATACTTTCGGTACGGGCAAGATTGCGGACGACAAGATCGTTGCCCTGATCGAACGCCACTTTGATCTGCGTCCAAAAGGCATCATCCAGTCGCTCGATCTGCTGCGTCCGATTTATTCGAAGACTGCCGCGTATGGTCACTTTGGCCGTGACGAGCCCGAGTTCACCTGGGAAAGCACGAACAAGGCGGCCGCGATTCGCGCTGACGCAGGTCTCTAAGACCGGGAAGGGCAGATGAAGTCGTGTCACGAGGAATCGACACGAAACACTCTGCAACAAAAAAGGCCGCTGCAAGCGGCCTTTTTTACGTGTTTTCACCTGTTGGACCCGCCGTGTCCGGTCAAGTTCGGGCCGGCGTCGCCGTTATGAACAAAGGGATGCGCGGCATGCTGCGGGGTATGTGCTGCGCCCACATAATCTTGTTCAATCGGGGCCATGCTCAAACGCATCAGGGTCGATCAGCTTCGCATCGGTATGTATCTCCATGAGCTTTGCGGCTCCTGGCTCGAACATCCGTTCTGGCGTTCCTCATTCCTCATTGCGCAGGAGAAGGAGCTGGACCGCATCCGCAAGAGCGGGGTGCGCGAGGCTTGGATCGACACCAGCGCGGGGCTCGACGTCGAGCCCGAGGCCGAGCCGCAGGCGCTGACCAAGCCCGAGTCGGACCGCGTTACGGACCAGGAGCTGGCTGCCATTGATGACGGCGCCCTGTCGCTCGAGCGCTGTTCCATGGCCGAAGAGATGCAGCGCGCCGCGCGCATCTGTGACCGGACGCGCGACGCGGTCGCAACGATGTTTTCCGAAGCGCGCATGGGGCGTGCCCTCGATGCAACCGGAGCGGTGTCCCTCGTCGAGGAAATCTCGGCCTCGGTCTTCCGCAACCCTGGGGCCCTGATCAGTCTCGCTCGCCTGAAAACCAGCGACGACTACACCTATATGCATTCCGTTGCAGTGTGTGCACTGATGATTTCGCTGGCGCGACAACTGCGCCTCGACGATACACAGGTGCGCGACGCCGGCATGGCTGGCTTGCTGCACGACATAGGCAAGATGCATATACCGAACGAGATTCTCAACAAGCCCGGGCGTCTGACCGATGGTGAGTTTGATGTCGTGCGTGCGCATCCCGAAGCAGGCTATCGCATGTTGCTCGAAGGGACTGGCGTGAGCGAGGCCGCGCTGGACGTCTGTCTGCACCATCACGAGAAAATGGACGGCTCGGGCTACCCGCACAAGCTGGCGGGCGAGCAGATCAGCCTGCTCGCGCGCATGGGCGCGGTGTGTGATGTGTACGACGCGATCACCTCGAATCGCCCTTACAAGCGCGGCTGGGATCCGGCCGAATCACTGCGCAAGATGACGGAGTGGTGCAAGGGGCATTTCGACGAGTCCGTATTCCATGCCTTTGTGCGCAGCCTCGGCATCTACCCCATCGGCTCGCTGGTGCGCCTGCACTCGGGCCGCATTGCTGTCGTTGCCGAGCAGTCGCAGAGCTCGCTGCTGGCGCCCATCGTGCTGGCCTTCTACTCCACCCAGCGCAAGGCGCGCTTCGAGCCCCTGCGCCTCGATCTGTCAGACAAGACGACGGGTGACGGTATCGCCAGCCGCGAAGATCCGGACACCTGGAAGTTCGCCGATCTGGATTCGTTGTGGATGAACAGCGCTGGCGTGCCGGCCTGAGCGTCCTTAGCTTCCCGATGCCTGTGTAATCCGCCGCAACAGCGGCTTCACAGTTTCCCCGCCGCCCACCTGCGGCTCCGACGGCGTCAGTCCTTCTGCTTTCTCACGCTCGGCAATGGCTTGTTTTGCCATGTCGAATGCTTCTTCGAGCGAGCGCGTCTTGCGCAGCGCTTCATCGAAGAAAGCGCGTCCGAAGAAAGTCCAGTCCGCTTCATGGCTGCAACCGTGCGAGTTGCGATCGGCGCGCGCCGCCGTCATCACCCAGGTGTTGGCATCGGCCAGCGGCGGTACGAAACCGCCCGAGTAGCACGACGACACGATGACTACGCGATGACGGATGCCGGCCTTGTCCAGCGCCGTCTTGAGGCGTTGCGGCGTGAGATCGTCGAACTTGAACGGCCACATGCTGATGTCGAAGCGGAAGTCATCGCCGCCATGTGAGGTCATGAACAGCAGCAGGACGTCCTCGTCGCGATTCATGCGCTCGCCGATGCCGTGCAGGGCTTCGTCCAGTGCCGTCACGCTGGCCAGCGGATATTCATTCAGGGTAGTCGGGTTGTTGAGCAGTACGGCGCTGTGGCCAGCCGTGCCGAAGCGCTCCGCAAACAACTGGTTCACGCTCTTCACTTCGCGCATGAACACGTCCTGGCTGCCATGTCCGCCAAGGGACAGCAGGAACAGTTCGGGCTTGCCCGGCTGACCGGGTTTGACCTGTGCCATCGCTTCGGCGAGCAGGCGCGGCTGGCTGTAGAGGATGGCTTCGCGGGTCGGCGCTTCCCAGCGCTCGCGCTGTTCGGCGGTGGATTCCGGCTCGTGTTCATTGGCGACCCACATCGGCTGGTTGCGTGGCACCAGGAACATCGGCAGGGCCAGCAGGCACATGACGATCAGGATGGCGCCTACGCGTTGCTCCGGCGGCATGTCAGTACTGCGCACCAGTGCCGGCACGGTCGCGAACATGCCGTATGCAAACGGAAACCACCAGACCAGCATCGCAGCGCTGCCGAGCGTCTGCCAGGCAGTTTCCGGCAGGAAGCCGAGGCCCTGCGCAAGCACCGCCATCCAGCACCACATGGCCTGCACGCCGACTGCGGCGCGCAAGGCGGTCGATGGATTGTCGGCAATGCGTGCGGCAAGCCACGCAGCCAGCAGCAGCCAGGGTGGGCCATACAGGCTGCCGGTCAAGGCGTAGCCATTGAAGCTGCCGTCCAGGCCCGCGCGCAGCAGGTCGCTCGCCAATCCTGCGAGGATGGGGATGGTCACCAGCCCCACCAGCTGTGGCACTGATGCGTGCAGGTGACGCGTCGCGCTACGCCGCAGGCAGAGCAGCAGCAGGCCTGCGAGCAGGTTGTCGACGAGGGGGCGGAAGAACGAGGTTTGCGTGGGCTCGACCGCGACCGGGGCAGCGGTCACATGTGTGGCTGTCGTTGCGTGCTGTCCGAGCGCTGCGACAAACTCCTCGCGTGCTGCTTCGCTGGCGAAGCAGCGATGCGGGATGGACAGGCCGTGATAGTTGCGCAGGAAAATCAGGGTTACCTGCACACGCGATTCGATGCTCTCTACGGCAGACCACGGAATGCGGCTATCGCCGTTGTCGCTCGTCAGGAAGAGCCCGTCGGGCTGCACGGCGATGCGATATTGCGCAGCCGTCTTGCGCGCCAGCAGCAGGAAGCGCTGGCGGCTGGCCAACAAGACCGTGACGAGGACGCCCGCGAGGATGATCACCATGCCGAGCATTGGCCAGGTTTTGAGCTGGCTGATGCCCCCGCCGATCACGGCCCAGCACAGCAGCATGACCAGCAGGTTCTGCGGGCGCAGGCCGCTTTCCCCGGTCGGCTTCAAGCGTGCGCCGCTTGCGCGCAAAAGCGCTACGCGTTCTTCGAGGCTCGTGTCTACTTCGACAACCAGCTCTGCGGGGCCGGTCGGAGATGCCAGATGGCTGTGTGTAGTGTTGTCTTGATCGTAATCGGGGTCTGTCACGAAAAACTCCGGGATTAGGGGCGCTGGGCAACGTTCTGCAGCTCGCGACTATAGCGCCCTGCATTCCGTCAGCCCAGCGGGCCAGCTTGGCGCCGCCAGGCAGGGGTACTCCGGGGGTGCCAGCCGGGCACTTTCTCCGTATAATCCGCATCTCTCCGAGGGGCGCTGCGAGATGTCGTTCAGGCATTCCAGGCTCGGAACCCGGCAGTTTATTTGCTCAATGAGTTTGCTCAATGAGGCCGGCAAGATTCAACTGCGCTCACCTGTTCAACCGTGCCGGACACGGGAAGACGGTGAGAAGTGCACACCTCTCCCTCCGGCCATACGTTCAAGGAGCTAACAATGAACGCTGTGGCAAATCCATCTTTCAATGATTACGTCATTGCCGATCTGAAGCTGGCCGACTGGGGCCGCAAAGAGATCAAGATCGCCGAAACCGAAATGCCGGGCCTGATGGCCATTCGCGAAGAGTTCGCGAAGACTCAGCCGCTCAAGGGCGCGCGCATCACCGGCTCGTTGCACATGACCATCCAGACCGCCGTGCTCATCGAGACGCTGACGGCACTGGGCGCCGAAGTGCGCTGGGCATCGTGCAACATCTTCTCGACACAGGATCACGCCGCTGCTGCCATCGCTGCTGCGCAGATCCCCGTCTTCGCCGTCAAGGGCGAAACCCTCGTCGACTACTGGGACTACACGCACCGCATCTTCGAATGGGCTGACGGTGGCTACTCCAACATGATCCTCGACGACGGCGGCGACGCGACCCTGCTGCTGCACCTTGGTGCCAAGGCCGAGAAGGATCTGTCTGTTGTCGCCGATCCGAAGTCGGAAGAAGAGACCATCCTGTTTGCCGCCATCAAGGCCAAGGTCGCGACGGACCCGACCTGGTACTCGACGCGCCTTGCGCAGATCAAGGGCGTGACCGAAGAGACCACCACCGGCGTGCATCGCCTGTACCAGATGCATCAGCGCGGCGACCTCAAGTTCCCGGCCATCAACGTCAACGACTCGGTCACCAAGTCCAAGTTCGACAACCTGTATGGCTGCCGCGAATCGCTGGTTGACGGCATCAAGCGCGCTACCGACGTCATGATCGCCGGCAAGATCGCCGTGGTCGCTGGCTATGGCGACGTGGGCAAGGGCTCGGCACAGGCGCTGCGCGCACTGTCGGCGCAAGTCTGGGTCACCGAAATCGACCCGATCTGCGCGCTCCAGGCCGCCATGGAAGGCTACCGCGTCGTGACCATGGAATATGCGGCTGACAAGGCCGACATCTTCGTGACGACCACCGGCAACTTCAATGTCATCACCCACGATCACCTCAAGGTGATGAAGAACAATGCCATCGTCTGCAACATCGGTCACTTCGACAACGAGATCGACGTCGCCTCGCTCGAGAAGTACCAGTGGGAAGAGATCAAACCACAGGTCGATCACGTCATCTTCCCGGACGGCAAGCGCATCATCCTGCTGGCCAAGGGTCGCCTCGTGAACCTCGGCTGCGGCACGGGCCACCCGAGCTACGTGATGTCCTCGTCGTTCGCCAACCAGACCATCGCGCAGATCGAGCTGTTCACCAAGACCGGCGAATACCCGGTCGGCGTCTACACGCTGCCGAAGCATCTCGACGAGAAGGTCGCACGTCTGCAACTCAAGACGCTCAACGTGCAACTGACGACGCTGCGTCCGGATCAGGCTGCCTACATCGGTGTGCCGGTCGAAGGTCCGTACAAGGCTGATCACTACCGGTATTGATGGATCGTGAATACGCGCGCAGTGATGCGCGCGTATTTGCTGACGGAAGCAAGACATGAACAACAAGATACCTTTCAGCATCGAGTTCTTTCCGCCTGCGACGCCTGAAGGCATGACCAAGCTTCAGGGCGTGTGCGAACAACTCGCTACCCTGGGACCGGAGTTTTTCTCGGTGACCTACGGTGCAGGCGGCTCAACCCGCGACCGCACCTTGCAGGTCGTTCGTGAGATCTGCGCTGCAGGCCATGACGCTGCGCCACACCTTTCGTGTATCGGCGCAACGCAGGACAGCATCCGCGATCACCTCGCCGAATTCCGCGAGATCGGCGTTAAGCGCATCGTCGCGTTGCGTGGCGACCTGCCTTCGGGCATGGCCGATCCGGGCGAGTTTCGCTATGCCAACGAGCTGGTGGAATTCATCCGCGAGGAGTCCGGTAGCGAGTTCTTCATCGAGGTCGCCTCCTACCCTGAGACGCACCCACAGGCACGCAATGCAGACGCCGACATGGCGGCTTTCGTGAAGAAGGTGAACGCCGGCGCCAGCTCGTCGATCACACAGTACTTCTACAATGCCGATTCGTACTTCTACTTCGTCGATGCAGCACGCAAGGCCGGCGTGACGATTCCCATCGTCGCCGGCATCATGCCGATCGCCAGCTTCACCAAGCTGTCGCGTTTCTCCGAGTCTTGTGGCGCGGAAATCCCGCAATGGATGCGTCGCAAGTTCGAAGGCTTCGGCGACGATGCCGAGAGCGTGCGTGCATTCGGGCTGGATGTCGTGACTTCGCTGTGCGAACGTCTGATTGCGGGCGGCGTGCCGAGTCTGCATTTCTACACGCTGAATCAGGCGGGGCTGACGACGGCGCTGGTGCAGCGGCTTGGTCTGGTTTGATGTTGTACGTTCGAAAGTAAAAAGCCTCCGTACGGAGGCTTTTTTATTCTCTGGAATGGAGAGTCATGGGAGCGGGTGACGGCTTGCTTTCTGAATGCTCATGATATGGAGATCAAAGTACAGAGCTCCTTTCTTCACGGCCTTGCGCTTGACTCCTTCGCGCTCAAAACCAAAGGCTTCGTACAGGTGAATGGCGGGGGCGTTATTGCTGATAACTTCGAGTTCGATACGCTCTAGCACTGACACTGTGTCAAACCATGAGAGCGCAGCTTGAAGCAACGCCTTTCCAATCCCTTTGTTTCGCTGGCCGTGCCTGACGTTAAGTCCGAGCCCGATGGCATGGTTAACATGCGGACGCCCGAAGCGCGTGAGGTTGATGGTGCCAACTAGGTCGCCCCGGCTCTCGGCAACGAAGATTATGGAGCTTTCACCCGTGTGTGTAGCCATCCAGGACCGCACTTGCTCCAGCGTTGGCGATTGTGCTCTCGGGCAGAGTGTGTCGAGGTTCTCTGCAAAAATGTCCGTCATGAAGCTCTCGTACAGCTTCGCGTCATCCAGGGACGCGGCACGGATGAGAACGGCGTCGGACATCTATTG
Organism: Uliginosibacterium silvisoli; assembly: GCF_036017035.1. Lineage (NCBI taxonomy): Bacteria > Pseudomonadati > Pseudomonadota > Betaproteobacteria > Rhodocyclales > Zoogloeaceae > Uliginosibacterium > Uliginosibacterium silvisoli. The sequence continues at coordinate 432,679 of NZ_JAYXHS010000001.1, read as the reverse complement.
ATGTAAGACCAGATATGCCACAAGCACGATCAACACGACAAGACTTGCTGTCAGCAGCGTGCTGATACGCCGCTGCGAACGTATCTGCATCTCGATGACGGAGAGTTGTAGTGCTACCTGATCACGTCTCGAATCATTCAGGGTTTGATGTAGCAGCCGTGGAATCTGCGGCAGTGTGGCAGCCCAGTTCGGCGCTTCTTCCTTGACGTGGCGCAAGAGTGCGCGCCAGCCCATCTGGTCGTTCATCCAGCGCTCGAGGAAGGGCTTGGCGGTGTCCCAGAGGTCGAGCTCCGGATCGAGCTGGCGGCCGAGGCCTTCGATATTGAGCAGGGTCTTCTGCAGCATCACGAGTTGCGGCTGCACTTCCATGTGGAAGCGGCGCGCGGTCTGGAACAGGCGCAGCAGGGTCTTGCCGAAGGAGATCTCTTTCAGCGGCCTGTCGAAAATCGGTTCGCAGACAGCGCGGATGGCGCTTTCGAATTCGTCGACGCGTGTGTCGGCAGGTACCCATCCGGCATCGAGGTGGGCTTGCGCGACGCGCTTGTAGTCGCGCTTGAAGAAGGCGAGGAAGTTTTGCGCGAGGTAGGCTTTGTCGCGATCGGTGAGCGTGCCCATGATGCCGAAATCCAGCGCGATGTACTGGCCGCGTCTTGGCAGCTCGGTGTCGACGAGGATGTTGCCGGGGTGCATGTCGGCGTGAAAGAAGCCGTCACGGAAAACCTGGGTGAAGAAGATCTCGACGCCTGCACGTGACAGCGCTGACAGGTCGACACCCTTCTCGCGCAATACGTCGATCTGCGAAATCGGCAGGCCGTGCATGCGCTGCATGACCATCACGGCCGGACCGCAGAAGTCCCAGTAGACCTCGGGCACGGCAAGCAGTGGCGAATCCTTGAAGTTGCGGCGCAGTTGCGAGCAGTTGGCGGCCTCGCGCATCAGGTCAAGTTCGTCCTGCAGGTGCTTGGCGAACTCGGCGACGACTTCGCGCGGCTTGAGGCGACGGCCGTCAGCCCACAGCTTTTCGATGATGGTCGCGGCGACGTCGAGCAGGCCCATGTCCTTGGCGATGATCTTGTCGATGCCGGGCCGCAGGATCTTGATGGCGACTTCGGTACCGTCCGGCAATGCGCCGAAGTGCACCTGTGCGACGGAGGCGGAGGCAACCGGCGCCAGGTCGAAACGCGAGAACACTTCATTGACGGGCCTGCCGTACTCCGCCTGCAGGCGCGCCAGCGCGAGTTCGGTAGGGAAGGGCGGCACGCGGTCTTGCAGCTTGGCCAGTTCGTCTGCCAGTTCGGGGGCCAGCAGGTCGCGTCGCGTGGACAGCATCTGGCCAAACTTGACGAAGATCGGGCCAAGCGATTCGAGCGCGAGGCGTAGTCGTACTTCTGGCGACTCGGCGAAGCGCCGCCGTGGCAGCAGGCGCTGCAACCAGGCGCCGATGCGGGTCGTGGCGGCATGGTCGAGGATCATCTGATCCAGGCCATGGCGAAAGCCGACGAGAGAGATACGGGCGAGGCGGAGTAGACGCACGGGGTTTGCGGGAGCGGGCAAAGGCGGGATGTTAGCGCAAGGGTGGGCGACTGTCCGTCAATACGCGACGGACCTGGCGCTCACAGCTTGCCGAGGAAGCCCAGCAAGGCCGCATTGAAGGCCTCGGGCGTCTCGATCTGCGGGATGTGGCCGGCCTCTGGCAGGATCTGCAACTCGGCGCGCGGTAGCAGGCTCGCGAGGTGCCGACCCTGCGCCAGCGGCGTGACCGTGTCGCGCTCGCCCCAGATCAGCAGAGCCGGGATGTCCAGCTTGCGGTAGGCCGCTGGGTTGGCACTCAACAGGCCCTCGGTGGCTTCGCCGAACTGCATGGCCCAGCGCCCGAAGGCCGCCGTCGTGCCCTGGCGCGCAAAGGGCTGTCGGTAGAGGTCGACGCGCGCAGGGGTGAGGGCTTCATGGCGCGTCGTGAATTGCTCGAGAAAGAAGCGCGTCAGCGCCGGATTGGTCGCTGTCGTGGCGATCAAGGTATTGCGCAGCGCCGACCAGCGCAGCGGCCATGGCGACTGTGCGTAGGCATGGGGTGGTGTGTCGACGGCCAGCGCGGCGTCGACCAGGGCGACAGCGCGCACGCGCTGTGGCGTGCTAAGGGCGACCTGCATGGCGGCGCGGCTGCCGAAGGAATGGCCGACGAGGATCGCATCGCGAATGCCGAGTGCATCCAGCAGGCCGAGGATGCGCTGTGCCTGACGCGGCGTGCTGTAGTCCTGGTCGGCAGGGCGCTACGAGTAACCGAAGGGTGGCAGGTCAGGTGCGATGACGCGATAGCCTTTGGCGGCGAGCGCGTTGAGCGTGTCGCGCCAGGTCTCGCTCCAGGCGCCGGTGCCGGGGATGAATACCACCGGCACGCCATCAGCGGGGCCGGACTCCTGCACGAAGAGTTTGACGTCAGCGCTGATGATGAAGCGGCCTGTGGGTGGCACGCCTTGACCGTCGGCAAGCCGTTCGCGGAAGTGCGCCGCGATGCGGAACCCGATCGGCGTGACAACTCCGATCACGATGACGATTGCCACTAGCCAGAGGGCCGTGCGCGCGGCACGCCGTGGCCAGGACGGTGCGTTGCTGTGAAAGAGTTTTTGCATGAAGCGGACTGTCTCCTCGCTTGGTGCGGCGCACGAAGTATGCATCAGGGTTGTTCGCCTTTGGCCGCCTGTCGCGTCGGCGAAAAAATGTGCGTGCAGCCGGCCTTGCAGATGGCGGTGCGCGTGGCACAATCGCGCAGCAAGGCTGGAGCGGGCACCAGGCCTTGCTGCCGGTGACGGTAAAAAATCGGGTAAATAGGTCGGGCACTCAATAGACGCGGAGAGCGCATGTCAATGTCGTCGGGACGGCTGTACCTCACACTCTCTGGGCGCATTCCGCGTTCCACCTTCAATATTTCCCTGCTGGCCCTCGCGGCGGGTTTCTTCATCCTCTATGTGTTCATGCAGACGGTCTTCGGCTTGCAAAGCACGCTTCTGCTCTATCCCTTTTTCGCATGGGCGGCGCTGGCGATTGCCTGCAAGCGGCTGCACGACCGTGGCCAATCGGTGTTGTATCTGCTAGTGCTGCTGATCCCCCTGCTCGGTCCGCTGTGGGTCTTCGTCACGTTGTGCTGTCGCGCTGGGTCGGAAGGTGAGAACCAGTACGGCGAAGACAGTCTGGCGCGTCACGCTGACTACCTGACGGTGAGCTAGTCGATATGAGTAACGAACAGATCATCGTCAATGATGCGACCGGACTCAATCCGGTTTCCGTGTGGGCCGTTTCTGCACCCGTGACTGTCGAGGATGTGCAGGAGGCAGTGCGTCGCACCAAAGTGCCGATTTCGGTGGGGGGCGGTCGCTTCAGCATGGGCGGGCAGACTGGCAGTCCGGGCAGCCTGCATCTCGACATGCGCAAGCTCAACAAAGTGTTGTTCTTCGCGCCGCAGGAAAAAATCATCCGCGTGCAGGCGGGCGTGCGCTGGTGTGACATCCAGCGCTTCATCGATCCACATGATCTGTCGGTCAAGATCATGCAGAGCTACGCCAACTTCACGGTGGGTGGCTCGCTGTCGGTGAATGTGCATGGCCGCTACACGGGCCTTGGCCCGCTGATTCTTTCCGTGCGGTCCATCCGTCTGGTGCTGGCGAACGGTGATCTGGTCGACGCGACGCCGACACTCAACGCCAGGCTGTTCTACGCGGCCATTGGGGGCTACGGCGCGATCGGCGTCATCGTCGAGGCTGAGCTGGAGCTTGCCGACAATTGCCGGGTCGAGCGTTTTGCCGAGAAGATGCCCAGCACTAAATATGCTGAGTGGTTTGCGAAGAAGGTGCGTAACGCACCGACGGCGGTCTTCCACAATGGCGACATCTATCCGCCGCACTATTCGAGTGTGCGCGCGGTCACCTGGGTTGAGACCAAGCGGCCCGTCACTGCGCCCTATCGTCTCCAGCCTTTCCGTCGTCGCTACGCCTTGCAACGCCTGATGCTGTGGGCTGTGTCGGAAACCCGCTTCGGCAAGTGGCGCCGGGAGCATCTCTACGATCCGGTGCTGTATTTCCGTCGTCCGGTGCATTGGCGTAATTTCGAGGCAGGCTATGACGTTGCGGAGCTGGAACCGCCGTCACGCTTGAAGACGACCTACGTGCTGCAGGAGTATTTCGTACCGGCCAAGCGCTTTGACGAATTCGTGCCCAAGCTGGCGGAAGTGCTGCAGCGTCACCGCGCGAACGTGCTGAATATTTCCATTCGTCATGCGGCCGCCGACCCCGGTTCCCTGCTGGCCTGGGCGCGTGGCGAGACCTTTGCGTTCGTGCTGTATCACAAGCAGCGTACGCGGGATAACGCGCGTGAGCGCGTGGCGGTGTGGACGCGCGAATTGATCGATGCCGTGCTGAGCGTGGGCGGCACCTACTACCTGCCGTACCAGCCACATGCCACACCGGACCAGTTCCATCGCGCCTACCCCGGTGCGCGCGAGTTGTTCGCGCTGAAGCGCGAATTCGATCCCGATTACCGCTTCCGCAACATCCTGTGGGACAAGTACTACGTGCCGACCCTGCATGAAGGCGAGGCGCCGGTGGAGTTGCCTGATTCGGAATTTCATCGCGTGTATGCCGATGTCAATCAGCGCGACAGTTTCTATCGCTTCCTGCAGAACATCTTCCACCTGTATCCGGAAGACCGCTTCCATGCGCTGATCCGTCAGGCGTGTCGTGCGCATGGCGACGACTCGTCGATCTATCGTCAGGTGCAGCAGATGCTGCCGCAGATCAAGCCTTTCCTGTCGGAGCTCACCTACGCCTTGCCGGCGCTGAAGAAGCAGAAAAAGGAGATGCTGCGCCAGACACTGGAGTTACTGGGCGACAAGCGCAGCATCAGCGGCTACATCGAGATCGGCAGCACAGGGCGCTACATCAGCGCGTTGAAAGGGCCGATCCGCTTTCGCGGCGACATCGTGCTGATCAACGACGTGGCGCCGACCAACTCGCCGGCCGACATCATGGAGCGGGGCGGTTTGTCGCAGATCGGTCGCTGGTTGCCGCTGGACATGTACGCGCCCATCAGTGAAGACGATGTGCGCGATCACAGCGTCGATCTCGTCACCTGCTACATCGGCCTGCATCACATCGATCCACCAGACCTGCAGCCCTTCCTCGCGTCGATCCACCGCGTGCTGCGTCCGGGTGGCCTGTTTATCCTGCGCGACCACGACGTCACGAATCAGGAGATGGACGATTTCGTGTCGCTGGCGCACACCGTCTTCAACCTGGGCCTCGGCGCATCGTGGGAAACCAACTTCGCCGAGCCGCGCTTCTTCGCCTCGATCGATGACTGGGTGGCGCGCCTCGCGGCGGCTGGGTTCAAGGACAGCGGCGAGCGCCTGCTGCAGGACAACGACCCGACGCGCAACGTGTTGATGGCATTCACCAAGCAGGGCCTGGGCGGGGCAGCCTGATGCGCGGGGTCGTACTGCGCCGTATCCTGAGTGCACTGGTCGCGATGTGCTTCGTCGTGGCGTGTGGCATCGCGGCATCCAGCACCAGGGATGTCCAGAGATCCCTGACGCCTGTCGAGCACCACCGCGGTGAAGAGCAGACCTGGCTGACCTTCCCCGAGTGGTATCTGGTGCATAGCCCGGCCGAGTTTGCGCGCTACATGGCGGCGCAGCGCCCGCCCAGCGAGTTCCCGTTCCTCGGTCATGTCGGGCAGCTGTGGTCGAGCTACGGGCAGGTCATCAAGGCGACGCGCGACCGCACATTCAATGCGGGCTATCACGTGATGATCGTCGTCATCGCGACCAGTACGACTATCGAGTACGGCCTGCGCGAAGCCTATGAAGTGCTGATCGGCCGGCTGGGTGAATTGACGCGGCGACATGGGCCGACAGCCGAGGAAAAGCTGGCTGCCAAGGTCGCGCAGGACTACGTCGATTTCGTTCGCGTGTCGCCCTGGTATGACTTCGATTTCTGGACGCCGCTGCGTGCGGTGTGGCGCGATACCGGCTGCGGCGGTGACGACGTCGTGCGCAAGTGGGAGCGCAAGTACGCGCTCAGCACCGAGTATCTCGCCAAGGGACTTTACGGCTGGGTCATTCGCAAAGCGACCCACGCCAGTTACGAAGCGCCGCTACTGACGACGGCCGTGGTCGTCGATCGCTGGGTCGATCGCATCTCCGGTAGCTGGCCCGAGATGAAGCGCGTCAGCAGCTTCCGCGATGGCGGCGAACTGGTCCTGTTGCCGCGCTACGAGGCGTTCAAGGGCGTGGCGACTGCACTGGCACGCAGCGGCGCCAACTTCGTCGAGATCGCCGGCAACCCGCGCGATGCGCTGATCCTCGTCAGCGTGCTGGTGAGCGACCAGTGGCAGCCTGATGCGCGCGGGGTGCATACCCTGTTCGAGCAGCCGGTGCTGACCGAGCCTGGCCGCAAACGTGCCGTGCTCGAGGTGCGGGTGGGGGAGCTGGCACAAGTGCTGCGTGAGTTCGACGGCATGCAGGTCACCGTGGAGCACGCGTACGACTATTGATGTCCTGCGCGCCTGCTGCAGGAGCCGTATCCGTCTCCCTGCCCAGCCGCGTGCGCTGCTTCGATTGCGCCGGGGCTGATCTGCGTGTGGCGTCCGGCTTGGGTTGGCGCGCTGCTGCTCGGCCGGGTCTTGTCGCTCTCCCTGTTTCGGGTCGCAAACCTGGCAGATCCGTGCGGTCGGCGCCGCGTTTTTCATGTGGCGCAAGTAGCTGCGCAGATCAAGATCGATACAAGATCAAGGTGCAGAACCCCTTGTCTTGATACTTTCTGTGCAAGACGCGAAATTCATTAGCCGCCCCAATTTGCCAGCGTTACAATCCGCCTCCCGATCCGACATGGGGTGATGTGCGATGAGCCGTCCCACCAACGACACCCTGCTGCGCGCACTGCTGCGCGAGCCCACCGATTACACGCCTGTCTGGCTCATGCGCCAGGCCGGCCGCTATCTGCCCGAGTACCGCGAGACGCGTGCGCGCGCAGGCAGCTTTCTCGATCTGTGCAAGAACCCGGGCTTCGCGACGGAAGTGACGCTGCAACCGTTGGCGCGCTTTCCGCTCGACGCGGCCATCCTGTTTTCCGACATCTTGACCGTGCCTGATGCGATGGGGCTCGGCCTGTACTTCGCCGATGGCGAGGGCCCGCGCTTCGAGCGTCCGCTGCGTACCGAAGCCGCCATTCGCGAGCTGAGCGTGCCGGGCATGGAGTCGCTGCAATATGTCTTCGATGGCGTCAGCGAAATCAGCAAGGCGCTCAAGGGCAGCGTGCCGCTGATTGGTTTCTCCGGCAGCCCGTTCACGCTGGCCTGCTACATGATCGAAGGCGGCGGCTCGGACGACTTCCGCAATGTGAAGGCGCTGATGTACAGCCGCCCGGACCTGCTGCATCGCATTCTCGACATCAATGCGCAAACGGTCGTGAAGTACCTCAACGCGCAGATCGAGCGCGGCGCGCAAGCCGTGATGGTGTTCGACACCTGGGGCGGCGCGCTGTCCACGCATGCCTACCGTGAATTCTCGCTGCGCTACATGCAGCAGATCGTCGATGGCGTGACGCGTACCCGCGATGGCGAAATGGTGCCGCTTGTGTTGTTCACCAAGGGCGGCGGCCAATGGCTGGAAGACATCGCGCAGACCGGTTGCGACGCGGCCGGGCTCGACTGGGCGACCGATCTCGGCGTGGCGCGTGCGCGCGTCGGTCATCGCATCGGCCTGCAAGGCAATATCGATCCTGGCGTGCTTATGGGCAGCCCGCAAGGCGTCGAGGCCGAAGTGAAGCGCGTGCTGGAAGACTTCGGCCCGCACTACGGTCACGTCTTCAATCTGGGGCACGGCATCTCGCAGCATGCCCCGCACGACAATGTGCGCGTGCTGGTTTCGACCGTTCACGAACACAGCCGTCGCATGCGCGCCGAGCAGCCATTTGGCGAATCCGCTGCACCGGTCGAGGACTGGGTCAGCCCCATCATTCAGCTCTGAGAAAGCGTGTTTCAGGGGTGACGTGGGCGATCTGGAAAACCTCATCGCCCGGAGCGCCCCGGTGTGGTGCAATTCACGTTCCTGACTCGCCCAAAAGCCTTTATTGGTGCGGTTCTCCATGCATGACATTTGCGTGAATGGGGGATGTGGCCGCTCCCCGGGGCTTGACTTATGCACACACAGCCGTTCCATCGCAGCGTAAGAGGCCGGGCGCTTTTTACAATTTCGTGAATGCTTATCAAGTCTTTGTTTTAAAAAGACTATTGTGTATATTTCTGTGGCTAGCATGAAACAGAATGCTTGTGCAAGCTGCTTTATACAAACTGTCGAAAGAGTCTTTCCCACATTTTTATCCACAGCTTCTGTGGACAAGGAAATTTGGAATTCACCGGCAACGGCTTGCAGGAAATAGCTCATCTTTTGCCTCATCAATGTGTCGCAAGTTAATGATGTCACTACCTTTTCAAGCCGGCCTGCCTCGCACGAAGCGCGCATGCCCCAAGATGAGCCGGAGCGAATAGGGTGACGTCGCCCGTTTCGCCGGAAAACGGGGGCGTTGGCGCGGCCCGCCGTGTGGCGCTGCGGGTGGCTCGCATTGCGCTGCCTTTGCCCAAACCCCGCCTGTTCGATTACCTCGTGGAAGACCGCGATGGGCTCTCCGTTGGCCTGTGTGCCCGCGTGCCTTTCGGCCCTGGCGAGAAGACTGGCGTGATCGTCGCGCTCGACCCGGCGGATGCCATGTCGCACGATAAACTCAAGCCGCTGCGCGAACTGCTCATCGATGTTCCACCCTTGCCAGGCCCCTGGTTGGCCATGGCGGAGTTCGCCGCGCGCTATTACCAGCACCCGCTTGGCGAGGTGATCGCGACAGCGCTGCCGCCGGGGCTCAAGCGCGCGGTGCGCCTGCCGCGCGAGGATGATCCGCTGCTCGCCGCGACGGCAGAAGGGCGCGCAGCGTTGGCGGCGGCGAAGAAACTCACGCGGGCCTTGGCGGCCGTGAGTCTCGTCAGCAGCGCAGGACCCATGCGCCGCAGCGCCATGCTGGAACAGCTCGACGAGGGCGCGGCGACGGGCCTGCGTGATGCGCGCAACAAGGGTTGGCTCGAGGTGGTCGCAGTCAGTGGTGACGTCGCCATGCTCGACGCCATGGCGCTCAATCCCCAGCAGGCGGCAGCCGTGGCCGCCATGAGCGCTTCGCTCGGGCGCTTCGAGAGCTTCCTCCTGCATGGCATTACCGGCAGTGGCAAGACCGAGGTATATCTGCAGCTCATCGCTGCGACGCTGGGGCAAGGCAAGTCCGCCCTCATGCTGGTGCCCGAGATCGGGCTGACGCCGCAATTGCTCGAACGTGTCGCCGGGCGCTTCCCCGGCGCGCGTCTTGTTTCCCTGCACAGCGGCCTTGCCGACGGCGCGCGCTCGCGCGGCTTCGTGCAGGCGCTGCGTGGCGAAGTCGACATCGTGCTGGGCACACGTTTGTCCGTCTTCGCGCCGTTGCCGAATCTCGGGCTGATCGTCGTGGACGAAGAACATGACGCGTCGTTCAAGCAGCAGGAAGGTCTGCGCTACTCGGCACGTGACATGGCCGTGTGGCGGGCGCGTAACGAAGGCATTCCCATCGTTCTGGGTTCGGCAACCCCTTCGCTGGAGAGCTGGTTGCATGCCGATGCAGGGCGCTACACCCGTTTGTCATTGACGCAGCGCGCCGTCGCCGAAGCGCCGCCTTCAGTGAGGCTCATCGACACGCGGCGCATCAAGCTCGATCAGGGGCTCTCCCCGCATCTCGTCGAAGCTCTGCGCGAACGTCTGGAGCGTCGCGAGCAGAGCCTGGTATTCCTGAATCGTCGAGGCTACGCGCCTGTCATTACCTGCCCGACCTGCAACTGGGTCAGTGCCTGCAAGCACTGCTCGGCGAACATGGTGTTCCATCAGGCCGACGCCATCCTGCGTTGCCATCATTGCGGGGCGGAAGAAAGAGTACCGCGTACCTGTCCGGACTGTGGCAGCCATGACGTGCACGCCTTTGGCCGTGGCACGCAGCGCCTTGAAGAGCGCCTGGGTGAGTACTTTCCGACCGCGCGCATCCTGCGCGTCGACCGCGACTCGGTGAAGACGCCGGCGCAGTGGGCCGCCGTGCGCAGCCAGATCGACTCGGGCGAAGTGGACATCCTCATCGGCACGCAGATGCTCGCCAAGGGGCACGACTTCCCGCGCCTCACGCTGGTCGGCATCGTCGGCTCCGACGCCTCGCTGTATTCCTCCGACTACCGCGCACCCGAGCGTCTGTTCCAGCAGCTCATGCAGGTTGCCGGTCGGGCAGGGCGCGCGGAATTGCCCGGCGAGGTCTTGATCCAGACCGAGTTCGTCGATCACCCGCTATTCCGCCACCTTGCGTCACAGGACTTTCCTGGTTTCGCCGCCATGCAACTCGGCGAGCGCAAGCAGGCCGGCTTTCCGCCCTACAGCTATCACGCCGTGCTGCGCGCGGAAGCGCCGGAGCTGAAGGAGGCTGTCGAGTTCCTCAGGATCACGCGCATGGCCGCGCAAATGATCACCACCGAAACCAGCCTGCCGGTACGCCTGTTCGATCCCGTGCCGATGCGTCTCGTGCGCCGCGCGCGCCTCGAGCGCGCACAACTTGTCATCGAGGCTGATTCGCGCGCCATGCTGCAAACGCTGCTGACGAGCTGGGTCATGGGCCTGCATGCCATGCGACTGCCACGTGACCTGCGCTGGCATCTGGACGTGGATCCGGGCGATCTCTAGCGGTACGCGTGGGGGCGCGGGTTTCGCCCTAAGCGCTGGCAGCCCTGCCGGCTGCAGCATTGATGTCTCGCACTTCCATGATGGATTGCGGCGCGCCCTGTCGCGCAACGGCAATCATCGCGCGCGCGACCTGTTCCGACGTGCTGACCGACTGCGGGAACGCAGCCAGCATGACGCCCCACAGGGGGCGTGTCAGCGAATACAGCAAGCGATAGCTGCGTGTCTTTGACTGGATCCCGTGCATCGGAATGATGCCGCCAGGACGGAACATCACGGCTTTGAAGGGCAGCATCAGCAAGGCGTTCTCGGTTGCGCCCTTGACCCGTGCCCACATGCTGCGTCCGCGCTCACTGCTATCGGTTCCCGCGCCGGAGATGTAGATGAAGCTCATGCCCGGATTGAGCCGGGCAAGTGGTCTTGCGGCGGCCAGGGTCAGATCAAATGTGATGCTGCGATACGCCGCTTCACTCATGCCGGCTGAAGAGACGCCGAGGCAATAGAAGCATGCGTGGTAACCGATCAGATCCTCTTCCATTGCGGAGAGGTCAGAGAGATCGGGCTGGGTCTTCTCTTCGAACTTGAGGTGCTTGAATCCGCTCGGGCTGCGCGCGATCGAAAGCACTTTTTCGATGCCGGAATCATTCATGCACTCACGCAGCACGGCTTGCCCGACCATGCCGCTTGCTCCGAACAGAATCACCTTCATGGTCTTCTCTGTGAAAACGGCTCAGGGGTCGGTGCTCTTCGGTGGGTGCTCTGCAAACCATGCCGCGATGCCGGGCATGGCCTGCTCGAAGTCTCCCGGGATGGAGAGGTTCAGCACGGCCGCGCGTTCGCCTGTCCTGTTCTCGAAGTCGTGAAGCGTGCCGCCGGGGACGAGCACGAACGAGCCTCTGGTTGCGTGGGTCCAGTGTTCGCCGATCAGCACGCTCATGGTTCCTTCGATAACGTAGAAGATGTCGTCCTCGTCATGCGAGTGCGGCCCCGGGCCTTGCGTGTGTGGTTCGAGGCTCCACTCAGAGATGGAGTAGCGGCCTTGCGTTTCCGCGCCATCCGCCTTGAATACGGCGGCAATGCGACCCATCGGGTAGGCGCGCCCCTGGCCCGGTTCAAGGATTACGGCATCACGCGGAGAGGTTGATTCAGAGGCGTTCATGGTGCGCTCCAGTTGGTAGGGGCAATCGCGGATGTGTGGGCTTACCCGGGGTGGCCGGGCTCATTCCGCGACGGTGTCGGAGGCAGCGTCGCCCGGCCCGTCCAGACGACGCACGCTGACCTGCACGTCCATGCCGGCAAAGTCCTCTGCAGCGCCGAACCATGCGCCCGATACCGGCGCGGCCTGCTCCGGTTTGCGCGTATACGCCACGCGGATCAGGTCCGTGCCGCCCACGAGTGTGTTCGTCGGGTCGTAGGGAACCCAGCCTGCGCCGGGCAGGAAGACATGCAGCCAGGCGTGCGTAGCACCGGCGCCTTGCACCGGCACTTCATCGCGGCTTTCGATCTGGCGCGTGCCTTGTTGCAGGCTGCTGTTGCTGATCGCCGGCGTGGCGGGCGTGTCCAGTGTCATGTCATACAGGTAGCCCGACACGAAGCGCGCGGCGAGCCCCAGGCTGCGCACGGCCTCCATCATCAACAGGGCGAAATCGCGACAGGTGCCCTGCCTGGCGTTCAGGGTCTCGGCCGGGCGTTGTGTGCCCATGGCGTCACGCGCCTGGTAGTGGAAATCGCTGCGGATCGCGGCGTTCAGGTTGGCGAGGATGTCGCGGGTGTGGATGGTGCCGCGCCGGGGCAGGAACTGCGCCACCCACTCGAGTAGCTGTGCCTGATCCTCGGGGTACTGTGGTGGCAGGAAGGCGGCGAGATCGCGACTCTCTTCCGCGCCGTACTGGAAGGGGTAGTTCTCAGCCTCAGGCGCCAGCGGCAGTTCGAGGTTCTGCACGCCGAAGTGCTCGATCACGAAGCGCGCATGCAGCGTCAGCCTGTCTGCTTCGATCAAGGGCTCGACAACGGCTACGGAGTTCGAGAATACGTCCTGCACCCAGTACTGCTTGCTATGGGGCGAGACATCCAGCGTCGCCCGCAGGACCCGGATGTCATGCGCGGCGCGCGGCCGGAACATCAGGCGATGCGGACCGAAGGCAACGGGCTGGTTGTAGCGGTAGGTCGTGACGTGCTCGACTTCCAGGAATACCGACATACCCCGCCTCCCGTATGCTGGCCCTGCCTTGCGGACGTCGCAGGGCAACGGCACAGAAAGATGACGGTCATGCGTGACCGTCGCCTGCGGCAGCATTGCCGCCCTGAGCACTGTAGCGGTCCGGCGGGCATCGTGAAAGAGGGGCGAAGAAACGGCCGGGCAGCTCCGGCCGTGTCAGTGCGAGGATGGCCGGTGCCTATGCCGTAGCAACCGGCACCCGCATGCCGACGCCGATGCGGTTCCACGCATTCATGTTGGCGATCGCCATGGTGACCTCTGCGATCTCCTGATCAGAGAAGTGGGCCTGCAGCCCGGCGAAAGCGGCGTCCTGCAATTCGTGTTGCGAGCGTGTCAGCGCATCGACCCAGCCCAGCGCAGCGCGTTCGCGCGGCGAGAAGAAGGGCGACTCCTGCCAGGCTGCCAGCGAGTTGAGGTGACGCGCGTCGCGGCCTTGCTTGACGAGGTCTTGCCAGTGCGAGTCGATGCAGTATGCGCAGCCGTTGATCTGCGACACGCGCAGGAAGATCAGGTCGACGAGGGCGACGCCGATGCTGCTCTCCTTGACGGCGCTGCTGAAGGCGATGAGGGCCTGCGTCTGCTGCGCGGCGAGTTTTCCGTAAGGCAGGCGTGGAGCGGTATGGGGTGTGCTCATGATGAGTCAGTCCTTGTGTGCAGTGGATTGGAGAATGCATGCCACGCCGGGGGGGCCGCCCGATCAATGCAATCGGGCTCAAGGGATCTTCGTCGTTCCCGCTTTCACGAGAATGACGGATCACCGACCTGCGTGCGGCCTGCAAGCTGTCTGGTTGATTCGTGCAGCGCTTCATGGAGACCTTGCTGCACACCCACAAGACGCAGGGCTCAGTGCCTTTGTGACAGCCCCGCTGAATTACTCAGGTAAATTTTCTCGTCGAGATAGGCAGCCGGCACATTGGCGAGTTTTTCCGGGTTGCGCAGGATGTAGCAAGCGAGGATCTGCTCACCATCGGTGATCAACGTCATCACCGCATCCAGCTTGCCGTCCCAGTAACGCAGCAAGCCCGGCTCGCCATTGATGAGTGCGTGCTGGTAGCTCAAGTGCTCACCTGCACGGCGTGCCACCACCTCGAAGAAACGCACGATGCGCTCGGCGCCATGCAGCGCCTTGAGCACCGACAGCACCTTGCCGCCACCATCGGCAACGAACTGCGCATCCGTCGCGAACAAAGCCTCCAGCTTTGTCCGCTCGCCAGTGCGAGCCGCATCCCTGAAGCGATCCAGCAAGGCCCTGTGCGCCTCGCGATTCACCGTGATGCGCGGTCGCTCGTCATGCACACGGGTCTTCGCACGATGCACCAGCTGACGACAGGCCACCTCGTTGCGTTCGAGCATCTCCGCAATCTCGTCGTAGTCGAAATCGAAAACCTCGCGCAGCAGGAAGGCAGCACGCTCGTCCGGCGACAGGCGTTCCAGCACCGCGAGGAAAGCCACTGACAAATCACTCGCCAGTTCCACCATGTGCTCGGGTGTCGGGTCCGGTGAAGCAAGCTCGAAGAGGCTGGCGTCGAGCGTAGGCTCCGGCAACCACGGCCCGGTGTAATGCTCGCGCTCAGTACGCAGCGTACGCAGGCGGTCGATACACAGCCGCGTGGTGATCGTCATCAACCAGGCCTCGGCTGAGCGCAGGTCGGGCATCTCGGTCGCCTGCCAGCGTAGCCAGGCCTCCTGCAAGACGTCTTCCGCGTCGGCACGTGTGCCGAGCATGCGATACGCCACTGCCATCAAGTGACGGCGGTGGGCATTGAATGTTTCGAGTTTGTCGGTCATGTCGGTCAGTTCATGTGTCCGCTGAGGGCAGCGTATCTGACCAGACGGATGAGGCGGTGAGTTTGTGACAATCCGCCAAGGAGGTTTGCTCCCTAGGCTTCGCCTGGGTGAATCTGCAAACGGGCGCCCGAGTAGTACCACAGGGGAGTCACTCGCGGAATGACCTTCTCTCCTGTCTTCAGATCGATGAACTTGGTCAGCATCAACAGAAAGTCTAGCGGCCATGGGTTTGGGCCGGTTTCACTTGCGGGATCATTGAACCAGAAAATGCTTTCCTGCTTGTCCGGGTCGTACCCGGCCCCTGAAATTACAAGAGCATGATTGGACTTCCATGAGAACTGATTGGTGAAGACGCCACAGAAAAGTGGGCCCAGCTGCTGCAGGGTGGTTTCAAGGTCCGTTGCGCTGCATTTTTCCGGGCCGAACATGGACAGTGGGACCGGGGAGAAATTGTAGTCCTTCAACTTTTCAATCTCGTCCGAACTCAAGCCACCCTCTGGTGACTTGAAAACCAGATTCATCCGCTTGAGCGCGATATCAATCTCACTCTTGTCAGCCAGGTTGCGGTGGTAGTGCTTTATCATTTTTATGGCCCACCACCAGCAATTCTTTCCGTCCTGCTGCATGTGCGGGATCACATATATCGGCATCTGAAATCTCCTTGGCAAGGTGGTGAGGGTTCGGGGTGGCGTCGGCGCGTAGCGACAACCAGACGAGGAGGATTCGCAGGCCGCTTCAGTGTGCGACAAGTAACGCGAAGCCCAACACGCCCCACATTGCGAACAGCACAAGGGTGCTCGAAACATAGACCAGGAAACGGTGCATGACCCGGTTGTAGGTGCAGTGAATAAAACTATGTAGGGCCCGCAGCATTGCATACGTCCACGCCAAGGCGACCAATGCTGTGCTCTCTGCATGAGCGGAGAAAGCCAATACGCAGCAGACATGGAACAGGACTGGCACCTCGAAAAGGTTGCGGAAATTGTCGGACGCCTGCGTATCGCTCAAGAGCGAGGCCGCTTGAGTTGAGCTTGCAATCTGCTGCGGGCGAATGCGCTTGGCGCGCATCTCCGCAAGACGCACAACGTATAGACGCACCCATACGAGCATGGTGACGAGAACCAT
This sequence comes from Uliginosibacterium silvisoli, assembly GCF_036017035.1. NCBI lineage: Bacteria > Pseudomonadati > Pseudomonadota > Betaproteobacteria > Rhodocyclales > Zoogloeaceae > Uliginosibacterium > Uliginosibacterium silvisoli. Next base: position 416,771 of record NZ_JAYXHS010000001.1, on the reverse strand, counting down.
CGCAAACATGGGAGGGAGAATCGCAGAGTGAGTCATGGACATACCTCGAAGCAGACTTCGGTGGGTAGAGGGAGGAGCGCAGCGACAATCCACCTGGAGAACGCAAGCACATGGTGGCTTGCTGCGCAGGGCGACATCCTTGTTGAATGCCCACCCGGAACGCAGGTGCTAAGGATGGAGTTTCTCGCCGTTGGCCAACATCTCGATGAACTGCGCGATCTTCCTGGCACGTGTCTCCGCCTTCTTGACGTTCTGGATCCTGAAAAGAATGGCGTATCGGTTCTGGCTATTGAGCGTGGCGAAAAACACCCTGGCCTCCGCGTTGGCATCGAGGGCGGCTTGCAGGTCATCGGGAATGGTCGATTTACTCGCCGATGCATACGCTCTCTCCCAGCGCCCGTCCTGTCTGGCGCGCTCGACTTCCTTCAACCCGGCAGCTTGCATCCTTCCCGCAGAAATCAGGGCCTCAGCTTTCGCTTTGTTGACCTGTGACCAGATACTTCTGGGAGTCCGGGGCGTGAATCGCTGGAGCCAGAAGTGATCGCTCTCCGTCTGTTTCTTGCCATCAATCCAGCCATGGCAAAGCGCACTTTCGAGTGCTTCGGCATAGGAAACTGTCTGCTGATCGGCGCCTTTCTTTGCAAGGCGAAGCCACGCACCGGATGTCGTGCTCCCATTGCGCGCAAGCCAGGACTCCCACTCAGCTTGATTCGCAAAGGTTAGCGTTGGATCGCTCATCGAATCTGTGACGGGACGGACGTGGAGGTGAAGGGAACCCGGAAGCGCAACCTGTGGAAGATCTCTCGACGGAGTGGTTAGGAGTCACGCTCGCTCCCAAGTGCTTTCCAGCGCTCCACGACAGCAATTCGTTGTCGTTCGGCTGACGCGTAATACCAGCGGGTGACGATAATAAAAAACGCTGATGCGGCAAACGCTATTAAGCGGTTTGCCAATGAAGTATTAGGCGCAGTGCTGGCGAGTATCAGCAGAAATCCGAAATAAGCAAAAAATATTAGTGCGAAGACATAATAAAGCGCGGCGTTCAGCACAAGACTAAGCAGCGCGAGTCTTGGACGCTCAACGGGAAGTTGAAGTGAACGCGAGGCGGTACGCAAGGCTTCGCCACTGAGGTTCTTCACCACATTCAGTGCTGATCGTATTTCTGGTGATTGCAGCTTCTTGAGTATTAGGTGAATTGCCTGAAGAACCACATAAACTCCAAGCAAATTGACGACCACTAGCTTTGCCCAATCAGGAAGGATCGGGATGTTCTTCAGAAGGGCTTGAAGTTCCGTCATGATTCGTGGCGTGTAAGTAAGGGGGAACGTGTGACATGAGCTGCGTGACCCGACTTGCCGGGGCACGTTAGCTCGCTGGAAGGGCTAAGCCGCATTATTCGCCTCACACTGACCTTATCTTGGAGTGGAAAATGTCTATGTACTGCGATCAGTTACTGAGAAGGCTTCCATCAAACCAGACGTCTTCGTAACCGCCTCCATCTATCTGAAAACGATAGCCCGGGGGGAGATCAAGGTACGGAGTGACCTGCGATAGGTGCTTAGCCACATGTTCTATGTGAAGTGAAGCAAAGAACTCAGGGTCTGCTGACATCTCGCCGCCGCACCATATGTACCAGCCGTTTGTGCCGCTGGTTGGCATCAAACGCAGACCGTTAATTGGTAGCGCTCCAATAGTTTGAATCGCGATGCCCAGTTTTGAGCCGAGTTCCGGCGCTACTGGCTTCGCATTGACTCGCTCGCTCACAGACTTAGGTTTGTCGATAGACATAGTTTGATGCGGTCCAACTTTTGATCTATGGACTCCGCCGATAAGGCAAGACAGTTTTGGATAAGTGAAGCCTGCATCAATCTATCCGGTCTTCCTGTGCAGCCGTCGGCTGCGGCCCTGATAACTTGCATGTCGCGAGCGCCTCATTAAGTGAAAAGCCTTCGTTGGGGCCTTCGACGTTATCTGGCTGCTGTTTGCGTGAGGCTGGCACCTACCCGTGCATCAAACGTCTCGCTTGCAATGGCTGGGAATCGTTAGTCGGGATGGATCGGTTGCTGCTGCACCCCACCAGATCGGAATGACAGGCAGCAACGAGTCGATACGGCAAGAGCATACGACAAAAGGCTGCGAGCGGCGGCTTCGGGTCTTGGGCTGTTGGTCCGGTTGAGTTCCGCATGGCAAGTTGCCGGGCAGGCCACAGGCGCAGGAGTCGGGGGCGCGCCGGACTGATGCAGGTCAGATCATTCGTTTGACATTCCCCCGCCATGGCAAGGTATCGCTGCTGCTCCGGATCACCTCGACAAAGCTGCGCAGTTTGGCTGGGTAGAAGGGGGCGAATGGGTAGATGAGGTGGACGGGCAGGGCGGGGGCTTGCCAGTCGGGGACGAGTTGCACGAGTGCGCCGCTGGCGAGGTCGTCGGCAACGATCCAGGCGGAGATGGCTGCCACGCCTACGCCGCGCACGGCGGCACTGCGCAGGGCGTAGACGCTGTCGGTGATGATGCGCGGGGCAATCGTCAGCACGTGCTCTTCGCGGCGCGCGTTATGCAGCATGACTTCCTTGCGGTAGTAGGGGCCGAGGGCGATCCATGGTAGTGCGGCGAGCGCTTCGGGCTTGCGTGGGGTTTTCTGGTTCTGCAGCAAGGCGGGTGCGGCAACGACGATGCGCGGCACTTCGGCGATCTGGATGGCGACGGAGGAGGGGTCGGGCACGCTGCCGACCTGGATCGCGCAATCGACGCCCTCGCCGATGAAGTCCGGCGGCGTGTCGTGCAGCAGCCACTCCACGGCAACCTTCGGATAGCGCGCGAGGAATTCCGCCAGCGGGCCGACCAGCTGATGCTGGCCGAAGGCGTGCGGCACGACGACGCGCAGCGTGCCTTGCGGCTCGTCGACGGCGCCACGCAGATCCGCTTCGAATTCGCTCCATGCGACCAGCAGCTCGCGGGCGCGCGCGTAGTAGCGTGTGCCGGCTTCGGTGAGCTTCATCGCATGCGTGGAGCGATGCACGAGCTTGAGCCCGAGCGAGCGCTCGAGGGCGAGCAGGCGGCGGCTGATGGTGGGCTGGGTGGTGCTCATCTGCGCCGCTGCGGCCGACAGACTGCCGGCCTCGACGATGCGGATGAAGGTCTGCATGAGGGTCAGGCGGTCCGGGGCTGACTTTGACGCGGGGGTTTGCATGCGGGGCTCCGTCGGCGCTTGCTCGAGCTCGTTGAAAAGCGGCCTGTCATCCAGGCCTTGTCGGGAGGATGACGGGCTTGTCGGCGTGCGCCCCGGCCTGCTGCTCTTGAAGCGCGGGTGCGAGCCGGTCTGCTTCATGCGCTGAATGTATAACAGTTCTGTACTGCATACGTCTTCCGTTCTGCTGCGCTGCGTCGCAGACTGCGCTCCATCCTGAACGCATCCGGCAGCACGCATCATGAACGCTCGACTCGATACACCGCCCCTGACCACGCCACCGCTCGCGCCGCCCGCCGCGCCGGCCGTGACGCTGGACAAGGCACTGGTCTTCCTGCTGGCCTGCGGGGCCGGTCTGGGGGCGGCCTCGCTGTATTACAACCAGCCCATCCTCGGCACGCTGGCGACGGAATTCAATGCATCGCCAGCGGCCATCGGACGCATTCCCACGCTGACGCAGGTCGGCTACGCCATCGGTATCCTGCTGCTGGCGCCGATTGGCGATCGCTACGACCGTCGCAAGATCATCGTAGCCAAGGCGGCTGTGCTGAGTCTGGCGCTGTTGGCGACGGCCGCAGCGCAATCGCTGTTGCAGCTGGGTTTGCTGAGCGTGGTCATCGGTATCGCGGCTTCGCTGGCGCAGGACTGCGTGCCCGCAGCTGCGGCGCTCGCCCCTGAAGCGCGACGCGGCAAGATCGTCGGCATGGTGATGACCGGGTTGCTGCTGGGCATCCTGCTGTCGCGTGTGTTCAGCGGCGTGGTGAGTCAGATGTTCGGCTGGCGCAGCATGTTCGTGCTGGCGGCAGGGCTCATCGCGACGCTGGCAGTGGTTGCCGCGCGGCGTCTGCCAGCTTTCGCACCCACGACAGACATGCCCTATGGCGCCTTGCTTGGCTCGCTGCTCACGCTATGGAAGCGCCATGCGGGCATGCGCCGCGCGGCGCTCGCGCAGGGTTTGCTGAGCGCTTCGTTCAGCGCCTTCTGGTCCACGCTGGCGGTGATGCTGCATCAACCACCTTTCGGGTTCGGCAGCTCGGTAGCCGGGGCTTTCGGTCTCGCCGGCGCGGTGGGGGCGCTGGCAGCGCCGATTGCGGGTGGCATTGCGGACCGCAAGGGGCCGGAGCTGGTGACGCGGATCGGCGCGGTGCTGGTGTTTGTGAGCTTCATGGCTTTTGCCATCGCGCCACAGAACCTGTGGCTGCTGGTGGCCGGCACGCTGGTGTTTGATCTCGGCGTGCAGGCTGCGCTGATCGCGCACCAGAGCATCATCTACAGTCTCGAGCCCGCCGCGCGTAGCCGCCTGACGGCTTTGCTGGTCGGTGCCATGTTCATCGGCATGGCCAGTGGCTCGGCGCTGGGCAGCATGGCGCTGAGCGTTGCGGGCTGGCGCGGGTTGAGCCTGCTGGCTGCGGCAACGGGGCTGGCTGCGCTTGGCGTACGTTTGTGGCCGGCACGTACGAAGCGGGACTGAGCTTTTCTGGCTTCGCGGTGGCCGGGCTACACTGGGATGGTTCCCCGTCCCGAAAGCTCCGCCATGCGTCACCTCGCCATCCTGCTTGCCCTGCCGCTGTGGGTTCAGGCTGCGGCCTATAGCGGCCCGCTGTTCGACACGCATCTGCATTACAACGAGGAGGCCTACACGGCCGCCTTTCCGCTGGCCGATGTGCTGGCGCGCATGCAGCGCAGTGGCGTGCGCGCCATCATTGCCAACAGTCGCCCCAATGACGGCACGAAAAGCCTCACCAACGCACGTGATGCAAGCCGGGCCATCGGCCTCACCGTCGTGCCTTTCGTGCGCCTGTATCGCAACCGTGCCGACTACACCAACTGGTTCCGCGACGAGAGTATCTACACGATGGTGGAGAGTGAGCTTGCTGCGGGTACGGCGGCCGGGCCTTATCGCGGTCTCGGCGAATTCCATCTCTACGACAGCCGCAATGCCAACGGCCCGGTGGCACGCAAGCTCATGCAGCTAGCGCAGGCACGCAACCTTGCGGTGCTCGCCCATGTCGATGATGACGCCATCGATCTGCTGATGGCGCATGCGCCACAGGCCCGATTGATCTGGGCGCACACGGGCATCGGCGGCGCGCCGGTCGAACGCGTGCGTGCGCTGTTCAAGCGCCATCCACGCCTGATGGGCGAGCTGTCGTACCGACCGGGCCTCACGGCCGCAGATGGACAGCTCAGCTCTGAGTGGCGCGCATTGATTACCGAAATGCCGGATCGCTTCCTGATCGGCTCCGACACCTGGATCAACGAGCGCTGGTCGGACTACGAAAACATCATGCAGGCGGCGCGTGTCTGGCTGGGCGGCTTGCCGCCAGAGATGGCGCGCAAGATAGCCTGGGAGAATGCGGCCGGCCTGTTCGGTCTGACGGGAAAGCCGGACTGAGCCGACAGGGAGAGAGGCGCTGACGCGTTGCATGCCTGCGTCGTCAGTGCCGCGCCCGCGCGAATCCGGGGGCGTCGCGTATCCGCAGGCTAGCCACTCGACTCTTGCGTTTGCAGGTAAAGCGCGAACGCCTGCTCCCGACAATGTGACGGTGTTTTTCTGACAAGCGCTTGTGGTTGGCAAAACAGCGTGCCGCGGCACTCAAGTTTCGTTCCCGCCGTTCCGCTATCGATTGGATATCAGTCGATCCGGGGGATAGGTGATGGGCCAGAAAGTTGCGGCAGGGGCGAGCACGCAGGAGCATGACCGTCAGGTCGTGCGTCACATGCAAGCCGTGCAGTCCTACGACGAAGGCTTCCGCAATCTGCAGACCGGCTGGGACAATCTGACCCTGCTCGGGCAGCTCTCGGGCACCGGCATCGACACCAGCAATATCCGCCGCGACTTCCACGAACTCACTGGCCAGCTCATCGAGCAGCTGGCGCAAGAGATCCTCAGCAAGACCGTGCTCGAGGGACACGCCAAGGCGCAGGTCGCCATCGACATCCTCGTGCGCAACCTCTTCGAGCGCACCGCCGACATCGGCTTTCTTGCGACCGACCAAGACATCCGCGACTACCTCGCCTCTTCTGCCGAGTCGCGCGCCCAGTACCATGCCCGCAAGGAGCTGCGGCTACGCGAGGAGCAACTGCGTGCGCGTTTTGCCGAGTACGTGGCGAAGTATTCCGTGTATCACGATGTGGTGTTGATGGACACCGAGGGCAATGTGCTCGTGCGTCTGGATGCGACGCAGGCGGTCGAGCGCTCGACGCATGCTTTGGTCGCCGAGGCGCTGACGACGAAGGCGGCTTATGTCGAGAGTTTCGGCGCGATCGACCTGCTGCCAGAAGTGCCGCGTGCCCTCGTGTATTCCAGCCGCGTCACGGATGCCGAAGGCGAGGCACTTGGTGTGCTGTGCCTGTGCTTCCGTTTCGACGACGAGACGACACGCATTTTCAGGAATCTTGTCGGCGCGGAAGACTGGTCCGTCATTACCTTGCTCGATGCCTCCGGCTGCGTGATCGCCAGCTCCGACATGCACCACGTGCCGGTGGGCGCGCGCTTCGCCTGCGTGCTGGATGCGGAGTATGGCATCCAGCGTTTCGCGGCAAGCGAGTACGTCGCCACGACAGCACAGGCAGCGGGCTACCAGGGCTATACCGGGCCGGGCTGGTTCGGTCACGTCATGGTGCCCTTGCAGCACGCCTTCGAGACGCAGGCGGCATCCTTGCTCGAGAACGTGGATCCGCAGGTGCTGCAGACCATCATGCACAACCCGACCCTGTTCGGCGAAGCGCTGCGCAACATCCCCGAACGGGCCGAGGAGATCGTGCGCAACCTGAATCTGTCGATATGGAATGGGCATATCAGCATGAGTCGCCTCAAGCACACCATCAACCCGACGTTCTCGCGCGTACTGCTGCAGGAGGTCGGCGTGGCGGGCGGGCGCACACGTACCCTGTTCCGCGAGTCGATTGCCGATCTGCACGAGACGGTTGTCTCTGCCATCCTGCAGGACAGCGCCTTCCTTGCCTCGCTGGCGATGGACATCATGGATCGCAACCTCTACGAGCGCGCCAACGATTGTCGCTGGTGGGCGCTGACCGGCGCCTTCCGCAGTGCCTTGTCGGCGGATCACCTGAGCGATGAAGCTGCCGACAACTGTGGCCAGATCCTGCGTTACATCAACAGCCTCTACACCGTGTACAGCCAGCTCGTGCTCTTCGATACGCGCGGCCGCCTGGTGGCCAGTTCGAATGCCTGCCCGGTGATGCGTGGCGAGCAGATCGGTGCCGAGTGGGTACAGCGCGCGCTGGATATCGAGAACTCGCAGGGCTACGTGGTATCGGAATTCGTGCCTTCACCGCTGTATGGTGATGCGCCGACCTATATCTACGCAGCCGCCATTCGCTCGACCGATGGCGAGCGCGTAGTGGGGGGCGTGGGCATCGTGTTCGATTCGACGCCGCAGTTCCAGGCCATGCTGCAGGACGCCTTGCCGCGCGAGAAAAGCGGCGAGGTGGTGCCCGATTGCATCGGCGTGTTCGTCGATGGTGAGGGCCTGGTGATCGCCAGTACGCACGCAGGCTTGCCGGCGGGCAGCAAGTTCCTGCCCGAGCGCGAACTGTGCAGTTTCTCGACCGAGGCGCGCTTCGGCATCATCTGCTGGCAAGACAAGTTCTACGCCCTGGGCATTCGAGGTGCTGCGGGTTACCGTGAGTTCAAGTCGGCCGACGACTGCTATCACGACTCCGTTCAGGCCATCGTCATGATCCCCGTGTGCGACAGCGTCGAGCATGTGACGCAGTTGAGCGTGCCGGCACTGGGCGTGAAGAGCGAGCACGGCGTGCGCGACGGTCTCGAGCTTGCCACCTTGCGCATCGGTGACCGCTGGATGGCGCTCAAGCCGGTGGAGATCGTCGAAGCGATGGAGCGCCGCGGGCTGCTGGAGATTCCTGGTGCCGGTGCCGACTTCGCGGGCTACCTGATGTATCGCGGCGTGCCCGTGCCGGTGTTCAACATCCAGGGCATGGCGCAGGCGGGCCGCGTGCCGGGCGCCAGCGAGGCCACGCAGGTCGTGTTGCTACAACGCAGTGAATCGTCGTGGCTGGGCATTCTTGCCGACGAACTGGGGGCCATCATCGAGTTGTCTGCGTCGCGCATGCAGACCGTGCCGGAGATGATTGCTGGCGCTGGCGTGATAACAGATGCCATCGTGCCCTTCGGCGACAAGGAGCAACTGCTGCCGGTGCTCAGCGTCGAGCGTATCGCGCGACGCCTTGGCGCCAATCACTTCGACAAGCCGCTGTCCGAGATCACGCCGCTGCGTGTCGCGAACAGGGCCTGAGCTTCGCCACCGATCTGCCGCGTTCAATTTGCCTGCGTCACGCCGTAGCGTGTGGCCGCGTGTGCGCGTGACAGATTGGGCTGCAGGGCGGCGCGTGCTGCGGAGAATGCATTCCAGTCAGCGACATCCGGCAGGGAAGGAATGGTGACCACTTCGCCGAGTTCAAAACCGGCGAGAGCGGCGTCCACCAATTCGTGCACTTCCATGATCATCTCGGCGGGCAGCCCGTGCATGCCGACACCGGAACGATCCCAGATCTCGGTGCGGGTGATGCCCGGCAAGACGGCCTGGACCTGTACGCCAGCATCGTGCAGCTCGCTGCTCATGGATTGGCTGAGATTGAGGATATAGGCCTTGGTGCCGCTGTAGGTGCCGCTGAAACCCTCAGGCATCAGTGCCGTGACCGAGGCGATATTGATGATGGCGCCCCTGCCACGTGCGCTGAATGCCTTGGCCGCCGCGTGGGCCAGGCGGGTCGGAGCGGTGATGTTGAGTTGCAGCATGCTGTCGACGCGGTCTACATCGGTATCGACGAGCTTGCCGGGTACCGCAACGCCTGCGTTGTTCACCAGTACGCCGATGTCGGCATCTTCGCGCAGACGGCTTTCAACCCTGGCGAGATCGGCAGGTGAAGTCAGATCAGCCTGCAATACATCCACTTTCACACCTGTATCGCGTAGCCGTGCTGCCAGCGCTTCAAGGCGCGACAGATCACGCGCCACCAGAACCAGATCGTGCCCGCGCTGCGCAAGGCGTTCAGCGTAGGTGGCGCCAATTCCGGAGGATGCGCCGGTAACGAGTGCCTTGCCGTTCAATGTATTCGTGCTGTTGCTCATGTCGCGACTCCTTGAGGTTGTTTTGATGACGATCATCATGATTAAATTATATGACGGTCATCATTTATAATGTCAACAACTTCTTACCCAGGCATCCGGGAGCAGGCATGAGAGTCAGCAAGGAACAGGCGGCCGAGAACCGCGAACGCATTCTCGATATGGCGGCGAAGTTATTTCGCGAACGGGGTTTCGACGGGATCGGCGTGGCCGACCTGATGAAGAGTGCCGGCCTGACGCATGGCGGCTTTTATGGACACTTCAAGTCCAAGGAGGATCTGATGGCGCAGGCGGCTGCGCGCGCCGTGGATGCCAGCCTGGCGGGCTGGAACGAGGTTGTCGCCTCGGCGGGCGAGGGCGCGTTGGCTGCGTACGTGGATTTCTACACCAGCCCGGCGCATCGCGACGAACCGGGCGCGGGCTGCATCATGGCGGCGCTGGGGGCGGAGTCGGCGCGGCAGGTTGCACCAGTCAGGCACGCTCTCACGGAGGGCGTGAAGCGCCTCTTCGAAGGCTTGTCGCGCGTCGTGCCAGGTCGCAGCGCAGCCGCGCGACGCGAGAAGGCGATCGTTACCTTTGCGAGCCTTGTTGGCGCAATGGTGCTGGCGCGTGTGGTGGATGACGAAACGCTGTCAGAGGAAATCCTGCAGGTCGTGGGCAGTACCGCCAAGCGCTGAGAAGTTGCGCATGATCCCTGCAGACGCGCTCAGCGAAGACTCCTGAGGGGGTATTTCTCTGAACAGATGCGCCATCCCGGCTTGCAACGGGATGGCGGGCGTCTTTCAGAGAGCGTGAGCAGCCGCTGAAGCGCTTGTACGAAGTCGCGCCGTGCTTTCGCACAGCGCGAGGGGATGACTAGTGTGCGCCGGTGAGAATCTCGATCAGCGCTGGCGTCATGGCGAAAGCCAGGGAAGCGGTGACGCCTGCGGCGACTTTAAGCAGGTCAAGGGCGGTGGTAGGTTGCGTGTTCATGGTCTTGCTCCTTCAACTTCACTTCTAACGTCGGCACTGAAATGCTGCCGATGTATCCAGTATCGGCCGTAATCACAAAAGCACCATTCGATGTTTTGGATGGATTCATGCACACCGTTTATGCGCAAAAACAAGGGCTTCCGATCACAAGTTGCTGAGCCCCGGAAAGCCGCACGAGGCCTTGATTCGCAATGAGTCTATTTCTCATTCTCAAGCGTGTTTTGCGACCCATTCGCAGCTACAAAACAGCCCGGAATTTGAATGCATTGATGACTAGAGTTATCGGGTAAGCTCCACGAAAATCGTGAGGCCAGACGCAAGAGCCGGTCCGAAAATGCAGCACGCGATGCGGTGCGAACTGTTAGTCGAACGGCATTTCCGGACACGCTTTTCAACCCTTCGAATCAACTCTGGAGAGAATCATGGATGACGCAACCACAGCTACTGCCATCGACGCACTCAACAAGATCATGGAGCTCGAACTGGCGGGCGTCGTGAAGTACACGCACTACTCGCTGATGGTCTACGGCTACAACCGCATTCCCATCGTTTCGTGGCTCAAAGGCAATGCCGATGAAAGCCTCGCGCATGCACACAAGGCTGGCGAACTCGTCACCCTGCTGGGCGGTCATCCATCGTTGAAGATCGGCCCATTGCTCGAGACGGCACAACATGACATTGGCGATATCCTGCGCGAGAGCCTGGATCACGAGAAGGCCGCACTCGCGGCCTACTACGATCTGCTGAAAATTGCCGAAGGGCAATCAGTGCTGCTCGAAGAGTATGCGAGGGAGATGATCGTGCAAGAAGAGCTGCATCTCGATGAAGTGAACAAGATGCTGCGCCGCCCGGGATCGATCGACTCCTTCAAGCCCTGAGGGTCAGACAAGCCCGCTTCGGGGCAAGCCAGAAAAGGCGGGCACATGTGCCCGCCTTTTTTATTGGCGCTTTCGTCGCCTGACGATCCAGAGGGTTGCTCTGCGGTGCCGGGTATTGTTGCGTGTGAAAGGCTGCTGGATGTGTTGCATCAGCAGCCGAGCTTCATTCGCTTTCGCTCTTGGAAAATGCAAGTGGAATTTGTCGTCGCGCATCGCGGGCCAGGTCGGCGCGACCGGATGCCGCGAATACGATGCCATTCGTGAGCCTGATCATGAACTTGACGTAGGTCGTTTCGTCGACCATGGTGAATGGCGATATGACGCCGTGTGGGTGCGGTATCTGCTAGGCGGACATCGCGATCCGGCAGGCGGGAATAGGGCTATCGATCCCGGCCGCCATGCCGAAGCAGACAAAAACCACACCCAGGAGACACGTCGTGAAAATCCATCAACTTGCGTTGACTGCCTTGCTATGCGTGCTTGCAAGCAGTGTCCAGGCGGCCAACCGGCCCACCGGTTTCGTCACCGTCTGCAACGAGGGCAAGACCTGCAGCGTTGCAGCCTCCACCAATGTGGCCTTCGGCCGCGCCGATACCTTCTTCTACAAGGTTCTCAGCGGTAGCTTCGTGTGCAATGAAGCTACGTTTGGCGGCCGCGTGGCTGGCGGCGTCAATGAGTGTTCGCGTGCCGGCACCAGTTCGTCCAGTACGTCCGCCAGTTCCAGCAGCAGTTCATCCTCGTCGTCCTCTTCGGTGCCGTCGTCTTCATCGTCTTCATCGTCATCTTCATCGAGCTCCAGCAGCGCTCCGCCGAGTTCGTCCTCCTCCAGCAGTACCTCCAGCATCCCGATGGCGGCCGGCCTGGTCGGTTTTGCGACGCTCAACCGCGACGGCCGTAACGGCACCACGGGTGGTGCAGGCGGCCCCACGGTGGTGGTATCGACGTTCGCAGCGCTGCGCGATGCCATCGCTGACAACAACCCGCGCATCGTGCAGATTTCCGGGGCGATTGCTGCCGAGGGTGGTGTGAAGATGCTCAACGTCGGCTCCAATAAATCCATATTGGGTATAGGTGTAACAGCGAAACTGACCGGTTTTGGTCTCGACGTGAGCGGTTGGACGGTGGCTGTGCGCGCGGCCAATGGCGGCACGGAGTGCACGCCAGACAAGGCCGCGCTGTTCACGCATGTGGAGAACGTCATCATCCGCAACATCACCTTCAGCGCGCCGACCGATGATGGCATCCAGGTGTCTTGCTACTCGCACCACGTGTGGGTCGATCACAACACCTTCACCAAGGGCTACGATGGCTCCGTCGACATCAAGCGCGGGTCGGACTGGGTGACCGTCTCCTGGAATCACTTCTCCGGTACCGACAAGACGATGTTGCTGGGGCACGACGACAACAATGCCGCGCAGGATACCGGCAGGCTGCACGTTACCTATCACCATAACTTCCTCGACAAGAGCACGCAGCGCAATCCGCGTGTGCGCTTCGGTCAGGCGCACGTATACAACAACTACGGCAACCAGATCAGCAGCTACATGATAGGTCTCGGTGTGGGTTGCGATGTCTATGCAGATGGCAACTACCTGCAGTTTGCCGACAACGTCACTGATGATTTTGGTGGCAGCAAGTTCACATGGGCTGCCAGCAATGTGGTGATCGAAACTGACAAGGCCGCAGTCTCCCTTAATAACGCGTTCAGCCCCGCCAGCTACTACAGCTACACGCTGGATGCGGCGGCGAACCTGCCGACGGTCGTGCCGTTGGGGGCGGGGGTGGGCAAGATCGTTCCCTGATTTTCTTGTCTTTCTGAATGAGAAGAGCGCCCCGTGGGGCGCTCTTTTTCCTGGTGCGATGCCTGCGTGATGCTCAGCCGCGGCATGCCTGACGGCCGCCTTCGTGCGGGCTCTCCTGCAGCGGTGTATCTGGATCCGTCGCGTGTCTCTGCGGTATTGCTTCCGTCCAGTGCGCGATCTCGCGCGTGCTCATATTGCCGAAGGGCCGCATACGGCCATCCCGATACCCCTGTTGTTCGATGTCGTGAAGGTATTGCTCGCGCGACAACAGCGTGCCCTGACACAGGCGTGCGGGCGGCTGCTCGCCATGCGTCTCCAGCGTCAGCCGGTCGTTCAGGTAGTTCATGACCCATTGCGGAATGAGCGTCTGCTCGTCGGGGTAGATGAAACCGAAGAGGACCAGGTGACTGAGCAGCACGCGCCAGTGCGTATCGAAGCGGCGCAGCAGGCGCTCCCAATCGAGCTGTCGCGAGCGTACGTGCAGCAGATGTGCCACGTCGGCGCCGTCGTAACGCTCGCGCTCCATGATGAAGGCCTTGGACCAGATCATCTCTTCGACGGGGGCAATCCTGACTGGCACGCCCAGCACTTCGGCATCGCTGGCGTATTCGAACCATTCGTCATCCACGGTGGAGATGCCATTGCCCGAGCTGAAGATCACATCGATGAAAGCCTCGTCGAGACGGATCTTCGCCAGCCAGTGCGAGTAGGTCAGGTCTGTCTCGTAGCCGGCTTCGCGCATGATATTGGAGATGTACGGGTAGTCCGATTTGCGGATGAAGAGATCGAGGTCCTTGGTGGGGCGCTGACTGCCCGTGTAGCAACTCTGCGCATAGGTGCCGCCGACAACGAAGGGCGCGCTCGCGGCCTGCAGTATCTCCAGCACGCGACGATAGAAGGCCGCCGTCTCCACATCGAACTCCTTGCAGCATGAGGACAGCACCGGTGGTTGCACGGATGGCTGCACGAGTGGCTGTGAACGCGACGACATGTGCTGCGCGGCACTGTCGTTCATCTTGTTGTTCATGATTTCTCGCATGGTCTCTCTACCGTGAAGGAACGTTAGATGCTTCTCTGCAAGTGCTATGCCGCACATCTGCAGGCTCGCTCAGTGTTCATAGGTACGCAGGCGCTGTTGCAGCGCGACGAAACCGCTTTTCTACCGACACCAGGACGAATTTACATACTGCTCGGGCAGTGGAGGCAATGATGATTTCTGAAGACAGTGTTCGCTTCGCCGCCGTGGGCGACATCCATTGCAAGACGGAGTCCGTAGGAAAATTGCGCGAACTCTTTGCACAGGCAGCAGCAAGTGCCGACGCGCTATTGTTATGTGGCGACCTCACCGACTACGGCTTGCCGGAGGAGGCAGACGTGCTCGTCGCCGAACTTGCTGCCGCCTCGTCCATTCCCATCGTTGCCGTACTCGGCAATCATGACTTCGAGTCGGGCAAGCAGGATGAGGTGCGCGAGATCCTCATCAAGGCCGGGGTGCGTGTGCTCGATGGCGAGGCTTGCGAAATACATGGCGTCGGCATAGCCGGCGTGAAGGGGTTTGCGGGTGGTTTCGGGCGTGGCTCGCTCGGGCCTTGGGGTGAGGGTGCCATCAAACTGTTCGTCAATGAGGCGATCCAGGAAGCGCTGAAGCTGGAAGCCTCGCTGGCCAAGCTGCGCACGCCGCATCGCATCGCGCTGCTGCATTACTCGCCGATCGCCGCCACGGTCGAAGGCGAGCCGCACGAGATCTTTCCGTTCCTCGGCACCAGCAGGCTGGAAGATCCGTTGCTGCGCCACCCCGTCACGGCGGTGTTTCATGGGCACGCGCATCGCGGTACGCCGGAGGGCAAGACGGTGAACAATATCCCCGTCTACAACGTCGCCAAGCCGCTGCTCGAGCGGACGTTCCCCGATCAACCCGCGTTCAGGATCTTCGACGTGCTGCGCAGTGCCGAGCCTGCCGCCAGCGCGGCCGAGATGGGTGTCAGCGTATAGCGCGTGCTGCGGGGATCAACTCGCCGCGCGGCTGAGTTCGAGGATGGTGCTGATCAGCACGTTGGGCCGCATGGGCTTGGCGCAGTGCGCATCGAAGCCTGCCGAGATGGCAACCTTCTGGTCCTCGGGCCGGGCGAAGGCCGTCAGCGCGATGGCAGGCAGGTGGTGCGTGCCGGCAAGCGCTTCACGTCGGCGCAGCTCGCGGATGAGCGCGTAGCCGTCCTTGCCCGGCATGCCGATGTCGCTGACCAGCACGTCGGGTCCATGCTGGCCGATGCAGCGCAAGCCCTCTGCGTAGTCGCCAGCCTCGGTGACCAGCGCGCCGCGGTCGCGCAGGATGACGCCAAGCATCTCGCGCGCCTCGGCGTCGTCGTCGACCACCACGATGCTCAGGCCGGCCAGGGCCGCGTGCAGGATGTCTTTGTCATTCAGTTCGGCATCCGCAAGGATCACCGGTGAAGGCGACGCGCGTGATGCGTGGCGCGCAGGAATGGTGACGACGAACGTAGCGCCTTGTCCGATGCCTGCGCTGAGTGCCGTGACCTGCCCGCCGTGCAGCTCGACCAGCTGCTTGACGATGGATAGTCCGAGACCCAGGCCACCGTGATAGCGATTGCTGGAGGAGTCGCTTTGCGTGAAGCGGTCGAAGAGATGCGGCAGGAAGTCCGGCTTGATGCCCTGGCCTTCGTCCTGCACGGTCAGCGTCAGCCCGCCATCGTTCTTGCCGCCTTCTTCCTGTATCAGACTCACGTAGATGTGTCCGCCGCGGCTGGAGAACTTGATCGCATTGGTCAGCAGGTTCCATACGATCTGCTGGAGGCGCGCGGCATCAACGATAACGGGGCGTGCGACGCCGGCCACGTCGACCACTACATCCAGCTCCTTTATCTGCGCCGAACCGCTGAGCGCGCTGACCGCGGAGGTGACCAGCTCGGCGGCGTCGACTGTCTCCAGATCGAGGCTGAGCTTGCCGAGGTCCATGCGCGACACGTCGAGGATGTCGGAGATCAGGCGCGTCTGCGTCTTGGCGTTGCGCTCGATCGCATCCAGCCCACGTTCCAGGCTGGACGTGGCGGCCGGTTGTTTGAGCACATGCACCCAGCTGAGAATCGCATTGAGCGGTGTGCGCAACTCGTGCGACAGCACCGCCACGAACTCGTCCTTGGAGCGGCTGACGCGTTCGGCGGAGGCGCGTGCTGCCTGTTCGCGTTCGAGCAGATCCTCACGCTGGCGTGACAGGGCCATGCGCTCCGATATATCGGAAGCGATGGCCATGTTGAGACCCGGTTCGACGTGGGCCGAAAGGCTCCACTCGAGATAAACCGGATTGCCGGTCGCATCCTGCAGGGGAAACTCGCCGCCCCAGTTGCCTTGCTGGCTCTCTTCCAGATAGCCGGTGATGCGGGTAACCCATTCCGGCGGCGCAAAGTCGACAATGCGCTTGCCGACTACGCCGTACTGATCGCGCTTGAGCAAGGCCAGCATGGCGGGATTGGCTTCGATGAAGGTGCCGGCCGTGTCGATCAGGCAGATGCCGTTGAGGGCCTGGTCGTAGATGGCGCGGAAGCGCGCCTCGCTGCGGCGCATGCTCTCCTCGGCCGTGCGTGCGCGTACCAGTGCGTGTAGCGTGGCCACCAGCAGGGCCGGATCGGCCGGGTGGGTCATGTAGGCATCTGCGCCGGAATCGAGGCCGCGTACCTTGTCCTGATTGCCGACATAGGCTGCGGAGAGATGGATGATGGGCAGGCGCGCCGTGTGGTATTGCTCGCGCAACAGGCGGCACACTTCGAAGCCGCTCATGTCGGGCAGATGCACGTCGAGGATCACGCCGGCGATCGTGCCGTCGGCCTTGTCGAGCGCATCCTGGCCCGTGCTCGCATCGCGCGTGCGATAGCCAGCCGCACGCAGAACGCGCGAGGTCGAGTAGCGCGTTACGGGGTTGTCATCGACGACCAGCACTTCGGGCGCCAGCGGTGCAGCTTGCTCCGGGGCGGGCGATCCAGCCGATCCAGTAGAAATGGGCTGAATCTCCTGATCGCTCATGACTGCGTATCGCTTTCTGGCGCGGCGTTG
The DNA here is from genome assembly GCF_036017035.1 of Uliginosibacterium silvisoli. Taxonomy (NCBI): domain Bacteria; kingdom Pseudomonadati; phylum Pseudomonadota; class Betaproteobacteria; order Rhodocyclales; family Zoogloeaceae; genus Uliginosibacterium; species Uliginosibacterium silvisoli. Next base: position 399,753 of record NZ_JAYXHS010000001.1, on the reverse strand, counting down.
CCCACTTCGGAGGGCATGGGAAAGCGTAGCGGCACGGTGACCGAGAACGTGGACCCGACTCCCAGCTCGCTGCGCAGTGCGACCGAGCCGCCCAGCAGTTCGGCGAGCCGCTTGCTCAGCGACAGGCCCAGCCCGGTGCCACGCAGGCGTTGCTGGATCGGCGAATCGACCTGCACGAAGTCCTGGAAGATGGCGTGGTGGAATTCCGCATCGATGCCGATGCCGGTGTCGGCCACCGCGAAGGTGACGGTGTCATTGTCGTTGCGTCGCGCCGAGACGCGCACTTCGCCCCGCTGCGTGAACTTCAGCGCGTTCGACACGAAGTTGCGCAGGATCTGCGCGAGCTTGCGATCGTCATTGAACAGCGGCGGCACATCCTGCGGCTCCTCGAAGACGAGTTGCACGTCGGGGTTGGTCAGCACTGGCTTGAACATGCCACGCAGGGCGGAGAACAGGTCGACCATCTCGAACCATGCCGGCGAGATCTCCACGCGACCGGCTTCCACCTTGGCGAGGTCGAGCAGGTCATCGACCATGTCGGAGAATTCGCTGGCGGAGCTCTGGATGAAGCGCACCTGCGTCTCCTGCTCTTCGGTGAGCGGGCCATCGACGCGGTCCATGAGCAGGCGGGCGATGCTCAGGATGGCGCCGATCGGCGTGCGGAATTCATGGCTCATGTAGGCCAGGAAGCGGCTCTTCAATTCAGTCGTGTGACGCAGCTCGTCCGCTTGCACGTCGAGTTCGGCGTAGAGCGCCAGCACGCCGCGATTGGTCTCGTCGAGTTCGGCGCGCAGGGCGTCGAGCTCGCTCGTGCGTGCGTCCAGTTCCGCTTGCAGTTCGGCAGCCGAGCGTATCGGCGTATCGGCGGTGTGGGTCTCGCCCATCATGCAGTCCTTCTTTTCAAGACCACGACGGTTGCATCGTCGCGGCCACGGCAATGGTCGCGGATCAGCCAGCCGGCGATCAGCGCGGGGTGATGTTGCAGGATCTCCACGGCATCCTCGAGTTTCCAGCGCGTGGTCAAACCGTCGGAATGCATGACGAGGATGGCGTGCGAGGGCCACTCGTAGCGCACGTCCTGCAGGCGGCCGATCTGCATGCCCGCCGTACCATGTTGCGACATCAACGAGCGGTCTTCGATACCCGAGATCAGGCGCCCGACGATATTGCCGGCGCCGGAGAACAGCACGACCTCGTCATTGCTGTCGATGTCGGCCATGGCCACCGCCGCACCACGTGTGGCGCGCAGGCCCTCGTGCACCTTCTCGATCACGCCGCTGGGCCCGGCAAACGGCATGCGTTCGAACACATCCGTGGCCGCAACCGAAGCCTCTGCCGCATACGGGCCATGTCCCAGCCCATCTGCCACCAGCAGGGCGGCACGATCATCGTGCCGTACGACTGACCACGCGTCACCGCAGACGATCTCGCCGGGGGCTGCCAGTGCTACACCGGCGACGGAAAACGCGGAAGGTGTTGCGCTGTCGCCGGGGGCAGCGCCGCTGACGTGTGTGAGTCTTGCCGCCACGCGCGACAGGATCACCGTGCCTGCAGCGGTGCGCGAGAAAACGTCGAACTCGTCGGAGAGGCGTTGAACGGCACCGAGCCCGGTGCCGGGCGTGCCGCCAGTCGAGTACCCGTCGGTCATGCACATGAGCGTGTTGGCGATGCCGGGGCCATGGTCGAGCGAAAGGATCTCTACCACCATGGCGCCGCTGTCGTTTGTCACTGCGGCGACGAGCAGTCGTCCGCGTTGCGCATGCCGCACGAGGTTGTTGCCTAGCTCGGTGACAACCAGCGCCACGCGTCCGGCAGCGGACTCGTCGAAGTCGAGCCCCTCCGCTATGCGCACGGCGGCACGGCGCACCTCACCAACCTGGCTCGCTTCGGTAACGTCGAAGCTTACATGGCAAGCGGGCCGCATTACTTCCAGCGTGTAATCGTGACGCAAGTGCCTTCACCCACAGCCGTGCGAACTTCGAATTCATTGACGAGGCGCTTGCTGCCCGTCAACCCCATGCCGAGGCCACCGCCCGAGGTCCAGCCATCCGTCATGGCCTTCTCCATATCGGGAATGCCGGGGCCCTTGTCCTCGAAATGCAGGCGCAAGCCGCTGCGCAGGCCATCGCTTAGGATCTCCCAGCGCATCTCGCCGCCGCCGCCGTAGACGACGGTATTGCGCGACAGCTCGCTGGCGGCCGTAATCATCTTTGTCTGGTCAACGATGGAGAACTTCAGCTCCTGCGTCAGCTTGCGTACGGTCTGCCGGCTTACCACGATGTCCTGCTCGTTGCGCACCGGCATCGCGCCACTACTGGTCGGCGTCAAGTTGCTTCCCCTGGTGCGTCTTCGCTCTCGGCTTGTTCCTCGTCGTCTGCGTCGAGTGCGAAGGCCGCGTTGAGCAGCTGCATGCCGCGTTCGACATTCAGTGCCGTGCGCACACCTTCGAGCGACAAGCCTAGCTCGACCAGCGTGATCGCCACGGCGGGCTGCATGCCGACGACGACGGTGGTGGCGTCGAGCACGCGCGCGATGCCGGAGATGCTGGCCAGCATGCGGCCGATGAAAGAGTCGACGATCTCGAGTGCAGAGATATCGATCAGGACGCCCTTGGCGCCGGTCTTTTCGATCTGTCCTGCGAGATCATCCTGCAGTGCGAGCGCGGTCTGGTCCTGCATGTCGACCTGGATGGTGACTAGCAGGCATTTGCCCATGCGCAGAATTGGAATGCGGTCCATCGCTGATCTCCGTCAGGCTTTTTTGGGACGGGTGACGACAAAGCCGTTGGTCTTCAGCGCCAGTGAAAGCGCGTCGGCCAGCGTTGCCTTGGTGATGATGCCCTGCAGGTTGATGCCCAGATGCACGATGGTCTGCGCGATCTGCGGACGGATGCCACTGATGATGCAGTCGGCGCCCATCAGGCGGATCGCCGTGACGGTCTTGAGCAGATGCTGGGCGACAAGCGTGTCGACGGTGGGTACGCCGGTGATGTCGATGATGGCCAGCTCGGAGCCGGTCTCCACGATACGTTGCAGCAGGGCCTCCATGACCAGCTGCGTGCGGCTGCTATCGAGCGTGCCGATCATGGGTACGGCGAGCACACCGTCCCACAGCTTGATGACGGGCGTGGACAGCTCCAGCAACTCCATCTGCTGGCGACGGATGACATCTTCACGTGTGCGCTGGTAGGCGCCCACAGTGAACTGCGCCATGCGGTCGGCCAGCGAGGTGCTCCACAGGATGAGATCCATCAGGCTTTGCGGGTCTTTGGCGCGTTCCTGCAGGCCGATGAAGAGCGGCTTCTTGATCGCCAGCACGAACTGGCTGGTGTCGGCGGCAGAGGCGCCCTGCGCCGCTCGCGTGGAGGACAGCGAGGAAAGTGCTTCACGCAGGCCGGCCCATGCGGGACCGTCGAACTGGGCCGCTTCGCCGTCGGCGCGCACACCTTCGCGCAAGGCAGCCAGCAGGGTCTTCGCTTCGGCAGCCAGCGAGCCGGCCGCCTTCGACGAGCCGCCGCTGGCGATCGATTCGGCAAGCCAGTCGCTCAGAAACTTGTCCTGATCGACCTGCAGCAACTCGTCGATCGCAATGTTCTGCGTTTTCATAAAGTCCCTCTTGTTGTATTCAATTGTCTTCGGATGTCAGGCGTGAGCGAACGCAAATAGGTGAGCGCCGTCAGGCTTTCTGGCTCTCGCACGCATGATGGCACGCAATCGGCGCTATTCCGTTGTGCCAGACCGACAGCGACGAGAAACACCTGCGGATTGAAAGAATGAACAAGCTTTGTTCACTATTTACAATTCCGACCGTGTAAATCTTTCCGATCTGCCTGTCATGCAGAGAGTGAGCAAGGGCAAAAGCAGGCTTCGTGCCGTGTTGGCAAAACGCCCGGAACAAAAGGGCGAACCGTGGTTCGCCCCTTACTCATCCAGCACGGATGTGTCCCACATGCAGTGAGGTTTTTCAGGTCGAACGCGCAAAGGCCTCTGCATCGATCAGGGCGGTCGGTAGGTCGCCTGCGAGATGGCGCCGGATGTTTTCCAGCGCGAAGGCGCCTGCGTCGCGCTGGCGGTCGGTAGTGGGGCCTGCCAGATGTGGCAGCAGCGTGACATTGGACAAACCGCGCAGGCCGGAGTCCAGCGGCAAGGGTTCTTCGGTAAAGACGTCGAGCGCGAACTGCACCTTGCCTTCGCGTGCCACGCGGACCATCGCCGCCTCATCCACCACGGCGCCGCGGCCGATGTTCACGAACACACTGCCGGGGCGCAGACGACGCAGCATGGCTTCATCGACGATGCCGCGATTACGCGGCGTCAGTGACGCGAGTTCGATCACCACCTCGTTGTCGTCGAACAGGGCTTCGAGAGAAGCTGCGCGTTGCACCCCGAGCGCAGCCAGTTCGGCCTCCGGCACGCTGGGCGACCAGGTCTGCAGCTTCACGCCGAAAGGCTGTATGAGGCGCAGCAGTTCGCGCGCGATCGCGCCGAAGCCATGCAGGCCGACACGGCGTTCGAAGAGCGAGAAGAATTCCGTGTTGCCGTCTTTCCAGCTGCCTTCGCGATGCATGGCGAGCGCCCAGTGGCTGGCCCGGCGCAGCGCGGCAATGGTGAGGAACAGCCCGCACTCGGCCATCACGCGACTGACCGAGTTGCCCCAGTTGCTGACCAGCAGGCCGCGCCGCAAGTGCGTGTCGCTCACCAGATGCTTCACCGAGCCAGCCAGATGGCATACGTAGCGCAGCCCATCGCCCCCGATTGCAATGTCGTCCGGCAGCATCGGCGTCTTACGGCCGGTGATGATCAGCTGCGGGCGGAATTCCGCGAGCAGTGTGGCCCAGTCATCTGCCTTCAGGCTCAGCGGATCGACGATGCGATGTGCAGGTAGCAGCGACAGCAACTCGTCGATGAGGGGCGCGGGCAGGAAATGCTGCCGCTCGTGATCGGTGATGACAATCAGGGTGCGTGTCATGGAAAAGCCAGAAAGGTCGGGTGCGGAGAGGGCGAGAGGACGCACTCAGGCGCCGTCCAGCATCTCCCGCACCTTGTTCGCCAGCCCGGCGATCTCGAAGGGTTTTGTCATCACCTGCATGCCGTGCGCCATCAGACCGTTGCCGACTGCGACGGTCTCGGCGTAGCCGGTGATGAACAACACTTTCAGCTCGGGGCGATGTTCGCGGCCTGCGTCGGCGACCTGACGGCCATTGAGGCCACCGGGCAGGCCGACGTCAGTGATCAGCAGGTCGATGCGGCCCGCGCCCTGCAGGATGCGCAGGCCCGAGGGGCCGTCCGGCGCCGACAGCACGCGGTAGCCCGCTTCGCCCAGCACTTCGGTCATGACGCTGCGGATCGTCTCTTCATCCTCGATCAGCAATATGGTTTCGTCATCACCTGTCGCGACCAGCCGTGCGGATGTGTTCTCTTCGCTCTCGTCGGCATTGCCGATGTGGCGCGGCAGGTAGATGCACATCGTCGTGCCACGACCGAGTGCGGAATCGACACGCACCTGGCCGCCCGACTGGCGCACGAAGCCATACACCATCGACAGGCCGAGGCCCGTGCCCTGGCCAAGCGGCTTGGTGGTGAAGAAGGGATCGAAGATGCGTTTGACGAGGTCCGGCGGAATGCCGCTGCCGGTGTCGGTGACGCTCAGCGAGACGTACTCGCCGGGCGGCAGTTCGCGCTCGCGTGCGGCGCGCTCGTCGAGCGATCTGTTGGCCGTCTCTATCGCCAGCTTGCCGCCCTGCGGCATCGCATCGCGCGCGTTGATGCACAGGTTGAGCAGGGCGTTTTCCAGCTGTGGTGCATCGACCTTGGTGGCCCACAGGCTGTCAGCGCCGCGCACTTCCACCTCCACCGATGGCCCGACGGTGCGACGTACCAGTTCTTCCATGCCGCTCATCAGACGATTGATGTCCGTGGGTTTGGGGTCCAGCGTCTGGCGGCGCGAGAAGGCCAGCAGGCGTTGCGTCAGTGCAGAAGCGCGTCGCACCGAGTTCTCGCTCATGTCGATGTAGCGATCAATGCCCGCCGTATTGCCGCGTTCGAGCTTCACCTTGATCAGCTGCAGGCTGCCGCTGATGGCCGCCAGCAGATTGTTGAAGTCGTGGGCGATGCCGCCGGTGAGCTGGCCGACCGCTTCCATCTTCTGCGCCTGACGTAGTGCTTCCTGTGCGGAGAGCAGTTCGCGTTGTTCGCGCAGACGCTCGGTAATGTCGGTGCTCATCATGAAGGCGCCGATCTGCACGCCGAACTTGTCGCGCAGCACCTCGAAGCGCATTTCGTAATAGCGTCGGTCGAGCGACGGGTCGCCAAACTCGTCCTGCTCCGTGAAGGATTCGCCTGCCATGGCTCGGCCCCACAGGGCGCGGGCGTTTTCGCGATCACGCGGGCCTGCCGCGTTGTCGAGCAAGGCCAGCAGGTTGTCGCCCACGGCGGGCCTTACGCCGAACACGCGTTCGTACTCATTCACGTTCGCCTTGTTGATGGCGAGGAAGCAGTAGTCGAGATCGAGCACCTGAATGAAGGCGTCCGTCGTGCCGACGATCTCCGCCAGCACGTCGCGCTCCGCCGTGCGCTCGGCCAGCGCGGCAGCGTGTTCCTTTTCTTCCTGCACGTCGCGCGTGATGCAATACACCTTACCGTCTTCCGGCACGGCCACCCATGACAGCCAGCGGTAGTTGCCGGTCTTCGTGCGGTAGCGATTCTCGAAGCGCAGCACCGGCAGCCCACGTTCGCTGGCGTCGATCCATGCGCGGTGAGATGGTTCGATGTCTTCCGGATGTACGAAATAGGTATACGGCGCGCTGGCCATTTCTGCTTCCGTCCAGCCCAGGGTGCTCTCCCACGCCGGGTTGGTGAGTTCGAAATATCCATCGGCGTTGATCACGCAGAGCATTTCCGGGCTGACCTGCCAGGCGCGTCCGCGCGCCAGCGTGCGCTCGACCACGCGGCGCTCGAGTTCGATGTTCAACTCGCGCAGGCTCGTCTCAGCCACCACACGGTCGGTCACGTCGTAGCCGCCGACGAAGATGCCGGTGACGACACCGTTCTCGTCGCGAATCGGTTCATAGATCAGATCGACGAAGCGCTCTCCCGGCTGCTGGTCGAGGCGGACGGGGTTGGCTGATACGCTCAGCCCCTTGCCGGTGCTGAAGACGCGATCGAGTCGCTCGTAATAGCCCTGACCTTGCAGCTCAGGGAATGCCTCGCGTACAGAGCGGCCGATCAGTTCGCGTGGACCGACAAGCTTGATGTAAGCGTCATTGACGTAGGCGAAGACATGCTCAGGCCCCGACAGCAGGCAGGCAAAGCCGGGCATCTGTGCCAGCAGCGCCTGCTGGCGTTCGCTGTCCTGACGGGATTGCCGCTCGGAAAGGACTTTCTCGGTCGTTTCCACGACCGTGTCCAGCATGCCGGCCACGTTACCGTGCTCGTCGAAGACAGGGCTGTAGCAGAAGGTGAACCACGCGTCTTCGATAAAGCCGCGGCGCGCGACCGGGACAAGGAAGTTCTCGATGAAAGTCGACTCTCCAGCGAGCGCTTTGTCCGTGATGGGTTTCAGATCTGCCCAGGCCTCGCTCCAGGTTATGCGTAGCGGCTGGCCGAGCGCTTCTGGCTTCTGGCCCAGAATGGGTATGAAACTGTCGTTGTAGATCGCGATGAGGTCTGGGCCCCAGAACAGGCAGGTCGGGAAACGCGACGCCAGCATCAGATCCACCGCGACACGCAGCCCGGTCGGCCAGCTCTCTATCGGCCCAAGCGGGCCGGAGGCCCAGTCAAAGCTACGGATTCTGGCGCCCATGGCGCCACCTCCCGAGCGGAAAGCGGAGGCTGCAGCGGGGGAGGGAAGCGTAGGCATGCTGCAGGATAGCATCGACGTAATGCGGCTGATCGCTTCAGGGGTGGGTGCCGTGAAGGTGCCGGCCCGGGTCTCACAAAGAAAAAGGGCGGGCCCCTGACAGCGGGCCCGCCCTTTGACTACTTCATCAACTCACGCTGCTTCCAGGTGTGCTGGCAGCTCGCCGATCGCATGACTGACTGCATCCTCTACGCGATCCAGCAGCACGAAGTTCAGCTTGGCACGCGCTTCGGCCGGCACGTCGTCGAGGTCGCGTGCATTGCGCCTCGGCAACATCACCGTGGTGATGCCGGCACGCAGCGCCGCCAGCGTCTTCTCCTTCAGGCCACCGATCGGCAACACGAGGCCACGCAGGCTGATCTCGCCCGTCATTGCCACGTCGGAGCGGATCGGCTTGCCCGACAGCAATGACACCAGCGCGAGGTACATCGCCACGCCTGCGCTCGGCCCGTCCTTCGGCGTCGCACCGGCCGGGATGTGCACGTGGATGTCCCACTTGTCCAGCGCATCGCCCGTCCACGTTTTCGCCAGGGTCAGCGCTGCCTGTGCGGACTCCTTCATCACGTCGCCGAGCTGCCCGGTGAGAATCAGCTTGCCGCTGCCCGGCACCTTGCTCGCCTCGATGAACAGGATGTCGCCACCCACCGGCGTCCACGCCAGGCCTGTTGCCACGCCGGGCATGCTGGTGCGCAAAGCCACTTCGCTCTCGAAGCGCGTGGCACCGAGAATCTCGGCGATGTCATCGGCATCAATCGTTACCGATGCCACTTGCTCTTCAGCAATGCGCATCGCCACGCGACGGAACACCGCGCCCACTTCGCGCTCCAGATTCCGCACGCCGGCTTCCCGCGTGTACTCCGCCACGATGCGTGTCAGCGCTGCGTCGGTGATGCCTGCTTGTTCCGCAGTGAGGCCATTCGCTTCCAGCTGACGTTGCACGAGGTAGCGGCGCGCAATCTGCACCTTTTCCTCCTGCGTGTAACCGGCGAGCTGGATGATCTCCATGCGGTCGCGTAGCGGGCCGGGAATCGTGTCGAGCTGATTCGCCGTGCACACGAACATCACGCGTGACAGGTCGTAGTCCACGCCGAGGTAGTTGTCGCGGAACTTGTTGTTCTGCTCCGGATCGAGCACCTCCAGCAAGCCACTCGACGGGTCACCGTGGAAGCCGCCACCACCGAGCTTGTCGATCTCGTCGAGCATCAACAGCGCATGCGTCGACTCGGCGCGCTTCATCGCCTGGATGATGTTGCCGGGCAGGGCGCCGACGTAGGTGCGCCGGTGTCCGCGAATTTCCGCCTCGTCATGCACGCCACCCAACGCCACGCGCTGGAAGGCACGCCCCGTCGCCTTCGCGATCGACTGGCCGAGCGAAGTCTTGCCCACGCCGGGCGGGCCGACGAAGCACAGGATGGGGCTCTTGCCTTGCGGGTTGAGCTTGCGCACAGCGAGATATTCGAGAATGCGACGCTTGATCTTGTCGAGACCGAAGTGATCCTCGTCGAGAATGCGGCGTGCCTCAGCCATGTCGATGGCGTGTTGCGGCGCCGCCGTCCAGGGCAGCTCCGTCAGCCACTCGAGATAGGTGCGCACCATCGAATACTCGGTGCCGCTATCGCTCATGCGCTTGAGGCGCTTCACTTCCTTCTCGGCGTGCTTGAGCACATCCTCCGGCATGCCGGCAGTAGCGATGGCTTTCTCCAGCTCCTCGACTTCGGCCGCGTTGTCGTCGTCCTCGCCAAGCTCCTTCTGGATCTGCCGCAACTGCTCGCGCAGCACGTGCTCGCGCTGGCGCTCATCGAAGCTCGCCTGCGTCTTGTCGCGGATTTCCTTGGTCAGCTTGAGTACCCCGACGCGTGCCGACAGCAACTCGATCACCTTGTCGAGGCGCCGCACGAGATCGAAGGTTTCGAGCAAGTCCTGCTTGTCTTCGAGTTTGATGTCGAGCAGGTTCGCCACCATGTCGGCGAGTGCTGCAGGCGCTTCGAGCGCACGCACCACGTCGGCGATCTCATCCGGCACATGCGGCAGTAAGGCCACGGCCTCGAGCGCCTGCTCCTTCAATTGCAGGAAGCGTGCTTGTACCTCCGCGCCGCCGGTGTTGGCCTGCTCGATGCTCTGATCGATCTTCGCCACGCGCGCCACGAGGAAGGGCCAGCCCTCGATGAACTCACGCACCTGGAAGCGCGATTCGCCCTGCACGACGAGGTGATGACCGCCGTCCTTGCCGGTGATGTAGCGCACGATGGGACCGCTTGTGCCGACCCAGTAAAGATCGTTCGGCCCGACCACGTCCTGCGTTGCATCGCGCTGCAGGAGAAAGCCCACCGGCAGGTCGTTCTTCACCGCTTCCTGTGCGGCCATGACGGACGTGGCGCGGCCCACCGTGACCGGCGAAAGATTGCCGGGGAACAGCACGGCATTGCGCATCGGGATCAGGATCATCGTGTCTTCGGGCAGGGGTTTGAGCGTGCTGCCAGCCGCCGTAGCGGCAGCCTGCACGGCCTCAGCCACGCCCGGTGCATCAAGTGCCCACAACGGTTCTTGTGCTGTCCAGTCTTTCATCACGATTCCTTCTCTTCGTTGCTCGACGCGCCGGGCGATCTTGCGAGGGCGGGGTGGTCGGGAATGAGAAGTAGGTGGTGATGCGGGGAAGACGTTTCAAGAGGGCTGCTTCGACCCGTTCGATCAGGGCGCGGAAGAATTCACACCGGACTCGAGGTCGAAGCCCGCAAGGATGGATCGCATGAGCTGCGGCTCGATCGGCTTGGTCAGGTGCCCCGTGAAGCCCGATGCAAATGCCATGTCACGCGCTTCCGGCCCATAGGCTGTCAGTGCGATGACAGGAATGTCCCGCGTGACTTCCGAGCGTCGCAGCCGCCGGACCAGTTCGAAGCCGTCAAGGTCGGGCAGCCCGATGTCGCTGAGGATGAGGTCAGGCTTCGCACTGACGGCTGCACTGAGCCCCGCTTCGCCGGAATACGCCACGTCAACCGCGTAGCCGAAGCCCTCGAGAATCAGCTTGAGGCTGTCTGCGGCTTCGCGATTGTCTTCGATGACGAGAATCCTGCCCTTGGTCTGCGCGGTTTGCATTTTCTTCCATGGATGGTGTCGATGCTGTGGCCTGAGCAAGAGACATTCCCCGCCTCATGGCTGACACGGGGATGGACGGAAGATGGAGATGCGCGAAGCGGACTTCAAGAGCGGCGGGCACTTGAAAGGCCTGCCAGGGCTGGATTGACCTGCCTCAGGCACAGGCGTGCCGGGCGACGGGCAAGGATGTTTCGCCTAGAACGCGCTTTTCGTACAACCGCCGTCGACGCGTAGCGCCGCCCCGGTCGTGCCGGATGACAACGGGCTGGCGATGTAGGCCACCATGGAGGCAATCTCGGCGGGCGCTTCGAAGCGCTTGATGAGGGAGGTCGGGCGCACCTTCTCGAAGAACTCCTTCTCGAAGTCCTCGAAGGACTTGCCATCGGCCTTGGCGAGTGTCTCGACGAATTCGCCCACGCCGCGCGACTTGGTCGGGCCCGGCAGCACGCTGTTGACGGTGATGCCCGTGCCGGCGACCGCTTCGGCCAATCCACGCGATACAGCCAGTTGCGCAGTCTTCGTCATGCCGTAGTGGATCATCTCCGCAGGAATCTGCACGGCACTCTCGCTGGAAATGAAGATGATGCGGCCCCAGTTCGCGCGCTTCATCGCGGGCAATACCAGACGTGCCAGGCGCACGCCGCTGAGCACGTTCACATCGAAGAAACGCATCCAGTCCTCATCCGGAATCTCTTCGAAGGGCTTGGGTTCGAAGATACCGAGGTTGTTGACCAGAATCTCGATGCCGGGGTGCTTCGCTGCCAAGGCCTCTGCGGCAGTGGCGGTGCTCAGGTCGCCGGCGAAACCGATGACTTCACCGCCTTCTGCTGCCTTGATCTGGCCAACTGCCTCGTCCACCGAGCCTTGCGAGCGCCCGTTGACGATGACGCGCGCGCCCTCTGCCGCAAGCGCTGACGCGATGGCGAATCCGATACCTGCCGTGCTGCCGGTGACCAGCGCCAGCTTGCCTGTGAGTTGGAGATTCATTGTGCGTTCCTTTCAAGGAAGAATATGGAGCCTTGCCAGATGCTTGGTGCGCCGCTAGCGCGTGAGGTTCAGCGTAGGCTAATTTCAGGCTCTCGCCGAGCAGCCTTTTTGTGGGTGTGCTCAGGAATTGGGGGCTGCTCATGATCTTTGAAAGAACAGCGTCATCCCGGCGAAGGCCGGGATCCAGCTACCACGCGTTGCTCTTCATCCATGGCTTGAATGCCCAATTCAGCGGCTTTAACGAGGGTACGAAAACGCCACTGGATTCCCGCTTTCGCGGGAATGACGGCGTGACGGTGTGTAGCTCTCAACCGAGGCTGAGTGTGTGCGATGACTGGATCCCGGCCTTCGCCGGGATGACGAGCGTTTTTCAAGGATTGGGAACGAGTCCTCAGATCTTCGCCGCTGCCGCGATGATTGCGTTTGCCACATCCTTCGGCTTCGACAGCATCGGCACATGGCTCGTGTCGAGCGTCGTGAGGCTGGCGTTCATGCGCGTTGCAAACAGCTTCTGCGCGGCGGGTGGAATCATGTGGTCTTGCGCGGCAAGGATGTACCAGCTCGGCTTGGTCTTCCACGCCGGTGCGCCGACTTTCTCGTCGAAGCACTTGGCAAAAATCGGGTTCTGCGTCGCCGCGATCAGCTTCTTCTGCGCGGGCGAAACATCCTGCGCGAAATGCTCGGCGATGTTCTCCGGTTTCTGCCAGAGATAGCCCGTTGCGTCGGGATACACACCCCCCAATCCTGCAGGTGGCGGGATGTCCTTGTTGCCGAGCAGTGCACTCACCGATTCGCCCTCGTCGGGACCAAACGCCGCGACGTAAACGAGGCCCGCAACTTTCTCGTGACGGCCTGCCTCGGTAATGACTACACCGCCCCATGAATGCCCGACCAGCAGCACTGGCCCAGGCTGCAGGTCGATGGCGCGACGCGTGGCGGCCACGTCGTCGGCGAGCGATGACAGCGGGTTCTGCACGGACACGACCGTCAGACCCTTGTCGAGCAGCAGCGGGATGACATCGTTCCAGCTCGAGCCATCCGCCCAGGCACCGTGCACGAAAACGATGGAGACGGGCTTGGCCGCAGCGCCGTCGGCAGCGACTGCAGCAGGACTGAGGAAGGCGTGCATCCCTGCGATGAGGGCAAGCGGCGAGAGTTTCGATTTGCGCAGGCTATTCATGATGACTCCTTGAAGCTGGGTGAGGGCGGCGACGAGCTCTCATGTCGAGCCCGGCGCCGCCAGCTTTACTCGTCGGCCATTACTTGTTCAGGAAGTCGACCAGCTTCGGCACGACCTTGTCAGTAGCCTCTTCCATCAGCCAGTGACCGGAGCCCGGGATGATCACGCCCTCGACGTTGGTAGCGACCAAGCGGCCCTGGTCGATCAGGGTGTTGCCGGAAGCTTTCTCGCCGGCCAGCACGAGCATCGGCATGGGCAGAGGCGTCTTGGCCTGCTTTGCGAAATCGGCGGCATCCTGCTCGAAGGCGCGGAACACCTCGAAGCCGGCGGCCATGCGGCCGGGCTTGCCGTAGGCCTTGGCGTAGAACTGACGATCAGCTTCGGGAAGCGAGTGCTTGGGGTCGGCCGCGAAGTCGTTCCAGAAGTGCTCGAAGTAGATGCGTTCGCGACCGGCGACGAGGGCCAGCGGCGTCTTGCCGTAGAAGTGGAAATGCCACAGGTCGCGCAGCAGCCAGACCTTGGTCCAGTCGCCGACACCGGGCAGGAAGGCATCCATCAGCACGATGCGGTCTACCTCGGACGGGTATTGAGCGGCATAGGCATAGGCCACCATCAGGCCAATGTCATGACCGACGATGCGCACCTTGCCAAGCTTCAGTGTGGTCGCCAGCGCGTGCACATCCCGCGCCATCGCTGCCTTGGTATAGCCGGAAGGCGTCACTTCCGTGTCGCCGAATCCACGCAGATCCGGCGCGATCACCAGGTGGTTCTTCGCCAGTTCCTTGATCAGCGGGCGCCACATGTGGCTGGTCTCCGCATAGCCGTGCAGGAGGATGATGGGGTCGCCCTTACCCGCCACCAGATAGTGCATGCGCAGGCCGTCGGCGTCGGCGAACTTGCTTTGCGGCGCTTGTGCCCAGGCCGTGCCCGCGAGCGTCATGGCAATGAAGATCAGCCCGGCGCGCGCGCAGCGCGTCAGGAGCGAGAGAGGCGATTTGTTGAAGAGTTTCATGATTGCTCCGGTCCGAGTGGATGAACAGACCTGAGTATCTGTATCCTCGACCGCACGCGCCTCTCCCATGTGAGGGGGGAGGGCATCACTCCGATGGCGCTCGCGCGTTCATCACACGAAGGTATTGTGGGTTCTTCCAGTTAATTGCCATGACGACTCGCCTAGAAGCATCAGGGGATGTGCCCCAGAACATTGAATCACTGCAGCGTGAGCTCGAACGTATCCGGCTCGAACGCGAAGTGGCTCAGAACGAGGTGGAGGCGTTGCGGCGTACGAACGCCATGCTTGAACAGCAGTGTGCTGACACCACGACACATAATGCGGAGCTTGCTGCGCGCATCGAGCATCTGAGCCGCGCAATGGACGCCAGTGGCGTGGGCCTGTGGACCTGGGATTCGTCTTCGGCCAACAACGCGGGTGAGTGGTCGCCGCACTTGCGCACCATCCTCGGCGTGCCACAGGACATTGCTGTCACGCACGAGCTGTTTCTGCAGTGCGTGCATGAACAGGACAGGGAGCGCGTCAACGCGGCCATCTTCGAGGCTTTCAGTGGCGCTACCGGCGGCAGGTACGTCGAGGAGTATCGTACCGCTGCTTCGCCTGAACGGCCGGCGCGCTGGGTGTCGGCGCAGGGCCAGGCATTCCTCGATACGGCAGGCAGTCCGGTATGGTTCGTTGGTGTGCGCGACGTTACCGAGAGCAAACGCCTGCAGGCGGAGATCGAGCGACTGAGCGAGGACTTCCGCGACCTGTTCGACGAAGCACCGATCCCCTATGTGCATGAAGCCATGGACACGCGCTTCATCCGTGCGAACCGTGCTGCGATGAGCTTGTTGGGTGTTGGCCCTGACGATCTCTCCGGCACATTCAGCCACTCGTTCGCGGTCGATAGTCCGGAGAATCTGCAGCGGCTCACCAGTGCGCTGGAGTCGGTCGAACGTGGCGAGGCCGTGCAGGGCGTCGTGCTCGAACTGCGGCGCAAGGACAACCAGCCCGTCTGGGTGGAGTGGTGGTCGCGGCCTGCTGCGAGCGGAGGCTTCACGCGCACGATGCTGGTCGACATCACCGAGCGCGTGCTGCTCGAGCAGGCCAAGAATGCGCTGGAGTTCACGCTGAAGTCCGGCCTGGTGGGCGACTGGAACCTCGACCTGGTTCATGACACCTCGCGCAGGTCGCTGCGCCATGACCAGTGCTTCGGTTACGACGCGCCGATTCCCGAGGCCAACTGGGGTATCAAAGAATTCATCAAGCATGTTCATCCCGACGATCGTGTGCGGGTCGAAGAGAGTCTGCGCCATGCCGTGCAGGCATTGCTCGACTGGAGCCAGGAGTTCCGCGTGATATGGCCGGATGGCAGCCTGCACTGGCTCGCCGCGCGTGGCAGCATCTACCGCAGCAGCGAGGGGCGCGCGACGCAGATGCTCGGCATCGTCATGGACATCAGCGAACGCAAGAGCGCAGAGGAAGCGCTGAGGGCTTCCGGGCAGATCGCACGCGGGCAGGTCAGGGCGCTCGGCAGCTCGCTGGCCCTGCTCGCCAGAGAGCCCTCCGCAGACAGACTCGTGGGCCACATGCTGTGTGCGCTCAACGAGCAGTGCGGTGGGCACAGCAGCAGCGTGTGGCTGCGCAACAAGGTGACGGGCGTCATCGAATTCGAGTTTGCCTTCGAAGATGACTTCGTCGTGCCGAAGAGCGATGTACGCTTCGCTGGCATGTCGCTCGGGCTGCCGATGGAGGAAGTGTGGCCGTGGCCCGAGGTGTTTCGCACCGGCAAGCCGAGCCTCATCGAAGACATCCGCGAAGTGCCGCCCTTTCCCCTGCGCGACCGCCTGTTGGACCTCGGCATCGTGACCGTGCTGCTGGTGCCGATGTTCAGTGGTGGCGAACTGGAGGGCGCGATCGGTATACGTTTCGTCGGCAGTCGCGAGTTCCGCAACGAGGAAGTGGATCTCGCCCAGGCGCTCGCCAATCAGGCCATGCTCGCCATCCAGCTCGCGCGGCTGTCGGCAGAGAGTCGTGATGCGGCTGTCATGGCCGAGCGCAACCGCATGGCGCGCGACATTCACGACACGCTGGCGCAGGGCTTCACCGGCGTGATCGTGCAACTGGAGGCAGCCTCCGAGGCCCGTTCCAAGAGCCTGCCGGCCGAGGTGGAAATGCATCTGCAACGCGCCAGCGAACTCGCTCGCGAAAGCCTCAACGAGGCACGTCGTTCCGTGCGTGCGCTGCGCCCGCTGGCGCTGGAGGACAAGGATCTCGCCGCTGCGCTAGACAGCCTGTTCACTAGGATGACGGCAGGGACTGCGCTGCAAGCAGCATTCAATGTGAAAGGGCCGGTGAAGAAGCTGCCACCGGAGTGGGAAGAGAATCTGTTGCGCATCAGTCAGGAAGTGCTGACCAATGCGCTGCGCCACGCCCATGCCCGCCACTTCCAGGTCAGCCTTGCATTCGCAGACGGTGCGTTGTCACTGCTCCTGCGCGACGATGGTCAGGGCTTCGACCCCGAGGGGCGACATGATGGCTTCGGCCTGATCGGCATCAGGGAGCGCGTGAACGTCATGGGCGGCGCAGTGTCCATCGAAAGCGTCATCGGGGCAGGCACGCAGATCGCGATCGACCTGCCTTATGCGCAGCGGAAGGCGACAGCATGACCAAAAGAACTTCCCGCGCTGTCGCCACAGCCGCTACGGCCGCACCAGAATCCGGCTCGACCCGCAGCATCAGCGTGCTCATTGCCGATGACCACGTCACGGTGCGCGAAGGCCTCGCGGCCATCATCGGCCGTCAGGCGGACATGCATGTTGTTGCGCAAGCCGTTAACGGTCGCGAAGCGGTGACGCTGTGGCAAGCGCATCGTCCGGACATCACCCTGCTCGATCTGCGCATGCCGCTGCTTGACGGGGTCGAGGCAATCGAAGAGATATGCGCCGTGGATTCATCGGCACGCCTGATCATGCTGACTACCTTCGATACCGACGAAGATATTTCCAACGCCATCAAGGCCGGGGCACGTGGCTACCTGTTGAAGGACGCGCCGTGGGAGGCGCTGCTCGACTGCATCCGCAAGGTGCATGCGGGCGAGATCAGCATTCCTCCATCGATGGTGGCGAAACTCGCGGTCGGCATGAGTCGCGAAGCACTGACGGCGCGCGAGACCGGCGTGCTGAGCCTGCTCGCACAAGGCAAGAGCAACAAGGAAATTGCCACCACGCTGCAGGTCAGCGAAGCGACGGTCAAATCGCATCTGCGCAATATCTTCACCAAGCTCAACGTGCTCAGCCGCACCGAAGCCATCTCGGTCGCCATTCAGCGCGGACTTGTTCAGGTCTGATTCACAGGCGCCAGAAGAGTCGTCCATTTCTGTAGGAGCGGGCCATGCCCGCGACTGTCGCAGGCATGGCCCGCTCCTACATGACAGGGGCCTACGCGGACAAACTGTCTCCGCATCGAAGATTTCTCATCCAAAAGGATGAGTCCCGCCTCACCCTTTCTCCACACCGGAATCCGCTCCATCCCATCTATGGTGCTCGCGCCCGCATGGCGTCATTCTGCGGAACGCGTCGATGTTGCTGCACTGCAGAGACATGACGCAGACAAGCCGCACTGCGGGGCTCAATCAGCGCATCACCCGGAGAGAGAAATGTCTGACAGAAAACTCATCAGGACCCTCGTGCTGTATCAGGACCCGCTCGTGGCGGCAGGCTTACAGAGCGCGCTGGCGCGGCAGCCCGATGTCGTCATGGTTGAGCAGGAGATGGCCTCCACGGTCGAGGCGGACGTCATCGTGACCGACTACCCCGGCGGGCTGAGCCTCCTCGCCAGCATGCACACGGCATCCCTCTCCGTGCGCTTGCCGTATCCGCGCATCCTCATCCTGACGGACCGCGACACCGAGTGCGAGATACGCCATGCGCTGGAGCAGGGTGCGCGTGGCTACCTCACGCTCGGCTGTGGCGTCGAGGAACTGGCCGACGCGGTGCGCGCCCTGCATCGCGGCGCGCGTCACATCGGCGCTGCAGCTGCCAGCCGCCTCGCCGACAGCGTCGCCTCCGAATCGCTGACTGGCCGGGAGCTGGACGTGCTGCGCCTCCTCGTCGAGGGTCTCCCCAACAAGGCGATTGCCACGCAGCTGAACATCGCACCCGGCACCGTGAAGTCACACATGAAGGGCATCTTCCAGAAGCTCGGTGCGAGCAGTCGCACGCAGGTGGCGACGTTGGCCGAGCGGCGCGGCTTGCTGTCTCTTGCTGCGAGCAGTCAGGCGCAGGTCAGGACTGGCGCGATGTCGCTTGCAGCACGGCCGCAAGCGCATCGCCATACAGAGCTACTGTGATTGATGCGCGTGATTACTTGCAGTCGCACACCCTCCCAACCCGTCATTCCCGCGAAAGCGGGAATCCAGCGACGTTGCAGTGCTCAAGCCACTGGATCCCCGCTTTCGCGGGGATGACGATGCGTAAGTCTGAGCCCAAGAAATACCTCTCAGCGCAGACGCGTGATCTCCTTGCGCTTGCTGATCTGGAACGGCTTTTCAATGCTCTCATTGCAGCGGGTACGACTCTCATCCCTGAGCTCAAACGCCGCACAGCTACGATTTCCCGCCGGGTCTTCAAGATCCGGGTGGACCACCACAGCATAAGCACCCGCAGACCAGACCCGATCAGGCGTAAAGCGCCACATCGTCTCCGCGTCAGCCAGCGAAATGCGACCTTTCGCGCGCTTGCCGTCAGGCCCGCGCACAGCAATCAGCGATTCCGCAGTCGAGCTGATCGTCGCATCCAGGCGCACGCTCAGCGTCTGCCGACTGCCCGCAGCAGGCGCATCAAGAGTCCAGCGTGTCGGCACAGGTGCAGCGGCATCGAAAGCACTCACCTGCCAGGTCTTGCGCACTGGCGTTGTGAGTGCCGGATCATCGACCACTAGTGTGACGGCAGAGCCTGCCACAAGCGCGCGCCCGAACAGCACGTTCGCACCCACACCCGACTTCACGCGACCGGGGTGTAGCAACAGCGTAACGCTGCGCCTATCCGCGCTCGGCAAAGGCAAGTCGAGAAAAGCATCCTCAATGGCGCGCCCCTCCGCATCGAACAGCTTCACATGCTCGATGCTCAAGGGCGCAAGCAGCGGCGCAGAAAAGCGCAGCTCGATGCGCAACAGGTTTTCCGGCACCGTCGGCCCTGACGGATAGACGATGGCGGTAGCTCGTGAAGCCGCGCCCACAGGCGCCACCGCGCACAACATCAAACCGCATGCCGCCACCCAGCTGCGCAACACGCTCACGGTTTGGCTCTTGCCGCCAGTTCCGGATAGCCTTCGTCCGTGCGCAGCACCTGATGCACGCCGCGGAAATAGTCAGTCGGCAGATAGGTGAAGTCTGCGAAGTCATACTCGTTGATGAAGTCGCTCACGCGGAGGAAGGCACCCTTGCGGATCGAGACGAGCTCCATGTGTCCCGTGGCTTCGTCGCGACGCAGCGCGCCGAGGAAATCCTTGTTCTGGTTGCCCAGCTTGGCGATGCCGGAGATCGGCACGGGTATCGCCTTCAGGCCAAGGTAAGGCTCGCTCGGCCACTTGATCGGCGTGCTCAGTCCCGGCTGCTTGGAAGCCGCAGCGATGGATTCCAGCGTCATCAGATCGGCTGACTTGTGCGAGTTGGTCAGCAGCACCATCGGCCCTTGACCCGCATCGAAGGTCACCATGTCGACAGGCGCGCTGCCCCAGCCCAGTTCGGCAATTGTCTTGCCAACGATGTGCGCGCCATCCTTTAGGTCCTTCAACGCAACCGTCACCAGCGGCGTGCAGGTGTAGGCCGCAATCAGGGTCGGCTCGCCGTCGAGCGTTGCAATCGTCATCTTGCGGATCGGCGCGCGCGTCTCCACCTGGTTGTGCACGGCGTGATACATCTCGATGCTGGTCGTCGTCGATGCGCCATTGAACGGGAAGTCATACACGCGCAGCGTCGACGCGAAGCTCGCATTCGACAACCCGGCGACATAGAGCTTGCCCGCGTTGAACACCATGTCCGTCACCGTATAGCTCGCGGCCGGAATGTCATTCCAGAACTTCTGGTCAGCAGCAGGGCGCTGCTTGATCGCGACGGAAGTCTGCGGTGCCTTCGCCAGATTGATCACAGCCACCTTGCCGCTGCTATCGACCGACACCAGCGCCGGTACCGACGCCTTCCCGCGTTGCACCGACAGCGTGATGTACGCCAGCTCCGTACCGGGCCGGAATGCCATGTCCTCGAAGCGCAGGGCATCAGGCTGCACATGCAGGGCTTGTGCAACAGGCGATGAAATGTTCTTGAGCCTGAAAGGCTGAGCCGCAACCGAGGTTGCTGGCGCGAGCTGCAGCGCATGAATCTCGCCACCCACCCAGTCCGCCACGATTGCCGTATTGGCATCGGCGAAGGTGATCGAACCCACCGAGCGCACCGGCCCGGCAGAAGCCATGCCGGCGACGGCGCCGAGAGACATCGCGAGGACGACGGATTTCAGGCGCGGCGCGCACAGGCGTTTGGTGGACGGGCTGGCCATGGCAGTCATGAGAAGAACCCTTTCGTTGGCAGTGAGTGCTAGCAGGATCGTGGCGATCCCTCACAGCCCGTCATGAGCCGCTTGGCGAGTTTCGGGTTTTGCGGGTTCGGGCGCATGGCTCGTGCGCAGGAGGATGGGCTCTCCCATCCGGGCGAGGCGACCTTCAGCCGGGATCGCGCGCTTGTGTGGGCTCCCGGATGGCCATTCGCTTATCCAGGCCATGTAGCTCAAACAGATTCAGCGTGCTTCCCTCCGCTTTCGAAAGCTGAGCACAAGACACCCGTTCGTCATCTCCGGTGTTTGCGGCTCCAACTCGGTGAGCGGTAGCGAGATGTGTCGCTCGAAGCGGCCATACGGAATCTCGATGCGATGGATGCGTGACGCGCTGGTTGCAGGAAAGCGCCGCAAGCCGACGATATGTACGCCGTCCTCATCGAAGCGGACTGCCACGTCGTTGGTCGAGACGCCGGGCAGGGCGACCAGTATCGTCAGGGCTTCCTGGCTTTCCAGCACGTCCACGGGAGGTTCCCAGCAGCGCACCTCGGCGCCGCCAGCGTGGAAGAACTGCCGGTGCAGGCGGTCGGCCTGTTCCAGCAGGGAGAGCGCATCGCCCCACATCCAGGTGGTGAGATCGCGTGAGGTCATCTTGTTCGGGTCTCTTGTGGTGATCTTCGGAGGTGATTCATAGATGGCACTGGCGGGCGGGCTTTCAAGAGTGCGCGTCGGGCGTCCGGGTTGTGCCCGCAGGAGCTTGAAAGTCATCTGCTGACAAGGGCTTGCCGCAGGAGGGGGAGGTCCGCGACCATCTTCCGGTTCTTCCGGTCTGGTCATGTCGATCCGCCAAGGGGGCGGGGCTTGCAAATACCTTATATTTCGATAATTATAGAAATATGGAAGAAAGCGAAGTGATCAAAGCCCTGGCAGCCCTGGCCCAGCCTGTTCGCCTGCAGGTGTTCCGCGCCCTGATCGCGGTAGGCAAGCCGGGGCTGACGCCGGGCACGATTGCCGAACATGTCGATGTTGCTCCGGCGACGCTGTCCTTTCACTTGAAGGAGCTGACCCATGCAGGCCTCATCACGCAAGAGCGTGACGGGCGCAGCCTTATTTACCGCGCTGCTTTTGACGTCATGAACGGCGTGCTGGGCTATCTCACCGAGAACTGTTGTCAGGGTGAGGCATGTCTTGATGGCGCTGTAGCTTCCTGCAAGTGCTGAAGGAGTCTTCGCGATGAAGAGATTCCACGTACATCTGCGTGTCGAGGATCTGGCAAGGAGCATCAGCTTCTATTCGAGGCTTCTCAATGCGCCACCGACGCGTGTGGAAGACGATTACGCCAAATGGATGATCGATGATCCGGCACTCAATTTCGCGATTTCGACACGAGGTGGTCGAGTAGGTGTCGATCATCTCGGCATTCAGGCTGACGGGGCTGCAGATCTGCTGGAGTTGAAAGCGCGCGCGCAGGCAGCCGACATGAGCCTGCTCGATGAAGGCGAAACCACGTGCTGCTATTCACGTAGCGACAAATACTGGGTCACTGATCCACAGGGTATTGCGTGGGAGCACTTCCAGACGCTGGACAGCGTGCCGGTTTACAGCGAGAGCAGCGCCGCTTCCAGCGTGTCTGCTTGCTGCGGGCCCGCAAAGCAGCAGGGCATACCCCTCAATATCGCCGTGCGCGTGGCCGGGCCAGCAGCGCCTTGTTGCCAGCCCGGCATCTGATCATCACGAAGCCTGCAAAAATGAGCACCAATGTACTGATTCTCTGCACCCACAATTCCGCCCGCAGTGTACTGAGCGAAGGGATGTTGAATCACTGGGCGCACAAGCTGGGCAAGGATGTGCGTGCCTACAGTGCGGGGAGCGCGCCGAGCGGCAAGCTCAATCCGTTTGCGCTGGAAGCACTCACCCATGCGGGCGTCGACGTCAGCACCTATCGCAGCAAGAGCTGGGATGAATTCGTGGGAGATGACGTGCCGAAGATGCGCGTCGTCATCACGGTGTGCGACAGCGCTGCGGCCGAGTCCTGCCCTTACTGGCCGGGCAGCCCCGTGAAAGTGCACTGGGGTTACGCAGATCCTTCCAATGCGAGCGGTGGGGACGAGGGCAAGCGCCTCGCGTTTGCGCTGACGCGCGAAGCCATTGGCTACCGCATGCTGCAATTGTTGCAGCTGCCACTTGATACCCTGGGTGACGAGGCGCTGCAGCAGGCCTTGATCGGCATCTCCAGGAGCTGATCATGATTGCGCTGGCTCGCAGGCTGTTCGCAGAGGCGCTCGGTACGGCTCTGCTGCTCGCCGTCGTCATCGGCTCCGGCATCATGGCCGAGCGTCTTGCCGGAGGTAACGCGGCAATTGCGCTGTTGGCGAACACCCTGGCGACGGTGTGCGGGCTCTACGTGCTTATCGAGGTGTTCGCTCCGGTGAGCGGTGCGCATTTCAACCCCGTGGTGAGTCTCGTCATGGCGACGCGCAAGCTGTTGTCGTGGCCCGACCTGCCGCTCTACGTGCTTGCCCAGCTCGTTGGTGCAATGCTGGGGGCGTGGCTGGCGCATGCGATGTTCGACATGGAGATCCTGCAGTGGTCGACCCGGCAGCGCAGCGGAGCGGGACAAATGATTGCGGAAGCCGTTGCGACAGCGGGCCTGATCCTGGTTGTGTTGTGTGCACCGGCGGCTCGCGTATCGAGCATGGTGGCGGCCTACATCGGCGCGGCTTACTGGTTCACCGCCTCCACGGCCTTCGCGAATCCGGCCGCTGTATTCGGGCGCATGTTCAGCGACAGTTTTGCGGGCATTGCACCTGCCTGTGCGCCCGCGTTCGTCGCCGCGCAGATCGCGGGGGCGGGCCTCGGCTGGGGCGCGCATCACATGCTGAAGCCACGCGTGCGGGCCTTGCAGCAGGAAGCAGGCTGAGCCAGCGCCGCGGCGGCGACCTGGCTGCGCCAGAAGGTAAATGGGCGGCACGGGGCCGCCCATTTTTCGTGCTGTCCGTGTCGCCTAGTTCTGGATGGAGCACTTGTTCGGGTTGCCACCCGGATCGCTGCCAAAGGCGGCTGCCGTGCAGGCGATGCTCTTGCCGACGCCCACATTTTTCGCCACCCACTTGCCCTTGCGGCCGTAGGCCACCCAGCCAGTGCCCTTGCTGACGCTGCAGGTGGCGCCCTCTTCGGCGCATTTGTTGAAGCCGCTCGGGTAGTCGCCCGTGCCGCCGAGAACGGGGCCCGAACCTGCCGAGCTGGATGATGCACTGCTGGATGCCCTGGAGCTGGAGGAGCTGGATGCAGGGGCGCTGGAGGATGAGGACGATGCAGGCTTCGAGGAGCTGCTGGAAGCCTTGCTGCTCGACGACGAAGAGGCGCCTTCGAGGAACGCGTCCATTGCAATCGTCGGCCGGCCATTACTCGCGAAGGCGGCTTTGCCGTAGCCAGCCCAGTTGTTGTAGGACTCGGGCTCCCAGTAGAAGACGCCGATGGCTCCTGCCGAACGTGCCTTGGCGAGAATGTCCTGCAGGAAGGACTTGCTGGTACTGGCCGGGCTGGCATCCAGACCCACCTCGACGATCATCACGTCCTTGCCGTAGCGCGAGCGCATGTCCTTGATGTTGGAGGCAGCCTGGCTGTTCAGCGTCGGCCAGTCGCTGGTCGTCGGGTAGAGCGACATGCCGATGATGTCCCACTTCGCACCGTTGTTCTTCAGGCCATCGAACATCCAGCGGAACAGGGCGTTGTCGTAGGCGTTGGACAGGTGAACGATGACTCTGGATGAGGCGCTGACGGCCTTCACCGCGTCGTAGCCGCAGTTCACCAGCCAGGCGAAGTTCTTCATGTTGGCGGAGGCCTTGCCCTGGTCCCACAGCATGCCGTTATTGGTCTCGTTGCCGACCTGTACCCATTCCGGGTAGATGCCCTTGTTGGCGAGCGCCGTCATCACGTCTTTGGTGTGGTTGTAGGTGGCCGTCATGAGCTGCTCGAAGCTGTAGTTCTTCCACGCTGCTGGCTTGGTCTGCTGGCCGGGGTCGGCCCATGAGTCGCTGTAGTGGAAGTCGATCATGATCTTCATGCCGGCCGCCTTGGCGCGCTGCGCTTTTGCCACGACGTCGCTGGTGCCGTTCCAGCCGCTCGCGGGATTGACCCAGACGCGCAGGCGCACGGCGCTCATGCTATAGCCCTTGAGGATCTGCAACAGATCCTGCTGCGTGCCGTTGGCGTTGTAGAAGCGCAGGCCGGAGGATTCCATCTCCGTCATCCAGCTGACGTCCGCGCCCTTGGTGAACTCGGCGGCGGTTGCAGTGGCGCCCGTGCCGCAGAAGATGCTGCCCGCGAGGCAAGTGCCAAACACGAGGCGTTGCAGTGCCGTTTTCATGAGGGTTCTCATGACTGTCTCCTTTGTAATGTCTCTTGTGTGTCGCAACGCTCTGAGTGGTGTCTCATTGCGTTGCATGCCCGGCCCTCTGTCGGGGCCATCGTGAGGCGTATGTCCGCGCCTGCAAGCAGGTCGGCAGCGTGCGAATGTGGCCGTGGCCCGTGTGCAGGTCAAGCCGCAGCGCAATGTCGCTCATCTGCGGAAAGTGCTTGTCTGAAGGTGTTTTCCGCGCATCGTGGTCTGAATCTGCCAGATTTCGTATGTTTGGCGGATGTGTTGCGCAGCCGGAACAAAAGCCCTGTCGCGAAGTCTGCTGTCAGGGGCGCACCTGACAGCGCGAGGGAGGTCCGCATGACACGCAACGATTTTCTCCGGCTGACAATGGGAGCGGCAGCGGCGCTGGCTGCGCCGCCAGGCTTTGCGCGGCAAAGCAGCCCCGCAGGGGATACGAAGATGAAAATGAACACGCGCAGGATTCCTGCCTCTGGCGAAGCGCTGCCCGTCATTGGCTGCGGCACCTATATCGGTTTTGACGTAGCGCCGGGCTCCACGGAGTACCAGCGCTTGCCGGGCGTGCTGCAGGCACTCTTCGACGCTGGGGGCTCGGTGTTCGACAGCTCGCCAATGTATGGGCGCTCGGAAGAGGTAACGGGTGATCTACTGGCGGCCGCGAGCAGCCGCAAACAGGCCTTCATCGCGACCAAGGTGTGGACCAGTGGACGCGACGCCGGTGTGCAGCAGATGCAGCAGTCGATGAACCTGTTGCGCGTCGATCAGCTGGACCTGATGCAGATACACAACCTGCTCGACTGGCGCACGCATCTCTCCACCTTGCGTGACTGGAAGGCAAGGGGGCTGGTGCGTTACATCGGCGTTACGCACTACACCTCGAGTGCCTATCGCGAACTGGAGGCGGTGATGCGCGCGGAGAAGTTCGACTTCCTGCAGATCAACTACTCGCTCAACGAGCGTGAAGCAGAGCAGCGCATCCTGCCGCTGGCGGCGGAGCGCGGCATGGCGGTGCTGATCAATCGCCCCTTTGGGGGCGGTGGCCTGTTGCGTCGCCTGGGCAGCAAGCCCTTGCCGCCATGGGCAGCGGAGATCGGGGCGACGAGCTGGGCGCAACTGTTGCTCAAATTCGTGCTGAGCCACCCCGCGGTGACCTGCGCCATTCCTGGCAGCGGACGGCCCGAGCACATGGCGGACAACGCCGCTGCAGGTGCCGGTCAGATTGCAGGGCGCGACTTCTGGGCAAACCATGCGCAGCTGATCGAACGCTGAGGGCGGGTGGCCCTGCATCAGTCCGCCTCGGGTCGATCGCTTTCATCGTCAGGCAGTTCGGCGCTTCGCTTGATGCCGAGTGCATTACCGGTCCAGTGTTCGATGCTGCCACCCAGCAGCAGAACCAGCATGACGGCGAAGAGTGCCGTGAGGCCCAGCGCATGCAGCCCGGCACCGAAACTTGCGCCGAGCAGGGCGCACGCCCACAGATTCGCGGCGGTGGTGAGGCCGCGCACGCGCTGGGTGTGGTTGATCTGGATGATGACCCCGGCGCCGAGAAAGCCCATGCCCGTCAGCAGGCCCTGCATCACGCGGCTGGCAGCCTGCGCATCGCCGCCTGACAGCGTGCTGATTGCGAGCATCGCCAGCGCAGCGCCGAGCGATACGAGGGAGTGCGTGCGGATGCCTGCTGACTTGTGGTGCAGCCAGCGATTGAGCCCCAGCACCACGCCGGCGAGCAGGGCGAGGCCGAGCCGGATGAAGAGTTCCTGCGAGAAGTCCCAATTGCCTGGCTGCATGTCTGCTTCGTGGAGCGCGGGTGAGCGCCCTAGTGTAGAGCCGGCGGCGCGTGCGTTCCAGCGGAGAAGGGCTGGATTCGTGGCGCAACAAAAAGGCGCCCCGGAGGGCGCCTCGCGTATTGCAGTTGGGGGTGTGGGTGCTCAGTCCACAACCTTGCCTGCACCTGCACCCTGGGTCAGGATGGTCGGGATGCTGGTCGCTGCGTCCAGCGTGTAGCTGTAGAAGCTGCGCGGATTGAAGGCGTTGCCGGTGTTGAACTCCACACCATCTCCGAGCTGGATGTAGTTGCTCGCATCCCAGGTCAGCTTGGCCAGCGGGCCGGCGTCACCCATGTCCTGCGTGGTCTCGCCGTAGCAGTTGATGTAGTTGCCATCGGCATAGATGTTGGCGGACATGCCGACACCGATCACGTAGTTGTTGGTGCTCGTCGGGTTGTCGCACCAGTTGTTGAAGAAGTGCGCCATGCCGAAACGCACGCGTGGATGGCGCTGGCGTGTCTGGTTGAACCAGTTGTGGTGGTAGCTCACGTGCAGCTTGCCGGTGTCCTGCGCCTGGGCATCGTTATCGTGCGACAGCAACATGGTCTTGTCGGTCAGCACGAACTTGTTCCACGACACCGTCACCCAGTCCGAGCCCCGCTTGATGTCGACCGAGCCGTCGCCAGGCTTGTTGAAGGTGTTGTGATCGATCCAGACGTGATGCGACCAGCACTGCACGTTGATGTTGTCGTCGCCGGCATTGACGAAGTTGAGGTTGCGGATGATCACGTTCTTCGCGTACTCGAACTTGCCCTCCGTCGAGACCTCGCAGATCTTCTCGCCGAGCGGCTTGACGTGTTCATCGCGGAACCCGCTCACGTTGAGGCCGAAGCCGTTGAGCGTCGCCGTCGAGCCGATGCCCACGATGGTCTTGTTGGAACCGACCGGCACCATCTCGGTTGTACCGCCATTGGTGATCGTGCCCGATACCTTGACGATGCGCGGCGTGTGGTCGGCAATGGCTGCGACGAAATCAGCATAGGTCGTGACAACTACTGTCGGGCCGCCGGCACCCCCCGTGGTTGTTGCGAGGCCGTTGGCATTCACTGCGGCAAAGCCGACCAGACCCATCGGTGGCAGCGTGACGGAAGAGGTCGAGCTGCTGCTGGAGCTGACGGAACTGCTGCTGACCGAACTCACCGAGCTGGACGACTTGCTGGAACTGGAGGAAGACGGGGCGCTGCTCGAGCTCGAGGACTTCGACGACGAGCTCGAGGATGTGGCTGGCACCGAGCACTCATTGGTACCGCCGCCAATGCGACCGCCGAATGTCGCTTCGTTACAGGTGAAGGCGCCGCTCAGCGCTTTGTAGAAGAACTGATCGGCGCGACCGAAAGCGACGTTGGTGGTGCTGGCGACCGAGCAGGCCTTGCCCTCGGTACAGATGGTCAGGTAGCCGGCAGGTCGGTTGGCGGCCGACGCCGGGGTCGAGACCCCGGCGGCGACAGCAAGGAGCGCGATGTGCGCGAGGACTGTTTTTCTCATGTGTGTCTCCTGGTGTGGTGATGCGTGGGTAAAACATCGACGGAACTCAAGGACTGGATGCGTCGCGGCAGACGCGCGTGCGCCGCGCCTGCCGCGACAATGTGCGCGGCGAATGGATCGCCGCGCATGGGTGCCGGACGATCAGTAGATCTCGAACTCGGAGATCGAGGGCTGGCCCGAGGCGCTGGTCACGAATACCCGCACCGCCGTCGTACTCACTGCGCCGAAGCCATAGCTCTTCGCCGCACCGACGCTGGTACCGGTGGCGAGCGTGGTCCACGTGGATCCATTGAGGTACTCGACGCGGTGTCCGGTGATGCGGCTTGCATACTCGCGCAGCGTCACGCTACTTACTGATCTTGCCGAGCTGAAGCTGATGCGCAGCCAGGTGCCGGGGCTGCTGTTGCTGGCCTCCCAACGCGTCGCGGTATTGCCATCGTTCGACATCGCCGCAGTCCGCGAGCTACCCGACTGGCCCGACGCCGTGGCGGTGCCGCTCAATGCCAGATTTGCGCCATTGGGTGCGGACGAACTGCTCGACGACGAGGGCGTGCTTGAAGAGGAACTACTGGAGCTGCTCGACGAACTTGAGGAAGAGCTTGAGGAGGAGCTGGAAGGTGTGCTGCTCGAAGACGAACTGCTTGACGAGCTGCCACCTCCGCAGCCTGCGGCGACCGCGACGGCTTCCTTCAAGCCCTTGCCGGCACCGGCGGTAGCCAGCGTGATGCACTTGGCGCGGATCCCGGGGTAGGCGGTATACGCGTACGGCACGGCTGCCGGATAGGGCTTGGTGGTCTGCCAGTCGTCGGCGTTCTTCTTGGTGTCGGAGTCGGTGGTCCAGGTAATGCCGTAGCTGGCGAAATCGGACGGGCTGGCGATGTTGTTGTTACGCAGGTCCCAGTAGCCGATGGTGCTGCTGTAGCGGGCGACTACCGGATTGTTGGAGTTCTCGAAGTAGTTGCCCTCGATGAGCATGTTGCCGTTCACCCGCGAGTTCATGCCACTGCCTACGACGCCCGTGTAGTAGTTGTTGTACATGTGGTACAGGCCACCCCGATTCATCGGTGCCCGCTCCTGTATGTTCTTCACGATGTTGTACGCCCAGGTGACCTGACGCGTGGTCGACACATCGCTATCGCTGGAGCCACCGAGGCTCACCTTCTGGTGGTCGCGCAGCAGGTTGTAGGAGATGGTGATATTGGTCGCGCCGGACTTGATGTCGATCATGCCGTCGAAGGTCGTGTCGTCACCCGGCGTGCCGGAGCAGTGATAGTTCTGGCTGTAGAGCTCGTTGTGGTCGATCCAGACATTGCTGGCCGAGCCCTCGATGCCGATGATGTCGCCATCCGAAGCGCCGCCGGGCAGCAGCCCCATGGTCATGTTGCGCACGGCAATGTTCTTGGCCGTGCCTTTGATGCGGATGCCGAAGTTTGCCGACGATCCATCTGCGCCAAGAATGGTGATGTCATTCTTGTTCTGGATCGTCACCTCCTGCTTGGACTTGCTCCATTGCCCACAGATGTTCGCGAGGATGGGGGCGGGGTCAAAACTGCCGGTGTACTGGATGACCAGACCACCGCTGCCCGAGTAGTTGTTGATGGCGGTCTGGATGGCGGACATTGAACTGGCAACAACGGGTGTTGCGCTACCGCCGCCCGTTACGTTGCCTGCATAGCCGGGTACTGCTGCGCCAGCCTGGAAAGCTGCGGCCAGTGCCGCAAAGGCCAGCGTGCTCCTGAGAGTGAGATGCGTCATGACTAGGGTCTCCTTTGGTTGTTTTCACAAAACCCCCGGGGTGCCCGCAGTCCTTGTTTGTTGCCTTCCTGATCGTTGTGTGGGCGCGGCAGTGTGTAAGACTTTTCCGTGAACTGCAACGTGGAAAGCAGCAATCATTTTTCAGGAAAATGGTCTATGGATAGCCTCCCCGAAATGCATAAATTGCGAAATTCCGGAATATTGGAATTGCGTTTCCATGGAGTCAGAGGCGAGGAGTGAGAACGAGCGGAGCGTCTGGCCAAGGTGGCCCGTGAAAAGATGACGCCTCCCTTGCCAGTGAGGCAAGGGAGGCGTCAGGCGGCGAGACGATGGATCAGTGAACGATGCGCTCGGGGCGGTTGAAAAGCGTGCGCAGTTCCCCCTCTACCGCTTCGAGTCGGCGGCGTTGGCTGGCGGAGAGGGCGTCGCCCGCGCGATCCATGTAGACCTTGAGTCGTGACATGGCGGCGCGGAACGATGCGCTCTCGCGTGACTCGCCGGGAGATGCGTGCTTGAGTGCCTGCGCGATGCGCCGGGGGTCGGTCTGCGCAAAGAGGCTGTGCTCCGTGTCGAGTGCTTCGACCCGTCCGGCGACAGCCTGCTGACCTCTTCTGGTTCTCTGTTGTGGCATTGCGCTCTCCTTGCCCATCGGCTGCGATCCTGTCTCGCTGACGCGAGGCGTGATGTCCGGCTGTATGTCAGACTGCGTGCCGGCCCGCCTCGTCGCGTGTACGACGGATGTCGCAAACCTTGTTCCCGTTGGTGTGCCGGAACAGCATTTGCAGCGGGCTTTGAGAACAACGCGTGAAGGACGGACATGTCAGCTGATATTCCCTATGCAGAAGTCGCGCCCACGCGCGACGAGATCGACGCCATGACGGGCCCGGTGGTGGTTGATTTCGGCACGAACTGGTGCGGCTTTTGCCGGGCCGCCCAGCCCTTGATCGGTCAGGCCTTCGATGGCTATGCGGGTGTGCGCCACATCAAGGTGGAGGACGGGCAGGGCAGGCGCTTGGGGCGGAGCTTCAGTGTGAAGCTGTGGCCCACCCTGGTGTTCATGCGCGATGGCAAGGAAGTCTCGCGACTGGTGCGTCCGGGTAGCGTCGACGAGATCGCACGCCAACTCGCGACGATCGACGCGCCCGGAGTGTGACGCGAGGGGACAATACAAGGAGAAAGGGCCCGCAGATTCGTCGGGCCTTTTTTCTGATACATGCGGCGAGGAGCGTGCCTATTGCATGAACCAGCCGTGACTGACGACTACGGACTGGCCGGTCAGCGCATTGCTCGGGAATGAGGCAAACATCAGGGCAACCTGCGCTACATCGTCCGTGGTGGTGAACTCGCCATCGACGGTCTCCTTGAGCATTACGTCCTTGATGACCTGCTCTTCGGTGATGCCCAGCGTCTTCGCCTGTTCCGGGATCTGCTTGTCCACCAGCGGTGTGCGCACGAAGCCGGGGCAGATGACATTGGCACGTACGTTGTGCGCGGCACCTTCCTTGGCAATGACCTTGGCGAGGCCGATGAGGCCGTGCTTGGCCGTGACGTAGGCCGACTTCAGCTTGGATGCCTCCTTGGAGTGCACCGAGCCCATGTAGATGATGGAGCCACCCTTGCCGGAGGCATACATGTGCTTGATGCAGGCCTGGGTGGTGAGGAAGGCGCCGTCGAGGTGGATGGCCAGCATCTTCTTCCAGTCGGCAAACGGAAACTCCTCGATGGGATGCACGATCTGTATGCCGGCATTGCTGATGAGGATATCGATGCCACCGAAGGCATTCACGGCCTTCTGCACCCCTGCATTGACCTGCTCCTCGCTGGTGACGTCGACCGTGACGCCAATCGCCTGAGCACCGGTCTTCACGAACTCGGCCGCGGTCGCCTCGGCCGCCTCCTTGTTCAGGTCGGCAATGACGATCTTCGCGCCTTCACGTGCGAAAACGACAGCGATCTCGCGACCGATGCCGCTGGCCGACCCGGTGATGAACGCGACTTTGTCTTTCAGCAACATCTTCGACTCCTTGTGGGTTCAAATGAATGCAGCGCCGCAGAGGCGGGCTGCACGTGAGGGTTCATTGACGCAGTCCATCAACGTCAATGGCATGGATTCATTTCGGCTTGCCTGTTTGCAGGCGGCCGCTCGCGCCCTGGCCGGGTTGCAGGTGATCGTGGGCCAGGTCGTAGACGGTGACGCCATCATCGACGGCGGATTTCCTGAGCAGGTCGGGGTGCTCGATGGTGCGATGCATGTCGCGTCGGCCTGATTCCCAGTGTTCGAGTACGGAGCGGCGAGAAAATTCGTAGTCTTTCGACTCCAGCTCGAAGCGGCTCTGGCGGTAGATGAGATGCACGATGTCGATGTGCGTCGTCTGGTTGGCCGCGGCGAGCTGCTTGATGTCGTCGCTCTCGCGCTCCGCCTCCGGCAGCATGGCGATCAGCTTGAGCAGGGTCTTCTTGTTGCGCTGGATCTGCGCCAGCTTGTCAGTGTTGAAGCGCGTGCGGCTCGAATACATGATGTCCTTGTGGCGCGACATCACGTTGCCGATATTCGTCGGCATCGCGCCTCGCGCGCTGAACAGGTCTACCTGGGCGATCAGGATCTTGGCGCCATCGCGTTTATCGAGCACGTATTGCAAGGGGGTATTGGAAACGATGCCGCCGTCCCAGTACGGCTCGCCATCGATCATGACAGGCGCAAAAGCCGGCGGCAGCGCACCGCTTGCCATGATGTGCTCCGGGCCGATCTTCTGGAAATGATTGTCGAAGTACACCGAGTTGCCGGTGCGCACGTTTGCTGCGCCCACTGACAGGCGCAGCTTCTTGCTGTTGATGAGGTCGAAGTCGACCAGCCTTTCCAGCGTGGCCTTGAGCGGCGCGGTGTCATAGAAACTGAGCGCCGCGTCGCTGCCTTCCGGTTGCAGGAAGGGCGGTGGCATACGTGGCTTGTAGAAACCTTCAACGCCGAAGGTGGAAGCAACTGCTGCGTGGAATTGATGGTTCAGGCTGCCATGGCCCTCCCACCACATGGGAATGCCACTGGAGCACGACGAGACGAGATCCCAGAACTCGCGCAGGCGCTCAACGCGTCTGGCCGGCGGGTTGCCAACGATGAGGGCCGCGTTGATGGCGCCTATGGATACCCCGGCGACCCAGTGCGGCTCACGTGGAAACTTTGCGATCTCCTCGAATACGCCGGCCTGATACGCACCTAGGGCGCCGCCGCCCTGCAGCACCAGCACGATGTGCTCGTGATCGATCTTGAGCGTTTCATGGACTGTCAGTTCACGCTCGCTGGCCAGCTTGCCTGTCATATCAACGCCCTCGCTTTGTCGCAGTGCAATACATTAGCACGCAGCTTGTGACAGCGAGATTGGGGCTTTGTAACGACAGTTTGCAGCGGCGTGATTGCGGTGCCTTGCCGCCGGATGAAACGTGTCAGGCGGCGAGTTCTGCGGCGTGGCCTGCTGCCGCGAGCGGCCATTCATCGACGACCGGATCGGATTGCTGCTGGCGGTCCAGCCCGGTGGGCGAGAGCAGTGGTTCCTGGATGCCGACCGGCTCGATGGCGACAGGGCGGGGCGGTGGCGCGCCGTAGATCATGCCGAACAGCAGGGCGATGAGGACTGCCAGCGTGCGGCTGGCAAACAGCAGGCTGCCTTGCACGAAGGCGTGCAGCTCCCGGTGCAGTGTGCGCGCATGGGCGGCGAGCGAGGCAGCGCTTTCCGAGGCTGCGGGTGTGAGCCTGGGGGTGAGTCTTGGGGCAAATAGCATTTCGGGTACCTCTGTTTCTCTTCCGCACCGGAGCCGTCTTGGCCCCGGTGCGCGGAGCAAGGTCAGTGCGTAAATAATGCAATCAGGATGACGAAAGGAAGCGGAACACCTAGCAGCAGCAAGAGGATCGAACGCATGGCGGGAACTCCTTTTTAATGGGTATGAATGGGTGAGAGATGGTGTGGATCAGCGTTCCGCGATCACTGCAGCTTGTCGCGCAAGCGGCCACCGAACAAAGCCATCAGGCTGGCCAGGAAGGCGCCGGCAAGCAGCGCGACGAACATCCACAGTGCGGCGTAGGCGGTCGCCTTGCGAGTCTTGTCGGCGGCCTCCCTGGCGTGCGTCTCGGCGGCGCTGATCAGGTTGGTCACGCGTGTGTAGGTGTCGGCCACACGCTTCTCCGCATCCGCCTGGCTGAGGCTGGTCTGCCGCGCCACAAGCTGGCCGATGTAACGCTTGTCGTCATTCGGCAGCTCACCCTGGCGGATGTCGTTGGCCAGCACCTTGGCCACTTCCACGCGCGTCGCTGGGTCGAGTTGCGTCACGACAGGCGCCTCGGAACGGAACAGCGAATCCACGTAGTAGCCCACGGCGTCTGAACCTGCGGACGAGTTGCGCGAGATGGCGCTGGTTGCCGTTGCCTGCACGGTGGTTTGCGCCACCGCCGCCCCCGCCCGTATCGAACCGCCCAATGCTGCCGTGACGGCGGTCGACAGGAAGGCCGCCGTCGCCAACGAGGCAATGGCCCAGGCGAGGAAGCCATGCGCGGTGTCGCGGAAATAGACTTCATCGGCATGCACGTGCGTCCAGCGCGCGCGCAGGCGGCCTGCGAGGTAGCCCCCGAGCCCGGAGGCCGCGAGTTGCGTGAAGGTCAGCCAGAGGATCGTCGAGGTGCCGATCGTGCCTGCGCTGGCACCGGTGTTGGCCCACGGTGAAATGGACGATAGCCCGAGGCCGAAGCCGAGGATGACGAGGATCAGGGAGAGTGCAGCGGCGCCCGCTGCGCCAGCGAGAACTGCGGCCCATGATATGCCGTTGGCGTTTCTTGCATCGACGTCAAGCGGCGCGAGTTCTGGCAGGGTCTGGGGAGAGAGAATTGATGTCGCCACGGTGTGTGCTCCTGTTGTTGTATGTGTTTGAGCCTTTGTCATAAGTCTCACAGGCAGCATCAGCACCCGGCGTGCCTGAAATCCAGGTGCTAAAGCAGCAGGAGTGCGGGGGATGAAGGAGCTCGTCGCTGCGTGCGGAGGAGGCGAGGCCTGCCTAGGTGCGGAGCTTGCTGCGACCTGCGTATCAGCCACGCATCGCGCTTTCATTCGCGATTTCATTTACGTCAGGAGTTCAAGTATGGTCACCATCCTTCGCCCGCACCGTCATATCCCTCGTGATGATGAAATAGAGGTCGCACCGGCGGAGTCGCCGGACACCGACGCCCCAACAGAGTCCGCTGCGCGCAAAGGCATCGAGCTCGGTAAAAAAGACAGTACTGAAAACGTTGGTAGCGGAACGGCCAGCGGACCCGGTGAAGGGCCCAATCCGACGGCCTGAGCGTGCGCGTCGCCCGCGCGTCTCGGGCTGAGAGGCCCGTCGCTGCTGCGTGCGGGGTGCTGGGCACGCTGCGTGCTGATGAGCTCCGTATCGATTCATCACGAGCCATGTTTCGAATCAATTCGAGCTCACTCAGAGAGGGAAACACCATGTCTTCAGCACTTCGTACCGAAAGCAATCGTCCTGCGGTCACCAACCGTAACCGCGCTGGCAAGAAAGCCAATGCCGCCCAGGCCTATGTCGCCCGCATCGCCAAGCAGCTGGCGAAGTCCGGCATGCTGGCCGACATCCTGAATGGCGGGCAGGACGTCCATGCCAAGCTGCGTCACGTCGCCCCAGAAGTACGTGAGGAGCTCATCAAGATCGCGCGTGCCGTGCGCTACGCATTGCTGCAAGGCGGCGATGCAGGACTCGGCTCACGCGCCTGATCTTTCACCTGAGGCATTTCTTCCTGCGGAAGAAGCGTAGTTGCGTGCTGCCTGACGTCGCGGATTGATCCGGCTGACGCCTGCCGACAGCGCGTGGAGGTACAAGCATGTCGCAATGGAGTAATGCCCGGAACATCCTCTGCGTACGTCTCGACGGCATGGGCTCGGTCCTCATGACGACCCCCGCGTTGCGCGCACTCAAGCAGGCCGTGCCCGATCGCTCGCTGACCTTGCTTACCTCGCCCGCGGGCGCCAGCGTGGCGGCCTACCTGCCCGAGGTGGATCAGGTCATCACCTACGACGCCCCCTGGTTGAAGGGCGCCAATACGCACGACGCGATGGCGGACAAGCGCATGATCAGCCGCCTCGATGCGGCCGACTACGACGCAGCCGTCATCTTCACCGCACGCGGCGAGAACGTCCTGCCTGCTGCAATGCTGTGCCTGATGGCGGACATCCCCTTGCGTCTTGCGCACAGCGCCGAGAACCCGCATCTGCTGCTCACCGACTGGGTGCGTGAGGCGAAGGACAAGCGCACAAGCGATAAACACTACGGACGTCATGTCCGCCACGAGGTGCAACGCCAGCTCGATCTGGTCGCGTCGATTGGCGCACGTGCGCAGGACCAGAGGCTCGGCTTCGCCTTGAGCGATGCGGATCACGGCAGCCTGATGTCCAAGCTCCGCCGCCGTGGCGTCGATCTGGAGCGCCCCTGGCTGGTTCTGCATCCGGGCACGCTTGCAGCGGGCGAGAGCGTCGCTGATTTTCAGGATGTCGAGCAGCGCGGTTTTGAAAAATATGCGGCCACGCTGCAAGGGCTTCAGTCGCACCTCGATTGCCAGATTCTGCTGACCGGCGGTGCGCAGGAGATACCGCTTTGTCATGCCTTGCAGGAGAGCGGCGATTACGGTGCAACCTCTCTCGCTGGCGAGTTGAGTCTGGGCGAGTTCGGCGCGCTCATCGCCCATAGCGCCGTATTGCTTTCCAACGGCTCGGCTTCGGTGCACATCGCAGCGGCAGTCGGAACGCCAGTGGTCGATCTGCAGGCGCGCATGCAGCCGCAGCAGACGCCGTGGCAGGTGCCCAGCCGCGTGCTGAGCACGGTGGATGCGCAAGGTGATGCAAGCGACTGCCTGGCGCGGCTTGATCCGCAGGACATGATCAGCGCCGTCTGTGAGCTCTGGCAAGAGCGGGGGCAACAGCCTGCCCAGCCGCATCGCGCGGCCGCGGCAAGCCGCGCCTGAGCGCGTGCACATGCTTCCCCTCCAGAACGAACATCCGGCAGAAATTCGCACCCAATTCGTGGGCACGCGCATTGCGTATCGACGGCATTACCCCTGAAGGAGTCGTCATGCAACAAATGTCCAAACAGCCCGCGCCACAGGAGTTCGTCTACCTGCTTCACGCCGCCGTTAAACCGCCCGCAAATTCTTCAGCAGAGGTGCCAGATCTGAGCGATACAGAAGAAGGCAAGGAGAGCGTCGAAGACGAGGAAGATGAAGAGGACGATGGCGGCCTGAAGGAAATCAATTTCGACGACTGATCCACCGCCACCAAGGCCAGCAATGGCAATCGAGGGGCGATGGAGCTGCGATGGAAAAGCGAGTGCGGCCAGCGCCGAGTGCCCTTGCAGATGGCCCTGGTTGTCGCGCATCACCGGAGGTAAGGAACATGCCCACACATACTGCAGACAAGCCCAGTGCTGCGCCACTGGCACAGGACGACGAGCCGGAGCACGACGGCAGTGAAGACCCGGGCGTCGGGCTCGAGCTGACCCGCAACGCCGGCGTCAAGCTACCGCTTTCGCCAAGCACCGCGGAACACGTCGACGTACGTTCGGTGCGGCATGGCGGGCTTCCTGTTGGCGATGGCGGGAAAACGGAAACCGTGGGTGTAGGCGAAGGCGCGACGGTCAGTCACGTCCAGCGTCCTCGTCCATGACGACAAAGCAGTCGACAACAGGAAGGAGACAAAAATGTCATTCGCACTCTACATGCTGGGATTTGCCTTCGTCATAGGCGGCGTGGCCTGGGCGCTGGTGCTTGCCGGCCTCTCCACGCAATACGTAGTAATCGTGTCCATCATCCTGCTGGGGGTCGCCGTGCTGACCGGTGTGACGCGCACGCGACTCAAGGATCCTCCATGAGGAGGCTGGGCGATAGCAGGGCAGTGGTATTGCTGCCCTGCTAACCAGGTGTAGCCGGATTGACCAGCAAAAAAGTGGCCGCTTCTGCATGAAGCGGCCACTTTTTTGGGATTACATGCTTGATTCTCTCTATTTTCCCTGACGTCCGTCCTTCCCGCGAGCGCGGGAAGGACGGACGTCTGCGCATGATCAGGATTTCAGAACATGCCCACGGAGGCAGGCATGTAGTTCCTTTTTCCGCGGCAAGGGTGGTCGGTTGCGGCGTCAGTCCTTCACCGATTCAAGCAGGTCCGACATGTCTTCCGCGTGCTCCTCTTCGGTTGCCAGAATGCCTTCCAGCATGCGACGCGTCGTCGGGTCATTTTCGCCGACGTATTGGATCAGGTTGCGGTAGCTGTCGATGGCAATCCGCTCGGCGACCAGGTTTTCCTTGATCATCTCGCCGAGGCCACTGCACTCGACATAGTCGGCGTGGCTGAGGGAGCTCAGCTTGTCCGGGTTGAACTGTGGCTCACCGCCGAGTTGCACGATGCGGGCAGCAATCTCGTCGGCGTGCCCTTGTTCCTGCAGCGCATGCTCCATGAACTCTGCGGCAACGCTCTTCGAGTGGATGCCTTTGGCCATGAAGTGATGGCGGCGATAGCGCAGGACACATACCAGTTCAGTGGCCAGCGCTTCGTTGAGGCGACTCACCACCGCATCGCGATTGGCGGCATATCCGGCAGTTACCGCGCCCTCGTCGATATGCTCGCGGGCTTGCTGGCGTAAGGTTTCAATTTCACGGGGTTTGGTTTCGGTCAGCATTGTGTCAACTCCTGTTGGGGGCGAGGCAGAAGCGCTTCGCCCCAAGTGCTGTGATCAGATCTGTCCCATCAATACGAGGACAAGGATGACGAGCAGGACGAGGCCCAGTCCACCCGATGGGCCGTAGCCCCAGGAGCGGCTATGTGGCCAGGCCGGTACGGCACCCACTAGCATCAGCAGCAATACGATCAGCAAGATTGTTCCTAAGGTCATGTCACTTCCTCCGGTGCGTGCCCGTCGTGAGATTCCGTCGTCGGGCTACAGGCGGCGCGCGAA
The DNA here is from genome assembly GCF_036017035.1 of Uliginosibacterium silvisoli. Classification (NCBI taxonomy): domain Bacteria; kingdom Pseudomonadati; phylum Pseudomonadota; class Betaproteobacteria; order Rhodocyclales; family Zoogloeaceae; genus Uliginosibacterium; species Uliginosibacterium silvisoli. The sequence goes on along the minus strand of NZ_JAYXHS010000001.1, from coordinate 360,671 downwards.
AAGCGCATCGCCGGTCATGGTTCGAGATATGTAAAAAGCATTTGTAATGAGTGCTCTTCTACGTACTACAGCAGGAGTTCAGCAAATATCGCTCCCGCTGTGAGAGGCCTGACAGCACGGATATTCCGTGAAGAGAGCCGCGCGACGAGCGAGGCTGCAATAAAAAACGGCCTGCATATCAGGCCGTTTGTTGTGTCGCGCGAGCAGGTTCGGGAGGTCCATTGGCGGCCTCCATTGCTGCCTGTTGCGCCCTCGCTGCAGCGTCTATTTGCAGGCCCTGGATGTAGGGCCCGAGCAAGGCATGTACGCTGGAAATGATCGGCCGTGCAATCGCAAGATAGTGCAGCAGCAACTGCAGGATGCCGGGGGATTCCACCTCTTCTTCGAGCGCTTGCCGTGCAGCATGCTGCTGGCGTTCCGCAGGCTCTGGCCGGCGTTTGCGTGTCAGCTCGCCGAGAATGAAACCGCTGCCAGCGCCCCACAGCAAGACGTCCGGCGAAGTGAGGCGTTCGCGAACGGACGCATCTACCGCCTGGATGTCTTCATGAAGCTGTCGCTGGCGTTGTGTGAGCTGCGACTCTGCCGCTTCCAGCTGACGCAGCAGCGAAGCGTCCTGACCATTCATTCCGAATATCATGGCGACCCCTTGCCGGCTGGCGATTCGTTGCTGTCACCGCCTCCGAGGCTTCTCAGCGTTGCCGGGAAGCCGAGATTCCTGCTGGTCTCGATGATCACCTGATAGAGCACGTAGGCAATGCCGAGGTTGACGGCGATTGCCATCAGCATCGCGAAGACGATGCCGATGCCGCCGCTGACCATCAGCATGACGCCGATTGCAACCAGCATCAGCCAAGCGCTGACCAGCAGCACGGCGAGCACGACGCTGGCAGCGATCATGTTCACCAGGCTCTGGCCCGCGAGGCGCGTCTCGAGAGCGATGATGCGCAGATGGTCGTGCGCCAAGCCGCGCAGCGAAGTCCCCAGCGACCTCACATTGTCGAAGACGCCGGGTGCGTCGCCGGATGGCTTGTCATGCGCATGCAGCGCGGCAAGCTCATCCGGGGAGAGTTCTGCTCCCATCACGCAGAGACTCAGCGCGAGCTGCTGCTCAGCAGACGGCTGAGCAAGAAGCCTACGCCTACTGCAATGCCAACCGTTGTCAGCGGATGTGCGCTGACGTAGCTGCGTGCCGAGCCGGTCAGCTTGACCTGTGCATCGCGGATCTGTGCGCCACGTACGCTCAGCGTATCGGCTGCACTGGCGGCCACGCTGGCCAGACGGTCAACCGCCTGATGAGCTCCGTCGGCGATGCGATCCACGGCGGGGCGCGCTGCGTCCGCTGCCTTGTTGATGCTGTTATGCACGCTGTTCGCGCCGCTGTTGATGCTGTTCGATCCGTCGAATTTTCCAATAGCTTCCATGGTTCTTCTCCTTGAGTATCTAGTGATGAAACGAGATCGAAAGTGACCCCGCTTTCCGGCGCAGGTCGTATTCCGCGCTGTCACCGGTCGGGTATTCATGTCCCCGTACCGACATGCAGCAACTTGCGCTCCCGGGACTAACGCTCGCGCGAAATGGCTGCGCACAGGCATGGCCCTGGCGGTGTCGGGCGTTGCGGATGGCGGGGTACGCGGGGCGCGTTCTGCTATAGATGAGGACGCTCGGGCTGTAGCGGACGAGAGAGGCGGGGGCGTGACTACACCGCATAAGGGACGCGCGCTTTGTACACGGCGGTTGTAGCGACAAGCGGAAAAGGCTGTTGCGGTTTGCAATCGCCGGGCGGGGATGCGGTGTGAGTAAGCGCGCCGTCCGCTGCGCAATACGTTGCGGCATGCAGCCGCAGCAAGGTGAATCAGTTCAGGTGGGTGCGAGCGTGCTTGCGCAGCAGATTTAGCTGCGCCAACACCTGCGGCACATAGCGCTGGGTCTCGGCGTAGGGCGGGATCTTGCGGCCGTACTTCATCACGGCTCCTTCGCCGGCATTGAAGGCGGCCAGCGCCAGATGCACGTCGTTGTTGAACATGACGAGCAGGTCGCTGAGGTAGCGGGCGCCACCGTGCAGATTCTGCTTCACGTCGTAGGCGTTCTTGACGCCGTAGCGCTGCGCCGTAGCGGGCATCAACTGCGTCAGGCCCATTGCGCCCTTGGGTGAGCGTGCACGCGGGTTGTAGCGGCTCTCGACCGAGATCAGTGCAGCGAGCAGGGCGGGCTCGAGCCCATACACCGAGGCGATGGCATCAATGTCAGGCCGCATGGCAGCGGGCGGTCTGCGCAAAACATCGGGGCGCCAGTCCATCGAAATGCCTTTGGGGCCGTTCGGGTCGCGCCAGAAAAGCGTGGCACGGGGGTCGGTCTTGCGATCCGAGAAATTCGGTACGCCGTTGTCATCGATGAAAGTGTAGATGTCGGCTGACGCCGTCTGCACGTCAGCGAAGAGCACCAGCGCAAATGCAGCGCGCAGGAGCGTACGGCGCATCGACACGGCCGGCATCAGTAAGCGCGACGGTCGGTGAAGACCACCAGTAGCGTCTTGATGATGATCCAGAGATCGAGCGTGATCGACCAGGAGCGCAGGTATTCCAGATCGTGTTCGATGCGCTTCTCCATCTTGTCGATGGTTTCCGTTTCGCCGCGGTAGCCGCATACCTGAGCCCAGCCGGTGATGCCCGGCTTCACCTTGTGGCGCACCATGTAGCCCTTGATGAGCTTGCGATAGGTTTCGTTGTGCGACACCGCATGCGGACGCGGACCGACGATGCTCATGCTGCCGCCAAGCGAGTTGAAGAATTGCGGCAGCTCGTCCAGCGAGGTTTTGCGCATAAAGGCGCCAAAGCGCGTTACGCGCTGATCGTTGCGCGTAGCCTGGGTTACGACTGCACCATCTTCGCTGACCGTCATCGAGCGGAATTTGTAGACCACGATTTCCTTGCCATCCAGACCATAGCGACGCTGTCTGAAAATGATCGCTCCCGGCGAAGAAAGTTTCACGCCGATCGCGCAGATCAGCAACAACGGCGAAATCAGCACGATGATGACGAGGCTCAGCACGATGTCCGTGAGGCGCTTGAGCATGCCGTTGAAACCGGTAAATGGCGTTTCGCAGACGGCCACGACCGGCATGCCGTTAATGTTGTCCATGCGGCCCTGGATCAGGTCCGTCACGAAGATGTCCGGCACAAAGAAGATCGAGGCCGTCGTGTCCTTGAGCTCCTCGAGCAGATTGAGGATGCGTGGTTGCGTCGCCATCGGCAGCGCCAGATAGATGTGCTCGACGTGATGCTGTTTGACATAGGCCGACAGCTGCGACAGGTTGCCGAGAATGGTGGTGTCGCCCAGGTTGGACAGGCGGGAGCGGCTGCGGTCGTCAAAGAAACCCAGCAGGCGTATGCCCAGATACTGGTTGTCGAGAAACTGGCGCGCCAGCATCGTGCCGATGTCGTTGCCGCCGACGATCACTGCCGTGTTGTGATTGCCGTTGGCGAGTACGCGCGGCAGAACCTGCAGCGCAATCTCGTGCGTCGCCAGCAGTACAAAGAAAGTGGCGCCGATCCAGCCAAACAGGATCTTGTCAGGGAAGAAGCGCTCGTAGCCGCTGGCATAGCCGAACGCCAGCAGGATGCTGGCAATCAACGCCCAGTTCATCACCGTCTTGCGCATCATGCGACGACGTCCCTCCGACAATTGCAGCGTGCCGGGGAAGGACAGAGAGAACACGATCAATGACAGCACGACATAGGGCGCGTCAATGTTTTCACCATAAAACAGCGTCGTGGCAAACAGGCACAGGACGATGGTAATCGGGTCGATGAAAGCTTCGACCGCGTGTGACAAGGTGAAGTGCGCTCGTGCAAGGCTGCGATGTCGTGAGCGATCCAGGGCTGCAAGCATGGCTGTTACAGATACGTATGAGTTGATGTTGCTACAGCGCTTGGCTCTTTGTAGCCTGTGCTCGATGCACCTGCTGATGGTAGAACGAGAGCTGCTTCGCCTTTAGCTGGCGGGCGAGCCTAATATCCGGTGAGGCAGCGTGGCGGCCAAGTACGAAAGTCTGATCGGTTGAAGGCTACGCCAAGCGGACAATGCTTAGCGTGTTACCGATCACGGCGCCCTGCAATTCTTCCCCCGAAGAATCATTGATTGCCAGTCTAATCCGCTTTCATGAGGGTTTTCTTAAATCCGGCCTTGACCCGATTTGCCTTGAAAATGATCGGACTTCTGGCAGTAAGCCAGCGTTAACAAAGCCTTGGCATAATGCAGACGATGAAAATAATAGCACGCAGTCCCCGCCTGTTCTGGCGCATGTGGCTCTCTCTGTCGCCCACCGTAGCATTGCTTGCCTACAGTGGTCTGGCGACGGCGCGTGACGGGAATGTCTTCGGGCTGACCCTTGCTGAGACTCTGCAGTACGACACCAACCCCATGCGGGTGGCTTCCGAAACGGATAATCGGCGCGCCCTCAATTCGGATCGGCGGGACGATTTCATTTCTTCGACTACCGCCGCGCTGACGGCCAGCAAGCAACTCGGCCGTCACAACCTGTACGGCGAGTTGTCGCAGACTTACGTGGTTTTCCAGGAGTTCACCCGCCTCAATTACACCTCGGAGAACTCGCGTGTCGGCTGGAGCGGCGTGTATGGGGCTGAGAATAACTGGGATGCCTATTACCGCCATACGGTCACGCATAGCGACTTTGCCGACCTGCAATTGGCACTCACCAATCTCGTGACGAGCGATACGCTGGGGGCCAGATTGTCGCAACGCATCGCGACGGACTGGCTGTTCCGGCCAGAGGTTTCGCAAAACAAAGACCGCAATTCAGCAGACATCAAGAAGGGTGGCGACGGCACCACCCGCAATGTATGGCTCAATCTGGGCTATCGGCCGTATACGGCCAACGTACTGGAAGCTCAGTACCGGCTGTCAGAACGAGAATACGTCTACGGTGGCGGTTATCGTCAGAATGAGCTGGGGGCGTTTGGTAGCTGGGGCGGCAATACTGCGTCAGCCTTTGAGTTGCGGGTGGCCCTCGTGGAGCAGCGGGCAAAGAGCGGCAGCGCCAGCCAGGGCGTAGGTGACTTTCACCAAGTCGTAGGCCATGCCAACTATCGCTGGCGTCCAACCGGCGCGTCGACGCTAAACTTCCGCCTCTTCCGGGAGATATCCACCATCAATTTCGGGACGGATCAGGATGCCGTGGCGCGCGGCGGCACTGCCAGCTGGAGCTGGACGCCACTGGCGAAGGTCAAGTTCGACACCATCTTTGATTACCGCAAGCGCGAATTCCCGAATACCACGGTGATCGATCCCGGCTCGCCAGGCTCGAGGATTACCGTTCACGACCGCACGCACTACGTTTCGCTGGGGGCAACCTATGTGCCGACACAAGCGCTGACTGTGCAAGCCAATGCACGAACAGAAACGCGGCATGCGGACCCGAGCTATCTCGGTTACGAAGACCGGGTGTACTCCCTTACCTTGCAGTACGCGTTCTGAGGCAGGGATTCCCTGCATCAGTCAGGCGTGTTGATCACCCCTGGCTCGCGAATGGCTGAATGGTCTGGACGAGCGGTGGCATGAAGTTCGCTTAGAGCTCCGGGTCGCAAACGCATCTGAGCATCGTAGCTACCATGAAAAAAACCATAACTATTCTTGTTTCTCTCTTTGCGCTCGCCCTTCCGGCCGCGCAAGCTGCGCAGGTGCGCCTGGATGGCGCCACTTTTGACGTCATCTACGACGACGCCTTGCTGGGCCTGTTCGGCACGCCGACGCTTCTTGGCGACTCGCTGATCTTTACGCCGACGACCTTTTCGGCGCTGTCGTCCAGCGCTAACTGGGCATTCACGAACGCCACCATCGGCTTGACGCTGGTGGCTGACAGTGGCTTCACCCTCAGCAGCGTCAATCTCGTCGAGCATGGAAATTATCTGAAGTTCGGCGGCGGTGGCACCGTATTCGCTGCAGGTCAAACCAGTACCTTTGACTTCCGCACGCCAGGCACCGAAGTGAGCTCCCTGATTTCGGGCGCTGAGTCTTCGGTGCTCAGCGTGCATGATCTGCCTGTGGTTACAAGCTGGGAAGCCACGTCGGCGCAAAGCTTTGCCGCAGGCGCGACGGAAGTTCACTACACCCTGCAGAGTCTGTTGGCGGCCAATGCCGGTGGCGCTGGTGGTCTGGCGTTCATCGAGCAGAAGTATCTGTCGCTGACCACCGTTGTCAGCGCTGTGCCGGAGGCCAGCCAGTACTCCATGCTGCTGGTTGGCTTGGGCTTGATGGGCGGTCTCTTCAAGCGTCGGCGCTCAGCCTGATTGCCTCGCTGTTTCTCGAAAAAGGCGCCGATGGCGCCTTTTTTGTTTGCAGCAGCCTCGCGCAAAGGGCTCCAGGGCTTGCCGAGGGGCGGTTACCTGGCCTGTGCGGCGGTGTTGATTCCATTTTTTTACACAGGAACGCTCTGCCGTGTAGTACGTCCGCCCTCGTTTGTTCACACTGGAAAGATACGCGCCGGGGCTAATTCATTGCTTTTTCGGGACTTTTAAGAAAATAGAAGATCAAGTGACCGATCTCAAAGGGACAAAGGCGAAGCTGGTGGTTCTTGCTGGAAGAACAAAACCAAGAATAGTGTCGACCGTTTTTACATGCCAAGGCGTAGCGTCGCTTCCTGCGACCTGCAGGTGTAGCGATTCAAATATTTTCAGCGTGTTTTACAAAAAAACACCCTTGTTACCGGGCTCGGCGCGGCTTCAGTGCCGTGAAATGTGACACCGTTTGTTACGTCGTAGCGGTGTAACATCCGGCCGTTACGCTCTTGCGCCTGAATGCAGTCTTCTGGCGATGACTGCAATTTCCCACAAATTTCGAGGTTTCAATGAACGTCCTGCTTCGCGGTGCTGTGCCTGGTTTATTGCTCATTACCTTGCTCTCTGCGTGTGGCGCGAAGAGTGAAAAAGCTGCCACGCAAGTTGCTGCAAAGGTCAATAACAGCGAGATTTCAGTTCATCAGATCAACTTCGTGCTGCAGCGGGCAAACGTCAAGCCGGAGCAGCAAGAAGCCGCTCGCGGGCAAGCGCTGGAGCGCCTGATCGATCAAGAGCTGGCGGTGCAGAAGGCCACCGAGAAGAAGCTTGATCGCTCGCCGGAAGTGCTGCAGCAGCTCGAAGCGGCCAAGCGCGAAATCCTGCAGCGCGCCTACCTCGAGGGCCTGGTGCAAGACGTGCCCAAGCCGAGCGAGACTGAAGTGAAGGATTACTACGCGGCGCATCCCGAGTTGTTCTCCAATCGTCGCATCTACAGCTATCGTGCCCTCGGCATCCAGATGCCTGCGGACAAGATTCCCGTAGTCCAGGACATGCTGGCTAAGAACAAGTCCCTTGAAGAAATCGTTGCCTGGACCAAAGAGCAGAATCTCCGGGCCGTGGCCGATGGCGCGACCAAGCCCGCCGAACAAATGCCCATGCAGCTATTGCCGCGCCTGAGTCAGTTGAAAGACGGTCAGGTCGTACTCTTGACTGGCAATGGTGGTGTCGAGTTGATTCAGCTGGTGCAGTCAAAGTCCGAGCCAGTCGATCAGGCTCGTGCCACACCAGCAATCCAGCAGTATTTCGTCAGCATGCGCAAGAACGAGCGTTTGCAGAAGGAAGTCAAGCATCTGCGTGACGAAGCCAAGCTGGAATACGTAGGTGGCTACAAGCCGCCAGTGGCAGCTTCTGCACCCGTTGCTGCACCAGCTTCTGCAGCGCCGGCCGCAACTGGCAGCGCTGTGGCTGCCGATCTGGAAAAAGGCATCGCAACGGGCATCAAGTAAGCAAGCTGCATCGGCGGCGTGCGTACGGCGCGCTGGCTGCCTACAGCATCAGAACAAGCGTCGAAGAACTGCAATCGGGACAAGATGAAATGAAGCGTTTTATTGCTGCCGTGATGCTGCTGTTTGGCATGGCGAATGTTTTTGCCGTTGAGACACCCACTGACTATGTGCTCGGCCCTGGTGACGTGATCCGCGTCAGCGTATTCCAGAACCCTGACCTGACTACCGAAGCGCGCGTCTCGGAAAGCGGCAGCATCAGTTTTCCGTTGCTGGGCAGCGTAGCGGTGGGCGGCAAGACGCAGGCGGGCGCAGAAGGCGCAATTGCAAAAGCCTTGCGCGATGGCGGCTTTGTCCTGAAACCACAGGTCACCTTGTTGCTGACACAGATTCGCGGCAGCCAAGTGGCCGTGCTCGGACAGTTCAATCGGCCCGGTCGCTATCCGCTGGAGACGGCTAACCTGCGTCTCTCCGACATGATGGCCACGGCGGGTGGTATTGCACAAACCGGCGGTGACACGGTTGTCGTTAGCGGCGTGCGTGATGGCAAGCAATTCAAGAAAGAGGTTGATGTCACCGGAATGCTGCGCAAGGGTGATGCTTCCCTCGACATCCCTCTGCAAGGCGGCGACACCATCTTTGTCGATCGCTCCCCTGTTTTCTATATCTATGGCGAAGTCCAGCGGCCCGGATCATTCCGCCTTGAGCGTGACATGAGCGTGATGCAAGCCTTGGCCAGTGGCGGCGGCATGACTTTGCGCGGCACGCTGCGTGGTCTTGAAGTCCACCGCCGAGACCCGAACGGCAAGGTTCAGGTCATTAAGCCAACGCTCGCTGATGTGTTGCAACCGGACGACATTGTCCTGGTCAAGGAAAGTCTGTTCTAACAGGCGGTTTCAATCGAGTGCATTCACCGGATATCGCGTCATGAGCTTCCATCAATTACTTCTCGTACTGCAAGCGCGTTGGCGTCTTGTTGCGACGATTGCCCTTGCTGTGGTCGGCGTCGTTGTAACCATTAGCCTGATCCTGCCAAAGCAATATACGGCCGAAGCTTCGGTGGTGATCAACACGAAAGGCATGGATCCGATAAGTGGCGTCCAATTGCAGGTGCTGCCCAGCTACATGGCAACCCAAGTTGACATTATCAATAGTGATCGTGTTGCGCAGCGTGTCGTCAAGACGTTAAAGCTTGATCAGGTACCGGCTTTCCGGACCCAGTGGGAAGAGGCTACCAAGGGGAAGGGTTCGTTTGAATCGTGGCTGGGTGAGTTGTTGAACAAAAAGCTGGAAATCAAGCCTTCCCGGGAAAGCAACGTTATCAACATCAACTTCAAATGGCCCGATGCAAAGGCTGCGGCGGCCTTGGCAAACGCTTTTACCCAAGCGTATATCGATACAAATCTCGATATCAATGTTGAGCCCGCAAAGCAGTACGCCACGTTCTTTACCGAGCGGCTCAAAGTCATGCGTGCGGACGTTGAGGCCGCACAGAAGCAGCTCTCCGACTTCCAGAGAGAAAACGGAATTACAGCGGCTGACGAACGCCTCGACGTTGAAAGCGCCCGTCTTCAGGAGTTATCTACTCAGCTAGTTGCTGCTCAATCGCAGCGCATGGACAGCGCTTCACGTCAGCAGCAGGCGGGCAACAAAAATGCGATGTCTCCTGAGGTGCTGCAAAACCCATTGATCGCAAATCTCAAGGCAGATCTTTCACGAATGGAGTCGCAGCGTGATGAGATTGTGCGGCGCCTTGGCAAAAATCACCCGGATTACCAGCGAAGCGAAGCGGATATTGCTGCCCTCAAAGACCGCATAGCACAGGAAAGTGCACGCGTCGTGACGTCACTTGGCACCAGCAATCAAGTTAACTTGCAACGTGAGGCCGAACTGCGGGCAGCGCTTGATGCGCAACGGAAGAAGTTGCTGCTGCTGAAGAATCAGCGCGACCAACTCACGGTCCTGCAAAACGACGTGCTGGCCGCTCAGCGGGCTTATGACACTACCTCACAACGTCTGACGCAGTCGAGTCTCGAGAGTCAGACACAACAAACCAACATTGTGGTTCTCAACGCAGCCACGGAACCTGCTGATCCATCCAGTCCAAAAATATGGCTTAACACTTTGCTGGCTATTGTTATTGGGGCTTTCTTTGCAGTGATTGCTGCACTTTTTGCGGAGCTGAGAGATCAACGTGTTCGCAGCCCTTCAGAGCTAACACGATTGCTGTCGGTTCCGATACTGACGAATGTTCCGCGTAGGCCGCAGCCATCAAGAAAATTCTTCGGCGGATTTTTCCGCCGTCCCGCTTGACAGAGGTCGGTTCATGAACGCACCAAGAATCCTCACTTCAGCGCAGAGCTCAATCGGCGCAATCTTGATCGATGCAGGACGGCTGCGCCCGGATGATGCGGAACGCATTCTGCGCCTTCAACGAGAGCAAAATCTACGCTTTGGCGATGCAGCCATTCAGCTCGGAATATTGACGGACGCAGACGTGAAGTTTGCGTTGTCCCGTCAGTTTGATTACAGCTATCTCGTTCGAGGTGACAGCTCCGTTGCAGAGGAGGTCATCGCTGCATACAACCCATTTAGCCCGCAAGTTGAGGCACTCAAAGCGCTGCGTACGCAGCTCATGATTCGATGGTTTGACCGAGCGCCTGAAAGGAAATCACTGTCGATAGTGAGCCCTGAGGTGGGGGAAGGGCGTTCATGGCTTGCCGCGAATCTGGCCGTGGTTTTTAGCCAACTGGGTGAGCGTACGCTTTTGATCGATGCGGATCTGCGCAGTCCCAAGCAGCACAGTCTGTTTAGCCTTGAGAACACAACGGGTCTCTCTGCTGTTTTGGTTGGGCGCGCAGGGAATGAATGTATACAGAAGGTTCCACAACTTCGGGATCTTTCCGTCATGACGTCGGGGGGCTTGCCTCCCAATCCAAGCGAGCTCTTGTCGCGTCAAGTGTTTGCGGATCTGCTGTGGGGTCTTGCATCCGAGTATGACGTAATCCTGCTGGACACGCCGTCTGCAACGACTTACCCGGATGCGCAATCAATTGCGGCACGCACTGGCGGAGCTTTGATGCTTGCGCAGAAAAATATTACACGCGCTTCGAAATTGAGGGCTGTTTCTGATTCACTCGGGCAATGCGGCGCTGTGATTGTTGGCACCGCGATGACCGATCACTAATTGCTCCCCCGCGAAAGATTGGTGCCAAGCCATGGACTACAAGACGTCATTTGGCATTGGCCCTCAACCGTACGCGCTTTCGTTTGACGCCCCTGGCTAAAGACATGCTTTCCATTGCATCAAAACCCCCTTGGAATATCAATGTGCAGCGGCTGCTTCCGTGGTTGATTGTGTTGGCGGGGTTGGGGGCCATGTATGTACCGAGCTTCAACTTCCTCTTTCGAGAGGTCTGGAGCACAGAGCAACAAGCGCACGGACCGATTGTTCTGGGTATTGCTATTTGGTTGTTGCACCGAAAATGGCCAGAGATCATGGCCGCACCTGTGTCCCCCATGCGAGTTGCAGGGCCGATCGTTTTCGTTTTGGGGCTATGTTTCTACATACTCGGCCGGTCGCAAGACATCCTTCTGCTGGAAGTGGGCTCGCTGATCTGGATTTTGATAGCCATCTTGTTGATCTTTCGAGGCAGGGATGCGGTCAAGGCCGGATGGTTTGCATTTTTCTTCATGATGTTCATGGTGCCGTTGCCGCCCGAGATCGTGGATGCAGCAACGCAACCGATGAAGATGGCGGTCTCATATGTCGCGGAGCAAGTGTTGTTTGCAGTGGGCTACCCCATCGCCCGGAGCGGAGTCATCCTCCAGATCGGGCAATATCAACTTCTGGTAGCCGATGCATGCGCAGGTTTGCATACGCTATTTACGCTCGAAGCGCTGGGTCTGCTCTACCTGAATCTTGTTCGCCATGAATCGCTTGCACGCAATGTCTTGCTTGCAATTCTGATCGTGCCGATCAGTTTTACGGCGAATGTCATACGCGTGATGGTACTGACGCTGATTACCTATCACTTTGGTGACGATGCGGGTCAGGGGTTCCTGCATGGTTTCGCAGGAATGGTTCTGTTTCTGGCTGCGTTGATCCTCATTATCGGCGTCGATTCTCTTTTACGTATTCTCGTCGGGCGTCATCAAACGCATCCGACCGTTAGAGAGGGTGCCGAATGACCGAAGAGTTTGCATCACAACGGCGTCTCGTTATCAAGTCGATAGTCATGTTTGCTTGCATGGCAAGCGCTAGCGTCGTCAGCACTACACTAAAGCCTACTCTCCGTCTTTCTGAAACGCGGCCCAAGGTCAGAATGGCGGATCTGGTGCCCAAGCGATTCGGCTCCTGGACGCTAGACGAGTTTAGTGGCGGAGCAGTCGTCAACCCACAAGCCCAAGAGATGCTTGATATTGTTTATGCTGATGTCCTTAGCCGCGTCTATGTGAATGCGCGTGGGCAGCGCATCATGCTTTCTGTCGCGTACGGGACGACTCAAACTGACGCATTGCAGGTTCATAAACCTGAAATTTGCTATCCCGCCCAAGGCTTTCGATTGCTCTCCAGCAAAGCCAGTCCGTTGCAAACCCCATTTGGCGACATTCCAGTGCGACGACTGGAGACCGCTATGGGGGAGCGCCGTTACGAGCCCGTTAGCTACTGGACAACCATTGGAGATCATGCGGTAAAGAACGAGCTCGACAAGAAAATCCAAGAAATGGAATATGCCGCCAAGGGCTACATTGCTGACGGTTTGTTGTTTAGGGTTTCTTCAATTGACCGCGATTCTGCTGCGGCTTTTGTCCTGCACGAGCAGTTCATATACGAAATGTTGCAAGCTATTCCCCAGGCCGCACGCTTGCGGCTGGCTGGTCTGAGCAACTAGTTCCCTGTCATATTGATCGAGACCAAAACTCATGACCCAGAAAGTCGCACTCATTACCGGTGTTACCGGACAAGATGGCTCCTATCTCGCAGAGTTCCTGCTCAAGAAAGGATATGTCGTTCACGGCATCAAGCGCCGTAGCTCCCTGTTCAACACGGATCGTATTGACCACTTGTACCAAGACCCCCATGTGGATGGCCGCAACTTCATTCTCCACTACGGCGACTTGACCGACTCGACCAACCTGACGCGTGTTATTCAGAAGGTCCAGCCTGACGAGATCTACAACCTCGCTGCGCAGTCGCATGTTGCCGTCAGTTTCGAAGAGCCCGAATACACCGCTAACGCCGATGGCGTAGGCGCCTTGCGCATTCTTGAGGCCATCCGCATCCTTGGTCTTGAGCAGAAAACCCGCTTCTATCAAGCCAGCACTTCTGAGCTTTACGGCCTCGTCCAGGAAATCCCTCAAAAGGAAACCACGCCCTTTTACCCTAGAAGCCCTTATGCCGTGGCTAAGCTCTACGCTTACTGGATTACGGTTAACTACCGCGAAGCCTATGGCATGTATGCATGCAACGGCGTCCTCTTCAACCACGAAAGCCCTCTGCGTGGCGAAACTTTCGTCACCCGTAAGATTACGCGAGCCGTGGCTCGCATTGCACTAGGCCTGCAGGATTGCCTCTACCTGGGCAACATGAGTGCTCTGCGTGATTGGGGGCATGCCCGTGACTATGTCGAAATGCAATGGCTAATGCTGCAACAGGACAAGCCCGAGGACTTTGTAATAGCCACCGGTGTTCAGTACAGCGTACGTCAGTTCGTGGAATTCGCTGCGGCAGAGCTCGGCATCACCATCAGCTTCGAAGGAGAGGGGGAGCGGGAAATTGGCGTCGTTCAGAGCGTTGCTGGCGACAAAGCCCGCTGCAAGGTTGGCGACGTGATCGTCAAGGTGGATCCACGCTACTTTCGCCCTACCGAAGTCGAAACCCTGTTGGGTGATCCGACCAAGGCTAAGGAGAAGCTTGGCTGGGTGCCCACGACGACGCTGCAGGAGCTGGTGAAAGAGATGGTTGTCGCCGATTACGCCTCGGCGCAGCGCGATGAACTGGTCAAGCGGGCCGGCTTTCAGGCTTACGACTATCACGAGTAGCCCGCGATATCATGCAAAAGCAATCCGCCATATATGTTGCTGGGCATCGAGGCTTGGTCGGCTCGGCCATTGTTCGTCGGCTTGAGGTGAATGCTTACGCCAACATCCTCAAGCGCACGCATTCAGAGCTGGACCTCACGGATGCCGGTGCGACTGATGATTTTTTTGCTCAGCACAAACCAGAATACGTTTTCCTTGCAGCTGCAAAAGTCGGAGGAATCGTTGCCAACAATTCCTATCCGGCGGAATTCATCCGTGACAACCTCGCTATTCAGACGAATGTCATTCACAGCGCATGGAGACATGGCGTAATCCGCCTGCTGTTCCTTGGCTCAAGCTGTATCTACCCCAAGCTCGCCCCGCAGCCGATGAAGGAAGAGCATCTGCTCACTGGGCCGCTTGAGCCTACGAATCGTCCTTATGCACTTGCCAAGATTGCCGGTATCGAGATGTGCTGGAGCTACAACCGCCAGTACGGCACGAAGTATCTTGCGGCCATGCCTACTAATCTCTACGGACCGGGCGATAACTACCATCCGCAGAACTCGCATGTCATTCCCGCGCTACTCCGAAAATTTCATGAGGCGAAAGAGCGTGGTGATGCAAGCGTTACCGTGTGGGGGAGCGGTACACCGCTCCGCGAGTTCATGTATAGCGAAGACATGGCAGATGCCTGCGTACGCTTGATGAGTCTGTCCGATGACCTGTACGACAAGATTCTGGCGCCAGCAGGTGATGAGTCGTCGGAACAAGGCCTCGCGCCGTTGATTAATGTAGGTGTAGGTGAAGATCTGTCGATTCGACAACTTGCCGAACTGGTACGAGATGTGACGGGCTACGCAGGCCGAATCGATTTCGATACAAGCAAGCCTGACGGTACCCCACGCAAGCTGATGGACGTAACGCGCCTGGATTCAATTGGGTGGCATGCATCAATGCCATTGCGCGATGGACTTGCACTCGCATACCGCGACTTTCTTGCCGAATACGTGTCTTAGTACATCACGAGTTGGCACGAGACAGGCATGCGCTTGTTCGTACGCCGAATGAGTTTGCGAAGAGGAAATTGTCTGTGCTTGGCGATGTCTTGATACGAAATACGGTGTTCTGGGTGTCAATCGCGCTATCGATGCTGTGCGTGGCGTTTCCGCCTTTCCGTTATCTTTTCTTCGCTGTCCCGCTTCTTGTTCTGATCGCAACACTGGGTGACCGCGAAGCCCGTTTGGGAGACGAAGCCAAACCATTCCTTGCATTTGTACTGGCGGGATTGGTCCTCTCTCCGCTGGCCAATACAGAAGGCATGAAAGATCTTTTTCTGACCTTCTCTGGCATTTCGATTGCGCTCCTGTGCCAGGTTCCTGTCGTGCGCGCGCGTACGCTCTTCGTGTGCTCTCTGATTGCGGCGCTGATCTACTTTCCTCTCTTTGGTAATTTCCGCGGCTCCCTGCAATTTGACATCATCAAGTCGATATCGCCTTTCGAATCAAATTTCGGATTTGTATTCGGTATGGTGGCTGTTTTCGCATTGATGGAAGGGCGCAAGTGGCTTGCTTTTCTATGTCTGGTTCTGGCTGTTGTGTGTCTGAAGCGGATTGCGGTGCTGGGAGCAATGGTCTGCTTCGTGATGTGGTGGGTCGGAGAGAAAAACGGTCGTCGGATTCTCAATCCGGCCTTCATGGTGATTGCCAATCTCGGGCTGCTTGCTTTTGTCTTGCTGTATGGAGCTGGATATCTGGATTCTGCAATTCTGGCGCTGACAGGCGAAAGTGCCAATCAGATCGGCGTCGGCAGGCGTGGTTTATTGTCACTGCCAGCGAACGAATTCTTCCACCATCCGGAACAGTTCATCGCGTTTGGTCAAGGGCCTGGTTCGACATACGGGTTGGCAACAATGGGAGCCAATGAGTATGGCGGGAAGGCAAATCTTCACAGTGATTTGCTCAAGATATTCTACGAGTACGGCGTGTTGTTCTATGCCATATTCATCTGGCTCATGTATTCATCGCGTAGATATTCGACGCGAATCGCTTTTCTATTCATGAACGTATTGTTCCTGACTGACAACACATTGATCTATTACTTTCTCTTACTCGTCTTTGCTGTTGGCGTTCGGAGTCTTGAGGATGCGGGGAAGGAATTTGCAATGGAGTCCCCTCAGTCGTTGGCCGACGACCATAGCGTCGCGCTCGCAAGTCTTACTAGATGAGCGCCGTCATAACGCGCATCGCTGTAGTAGTGATGCTCGCGTTGTGCTGCAGCGCTCATGCTGCTTACTACGGCGCTGCCGACTGGCGTCCGAATGCGTGGGGCTTGCCAGCCCCCCAGGCGGCGCTGTCTCGCTTTCCAGCGTGTCAGTACAAGGATGAAAGTGGGCTGAGTTTTGAAGTCGTCAGCAGAGGCGGAGGGGATATCGAAATCACCTTGCCTGGGGCTCTGCAAGCCGGAAAGGCGTACCAGTTTTCGGTTTGGCTCAAAGCGGCGAAGGGATCGCCCACGGTGGACTTGTTCTATCGGAGCGATGCTGCCCCCTATGAAACCTGGGCTGTTCGTACTGTCTCGTTGGGAGCTACATGGACCCGTGTGCAGCTGCATGGCATTTCAACGGGTTTGACAGTTGGATCAGTAAGAATTGCCAGCAGGCAGCTTGGCGCAGCAGTCTGCATAGGGCCAGCACAAATCGAGCCAATGGGTATGCACGCTGTGGGCGTCCCGATTCGACCGATGAAGGTGACTCCACGCTTGTTCGGCGTGCATCTCAATCAGCTGGGAACGCATCGTGGTTGGCCCAGCTTCAATCCCGGCATCGTTCGATTGTGGGATTCGGGAACTACCTGGGCAGATCTTCAGCCGACCAAACGACCAATCGACTGGTCGAGTGTGCATGGTCGGCGGCTCGATCTATACGTGCAGCACATCAAGAAAAACAATCCGCAGGGCAATGTCCTCTTTACTCTTGCAATGACGCCGGTATGGGCGGGGTCAATTCATTCGAAGCGTTGCAACGACTCATCTTATGGGCCAGGCAGCTGCACTGCACCGTCAGACCTCAATGATTGGCGAGACTACGTCCGATCAGTGGTGACGAGGTATGCCAAAGATATTCGATATTGGGAAGTGTGGAACGAAGCGGACATATGGACTCAATGGGATGGCTCGCCACAGAGGATGTTTGATCTAGTACGGGCAGCCTACGAAGAGATAAAGGCGATTGACCCGACTCTTGTTGTCATTGGCCCCAATGTCACCAGCAACGGACTACGCTTTCTGAACGAATTTCTCGTAGCCGGAGGAGCTCGATACGTCGACGCGCTCAGCGTCCATGCCTACCTCGAGCGGGATCCCGAGCGCGCCTTGTCAAGTTTGCGCAATGTTCAAGAGACTGCGAATGCTTATGGCATGTTGCCGCCGCTCTGGAACACCGAGTCCGGAATATCTGCGACCAGCGCAGCTACGCAGGGAGGTTTGAGTGCCGAGACCACACTTGCGCAAGGGCTGATAGGCAGCGCTGCGCTGGGCGTCTCCAATTTCAACTACTACACATGGGAAGGGTCCGGTTTTGTGCCGCTGGTTACGTCAGACTTCTTGACGTCGACTTCCACCGGCGTTGCTCTTGCACGCGTGCGACGCTGGATCAATGGCGCGACCCTCTCTTATCTACCTGACCCTGTTGCGGGCATGAGTCTTATCCAGATCGAACGCGATGGGACCAAGGCATATGTTGCCTGGACAGAGAAAGATTCCGGCTTGCTGAGCGTCACGGCTATCCCGGGCGCTGATCGCTATCAAACCTTACTGATCAGAGCAGACAAAGCCGTGTCAGGCGAGAGCATCGCAGTTGGTACGGAACCGACTCTGTTCTTCGGCAGCGAATTCAGATTTGACGATAGTTGGGTGCCCTGACTGTCGGGAAGAATTCTTAAGTCGTTTCTTTCCTGCGCCACCTGAAATTCGGACCCCAGGAACCTCCCAGAGGCGCTTTGTTGTTTTCAAAGCCATTCGCATGCTGAGAAATTTCTTATTTAGACCTTTGTCTACTGACGATTCTGCTCTTCTAAAAGGGGTGGCTGTCTGCGCTGTCGTTTTTCATCATGTTTTAGCCTTTCCTGAACGGTGGCCGGATTTTTTTAGAGAGATCTCTGTGTTTCCGGTTTTCGTTCATGGCCTGTCGCTTGAAAGTGTCTGCGCCAAGGCCGCAGCGGTAAGCGTTTCTGTTTTTCTGTTTGTTACAGGCTATGGTTTCGCCGCAAGAGCCAGGAATGCAGATGGATACAGAAAATGGGCCAGTCGTTTCATTGCATTTCTCTCTAGATTTTGGCTTGTGGTGGCTCTATATGTCCCATTGGGCATATGGCTTCATCGGCATTGGGGGGGGGGCTCGAATTATGCCAAAGAATTTTTGGGTTCGACAAGATTCGTCTGGAATACAGAGGATTTTGTGCTGACGTTGCTAGGGTTTTCAGAACGTTACAACTCTGAGTGGTGGTTTGTCGGGCTGTATCTAATGTGTTTGCTCACAATGCCTGTCTTGTTGAGGGTGCTTGCGCCAGGCGCAACATCCCTTCTTAAAGTAATTTTTCTATTTATTGTCAGCCTTTCGGTTTTTTCTATTTCTTCGCGCGTTGATTTTTGGCCGTTAGTCAGATTGAGTGCATGGATATTTCCTGTTTTGACTGGAATTGTGTGTTGCAGGTGTGCTCAAGAAGGGATTCGTGAGCGAGTGCGATTTTTGCCCGGAGAGTGGGCTCTCTCGATTTTCTTGGTTGCTATTTATCCCTTTGCGAGAATGGGGTTTGCCCGAAAGTTTGAGAATTGGGGAATCCCACCTTCTCTCGTAGACTCGATTGTTCTCTTGGTGTGCGTGCCTGTCTTTTGTAAGTCCCGCCTGTGGGAGCGTGGGGTTGGGCTGTTTGTGCGCAAGATCTTTGAGGGCCTCGGTCGTGAGGCTATTTGGATATGGTTGGTTCATAGTTTTTATTGTTACTATTTTTTTGATCAATTTGTCTATTCCATTGGAATTTCAATAGTTGTTTTTATGTGTGTGATGCTGATGTCGCTCGTCAGTGCATGGTTTTTAAATGGGTGGTTCCTGTATTTTCAAGGGTGTTTAATAAAGAAAATTCGCTAATTTTCTACCTGATAGCGCGGCTCGTGCTTGATAAGAGCACCATTTGTGACGAGGAGATATCAAGGGACGGCAAAGATCTGGGCATTCGAGAAATCAGGTCCGTTGGTCTGAGAGAAGAGCCGTCGGTGCCGAAGCGCTACAGATGCGTACTGGTTGATCCGTGAAGTTGCGAGTACTTCTCACGATAAGGTCCGCTCCGTTTTGTTCTGAGCGACAAGATGGTGAGACAACAGTATTTCGCTTCTGCCTCCCGTTTGGATACCACGTGAATCACCTGCTGCGCTTGACTTGTATTTCCGTATTTTCTCTATTTCCCCTGAGTGTTCTTGTCGGCGGTTGCGGCGGGGGCGCTGGTGGCGGGCTTCCTTCTGACTCGTCGATCACAGCCCAATCCCGGCTGCAGGCGGCTGCACTGGTGTCATCGTCTTCTTCGTCCCGTACAACGCAGGCGACGCAGGCATCGGGTGTCATGACACTAAGCGCATCCTCTCCATTGGCTGGTGAGACGGTGACGCTAGGAACCAGTGATTTCGAGGCGGCGTTCTTGAGCTGTGCGCAAGGCTGGGACGTCAATAGCTGGGGAGGGGCACAGTTCTCCGTTTCGCGTGTATCTCCTGGCGCCAGTGGAAGTGGTGCGCAGGGGTTCAAGCTGATTTCGAAGGGTTCTGGCGGCGATGCGCACCTTGTGTATCGATTCAATCCGGCTGCGGGTAAAACCTATCGTGCCAATCTACGCGTCAAGCTTGATGCGGGTGCCAGTGCCATTCTCGCAATTCGTCAGAACAACGCCCCTTTCGTGAATTTCGCGACGACAAGCATCGTCGGTACAGGTGGCTGGGCTTCAGTCGTGCTTGAAGGTGTTTTCGGGACCAATGATTCGGGTGCGTTCCGCATACAACTTAGCCAGCCCAATCAGCAAATTGCGATTGATAGTTTTCAGTTGCGGGAGATGCCGAAGCCTGTGCTGGACGTGATAGGCGCAAGTGATTTTGAAGCGCCTTTTTCGTCCGTGGCGACAGGATGGGCTGTGAACTCCTGGTTTGGCGCGCAGGCAACTGCCAGCCGGATGTCATCAGGCACCGCCGTCGGCGCCGGTGCACAACTATTTGCAGTGCAATCCAAAGGCTCCGGGGGCAATGCGGAGCTCTACTATGCGGCGCCTTTCGTTCAAGGGAAGGTTTATCGCGCCCGAATGAAAGCGCTGCTTAACAATGGCGTCCGGGCTGTGATTTTCTTCCGGCAGGACGCGTTTCCGTACACGGTCTACGCCAGTAAATTGCTGGAAGGAAATGGCGGCTGGCAGGAGGTTTTCGTTGAGGGGGCCTATCTGGCGAATACGTCGGGATCGGTGCGGGTAAGTTTAGATCAAGCCGGGCAGCAGATCGGGATAGATGATTTTCAGGTAGGAGAGGTGCTGGTGAATCCCTTGATGCCGAGCCTTGGCGAGAAGGTTTCACCGCTGCTCTTTGGCATGCACGTCAATCGACTGGGAACCCACGCAGCATGGCCAGCTCTGAACCAGAGGGTCGTTCGTATGCATGACACTGGCACGCTATGGAGAGATATCCAACCGGACAGCAATGCTGTTGATTTTACGAACAATGCGGCGATAAAGCGGCTAGACATGTATCTGGCCTACGTGCAGAGGAATGATCCTGCAGCATCGGTTCTTTTCACTTTTTCCGGTGTGCCTCAATGGTTGGCGACGGATCCCAATAGTCCGGGAGAATATGGTCCGGGCTCCTCTTCACCACCTAGAGATATGGCTAGCTGGCGATCATTTGTTCGCCAGATGGCTATTCACTACAAAGGTCGCATCAAGTACTGGGAGGTCTGGAACGAGGCGAATTATTTCGGTTTCTGGAATGGAACGCCTGAACAGATGGCAGTCATGACCCATATTGCATATCAGGAGTTGAAGTCAGCGGATCCAGCGAACGTTGTTGTCGCCGCTAACATGGACTTGGCGGCGCTGGACCGCTATCTCAGCGGAGGGGCCAAGGATTTTATAGATGCTGTCTCCTTTCATTTCTATTTTGATGATCAACCGGAGAAGGTGGCGGCTCAAGCGGCGGGTGTGCGGCAGATCATGGAGGCCCACGGCATCAGCCAGCTTCCGATCTGGAACACCGAAGGTGCGCCTGATTGCAATGTGTCATCGAAGCCTTGCCAAGCAGCAATGCCGATGGACAGGATTGCGGAGCTTCTTGTCCGGGGCTTTGCCTCCATGGCCGCCGCCGGCGTTTCCAACTTCAACTACTACGTGATGGAAGGTCTTGCGCCGCAGACGGCCTTGTTGGCGTCTGACTGGACAACGGTCACGCCCGTAGGTAAAGCCTACTCTGCAGCCGCCCGTTGGTTGGCGAATGGGCAGATCGAGACTGCCTACTGCTTGCCGGAAGGTATTTGCATGGTGTCGGTAGTCGGCAGAGGTTGGTTGGTCTGGCATCGTCTTGCGGCCGCAACAGTTAATTTGCCATTCACTCCCTCTGCCGTGGAATACATCGATGGAACTCGCGGGGCCGCTGTTACGGGGGCGACAGTGACAGCTACCTCGAGACCGGTGATGTATTTGAAATAGCAGCAGGTCTTTGGAGAAAACGTATTGCGCCTGCTGGGAAGCGGGTTTTCTTGCGCAGTTCAAATCGCGATTGCTCGTGAGGAGGAAGGGGCCAGCAAGACTCCTGTGTTGTTTCTTGCGGCCCTTGTCGATTTGTTCCTGGCCCGCACACGCGAGCGTGCGAAAATAACGCTCAACTAAGCCCGTTCTCGTTGAGCGCGGGCTTTCTCATCACGGCAAGGACGACATTTGCTATGTAGCCCTCTGGGCGTGCAGTAAATGAACAGTCATGTTGCCGGTCTATGATCGTGTGTTTCAAGGGCAAGATCGGTGCGGGACTGGGTCATAGCAAATCTCCAGAAGCCACGGTTCTGGATGTTGTTTTCCATGCTTTGCGCTCGAGGCGTGGGGTTTGCCACGAGCTTCATGCTTGCGCGACTTGCTGGCGCTCATTGGCTTGGCGCGTACACGGCGGTGCTTAATACGGCTGCAGCGGTGACATCCCCGGTTTCACAGGTTTTGGCCAACAATGCGACTTTGACGGCTGCTCATGCCCACAGGGAGGGGCTAAGTCAGTTTCGTGCCCATGCCAAGGGACATCTATTGCTTGGCACGATACTGTCTCTGCTGGCCTGCATGCTTTTTGCATGGCTTCAGTGGGATGTGATCGGAGGCGGTTCGCGAGTTACTTGGGGGCTCATGTTGGTAGCGGGGTGCTGTGTTGCCTCAGGACAGGTTATTGCCGGGATAGTCCAGGGTTTTTATCAGGGGGCAGGGCGCTTTCTCACCGCAGCTCGTGTTACAGCGGCTGTTGCAGTGAGCACGGGCGTCCTGGTGCTGCCTGCAGTGTGGCTCGGCGGGGTTCATGGGGCGTTGATGGTTGCGGCGATTGTCGCAATAGTGCCGGGCTTCTTGTTGTGGGGCGGGATCTTTCGCGGATCGGGGTGGAACGAGGCAGGAGGCTTGCCGCTGGTGAAGAAGCTCGAGGCCCCGCTGCCGGAGGCGCTTCGACGCCTTTGGCGCGCGTGTCCGAGTGTTGGTGCAACGGGGGTAAATGCGGCGGTCAATTGGCTCTGCACAATCTATCTGGTGCAACAAGGTCACGGCCTTACCGGCGTTGGTGTGGTGGCTGTGGCGACGCAATGGTCTACCTTGCTGTTGATGCCGGCGACGAGTTGGGGAGGGCTGACGCTAAAAGCACTGACGGACAGCGTAGCTTCGGGACGCCCTGCGGAAGTGCGCGAGACCATATGGCGACAGATTCTCAAGAACGTTCGGGTCACCGCGATCATGGCTTTGGTGCTGACCCTTGTTTCTGGCCTGATTGCGAAAGCGTACGGTCTCGCAGATTCTGATTTGGGCCTGTTGTTATGTGTAAATGCGGCTGCTGCAACGGTGGCTGCCGCCAATAATGTCTTCGAGCGCTTGCTGGTGTGCCTGGACGCGCAATCTATGTGGTTCGTCTATTCGTTGATGGCTTTCGCGGCGCAACTGGCAATCACCGCAATCTTTATTCATCGAGGATTGGTATTCGTGGCAGTGGGGGTATTGCTGGCCGGTGTACTGCAGGGACTGTTGTGTTCCATGTCACTGCGCTCATTACTCAAGCGTGTAAGGCTGTAAGGGGCCGGCAATGATTTCTGTAGTGATTCCGCTATACAACAAGGCGGATAGCATTGGGCGCGCAGTTGAGTCGGTGCGCAATCAAACGGTGAAGGACTGGGAGCTTGTCGTCGTGGATGATGGCTCGCATGACGAGGGCGCAAACATCGTCACCGCTTTTCATGATCCTCGAATCCGGCTGGTGGCGCAGACAAATGCGGGGGTGTCCGCTGCACGCAATCGTGGCGTTACAGAGGCGCGCTCAGAATGGATTGCGTTCCTCGATGCAGACGACTACTGGGATCCTGCCCACATCGAGAATCTCGTCGGGTTGATTGACCGATTTCCCGGTTCGGCTATGTACGCAACTGCGTATTACGTGGTCAGTGAGTCGGGCGCATCGCGAAAGATTCGTTTGCGTCATGAAGGCGAAGGCGGCTATCTCATGAGCGACTATTTCGCCGATGTTCTCGAAGTGGAACATCCTGTTCATAGCTCAGCAGTGGCCATAAATAGGCGGTATTTCGCGCAAATAGATGGGTTTCCCGTTGGCGTCAAAGCAGGTGAAGACATTATTACGTGGGCCCGGTTGGCGTGTATCGGCACGGTCGCGTATTCGGGTAAGGCCACCGCCTCGTATGTAGCACCTCCGGTAAGTGCTCACATCCGTGATGAGGTGATTCGCCGTCCACAAGTGCCTGATTATGTGGGTTTGTCGCTAAAGTCTCTTCAAGAGTCTTGTGTGAAACACGCAGCGAGTCTGCGGCTTTTTACTGCGGACTGGTACCGGATACGGGCAATGATGTTTCTTGAACTGAACGAGCGCATACGTTGTCTTGGAGAGTTGCGGCAGGCCGTCCGGCTCTCAAAGCTTCGTTCCAAGGATGTCATATGCATTGGATTGTTAGGTCTACCTTCCGTAACGCGCAAGCAGATGCTGGCGTGGATTCGTCGTAACAAAGCACGGGGATAGTGAGTGGCCGCGGATCGTAGATTGTCGATGGAGAGGGTATGAAAGATCTGGTGCGGGCCAAGCCGCGACTGGCCGTCATTGAAATGGCCGTTGGACGCAATACACCTGCGGGGAGCTGTGTGCTGGCCGAGGTGAAAGGACTGACAGACATGTTTGATGTCGTTGTCTTTTCCGATGTGTGTGACGTTGCTGGAGAGCCCGGTGTTACGTGGATTCGCGTGCCATTGCCAGCGAGGCCAAATGTACTGCGCTATTTGGCGTTCCATATAAATGCCCCGTTACGTTTCCTCTTGTGGCGTTTGTCAGGGGGCGTAGCTGATCGCATTCAGGCTACTCAGGGGCAGCTGCCAGGCGCTGACGTGGTTTACGCACATTTTTGTCATGCGGCTTATTTGAAGGGGGCGTGGGCGGCGTCAACGGTGACAGGTCCTCGCCGTTGGGCTCGTTGGGTGACACACCGATGGAGTGCCTGGTTCGAGGCGCGCGCCGTAAGTCGGGCAGAGATAATCGTGGTTCCATCTCATGGCCTTCAGCGTGAAATGACGGGAGAGTATCCGGATATCGCGTCGCGATTCGTATGCATTTCCAATCCTGTCGATCTGGAGCGTTTTGCAAGGCCCCCTGACTTTGATCGCCACACAGCCCGTCGAGCGCTGGGCATTGCGGAGGACGACATCGTTTTGTCTTTCATGGCGCTTGGAGATTTCGAACGTAAGGGTTTGGGGCTGTTAATAGAAGCCCTTGGCGGGGTGACGAGCGAAGTCCAGCAATCAGTTAAGTTCGTTGTAATTGGCGGGCAGGGTTCCGAGATCTCGGAATACCAAGCGTTCGCAGAGTCTTTTGGGCTGGCTGGTCAGCTGATATTCGTCGGTATGCAATCAGATGTGTGCCCATACCTGTGGCTATCCGATGCTTTTGCCTTTCCCTCCGCCTATGAGATCTTCTCCCTTGCGATCCTGCAAGCGGCCGCG
The DNA here is from genome assembly GCF_036017035.1 of Uliginosibacterium silvisoli. NCBI lineage: Bacteria > Pseudomonadati > Pseudomonadota > Betaproteobacteria > Rhodocyclales > Zoogloeaceae > Uliginosibacterium > Uliginosibacterium silvisoli. Next base: position 335,600 of record NZ_JAYXHS010000001.1, on the reverse strand, counting down.
GCTGGCTTGCCTGTATTGGTTAGCGCACGTCTTTATGGGGCCGAAGAGTTTGTTGTCGACGGTGTCAATGGTTGGGTCGCGGAACGTAATGTAGAAGCCGTGCGCGACGGATTGCTCCGAATTCTGAATGATCAGCCACGGTTTGGTGAGATGGCCGGCGCGGCCTCAAATTCGGTTGCTCAATACTCCCAAGAGGCATTCCAGTCGCGTTGGCGAGCATTTTACGCAGGAGCCTCAAGCAGGCTGGCCGTACCCGCTGCCAATTCCAAAAGAGCCCGTGTGCAGCGGTAAAGCCGTCGTCAACGATGTCGCAAGTAGAGATGCATGGCCTCTGTGCGCATGAGACTGCAATTCGCAAGCGGTGCGGGAGTGCCGCAAGAGAGCGTAGCGCGCAGGAGCACGAGATGGAAAATACAAGGGAGCGATTGAGCGGCAATATCTTGCAATGCCAGTTGCAAGTGCGCTTGATCAGGATGACTCATGTGATGAAGGTGCGAGCATGAACGCGAGCAATGCGAGGGTGCTGCTTGTTCATAACGCGTATCAGCATCGCGGTGGTGAGGACTCAGTGGTTGAGGCCGAGATGGAGTTGTTGCGTGATCACGGCCATGCCGTAGAGTTTTATGGTCGTGATAACGACGAGGTGACGGATGCATCGCGACTGAGTCTTGCGTGCCAAACGCTTTGGTCTGCGCGTACAGGCGAGGACGTGCAGCGTTTGATTGCAGACTTCAAGCCGGACCTGATACACGTACACAACACGTTCCCGCTGATTTCGCCGAGCCTGTTTTGGGCTGCTTCGCGTGCGCGAGTGCCTGTAGTCCAGACGCTGCATAACTTTCGCCTTCTGTGCCCACAGGCGATGTTCTTGCGTGAGGGCAAAGTATGCGAAGACTGCAAAGGGCATGTCCCGTTGCCCGCGGTTGTGCATGGCTGCTATCGCGGTTCGCGTGCGGCCACGGCGGTGCTAGGGGGTATGTTGAGCTTGCATCGCATGCTTGGTACCTGGAACAACAGGGTGACTCGGTATATCGCACTTAACGATTTTTGCCGTCAGAAATTCATCGAAGGTGGTTTGCCCGCCGAGCGCATTGTGCTCAAGCCAAATTTCGTGGATTTCGCTACACCCACTGCGAAAGTGCGTGGAGGTTTTCTGTTTGTAGGAAGGTTGTCGGCAGAGAAGGGCATTGCTGTTCTGATGGATGCTGTGAGGCTGGCGCCTGAGCTTTCGCTGCGAGTGGCTGGTAGTGGCCCTCAAGCGGATCTGTTGGCGACCCAGCCCGCCGTACGGACGCTTGGCGCGCTCAATAGCGAGGGTGTGCGTAATGAAATGAGTGGTGCGTTGGCGCTGGTTTTGCCAAGTATTTGGTATGAGAACTTCCCGCGCACGATCGTCGAGGCCTTTGGTTGCGGCTTGCCTGTCATTGCAAGTCGGCTGGGGGCGTTAGCAGAAATCGTCGAGGATGGCGTAACGGGGCTGCTATTTGAAGCAGGCAACGAGTGCGATCTCGCGGAGAAGATGCGCTGGGCGCAGGCACACCCGGAACGCATGCTGGAAATGGGCCGAGCGGCAAGGCTTGAGTACGAGACGCGCTATACCGCAAACAAAAACTACGAAATCCTGATGAAAATCTACAGCGAAGCAATGGTGGCGGAGCACGCATATGCGCAAGGTTGAGAGAGTGATTGGTGCTCCGATCGATGTACTGGATTGGGATACTGCCTTGGGTCGTCTGCATGACTGGGCAAGTCGGCATGAGAGTCGCTATGTCTGCATATGCAATGCACATTCTATTGTGACGACATCACAAGATCCTTCTTTTGGTAAGGCCGTGCAAGAGGCAGATATGGCAACCCCTGATGGCGCACCTGTAGCGTGGATGCTGCGTAAGCTGGGGAACGCAGATCAGGCTCGCATTAATGGTCCCGACCTTATGTGGCGCTATTGTTCGCAGGCAGCGCAGCGCGGGGATAGTGTGTTCCTATATGGTGGCGCGCCCCAAACACTGGAGATTCTGCAGCGCAAATTGCTTGCCGCGTTTCCCGGTCTGCGTATTGCTGGCGCTATTTCGCCACCTTTTCGGGCTCTGTCTGCTGAAGAGGACGCTCAGGTCGTGGCCGAGATCAATGCATCCGGAGCAGGTACCGTGTGGGTTAGCTTAGGATGTCCGAAGCAGGAGCTATGGATGGCGGCGCACAGGGGGAGTGTGCGGGCGGTAATGATTGGGGTTGGCGCAGCATTCGACTACCACGCAGGCACGATCAGAAGAGCTCCGAAATGGATGCAGGATCGAGGATTGGAATGGCTTCATCGCCTGTGCAGTGAGCCGCGCCGTTTGTGGAAGCGTTATTTGGTTACGAATACCTTGTTTGTATCCGGCGCTTTGAGACAGCTGGCAGCGAGGCGCTAGCTTGATATCGACGGGGGCAGCATAGGTATTTCGGCTGAATGAGCAAAATCGGCGTATCGGGCGCTCATCGCAAAATAGCCTGTATATGCGAGCTGATAGTTTAGAATTAAGGCCTTTTTTGTAAAAAGGCCTTTTTTGCGTGGCCCTTGTAACTTTCCGGATTTGATCTGATGACCATTCTCGTGACCGGCGGTGCCGGATTCATTGGTAGTAACTTTGTTCTCGACTGGCTGCGGGGAAGCGACGAGCCGGTTGTCAATCTCGACAAGCTGACCTATGCCGGCAATCTGGCGAATCTGGATAGCTTGAAAGGAGATGTGCGTCACATCTTCGTGCAGGGCGATATCTGCGATCGGGACTTGATCGATTCGCTGCTGGCGACGCACAAGCCACGCGCGATCGTGCATTTCGCGGCGGAGAGTCACGTGGATCGCAGCATCCATGGCCCGGGCGAGTTCATGCGCACGAACATCGATGGCACCTTCACCTTGCTGGAAGCTGCCCGTGCTTACTGGAGTGCGCTGGAAGGCGATGCGAAGACCGGCTTCCGCTTCCACCATGTCAGCACTGATGAGGTGTATGGCTCCCTGAAAGCGGAGGATCCGCCTTTCACGGAAACCAACCCTTACGAGCCGAACAGCCCGTACTCGGCCAGCAAGGCGGCCAGCGATCACCTGGTGCGCGCCTGGCATCACACGTATGGCATGCCCGTGACGACAAGCAATTGTTCGAACAACTACGGGCCGTTCCATTTCCCGGAAAAGCTCATTCCGCTGATGATCAGCAATGCGCTGGCCGGCAAGCCGCTGCCCATTTACGGCGATGGCCAGCAGATTCGTGACTGGTTGTATGTCACCGATCATTGCAGCGCAATTCGCGCTGTGCTCGCGGGCGGGCGTGTCGGTGAGGTGTACAACGTGGGCGGCTGGAACGAGATGCCGAACATCCAGATCGTGAAGACCATCATTGCGCTGCTGGATGAGCTAGCCCCCAGCAGCGAAGGCAGTTATGCGCGCCTGATCACCTACGTGAAGGATCGCCCGGGACACGACAGACGCTACGCGATCGATGCACGCAAGATCGAGCGCGAGCTGGGTTGGCGCCCGGCGGAAACCTTCGAAACGGGCATTCGCAAGACCGTGGAGTGGTATCTCGCGAACGCGGCTTGGGTGGCCAACGTGCAGAGCGGCGCTTACCGTGAATGGCTGGGCAAACAGTACGGTCAGGCTTGAGCATTTCGAGAGACGATTACATGACTAAATCATTGCGCGTCCTGTTGCTGGGCAAGGGCGGCCAGGTGGGTTGGGAGCTGCAGCGTGCGCTCGCGCCGCTGGGCGAACTTGTTGCCCTGGATTTCGACAGCACGGATCTGTGTGGCGACTTCACCAATCCGGCAGGCCTGGCGGAGACCGTGCGTGCCGTGCGCCCTGACGTGATCGTCAACGCCGCCGCACATACGGCAGTCGACAAGGCGGAGAGCGAGCCGGAGTTGGCGAGAGTGATCAATGCGACTGCGCCCGGTGTATTGGCGACGGAAGCGGCAAGCCTTGGCGCGTTGCTGGTGCACTACTCGACGGACTATGTGTTTGACGGTGGTGGCGAGCGGCCTTGGCGCGAAGATGATGCTACGGGCCCATTGAGTGTGTATGGCAGCACCAAGCTTGAAGGTGAGCAACTGATTGCCGCGAGCGGGTGCCAGTATCTGATTTTCCGCACGAGCTGGGTGTATGCCGCGCGCGGCGGGAATTTCGCGAAGACCATGCTGCGCCTCGCAGCGGAACGCGAGAAGCTGACCGTCATCAACGATCAGTTCGGTGCGCCGACGGGTGCCGACCTGCTGGCTGATGTGACGGCGCACGCCATTCGCGCCGTGCGCACGCAGCCAGCCCTGGCAGGTACGTATCACCTCGTTGCGTCGGGTGTGACCTCCTGGCACGAGTACGCGCAGCACGTGATCGGCTTTGCGCTGGCCAAGGGGCAGACGCTCAAGTTGGGTGTGAGCGACATTGCACCGGTGGCAACGAGCGCGTTCCCGACGCCCGCCAGGCGGCCGGCAAACTCGCGGCTTGATACAGGCAAGCTGCGCGAGAGCTTCGGGCTGGAGTTGCCGGCCTGGCAGCAGGGCGTGGATCGCATGCTGACCGAGTTCCTCGGCGTCTGAGCCGCGGCCGGATTTGAATTGACTGAAATGGATATCGATCGTGACTACTCGTAAAGGCATCATTCTCGCCGGCGGGTCGGGCTCTCGCCTGCACCCGATCACACTGGGCGTTTCGAAGCAGTTGGTGCCCGTGTATGACAAGCCGATGATTTACTACCCGCTGTGCGCGTTGCTGCTGGCAGGCATCCGCGAAGTGTTGATCATCTCCACACCGCAGGACACGCCGCGCTTCCAGCAATTGCTTGGGGACGGCAGTGCATGGGGTGTGCGCTTCGAGTACGCCGTGCAACCCAGCCCGGATGGTCTGGCACAGGCCTTCATCATCGGCGCGGATTTCGTTGCCGGCGGGCCGTCTGCCTTGGTCCTTGGTGACAATATTTTCTATGGTCATGGGCTGGCTGAACGCCTGCGTGCTGCCGACGCCCGCACCTCGGGTGCATCGGTTTTTGCCTACCCGGTGAATGATCCCGAGCGCTATGGCGTGGTCGAATTCGACAAGAGTGGCCGTGCGATCAGCATCGAAGAGAAGCCGGCGCAACCGCGTAGTCGCTATGCCGTGACGGGTCTCTATTTCTACGACGAGCAGGTCGTGGACATTGCGGCCAACCTCAAGCCTTCGCCACGCGGCGAGCTGGAGATTACGGACCTGAACCGCGTGTATCTCGAGCGTGGCGAGCTGGATGTGCAGCTGATGGGCCGTGGCGATGCCTGGCTGGATACGGGCACGCATGACAGCCTGATCGAAGCGGGGCAGTTCATCCAGACGCTGGAGAAGCGCCAGGGCCTGAAGGTGTGCTGCCCTGAAGAAGTGTGCTGGCGCAACGGCTGGATCGACGATGCGCAGCTGACCTCTGCGGCCAAGTTGCTGGGCAAGAGTGGCTATGGCCAGTATCTGTCGCGACTGCTGGTTGACGGGGGCCTGTGATGAATGTGATCACTACTGCGATCAAGGATCTGTTGATCATTGAGCCCAAGGTGTTTGGCGATGCGCGTGGCTTCTTCATGGAGAGCTTCAATGCCAATACCTTTCGCGACAAGACGGGCCTGAATCTGGACTTCGTGCAGGACAATCATTCGCGCTCCAGCCGCGGTGTCCTGCGTGGGTTGCACTATCAGATCAAGAATCCGCAGGGCAAGCTGGTGCGCGTGACACAAGGCCGGGTGTACGACGTTGCCGTGGATATGCGCAAGTCTTCGCCGAGCTTTGGCAAGTGGGTGGGGGTCGAGCTGAGCGGTGAGAACCATCGCCAGTTCTGGGTGCCGCCGGGCTTTGCCCATGGCTTCGTCGTGTTGTCAGAGTCGGCCGATTTTCTGTACAAGACGACGGATTACTACGCGCCCGAACATGAGCGCAGCCTGGCCTGGAACGACCCCACCGTGAATGTGGATTGGCATCTGGATGGCATCGAGCCTTTGCTGTCTGCAAAAGACGTCAATGGCAAGCCGCTGGCGGAGTGCGATACCTTCGATTGAGGTGTGAGCAGGCAGGTGTCAGGAGGACTATGCCGCAACGCGTGAAGACGCTTGCGGCATTTTCTTTTCCAGCCGGCTGCTGAATTCGAGGGCCGGCAGGGGGCGGTCGAAATGGAAGCCCTGCACCTGATCGCAAGCGAGTGAGCGCAGGAAGTCGGCTTGTTCTTCCGTTTCCACGCCTTCTGCCGTGACCTGCAATTTGAGGCTGCGTGCCATGAAGATAATGGCGGTGACGAGGGCTGCGTCGTCCGGGTCGTCGCTGATGTCCCTCACGAAGCTGCGATCGATCTTGAGCGTGTGGATAGGGAAGCGCTTCAGATAGGAGAGGCTGGAGTAGCCGGTGCCGAAATCGTCGATGGCAATGCGGATCCCCATGTCTTCGAGACGACCGAGCGTGGCCAGCGTTTCTTCCACGTTGTCCACCAGCATGCCTTCGGTGAGTTCGAGTTCCAGCAGGTTTGGTGCAAGGCCGCTCGAGGCGAGTACGCCTTCTATCATGCCGACGAGGTTCTTCTGTCGCAGTTGCCGCGCCGACAGGTTGACGGCCATGCGCAAGCCCGGTTGTAGTGCTTGCCAGGCTTTGGCTTGTTCACAGGCTTTCTGCAGCACCCATTCACCCAGCGGCACGATCAGGCCGGTGTCTTCGGCGACGGGGATGAACTCGGCCGGGGAGATGGGGCGGGCGTCGCTTTGCGGCCAGCGTAGCAAAGCTTCGGCGCCTTCGATCCGGCCTGTCGTGAGATTGATGACGGGCTGGTAATGCAGGACGAATTCCTCGTGCTCCAGTGCACGCCGCATATTGTTCTCGGTCGACAGGCGGTGTGATACACGTTGGTTCATTTGCGCGTCGAAGAACTGGTAGTTGGCGCGCCCGCTCTCCTTGGCGCAGTACATGGCAGCGTCAGCGTTGCGCATGAGCGTCTCGATGCAATCGCCGTCGCGCGGATAGAGCGCAATGCCAATACTGGCGTCGGCGCTCAGCTCGTGCCCGGCAATGTTGTATGGCCTGGCGAGCTCGGTCAGGATGGCGGCAGACACTGTGGCTACCTCGGCCGCCCCTGCGACATCCGGCAGGGCGACGATGAACTCGTCTCCGCCGAGGCGGGCGATCGTGTCGTCCTCTCGCAGGCGGCCCTTGAGTCGGGCTGCGACGGCCTTGAGCAGTTCGTCGCCGACTTCGTGGCCGAGCGAATCATTGACGTTCTTGAAGCGGTCCAGATCGAGGAAGAGCAGGGCCAGCTCACCACCGCTGCGTCGTGCGCGGGCAATATCGTGACCGACGCGATCGTTGAGCAAACTGCGGTTGGGCAGGCCGGTGAGTGCGTCGTGATGAGCCATATGCACAACACGTTGATCAGCGAGGCGGCGCTCGAGCATTTCGGCCTCCAGACCGGCATTGGCACGCGCCAGTTCTGCCGTGCGTTCGGCGACGCGGCATTCGAGCGTTTGCTGCGAATCGCGGAGTGCAGCTTCGATCAGCTCGTGCTCGTGATACTGGCGGCGGATGACCGCTGCGCCATGGCGTACGATCAGGAACAGGACGCCATAGAGCAGGGCAAGTATGGCGAAGACACCGAGCATGACGCGCTGCTGTGTCGTGCGGATCGCGGCCAGGTCGGATGTGAGGTCGTCATAGACCTCGAACACGGCGACGATGCGGCCGCCCTCGCGGACAGGTATGTAGGACGAGAGCAGATCGCGATCTTCGATGACACGTTCGAACGCGCTGAACTTGTCGCGATGCGACAGCTCGCTGACAACCGTGCCCTTGCTCGCCATGATGAAGCCTGCGTTGCTGCTCTTGTCCTCACCGATCTGCTTTGCGTCCGTGGAGAACACCGTACGGCCGCGCGCGTCATACAGTTTCACTTTGACGACGGATAGCCCTCGCACTTGCTGGCGTAGAGCTCGCGACAGGGCGTCACGGTCAGGGTGCTCGCGGAGTTGATCCGTGCTGAGTTGCCGGGCTTTGTCCAGATAAGGGACCAGTCTTGACCACAACGAGTTGGACAGGACCTGGGTAAGCGCCTGATTGCCTGACTCTCCCATGCGCACCATCGCGTGCACGGCGATCTCGCGATAGAACCAGCCGAGTACGAGCGCAGCGAGCACCATCGACAGCAGGCTCGCCAGAGAGAAATAGCGCAGCAATCGAAACATTGGTTTTGTTCTGTTCATCAGAGTGGTCTCGACAAGCTGCAGGCCGCTGAGCTGTAAATCCTGCGGGCGATAAGGCTTGTCGCCGCTCATGTCATTGCGGACGATCCGCAGGCTACTTGAGGCGCAGATGCGGGAGGATTGTGAAATACAGTGTCACTGTCGTTCTCTTGCGAGAAATGGCACGCACCAATGACAACGGGCTGCACAAGGCAGCCCGTTGTTTCATGCGGAAGTCTTCAGTCGATCAAGGGGTATAGACCGGAGCCTGCGGCGCCGTGCCCATGCCGTTGCCGAGGAAGAAGCTCGGGTGCGGTGGCTGGTTGTAGGCCATGTTCTGGCCGGCAACCTGCGCGCGGTACTGCGGGTCGTGCATCAGCGTCGTGAACTTGTAGCTGGTCGGCACGCCGGTGCTGTAGATCAGCAGGGCGCTGTTGTCGCTGGTGCGCCAGATTACTTCTTCACGCCAGTCGCCGAACAGGTCGGCGGACAGCACTGGGTTAGCCTTGGTGCCGTTGTTGGAGGCTGCGTTCGCGCCGCTCACCAGTGTCGAGACGCTGGCCGAGGATGGGCTCCACTTGCTGATCGTCGTGCCGTCGAGCAGTTCGCGCGACAGATCGCCATCCCACCAGACGCCGAAGTTGATGCTCGGGCGCTTGCTGGTGATCGACACGCCAGTGGCACTGTAGACGCCGCCGACGCTGGACCAGCATTCGTAGCCGGGATATGCAGGGTCGATATCGAGGCACAGGCCGCGGCCGGTATCAACGCCCGTCTTCACACCCCACAGGATCTTGCCGGTGGCTGCGTCGTGCATTTCCATGCCGTACGCGGCGCCCGTGTCTTCATGCACCATGAAGACTTCCTTGCCGGAACGGTTCGGATCCAGGTCGCTCATGTGAATGGCATCGCCATGGCCGAGGCCGGTCGAGTACATCAGTGAGCCTGCACCACTGATCGTGGCTGCGCCGTAGATGATGTCGTCCTTGCCGTCGTTGTTTACATCGCCCACGGTGAAGTAGTGCGCACCCTGACCCGCCAGCTTGCTGTTGGCCGAGTCATTGCTGTCGACCGTCCAGCGGCGGGAGAGCTTGCCGTCACGATAGTCCCAGGCCACGACGACTGCACGCGTGTAGTAGCCACGCGAGAAGATCGCGCTCGGGCGCTTGCCATCGACATACGCCACGCCGGCGAGGAAGCGGTCCACGCGATTGCCGTAGGAGTCGCCCCAGGACGATACGGTGCCACGCGCAGGGTAGTAGTCCGTCGTGGTGATGATCGCGCCAGTCGCGCCGTTGAACACCGTCAGGTATTCAGGGCCGGACAGGATGTAGCCGGAGCTGTTGCGATAGTCGGCGCTCGACGAGCCGATCACCGTGCCCTTGCTGTCCTTGGTGCCGTCTGCGGTCTTGAGCATCACTTCGGCCTTGCCATCGCCGTCGAGGTCATAGACGACCATCGAAGTGTAGTGCGCGCCGGCGCGGATGTTCTTGCCGAGGTCGATGCGCCACAGGCGCGTGCCGTTCAGTTTGTAGGCGTCGATGAAGGTGTTGCCGGTGTAGCCGGACTGCGAGTTGTCCTTGGCGTTGGTCGGCTGCCACTTCAGGATGATTTCGTACTGACCGTCGCCGTCGAGATCGGCGGCGGAACCGTCGTTGGCCTCATAGGTGTAGGCCACACCATCGGGTGTTGTGCCGCCGCTAGGCTTCGAGAGCGGAATCGACAGATAGCCGCTGCCCAGTGCCAGTGCGCTGGCTGCGGATTGCTCGGTGCCGTTGATGACAGGACGCACGGAGTAACCCGAACCGGTGCTGCCGGAGGTGTCCTGGTAATTGGTCGCGCTGATCGGGCTGCTGTTGAGCTTGGTGCTGCCGCGATAGACGTTGTAGGTGATGCCCGAAGGATCGGTGCCCAGCTGGCGCCAGCTCACGAGCACGCCGCTGGAGGCCGGTACGACCACGACGCCGCGGTCGAGCTTCTCGACCTGCTTGGCATTGGCGGCAATGCTGCTGGAGACGGAGCTTGCAACGCTCGAGCTGGCAACGCTGGACTTCGAGCTCGAACTGGAGCTCGGGGTGCTGCTCGCAACACTGCTCGATTTCGAAGAGCTGGAGGATGCAACCGAGCTGGAAGCACTGGAGGTGCTGGAAGAGCTGGCGCTCGCAGCCGGCCCGACCGAGCACCATGCGGACGTTGCGTAGCTGTTGCTCGGGAAGGCAGAGCCGATGCACGCGAAGCTGCCAGTCTTGATGGCGTAGACAAACGAACCTGCCTTGCCCAGCGCCACATTGTTGGTGCCAGTCATGGTGCAGGTCGCGCCGGTGTTCTGTGCGCACTTGGTGTAGCCGGACGGGTAGTCCGTTGCAGCATTGGCGGCCGCGGCCAGGCCAAACAGGCCCACCACACCGGCAAGGTGTCTGAGTTTCATGGTCTATGTCTCCGGATTTATAGTTTTCTGCACGTTTGATAAATGCGGCCGTGCTGCTGGATCGACTGCTTACGTGCTGCAGCGATTGTAGGTGTTTTTCCTACAAAGGAAAGCTGCAGTGCGGCGACGGCGGGCGCTGATTGCGGGCCGGATGTGCCGTCAAATCAAGCGGATAGCTGCGGGCGAGACCGGTCGAGAGGCCCATGTCCGCGGGTCGCTGTCATCGCAAGTTCAATGCGATGAACGTGCCGCACTCTCGGTACAGCGTATGCGTTTCGCGTATCTCTGCTGGCGCCGGAAATCCTCCAGCATGACCGGCGACGGATTCTGCAAACGCGTCGCCTCGCGCAGCAGCCGTCGTGCGTGCGTCATCGACACGCCCTGGTCGAGCAGGTTCGCGCATTCGAGAATGAAAAGCTGCTGCAGGCTCGATGAATCGATGTGGCGTGTGCGGCCTGAGCGTTCGCGCACGAGGTTCGAGCCATGACGTAGTGCGCGTTGCAGGGTTGCCGGTCGGCGCAGGCGGGAAAAAGACCAGACCAGGGCTTCGGCGCGGCGGCCGATGGTTTGCTGCAGCAGCGCGCGCTCGTTGCGTCGCATGGTGGCTGTGCGGAACGCGTTGGTGCCATAGATGCTGTGACACAGGCCGGCGCGCACCGTGTCGATCGGCGCATTCCACAGCAACAGAAGTCGTGCTGTGCCGATCAAGTGCTCCAGCAGGCTACGCTCGTTCGCGTGAGCGGTCTTGTCGGCACCGCGTGCCAGCAGCAGGTTGATTGCAGCCAGAGATCTGGCATCACGTGGCAGCTGCTGCCCGGGCAGCATGCCGGGGTGTCTCACTCACTGGCCTCGATGCCGCTCGTTACGCCTTCAGCCACTATTTTGCGCGTCTTGAAGACGAGCGAGATGCGCAGCGCGCCACAGTCGCGCGACAGCGGTCGTGCGCAGTGCGGCACGGCGCCGTGGAAGCTCACTACACGACCGGAGCGCGGGAAGACCGCGCGCGTGATGTCGGAGCGGTCCTTGTTGAAGAACACCAGCTCACCCGCCCAGTCGTGATGCCACTCTGAATGCATGTAGCATATCGTCGAGTAGTAGTTCAGATCTTCCGAGTCGGTGTGAACGTAGCCGTCCGTGCCATAGGTGTGCGCGTTGGCATAGACACGCACCGGCTCATGGCCGGCGAGCGGGCCCGCCTTGAGGATCTGCCAGAACTCCTGGATGGGCTTGAAGAACTCGTTGCCCATCAACTCTGCTTCGCAATTACCAGGCTTCTCGTTCTTGATGTTGCCGGCGAAGAAGACGTTCCAGTGCGCGTTCGGCGCTTGCCCCTTCTTCGCGTTGGACTTCCAGCCGTAGAACCAGATCGGTTCGCTGAAAAAGCCCGTCAGCTCTTCGTGTAATGCGGCAGGCATGGCGCCATCGATGACGCGCACGTCACCGAAGGCAAGGTCGTCGATTGCGAGTGTGGTCATGCGGGAATCCCGGATGCAGGAAAAAACGGGCGTGGCGCAAGCCACGCGTGCTCATGCTATCAGGATACGTCCAGCATGCGCTGCAGTGCGAGTTTCGCCAGCGGGGCCTCGTGTGCCGGCACCGTGATCTGGTTGACGACTTTGCCTTCGACCAGATTCTCCAGCGTCCAGGCCAGATGTTGCGGGTCGATGCGCTGCATCGTCGAGCACATGCACACCATGGGCGACATGAACTGCACGAGCTTGCCTTCGTGTTTAACCTCTTCTGCGAGGCGATTGACGAGATTCAGCTCGGTGCCGACCAGCCATTTTGTATTCGGCGCGGCGTCCTTGACGGTCTTGAGGATGTACTCGGTCGAGCCGACGAAATCAGACTGTTTGCAGACCTCGAAAGCTGACTCCGGATGCGATATGACAAAACCATCCGGGTGCTGGTTGCGCCACTTGATGATGTGAGCCGGCTGGAACATCTGGTGCACCGAGCAGTGGCCTTTCCACAGCAGCATCTTTGCTTTCTTGATCGCTTCCGGCGTGTGGCCGCCGTACTCCAGGTCCGGATCCCAGACGATCATGTCTTCGAGCGGGATACCCATCTTGTGGCCGGTCCAGCGGCCAAGATGCTGGTCGGGGAAGAACAGGATTTTCTCGCGCTGGGCAAAGCTCCAGTCGAGGATCTTCGGCGCATTCGACGAGGTGCAGACGATGCCGCCGTGTTCACCGCAGAAAGCTTTCAGGTCCGCCGCGGAATTGATATAGGTCACGGGCGTGATCAGTTCGTCGCAATTGCCCAGCACTTCCGTTAGTTCGCGCCAGCTGCGCTCGACCTTGGCGAGATTGGCCATGTCGGCCATCGAACAGCCTGCGGCCAGATCCGGGAGAATCGCGATCTGTTCGGGCTTGGACAGGATGTCCGCGACTTCCGCCATGAAATGCACGCCGCAGAACACGATGAATTCCGCATCGGTCTCGGAAGCGAGGCGCGACAACCGCAGCGAGTCGCCGGTCAGGTCGTGATGCTGGTAGACATCGGCGCGCTGGTAGTGATGCACCAGCAGGACGACGCGATCACCGAGTTTTGCCTTGGCCGCGCGAATGCGGTCATGGGCGTCTGCGTCCTTGAGGGCGTTGAAGTGATCGAAACTGATGGTGGCGGTCTGCATGATGACGAAGATGCTGGCTGAAAGAAGAAACGCAAGGGGGCCTGCGGAAGGCCTGGATTTTACTACCTGTCCGGGTCGGGCCGCGTGCTCAGGACTGCGTCCAGGGCAGCCCGGCATGCCGCCAGCCGCCAATATTGCCGCGATGGCTATTGACGTCCTTGTCGCCCTCAAAGCCTTCGAGCACGTTGTAGCAGGCAGAGTATCCAGCGCCGTTGGCCGCGACAGCCGCTGCGTGCGAGCGTGCGCCGCTGCGGCAGATGAACATCACCAGCGATTCCGGATCGACCTGATGCTTCAGTTGGGTGAGGAAGTTCTGATTGGGTTGATTACCAGGCCACGAGTTCCACTCGATCTCGGCTGCCTTGGGAATACGACCCACCCAGTCGAGCTCGGCGCGCGTGCGCACATCGACCAGCTTGGCGCCGGGGGCGAGCTCCCAGACGGTTTGCGCCTCGGCAGGGGTCAGGGCGCCCTCGTAAGGCAGATTGAGCTGACGGGCGCGGTCATGGGCGAGGTTCAGGGTGTCGGTGAGCTTTCCCATGGGGCGAGGCTGCTTTCACATTGAGGTGGTTCGGAAGGCCTTAAATTATGCGCCGCCGCGCTACCAAGGACAAACGCGCACCACTCACATGGCGCCGCGCACAAAAATAGTGCATTGATTTGGGGCTGCGCACTAATATAAAGCGTCGCTTATGCCCCGATTTGGCTTGCAGAGGGTTTTGAGGTCAGCCGGAAGGTTGTGCCCTTATGGCACAATGCCAGCCGCTCGCAGAGTGGCGGCGGCGCACGATGTGATGGCATGCAAAGTGCTTCCGATCCCGACGATAACCCGCCCCCGGTAAGTTATTTTGCTGCCGCAGCGGGCGCTTTGATGGCGTCCGTATGAAGGCGAATACATCAACTCTAATTCGGTTTAATACTCTAGGAGTCAGTCAATATGGCAGCTTCAGTTAAGGACGTGATGGATCTGGTCAAGGAAAACGACGTCAAGTTCGTCGATTTCCGTTTCACGGATACCCGCGGTAAAGAACAGCACGTCGGTGTGCCGATCAGCGCGTTCGACGAAGACAAGTTCACCGAAGGCCATGCTTTCGACGGTTCGTCCATCGCTGGCTGGAAGGGTATTCAGGCTTCGGACATGCAGCTGATGCCTGACCCGGCAACCGCTTTCATCGATCCGTTCTTTGACGAAACCACGCTGGTCCTGACCTGCGACGTCGTCGACCCAACCGACGGTAAGGGTTACGACCGCGACCCACGTTCCATCGCTAACCGCGCCGAGGCTTATCTGAAGTCCTCCGGTATCGGCGACACCGCGTACTTCGGTCCAGAGCCAGAGTTCTTCATCTTCGACGCAGTCGAGTGGAAGACCGACATGTCCGGTTCCTACGTCAAGATCACTGCAGAAGAGGGTGCATGGGCTTCCGACCAGAAGTTCGAAGGCGGTAACACCGGCCATCGTCCTGCCGTGAAGGGTGGTTACTTCCCGGTTCCTCCTGTTGATTCGTTCAACGACATGCGCGCACAGATGTGTCTGCTGCTGGAAGCCTGTGGCCTGCCAGTTGAAGTGCATCACCACGAAGTGGCGACGGCCGGTCAGAACGAAATCGGCACCAAGTTCAACACGCTGGTGCGTCGCGCTGACCAGACCCAGCTGCTGAAGTACATCGTTCACAACGTTGCTCACCAGTACGGCAAGACGGCTACCTTCATGCCGAAGCCTATCGTTGGCGACAATGGTTCGGGCATGCACGTTCACCAGTCCGTCTGGAAGGGCGGCAAGAATCTGTTCGCAGGCAATGGCTACGCAGGTCTGTCCGACTTCGCGCTGTACTACATCGGCGGCATCATCAAGCACGCCAAGGCGCTGAATGCCATCACCAACCCGCTGACCAACTCGTACAAGCGTCTGGTTCCGCACTACGAAGCACCGGTCAAGCTGGCGTACTCCGCCAAGAACCGTTCGGCTTCGATCCGCATTCCTTTCGTTCACAGCGACAAGGCACGCCGCGTTGAAGCCCGCTTCCCGGATCCGGGTGCAAACCCGTACCTGGCTTTCTCGGCACTGCTGATGGCCGGTCTGGATGGCGTTGCCAACAAGATCCATCCTGGCGATCCAGCCGACAAGAACCTGTACGATCTGCCGCCAGAAGAAGACGCGCTGATCCCGACCGTTTGCGCCAGCCTTGAAGAAGCGCTCGACGCGCTGAAGGCCGATCACGCTTTCCTGACGGTGGGTGGTGTGTTCAGCGAAGACTGGATCGAGTCTTACATCGCTCTGAAGATGGAAGATGTGAACCGTCTGCGCATGACGACGACGCCTGTCGAATTCGAGATGTACTACTCGGTTTGATCGCGACTTGACGTAATGCTGGTGCGGCATGCCGCACCGACAAGGAAAAGGACGGGAATTTCCCGTCCTTTTTTTGTCTACTGCATGGTCATACCGTGCGTTAATCGGCTTGGCCCTTTGTGTTTGCCCGCGCCGCGCCTACACTGGGCGGCCAATCTTCGATCTGGGTGGTGCATGAACCTCTCTCGTATCCTTGTTGTGTTGCTGATCGGTGTTGCAACCAGTGCAGCGCATGCCGACGTTTACAAGTGCGTCGAAGACGGCGGCCGCACGACGTATACCAATGACAAGCCGGCGCCGGGCGTAAAGGGATGCACGCTGTTGTCGCGTGATCAGCCTGTGAGCTCCGTGCCTGGGCCGAAGAAGTCGGCAACACCGACCCCTTCGACTTTCCCGCGCGTCGACGACGGCACGCAGAAGAGTCGAGACAATGACAGGCGCAAGATTCTCGAGCAGGAATTGTCCAGCGAAGAAGGGCTGCTGGCGACCGCCAAGAAAGATCTTGCCGAGCAGGAGTCGGTGCGCAACGGCGACGAGAAGAACTATCAGAAATTCCTCGATCGTGTTCAGCCCTATCGTGACAAGGTCAAGCAGCACGAGACCAACATCACCAAGCTCAAGACCGAGATCAATAACATCCGCTAGATGCGAAGCGGGCAGGTGCCATGCACCGTGCTTGAGCGTGCAATCGCTCAAGCAGGCCCTGCCTGAGTGCCTTGTTCGGGAGCGTCGGAGATAGCGCGGAGCGTTTGCTCCAACCGGGTGCGTGACATCCTTGACCAAGCGCTATGGCGCTCCCCATCTTGGCGCAATTCTTGCTCGCAATGAGGGAATATGACGCCATCCAATTCCGACCTCCCACGAGCGCATTTTGTCGAGCAGACGCAAGGTCTCGAATTGCTGTCGTCTGCCATCATCATGGTGGATAACTCGCTGACCGTTTGCTACATCAATCCCGCTGCGGAGAACCTGTTTGCTGTCGGCAATCGGCAGGCGCTTGGCAGGGCGCTTCTTCATCTCCTCGGGGAGGCGACAGGCATCAAGGCTGCCCTGGACAGCGCCTTGGCGCACAACTGGAGCTATACCGGGCAGAACGTTGTCATTCGACGCCCGCAACAGACGGCATTGCATCTCGATTGCACCGTCACGCCTGTCGAGCTGACGCCGGCCCGCCTGCTGCTGGAGTTCCGACCCATCGACGCGCAACTGCGCGTGGCGCGCGAAGAGCGTCTGATCGAGCAGCAGCAAGCCAATCGCGAGCTGATCCGCAACTTGGCGCACGAGATCAAGAATCCACTCGGCGGCATCCGCGGCTCGGCGCAATTACTGGAGCGCGAACTCGATGACCCCGAGTGGCGCGAATACACCCAGGTCATCATCGCCGAGGCAGATCGCCTGCAGGACCTGATGAATCGCCTGCTCAACTCGCACCGCATGATGCACCCCATGGTGTTGAACATCCATGACGTGCTGGAGCGAGTCTCGCGCCTCGTGCAGGCCGAGTTTCCCGATGTGAAGGTCAAGCGCGATTATGACGTCAGCTTGCCGCAGCTGACGGCTGACCGCGAGCAGCTGATACAGTCCGTCCTCAACATTGCGCGCAACGCTGCGCAGGCGATGGATGGCAAGGGTGAGATTGCTTTGCGCACGCGAGCGGCGCGTCAGGTGACACTCGCCAAGCGCCGTCACAAGTTGGCACTGGAATTGCAGGTGATCGATAACGGCCCCGGCATTCCCGACGACATCCGCGACAAGATTTTTTACCCGTTGGTATCGGGACGTGAAGGTGGCTCGGGTCTCGGGCTGTCCATTGCGCAGAGCTTCGTTGAACAACATCAGGGCACGATCGATCTTGAGAGCGTGCCCGGCAGAACCTGTTTCACCATCATGTTGCCGCTGACCCAGCCCAATCCTGGCTGAGCTGCGATCAAGGAGGCGCAGACCGTCCGACACGATGGCAAGTTTGAAATGTGATCGCAATTAAATTGCGGCGCCGACTACAAGAATGGATACCCCCTTATGAATCCTGTCTGGATTGTTGACGACGATAGATCCATCCGCTGGGTGCTTGAAAAAGCGCTGGCACGCGAGAACATCGCTTTCCGCAGCTTTTCCGCCGCGACAGAGGCGCTGGCTGTGCTGGAGACAAACGCCACGCCACCACAGGTGTTGATGTCAGACATCCACATGCCTGGCGAATCGGGCCTGGTGCTGCTGCAAAAAGCCAAGGAGCGTTACCCCCAACTGCCCGTCATCATCATGACGGCGTACACCGATCTGGATAGCGCGGTTGCTGCCTTCCAGGGTGGTGCATTCGAGTACCTGCCAAAGCCTTTCGATGTCGACCAGGCACTCGATCTCCTGCGTCGCGCGCTGGAAGAAAGCGAACACCATCCGAGCGCGGTGGAAGAGGTCACGGGCCTGCCGGAAATTCTCGGCCAAGCGCCTTCGATGCAGGAGGTTTTCCGCGCCATCGGTCGGCTCTCGCAATCGCATGCGACTGTGCTCATCAATGGCGAATCCGGTACCGGTAAGGAACTGGTTGCGCGCGCGCTCCATCGCCATAGTCCGCGCAAGGAAGGCCCGTTCGTGGCCATCAATACGGCGGCCATTCCGCGCGATCTGCTCGAGTCAGAACTGTTCGGTCATGAGCGCGGCTCGTTTACCGGCGCGACTGGTCAGCGGCGTGGCCGCTTCGAGCAAGCCGAGGGCGGTACGCTGTTCCTCGACGAAATCGGCGATATGCCGGCGGAATTGCAGACGCGCTTGCTGCGTGTACTTTCCGACAACCATTTCTATCGCGTTGGCGGCCATATGCCGGTCAAGGCGAATGTGCGCGTGATCGCAGCGACGCACCAGAACCTCGACCAGCGCGTGCGTGAAGGGCAGTTCCGTGAGGACTTGTTCCATCGCCTCAACGTGATTCGCCTGCGCTTACCACCGCTACGCGAACGTCATGAAGATGTGCCGATCCTGGCGCGCCACTTCCTCGCACAAAGTGCGCAGCAGCTGGGGGTCGAACCGAAGCGACTTGCCGAAGGGGCGGTGAAGTTCATCCAGACCCTGGATTTCCCCGGCAATGTGCGCCAGCTCGAGAATCTCTGTCACTGGCTGACGGTGATGGCGCCGGGGCAGATGGTAGACGTGGCTGACTTGCCCTCGGAGATCCGCGAGTCGACGCCGTCGGCTTCGGCGGCAGCACCGACGGGCGACTGGATCGCGGCACTCAATGCCGAGACGGATCGCTTGCTGGCCGACGCGCAAGGCGAGGTTTATGACCGCCTGATCCGTGAGTTCGAGAAGGCGTTGATCTTGCGGGCGCTGGCCTCGACGGGCGGACGGCGTGTCGAGGCGGCACAACTTCTGGGGATCGGGCGGAACACCATTACGCGCAAGATCCAGGAGCTGGGCATCGACGGCGGCAAGGACGACCACGACTGATTTTCTGCGTAGAACCGTCCAGACCTTTGTCGACTTCAGCTAGCCGTGCCTGAGCACTGCTCTTCGCTTCGTCTTCGCGGTCTGAACGGTTCTACCCAGAAATCGCACGACGTGGTGGGGCTCGCTGCTTCAATGCAAAGACCGCGCTGAAACCAATCGCCGTCCTCGCGCGTTAGACTGTGAGCGCATCAACGCCGATGCACCTTACCGTCCCGTTTCTTCATGCCGCAAAAAGCTTCTTCTTTCGACTTACGCCGTGTCCGTGACCTTCTGGGGCCACAGTCCGGGCGCTTTGACGTTGATCACGTCACCAGCTGTGATTCCACCAATACGCAATTGCTGACGCGTGCTGAACGCGGCTCGGGCGCCGGCACGGTACTGGTCGCCGATCAGCAGACGGCGGGGCGCGGGCGGCGCGGGCGGCAGTGGCAATCGGCGCCGGGCAGCAGCCTGACGTTTTCCCTGCTGTGGCGTTTTCCGCGCGAGCAACGGCTCGAAGGGCTCAGCCTGAGCGTGGGCATCGCCATCGTGCATGCTCTGAGCGACATGGGGATCCGCGAGTTGTCGCTCAAATGGCCAAACGACATCTGGCTGATGGGGCGCAAGCTGGGGGGCGTTTTGGTCGAGGTCGTGCATGGCACGCATGGCGACATGGCTACCGTCATCGGCATGGGCCTCAATCTGCAGCGCAATCCTGACTGGGATGAAAACCTGGGCGCCAGCTATGCCGCGCTTGTTGAGCTGAAGGAAGGGCTGACGCGTGAAGCTGTGCTGGCGGCCATCCTGCGCGAACTGCTGGCGGTACTGGACGTATTCGCGCGCGAAGGCTTCGCTGCGCTGGCCGACGAGTGGATGCGCTACCACGCGATGTTCGGCAGTGAAGTGTCGATCGAGCAGAGTGGCCTTGTGCGGCACGGGCGCTGCGGCGGTATCGACGCGCTGGGGCGTCTCGAAGTCGAGACTGCGGAAGGCAAGCTGCGCGTGTTTGGTGGCGAAGTCTCGTTGCGTCGCCGCGCTTGAGTCGTCCTCGGCAGATACACATCCGCCGCCGCACGACGTAACATCCGCCCATTCCAATTCAGCGCCCCTGCGGCGTCTGCCATGTACCTGTTCATCGACGCGGGCAATACGCGTATCAAATATGCCGGGCATGACGGCGCTGACTGGCTGTTTCACGACGCCGTGCCGAGCGATGCCTCTGCGCCGCTGAAGCTGCCGGCAGGCTTTGCGCCGCAACGCATTCTCGTCGTCAGCGTCGCAGATGCGATCTGCAATGCCTTCATTGAGGCGCAACTCGCATCCTGGGCGGAGTGCATCGAATGGTTTCGCTCGACACCCGAACGCTGCGGCTTGCGCAATGGTTATGAAGAGCCCACGCAGCTCGGGGCCGATCGCTGGGCAGGCGCCATCGCGGCCTGGCAGCATGTGAAAGGGGCTTGCCTGGTGGTCGCTGCGGGAACGGCGACCACCATCGATGTCATCACGGCGGACGGTGTGTTCGCAGGTGGTTGCATCGCGCCCGGGCTGGAGATGATGCGGCGCGCATTGGCCCGGGGAACTGCGGCCTTGCCGCTTGCTGCGGGTCATTTCGAGGCCTTGCCGCGTAATACCGCAGATGCGATTTTCTCTGGCTGTCTGAATGCGCAGCTGGGGTCCATCGCACGCATGCGCGGTCGCTTGCCGGACGATGCGCCGGTCTTGTTGACCGGTGGTGCAGCGCCTGCGTTGCGCGATGGCATCGACGGCAACGTGGTGGAGCTGCCGCGCCTCGTGCTCGAGGGTTTGTTGTGGACTGCGCGTAGTGAGCAAGGCGCCTGAGCGCCGCCCGCCTAGCGTCAGATCTCAGTCGTCATCCGTCGCCGGAACCCACTCGCTCGAGCGGCTGAATATCCACGAAATACCGAAGCCGGCCATCACGTTGTTCTGACGCCGGACCAGCGGGCTGCCATCGAAGACTGCGCCCTTGACCGTGCTCGCGCGCACGAAGGCGCCTACGTACATCGTGTCGAAGCGGCGTGACAGGCTGGTGGTGACTTGCCAGCCGCCATAGCCACCCTGCGGCGTGTATGCAGGGCGTGTTGGCGTCGCGTACTCGGTGGGCACTTCGTAGATGTAGCGGTAGTAGCTGGCGTTGGCGTAATACGGGCCTGTCTGCGCGCCGAATTCCCAGGTGCCCTTGGGCGTGATCGACAGATTGATCGCCGGCGTGAATACCATGCCGACGGCGCGCGGGTTGCCCGACACGGTGAAGGCCTGGCGTACCGGCAGGCGCAGGTCGAGCCGCGTTATGGCGCGAGCATCACCGATCAGGCGGATGATGGCTTGTGCGCCGAACTCCACCGTGGGCTTCAGGTCGGGCATGCCTGCGCGAGCGGAGTTGTCCTTGCTCTGTACGGGTGCGCCACCGCCGAGGCTGAATTCGATATCGAGGTGATCGGTATCGAGAAAACGGCCGCTCAGCCCAGTGCGATCGGCACGCAGGAACTCGCCGCGATAGACGAAGTAGGGCAGCGGGAAAAGGTAGTTGCTCTGGTGATCAGAGCCGCGATAGTCCGGCAGGCTGAAACCACCTACGCCGAGACCGAATTCCCAGAGCGGCAGCAGTTTGACTGGCAGTTGTTTCTCCGGCGTATTGCCGAGAATGGCGCCCAGCTTGCGGACCGGGGCGGCATCTTGCGTGGCTTCCGTCTTCACGGGCGCGGTATCTGTCTGGGCCTGGGCAGAGCTTGTGGCGACGCTCGTGCAAAGGGCTGCGAGGGCAAGTACGAGGGGATTCAAGGCAAAAGCGGAAAGCGCAGGCAGGCGCATGAGCAGGTCGGCGTCGGACAAAACGCGATTCTGTCATGCTTCCGCGCGAGCGGCCGTCTGCTTTGCGCTGAACGCCGCGCGGCAGCCTGGCCGACGCGCTCGCGCAACAAGGCTTGGAAGCTGCCGCGCCACGAAGGATAATCAGACCCCATGACAACCCTGCGCATCACTTTTTATCTGCTGGTGGCCATCAACCTCGTCTGCGTGGCCGTGATCGCGATGCCCTCGCTGGGACTGGAGTCGCCGTTTCTCGGTGCGACAGAGCCAGAGCGTGTAGCCAGCCAGGTCTTCCCGGAGAAGCTGCATGTCCTGAGCAGCAGCACCGAACCGCCGGGGACAATAGGGGCTGAAGTATCCGCGCCGCTGCTGGAGCCGGCGCAAGAGAGCGCACCGGTAGCGGAATCTGCGCCGGCCGCCGCCACCTCCTCTGCCGCGCCGGAAACGTCGGCACCCGTCGTTGCGGATTCGGGCGCGAGCCTGTGCGTGGCGTTCAAGAACCTGAACAGTACGCAGGCCCAGGCACTGGCGCAGCGCGCGCGTGGGGCAGGCAGCCAGCTGACGGTGCGCGAAGAGGCTGCTGCGCCGTCGTCGTACTGGGTCAATATCCCGCCACAAGGTGGCAAGCCCGGCGCGGATCGTCGTGCGGCGGAGCTCAAACAACTTGGGCTGGATGATTTCTTCATCGTGCAGGATGCCAATGAGAATCGCTTTGCGATTTCGCTCGGGCTGTTCCGTGCCGAAAGCCTGGCCCAGCGCCAACTCGAGACGTTGCAGAAAAAAGGCGTCAAAGGCGCAACGGTTACGGCGCGTGAAAACGCCAATGGTGCGCGCGTCGAGTTGATTGGCGTGAGCGCGCAGATCGAGCGGGTCGCGCGTGACGCCAGCGCTGACATCGCGGGCGCTGTGCGCGACACCTGCACGCCGGGCTGAGTGCCGCCATGACGACGATTACCACTGGCGTGCCAGTCTCTGCCAGAGCGCTGGTGATTGGTCTGACAGGTGGCATTGGCAGTGGCAAGAGCGCTGCAGCCGAATTGTTCGCCGGGCAAGGGGCAAGCATCGTCGACGCTGATGTCATCGCGCATGAGCTGACCGCCCCCGGCGGTGCAGCCATCCCGGCTTTGCGCGAAGCGTTTGGCGACGCCAGCATCAACGCCGCTGGCGCGCTCGACCGTGCCGCGATGCGTACGCTGATCTTTTCCGACCCAGCCGCCAAAACGAGGCTGGAAGCCATTCTCCATCCCTTGATCCGCAGTATCAGTGCCGAGCGCGTGGCGGCTGCGACGGGTCCCTACGTTGTCCTCGTCGTACCTTTGCTGATCGAATCCGGCCATTGGGCAGAGCGCTGTGATCGTATCGTTGTCGTCGATTGCCCGGAGGAGGTGCAGATTGCACGTGTCATGGCGCGCAGCAATCTGAGCGAGGCGCAGGTTCGCGCCATCATGGCGACCCAGGCCAGTCGCGCAACGCGTTGCGCTGCAGCGCAGGAAATCATTGACAATGCTGGGGATTTTGATAGTTTGCGAGCACAGGTTGATGCCCTGCATCAGCTCTACAAGCGGGGCTTCTCAAGCTTTCCCAGCTACCCCCAATAAAACCCATAGTCCAGGCCTGTGCGTTGATAACTTACGAATATCCTCTGAACGAGCGCATCCGTACGCTGCTGCGTCTGGAGGATCTTTTCGACAAGGCCCAGCACTTCGCCGTGGCCGACAACGGCTACGAGCATCACGCAGCGCTGATGTCGCTGTTCGAAATTCTGGAAGTCGCAGGCCGCGCTGATCTGAAAGTCGACCTGGTGCAGGAACTCGAGCGTCAGCGCCAGACCCTGCATGCTTTTCGCGACAATCCGCAGATTTCCGAAGAAGCCCTTTCGGGCGCGCTCTACGAGATCGAGCAGGCCAGCACGGCCTTGTTGTCGATGGCTGGCAAAGTCGGCCAGCACATCCGTGAAAGCGAATGGCTGATGGCGATCCGTTCGCGTGCGGCAATTCCCGGCGGCGTCTGCGAGTTCGACCTGCCGTCCTACCACTACTGGCTGCATCGCGATTCGGATCGTCGTCGCAAGGACATCCACGGCTGGTTGTCGCCGATGCTGCCGATCCGTGATGGCCTGACCATCGTGTTGCGCCTGTTGCGCGAGAGCGGTCGCCCTGAAATGCAGACGGCGCGTGCTGGTGCTTTCCAGATGATGATGAGCGGACGCTCGGCGCAGATGGTGCGCGTGCGCGTGCCGAAAGATGAAGGCTGCATCCCCGAGATCAGCGCCAACAAATATGCATTCAACATCCGTTTCGTGGTGCCGGAATTCCTGGCCCGGCCACGCGCCTTTGAAACGGATGTGCCTTTCGAACTGACCTTCTGCAACCTGTAGAAGACGTCGCGTGATTGCGCAAAGCCCCTTCATTTAAGGGCTATCTGCGTAATTTCAAGGGGCTTGAAAGCCTCATCCATATCCCCATTTTTGAACTGTGACGGCGCTCAAGAGAGGCTACACACTTCTATCGCTTGACTATGAGGATATTGAAAATGCGTTCATTTGATTTTGCTCCCCTGTATCGTTCCGCCATCGGTTTTGATCGCCTGGCACAGCTGGCCGATGCGGCCCTGCGCAGCGACAACCAGCCCAGCTACCCCCCTTACAACATCGAACTGGTCTCTGAAGATCAGTACCGCATCAGCATGGCCGTTGCCGGTTTCGAGAACAGCGAGCTGGAGATCGAATCCGTCGATGACACGCTCAAGATTGTTGGCCGCAAGCAGGGCAGCGAAGCGAACCGTGCCTATCTGCACCGCGGTATTGCCGCACGCGATTTCGAGCACCGCTTCAAGCTGGCCGATCATGTGCGCGTGACCAACGCTTCGCTCGAAAACGGCTTGCTCAACATCGAGCTGGTGCGTGAAGTACCGGAAGCGAAGAAGCCCCGCAAGATCGTCATCGGCGGCAGCACCGCGCCACAGCTGGTCGAGCGTCAGGCGGCCTGAACGAAGGCATTTGCGTGATGGCTGAGTGAGATTCGGTCATCCCGCCCTGCTCGAATAACCGCGTCTGCGCCGTGAGGCCGGGCGCGGTTTTGCTATTTGTCCTGCATGTTTGCCGCGGGGAAGCGCATGGCCGTCCAGGTCGGGGGCAGTTTTGCGTATTGCTTGTTGCTGGCCGCGATCGACTCGTCGTTGGTGATGAGCTTGCTGCCGGAGGCGCTCCGGGCGAGCCAGATATCCGAGCGGTTCTGCCGGTCGCCTGCCACGATGACGTGACTATCGAAAGTGCGTCGCGCAAAGTCCTCGCGGAGGGCGGCGCTCCTGATCCTGCCATGGCAATTCAGGCTTTCTTCGCGATAGCCCTCGGCAAACAGGGCGCTACATAGCTGCAACCACGCGTAGTCGACTTCGGCCTCGTCCTCCTGCGCCAGTGCGCCGAGGTCAGTGCTGCCGAGGTAGTTGTTGACCGCGGTTTCGAATGCCTTGGTCACGCCGCTGCCGTTCTTGTTCTGCCGGATCAGGTAAATGCCGCGGTAATACCAGCCGGCTCCGCTATCAGGAAAGGCTTGCAACCAGGTCTGCGTCAGTTCGCCAAGGGCGCGCATGTTCTGCGTACGGCCAAGTTGCCTCGCCTGCGCGATGTAGTGCTGGTTGGAGGAGAGGTGAGTTGCTTTGTTCTTGCGTTCGAGCCAACCGGGATGGCTGTCGAGGTAGGTGGCGTGCGTAGTGCCGGACTCACGCAGCAATTTGCCGACAGCGTTTTGCTGGCTGTCGGCCGGATAGCCGGCCAGGCTGACGGCAAGCGAAAAGCCTTTTTCGTCCGCACGTGATTCCTTCTCGCGGCTGAAACGGCTGAAGGCCAGTTGTTTCTGTTCGGGTGAGGCATCGCTCCTGCTCAGGATCGCCTCCGCTCGTGCACGTTGCAGGGCGTGACCGAGCAGGATGTGCGCGAACTCGTGGCCAAGCACCGAGGCGACTTCCCCCTCATTGTCCTGCAGGAACGTCAGTAGCTGCGCTTCGAATGCGACGGCAGGCAGGTCTGCACGCAGGTATCCGGCGAAAGCGTTCAGCTGCTTGCTGTCGCAGAGGAGCAGGACGGGCGACAGTTTCGCTGCCTGCGAGATGCGGGCATAGGCGGTGCGCAATGTCTGGATACCCGCCGGGCTGACTTTACCGGGGACGCTGCCCGGCTCCGCTGCAACGATGCCGCGCTGTGCCCCCACGAGCGCGCTGCGCAGATCGGGAATGGGCGGGCCGGCCACCTGCATGCAGGGGCTGCCGGCCGCCGTGGCATAGCTTGCCGTGAGTGTCAGCACGGCACCGGCCAACAGGTGGCGGAGCGCGCGGAGGGGAGCTGCCGGTCGTGTCATGGTGGCGTGTCTAGCGCACTGCGGGTTCGGGGCGCACATAGCGCGCCAATTCCGGCACGGCGCGGCCCATGGCTTCGGCCGCAATACGACCGAAGACGTAGGAACCTGCCGTATTGAAGTGCGTCTTGTCCGGGACGGTCTTGCCGTCCACGATCTTGGTCAGCCCGAGCGTGTTGCCTTGCTCTTCGCCGATCTGCTCGAGCTTGTCTATGCTCAGTTGCTGCAGATCAATCAGCGGTACGTTCTGCTCCTTCGCGATGCGGCGCACGATTTCGCTGTGCTCGGTCAGGTCGGAATGGATCTTTCCGTCCGGGCCGAAATAGCGGCGCGAGATGGGCGTCACCAGGATGGGGTGAATGCCCTGTTCGCGAGCGCGAGCGATGTAGTTACGCAGGTTGGCGGGGTATTCGGTCTTGATATCCGTTTCGCGATCGGCATGGGCCGCGCTCTGCAGATCATTGTGGCCGAACTGGATCAGCATCCAGTCGGGCTTTGGCGAGAGAGCCTTGCTCCAGTAGCCGTCGCGCAGATAGGTCTTGGTGCTGGCGCCACCTTTGGCGCGATTGACGCATTCGACCTCGCGCGTGAGATTGGCGCAGAAACCTAGGCCGTAGCCCTGATTGTCTGTTTGCGTCGAGTCGCCGACCAGGGTGATGATGGGCTTGTGTGGGGTCTCCTTGCCTGGGCTGCTGCTACATGCGCTTAGTGCTGCGCCGACCGCTGCCAATGCCAGGAGTCCCGGCCATGCCTGTTTCATGCTTCGTCCTCGGGGTGTGAGGCGCCAAGCTTACCTTTGCCACGGATCGTAGGTGCCGAAATTCCACAGGTGGCCTTCCGGGTCACGGCAGCTGAAGCCGCGACCGCCGTAGTCTTCGTCCTTGATGTCGATGACGATTTCTGCACCAGCTGCCAGGGCTTGCGCATGGACGAGGTCGGCGTTGGCAACCACGACATACGCTGATTGCGTTTCCGCTCCGCCGATCTCGTCGGGCTGCTTGATCAGCCCTCCCCATTCCGAGCCGTTCTGCACGGAGCCAAGCATGATCATGCCGTTGCCGAAACTCAGCTGCGCGTGAGCGATGCTGCCGTCCGCATTCGGATAGACGGCGTGTTTTTCGAAACCAAAGGCGCCGCACAGCCATTCGATCATCGCCGCTGCATTCCGATAACGTAGGCAGGGGATCAGCGTGGCGCGCGTGTTCCTTGCATTGGCAGACATGGCATCTCCTTGATTCGAGCGGCGGACGGGGTGGCGCCGCGGTTTGCAGGGTACCGCGGGTGGACGATCCTGGCGCATGGCCATACGGAGGCAACAAGTGTGCAATCGGCGAGTCATCCCGCAATGACGGGGCTTTTAGCGCAAGCTTTGTTTGACAGCCCTGTGCCCGGAACCTAGCATGAGGCGTCTTCGCTTCCCGGTGCCAATGGGCTTGCGCGCGGCTAGGTATGAACCTGCGTGCAATATCCAGTCAGCACACTGTACGCGAAGCGTGTCGCGACTCTCCCAAGCCCGGCTTGCGGCGCGACCCGGCTGCGAATACCCCAGCTCAACCAACCCGATTTCGCCAGACCTCCAGGTGCTCATGCTTTCTCGTTATTGCCTTTTCATTGCCTTGTTGTTGCCGTTGCAGGTCTTTGCCCAAGCCGTGGGCAAGATCACTTTCACCGAGGGGAAGGTGCGCGTACTTCGCGGCGCTTCCACGCTGGTCGGAGCCCAGGGGGCGGTGGTGGAGGTGACGGACATCGTCGAAACCGCGAAACCCGGCTTTGCGCTGGTCGAGTTTTCAGACGGCACCGTGATTGCTCTGGGGGACGCGACGCGCGTGATGTTGTCGCGCCAGACGGGCAAGACGAACAATCCGGAAGTGCTGTTGCTCGATGGCTGGCTGAAAGTGCAGGCGCGCGACGCGGCTGACTATGGCGTCACCAGTCTCATGCAGGCGTCTACGCTGAAGACGGCGAGCCTGATCATGCATGGCACGAAGACCAGTGGTGAGGTGTTTGTCGAATCGGGTGCTGCCAATGTCGGCACGACCGACAAGCAAGGGCGTGCTTCGGGCTTGTCGGCCGCCAAGGCGGGCCAGTTCGTGATGCGTTCGGCCGACAAGCCTGCGACATCGCAGCCGCGGCCGTCGGAGGCATTCCTGGCATCGATGCCGGGTGCTTTCAAGGATGCGCTGCCGGCGCGTCTCGAGCGATTCAAGGACCGCAGCGTTGAGGCCAAATCGACGGGGCCGGTCAGCTATGAAGACGTTGCCGACTGGCTGACGGCTGCGCCTGCCTGGCGAACGGGTTTTGTGAGGCGTTTCGAGTCGCGCCTGTCAGATTCGGCCTTCCGCCAGCAACTCGATGCGCATCTGAAAAGCCATCCGGAATGGGACAAGATCCTGCATCCGCCCAAAGCCGCTAACTGACGCCTGCAACTATTAAATCAACTCCACACAAGAACGGGGCTGCAACGTGAAACTGATCGTCAAATTCAATCTCGCCTTGAGCGTAGTCTTCATCATCGGGCTGAGCATCGCCGGCTTCGTATCGCACGAAGTCTTGCAGCGCAATGCGCGGGAAGAAATCCTGCAGAACGCGCGCATCATGATGCAAGGCGCGTTGGCTGTGCGTGGTTATACGAGCGCGCAGATCAAGCCTTTGCTCGACACGCAGATGAAGTATGAATTCCTGCCGCAATCGGTATCGGCCTATGCCGCCAACGCTTACTTCACCGAGCTGCGCAAACAGTACCCGGAGTACTCCTACAAGGAAGCCACGCTGAATCCGACCAATCTGAGCGATCGCGCGACAGACTGGGAGGCGGACATCGTCAACAACTTCCGCAACAACAGCGGCCAGGAAACAGCCAAGGAAATCATCGGCGATCGTGAAACGCCTGCTGGCCGCAATCTGTACCTCGCACGTCCGCTGCAGATCAAGGATCCACGCTGCCTGACCTGCCATAGCACGGCTGATGCTGCGCCGAAGTCGATGATCGACAAGTACGGCAGCGCCAACGGCTTCGGCTGGAATCTCAACGAGGTTGTGGGCGCGCAGATCGTCTCGGTGCCGATGGACGTACCGGTGCAACGCGCCTGGAATACCTTCAAGGTGTTCATGGGCTTGCTGATCGCGCTGGGCGCCTTCATCTTCCTGCTGCTCAATGTGTTGCTGATCACATTGGTCGTGCGCCCGGTGAACAAGCTCGCCGGTCTCGCTGATAAGGTCAGTCTGGGCGACATGAATGCCGAAGAATTCAACACCGGTGGCCGCGACGAAATCGCGACGCTGGCCGAGTCCTTCAGCCGCATGCGCAAGAGTCTGGTTCACGCATTGAAGATGCTCGAAGGCTAAGTAACAGGAAGTACTGATCGACCATGGCTGACATCAAGAAACTGGGTAAGTACGAGATCACTGGCGTCCTCGGCAAGGGCGGCATGGGTACCGTCTACCAAGGGGTCGATCCCGTCATCGAACGCACGGTCGCCCTCAAGACCATCCGCAAGGAGCTGCTTGAGGACGGCCAGGGCGAGGGCATGGTCGAGCGCTTCAAGAACGAGGCGCGCGCCGCCGGGCGTCTCAATCACCCAGGCATCGTGGCCATCTACGACTATGGCGAAGACGAGGACGTGTCCTTCATCGCCATGGAGTACGTTGCCGGTTGCGGGCTCAACGAGTTCCTGCGCGAGCACAACAAGAAGATTCCGCTGGGCGACATCATCAGCATCATGCTGCAGCTACTGGCTGCACTGGATTACGCGCACGAGCAGGGCGTCACGCACCGCGACATCAAGGCGGCCAACCTGCTCATCACCAGCGATGGCAAGGTCAAGATCACCGACTTCGGCATTGCCCGGCTCGACACTTCGAACCTAACCATGGTCGGCTCCATCATCGGCACGCCGAATTCGATGGCGCCGGAGCAGTTCATGGGTCTGCTGGCGGATCGCCGCTCCGACGTGTTCTCGGCAGGCGTCGTGTTCTACGAGATGCTGACCGGTCAGCGCCCCTTCGTTGGCAATATGGAGAGCATGGCCTCCAAGGTCTGCTACGAAGTCGAGGCGCCGCCTTCATCGATCAATCCCGAGTTGCCGCTAGCCTTCGACGCTGTTTCGGCAAAATCGCTGACCAAGCTGCCGGAGGACCGTTTCCAGACGGCGCACAAATTCAGCGAGGCCATCAAGCGGGCGCACGAAACGACCTTCCTGAGCCCGGCCAGCATGACCGTCTCGGACCAGACGGTGGTGCTCACCGCGCAAGCCGTGCAGGCCAATATGGCCGCGATGCGGGCGCGGGCAGAGCGCGTAGCGGCCAGCCGCCCCGGTGGCCAGCAGCAGACCAGCGCGCCGGCAACCGGCACGCAGTCGATGATCACCAACTGGCACGAGAACACCTTGCGCGATGTGGAGCGCCAGCTGGCTGCGCACATCGGGCCGATGGCCAAGATCATCGTGCGCAAGGCGGCGTCATCGACGGCCGATGTGCACGAGCTCTACACCATGCTTGCCAACAACCTGGATTCCGAAGGTGCGCGGCGTGAATTCCTTGGCGGCATCACGCGTCTCGGCGTCACGCCAGCGCCTACTGCCTCGGGCGTGATGGCAGGGAGCGCTGCCGCCGGCACACGCGTGCTTACCAACACCAAGCTGGCAGGCAATATCGAGCCGCTCTCGCAGCAGACGATCGACACTGCGTCGAAGCAACTCGCGAAGTACATCGGCCCGATTGCGGGCGTCATGGTCAAGAAAGCCGCGCGCCAGGCGACCAGCCTGCAGGTCTTCTACGCCTTGCTGGCCGACAACATCAGCAACCTCGACGAGCGCCACAAGTTCCTCAAGGAAGTCGGCCCGCACTGACATCCGGGGTCCGGCGCAGGCTGCGTCGTGTGTCCCACAAAGCCAGCGCAAATAGCGCGCAGGGCAACCACACCCACAACAATTCCGACATCAGCACGCGCGCTCCGCGCGTGGTGAACAGCCCGGCTGCGCCGATCGGCGACACCTCGATCACCTGATACGGCGCGAAGAAGCGCTCGGCCGAAAACGGCCACAGGAACGCGATGCCGCGACCGCCGTTGGTGAAGCTGTCGAGCACGCCGTGCGAAGCCATCGCCACGAACAGGAAGAGCAATGCCGTCAGTGGCCGGCTGCGCAAGGTTCGCCAGGCCAAAGCGCCGAATGTCGCGACCAGCAATGCAAAGACGAGCGAATGACTGAAGCCGCGATGGCCCAGCTCCGAGCCGTAGGCGATCCCGAAGTGAAACGAGATCACATCCAGGTCCGGCACGATGGAAGCGACCGCGCCGGCCAGCAGCAGGCGCGGTGAAATCACGCCAGTGCCCAGCCCGATGCCGATCGCCAGCGGCACGGCAGGATGCGTGAGGATGGTGGGCATCGCCGCTCAGCCCTGCTTGTCCGGCACTCCGCGAGCACAGCGCTCGCATATGCAGGACAGGTTTCTCTGCGCGGCGGGAATCCGCGCGAGCACGGCTGGATCGATCTTCTGCTCGCGACACCAGCAAGGCACATCGAAGCTGCCGCTTTGTGCCACGGCACAGCCGTTCGGGCCACCGCAAAGCGGGCACGCGTGGTTCTGCTTCGGTTGTGTGGGTGCCGATCCGTCGGTGTTCATGCTGCTGAAGAGGGTGGAGGCGCCCACCTGACGAAGGCGCGTACATTCATCGAGAAGAAACCCAGGTTGGCAATGATCATGGCGTAGCTGTGTGCCCAGATGCCGATTGCCGTCCAGCAAAGATTGCCCAGCATCATGACCACGAAACCTTTCCTGCTCTTGTTGCCAAGCAAGTAGATCGCAGTAAAGGTCAGGCACATCGCCAGCCAGTCGATACCGAAATACGAAGTCATTTACTCTCCCGTACGGGTGCTCTGCTGGCGCACATGCATTCGTGTTCAGTCGCCACCGCAGCCGCCTCCGCAACTGCTGTCGCCACCTCCGCCGTCCGACGAGTCCGAGCTGTCGAACGAGTCGAACCCGTCAATGCCTCCGTCGATACTCGTGTCGCTGAAGTCTCCGGCGCAGTAGATGGGTGTTGCGCTGTCTCCGCTGACAGACTGACGCTTGAGCCCCTGGCAATTCGCCTCATATTGAAACCCGCCGACGATGGCCAGTTTGGCGTCAAGCGCGAAGAGCAAGGGCAGGCGCGTGGGGTTTGTCGGGTTGATCAGCTCGTCACGACACGCATGCAACCAGCATCGCCTTAGCCCTGCATTGCCCTGCTTGCTCGAGCGCAACGCTACAGCAGGTGTGTGATGAAGAAAGCCTCCGAAGGCCTTGCGGCAAAACTGCTGATAGTTTCGCGTATAGAGAATGAACTCATGCCACAGGTCATCGGCAACCTGTGACGGCATCGAGACGTATTGTCGGCCACCTTTCAGGTAGGCCAGAAAGAACTGCCGTAGCCCTTTGCTGACAAGCTGGCAGTCCTTCAGCGTCAGTTGCGGGTGATGCTTTTGCAGGCGTTCAAACAGGCCATGAGGCAGCGTGAAACTACGGATGTATTCGGCCCTGCGTGCGGCGCGCAGACGTAGCCACAGGACAATCGATGCGATGCTGAATGCAGCGGAAACAACGATCAGCGCTGGTGCCATGGTGTCCCTTGTTTTTCTTGCAACGGTGGTCGCTTACTTCTTCACCAGCTCGACACGCCGGTTCTTCGCCCGACCTTCCTCGCTGCGGTTGTCCGCAATCGGTTTCTCCTGCCCGAAGCCCGCAGCGGACAGGCGCTTGGCATCGATGCCCGCCGCTGCGATGGCGTTCATCACGCTCTTCGCGCGGTTCTCGGACAGGGTCTTGTTCGCCGCAGGCTGGCCGACGTTGTCGGTGTGGCCTTCGATGGCGATCTTCAAGGAAGGAGCGGTCTTCAGCATCGCAACGATTTCTTTCACCGTCGCCTGGCCGTCGGCTTTCAGGTCTGCCTTGCCGGTATCGAAGTTGATGTAGAGCGCGATGAAGCCGTTCTTGTTGAGCTCGTCGAGCAGCTTGTTCGCCGTCACGACCTGCTGCATGGCTGCGATTTCAACCACCTGTAGCGTGTAGCTCTGTGTCGGCGCGCTGAAGATGCCGGGCTCGATGCGTACCCACACTTCCTTGCCGCCTGTCGTGACTTTCAGTGTGACTTCGCCACCGTCGCCATCGCGTGGCAGGCGTTCGTACACGACCTCGCCGCCGATGGACTTGATCGCATTTTCGTAGTTGCGGATTACCTGGAGCGCGCTTGGCTGTTTCTCGATGCTGTTATGGAAATACAGGATGCTGGTCGTATCGCCTTCAATGGCTTTGCGCTGTGGCTGGCCGTTCTTCGGGGCGCCGACGGTGAATTCGACCGAGTTGAAATTGTGTGCGTACTCGACGATGCGTGAGTCGGGGTAGCGCGTGAGGAGCGGGTGGTCTTTCGATTTGGGCACGTCCTGCGCGGCGGCTGGGGCGATCATCAAGCTGACTGAGCACAGCACCAGGGCGAGTGCGGCAAAGCGGCGCTGCAGATTCTTCATGGTTTCCATGGGTTCCTCCTGTCGCGGTGGGCGAGGCGGCTTAAGCGGGCTTCAGGTACCAATCTTCATTGTGCCGACCTCTGTGGAACGATAGCGTAGCTTCGCTGTCCAGAGGAAGTCCGATGGCATGTCGCCAGCATGCCGTCGCTGCAGCAGACCGCGATTGCCGTACGCAGAAGCCCGGGTAGCAGGCCGGGCAGGGCGTGTCGCAGAATGCTTGCAGAGCAGCGGCTGGTCGTACCGCCCGGGCTTGCCCACCCGGCGGCGCAGGAGGAAACTAGCCAAAACTCATCGGGCCTGATCCTGCTTGTGCGGGATTGCAGCAGCGACAGGGGGTGCGGCATGAAGCGAGTGACGCTCTACAGCAGTTCCGGCCGGTCGCGTGCGACCGCGGGTTCTGCGCAGGCAACAGGTTCGCGGGGTGGGGCGCATGCGCCTGCCAGCCCGACCGCTCCATCGCCCGAGCCACCGGAATCGCGGGCCGCTGCGGCCAATCCCGCCGATCCTTCTCTTGTTCCCTCCCCCTCCCCGCGCAAGACACGCCGCCTGTCCGCGCTGTATCACCGTCATCCAACGATTTCCCTGCTGACCCTGAGTGCCGTGATCGCCCTGTGCGTGGTGCTGGCGCATGCGCACTGGACGCCCGCGCCGCAGCTGCTGACGCAGGGCGATATCGATACCGCCGTGCGGCGTTCGCTGGAGAAGAAGCCACTGCCCTCGAATGCCGCGCGGGCGTACGAGAAGGTTCGTCCCTCGGTCGTGCGTGTCCGCGGTTACGCGCGCGGCAAGAACCCCAAGACCGGTGAGGTGGGCGAGTTCGAGCGCGGTGTCGGTACGGGCGTGGTGGTGGTGGACAAGGGGCTCATCCTGACCAATCTG
The DNA here is from genome assembly GCF_036017035.1 of Uliginosibacterium silvisoli. Taxonomy (NCBI): domain Bacteria; kingdom Pseudomonadati; phylum Pseudomonadota; class Betaproteobacteria; order Rhodocyclales; family Zoogloeaceae; genus Uliginosibacterium; species Uliginosibacterium silvisoli. Next base: position 301,003 of record NZ_JAYXHS010000001.1, on the reverse strand, counting down.
CACGTGGTGTCCGGCAATGAGCGCATCAACCTCGTCTTCGCCGATGGCACTGAGTCCGACGCGATTGTCGTAGGCCTGCAACCGCAGCATGACCTCGCCGTACTGCAGGCGAAGACGGTTCCAGACGATCTGGTTGCGGCCACGCTCAGATCGACGGCCGATCTCAAGCCCGGTGACGACGTCGTCGCTGTCGGCTTCCCCTTCGGCTTCGGTCCGTCGGCCTCGGCCGGCGTCATCTCCGGACTCAAGCGCGAATTCCGCACGCCCAAGGGCGAGCGTCCGCTGAGCAACCTGATCCAGTTCGATGCGGCGGCCAATCCGGGTAATTCCGGTGGGCCGCTGGTGAATCTGCGGGGCGAGGTCGTCGGCATCGTCACGGCCATCCTGAACCCGCACAACGAGGGCTTCTTTGTCGGGCTGGGTTTCGCCGTACCGATCGAGGAGGCAGCGGGCGCCGTGGGGGTTTCACCGTTCTAGCTTGTGGGTAGCAGGGCCATGTTTGCAGTTCCACTGTGAGGAGGCGAAGTGCATGAGCAACGAGATCGACGCTGAAGTGAAATCGCTCATGGAGCGCATCCTCTACGAAGTGAAAAAGGTCGTCGTCGGCCAGGATCACTTTCTCGAACGCGTGCTGGTGGCGATTCTCGCCAAGGGCCATCTGCTTGTTGAAGGCATGCCGGGCCTGGCCAAGACGCTGACCGTCAAGACGCTGGCCAATACCATTCGCGGCGATTTCAAGCGCATCCAGTTCACGCCCGACCTCGTGCCAGCCGATCTGGTCGGCACGCGCATCTACAACCAGCGCACGGGCGATTTCTCCACGGTGCTCGGGCCGGTGTTCACCAATCTACTGCTGGCCGATGAAATCAATCGCGCGCCAGCGAAAGTACAGAGCGCGCTGCTCGAAGTGATGCAGGAAGGGCAGGTCACGATTGCTGGCGAAACGCACAAGGTGCCGTCGCCTTTCCTTGTCATGGCGACGCAGAACCCCATCGAAACCGAGGGCACCTATCCGCTGCCCGAGGCGCAGGTCGACCGCTTCATGATGAAGGTGCTGGTCGGCTATCCGACGGACGAGGAGGAGTTCGTCATCGTGCAGCGCGTGACCGGCGCTGCCACGCTGGTCGCTGCCGTGGCATCGACCGGGCAACTCGCTGAATTGCAACAGGTGTGTCGCGCAAGCTTCGTCGAACCGGCGCTCATGCAGTATGCCGTGCGGCTGGTATCGGCCACGCGTGATCCGGCGCGACATGGCCTGGCTGATCTCGCGCCGTACATCTCTTTCGGTGCCAGCCCGCGCGCCACCATTCACCTCGTCGAAGGCGCGCGTGCGCTGGCCTTCCTGCGCGGGCGTGATTACGCCTTGCCGGAGGACATGCAGGACATCGTGCCCGACGTGCTGCGCCACCGCCTCGTGCTGTCGTATCAGGCGCTCTCGGAAGGGCTCAGCGCCGATCAGATCATCCTCAAGGTCATGCAGAAGATCCCCGCGCCGGACAAACCTCTGGAGAGCCATGTCAGTGTCCCTGCAAAAGCCTGAGCGCGCTGCTGCGGGGCCGGGTGAGGTCGCGCAGAGCGCCGAGACCATCCTGCGGCGTCTGGAGTGGACCGTCATCCGGCGGCTCGACGGGCTGCTGCACGGCGACTACCGCACGCTGTTCCGTGGCTTCGGGCTGGACCTCGCCGACCTGCGCGAGTACCAGTACCACGACGATGTGCGCCACATCGACTGGAACGTCACCGCGCGGCTGCAGACGCCCTACGTGCGCGACTTCCATGAAGATCGCGAAGTCACCGCCTGGTTCCTGCTCGACCTCAGCCCCTCGGTGGATTTCGGCTCGCAGGACACGCACAAGCGCGCCGTCTCTGCCGAGTTCGTCACGGTGCTGGCGCGCCTGCTGACGCGACATGGCAATCGCATAGGCGCGCTGCTCTATGGCAGCGAGGTCGACACGGTCATTCCGGCGGGGGCGGGGCGGCGCCACATCCTGCATATCCTGCACAGCATGCTCAATCGTCCCAAGGCCAAGCCCTCGGCGGCTACCGACCTGCAGACCCTGCTGCGCAGTGCGGCACAGATCATCCCGCGGCGCTCGCTGGTTTTCGTGGTGTCCGACTTCATCAGTACGCCTGGCTGGGACAAGCCGCTGGCGCAGCTCGTCCAGCGGCACGAAGTCGTCGCGGTACGTCTCTACGATCCGCTGGAGATGGACATGCCTGATCTTGGCATGGTCGTCATGCAGGACGCCGAGACCGGGGAGCAGCTCTTCGTCGATACCAGTGATGCCGGCTTCCGCAGACGTTTCGCCGCTGCCGCCGAGCGGCGCGAGAACACGCTGCGCGACAACTTCGCCAAGGTCGGCGTGGACGCGCTGGAGCTATGCACCGACGACGATCTGGCCGACGCCCTGCTGCGCTTTGCCGACCTGCGCAAACGCCGCAGCCAGCTTGCTGCGGGCGGCAGCCTGCCTGCACACCTCACAGCGACCCGGGGGGTACGTCAATGAAATTCATGTGGCCCGAAGCCCTGTGGCTGATGCTGCTCGTGCCCGCTCTGATCGCGCTGTACGTCTTCCTGCTACGGCGAAAGAAGAAGGTCGCGCTGCGCTACGCCAGCCTGAGCATGGTCAGGGAAGTCATCGGTGTCGGCAGCAAAGTCCGTCGGCATATTCCGCCCGTGCTGTTCCTGCTGGCGATCGCACTCATGATCTTCGCCATCTCGCGGCCGACGGCCGTGGTGCGCATGCCCTCACAACAGGAGACCATCATCCTGGCGATGGATGTCTCGGGCAGCATGCGCGCGCCCGACGTCAAGCCGACGCGCATCGTTGCCGCGCAGGAAGCGGCACGCGCCTTCGTCAATGCGCAGCCGGCACGCACGCGCATCGGCATCGTTTCCTTCGCCGCCACCGCCTCGGTCGTGCAGGCCCCCACGCAGAATCGTGAAGACCTGCTCGCCGCCATCGACCGTTTCCAGCTGCAGCGCGGCACCGCCATTGGCAGCGGCCTCATCCTGTCGCTGGCAACCCTGTTTCCGGAAGAAGGTATCGACGTCAGCGCACTGAGCTATGGGCGCGACACTGATCCCAATATCGACCACAACGAAAACAATGAAGGGCAGAACACGCCGCTTGGTCAGCGCCCCGGCGGCGCAGGGAAGAAGGAGTTCAAGCCTGTGCCGCCAGGCTCCTTTACCTCGGCAGCCATCATCCTGCTGTCTGATGGCCAGCGCACCGTCGGCCCCGATCCGCTCGATGCTGCCAAGATGGCTGCCGACCGTGGCGTGCGTGTCTTCACGGTAGGGGTGGGAACCGTTGAAGGCGAGACCATCGGCATAGAGGGTTGGTCGATGCGCGTGCGCCTCGACGAGGAAACCCTCAAGGCTGTCGCCAAGAAAACCGAGGCGGAGTACTTCTATGCGGGCAATGCAGTCGACCTGAAGAAGATCTACGAATCGCTCAACGCGCGCTTCGTGCTGCAGACCAAGGAGATGGAGATCACCGCTTTCTTCTCCGCTGCAGCCGCGCTGCTGTCAGTGCTCTCTGCGGTGCTGAGCTTGTTGTGGTTCAACCGGATACTGTAGGTTTTCCGCCATTGGGCAATCTGCGTGGCATGACCGGCGGCGCGACGGGCGCCCGGTTCAGGGATGAACTTTTTGCGACGACATCTATCTTCAAGAGTCGTAGCGTATCTTCATGCCTTCCTTCTCCCACCCTCTTGATCGGAGTTCATCATGACCCAGTACAAGCCCCAGACCCGTGCCTACGCTGCCTTGAAAGCAACCGATCCGCTTGCGCCATACAGTTTCGAGCGCCGCATGCCGGGAGCCAGCGATGTCGCCATCGAGATCCTCTTCTGCGGTGTGTGTCACTCCGACCTGCACACCGCGCGTAACGAGTGGCATAACACGATCTATCCCTCGGTGCCTGGCCACGAGATCGTTGGCAAGGTCGTTGCCGTCGGTTCGGCCGTCAAGAAATTCAAGGAAGGCGACACGGTTGGTGTCGGCTGCATGGTCGACAGTTGCCAGACCTGCGCATCGTGTGCCGAAGGCCTCGAGCAGTATTGCGAGAAGGGCTTCACCGGCACTTACAACGGGCCGCTGTATGGCGGCGGCGAGAACACTTACGGCGGTTATTCCAGCAGCATCGTGGTGGACGAGAAATTCGTGCTTAGCGTCTCGCACAAGGATCAACTCGCCGCCGTGGCGCCCTTGCTGTGTGCAGGCATCACCACCTACTCGCCACTGCACCAGTGGAAAGTCGGCAAGGGGCACAAGGTCGGCATCGTCGGCCTCGGCGGACTCGGCCATATGGGCGTGAAGATCGCTGCGGCCATGGGCGCGCACGTGGTGTTGTTCACCACGTCGCCCGGCAAGAAAGAAGATGCCTTGCGCCTCGGTGCCCACGAAGTCGTGATCTCGAAGAACGAAGCCGAGATGGCCGCGCATGCCAGCAGCTTCGACTTCATCCTCAATACGGTCGCAGCGCCACACAACCTGGATGCCTTCATCGCTTTGCTCAAGCGTGATGGCACGATGACCCTGGTGGGGGCGCCGGATTCGCCACACCCTTCACCGAACGTCTTCGGTCTCATCATGGGGCGTCGCCGTCTTGCCGGTTCGCTGATCGGTGGCATTGCCGAGACGCAGGAGATGCTCGACTTCTGTGCGAAGCACGGCATCGTCTCCGATATCGAGATGATCCGCATGGACGAGATCAATGGCGCCTACGAGCGCATGTTGAAGAGCGATGTGAAGTATCGCTTCGTCATTGACATGGCGTCGCTGGCGTAATTTCCGGACACGAAAAAGGCGGCCTGCGGGCCGCCTTTTTTCATTCACGGGCAGGGTTCAGGCGCTGTCGCCATCCGGCGCGCGACGATGGGCGGGCGCGGTGTTGAGCAGGTGCGTCTGCAAGCCGTGACTGAGCGAGAGGTAGCGCTCGTACTGGCCCAGCACGTCGGCAATGATTTCTTCGCTGCGCAGATAGTCGATGGCGTAGCCGCCACGCCCGTCGGCGAAGAAGCTCATTGCCTCCCAGGTGTGGTGGCGTTCGCTGGCGGGCAGCTGCACCTCATTGAGGGCGAAGGCGGGCAACTGGCGTGCACGCGGCCGGACACCGTAGATGAAATCGCGCAGATTGGGCTGCGGGATCACCAGCAAGATGGCGCCATCTGCCTCCTGCCGTACCTCGGCCGATACGGATTTCTGGCGCATTGCCAGGGCTACCTCGTCGAGCGCCGGCCTGACCGTGGTCGCGATGAAACTGCGCACCTCGGATTCAGTGGGCTGTTGCAGGATGTTCTCCAGCCGCTCGCGCCAGTGCTGACCCGACCAGAAGCGCGTGGCAGGGGCGAGCATGCGTTGCGAGTGGCGCTTGTCGGCCGCCAGCCCGCGACATAGCGAGAAGATCAGCAACACCATGATGAGCGAGAACGGCAGGGCTGCGACGAGGGCCATGGTCATCAGCGCACTCTGCCCGCCGGTGGCCAGCAGCACGGCCGCCGTCACGCCCAGTAGCGCAGCCCAGAAGATGCGTTGCCAGAGCGGCGAGGGCTGGTCATCGCGCGACGCGAGCAGGTCCAGCATCAGCGAGCCGGAGTCCGCAGAAGTCACGAAGAACACGGCGATCAGCAAGACGGAGACACCCGCCATGAGGCTGGAGAACGGCAGGAAGTCGAAGAAGCGGAACAGCAGCGCATCGACATTGCTGGCCATGCTGGAGAGCGCACCCTGCGCCGTGTGCAGATCGAGCCAGATGACGGTGTTGCCGAAGACGGTCATCCACAGGAAGGTGAACAGGCTGGGCACGAGGATCACGCCCGTGACGAACTCGCGGATCGTGCGGCCGCGCGAGATGCGCGCGATGAACAAGCCCACGAAAGGCGACCACGAAATCCACCATGCCCAGTAGAGAATCGTCCAGCCGGAGAACCAGCTGGCAGTGCGCTCGGGGGTGTAGGTGAAGTTGCGCAGCGTCAGCATCGGGAACTGCGCGAGATAGCTGCCGAGGTTGTCCGCGAATGCACCGAGCAGATAACGCGTCGGACCCGCGAACAGCACGAACAGCATCAGCAACACGGCGAGTGACAGGTTCAATTCGGAGAGGCGCCGCACGCCCTTGCCGACGCCCGTTGCGGCGGAGATCGCCGCCAGCGAGATCACGACGAAGATGAGCCCCAGCTGCACGGAGAGGCTGCTGGTGTCCCACCCCGTCAGGCGCTGGATGCCCGCCGCCAGCTGCACCACCCCCAGCCCGACCGAAGGCGCCAGGCCGAACAAGGTGCAGCACAGGGCGAACACATCCACCGCATGGCCCCAGGGGCCTTTGATGCGTTCGCGCAAGATGGGGTAGAGGCCCGAGCGCAAGGACAGCGGCAGGTTGTAGCGATAACCGAAATAGGCAAGCACGAGGCCGACGACGCCATAGATCGCCCAGGGCTGGAAGCCCCAGTGCAGAAAGGTGCTGGTCATTGCCTCGCCGGCCGCGGCGAGGGTGCGCCCCTCCGTCAGCGGGGGTGACACGAAGTGCTGCAGCGGTTCGCCCACGCCGTAGTACATGAGGCCGATGCCCATGCCGGCTGCAAACAGCATCGCCAGCCAGGAGAGCACGCTGAACTCCGGCTCGGCATCGTCGGCGCCAAGCCGGATCTTGCCGTAGCTGCTGCACGCCAGCCCGATCAGGAACACCAGGAACACCGATACGACCAGCGTGTAGTACCAAGAGAAGTTCTCGGAGATTACGTGCTGCAATGACTTCAGGGATTTGCCCGCCGCAGTGGGATCGCTGGCGCAGAAAATGATCAGCACGCAGATGATGGCGAGACTGGGGATCAGCACCGGCAGGCGGAAGGTGTGCAGGGCTTTCTTCTGTTCGGACATGGGCTTCCCGGATCGAAGATGGTGAAACTGCGATCAGCAAAAGCCCCGAGCTGCTGCAGGCCGTCGCTCTGTGCGTGAATGCTTCCCGGCGCGCCCGGCAAGCCCCTCTACATCATATGACGCACGCCGCCACAATCAAGAGGGGTCCAGCGGGGCGTCCCAGTCATTGCTGGTGAGGCCGTCCTGCAGTGCCTCCATCGTCTCAACCGGCTCGATGTCTTCCGCATATCCGCCGGCGGAAGGGGCCGGCTTGTCATGGGTCAGGTGCAGGACAAGCAGCGTACCCAGCAAGGGTAGTGTCCACACCAGAAGGGTCTGGCCGAGCTTCTCGGCCGGCAAGGCCAGAGGGTCATGCCTAATCCGCCAGGTGACCCATGCGTTCATCGCGAACAGTGCAAGCAGCAACGCCGCTGCAATGACGATGTGCATCGCGTCTCTTCCTCCGGTTCAGGCGAGCAGCGACAGGATGAGGGCGATGGCGCCCGGCAAGCCCTGCACCCACAGGATCTTGCGACTTGCCGTCAGAGCACCGAACACACCCGCGACGAGCACACAGGCGCTGAAGAAGATCGCAATCGCACGCCCCTCCGCGCCGAGCCGCAAGGCCCACAACAGCCCTGCGGCGAGAAAGCCGTTGTAGAGCCCCTGGTTCATCGCAAGCGTCTTCGTTGCCCGTGCCTGCTCCGGGCTCATGCGGAAGGCTTTCAGGCCAGGGGGCTTGTCCCACATGAACATCTCCAGCACGAGGATGTAGACATGCAGCAGGGCGAGGAGTGCGATGGCGATGCTGGCGACGGTGCTCATGATGCAGGCCTCCGGTGTGCGATGCCCGCATCATACGCGTGCAGCGGCCCGTCGTTCCTGCGAGCGTAGGTCGGAAAAGCAAAGCGCCTTCCGACATTCCGGTCATACGCGAATGCTCGTGCTTCGTTTGACGCCCTGATGTCGGAAGGCGCTTTGCTTTTCCGACCTGCACGCACCCCATCATCATGGCGCAGAAAATGACGCATCAACAACACATCGGCCCACCATGCTGGTGATAAAGCTGCGCCAGTTCGCCATCGAGGGCGCGCACGCTGGCGCGCCACTTGTCAGCGGGGTCGAGGGCGGAGCGCAGCCTTGCCATCAGGTCTGTCATCAGGGCAGGGTAGTCGACGCCGAGCACGTGGCCGTTGTCGACGATGGTCTTGCCGCTGACGATGACGCGCTTGATGTGGGTGGCCGTGGCGCGCGCGAGAACGTAATCCAGAATCTCTACGTCGTCGAAGAGGCGGTCTTCCATCAGGCTGTGGCCGTCGAGCACGAGCATGTCAGCAAGGCCGCCGACGCTGATCGCATCGCTGGTCTCGACGCCGCTGATGGAATGCCTGCCTTGCTCGCTGGCGATGCGCCAAGCCTGCGCATGCGAGAGTTTCGTTTCATAGCCCCAGCCTTTGTGCAGGTGATGCAGCAGGCGCAGTTCGCGCAGCGCGTCGTCGTCTTCGTCGAGCGACAGGCCGTCGAGCCCCATCGCTACATTGCAGCCCGCGGAGAGCATCTGCGCGACCGGTGCGATGCCGGAACGCAGGCCGAGGTTGGAGCCGGTGTTGACGGCGATGCGTGCGCCGCTTTGCGCGATGAGATCCAGCTCTTCTGGCGTGCAGTAGGTGCAGTGCGCCAGCGTGAGGCGCGGCGAGAGCAGGCCGATGTCATGCAGGTAGCGGATGATGCCTTGCGGCAGATGATGGTCCGCCCACTCGCGCTGGTAGCGGGTCTCCAGCATGTGCATGTGCACCTGGCGATTGTGTTGCGCCGAGGCTTCGGCGATGGCACGCAGCAGGGCGTCGCTGCACCACTGCACGCCAGTCGGGCCGTATTGCACGTTGAAGCCGGGGCCGTGACAGGACTCGGCAATGGCGTCGGCAAGCGCGAGCTGTTCAGCCGCGGGCAGCGGCGGCTTGCCGAAGCGCGGGCTGACGCGTGCGCGCAGATCGGCGGGGAGTGCGGCGAGCACGCTTGCGTCGTCGCCGTAGGCGATGTTGTTGCGGTCGCGCATGGCGACGGCAAAGCCGACCTGCACGCCGACATCGCGTGCAGCCTTCGCGACCTGTTGTGCTTCCATGAGTGGATCGACGAGGCCTTGCTGGCGCGTGTAGTGGACCATTACGCGACCGGCACCGCGCAGGGCCGAGCGTGCCAGTGACGAGGCGGCGCAGACGTAGGCATCCACGCCTGGAATGACGCCCAGATAGGCGAGCCAGGATTCGAGCGGCTTGTCGAAGCCGCCCAATGCCGTGGCGCGTACGGCGCGTGCATGGTCGTGCGCGTTGCAGAGGCCGGGCAGGGCGATGAGGCCGTTGCCGGTCGGCGTTGTCGACGCCAGTGATGCGATGCGTTCGCCGGCAATGGCGATGTGCGCGCTGTGTTGCGTGGGCTGCACACCGGGTTGGGCGAGTAGCCAGTCGACTTCGAAAGCATGACTGTCTGCATTGACGGTGCTCATGAGCCGACGTTCCTTCGAGTAGATGTGTTGAGCCAATAACCAAACATCGTCATCCCGGCGAAGGCCGGGATCCAGACAGTCGCGTGGAGCTGGATCCCGGCCTTCGCTGGGATGACAAAAGTTAAAACGGTGACTTCACGATACGCTCGCTCTTCGCAGGCAGGAAGCTGCGATTGAACACTTCGCCCGGCGCCGGGCTGCGTGGCAGGCCGTAGCTTTCGTCGAGCTGGGTGATGGCGCGTGCCATGCGGTCGTCCTTGATGTCCCCCAGTCCGATTTCGGCGACTTCCGGCGTCAGCATCAACGACTTCACCGTATAGATCAGACGGCGTTTTTCGATGTCTTTGTTGATGAGCGGTTCGTTCTTCGCGAGGTTGTCGATGCAGGCATCAGGTGTGGCAATGCATTCCTTCACCGCGCGGTTGATGGCGCGCACTAGGCCGCTGACAGCTTGCGGTTTCTCCTTCACGAGTTGCTGCGAGACGAGCACGCCGTTGCTGTAGAGGTCCAGCCCGTGATCGTTGTAGAAGATCCAGCGGATGTCCTTGTCCGGATCGATTTGCATCGCGGCGAGGTTCATGTAGCTGGTGGCGGAGAAGACGGCAGAAGCATCGACCTGCCCACGCAACAGCATCTGCTCCTGCAGGTTGGGCGCCATGTTGAGCCATTCGACTTTCTTCTCATCGACGCCGTTCTTCTTCGCCAGTGCGGTGAATACCTTCAGCGCCGCAGCGCCAGCTGGCGAGCCGAGCTTCTTGCCTTCGACATCTTTCAGCGTCTTGATCGGGCTGTCGGCCTTGGTGATGAGTGCGAAGGGCGCGCGGTTGTAGAACATGTAGACCATGACCGGCGTTTCGGCGGGGCGTGTCGCTGCATTCTGGACGATGGCGTTGATGTCGCCGAAGCCTGCCTGATATACACCTGCCATCACGCGGGTGACGCTGGCAGCAGAGCCTTCGCCCTGGTCGATGGTGACGTCGAGCTTCTCGTTCTTGAAGTAGCCCTTGTCTTGTGCCCAGTAGAACCAGGCGTGCACGCCCTGAATCTTCCAGTCCAGCGTGAATTTGATCTTCGTGGCTTCCTGCGCCATGGCAGGCGTTGCGCACAGGCTGAGTGTTGCCATGCAGGCGGCGGTGAGGCGTTTCAGGGTGTTCATGTTGGGGTACCGGTGGTGTTGTGAGTGGGGTTACGTGCCTGCTTGCAAATTCATGCACGCAGGATGAGAGCGAAGGGGCCGCCGCCTGCCGGCCCCTGGTGTTCGGCGCCACCTGACACGTACAGCGCGGTGTCGCCAAGTACGGAGGCGAGCGCTGCGCCGACAGCTGCGCGTGCGTGGCGGGTGGAGTTGATGTCGGAGTCGTTGAGCATGGTGTGGCGTGCGCCGCGCACCTTGCCGTCGGGTGCGGCCTCTGCCTTGGCGAGCACGTTCACCACACGCTGGCGAAGGGCCTCGCTCTGCGTGTCGGGGTCGATGCCGAAGTCCTCGCGCAGGCATCTGCGCACGCCGGCCACGTCGATGGCGTCGCGCATCACGCCGTGGGCGATCAGGTAGTCGCTGTCGGCCTGTGCGCTCATGCCCATGACGATGATGACGTTATGGTCGAGCTCGATGCCGGCCGAGGTGGAGGCCACGCTGGAGTAGAGCGACCAGTCGCTGCGGATGTCTTCGTCCTGCACTTGTGCCGTGTCGATCTCGCCAAGCGCGACGGCCACGCCGAGGGCCGATGCGCCGCGTGACGCGCCCATCGATTCATAGGTGTCGTGCGTCACGGGTGGCGCGCCGCGCTGTAGGGCTTCGTCGATCTTCTGCGCGGTCAGCAGCGGGCATTTGATCTGCACGAAATGCACGTCGCCGGCGTCGTCGATGCCGGCGTCGCGCATCGCCTGCGTCACCGCTTCGGCCGTGGCATTCACCTGCGCGCGGCGGCCGAGCTCTTCGGGCTTGAATTCACGCGTGAAGGCGATGCCGATGGCGAGGCGTTTGTCGGTGCGCGGGGCGTCTGTCGTCGACGCCCGCCGGGCGAACACGGTGAAGTGCGGCGACAGCACTCCTTCGGTGCCGCCCGACATGACGAGCGCCACGCGCGCATGCACCGCTTCGGGCGTCGTGCCCAGAAGTGGCGCCAGCAGATCGCACCAGGCGCGGCTCGCCAGCTCACGTGTGAAGTCATTGACGCAGCCGTTTCCCTCGGTCTTGCCCATCACGGCCACGATGTCCTGCGCGCGCAACGCGCCCGATTGCAGCAGGGCTTTGGCGGCGCGCAGGTCGGCCGGGCCGCCGCAGGGAATCTTGAAGACATCGACGATCTGGTTCATCGGCTGGGCCCATGAAAGCGAGGAAGAGGCACCAATCTTGCCTTGGCGGAGTGATGCATTTCCATTGCCAAGTTCGCATGTGTCCGTTCGATTTTTTGCAACGCTCAGCGCACTGGCTTCGCACCGACCCCGTGTTCGATAAAGGGCTTCCATGTCTTCGCTTCAATACCTGCGCATCTTCAGCTACATCGACGCCATCGCCCGCAGCGGCTCCATCCGCAAGGCTGCGGAATCGCTCTACATCACCGCCTCGGCACTAGACCGGCGCCTGCAGGACCTCGAGGAGGACATGGGCGCTGAGCTGTTCGAGCGCCACGCGCGCGGCATGCGGCCGACGGCGGCGGGCGAGTTGTTCCTGCAGCACGCGCGCGCGCAGCAGGCCGACTTCGACCGCCTGCGTGGCGACATCGCCCAGCTCAAGGGCATGCATCGCGGCAAGGTCAGCATCGCGGCCAGCCAGGCGCTGGTGTTCTCGGTGTTCCCCGAGGTCATTGCGAAATTCCGCATGGCCAATCCGGGCATCTCCTTCTCCGTGCTGATCTGCGACCACAACAGCGTGCTGCGTTCGCTGCGCGAGTTCGAGGCCGATCTGGGGCTCGTCTACAACGTACAGCCGTCGGCCGACATCACGCCGATGCTGGAGGTGGAGCAGCGCCTGTGCGCGGTGATGGCAGCCGACCACCCGCTGGCGCAGGCAGGCAGTCTGCGCATGCGCGACTGCCTCAACTACCCGCTGGCCCTGCCCGACGCCAGCCTCGGCGGCCGCGTGCTGCTCGATTCTTTTTTCGCGCGCAGCTCGCTGGCGCCCAACGTGGTGTTGGAGTCCAACTCCTTCGAGATGCTGCGCAACTTCGTGCGTGGCACCGACGCGATCTCCTTCCAGATCCAGGTGGGCGCCGCGCTCGGCCGCGAGCAGGACGGCGTGACCGCCCGCGCCATCGAAGACCGTGGCCTCGCTTCACGTGCGCTCACGCTGGCCCAGCTCAAGGGTCGCCACTTGCCCATGCCGGCGATGCGCTTTGCGGAAGCCCTGCGCGAGGCGCTGACGCTTGCCGAGTGAGCTTGAGTAGCGCGTTGCCCGCGGTTATGCGGCTCGCCATTCGAGCGTTGCGTTTTTCGCAACGCCTCATTGAAAAATGACCGGCAGACAGGATCAGTCTGCCTGCTTACGCTGAGGACATGTCGAACATGAACACACCCTTCGAACCAGGCTCTACCGCCACCCAGGCCGATGCGCGCTTCGGCGCGCCCTGCAACGCCTGGCAAGGCAATCCGCAACAGGTGAGCCTCGTGCGTCGCACGCCGGAACCCGTTGTCTGCACGCTCGCCGCCGAGCCCGCTCGGGTCGAAATCGATCTGACGCGCAGCGCATTGGTCGTGATCGATATGCAGAACGACTTCTGCCACCCGCAGGGCTGGTTCGGCCAGCGCGGTCTCGACATCGCGCCCTGCCGCCAGCCGATTCCCGTCATATCCGAGCTGCTGCCGGCATGGCGCGCTGCGGGTGGCCGCGTGCTGTGGCTCAACTGGGGCATCCGCGCCGATGGCGCCAACCTGCCACCGTCGATCCACTACAAAGCCAAAGGCGGCAACGCACACGCCGTCGGTTACGGCGAGGTCTCGCCGGAAGATCACGGCCCGTCGCTGGTGCGCGGCAGCTGGGGCGCGGCCCTCGTCGATGAGTTGCAAGCGGCTTCAAACGACCTGCTGGTCGACAAGCATCGCCTGTCCGGCTTCTTCGACAGCGAGCTCGACGGCGTGTTGCGCGCGCAGGGCATCACCACCTTGTTGTTTGCCGGCATCAATACCGACCGCTGCGTGTTCTCGACGCTGCAGGACGCGGGCTTCCTCGGCTACGACTGCCTGCTGGTCGGCGATGCCTGCAGCACGCCTTCGCCAGTACATGTCAGCGACGCCATCCATTTTCTCGTGCGCCTGCTGCACGGTTTCGTCACCACCAGTGCGGCCGTGCATGCCGCGCTCACTACCACTCACTCACCAGATCCCTCCCCAACGCCTCAACCTTGAAGGAATCCATCATGAAGCTCGCCCGCTCCTGTTCCGTATTGTTGTTCGCGCTCGTCGCCGCCACTGCCTTGCTACCCGTCGGCGCCCAGGCGCAGACCAAGCTCAAGATGGTGCTCAACTGGAAGTTCGAAGGCCCACAGGCCTGGTTCTTTCTGGCGCAGGAAAAGGGCTACTTCAAGGCCGAGGGTCTCGACGTGACGATCGACCAGGGCGAAGGCTCGGCCGCTTCGATTCCAAAAGTGGCTAGCGGCACGTATGACGTTGGCTTCGGCGACATGTCGGCCCTCATCGACATGGCGGCCAAGTATCCGGACTCGGCGCCGGTCGCCGCTTACATGATGTACAACGTCACGCCCTTCGTCATCGCCGTGAAGAAGGACAGCCCCATCAAGACCATGAAGGACCTGGCCGGCAAGACCATCGGCGGCCCCGTGAATGACGGCGCGCTAAAGCTCTTCCCCGATGCAGCGAAGGCGGCTGGCATCGATGCCAGCAAGGTCAGCATCACCAATATGGCTCCCAACCTGCGTGAGCAGATGCTCACCCGCGGCCAGGTCGACGGCGTGTTCGGTTACATGCTCACCGTGGCCTTCAGCGCCAAGGCCATCGGCATGAATCCCGACAAGGATCTGCGCTTCATCCCTTACTCGGACTACGGCGTCGATTCCTATTCGAACACCGTGTTCTTCTCGCGCAAGCTGGTGAAGGAGAACCCCAAGGTGGTGGAAGGCTTCGTGCGCGCCCTCAATCGCGCCGTGAAGGAAGTCGTGGCGAATCCCGATGCCGGTCTCGAATACGTCATGAAGCGTGAGCCGCTGCTCAACCGCGAGATCGAACGCGAACGCCTGATCGCCACTTTCAGCACGCAGATGAGCAACCCCGAGATCGGCAAGATCGGCTTCGGCGACGTGGATGATGTCCGCATGAAACGCAACATCGATCTCGTCGTCGATGGCGACGCCTCGGCGCGCAAGCCCGCTGTGTCGGACGTATTCGACCGCCGCTTCCTGCCACCGCGTGCCGATCGTCTCTCGAAGATGTAAGCGCAAAACCAGACTGAGAACAAACAGGAAACATCATGGATCTCGCACTCAAAGACAAAGTCGTCCTCATCACCGGCCCGGCCAAGGGCATGGGGCGCGCCGTGAGCCTGGCCTTCGCCAAGGAAGGCGCGAAACTGGTGCTGACCGGACGCGACACGGCGGCCATCGAACCGGTGGCCGAGGAAGCGCGCACTCTCGGCGTCGATGCCATCGTGCTGGCCTGCGACATCACGAAGGACACGCAGGTGGCGACGATGGCGCGCCACGCCCTCGAGCACTTCGGCCACATCGACGTGCTGGTGAATGTCGCCGGTGGTTCCGGCACGGTCGGCAAGCCGGGCTGGGAAAACACCCAGGCCGAGTTCGAGGAGATCGTGCAGCTCAACATGACCGGCTGCTTCAACACCATGCAGGCCGTGCTGCCGGGAATGATCGAGCGGCGTAGCGGCAAAGTGGTGAATGTCGGCGGTACCTTCGGCATGCGCGGTCGTGCCGGACGCATGGCGTACTCCGCCAGCAAGTGGGGCCTGCGCGGCATCACCAAGAGCTTCGCGCTCGAAGCCGGCCCGCACGGCATAAATGTCAACTGCGTGGCGCCCGGCATGGTCGACGGCCCGCGCTTTCGCGACAAGGTCTGCGCCACGATGGCGAAGCAACATGGCATCAGCATCGAGGAAGCCATGCAGCGCCATGCCGAGGACTACGCGCTGCGCCGCGTATCCACCGACGAAGACGTCGCCAACGCCTGCCTGTTCCTCGCCAGCGATGTGTCGCGCCAGATCACCGGAGTAGACCTGCCAGTCGATGGTGGTTGGGCCATGTTGTAGAGGCTGACCGCACATACCAACGCTCGTCATCCCGGCGAAGGCCGGGATCCAGAGACTCTCATCGCACATACCCAAGACGCTGGATCCCGGCCTTCGCCGGGATGACGGCCAGAAAAGAGAATTGAACATGCCTACAGTTGATCTCGTCATTCGCGGCGGCAAAGTCGTCTCGCCGGATGCCATCATCGAAGCCTCCGTCGCTATCGATGGCGGCAAGATCGTCGCCGTCGGTCACGACGACATCATGCCAACCGGTCGCG
This sequence comes from Uliginosibacterium silvisoli, assembly GCF_036017035.1. Lineage (NCBI taxonomy): Bacteria > Pseudomonadati > Pseudomonadota > Betaproteobacteria > Rhodocyclales > Zoogloeaceae > Uliginosibacterium > Uliginosibacterium silvisoli. The sequence goes on along the minus strand of NZ_JAYXHS010000001.1, from coordinate 285,164 downwards.
AAGAATTCCGCGTCGACGGCCAGTACATCCTGCCCGGCGCCATCGACAGCCACGTGCATTTCCGCGACCCCGGCTATCCGCACAAGGAAACCTGGAAGACCGGCTCCGCTGCCGCGGCGATGGGTGGCGTCACCACCGTCTTCGACATGCCGAACACCAAGCCCGCCACCGGCACGGTCGAAGCGCTGCAGATAAAGCTGCGTGCGGCTGAAGCCTCCTACGTCGATTTCGGCATACACGCGCTGCTCGGTGACGACACGGTGGATGTGCTGGAAGACCTGCTCGACAACGGCGCTACCAGCTTCAAGGCCTTCGTCGGCAATACCTTCGGCAATCTGCCGGCGCCTTCCGACGGCGCGCTGCTGGAGGCTTTCGAGATCCTCGCGCCGCTGGGCATCCGCACGGTCGTGCATGCCGAGAATTCATCCATCATGGCGCGCCGCCAGCAGCGCATGCAGGCCGCTGGCCGCATCGACACGCAGGCGCATCTCGCCGCACGCCCCGAGGTGTGCGAGATCGAGGCGGTGAGCCGCATCATCCACTTCTCGGAATGGACCGGCGCACGGGTGCATATCGCGCACAAGAGCTCGGCCGATGCACTGTGGCTGGTGCGCGACGCCAAGGCGCGCGGTGTCGACATCACAGTTGAGACCTGCCCGCAGTACGTGCTGCTCAACACGGCCGACATGATCCGCATGGGCGGCGTGCTGCGCGTCAATCCGCCTGTGCGCGATGCACGCCACAACCAGCCACTGTGGGACGCGCTGCTCGACGGCACGGTGGACATGATCGCCACCGATCACGCACCGCACTCCATCGAAGAAAACACGCGCGCCAATATCTGGGAATGCGATTGCGGCTTCCCCGGCGTCGAAACACAGATGGCATTGATGCTGACCGAAGTGAACAAGGGCCGCGCCACGCTGATGGACTACGTGCGCTGGAGTGCCGTCGCACCGGCCAAGGCCTGGGGGCTGTATGGCACGAAGGGTGTCATCGCGGCTGGCGCGCATGCCGACATCGTCATCGTCGACATGAACCGGAGCGGCATGCTGTCGCACGGCAAGCTGCAGTCGATCAGCAAGATCTCGCCGTGGAATGGTCGCTCAGTGAAGGGCTACCCGGTGCACACCCTGGTGCGTGGCCGCTTCGTGATGCGCGATGGACGTCTCGTCGAAGACGCAGTGGGCTGGGGCAAGTCGGTGAAGGGCATCCAGAAGATGCCGACGCCGGATGTGCGCAACGACTGGAGCACCATGAAGAACATCGTGAAGGTGCCGGAAGGTTTCCCCAACAACGCGTTGCCACAGGTAGACGTCGTCACGCCTGCCGACGAGCGCTGACCCCCTTTCGAGAGCACATCATGAGCCAGCCATTCATCGACCTCCGCGACGTCACCGTGCGCTTCGGCGCGGCCGACAGCGAGACTTCCACGCTCGCACTGGACCGCACCAACCTGCGTATCGACACGGGTGATTTCGTCGCCCTCGTCGGTCCCAGTGGCTGCGGCAAATCCACCATCCTCAAACTCATCGGCGGACTCTTGTCGCCATGCTCCGGCGGCGTGATCGTCGATGGCCGCGAAGTCGGTGGCCCGCATCGCACGCGCATCGGCCTGGCCTTCCAGAATCCGACCATGCTGCCGTGGCTGACGATTCGCGAGAACGTCATGATGCCGCTCAAGATCGTCGAACCTTTTCGTCAGGACTATCAGGCGAAGAAGAAGGGCGAGTATGCCGAGCGTGCGGATGCGCTGCTCGCGCAGGTCGGCCTCAAGGGCATGGGCGACAAGCGCCCGTGGCAATTGTCGGGCGGCATGTTGCAACGTGCTTCGCTGTGCCGGGCACTGATCCACGAACCGCAACTGCTGCTGCTCGACGAGCCTTTCGGCGCGCTCGACCAATTCACCCGTGAAGAGCTGTGGGCCACGATGCAGAACCTGTGGATGACGCAACGACCTACGGTGTTGCTGGTCACACATGACTTGCGCGAGGCCGCTTATCTCGCCACGCGCATCTGCGTGATGAGTGCGCGCCCGGGCCGCATCCTCGAAGAGCGCAGCGTGGATTTCGCCCGCCCGCGCACCGTCGAGATGAGCTACGCGCCCGACTGTTCCGAACTCGTGCAGGCGCTGCGTCTGCGCATTGCCGAAGCGCGCAGCGATCTCGCCTCGGCGGAGCGCACCGGACAGGCAGAAACCGATTCCATGATGGAGACCGTGTGATGAAAACCGCATCCCCGCGCCTGTCGCGCCAGACCCGCCAACGGCTGATGTCCGGCCTCGCCATCGCTGCCATGTTCCTGCTGTGGGAGCTGGCCTGTGTGGCCTTCAACATCTCCGGCCTCGTGCTGCCACGGCCCAGTGCCGTGTTCACGACCTTGCTGCTGAAGATGCCACTGCTGTGGCCGCATGCGCTGCAGACGCTCTACACCACGCTGGTCGGTTTCGCACTCGGCGTGCTCGGTGGTGTCCTGCTCGGCATGCTGATCGGCGCGAGCCGTCTCGCCTATGACGTGGCTTATCCCATCCTCGTCGGCTTCTCGTCGATTCCCAAGGTGGCAGTGGTGCCGATCTTCGTCGTGTGGTTCGGCGCGGGCACGGTGCCAGCCGTGCTCACCTCGATGGTGATCTGCATGTTCCCGGTGGTCGTGAATGTCGCGACGGGCCTGGCGCACACCGAGCCCGAGCTGCAGGACGTGCTCAAGGTGCTCGGTGCACGCAAGCTCGACATCCTGTGGAACGTCGGCCTGCCACGCGCACTGCCGTATCTCTTCGCATCGCTGAAGATCGCCATCACGCTGGCCTTCGTCGGCACGGTGCTGGCCGAGACGATCGCGGCCAACAAGGGCATCGGTAATGTGATGATCATCGCCAGCGGCAATTTCGACGTGCCGCTCGTGTTCGCCGGCCTGTTCATTCTTGCGGCGATGGGCGTGGTGCTCTACGTCGTTTCCTCGCTGATCGAACAGCGCGTGACGGGCTGGGCGACGCGTAGCAATGAGGCCATCACGACCTGAGAGCAGGTCTAACTGCAGACGTAAAATGATTGCCATCGGATTCTCAATGAAAGTACTCAAATCATGAGCAGTGAAATCAAAAGCATCGCCGTCTTCTGCGGCTCCAACTTCGGCATCTCCGATGCCTACGCCGAAGGCGCACGTGCGCTCGGCCGAACCCTGGCCGAACGCAAGATCACGCTGGTGTATGGCGGTACGCACAAGGGCCTGATGGGCGTCGTTGCCGATGCGGTGCTGGCAGCAGGCGGCACCGCGCACGGCATCATCAGCCAGCGCCTTTTCGATCGTGGCCACCTGCATGCCTCGCTGACGCTCCACGAGATCACACCCGACATGAAGAGCCGCAAGGCGCGCATGGCCGAGCTGGCCGATGCCTTTGTTGCCTTGCCCGGGGGACTGGGGACGTATGAAGAGTTGTTCGAGGTCGCGACGCTCACGCAGTTAGGCGATCACGTGAAAGCCTGCGGCGCGCTCAACATCCGCAACTTCTTCGAACCGATGCGCGCGATGTTGCAGAACGCAGTGAACGAGGAGTTCATGAAGCAGGAGCACTGTGACTCGATGATCATCGAGGCCGAGCCGGATGCCCTGATCGACAAGCTCACCGCCTGGCGCATGCCGACCGTGGAGAAGTGGTTTGCGCCACGCACTCCCAGCTAGAAAAAATAGACCGTCATTCCCGCGAAAGCGGGAATCCACTTCTACGCGACAAGCCAGATTTGTGGGGCACGTGGATTCCCGCTTTCGCGGGAATGACGATGTGTAAGATTTTTGATTGGAAAGAAATCATGGCTCGCATACTCATCACCGCCGGCGGCTTCCGCTTCGTCGCCGAAACACACCCAGACGCACCACTCACTGTCGCCGCGTTCGAGAAATTATTGCCGTACCGTCAGAAGCTCATCCACGTGCGCTGGAGCGGCGAGGGCTGCTGGATTCCGATGGGTGACTTCAAGCTCGGCGTCGACTTCGAGAATCACACCAGTCACCCCTCGGTCGGCGACGTGCTGTTCTACCCCGGCCCGTACAGCGAGACAGAAATCATCATGGCCTATGGCGCGTGCTCGTTCTCGAGCAAGCTGGGGCAGCTCGCGGGCAATCACTTCCTGACGATTGTGGAGGGCAAGGAGAATCTGCGAGCGCTGGGTGTGAAATGCCTTTGGGAAGGTGCGCAGGAAATTTCGTTCGAGGCGATGTAGTACGAGAGCCAGAATGAACCGTCATCCCGGCGAAGGCCGGGAGGAGGGGCCGGATGTAGGTCGGAAAAGCAAAGCGCCTTCCGACATCGTGGCGTCAAACAAGGCTCGAACCTCGATTCAAGGCCAGGATGTCGGAAGGCGCTTTGCTTTTCCGACCTACAACGGCGTCAGTTGATTGCGCCGATGAAGCTCTGCAACTCCGGTGTCTGCGGATTCGCAAACAATTCCTTCGGATCGCCGCTCTCATGCACCTTGCCCTGGTACATGAACACCAGCTTGTTGCCGACGTCGCGGGCGAAGCGCATTTCGTGCGTGACCATGATCAGTGTCATGCCCTCTGCTGCCAGTTGCTTCACGACGGCGAGCACTTCATTGACCAGCTCCGGGTCGAGCGCCGATGTGATCTCGTCACACAACAGGACTTTCGGTTGCATGGCGAGTGCGCGCGCGATCGCCACGCGTTGCTGCTGGCCGCCTGACAACTGGTCGGGATAGGCATCGAACTTCTCTGCGAGGCCAACCTTCGCCAGCATGGCGCGGGCAATGGGTTCGCAATCGATCTTGCTCATCTTCTTCACGACCTGTGGTGCGAGCATGACGTTCTCGCCTACCTTCAGATGCGGGAAGAGATTGAACTGCTGGAACACCATGCCGACTTTCTGGCGCAGCGCGCGCAGATCGGTCTGGCCAGCGTGCAGCTTTTCGCCGTCGACTTCGATGAGACCGTCATCGATTGTTTCGAGCCCGTTGATGGAGCGCAGCAGGGTGCTCTTGCCCGAACCGCTGCGGCCGATGATGGCAACCACTTCGCCCGCGCCGATGCGCATGTCGATGCCCTTGAGCACGTGGTTGCTACCGAAGTGTTTGTGTACCGCGTCGATGCGGACGAGGGAAGTTGTAGTGACGTCGTTCATGGCAGGGCCTCGGGAAGCAGTTGAATATCAGTGCGCGCTGCCATGGAACTTGCGTTCCAGCCGTGCTGCGAAATGCGACAGCGGATAGCAGAGAATGAAATAGCCGATGGCGACGAGGCCAAAGACGAGGAAGGGTTTGAAGGTTGCGTTGGCGAGCATGCCGCCGGTCTTGGTGAGCTCGGCGAAGCCGATGATGGAAGCGACCGACGTGCCCTTCACCACTTGCACGGAGAAGCCCACCGTCGGTGCAATGGCGATGCGCAACGCTTGCGGCAGCACCACGTAGCGCATTTGCTCCACCCAGGTCATGGCGAGACTCGATGAGGCTTCCCACTGGCCTTTCGGAATCGCTTCGACACAGCCGCGCCAGATCTCGGCGAGATAGGCGCTGGTGAATAGCGTCAGACCGATGGCCGCGGCGAGCCAGGCAGGTACGTCGACGCCCAGCAGCGAGATGCCGAAGAACACGAGGAACAGTTGCATCAGCAGCGGCGTGCCCTGGAACAGCTCGATGTAGCCCTTCATTGCTTTCTGTAGCCACGGGAAGCGACCGATACGCGCCGCCAGTACGAGCAGGCCGACGATGCCGCCGAGCAGGAAGGCGGTGAGCGACAGGCCAACCGTCCACTGCAGGCCGGTGATGAGGTTGCGGACGATGTCCCACAGGGAGAACTCCATCATGATGCTGTCCTTTCCTGCCTGCGTACGACGACGAAGCGGTTGCCGAACCTGTTGAGCAGCCAGCGCACACCGAAGGCCAGCAGCAGGTACATCAGCGCGACGGTGATGTAGGTCTCGAAGGCGCGGAAGTTGCGAGACTGGATGAAGTTGGCCGCGTAGGTCAGCTCCGTCGCCGAGATCTGCGAACACACTGACGAGCCGAGCATGACGATGACTACCTGACTGGTCAGCGCTGGCCACACCTTCTGCAGGGCAGGGCGCAGCACGATGTGGCGGAAGATCTGCGTGCGCGTCATGGCCAGCGAAGACGCAGCCTCGATCTGCCCGCGTGGAATTGCCTGGATGCCGGAGCGGATGATCTCGGTGGAGTACGCGCCGAGGTTTACCACCATGGCGATGATCGCCGCCGTCCATTCATCCAGCTTCACGCCGAGTGCCGGCAGACCGAAGAAGATGAAGAACAGCTGCACCAGAAAGGGCGTGTTGCGTATGAGTTCGACATAGACCGTGAACTGCTTGTCGAAGGGCTTGATCTTCCAGGCGCGCGATACCGCGCCCAGCGTGCCGAGGCTCAAGCCAAGGCTGGCGCCGACGGTGATCAGGCCAAGCGTGTGCAGCGCACCGGTAGCGAGTTGCTCGCGGTACTCCCAGACTGCTGCGAAGTCGAATGTGTAGGCCATGGTTTCTCCCTGATGGCTTTGCTTGTGTTGCGGGTGAAAAACTTATTTCGCGTGACGCTCGCAGCAGTTCCCTCTCCCTAAGGGAGAGGGTGCCCCGTCAGGGGCGGGAGAGGGGGAAGGGTGCAATCGTTGACTATCCACGACTCCCCCTCTCCCGCCGCACTGCGGCACCCTCCCCCTCAGGGGGAGGGAACTGCAACGTACGGCGGGCTTGCGACCAACCCTCTCCCCCAGCCCCTCTCCCGCAAGCGGGAGAGGGGAGCGAAAATCACAACCCCGCCGTCAGCGGATGCTTCAGCCACTTCACCGAAACCTTGTTCAGGTCACCACTCTTCTTGGCCTTGCCGATGATTTCATTCACCTTGGCGAGCAGCGCTGCCTCACCCTTGTTAACACCCACATAGCATGGCGAATTCTTGATGATGAATTTCGTCAGCACGTCGCGCTTGTCGGTGCGCTCATCCACGGCCGAGGCGACGACGTTGCCTGTAGCGATCAATTGCGTCTGGCCCGACAGGTAAGCGGAGATCGTCGAGTTGTTGTCTTCGAAGCGCTTCAGCACGGCGGTGGGCGGCGCGATCTTGGTCAGTTCGAGGTCTTCCACTGAGCCGCGCGTCACGGCGATGGTCTTGCCAGCCAGGTCGGCAGCGGCTTCGACCTTGATGTCAGCCGGGCCGAACACGCCGTTGAAGAACGGTGCGTAGGCTTCGGAGAAGTCGATGACCTTCTCGCGATCCGGATTCTTGCCGAGGCTGGAGATCACCAGATCGGCCTTGCCGGTGGTGATGTAGGGGATGCGGTTGGTGCTGGTGACGGGGATCAGTTCCAGCTTCACGCCGAGGTCCTTGGCGATCAGTGCTGCTGTGTCGATGTCATAACCCTGCGGCTTCATGTCGGTGCCGACCGTGCCGAATGGCGGGAAGTCTTGCGGTACGGCGACGCGGATGACGCCGCTTTTCTTGATGTTTTCCAGTACGTCGGCGTGGGCGGCCGAGGCGAGCAGGCCGAGCGACAGGATGGCGGTGGAAAGCGTGCGGATGATCATTTGAAAAACTCCTTGCAACGGTGCCCTCAGGGCGTTTCGAAGTCGATGCTGATGCGCGCGGCCGCCCGCACCAGGTGAGTACGCATCGCGGCGTGGGCCGCGTCGGGATCGCGTCGGGTGATGGCGTCGAGTACGACGCGGTGTTCGTCGGCCGGCTCCCAGATCTCCGCGGGGTTCGCAAAGGGCAGGCGCAGGCTGTAGCCGATCGGCGCTTCGAGCGCGGTGATGGCTGCGGTGAGCATCGGATTGGCCGAGGACTCCGCAATGGCCAGATGGAATTCGAGATCGGCATCGGCCGCCGTGACGAGATCCATCTCGTGCAACGCGGTCTGCATGCGGTCCTGGGTGGCCTGCAATGCGGCGATTTCCGCGTCGCCTGCATTGCGTGCCATGAGGGCGGCGGCAGCCGGCTCGATGATGCTGCGGAACTGGAAGACGGCATGCGGCGGCATGTCGAGCGGCCCCATCGGCAATTCGCCATTCGATGAGCGACCGGTCGTGACGAAGACGCCCTTGCCGGGTTGCGAGTGCACCAGGCCCAGTGCTTCCAGCATCGACACCGCTTCGCGCAGCACGGTGCGGCTGATGCCCAGTGCCGATGACAACTCGCGCTGTCCCGGCAGGGACGAGCCCGGCTGGTACTGGCCTTCGTGGATCTGCCGCTGCAGCGTCTGCGCGGCGAAACTGGAGAGTCGTGTCATCTGTGCACCAGGCGCATCGTTGCGCTTGCTTGCGGCTCGCCAGCATTGGCGGGCCGCGACTGGCTGGTCTAGCCGGTCAGACCAGCTAGAGCGAGATGCATGCCATGCCGTAAGAGCAGATCGATAAATTCATGCAATTCGAAGCAGGGCGCGGCTTCGCGCGGAGCTGAAATGCCGAGGGGGTAAGGCGGGCGTGGCGAGTGCGCACGCCGTGGGTGCGTGTGCGGACGACGGCGGGGCCGTCACGACCGTGGCAAGCACTTTCCTTGTGCTTGCGCTGATCGGGCTGGGAGCTCACTTCTGTAAATCAAGGTGACATGCCCGAAGAATAGCAATTTCGATCAAACGCCGAGGTCGATCAGCCTCTATGCTGCGCCCCGCTTGCAGTGAGAACGGGAAGATTCAAACCGACAGGCAGTGGGGGAGTGGAACCCCGGCGGCGGCCCCGAGAAGAACGCAGTAGATGGCGCGCGATGCGCAGCGGGACCTCGAGTGGACGGCACTAGAACGATGTGACCAGGCCTGATGCCTGGTCTTTTTTTGTGCTGCGCGCTTGCGGCGCATGTGTCTGCCATCAATCCGCATGGCCCGGCATGATTCTATAATTTTGTTGGTTGTGACATTTTTGTCATTGCTGGGCTTGATTTTGAGTGCAACATGCCGATAGCAGGAATGATGTCCAATGCGGGCCATCGAACGGCGTCCGACTGATCGCGCGCCGCAGGCTCAATTTTCATGACGTGCATGTCAGAAGCGCTCTTCGGGGCCGGCTCAATGACGCGCTGGCAAGGTCTGGTGGTATGGGTAGCAAGATTTCAGGGAAGTTTGCCCAACATGGTTTGACATTGATCGAGTTGTTGACGGCTCTGGTGGTGTTGGCAGTGCTTCTTGCGATTGCCGTACCCAGCTTTTCGTCGCAGATCCAGTCGGGCAGGGCGCAAATGGCAGCGGACGGTCTGAAAAGAGCTGCTTCCAATGCCCGTTCGATTGCCGTGCAGACCGGACGGCGCACGGTTCTGACCGTGAATGGCGATGCAGCGAGCGGTTGCGATGGCGCTGCCTGGGCCATCACACAGGCTCAGGGGACCGATACGACAGTCCTGGGCTGCCTCACCCAGACTGATTTTTCCAAGCGTTATGAAGGCGCCGCCCTGAGTGGAAATGCGCTGCAGCTCACTTTTCTTCCTAACGGGATCGGCAATAACACGGCAGCGGAGACGTACACGCTGTCTTCGGGCGACACCAGCAAGAGTGTCCGTGTCAACGCTGGCGGGTCGGTAGATGTCCTGTAAATCCGTTCAAGGCGTCTCGCTGATCGAAGTGCTGATCGCCGTGCTGGTGCTCTCGCTGGGGCTGCTGGGGGCTTTCAAGCTACAGGCAGAGGGCGTCCGGCAAAACGCCGATTCCAAATACACCGTGTTTGCTTCCGCGCTGGCGCATGACGCGCTGGATGCCATTGCTTACGACCGCTTTGCGGACAGGGCCAGCTGGGTGCTGATAGACAGCATCACCAGCAAGGAGAATTGCCCGTCGTCATCGTCATCGGCTGCGGCGTCGTCCTCATCCAGCGCCACGCCAAGCCGCTCATCGGCATGGATCAGGAGGGTGGCCTGTGATCTGCCGGACGGTGGAGCCAAAATCAGTTGCGGCTCTGCGGCCTCGGGCACTTTCAACGCTTGTGAAGTCCGCATGCAATGGACGCCACCGGGGCGAGACACCGTGAGCGCCAGTTACAAGATGTATGACGCTGCCACGGCAGCAGCCTCTTCCGCAGCATCTTCCCATTGAGAGGCAGGATAGGCATGCGACACGCTTTACTCGATACTCGTCGATTTGCTTCCGGCTTCAGCCTCGTGGAGCTGATGATTGCGATGGTGCTAGGGCTGATCGTGGTCGGCGGCGCGCTGGCTGTCTTCGTGGGTCAGCGAGTAACGAACAACCTCTCGGTGCAGATGGTTGACGTGCAGTCCGAAGGGCGCATTGCCATGGACGCGCTTGCGCGTGACTTGCGTGCTGCAGGCGACTTCGGATGCTGGCCGGTGTCGAATCCCATCGACAAGAGGCTCAACAATGAGCAAGCGCTCAGTGCAGACGATGGCGGGATTGTGGGCTTCGATTCGCAATCAGGTTTGCCAGCGGATTCAGGCTCCAGATACGGCCTGGCCAAACTCAAGACATCCTTGCCGGATGCAAATCCGGCGAGTCTCGCCAATCAGTCCAGCATCCTCGCAGTCGTGGGCGTATCGGGAACGCTGACATCGCTCAAGGATGCGATGTCCAGCCAGGCTGCCGCACTCGTCGTGAACAGGCCGCTGGAGTCTTTCAAGGCGGACGATATCGCCGTCATCACCGATTGCATCAATTGGGCCAAATTCCAGGTCACGACAGTTACAGATGGTTCGTCTTCGCAGACGCTGGCGCACTCGGCGGGGGCACAAGGTGACGCGAGCTACGGCAAGGGCAACAAGGACGGGAGTATCGGCGAACTGTTTTCCGCTGGAGCTTCCGTCGGCAGGCTGGACACGACCTGGTGGTTCATGGGGAAGGTCGGTGGGAAAAGCGGGCTGTACCGGATGAGCGCGCGTGATAACACACCGGTGTTGGTCTCTGACAAGGTCGTCGGCCTGGCCGTGCGCTACGACCAGGCCACCGGTTCGACGGGGGCCATTACCCAGCGCGATCAGAGCGCCTCGTCCGTCACCGCCTCCGCAACAAAGTGGACGAGTGTGCGCTCGGCAACCGTTCAGATGTTGCTGCGTTCGGAAAAGGTGGGCAACGCGGGTCAGCAGACGGTCAGCAGCTTCAACGGTGTGTCGATTGATGCTGACAGCCATGTCTACCTGCCCTTGCAGATGACCGTCGCCTTACGCAATCAATGAGGCAACCAATGAGGCAACCCATGAGGCAACCCATGAGGCAAACAATGAGGAAAGGCCGGATGGATGTTCTCGTGCGCCGTCAGCGGCAACAAGGTGCGGCACTACTGGTGGCCTTGGTCATGTTGATTCTTGTCTCTCTGCTGGCTGCTGCCGGCTACACGATGGCGACAGGCGAGGCGCGCGGTGCCGCCGGATGGAGCGACCGGCAGCGTGCCATGTTCATGGCCGAAGGTGCGCTCAAGGAGGCGGAAGACAAGACCCGCGCGCTCGTTGCAGCCAGCCCGGACGTCGAGGCTGCCGTACGGACAAAGCGCAGCGCCAGCGCTGGCTACTACGTGCGCAAGGACGGCGACATGCCGGCACTCGATCCGTGGCCCACGACAGGCATCGAGGCTGCCAGCAATGCTGAAAGCCGCTCAGACGCGCCTTCTTACATCATCGTCTTCGAAGGCAAAGCCATCGGGAGTAATGACGGCATGCTGTCCAACGGGCGAGTAAATCAGGCTGCGGGCAAGCCGCGTTTCACTTTGTACGCGAAGGCGGGCGGCATCAAGGAAGGCAGCTATGTCGTGCTGTCGACCGCCAAGGAATTCTGAACGGGGAACATCATGACAGGCAACCTTATCAAACGTGCTGGTGCAGGCTCCCTGATTGCGCTGCACGTGGCCAGTTTTCCAGCATGGGCCGCCGTCTGCTCGGCTAACAGCGGCTTGGGCGCGGTTTTCTCCGTCATGGGGGATGGTCAGATCAACCTCAAGAATGATGGCGAGAACGGGCAGTGCAATCCGACTTTCTATAACGCCAGCCAGGTCAATGCCAAGCCCGGCAAGCTGGTCATGTCCGGGACGGATGCGAACAAGAAAAACTGCCAGTCCTATGCCTCTGCGGGCGACATTACATCCAACACGTCCAAGTCCTTGTCGCTCTCCGGATCCTCTGTCGATCCGCGGGTTTTGCCGACCTATGTGGAAAGCAGTTCGGCGTTCGACATCAGCTTTCCGAATAGTGGTCAGATCCAGTACGGCAATACGCTTGGCGGTAATGCCAATGCGAATGGCAACGGTCCCTACACGCTGACGCTTGACGGTAGAACAGTGGCGATCACCAAAGCCGGCAGCGTGTATACCTTGCCCGGCGGTGAGTACGACCAGATATCGATTTCCAACGGCATCAGCGTTGTGTTCAGCGCTCCGGTCAGGATCAAGCGTCTGTCGATGAATGGTTGCAATGGCGCCGGAGTCACCTTTGCGCAGGACGTCGAGGCCGCCCTGATTTCCCAGACCAACGTGAATCAGATCGACTGGGCGGCTGGATGCAATGTCAGCACCGCAGGCCCCGGTCAGACGACGCTCAATGTTCTCGGCAAGAGCACCGTCTCTTCCACGACAGCATTCGGCCTGACGCTGAACGGCGGGCCGACCTGCGTCAATTACACGGACTGCGCGGCTGAAAAGACCTGGTCCAATATGGACTCCCAGCACCCTGAGCGCCTGCAGATCAACGTCTATAACGGATCCCTGACCACTCAGGGGAATTTCAGTCTGTCTGCCGGCGTGTATGTCGCAGAGGGTGACTTCAATATGGGTAACGGCTCGCCCGTAACCATCGTGGGTGAAATCCTGGCGAAGAACGTCATCGCCCAGAATAACTCTCAAACCAAATTCTTCTCGAAGAACACGTCTGTCGCGACACCCCGCACCGGGGCGTACTCGCTGACGCCGCCTATCACCGAGCAGGTCACGCAAAAGGACTCCCTCGTTTACCGGGCGTTGCAGAAAGATCTGCCGGGAACGTCCGGGCATCTGCAAGCCTTCCGGCTCAAGGATGACAGCTCGCAGGAAACCACCGCAGACTGGGATGCCGCTGATGTTTCCGCAAGCAAGATGAGCTCAGAGAACCGTTTGTCCAAGCTGCGCACAGAGGCGAGCAACTGGGCAAGTGCCTCGACAGGTTTTGTCGCGCTGAGCAACACTGCATCGGGCGCGACGCTGGCACAGGCGTGTGCCGTGAACCCCACCCAGGACGCATGCCGGCTCACGGGAGACAAGCGTTCTGCCACCTCGATGGTGGGCGTGCCATGGCGGGTCACGCCGATGCTCCTGGGTGACTCCGTTCTGTTCGCAACGGACGACGGCATCCTGTACTCCGTCGACAAAACCAACGGTAATCTGAACTGGGGCTGGATTCCGGGCGCCGTGCTGGCGGAAAGCCAGGCTGCCCTGACTTCAGTGCCGAAGAAGTTGATGGAAGCTCACCCCTGGGGGCAGATCGCTTCTGTGCAGGTGCTGGAAGACGACCCGACATCTTCCACTGGTGGAAAGCTGCTCAAGACCTATGTGACGGGCACGGCACTGGGCGGCAAGCTGCACTTCTCGATCGAGGTGGCTAACGACGGTAAATCCCTTAACAGGGTGGTCTGGCTCGATAGCCGCAGCGACGAGTATTCGCCCGGCTCTGCGGGAAACACCAATGATGGAGAAGCGGGCTGGGCCAACGGCGTCTATGGCCGCCCATATGGCGGAGCGGCTCCGCTGCCCGCCGTGATGGGGGGCAACAAGGTGGCCTATGTTGTCGGCGGAAAACTGGTGACGCGTGCAGTCAACGCCGCGGCAACGCCTACCGAGAACACCTTCAGCACGGGCGTTGACGCGCCGACGGCATTCAACGTGACACCCACCAGCAACCTGCTGTACGTGGATGACAACGCCATCTATTTTGGTGCTGGGGACGGCCATGTTTACAAGACCACCAGCGCAGGTCGCATCGAACAGGCAACCGAAGGGGTCGAAGACCTTGCCACGCAACCAGCTGCAGTAGCTGCCAGTGCGGTCTGGTATGTGAACGGTACGCGGATTGCATCCGCGAGCGGGAACGGTCTGGTATTGCTGGCGCAAACGAAGTACTACGTGACGGCGATGAGGTATTTTTCAGACAAATGGGCCGTGGCCTGGCGAACGGGCATCAACCCTGGCACGAAGCTGGGAGAGTCCAGCTCCGACACCAACCCGACGATCAGTGTGCTGGCGACTGACAATGCGTACCTGTCCGCGCCGGCCGACATCATCAATGGCGCCGTGGTGCTGTACTACACCAAGAAGCCCAGCGAATGCGACATCCAGGGCTACGTCTTTGGTCCGCTCAATGTTCTCGACGGTACGGATGCCAAAGGTAATTCCCAATTCCGCCTGTCCGACATGACCAGCCTGAACAATTACGTCGGCAAGGGCGACGCCACGGGCGGAGCATTCACACAATTCAAGGGCAAGCGTGCCATTCTGGCCGGGACCGGAGGAGACCCGGGCAATCTGGGCGACACTGCGGCGATTGCTCCGCCTGCGAGCGCCTACCGGGAACGCCTGAACTGGCGGGAACTGACCAATTTCTTCTGACAGGAAACATGATGAAGCGCACGAGCCGCGGATTTACGCTCATCGAGTTGATGGTGACGGTGGCGGTGATTGCCATTCTTGCGGCGATCGCATATCCCTCGTACATGCAATATGTAGGCAAGACGCGCTATGCCCAGGCTAAAGAGGCTGCAATGCAGGTCGGTAGTGCTCTCGAGCGCAAGGTGGCGCAGGCGGACAAGTACGAGTCCAGTATCGACGGGCTGAAGGTGTATGAGGATCAGCTGAGCTACACCTATGCGCTCACAAGCACGCAGCGCGGTTTTTATCTGAAGGTGACCGAGAAAACCGCGCGGTTCAATATCTGGGCCGTACTCAATTCCAAGGGTACCCGCTGCGCCTGTTTCGGAAGTAGTTGCTCCGAGCCCACCTTTGCGGCCGATACCAATTCATGCCCTACCGGCACTACGGCTTTTTGAATTAATGCCGCTGCATAGCGGCTTTCTCAAGATGATTCGGAATTGGCGCAGCGCCTTGTCGTGCCTGCACCGCCCGGCCGAGCACACCGCGCAGACCGGCAAGCACCCGGGACCACAAAGGCATCGGCGCAAGCACATACAGCATGGCGCCGCTGCGTCCTGCGCTCACTGTCATCCATCCAGCGTGCGTCTGCACGCTTTGCGCGCCCTCATGAAGGCGTTCCACGCAGGCACGCAGGGTCTCCCCAATCCAGACGGCAGGTGTTTGCAGGCGCAGCGCGCCGGCGACGCAGACCAGTTGCGTGTCGGGGGTCACGTACAGGCTCTGGCAGGCGTGGGCCGCCAGGGCAATGCTGGTCGTTGCGCGGGATGACTCTGGGCGACTGGAAGCAAGGAGCGACATGATGGGTTTCCGGCGTGGCTTGATCGAGGCTCCAGCGTAGGCGCCCGCCGTTGTCGCCAACAGACACAGGCCAGTGCTTTGTGCAGCGGATCAGGCCGGCGTGTGCCAAGCTGTTATGGTCGAATATCGCGATGTCTGTATCTGTTCCGTATTGCGGCAGCAGACAATCATCCGGCCATGCATGCCATGAACGAAACCCTGAGCGATACCTCGCACCTCTACCTGCAGCTTGCCTCGCACTACCAGGGCGCCATCGAATCCGGGTCGCTGACGCCGGGCGATCGCATGCCTTCCGTGCGCAACCTCACGCGCCTGCACAAGGTCAGCCTGTCGACGGCCCTGCAGGCGTGCCACTACCTGGAAGACAAGGGCTGGCTGGAAGCGCGGCCACGCTCCGGCTACTTCGTGCGCCGGCCGCGACGCATCGGCCTGCAGCCGAGCAGCGAGCCGGATCTGGCCGT
This sequence comes from Uliginosibacterium silvisoli, assembly GCF_036017035.1. NCBI lineage: Bacteria > Pseudomonadati > Pseudomonadota > Betaproteobacteria > Rhodocyclales > Zoogloeaceae > Uliginosibacterium > Uliginosibacterium silvisoli. Next base: position 269,357 of record NZ_JAYXHS010000001.1, on the reverse strand, counting down.
CGACGCAGCGCAGTACCTCGGCATCCACGAGCGCGTTTCCGAATTCATCGCGCGCTGCGAGCTGCATCCGCTCAAGATCAATTTCGCTCAAGCCTTCGGCTCGCCCGATGCCTACCCCGGCGAAGCATTGAAGAACGCCGCTACGCGCGCCCTGCGCAACAAGCCGGAGGTGCTGGTGAGCCCTGTGCCTTCGCACGGCGAACCGGGCTTTCGCAGCGTGCTGGCGAGGCGCGCGCTGGACAGCGGCATGCGCCTTACTGCGGACGAGATCGTCGTCACGCATGGCTGTACCGAGGCGGTGAATCTCGCGCTGCGTGCCGTGACGCAACCGGGCGACACCATCGCGGTGGAGTCGCCGTGTTATTTCGGCTTGCTGCAGATCGTGCAGAGCCTCGGCTTGCGCAGCATCGAGATACCGACCAGCCCGCAGACCGGCATGTCGATCGAAGCGCTCGAGCTGGCCTTGCAGACGCAGCCCTCGATCCGCGCCGTGGTGGTCATTCCCAACTTCCAGAATCCGCTCGGCAGCGTGATGCCCGACGCGCACAAGGAGCGCCTCGTCGCACTATGCGCACAGCATCAACTGGCGCTGATCGAAGACGACACCTATGGGCCACTCAGCAACGACGATCAGCCGCTGCGTGCGCTCAAATCGTGGGACAGGGAAGGCGGCGTCATCCACTGTGCCTCGCTGCACAAGACACTGGCACCCGGCATGCGTCTCGGCTGGCTCAGCGGCGGGCGCTGGCACGCGCGCATCAAGATGCTGAAGTTCGCGCAGAGCCGGCCGAACGACGCGTTTGCCCAGCTTGCCGTGAGCGAATTCATGGCCAGCAGCGCCTACGACAGACACATCGCGCGCTTGCGCAAGGTGATGCGCGAACGGCGCGAGCGCACGGCCGAAGCCATCGCCACGCACTTCCCGGAAGGCACGCGCCTGAGCGTGCCGCAAGGTGGCATGTTGCTGTGGGTGCAATTGCCGCCGCTGCGTTCCTCGCGCGTCGTGTTCGACACGGCGCTGCGTGAAGGCATACGCGTCGCGCCGGGCTGGATCTTTTCGAACTCGAACCGCTACGACAACTACCTGCGCATCAACTGCGGCATCCGTTTCTCGGCGGAGGTCGATGCGGCGATAGAGCGGCTGGCGCAGATCGTGGAAAGCCAGCTGGCCTGATTGGCCAGATCAACGATCTCCGGAAAGCGCCGTTATCCCGGCCTGCGCCAGGATGACGGTGCTGTTTGGCGGGTTTGATTCAAATCAGCTTCAGGTGCGCGCTGGAAGTCTCATGCTGCAGCAGGCCGATGCCCCGACACTTCCGCGCCGGCATGGCGCTCCAGCTTGAGGAAGCTGCAGGCCGACACCAGGGCGATGAGGCCGATTACGATGAAGGCTGCGCGGAAATCCACGAGCGTCAGAACCGGTGTCGCATGCAGGCTTTGCGACGCGTTCAGCACTGCCGCCGCGACGGCTACGCCGAGCAGCATCGATACCTGCTGCAGCATGCTCGACAGGGTCGATGCCGAGCTGCGTTGCGCAGCCGTGACGTCGGCAAACGCCAGCGTGTTCAGTGCGGTGAATTGCATCGAACGCGTCAGGCCGGCAAAGACGAGCACGGCCGTGATGAGGTACTCCGGCGTGCTGGGCGTGAAGGCCGCACAGGCCATGATGGACAGCGCGGCGAGCACGCCGTTGACGAACAGCACCTTGCGGAAACCGAAGCGGCGCAGCGTCGGCGTAGTGATGGTTTTCATGCCGAGGTTGCCTGCGAAGTACGCGAGCACATACGCGCCGGCGGCCAGCGCCGTCATGCCGAAGCCCACCTGGAACAGCAGCGGCAGCAGGAAGGGCGTGGCATTGATCGACATGCGGAAATAGGTGCCTGCCGACAGCGTCGAGATGGCAAATGTGGGCGCGCGAAAAGCTGTCAGGTCGAGCAGCGGCCGCGCTGCACGACGCAGGTGGCGCACGGCGAATAGTCCGATCAGGCTGCCCGTGACGACCAGCGTCAGCGGCATCAGGTAATGGCCGCCTGCATGCACGAAGGATTCGAGCCCGTACAGCAGGCCGGACATGCCCAGCGCTGACAATACGAAGCCGCGTACATCCAACGGCGGGCTGTCCACATCGCGATGATTCGGCACGAAGCGCGACACGAGGAACAGGCCGAGCGCACCCAGCGGCACGTTGATGAAGAAGTTCCAGCGCCACGACGCATAGGTGGTGATGAAGCCACCCACCAGCGGGCCGATGACCGGCGCGAACAGGGCCGGCCAGGAGATCAGCGCGATGGCGTGCACCAGCTCGGTCTTCTTCGCCTGGCGCAGTACGACGATGCGCCCGACCGGCGTCATCATCGCGCCGCCGAGGCCTTGCACGGCACGCGCCAGCACGAACTGCGTGAGGTTCTGCGACAGGCCACAGGCGAGCGAAGCCAGCGTGAACACGAGGATGGCGAGCAGGAAGATGTTGCGCGCACCGAAGCGATCTGCCATCCAGCCGGAGAGCGGCATGAACACGGCAACGGTGAGCATGTAGACCGTGATGCCGACACTCATCTCCAGCGGCTGAATGCCGAAGGAGTGCGCCATCTGCGGCAGCGAGGTGGCGATGATGGCGCCGTCGAGCAACTGCATGAAGAAGGCACTGGCGACGATCAGGGCGACGAGACGTGAATCTTTGCTGAGCGTGCGGACGGGGGCTGTTGCTTCGTTTGTTGCGGTCGACATTGTCAGGGGTGTGCCGCGTAGCGCGCGGCGTGTCCGGGAGTGCGAAGGGATGCAAAGGGGCCAGGAGTGGAGTCGGATTTGCGCTCCAGGTTCCGGCAGCGGGAGCGAAGTGTGAGCAGCTCCCATGCCATTGTGGGCCGCAACGGGCGAGGGCGACGCAAAATGGTGTGACGAGGCCCATCGACGCGCGAATCCGCCATCGCGCGCCCTGCGTAGTCTCTGATGCCGGTCAGTGAAACGCGATCAGTTTTGCTGGAATCGAGGCACTGATTGCGGAGATATGTCGATTTTCCAGCAGACGCAGCCTTGTCGCGCATGCCGGTTTCGAGCTGCGCAATGACCGCCAAAGCCTTGCGCCACGGGGCTGACAAGATATCGTAAGGACGCCGTAACGCCGCTTGAGGCAAAATAGCGGACTAAGTCACGAAATTGAAGCTCGGGGTTGCGGCAGGCGCGCCCGCGAGCGATGGAGATTTATGAGCCAAGCCAACCCGTCCAAGGACACCCTGATCCCCGCTCGCGTCGCCAGCATCACCCTAGAGGCGGAAGGCGTGCGCAGCATCGACCTCGTGCCGGTCGAAGGCAGCCTGCCAGCCTGGACACCGGGTGCGCATATCGAGGCAGTCCTGCCGGGCGGCCTGGTGCGCCACTACTCCCTGTTCAATGGCCCGGAAGAGATCGACCGCTACCGCATCGCCGTCAAGCTCGAGCCCGGCTCGCGCGGCGGCTCCTCGGCCCTGCACGACCTGGCTGTCGGCGACGTGCTGCAGATCCGCGCGCCGCGTAATCTCTTCCCGCTCGACGCCAAGGCCAAGCGCCACACGCTGATCGCCGGCGGCATCGGCATCACCCCTATCCTGTCGATGTTCCGCGAACTCGTCGCGAAAGACATTCCGGCGACGCTGCACTACTTCGCGCGCGGACGCGGCTACGCGGCTTTTGCCGAGCTGCTCGAAACGCATCCGGCGCGCAGCAGCGTGCACTTCCATTTCGGCCTTGACGAGGCCGGCACCCAGGCACGCATGCACGAAGTGCTCGCCGCCGAACCCGTCGCCGCCACCGACTCGCTCTACGTCTGTGGCCCGACGCCACTGATGGAACTGGCCACCACCGAAGCGCTGAGCTGTGGCTGGCCGAGCGAGGCGGTGTTCCGCGAATCCTTCGGCGCACCTGCGGTGTCCGAAGAACAGCACGAAACCGAAAAGTCCTTCGAAGTCGTTTTCCAGCGCAGCGGCAAGAGCTGCATCGTCGCTCCCGGTCAGACCATCGTCGCCGCGGCCGCGCATATCGGCATCAGCTTCAGCACGTCTTGCGAGCAGGGCTTTTGTGGCACCTGCATCACAGACGTGGTCGAAGGCGAGTGCGATCATCGCGACGGCTACCTCACCAAGAAAGAGCAGGCCGCCGGCAAGCAGATGATGCCGTGCATCTCGCGCTGCAAGAGCAAGAAGCTGGTACTTGACGCGTGATGTTGTGGTGATTGGCTTGAAAGAAAAAGGCGCCGCAAGGCGCCTTTTGTTTTTCAACTCCGGAGTTCAGTGGCCGCCAGATTGACGAGTCATGCTGCCGCCACCTGAGCCGCTCCACTACCAACAAGAGGGGATATCTGGAGCACCAGTGAAGCCAATATGACAGCCACCGGCACGGCGTTCCACGCTCTACTCATGCTCGTTCTCGCCAGGTGCCACGGGCCGTTATGCAGCCAACGTGGAAGTGAGAGGGCGCCAGAGCGCGTAGCGCGGAGGGAATCAACAAGCGCAGATTGGTGGCGGTCCCGCTTGAATACAGGGCTAGACGTTTCTACCACTTGCCGCTCGCCGGTGGTTTCAAGACGGTCTTCAGAAACGCAAAGTACTTTGGATCTTCTGTTTTGAAGATTTCCGCTCCTGCACCCATGTATGCGCGCGCCAGCTCATCGGCGGCCCTCTTCTTGTTTCCCAGCTCAAATTGAGACTGCCCTAGCCTCAGGTGAATGAACGGGTTGCCAATAGCATTCGGGCAATGCATTGCATCGGACAGCGCGCGCTGAGCATACTCATAGTGCTTTGACAGGAAATTGGCGTCACCGATCGCCACAAGCAACCAGGTGCATGCCTCCCATTGTGTCTTGGGTTCGGGCAACAGGTCGAATGCAGCGATGTACTTCTCTATTGCCTCTCGATACTTCGTCTTGTCTGCGAGAGCATCGCCTTCCTTCGATAAGGCAGTAATTCTCTCGTGCACGGATTGTGGAAGCATCATCGGCCTGGACTCCGCAGAATTGACGACTGTGCTGTTCAGAAAGCCGAACAAAACAACCCAGATGAATAGCAAAAATTCTCTCATCAACCTGTTTCTTGAACTTAACCGGTAAGGTCTGACCTGGACGTGAGGGGCGACCGGAGCGAAGCGGACGAACCGCAAGCGTAGCTTGTGGCCGTCCTGTTCGACTGCCGGGTTAGCCTTGTAGGGACACGAAGAGCCTGACAGTAGATTGTTCTCTGTTACCTAGGCTGCTGAAGCAACACCTCTCCATAGTATGGAAAGACAATATTCACAAAATCTCCGATGCGGAGGCTATCGAACTGCTCTTGCGTATAGGGGAATTCATAAGTCTTCGAACGAACCCCGGTTAGCTCGTAAAAGGAGCCGCGCTTATCACTGTCACTTGACATGAACTTGAGCTTGGTGAGTTCAACCGTGAACGAAAAAAATCTCTCACTATTCTTCGTATGGATGGAATGTGAGGTCTTCAGGATGTTCTGACACCGACTTCTTGCGATTCCCGATGAAATCGCCCGGCTTCTCTCTTCATCAGAAACACCGACAGGTACATGAAGTCGAGATGACTTCAGCTCATTAGTGTTGATGATCTCCTCGAAAGAGTCGCCAATTGCTTTTGTGATTCTGTTCCACTGTTGATTGAATTGCGGGTCCGTGCTGTATGTCCCGATTCCGCTGATGACAAGCGTGCAATTCACCAGTGTCGGGGGGCTCTCTTTCTGAATTTTCTGAGGCTCCGCGCAACCTATCAATACGGTTAAGGTAAGAAAAATCGTGGATGCCTTGAAGAGATTGGTCATTGTCGTAATCTGAAACAGCTAACGTTTGATGTGATGGACTGCCGGAGCGGCGTAGCCGCGAAGGGAGCTCGCAAGAGTAGCGTGTGGGTGGTCCTTCTTGATGGAACGGCTAGGGCTCTCCGGTCATTCTCTTCTCGGCCAACGCGATGTTGTTTGCGGCAGAGCGAGCGATGTGATGACCTTTGGGTACGCGGCGGTACTCCGCAATGGCTGCGTCGTACTTACCCTGATCAAAGAGGGCGTTGCCCAGGTTGAAAAGCAAGTTTGGCAACTCCTCCACGGCTGCAAGCTGGAGGGCCGCCTTGAATTGTTCCTCGGCTTTGCGCGGTTTCTTCAATTCGGTGAAGCAGTTCCCAAGCGCCCACATTGCCTGCCAATCCTGTGGCCACTCCTCAATTGCAAGCTGGAACTGCGCACCTGCGTCGACGAACCTTCCCTGCTTGAAAAGCTTGTTACCTTTCAGATACGCAGCGTGATTCGGGTCGCGCATTGAAGTGAGCCTAACGTGGAAGTGAGGGGCTGTCGGAGCGAAGCGCAGGGAACCACAGGCGTAGCTTGTGGATGTCACGCTCAACTGTAGAGTTAGGTGTCATGCGCATGACCAAGGCTCTCCCGGATGCTCGCGCTCCCAATGATATTTAAAGCAAACAGCGTGCTCCCAAGGGGATGGCCTGTAGACCCAGTTGAGGTTACTCACAAAGTTCATTGCACGCGGAGCTCCATGAGAACCACCCCTGGAATCAAACCACGCGTTGATAGCCCTCTGTACCTCTGGGAATTGAAGCTCCCGCATACAGTAGAGAACAACCCAATCGCAATGTTGCCCACCACCCGTTGCTACTGCAATGAAGAGCCTTTCGAATAGGGCCCTATGGTCGCTCTCTGTCTTTACGAACTGAAGCAGTTGAAATAGTTCGGGCTCTAGATCGGGGATATCTGCTCCGATGTCGTCGAGTGCTGTGACGGCATTTGCATGACTCCAGAATCGGGCCTCTGCTTCTTGTGGGCTCATGGAGGACACCTAACGTGGAAGTGAGGGGCGGCCGGAGCGCAGTGTAGGGAACCACAAGCGCAGCCGTGGCCGTCCTGCTCGACTGCCGGGTTAGCCGATGTTGAGGATGCCGACTGTGTCACCTGTGACCTCTTGAAGCCAAGCCTTCAAACACGATACAGCGTCCCTTAGTGGTCCCACGAATTCGGGATATTCCTCCCCACGGCCCTCGCCCTCAAGAAAGGTCTGAATTCTCGGTTCTGAGAGATCGGCGTCCTCCAGGAGGCGTATCGCAGATTTTGCAGTCTCCGACGAGTACGTCACGAATGATGAGCCCGTTATTTTCGCTAGACGCGATGCTAGTTTCTCTGTGTCGTCGCCTGCTAGAGCTTCCTTAATCATGAGGTCGACATCAAGCAATAGGTAGCCTGAGTAAGGAAATTCGGCCAACTCTCGGGCTTGCGAAGAGAGAAAACTCCAAAACGGATCTGGATTTAAGGGGAGCTTGGGCTTAAAAATCCCCCACTTTTTCTTGGTCAAAGCTGCTGTCTGCGCCTGTGCCGCAGCAACGAGCTGTTGAGACTTGACGCTGGGTAGCAGATAGAAACTAGCAATCGCGCTCATAGATGCTGTTTGGCTAACGTGATATAGACACCAAAATGTCCGAATGTTGGAATATTGGTCAAAGCCTGCTTGGCCGGAATCCGTTGAAAGCATTCGCTTTGTTCGACGGAGCTCTAGTCATATTGATCAATAAAAATGCCGATGGCAAGACGCTGGAGCACCGCGCCTGCCGCTGCCTTACGCTGGCGCGTGGCAGACCGCTTCGATGTTGTGCCCGTCCGGATCGAGCACGAAGGCGCCGTAATAATCTGCGTGGTAATGCGGGCGTGGCCCCGGTGGGCCGTTGTCGCGGCCGCCTGCTGCAATGGCGGCGGTGTAGAAGGCGTCGACGGCTGCACGATTTGCGGCGCGGAAGGCGATGTGGAGTGGTGGCTGGTTGGGTGTGCCGTTGCTGATCCAGAAATCCGGTTTGGGGGCTTCGCCAAATCCGGCGACGCCTCTTCCTCCGGTGATCGCGACAGGTATCTCCATGAGCAGCGAATAGCCGATGGGGGCCAGCGCTGCGCTGTAGAACTGCTTGCTCTTTGCGTAGTCACTGACGACGAGGCCGGTGTGGTCGATCATCTGGATCTCCTGGGGTTGGGTTGTGACACTGGGCGTGAAGCCTGTGACCATTCTGCGCTATCTATTGATCATGATCGAACCTCACTTCAGGAGTACTGATCTGTGCGCGTCGCGGCCGATGCCTCCGCGTAAACGAGCAAGGCCCCGCAACGTCGTCGGAACGTTGCGGGGCCTTGCCGGATCTTGCGGGGCCTTACTTCACCGGCCAGATCAATCGATCCACCGTGTTGAGCGTGGTCGGCGCCGGGGTGTTGATCGTCTTTGCGTACGCGATGATTTCCTGCGTGTTGAGCGTCGTCACGGGCAGGGCTGCGGCGGCGCTTGCGTAGGCTCCGCCGCCGTAGGCGCGTTCGGCGCGCAGCAGTACGGGCAGCATCAGCTCGGTCTCGGCGTTGTCCTTGAGTTCCTTCCATGGCCAGGTCTGTGGCTTCAATGCGAAGGGCATCATGTAGTGGATGCCGTTGCGCAGGCCGCGGCCCTTGTCGCGGATATTCCAGACGTTCACTTTGACCTGCTCGCCGTAGCGCGCGATGTTGGTCATGGCGTCGAGGTTGAAGGCGCTGTAGTGGAAGGGTGTGGTGCGTTCGAGTTCGGCGTATTGCTTGCCTTCGATGGAGATCTGGCTGGCGATGCGCAGGTCGACGCCGCGTTGCACGGTGCGTTTGGCGAGTGCGGTGTCGCCGAAGAACAACGCGTAGTTGGCAACCTGCATGTCATAGAAGGTGCCGTGGTTGTTGTGGGCGATGAACTCCTCGATGCCGAGGTCGCTGTTGAGCATCCAGCCAGTGAAGTCCTTGAACCATTGCTTCATGTCGGCGACTTCTTTCGCCGAGAGCTCGCCGGAGGCCTGCAGGAGCTGTACGGCGTCGATGACCATCCACATGTTGCGCGTGTCGATGAGGCCGATGCCGCGACCATTCGTGCGCCCCATGACGGCCTGGCCGAAGTTCAGGTTGGGGTTCATGCGCGTGGCCGGGTCGAGGAACCAGGCGCGGATGAATTCAGCGCCTTTCTTCGCGTACTTCTGTTCACCGGTGAAGTACCAGGCGAGCGACATGGTCTGCGTGCCAAGGCACATCAGCTGCATGCGTACGGAGTCGGTATCGCTGTTCTTGGAGGATGGGTTGAACTCGCCATCGCGCTGGATGTAGGGCAGGCCATCGGCCTTGCTCGGATCCGGCCACCAGTAGGGGGCGAGGCTGAGGTAGTCGTGCTTGTCGCCGCTGGGCGGGGTGATCTTCTTGCGCGTGACGGCCTCGGGTTCCATGCCGAGGACGGCATTGGCGTCCTGCAGCAGCTTGTCGTAGGCGGGCTTGAGTGTCGGCTCGCTGGCGGCGATGCGCTGCCTGGCGAGTTCGAGGTAGGCGCCGTCCATGGTGATGACGGCAGGTGCGGCGGCGAGGGCGGGCAGGCTGCACAGGCTGCCGACAATGGCGGCGGCTGCAAGGATGCCCTTGGTGCCATGGGCCAGTCTTGTCCTTGTCTTGTTCATTGCGGTGTCTCCGTTTTTTCGTGCGCGGTGTGCGCTGGTTGCAGGCAGTGCCGCTTCCTGTATCGCCCGATTCGCAGGCGGCAGGTACAGGAAAGCCATGCCTTGACAATGCAGGTTAAACGTTTTACTTTAAATTAACAACCGGGATTGACAACCCGGCCGGACAGCCCTAGTTGGCTTGTCCAGAGCCCCCCAGCACGCTCTAAAAGCTGCGATCGTTTCAGGAGACACCGCATGAAATTCCGACTTGCCAGGTCGAGCCAGTACTTGTCATCAGCTTGGTCATCGCCCCTGGTCCTTGCCATCAGCGCACTGCTCGCGCTTGGCGCTACATCTGCCGCTGCCTTCACCCAGGCGCCGGCTCTCGACAAGCCGGTGAAGGACAAGCAGCTCGATCCGGTCGACAAGCGTCTGCCCGAGAAACCCGAAGTCGTCAGGCCGCTGAACAAGGTGGGCTCCTATGGCGGCACCTTGCGCACGGCAATGCGCAGCAGCGCCGACAACAACAGCATCCTGCGCATGGTTGGCAGCCAGGGCCTGTCGCGCTGGGCCATGGACTTCAACAAGGCGGTGCCGAACGTGGCCGAGAGCTGGACGCTCAACGCCGATGCGACGGAGTACATCTTCAAGCTGCGCAAGGGTATGCGCTGGTCCGACGGTTCGCCCTTCACGGCGGATGACGTGCTCTTCGCGATGAACGATCTGGTCTACAACAAGCAGTTCTTCGGTCTTACGCCTGACCAGTACGTATCGAAGGACAAGCCTGCGACGGTGACCAAGGTGGATGACTACACCGTCAAGTTCGTCTTCGCGGCCTCCAATCTTTCGTTCATCGAGCAACTGGCAACGCCGCTGGGCCAGCACCCGGTGCTCTACCAGAAGAAGTACTGCTCGCAGTTCCACCCGACCTACAACCCGAAACTCGATGAAGTGCTGGCGCGCGAGAGCGTCAAGGACTGGCCAGCGCTGATGCGCACCAAGTGTGGCGATATCGAGGTGCCCGCACGCTGGGGGAATCCAGAGCGGCCAACGCTGGACCCATGGGTCATCAAGGAGCCCTACAAGGGCAATGCCACGCGCGTGGTGCTCGAGCGCAATCGGTACTTCTGGCAGGTCGACACGGCAGGGCAGCAGCTGCCTTATCTCGACCGCGTGCAGCTGCAGGTGATCTCGGACGTCGAGACGATCACGCTGGCGGCGATCAGCGGCCAGCTGGACTACCAGCATCGTCACATCTTCGGCATCCAGAACCGTCCGGTGCTGGCAGAGAATGCCGCCAAGGGTGGCTACAAGATGATGGCCTTGCCGGGCACCGGTGCAAACTCGGTCGGCCTGTGGCTCAACCAGTCGACCAAGAACGAGAAGCTGCGCAAGCTGATGCGCAACAAGGATTTCCGCATCGCGCTGTCGCTCGCCGCCGACCGCAAGGAGATCAACGACATCGTCTATCTGGGGCAGGGCACGCCCTGGCAGATCGGGCCGCTGAAGCAGTCCCGCTGGTACAACGAAAAGCTCGCCACGCAGTACATCGGCCATGACGCAAAACGCGCCGCAGAGCTGTTCGACCAGGTGGGTCTGTCGAAGCGCGATGCGGATGGTTTCCGCCTGTATCCCGAGGGCGGGCGTGTAACGCTCAACGTCATCGTGTCGGTGGCGCAAACCCAGCAGGTCGATGCCATCGATCTGTTGCGCAAGCAGTTGGCCAAAGCGGGCATCGAGGTGCTGATCCAGTCGTCGGAGCGTTCGCTGTTCTACGACCGCGCGCAGAACAATGACTATGACATCAGCGTCGATATCGTACCGGGCGGCATGGACATCACCATGAACCCACGCGCGGTGGTTGCCGTGCATCCGCTCGAGTCGCGCATGAGCCTGCCCTGGGTGAAGTGGTTCCTCTCCAATGGCAAGCAGGGCGAGGAGCCGCCAGCGAGCATGAAGAAGCGCATGGATCTCTTCGAGAAGTGGCAGAGCGCCAAATCGGCACCGGAAGCCGATGCCTTGTTCAAGGAAATCATCGCCATCGCGGCCGACGAGTTCGAAGTGATCGGCCTGATCCGTTCGCCGAGCGACAACGCCATCCGCAGCCAGAAACTGCAGAACGTGTATGAGCAGATGCTGGTGAGCTGGACCTACCCGAACCCGGGCCCGGCCTTGCCGCAGCAATGGTTCCTCTCGAAATAAGCCCTGCGGCATGTCATTTCGCGCAGTCGCCGGCCTGGATGCCGGTGCTGCGGAATGGCATGCCGCGTGTTGCACCTGATGCCCCGCGCCGATACCTGACTCATTCCCATGCCTCTTGCTGAATACGCTTCACCCTCGCTGCACGATCTACCGCTCAATACTCTCGTCGAGCGCGAGCTACTACCCCAGCTGCGCTACTTCTTCGATCAGCTGATTGCCGAAGGCAAGTCACTGCGCATCGACGGCGTGCCGGTCTTCAATGGCAAGGATCCGTTCCTCTTCGGCAAGATTGCCAATGGCATGAGCTGGCTGCTCACCAACACGCCGCAGAGCGACCCGGACTTCGCGCGCTACCTCGCCGGGTATCGTGAGATCGCGACGCTGACCATTGACGAGCACAACACGAGCTGGGGCATTTACTACTATGTCTGCGCGCTCAACCGCCTGCGCGAAGCGGACCTGCTGACGCAAGCTGTCAGCCCCGAGACGCTCGAGCGCCTGCGCACCAAGCTCGACTGGCGCGGCTTTGTGCGCCAGCCCGGCTTCACGCTGATCGACCTGCCGACGAATTACTACGGCGTGGCTTTCAGCATTGCCCGCCTGCGCCACCTGCTCGGCTGGGAAGATGCGAGCGCCAGCGAGGTGCTGCTCGAATGCATGGTCACGCACTATCGCACCTACTCCGGCGAGTACGGCTTCTCCGACGAGACCGATGGCGACGGGCGCTTCGATCGTTACAGCATCCTGCTCATCGGCGAGATCTGCCAGCGTTTCATCGAGACCGACATGCCTGTGCCGGCGCAGCTCAAGGAGTGGTTGCGCAAGGCGGTCGATGTCATCCTCGTGCGGCTCAATGCGCATGGCGATGGTTTCGAATTCGGTCGCTCCATCGGGCCTTACGGCGACACCGCTTTCCTCGAGGTGCTGTCGGCAGCTGCCCGTCTTGATGTGCTGAACGCCGAAGAGCGCGACATGGCCTATGCCTTTGCGGTGCGCGCGACCGCCAAGTACGTGAACTTCTGGTTCGACCGCGAGACCCATTCGGTGAACCTGTGGGACAAGGGGCGTCGCACTGACGCTTACCGCGGCAAGCATCGAATTCTCGGCGAGAACCTCAGCCTCCTGCACCAGCACATCTACACGAGCAATCTGTGGCGTGGCTTGGGCTACCGCGACGCCGTGCCATCGCCGGCTTTCGATGCCTGGCTGAAGAAGTTGCCGCGCTTCACGCTGACCTGGTTTGCGCGTGGTGAGTACGACCGTGCCTTGCTGACCTTCCGCGACGGCGAGCGCATTGTCAGCCTGCCGCTGGTCAACGGCGGCGCAACGCAGCACATGCACAATCCCTACTTCCCCATCCCGTTCTGCAACGATGTCGTGCAGGGCGCGGCAGATGCCGGCTTCGCGCAATTGCTGCCGCGCATTACCCTCGCGAGCGAGGCCGTGCTCATCCCGACGGCATTCATGCGCAACGTGCGCGTGGCAGAGCAGGGCACGGCACTCGAGCTGACCTATATGCAGGATGCGCTCGACCGGCTGGGCGAGATCGCGCCGGTCCGCGATGTGCGCCTGAGTGTCGCCACGCGCTACACGCTTGATAGTGGCGTGATCACGCGCACCGATGTATTCACACCGCTGGCGCCCCTGGAGAATGTCGGCCTGTCGCTCGAGTTTGCGAGCTTCGGCGAGGACGCCCGAGTGGATGGCAGTACCGTGCACTTCGGTAGCGGGGCGGTGAAGGAGTTCAGTGTCACCGGGCTCGCTGGCTGCCATGTCGACAGCGTGGCGGCAGACTCCTTGTACGGCGCGCCGATGGGGCAGCTGAAGACGCGCGTGGTGTTCAGCGCGACGGCGCTGACGCTCGATGCGCCTTTCAGCATCAGCTGGACGCTCAAGTATCGCTAGCGCTGGCGCCGCAGCTCATGACCCGATGTGATTGAGCTCGGCCCAGCCGGTCCACATGATCTCGATGCCGACGCACAGCAGGATGAAGGCCATCAGGCGCATCATCACCAGCGTGCCGACGTCACCGAGGCGTTGCAGCAGTCGCGCCGCATTGCTATAGACGAGGTAGACCACGGCCACGGTCAGGGATGCTCCGACCGTGGCGATGATGACGCCGTGCAGAAAGCGCAGAGGGGTGTCCGGAAAATTCGCGCCCAGCGCGATCGCCGCCGCAATGGAGCCCGGACCCACGGTCAGCGGAAACGTCATCGGGAAGATGCTGCGCCGCTTGATCTCCAGCACCGACATGTCTGAGGCCTGTTGCGCAACGGCATCCTGTACGGCGTCCTGCACGGCATCGGCGCCGTGGTCGTTGAGCATGCGCCAGCCCGCTGCGGCGACCAGCAGGCCGCCGCCAATGCGCACGATGGGCAGCGAGATGCCGAAGACCTCCAGCACGTAGCTGCCGATCAGCATCGAGCCCACGAGGATGAACCAGCCGTTGATGGCAACCTGGCGCGCCATCAATGTCACGACATACGGATTGTTGCCCGCGGTCTGCGCGAAGATCGGTGCGCCGCTCAGCGGGTTGATGATGGGCAGCAAGGTCAGCGGTATCAGCGCCAGCGCTTTCAGGAAGGTGGCCACATAGGGCAGCAGGGATGACATGGAACCTCCGTGGGGGATGTCGGTCCTTCATGAGGCGCCCGACTGAAGCGGCAATGTTGCGCAGCCATGATTCTACGATGTCATGCCGGACAAGCCATCGGTTTGTCACCGTGACTACGATACATTGCCGCCTTCTTCGCTGCGGAAGCTCCGATCTTGAAATACCGACTCATCGCGTTTGATTTCGACGGCACGCTGGCCGATTCATTCCCGTTCTTCATCGACGTGTTTGGTTCGCTGGCTGACGCCCATGGATTCTCCCGCATCGATCACGCGGACATCGAACGCCTGCGTGGCTATGACGCCCGTGCGCTGATGCGCCATGTCGGCCTGCCGCTGTGGAAGTTCCCGCAGGTGGGGGCTCACTTCAAGCGACTGATGGCGGCCGATATCGGTCGCATCCCGCTCTTCGACGGTATTGCACCAGCCTTGCAGCAACTGTCGGCGGCAGGCATCGAACTGGCCGTGGTCAGTTCCAACTCGGCGGACAACGTGCGCGCGGTGCTCGGCGAGGACGCTGCACTGATTACCCATTTTGAATGCGGTGTCGATCTGTTCGGCAAGCGACACAAGCTGCAACAGCTGCTCAAGCGCAGCGCTCTGCCGCAGCAGGCAATGCTTTACATCGGCGACGAACTGCGCGACCACGAGGCCGCGCGTGCCAGCAGGATCGCGTTCGGTGCCGTGGCCTGGGGCTATTCGCGTTTCGATGTATTGCAGGCGCAAGCGCCGGAGGAATGCTTCAACTCGGTCGGGGAGCTGGTCACGCGCTTGTTGTGAGGGCTCAACGCAGGAGCGCCGCAATCGCGATCGCAAGGGTGATGGCGACGATGACGGCGAGCCCGAGCGTGCGGCGTCTCATGGTTTCCACGCGTTTGATCAGCTGCGTGTTCTGTTCTGCGAGCGCCTTGATCAGCTCTGAGGATGCAAGCATCTGTTCGTGCAGTTGCGCGACCTGTGCCTGCAGCGAGGGCGCGCTGCTGGTGTCGGGTGCGGCAGGCGGCTTCTTCGCGACCTTGCCCCAGAAATTCTTCGCGGCGTCGGCGAGCTTCGGGGCGTTGGCAATGACCTCTCCCCAAGGCACGAGTTGCAGTACGGAAATCCAGCCGGCGGGCATGCGTAGGCCTTTCATGCGTTGTGTTGTCTCATGGACAGGCTGTGCGCGCGATGGTTTCGGCGAGCCCTCTCTAGCCGAGCAGCTGCGGATTCTGTTGCCAGCAGGCCCAGGTCAGCGCGCTCGCGAAGCTCACCCAGGCGAGATACGGCAACTGCAAGGCGCCAGCGCGTGGCGAGATGCGCCAGAAAGCGACGACCATTGCGACGATCAGGCCCCACAGGATGATGATGTCGAGCATGGCCAGCGCGCCACGCTGCCAGGCGAAGAACAGCCATGACCAGAGGGCATTGACGACAAGCTGCGCAACGAACAGTGTCAGCGCAACACGCGTACTACGCGCACCATGCAGGCCACGTTCTCGCCACACCAGCCAGGCTGACACGCCCATGAGCAGGTAGAGGGCGGACCACACCGGCGCAAACAACCATGCCGGTGGTGCCCAGCCGGGTAGCACAAGCTGCCGGTAGAAGGACGCTGCATTGGCCGAGGCGATGCTGCCCACCGCGGCGGCGGCGAAGGCCAGCGCGAGCCAGCCAAAAAGGGCGACAAGCGAGGCGCTACGTCGCGGAGCGAGGATGTCGTGCATGTTGTCTCCTGCAGTGTGATTGCGCACCGTACCGGCAGGTCCGGCACGGTGCGATTGCTGATGTCATGCAGCCTGCGTCAGTTTGCGCAGGATCGCGTCGGAGAAAGCCGGGATGTCGGCAGGCTTGCGACTGGTGACGAGCTTGCCGTCGACGACGACGGCCTCGTCGCTCCATTCCGCACCGGCGTTGCACAGGTCTTCCTTGAGGCTCGGCCAACTGGTCATGCGCTTGCCCTGGGTGAGGCCGGCGTCGATCAACGTCCACGGTCCGTGGCAGATGGCTGCAATCGGTTTGTTCTCGCGCGCGAACTCGCGGATGAAGGTGATGGCGGTGACGTTGGTGCGCAGCTGGTCGGGGTTGGCCACGCCTCCCGGTAGCACCAGCGCGTCGAAGTCTTCGGGGCGTGCGTCGCGCAGGTCCATCTCGACCTCGAACTGGTCGCCGGGCGAGAGGTGGTTGAAGCCTTGTATCGAGTCGCCGCGAAACTTCGGCGAGATCAGCGTGACACGGGCGCCATGTGCTTCAAGGAATTTGCGTGGGTCGGTGTATTCCACCTGTTCTACGCCATCTGTCAGCAGCATGGCGATCTGGCGGCCGCTCAGGGCTGTGCCTTGTGCGGGCTGGGTCTGGTTCGGCATGGGAGGTCTCCTCTTCGTATGCGAGCGTCTGTGCTCGCATTTCTCCCCTTCCGGTCAGCATGCAGTGATCCCGGCTGTCGCGACTGCGCCCTGTGCAACACGCTGCAGGCGAGGGTGCGCGTGCTATCTTGAGTCAATGAGCCCCGTCACCGCATTGCGTTCCGTCCCCGCTGTACCCGACCTGTCCCGCGAGAGCGAAGTGCTCGCGCGGCTGGCGCGCGTGGTCAGTGAAGGCCCGTCTTCCTGCGTCTGCGTGCGTTCGCGCAGCCAGCATCAGCTCAACGCGATGGACATCGACAGCGGCTTGCTGGCGATCCCCCTGCAGGGGCTCAAGCGTGTTCGCGAGGGTGAAGGCTGGAGCACTTTCGTGCCGGGCGAAATCATTCTGGTGCCGAATGCGCGCAAGATCGACATGCAGAATGTCCCTGATGAGCGCACGGGTAACTATGTCGCCGTAGCCATCGCGCTGTGCGCCGAAGCCGTGACGGCAGCGCGGGGCCTGGTGCCACCGCAGCTGCATGGCAAGGGCGAGCCCGGTGCGATCGGCCGCGTAACCTTAGCTGACATGGCGCAGGAGCTGCTCGATTGGTGCGAGGCGATGGCACGCGGCGACGAGGTGCGCGCGCGCTACGTGCTCGTCGGCATCCTGCTCAAACTGCATGCCAGCGGGCACACCGGCGTGCTGGCTGAACCGGTGGCGACCTTGGCGGCGCGCATCCGCATCATGATCGCGGCAAACCCGGCGCGCGAATGGAGCTCCAGCGATGTCGAGACGGAGTTGGCCACGAGTGGCGCAACGCTGCGTCGTCGCCTTGCAGAAGAAGGCACGAGCTTGCGACAGGTGCTGGCGGATGCGCGCCTGTCATATGCGCTGAACCTGTTGCTGACCACGCGCTTGCCGATCAAGTCAGTCGCTGCACGCGTCGGCTACGCCTCGCCGTCGAGTTTCGTGAAGCGCTTTGCCGAGCGCTATGGTGTAGAGCCGTCGAACGTCGGCGGCACCTGAGATCCCGGCTGCAGCGGGCAAGCGGTCGAGCCGGGTAAGCAACGCCGCTGGAGGCCCGCGTCCGCGGGCATGACGGGGTCTGGTGCCGGGAGGCTCTGAGTGCGCCGTGAGCAGTTCGCGCGCGATTTCGAGCGTTTCGCGCAAGCTGCTTCTCCTATGCTCGTGTCTTCGCAGCCGGCTTCTGTGCTGCGTCTTTCTCAAGGAGCTTTCATGCTACGCAAGATATTCTCTGCGACGGGTCTCGTCGCATCCCTCATGCTCGCCGGCGTGGGCAGCACCCACGCGGCCGAACCCGTGCAACAGCTGCGCCTGTATGCCATCGACTGCGGGCGCATCGACATCAAGGACATGGGCATGTTCGCCGACACGGGCGAGTACGACGGCAAGTCCGGCAAGGTGGTCACGCCGTGCTTCCTGATCCGCCATCCCAAAGGGACTTTGTTGTGGGATACCGGCCTGGGCGACAAGCTGGCCGGCAACAAGGATGGCGTCGACAACGGGGGCTTCCTGCTCCACGTCGATACCAGCCTGCAATCACAATTGCAGGGTATTGGCGTGGCACCTGGCGACGTTGGCTACGTGGCTTTCTCGCACATGCATTTCGATCACATGGGCAATGCCAATGCCTTCCCGGCGGCGACCTGGATCCTGAACTCTGCCGAGCTGGCCTGGGCACAGTCAACCCCGCCGCCTTTTGGCGTCGATCCCTCAGCCTTCGCGGGCTACAAGTCGGCCAAGACGCAGATGATCGATAGCGACCTCGACCTCTTCGGCGATGGCTCCGTGCGCATCCTCAAGACGCCCGGCCACACGCCGGGTCACCAGGTGCTGGTGCTGAAGTTGAAGAAGGCCGGTACGGTGGTGTTGTCCGGCGATCTGTATCACACGCGCGAGAACCGCAAGTTCCACCGTGTGCCGAGCTTCAACGTCGAGCGCGCCGACACGCTGGCCTCCATCGACCGCGTGGAGGCCATCGTCAAGAACAGCAAGGGCAAGCTGTTCGTCCAGCATGACCCGCTCGACTTCAAGCTGCTGCCGAAATTCCCGGCTTATCTGGATTGATGGAGCGGGATGGTTATTTGAAGCCACACAGCGCCGATTGCCGGCGCTGTTTTCATTTCTGCGGGTGCAGATCGAGATCCTGGTTGAACATCAGCTTGTTGCCGAAGGGGTCGATCACTTCCATGAGTCTGGCATTCCACGGCGCAACTTCGACGCCTGGGCGCATGCGCGGGTTGGGCCGTGTCGCCAGTTCGGCATGCAGTGCGTCGACGTCGTCCGTGTGGATGAGCAGCTTCGCGCCGGGTGAGCCATCCCCGTAATGCTCGCTCAGGTGCAGGATCAGCGCACCGCGCGATACCTGCAGATACTTCGGGAAAGTCGGGTCGTACTGGTGCGTCCAGTCGAGCGTGAAGCCCAGCCAGTCAACATAGAAAGCCCGGGCGATATCGGCATCGAAGATGCGCAGGATGGGAATGGCGGGCTGCAAGGTCATCGTGATTGCCCGCAGTGCGTAATCTGTATGTCATGCGGATTCATGATGCGCGTTGTTCCATCAGGATCAGCGTCGAAGTGGCCGAGGCATAGACCTTGCCCTCTGCATCGGTGAGTTTCCCTTCGGTGAAGGCCACGCGCTTGCCGATGGTGATCACCCGGGCTTCCGCGCGGACGACGCCGGTCTCCACCGTCATCGCACGGTGATAGGCGATCTTCAGTTCCAGTGTGGTGTAGGCCTGACCTGCCTTGAGGCATGAGTGCACGGCGCAGCCGCAGGCCGAATCGAGCAAGGTGGCAGCATAGCCGCCATGCACGCTGCCCAGCGGGTTGTAGGCATGACGCCCGGGAGTGGCCTCGAACACCGCGCGACCTTCCTCGACTTCAACGAGGTTGAAGTCCAGCGTGTCGGCAATCGGCGGGCGTCGCCCTTTGGCGATCAGCGCCTGCAACTGTTGCAGGCCGCTGAGCTGGCCCTGGCTTTCTTCAAAGACATTCATCGTGATCCTCCGTTGCACACTTACGCACGGACAGAGGCTACCGCTGTGGCGAAGCTATGGCCAGCAATGACCAGCAATGACCAGCTATGACCAGCTCAGTGGATTGACGCGATAGAACTCGCTGAGCTCGCGGTAAAGCTCGGGATAGTGCGCGGCCATTTCCTGCGGGCGCTCGAAGAATACTTCCGAGGTGACGGCGAAGAACTCGGCCGGATTGGTAGCGCCGTAGTAGCTGAACAGGGAAGGCTCGCCGCTGTCTGCCTGCGCCTGCAGTTTTTCGAACTCGGTATTGAGCACTTGCGCCCAGCGCTTGTAGCGGCTGCGATGCGAGAGGTAGGGCGCGCCGTTGGCGTGGCCCTTTTCCTGATCGAGTTGATGGGCGAATTCGTGAATGACCACGTTGCGACCGTCGTCGATGACGGCTGCGCCATCCAGCGTGTCATCCCACGACAGGATGACCTGGCCTTGCGTCCAGGATTCGCCCGCAAGTACCTGGCGCTGGTCCTGCAGCACGCCGTTGCCATCGGTCTGCACGCGGTCGACGATGAATGCGCCGGGGTAGATGAGGATCTGCCGCAGATTACGGAAGTAACCGGCACGGCGGTTGAGCAGCAGCAGGCAGGCCTGCGCGGCGACGGTGACGCGCATTTCCATCGTCACCTCCAGCCCGGCGCAACCGATGAAAGTCTTCTCGGCAAGAAAGACCTGCATGTGTTTCTTCAGCTGCAGTTGCAGGTCGGCAGGCAGCACGCGGAAGTAGGGTACGCGGGCGCGCAGGATCTCGCGCCATTCGGCCGGAAAGGGCTCGCGGCGGATGCGTCTGCGGCGCAGCTCGACGAGCAGAGGCTCACTCGCCAGCCACAGCACGATGAGCAAGGCCACGCTGGTAATGATGATCATGGGCATCGTATTGCCTTTGCGGACCGTGCCGGCCGTTTCGGAAGTAGCTCCTATCTTGTGCTGCCGCGCGCCTTTTCAATAGCCCGTTGTGGCCGCGCCCGGCAGTGCGGCACGCGGCGTGCTCTGTCAGCGCTGTACGGCATGCCTGCTGTAACAAATTCGTCGTAACGGGCCGGAAGACGGCCTTGTGCGATAGCTGCCGTGTAAGAACTACACGGTCCGTGAGACAAGGGAGTTTCTGATGGCCGCTACCTACAAGATTTCCGAAGGCTGCCCGTTTCCGCTGGGCGCAACCTGGGACGGCTCCGGCGTCAACTTTGCGCTGTTTTCAGCGCACGCCACTGCAGTGGATCTGTGCCTGTTCGATGCAGACGGCAAGCGTGAGCTGGAGCGTATCCGCTTGCCGGAGTTCACCGACGAGGTCTGGCACGTCTACATCAAAGGCCTGACGCCTGGGGCGGTGTACGGTTATCGCGTGCATGGCCCGTACGAACCCGATGCGGGCCACCGTTTCAACCCCAACAAGCTGTTGATGGACCCCTACGCCAAGGAGCACGTCGGCCGGCTGAAGTGGGGGCCCGAGCTGTTCGGTTACGAGGTCGGCCACGCTGACGCCGATCTCTCCTATGACGAGCGCGACAGCGCCGCTCTGGTACCGAAGTGCCGCGTTGTCGACACCTCGTTCAGCTGGAATGTGGACCACAAGATCCGCGTGCCATGGGACCACACCATTTTCTACGAGACCCACGTGCGCGGCTTCACGAAGTTGCACCCGGAGGTGCCGGAGCACGAGCGTGGCACCTTCGCCGGCATGGCGCATCCCGCGGCGCTGGACTACATCAAGTCGCTCGGTGTGACCTCGGTCGAGCTGATGCCGATCCAGACCTTCGTCAACGACAGCTACCTGCTCGAGAAGGGCATGAAGAACTATTGGGGCTACAACACCATCGGCTTCTTCTCCGCTGACCCGACCTACTTTGCGCGGCCTGACATCCGCGAGCTCAAGCGCATGGTCGACGCTTTTCATGCACGCGAGCTCGGCGTGATTCTCGACGTGGTCTATAACCACACGCCGGAAGGCAACGAGCTGGGCCCGACGCTGTCCTTCAAGGGCATCGACAATGCCTCCTACTACCGCTTGCTGCCCGACAACAAGCGCTACTACATCAACGACACCGGCACGGGAAATACCATCAACATGTCCAGCCCGCGCGTGTTGCAGATGGTGATGGACAGCCTGCGCTACTGGGTGACCGAGATGAAGGTCGACGGTTTCCGTTTCGACCTGGCGACCATTCTCGGGCGTGAAGATCACGGCTTCGATGAGGGCGGGGGGTTCCTCGACAGCTGTCGCCAGGATCCGGTGCTGGCCAGCGTCAAGCTCATTGCCGAGCCTTGGGATTGCGGACCTGGCGGCTACCAGGTGGGCGGCTTTCCGCCAGGTTGGGCAGAGTGGAACGATCGCTTCCGCGATACCGTGCGCGCTTTCTGGAAGGGCGACGAAGGGCAGGTGCCGGAACTGGCCACGCGTCTGACCGCTTCAGGCGATCGCTTCAACAAGCGCGGGCGCAGGCCGTGGGCCAGCGTCAATTTCATCACTGCGCACGACGGCTACACGCTCAACGACCTGGTCTCGTACAACGACAAACACAACGAGGCCAATGGCGAAGACAACCGTGACGGACACAGCGACAACAAGTCCTGGAACATGGGCGCAGAGGGGCCCACGAATGATGCGGACATCATCGAACAGCGTGAGCGGCAGAAGCGCAACTTCCTGACGACCTTGTTGCTGTCTCAGGGCACGCCGATGTTGCTGGCGGGTGACGAGTTCGGCCGCACCCAGCGGGGCAACAACAATGCCTATTGCCAGGATAACGAAGTCAGCTGGGTGGACTGGGATATCGACGAGCGCGGTCGTGCGCTGATGGTCTTCACCCGCAAGCTCATCTATCTGCGCGAAGCGTTGCCCGTGTTGCGGCGTGGGCGTTTCCTCAGCGGCGAGCAGAACGAGGAGCTGGGTGCGCATGAGATGCGCTGGCTCGCGCCTGATGGCTCCGACCTCGATCAGGCGCAATGGGACGACGCCAATATGCGTTGCTTCGGCATGGTGCTCGATGGCCGCGCGCAGGTCAGCGGCATCCGCAAGACTGGCTCCGATGCGACGCTCCTGATGGTATTCAATGCGTATCACGACGTGGTCGACTTCACCTTGCCGGATATTCCAGGCGACACGGTGTGGATCAATCTCATCGACACCAACCAGCCGACCCGCGACGAGCTGCCGCAGTTCGAGACCGGTGATGTGTATCAGGTGACCGGGCGCTCGACCCTGCTGTTCGCCTTGCGCGCCAAGGGGGCGATGGCGCGCGTCTATCGCGATCTGGCGGAGCTGCTGACGACCAACGACGCGCTGATCGAGCAATAGCGGCTGATGCCGGCGTCTTGCCTCAGCGTTGCGCGACGAAGAAGAGACGCGGGAACGAGAACAGTCGGCGACCATCCGCGCGTGGCGGGTACGCCTGTTCGATGGCTGCGAGATAGGCCTGCTGGTAGCTGTCGCGCTGGGCGGCGGGTAGCGCCTCGAGGTAGGGGCGCAAGCCCGTACCCTTGACCCATTCGACAATGGCCGCGGCGTCGGTCATGACGTGCTCATAGCGCGTGCCCCAGATGTCCACCGTGCTGGCAAGTGGCGCCAGCAGGTCGTAGTAATGCCCCGCGCGCAGCACGCGTGGCCCTTGTCGCACGCTCGCCAGCGTTTCGCTCCATGACCCCGGCAGGCTGCGCATCCAGACATGGCTGGGCTCGTCGAAATTGTCCGGCACCTGCACGGCCAGCACGCCACCCGGGGCCAGCAGGTCGAACAGGCGCGGCAGCAGGGCGGGGTGATCGGGGAGCCACTGCATCACCGCATTGGCGAAGATCAGGTCGGGCGCAGTGCCGGGTTGCCACTGCGCAAGGTCGGCCTGCACCCACTCCAGCCCAGGCAGATCCAGGCGAGCACGCGCCAGCATTTCGGCCGAGCTGTCCACGCCGGTGATGCGCGCCTCGGGCCAGCGCTCGGCCAGCAGTGCGGTGGAGTTGCCCGGCCCGCAGCCGAGGTCGACGACGTAGCGCGGCGCAGCCAGCGGCACGCGGCCCAGCAACTCACGCGCGGGGCGTGTGCGCTCGTCGGCAAACTTCAGGTACTGCTTCTCGTCCCAGGTCGGCATGGCGGAGTCCTTCTGGCGAAAACCGCCAGTCTACGCCGTGCGCGATGTTCGGGGCATGGGGCTTCAGGGAGCCGGAAACTTCTCCCGCCAGTGACGCGCGATGTCGACGCGGCGGCATACCCATACGCGATCGTGCTGTTCGATGTAGTCGAGGAATTTCTGTAGCGACCTCATGCGGCCGGGGCGGCCGAGCAGGCGGCAGTGCATGCCGATGCTGAGCATCTTCGGCGCCTCTTCGCCTTCGGCGTAGAGCACGTCGAAGCTGTCGCGCAGGTAGGTGAAGAAGTCCTCGCCCTGGCTGAAGCCTTGCGGCAAGGAAAACCGCATGTCATTCGTGTCCAGCGTGTAGGGCACGATGAGCTGTTGCACCGTGCCGCCGTCGCTCTTCTGCACAGGCATCCAGAACGGCAGATCGTCGCCGTAGTAGTCGCTGTCGTAGAGGAAGCCGCCGTAGTCGGCAACGAGACGGCGCGTGTTCGGTGAGTCGCGACCGGTGTACCAGCCGAGTGCGCGTTCGCCGGTGAGGCGCTCGATGATCTCCATGCCGATGCGCATGTGTTCGCGCTCGGTGGCTTCGTCGAGGTTCTGGTAGTGGATCCAGCGCCAGCCGTGGCAGGCGATCTCGTGGCCGAGCGCCTTGAACGCTGCGGTGAGTTCGAGGTGTCGCTCGAGTGCCATCGATACGCCGAACACCGTAAGGGGCAGGCCGCGCTTCTCGAACTCGCGCAGGATGCGCCACACGCCGGCACGCGAGCCGTACTCGTAGATGCCTTCCATCGACATGTGACGATCCGGGAAGGCTGGCGGGTTGAACATCTCGGAGAGAAATTGCTCGCTGCCGGCATCGCCATGCAGCACCGAGTTCTCGGCGCCCTCTTCGTAATTGAGCACGAACTGCACGGCGATCTTTGCCTTGCCAGGCCAGTTGGCGTGAGGTGGGTTCTGGCCGTAGCCGACGAGGTCGCGAGGGTAGGTGTTTGGCATATCAGGTTGCTCTTGGGTGGCTTGCTTCAAGGGTAGTGGAATTGAGCGAGGCGCGCTATTTCGCATCGCGATTCAGGGACGATTTCCCCTCTCCCGGCCTCCGGCCACCCTCCCCCGAGGGGGAGGGAACTGCCTCGCGCAGTCGGGATCGTTGCAGTTCCCTCTCCATTAGGGAGAGGGTGGCCCGTCAGGGCCGGGAGAGGGGAAAGGGCGCAACAACAACCAGACTCTGCCGAAAGTGCCTGGGCTACTTCGCCCCCGCCAGATACCAGGCTCCCACCTTCACCCGCTCCTCATCCGTCATGTGCGTCATATTGCCCAGCGGCATGTTCTTCAACTGCACCGAGCGCTCATAAATCCGTTGCGCATACTGCTTTACCCGTTCCGGCGTATCCAGCTTCACGCCTGCCTGTGCGACCGGCAGGATCGTCGTCTTGTCCGCGTGACATGCGGCGCAGCGTTCCTGCGCGATGACGCTGATCTCGGCCAGTGTCGGTGCGGCGACTGCTGGTGCGTCACTGCTGGCGGTTGCGACAGGGTGCTTCGGCGCGATCCACACCAGCACCGCGAGAATGATCGCCATGCCGACCACCGGAAACTCGTAGCGCACGATGCCGAAGTGGCGCAGGTTGAAGAAGTGGCGGATCAGCACCGAGCCGATCATGATCAGGATCAGCACCAGCCAGGCATGCGGATGCGTGTAGGTGCTGGCGTAGTGGTTGCTGATCATCGCGAAGATGACCGGCAGGGTGAGGTAGTTGTTGTGATAGCTGCGTTGCTTGGCCTTCTTGCCCAGCGAAGGGTCGGGCACTTCGCCACGTTTCATGGCTGCGATCTGCTTGCGCTGGTTAGGCAGGATGATGAAGAACACATTGCCGCTCATCGTCGTGGCAATCATCGCGCCGACATGGATGAAGGCCGCACGACCTGCCAGCAGATGACACAGCACGTATGCGACGAGGGCCACCCACGCTACGTAAACAATGGCGAATACCAGCTGGCTGCGTTCGATCAGCAGCTTGGCGAGGTTGTCGTACACGATCCAGCCGACGATCAGCGTGGTGAGCCCGATGCCGATGGCGTTGGTGGGCGAGAGCGGCATCACGCTCGGGTCGATCATGTAGGTTGATGCCTGGAAGTAGTACAGCACCGAGATCAGCAGGAAGCCGGTGATCCAGGTCGAGAACGACGGCCAGTAGAAAAGGTGCAGATCATCCGGCAGGTGCTTCGGTGCGCCCGCGTATTTCTGCGGGTTGTAGAAACCGCCGCCATGCATGGCCCACAGCTCGCCGCCCACGCCGTCCTTGATCAGCTTCGGGTCGGTTGGCGGCTTGAGGCTGTTGTCGAGCCACACGAAGTAGAACGAGGCGCCGATCCAGGCAATGGCGACGATGACATGAAGCCAGCGCAGAAGCATGCTGACGGCATCGATGAGATAAGAAAAATCCACTTTCAACTCCCTGTTGGGATGGGGCTGTTTTGGCGCCAGCCCCGTGCGACCCGCCCGTAACGTCGATTTCGTCGCACACGCTTTAAATCCCGTCATTCCCGCGAAAGCGGGAATGACGGTTCAACTACCTCTGTACGTACTGAACGCCCATGGTGAGACCAACAGCGGCACGTGGTAGTGACCTTCCTCATCCGCGATGCCGAAATCCAGCGTTACGACGTCGAGGAACGGTGGGTCCGGCAGCTCGACACCACGCGCGCGGAAGTAGATGGCCACTTCGAAACGCAGTGAGTAAGCGCCTTTCTTCAGGGTGTCGCCTTGCAGCAGCGGCGCGTCGGTACGGCCGTCGGCATTGGTGACGCCGCTGACCAGAGGCGTTGTTTCGCCACGGCGGAACAGCGCGTAGGCCATGCCGCCCGCTGGATGACCATTCGCGGTGTCGAGTACGTGTGTGCTTAGCTTGCCCATGCAATGTCCATTCCGTTCTGTCGCTGCCATCGCGTTGCCGTCAGGACGGCATGGCTGGATTATAGAAAGCCTCGTGTCGGGGCCGGTGAATAGAGCCTATGCGCGAGCTGCGATATGCCTCGTTCGCCGGAGTTCGTCTCAGCCAGTCTTGCGCAGGCGCTGCGCCAGCGCCGGTGAGAGGCCATGGTAATCCACGCCGTCGGGGCCTATGGATGCCGTCGGATTGGCGACTGCTTTCTGCATGGCGCGCGCGGCGGCGCTGACGCTGTCGATCACGGGCAGGCCGAGGTGGTCGGCGAGGAGGTCGCCGATGCCGGCGAGCGCTGCGCCGCCGAGGATGATGGCGTCAGGATGGCTGACTTCCATGGCTTCTTCGCAGGCAGTGGCGAGCAGGCCGATGGCAGCTTCGCGATCGGCCGCCAGTTCGGCGCCCGACTCCTTGAGGATGTAGCTGCGGGCCAGTTGCGCAGCCAGCCCGGCGGCCTGAGCGCGACGCCGCAGGATGGGGGCCCAGCGTGGTCCGCCGGTGACGATGGCGAAGCGCCCGAACTCCGCAGCTTCCTTCATCGCGGCTTCGGCCAGCCCGATAACGGGGACGGGCGATATCTCGCGCAGCGCCTCGAGGCCGGGGTCGCCGAAGCAGCCGATCAGCACTACATCGCCGCTGCCGGGCGCGGTCTGCGCAAAGGCATCGAGGGCTGCATGCGCGGCAATGGCGTAGGCCGTTTCTGAGGCAATGTATTCGGCGCCGAAGCTGGCCGTGACCCCGAGCACCTGCCAGGCCAGCTTGTCCTGCACGCCGAGCATGGCTGTCACGTGTTCGACCAGCATCGTGGTGACGCTGCTCGATGTGTTGGGGTTGAGGATCAGCGCGCGCGGCATGCCGCGTCATCCAGTTGCAAAGATGTCTTCGATGTCATCGCTATGGGCGTCGTCGGGTACGAAACGGATGGCGCGTTCCAGTTGTTTGAGGTGCTGTTTCATGAGGCGTTTGGCGCTGCTTGCGTCGCGCGCGCTCATGGCGTCGAGCAGGGCACGATGATCGTCGCAGCCACACCCGGGCATGTGCGACGACACATTGCCATAGGTCATGAGGATCAAGGAGGTGCGTGACACAAGTTCGCGCAGCATTTTCTCCAGCGTGCGGTTGGCGGCGCGCTCGGCGATGAGCAGGTGGAAGTCGCCAGAGAGGCGAATGGCGACGCGGCGCTTGTCGTTGCGCCGTGCCGCTTCTTCCTCGGAGATGAGGCGCGATAGCACAGACAGGTCGCGCGCATTGGCGACGCCCATGAAGGTTTCGACGAGCGTGGGTTCGATCAGCAGGCGGGCGCCGAAGACTTCGCGTGCTTCTTCCGGCGTGGGACAGGCCACCGAGGCGCCGCGATTCGGTGTGAGGACCACGAGCTGCTCCGACGCCAGCCGCACCAGCACCTGGCGGATGCGTGTGCGCGACACACCGAAGGCGCGGCCGAGCTTCTCTTCGACCAGCTTGGTGCCCGGCGCAAGGCGATGATCCAGTACGGCATCGACGATACGCTCGTAGATATCGCCATCGGTCAGTGACGCCGCTTCGCTATCTGCGCTCTCCGCGTTCATGCCCGTGTGCTCTCCATGTAGTCATGCGCTATCGGCGTCGCGTGCCGTGCTCATCTCTTGAGCTTGCCGCGCGCGCGACGACGCCCCAGGGACATCAGACACAAGGTGACGGCAACGACGATGAAGGAGATGACGGTTGTCAGCGTTCCGAGGGCATAGATCACGGGCGTGGTGACGGTGGTGGTGAGCCCCTGCAGTTCGAGTGGCAGGGTGTTGAGATCGCCGATGGCCTGCGACGAGCGCGCAATCTCGTCCCACGACAGCGTGAAGCCGAACATGCCGACGCCCACGACCGAGGGCAGGATCAAGGGCAGTACGACGTGGCAGAAACTCTGCCAGGGTGTGGCGCCGAGATCGAGCGCGGCTTCCTCGTAGGCGGCATTGAAGCGGTTGAACACGGCGAACATGACCAGCAGGCCGAAAGGCAGGGTCCAGGTCAATTGCGCGCCGAGTGCCGAGGTGTAAAGCCCCATTGTCGTGGCGAAGGATTCGCTCATGCCTTGCCAGCCGGCGACTTCGAAGAACCACTTGAGCGCGGTGTCGAGCAGGCGGAAGGACAGGCCTACGCCGAGCGAGACGATGATGGAAGGCATGATCAGGCTGGCCACCACCACGTAGAACAGCACATTGCCACCCTTGAGTGCCTTGCGGAAAGCCAGTGCCGCACTGACCGACAACAACACCGTCAGCAGGGTGACAACGAGACCGAGCTTGAGCGAACGCACGAAGGCGGAGCCGATGTCGACAACGCCGATGCCTTCCATCAACTTGTGGAACCAGTGCAGCGAGACGCCATTCATGGGAAAGGTCAAACCACCGTCCGGCCCCTGGAAGCTCAGCACGAAAATGGTGATGGTCGGCCCGTAGAGGAACAGCAGGAACAGGCCGAAGAACGTGGCGAGGGCATAGAAGCCGAAAGATCTTTTCTCGTGCATGGCTCACAGCTCCTTGCGGATATCGACGAGGCGCGTCAGCGCCCAGATGATCATCAGCACCACCGCCAGCAGGATCACGGCATTGGCCGCTGCCAGCGGGAACTGCAGGTAGCTGGTCTGCACCTGGATGATCTTGCCGACCGAGGCGATCTGCTGACCGCCCATGACGCCGATGGTGACGAAGTCGCCCATGACGATGGTGATGACGAAGATCGAACCGATGATGATGCCGGTCCGCGACAGCGGCACGATGACATTCCACAGCGTCTGCCAGGGTGTAGCCCCGCAATCCAGCGCTGCTTCGAGCAATGAGCGATCAATGCGCATCATCGAATTGAAGATGGGCACGATCATGAAAATGGTGAAAAGATGGATGAAGGCCAGCACCACCGAGAAGGACGAGAACAGCAGCCACTCCTGCGGTTGTGAGACGAGGCCCGCGCCCATCAGCATGTCATTGATGAGGCCGTTGCGGCCGAGCAGTGGCACCCAAGAGATCATGCGGATGACATTCGAGGTCCAGAACGGGATCGTGCACAGCAGGAACAACACGGTCTGCATGCCGACCGTCTTGACGTGGAAGGCGAGGAAGTAGGCGACGGTGAAGCCGATGAGCAGGGTGCTCAGCCAGGTGAGGAAGCAGAACTTCAGCGTCGACAAGTAAGTCTTGAGCGTGACACACAGATCGCTGGCATTGCTGCAGCCTTCGAAGATCGCGATGTAGTTCTTCGGCGTGAACGCCGGGATCAATTCGTACTCGCTGGCGTCCCAGAAGCTGACAGCCAGGATCAACACGAGGGGCAGGATGAAGAACAGCAGGAACACCAGCCCCAGCGGCCCGGCTTGCACCCAGGGGGCCGGGCCTGCACGTCGCGCCTTCGGTTTTCCTGATGCGGTGACGGTACTGACCGTCGGCGTAGTGGGTGTGCTCATTGTCGGGACGTGTAGGCCATGCGAAAAATCAATCGCATGTTGGTGTCATGGATGCAGAGGACGCTCGGAACCGTCTCCTCGTTGCGTGCTGCAGGCAACGAGGAGCGGGTGTGGCGTGCTCAGGCGGCTACGAACTCATTCCACTTCTTGACCATGTACTCGTTCTCGTCCATGACCGCATTCCAGCAGGCGATGCCGCCCATGCGTTGCTCATAGGAGCCGCCATCACGGATGGAGCCGGCCTTGGCCAGCAGGTCGCCATTCGGAGACTTGATGTCCTGCGTGGCGGCCTTGCCTTCCATCCAGTAAGCCCATTCGTAGGCTTCCATCTTGGCCTTGGCGGTATCGAGCACGGCCGAGTAGTAGCCCTGGCGATTGAGGTAGGCGCCGGCCCAGCCGTCGAGGAACCAGTTGATGAACTCATAGACGCCATCAGCCTTCTTGCCCGTGACGGTCTTCGGCACGCCGAAGCCGGCAGCCCAGGCGCGATAGCCTTCCTTGAGTGGCTGGAAGGTACAGGCGATGCCCTTGGTGCGCACTGCCGTGACGGCCGGTGACCACATCGACTGGATGACGACTTCGCCGGAGGCCATCAGGTTGACCGACTCGTTGAAGTCCTTCCACAGTGCGCGGAACTGGCCGGCCTTCTTCGCCTCGATGAGGGTCTTGATCGTGAGATCGATCTCCGCCTTGGTCATGTTGCCCTTGTCGGCATACTTGTGGATGCCCATGGCTTCCACGACCATCGCCGCATCCATGATGCCGATCGACGGGATGTTGAGAATGGCCGCCTTGCCCTTGAACTCGGGGTTGAGCAGTTCCTTCCACGAGTCGATCGGACGCTTGATCAGGTCGGGACGGATGCCCAGCGTGTCGGCGTTGTAGACCGTTGGAATAAGCGTCATGAACTGCGTCGGCGTGGCCGAGAATTTCTTCGAGCCCGGGCCTTCGACGAAGATCACTTTCTTCGGCGCCGTGCCCTGGTCGCCCACTTTCTTGCCGCCCACTTCACCCTTGGTGAACAACGTGGTGATCTTGTCGGCGTTCTTGATGCGCTTGGTGTCGATGGCCAACAGGTTGCCCGTCGGCAGGATCTTCTTGAGCGAGAAAAACTCGGTGTCGATCAGGTCGAAGGAGTTGGGCGCGGTGACGGCGCGCTTGGTGACTTCGTCGGTCGTCACCGGGATGTACTGGATCTCGATGCCGGTGTCGGCCTTGAATTTCTCGGCGATGGCCTTGTCCTGATTCACTGCGGTGCCGAGGTAGCGCAGCACCAGCTTGTCAGCGGCCTTGACATAGGGGAAGCCGGTGATTGCCGCCGCTGCCACACCCGCCTTGAGCAGGTTGCGGCGCGTCGCG
This sequence comes from Uliginosibacterium silvisoli, assembly GCF_036017035.1. Taxonomy (NCBI): domain Bacteria; kingdom Pseudomonadati; phylum Pseudomonadota; class Betaproteobacteria; order Rhodocyclales; family Zoogloeaceae; genus Uliginosibacterium; species Uliginosibacterium silvisoli. The sequence continues at coordinate 237,924 of NZ_JAYXHS010000001.1, read as the reverse complement.
CTCGGCGCTTCGTCTGCGGCTGCGGATTGCACTGGTGCGGGGGCCTGTGAGTCGGAATCGTGCTCTGCCATGTTGATCTCCATGCATCGTTGAATGGGGCACGCCGCACGACTTTGTACGGCCTGCCGTAATAAAACCACTGTTCGCAGCGATGTTCACTGCGGCGAATGACGTACTGCCGGTTCAGGCTTGCAGGCGATGCGCGTCTGCCGTACGCCAGCTCACCTGTACCGCACTTCCCACCTCGACCGGTGAGGTGAAGAACTCGGATTCCTGCACCATGACCGACAGGTCATCGTGTGCTTCGGCGCCCAGTGACACCAGCACATAGGTGCCCTGGTACTCGATATTGCGCACGGTGGCGTTGAGCGCGTCAGCGCCTGTCGCTGAGCCTGTGTTCTTGTGCAGCTGCATGCGATCGGCACGCACTGCAATCGTCTGGTCGTTGCGCTTGAGCACGTTGTGCCCGCCCATGAAGCGTGCGACGAATTCCGATGCTGGTGCATTGAACAGTTCGTGTGGTGTCGCGACCTGTTCGATGCGGCCGCCATTCATCACGACGACCTGGTCGGCGAGCGCCATGGCTTCTTCCTGCGAGTGCGTGACATGCACGAAGGTGAAGCCGAGTTCGAGTTGCCAGCGCTTCAATTCGGCGCGCATGCGGATGCGCAGGAAGGGGTCCAGTGCAGAGAGCGGTTCGTCGAGCAGTAGTACCTTGGGTTCGGTAATCAGTGCTCGCGCCAGGGCCACGCGTTGCTGCTGGCCGCCCGAGAGTTCCGCAGGCTTGCGTTGCGCGTAGCTGCTCATCGCGACGCGTTCCAGCAGGTCGGCGGCGCGCTTGAGGCGCTCGGGCTTTGCGACGCCACGCACCTTCAGGCTGAAGGCGACGTTCTCCTGCGCCGTGAGGTGCGGGAAGAGGGCGTAGCTCTGGAACATCATCGCCGTGCCGCGCTCTGCGGCCGGCAGGATGGTGATGTTGCGGTTACCAAGCAGGATGTCACCGTCGCTGGCCTCTTCGTGGCCGGCGATCATGCGCAGTGTGGAAGTCTTGCCGCAGCCCGAGGGGCCGAGCAGGCAGCAGTAGCTGCCGGAGGGGATGCGCAGGTCGATCGCGTCTACCGCGGTTGTCGTGCCATAGCGCTTGGTGAGCTTGATGAGTTCCAGCTCGGAGTCACGTGTTGGCTGCATGAGCCTTCCCCTTCCTTGAGGATTGCCCAGGCCGACGTTGGCCTGGCGTGTTCGGGGCGTTTCATACGCAAGCGCTCAAACGCAATTGAGACTGGATTGCCCCGGACCGAGATCGCAAAAGCATCGCCCGTGCCAGAACGTAAAAGTGTCGGGTGTGGCGCTCCTCTGATTTTTCGAAGCGCCGGATTGCATACAATCCACAAAAAAAATGCACACAAAAAGTGCCGCGTGCATTGTTTTGATGCGCGCCGGGAAAGGGGGCGGCTCGGGGGTACGTGGATCCGGTTGGGCACATGCGCCACATGCCGGCGCCGATATATTGCTCGTGATGAGTCGCGCCGAAAGTGCTGCGCAGTATCCGACTTGCCTGAACGGCACTATAAGAAGCCCGCTCTAGGCGCCCGGGGGGCGATTGCCTAAGCTTCAAGCCAGAGCACTACAGCCAGATATATAGCGCCTGGGGCGCCCACAGACCTGACGGACTCACTCATGGAATCGCACACAGCGTCTGCACAAGGCTTGTCGCAACTCGATCAACCGGCATTCATCGCTGCGCTCGAAGGCATTTTCGAGCATTCGCCATGGGTCGCGGAGCGTGCGTGGCAACTGCGCCCGTTCGCAACGCGTGACGCCTTGCTTGCAGCACTGTGCGGCGTGGTGGCACAGGCCTCTCATGAGGAGCAGATGCAGCTCGTGTGCGCGCACCCGGAGCTGGCGGGCAAGGCTGCAGTGCGTGGTGAGCTGACGGAAGAATCCACGCGCGAGCAGGCCGGCGCACGTCTCGATGCGTGCTCGCCAGAGGAATTCGAGCGTCTGCAGACGCTCAACGCAGGCTATCGCGAGAAGTTCGGTTTCCCTTTCATCATCGCCGTGCGCGGGTTTGATCGCACGCAGATCATCGAGCAATTCGCTGCGCGTCTTGGCAATGGAAAGGAAGAGGAGTTCCAGGAGGCGCTGCGCCAGATCGACAGGATCGCAGCGCTGCGCTTGCGGGAGCGGGTTGCAGAGTCAGAGTCGTAGCGGGCAAGTGCCCGCCACGGGGTTCAGACCATCATGGGTGTGCCATGGAGACGAATCGGCGTCGAGGGCACGGGCCGGGACGGCGGGCTGGCGTAGTGCCGCACGATGGATACGATCTGCTCGCGGAACCAGCGGCCTTCGTCCGCATAGTGTGTGCGGTCGTGCCACAACAGGTAGAAGCTCATGCTCGGAAAGTCGATGGGCGAGCGCGAGATCGTGACTGGCAGCAGCTTGGCGTAATGCTCGGCAAGCATGCGCGGGCAGGTGAAGATCATGTCCGATTCCAGCAGCATGTACGGCGCAAGATTGAAGTAGGGCACGTAGGCCACGACATTGCGCTTCAGGCGCTCGCGCGCCAGATGCATGTCGATCACACCGCGACGGCCGACCGAGTAAGGCGTGGGCGCCACGTGCTCGGCATCGAGATAGTTCTTCATGGTCAGCGGGCGGCCTGCCAGCGGATGGTCGCTGCGCATGACGCACACCACCTCGTCTTCGAACAGCGGCGTGATGCGGAGCTGTTCAGGCGGCTGTGGCCAGTTGCCGATGACCACGTCCAGCTCGCCGTTTTCCAGCGTGGAGGTGAAATCCTGGTCCGGCCCCAGGGAGTGGAAGACAACCTGGGAGTGCGGCGCCAGCTTGCGCATGCGTGCCACGATGCTGCCCAGCAGAGCGGCATTCAGGTAGTCGGGCGTGGCGATATTGAAGACGCGGCGCGAGCAGGCCGGGTCGAAACGCGTTTGCTGCACCACAATGGACTCGATATTGGCGAGTGCCTGCTTGACCGGTTCCAGCAACGCAGCGCCCCGCTCGGTAGGGGTCATGCCGTTCTTGCTGCGCACCAGCAGGGGGTCACCCGTCAGGTCCCGCAGGCGGCGCAAGGCCGTGCTGACCGCGGGTTGCGACTGATTCAGGCGGCGCGCGGCGCGTGAGACGCTGCAATCCGTCAGCAGTGCATGAAGGACGCGCAGCAGATGCACGTCGATGGATTCCCAGTTGCCAGCATGTGTCATGAATTGCCTCGATGGTTAAACCTGCTTGTACACAAGATGGACAAAAGCAATTGATGTGCCGGTTGTGGAATGCGTCATCGATGGCGTGGACGCGAGGACTTGATATCCGATAAAATTACTCAACTATTGCAACGTGCGTCCGGCTTCTTGCTCGATGCGGATGCAATCGCGATTCCCCTGGAGCCCAAAAATGACCGTTCAAGAGAAAATCCACCAAACCGTTACCAGCAATCCCGTCGTGCTGTTCATGAAGGGAACGCCCCAGTTCCCGCAGTGCGGCTTCTCCTCCACCGTGGCGCAGATCCTCAAGCTGAGCGGTCTCGAAAGCTATGCTTCCGTCAATGTGCTGGCTGACGAGGAAGTCCGCCAGGGCATCAAGGAGTACGCCAACTGGCCCACGATTCCACAGCTCTACATCAATGGCGAATTTGTCGGCGGCTGCGACATCGTCAAGGAGATGTACCAGGCTGGCGAACTGCAGACGCTGCTGGCAGGCGTAGCGAAGTAATCGCCGCCGCATCGCTGTCAAAAAAAGGGCCGCACAGTCGATGACTGTGCGGCCCTTTGTTCGTGCATGCCGGCCTAGTTCCGGGCCGGCAGCTCTTCCTCATTGGTCGGGTATTCCGGCATTCCGGTCCAGCGGAACCACGCCTTGCGCGCGAGGTGCGCTGCAAGCAGATGGGGCGGCATGCGCAGCCAGTGCGCGCGTACATACAGCGCCCAGCGCGCCAGCGCCGTCCAGCGATCGTCGGCCAGCGGGTGATCAGCCCGCAGTGCGCGTTGGTAGAGGGCGTCCATGAAAGGCAAGCGCACACCGCCGAAGCGACGCAGCTCGCGGACGATATCGGGCGGGACCGGTGTGTCGAGCATCTCGGTGCACATGCGGATCGCATAGCACAGCGGGCGTCGCAGATGCAGCAGCCCGGCGCGTTCAGACAGCATTGCCCAGAACCCGTCCTGCTTGCCGAAGTGACGCAACAGGCGGTCGAGATCGGAGAGATCGCGCAGCCCGCTACCGAGCTCGCCTTCGTGGAACAGATGACAAGCGCTGTGCAGCACCATGTCGGCCGGGCATAGCACGAATACGCCTGGCATATCGGGCAGTTCCTGTGCCTGCTCGAGGAGCAGCTTCGCGTCTGGCGGATGGCGTGCGGTGGAGGGCAGGATGTTGTGATGCACATCCAGCACGCTGTGGCGCTTGAGATGGGTCAGCGGCGGGAGTTCGTGCATCCACTCGCGGTAGTAGCGCTGGTCGTAGTCCGATACGGCGCCGCTGTTCCAGCCGTGCAGAATGAGCGTGGACTCCGCTTCCGGCAGGTCCTGGCGCCGGAACAGCAGATCGATGTCGCCAAACATGCGGCCGCGTGACAGCGGTAGATTCGCGGCGAGGTAGGCGCCGCCCTTGAGCAGAACGGTCGGCAGTTTGCTGGCGGCGAGGGCGTCGCGTACGTGTTCGATTTCGGTGAGTCCTGCCATGCGCTGCCGGCGACCCAGCAGGCGCGCAGCGATCAGGTGATCGCGTGGCCCTTGCGGGACCGCTTCGAGCAGGCCGGCGACCGCAAGATCCTCGGCGAGACGCGCCAGTACATTTGCGACACGCGCCAGACGAATGATCTGATCCCAGTCGCCCAGCGTGAGCCGGCTGGCTTCCGAGGTGTCGCGCATCAGGCGCAGCAGCGGATCGGTCTTCATGCCATGTCCGCCTCTACGGCCAGCTCGCTGGCGGCGCTGGCACGCGCAGCCAGTTCATCGAAAATGGCGATGGCATCGTCGAGCTGGCTGTAACGGAAGCTCAGGCAGTCGCTCATGTCGATGACTTCACCCAGCACCTCGAAGCCCTGCCGGCCGAGTGCTGCGTAATTGAAGGCGTTTTCGGCAAGCTGCAGGAAGGCCTCATGCTTCGCCATCGGTGTGAGCACCGGCGCGGAGCCAGCCTCGTATTTCGGAAATACGATCCAGCGAGGCCTGGCTGTTTCGTCGACGCGTCGTACGCTCTCACTCGGCGCGCGCAAGTGGGCGACGGTACCTTTCTTGGTGTCCGGCACCACAGGTCCGAAAATCGCGTCGGGCGCATAGCTGCGCATGATGTCGATCGAGGCGTTCTTCAGGTTGATGGGGCGCGCCAGACCGAGGATGTTGCAGCTTGCCGGATCGATCAGGGTCATCTCGTCAGACAGGAGTCGCCAGCCGCGGTGCACGAGGGCTGCACACAAGGTGCTTTTGCCAGAACCGGGCGGGGCCGGGAGGATCGCTGCGAAGCCATTCTTTTCTACGACGGCAGCGTGTGCCATGAGGTACTGGTGGCAGTAGTTCGCGATACACCAGTTCATGCCCCATTCGAGCAGGGCAAAAGCCTGTGGCTGCGGCAAGGCCAGAAACGGCGCGTGGCCATCGTGTTCGAAGATGATCTGCGGCTTGATCCAGCGGCGTAGCAGATCTGTACCGCGCAGATGTACGTGGAAATCGGCGAAGCCACCTGGTGCTTCGACGGGATATTCCGCGTAAAGACGCCACAGCGCGGTAGCGACGTCGTCACGTGCGCAGCGGATCGCCATGCGGATCGGGCCGCTGCGCAATACCAGTTCGCCGCGCTTGAGGCGGGCGCGCAATTCGCCGCTGCTTAGATCGGCGAGTCTTGCACGTGCTGTGGTTTCGGTAGTCGGAGAGAGGGTTGGCTTGGAGTTCAAGGCGCTTCAAGCTGACGAATACGATCCAGGGCACCTAGGATGGCATGCTCCAGCGTTTCGTCAAGCGGCAGCGCGAGACGCTGTGCCAGATGCTCGGGGAGAAGTTCGTCGCTGACGCCTTGCAGGCGTGAGGCCGTGAGGACTTCCGCTGTAAGGGGGTCGATCGCGTGGGTATTACCATTCACGGCATTCCACGCGACAGCACCCTCATCCCAAGTGCGGAGATGCCAGGCGGAACGGGCGTTCAGCATCGACCGAGGTCGATCAGACCTTGGGGACGAAGTATGTAAGGTAATGGCTTACCTTGCTGCCATCCCAGGCCGAAGCACCGGCATAAGGGGTGTAGGAATTCTTCGTTGCCCATTCACTCCACATGGCCACGACGGCCTGTGCCGTGCCAGCTTGCGAAGCAATGCCATCCACCGGGAACTTGACCTTGCCGGCGCAGACGTTGAGATAAGCCGCAACAAACTGGCGAGCGACCTGGATCCCGGTGGTGCTGTTGCTCAGGGACAGCACCTCATAGAAGCTCATGGGCGCTGCACCGCCGCTTGTGGTCTTGTACATGCGGCAGCCGCTCGCACTGCCTTGTTGGGTGAACACGTTATGAAACAGCGTGTCGCGCCAAACGGCTTCCTGCGCGGAGCAGTTCGTGTTGCCAAGCTTGCTTTTCCAGGTGTCGCAGGAGTCTGCCGTCGAGCAATTGCCAAGCTGGGTCGTGCCGTGGCTTTTTGCGGCCGAAAGCGTTTGCGAGGGCGCAACGCAGTCTGTGGCAAACACCGCAGGGCTAGCGAGAGTGGCAACGACCGGTCCTGACGCCAGACCGGCGCGGATCAGCTTGCGGCGGGCGTCGCTCATCTTGGCTGGCTCGGGGCTTGCAGTTTGCTCGGGCTTTGTCGGGTTCATGGTTGCTTGCTTCCGTAAGGTCTGTTGCGGCGCCGAGGCGTCTTTCGCTGCGATTGTCGCCTGACTGGCGTGCGGGCGAGCAGAACTAAGTCACGCAGCGTCATCCAGCGCTGAATTGACGACATTCAAGCAATTAAGGTGCCCGATTGGTTTGCCGAAAAAATGTGTTTATATTCATGTGGATGGGCCCTTCTTCCAGGCATTCGTAGGGACGGCTGCATGCGAGTGTCAAATCTGTCGACGAAGGATGCGGTGCGGTCCAGCAGGCGGGTTCAGGGGTGGACTGCCCGGACGCTCGTCTGCGCCAGCCGCGCCGCGAGTGTGCCGAGGAAGGCGCGATAAAAGCGTGTCTGGCAATCCGGCGAGGCGCGCTCCAGTGTGGCCTGACGAATCTCTGCAACGAGGCAGTCGGAGTCTGCTATGACGTCCGCTGTGCGCGTGCCGTTACCGCCCGCGAACATGGCCATCTCGCCGAAGCATTCGCCGGGCGAGAGCGTATGCAGGCGCTGGCCTTCAAGGCAGATGCAGGCTTGCCCCGAGGCGAGCAGGGCGAAATAGCCGCCGGGCTCGCTGCGGCGCATGACCAGGCTACCGGCGCTGACCGCACGCCATTCGGTCATGCGCAAGGTTTCCCAGATCTCGACTTCGCTGAAATCCGAGAGGAAACGCATTTCACGCAATATCTGGAAGCGCTGTGTTTCGGACTCGGCAGGGCGTTGCGCGTGGAGACGCAAGCTGCGCGAAGCCTGTGCCAGATCGTGGGAGAACTCGAGCCAACTGGCATAGCGTGCGGAGAGCGATTTATGGGTCGCCCGGGCCACGATGCGGTCGAGCTCCGGCGGAATCTCCGGGCGCACCGAAGAAGGAATCGGCGTTTCGGTGTGATTGATCTGGTAGGCGAGGCTGACTGGATTGGCGCCCGAAAAGGGCAGCTGGCCAGTGAGTAGCTGGAACATCATGATGCCCAGCGAATAGATGTCGGTCTGGTGGGTCAGGGCCTGTTCGCGCACCTGCTCGGGGGACATGTAGGCAGGCGAACCCAGGCCGATGACCATGGTGCGGTCAATATCCTTGAACAGCGCGGCGCCAAAGTCAGAAACCTTGACCTCGCCACCATCTGGTGTGACCAGCAGGATATTGGCGGGTTTGACGTCGCGGTGCGTGACGCCGTGCATGAAGGCGAAATCCAGCGCACGCGTGCACTTGAACAGGATTTCGATGAGACGGTCGAAGCCGAGCAGATTGTCGGGCGTGCAGAAGGCTTCCAGCGTGCCGCCTGCGATGTGCTCCATGACGAGATACGAGCTGTCGTCGTTGATGCTTACGTCATAGACTTCGACGATGTGCGGGTGTTTCAGACGGCCGGCGAGTGCGGCCTCCGTCTGCAGTTGCTGGCGATAGGCCGTACCACGCAAAGGGTCGCGCAGCAGTTCGTTGAAAATGCGCTTGATGGCAACCTGACGCTGGGCGAACGGGTCATAGCCGAGAAAGACGTCACTGGTCGAGCCTTCGCCGATCAGATGCAGTATGTCGTACTTGCCGATCCGTTCCATATGGTTGCTGCAGCCCCCGCCTCATTGCCCGCGAACATGTGGGCACCAGGGTGCATCATACCTTTGCGGGTTGGCTTGTGGCCCGCTTTGGGCGGACGCGTATGGCCCTGCCCAAAAGGGCAATGCAGCATGCCTGGGTCATGCTGCATTGCCGGGGTCGGTGATTCAGGCCAGCCTCTTGCGCGCCCGCACGATTGCTGCGCGGACCTGTTCGGGCGCGGTGCCGCCAATGTGATTGCGCGCACCCAGCGAGCCTTCGATGGTCAGCACACCAGCGATGTCGCTGTCGAGACGTTCACCCGCGCCGTTGACGTGTGCCATGGCTACGCGCAACTCATCGAGAGTGAAGTCCGCCAGATCGCAACCGCGCGTTTCGGCGGCACGTACCGCCAGCGCTACGGCTTCATGCGCGTCACGGAAAGGCAGGCCCTTCTTGACGAGGTAGTCGGCGAGGTCGGTTGCCGTGGCAAAACCCAGGGCCAGGGCGGCACGCATGGCGTCGGCCTTGACGCGAATGCCGAGGATCATGTCGGCATAAATGCGCAGGGTGTCGATCATCGTGTCGGCTGCGTCGAACAGGGGCTCCTTGTCTTCCTGGTTGTCCTTGTTATAGGCCAGCGGCTGGCCTTTCATCAGGGTCAGCAGGGCGACGAGGTGGCCGTTGACGCGGCCGGTCTTGCCGCGCACAAGTTCGGGCACGTCGGGGTTTTTCTTCTGCGGCATGATGGAGCTGCCGGTGCAGAAACGGTCGGCCAGATCGATAAAGCCGAAGCGCGGACTCATCCACAGGATCAGCTCTTCGGACAGTCGCGACAGATGCGTCATGGTGATGGATACGGCCGCACAGAATTCGATGGCGAAATCGCGATCGGACACGGCATCCAGCGAGTTTTCGCAGACGGCCTCGAAGCCCAGTTCCCTGGCGACGAATGCGCGGTCGATCGGGAAGCTGGTTCCGGCCAGCGCGGCCGAGCCGAGTGGCAGGCGGTTGGTACGGCGGCGCGCATCCGTGAAGCGCTCGGCATCCCGTTGCAGCATTTCGAAATAGGCCATCAGGTGATGACCAAACGTTACCGGCTGTGCGACCTGCAGATGGGTGTGGCCAGGCATTGGCGTGGCCGCGTGTTCTTCAGCGAGTTGCAGGACGTTGCGCTGGAAATCGCCGATGAGTGCCAGGATCTGGTCGATTGCGTCGCGCAGCCACAGACGGATGTCGGTCGCGACCTGGTCGTTACGTGAGCGGCCAGTGTGAAGGCGCTTGCCTGCATCGCCCACCAGATTGGTCAGGCGACGCTCGATGTTGAGGTGCACGTCCTCCGCATCGAGACTCCATTCGAACTTGCCGACGCGGATTTCTTCCAGAATCTGTGCCATGCCACGCTGGATGTCGGCAAGGTCCTGCTCGCTGATGATGTATTGCTTGGCGAGCATTGCGGCATGGGCCAATGAGCCGCGAATGTCCTGCTCTGCCATGCGCTGATCGAAGAAAACCGAGGCGGTGTAGCGCTTGACGAGGTCGGAAACGGGCTCCGAAAAGCGGCCTGACCACGCTTTGTTGTGGGCGGAGTCGTCGGTATTGGGGGTGTTTTGCATTGAATCTGTCATGATCCGGGCTGGTCTTTTTGCGCTCAAATGTGGCTTGAATGTGCCGTCGTTCACTTCGGGATGGATTTTGTCTTTGACTTTGCGGGCCTGCTCTGGCCTTGCCGGCTACGTTCAGCCGCGCTTCCGCTCATGCGTGGGGCGCCTGTGTGGTACCACCTGCGACACTACCCGTCAGGCTTTCAAACCAGCCTGCACGCATCCATGAAATGACCGCAAGTATAAATCAACCACCTCCCTCCACCCAGCTTGGCGCCGACCCCCAGACGCGGATGCCGGGCAAGGCCGGTGCGTTGCGTAAACGACCACAGGTCGAGCGCGTGCGTATCGCGGTGCCGGATTTCCGCAACCTCGGCGCCATGATGCGGGTGCTGGTCGTCGTGAACCTGCTCGTGCTGGTGACCTTGCTGATGCGCTATGACAGCACCACCGCGACTTCGCGCGAGCTTCTGTTGCTGGTTGGCCGCATCCAGATTCCGCTGTTCGCTACGGCTCTGATTCTGTATCGACTGGGGTCCTGGCTGACGCGGCTGACCTGGCGGGAGTTGTGCGTGATGACCGTGTGCCTGGCCTTGCTGGCAACGGTCTTTGCGCATGGTTTCGGATTGTTGCCCGGTTCCCGAGAGGCACATCTGCGGCATCTGGCGTGGGCAGCGGCGGCCGCGCTGGTCGTAGTCGGCTATTTTCGCTGGCGCCAGATCGAGCAGACGCCAGCGCTCGATGAGGCGCGCATCCTGGCGCTGACCGCGCGTATCCGCCCGCATTTCTTCTTCAATAGTCTCAACGGCGTTCTCGGCGTCATACGCTCCGATCCGAAGCGTGCAGAGCAGGCGCTCGAATCGCTGGCCGAACTCTTTCGCGAGCTGATGAAGGACAACCGCGACCTGGTCACGCTCTGCGATGAGATCGAGCTGTGCAATCGTTATCTCGAGCTGGAGCGTCTGCGCCTGGGCGACCGTCTGCGCGTCAACTGGGAGCTGAAATACGCACCGCTGAATGCCAAGGTGCCGCCGCTGATGCTGCAGCCGCTCATCGAAAATGCCGTCTACCACGGCATCGAGCCCAGTGCCGAACCGGGTACTATCCGCATCGGCATCGTGCGCAAGGGGCGAATGCTTGAAATCGGCATCAGCAACCCCGTTGCACGCGGCTCGAAGCGATCGAGCGGCAACAAGATGGCGCTGAATAACATCAGGGAGCGGCTGGCCCTGTTTTTTGATCTGGAAGCAGTACTCACCACAGAAGAGCGTGAAGGCGAATTCCGCGTGCGGATCCGCATGCCTTTGCGCAAGGAGGACAAGTGATGGACCAGCTCGAAGCACTCAACGTACTCATCGTCGACGACGAAGCCCCAGCGCGGGAGCGCCTGCGCGACCTGCTCGGTGACATTGCCAACGAGCAGCCGACCAAGCTGATGGGCATGGCGGGCAATGGCATCGAAGCCCTGCGCTTTCTTGAGAGCCAGCGGCCCGATGTGCTGCTGGTCGACATCCGCATGCCGGCCATGGATGGCATTGAATTCGCCCAGCATGCGACGCGCCTCGAGAACCCGCCGCACATCGTCTTCATCACGGCCTACGACGAATACGCGGTGCAGGCCTTCGAGCTCAATGCCATCGACTACCTGCTCAAGCCTGTGCGCGCCGAGCGCTTGGCCTCGGCCCTCGACAAGGTGCGCCGGGTCGCACCGGTCACGCACGACAAGCTTGACCAGTTCGCCGAACCGCGTCGCCACCTGACCTGCAGCGAGCGTGGACGCATCCACCTGATCCCGATCGGTGATGTGGTCTTCCTCAAGGCCGAACTCAAGTACGTCACGGCGCGTTCGACCGAGCGCGAATACCTGCTCGAAGAGTCTCTGGTGCAGCTCGAGCAGGAGTTTCCCGAGCGTTTCGTACGCATTCATCGCAACTGTCTGGTCGCGCGTGCCGCCGTGGTCGGCTTCGAGCGCGCGCTGGGTGAGGATGGCGGCGAAGGACACTGGTCGGTGCGACTCAACAGCGTGCCGGATGCCTTGCCGATCAGTCGTCGCCAGTGGGCGCACGTCCGCTCCGAACTGGGCGGTTGAAACACCGCATGAACCTGCTGCGCGGGCCGATCGCTACGGCTTCTGCGGTATTTTTCTCATGGGATTGTGATTCGAGAATCCAATGATTCATGCTGAGCTGCGCCAGTCCTTGATCGACTACGGCAAGGATGCAACCAGCACCGATGCCTTCGTTGCCTTGTGGCGCAAGCAGGGCGGTGCGCTGTGCGAGCAACTTCCACCGCAGTACCTCAAGGCGCTCGATGACGTGCTCATGCGCATCGAGTCCAGCCGTCTATTCTCAGGCGATAGCTGTTCCTTCAGCCGCGAGAGCCTCACTGACGCGTTGGCACTCTGGCTCGACAAGGCGACCGCTCGGCTCGCCAGCCCCTGACGCTCTGCTTCATCTCCAGTTTCGCTATCCCTCTGTTCGCTAGTACAGCTAGCGTCGCGCCGCTGGCTCGCCTAGGCTCTATTAAGGGCACACAGGCTGGGAGGCAGCGCCATGGTAGTGGTCGTTTTCCGTTCCCGTATTCGAGAGGGTGCCGACTTTGCCGCGCTGGAAGAGGCGGGGGCGCGCATGGCCGAGCTGGCGCGCAGCATGCCGGGTTTCATCAGTTACAAGGATTTTGCGGCGGCGGACGGGGAGTACGTCTCCATCGTCGAGTTCGTCGATACCCAGACTCTGCTCGCCTGGCGTAACCATCCCGAACACCAGGCAGTGCAGGCGCGTGGCCGGCGCGAGTTCATGTCCGAGTATCGCGTTCAGGTGTGCACACCCTTGCGCGATTACCGCTTTCCACCCTGAAAGGAGGCGCTCATGGATCCCGTGTCGATTGCGACCGCCGCCGTTGCGGTTTTGAGTCCTTACCTTGCCAAGGCCGGGGAGAAAATTGCCGGCGCTGCCGGGGATGCGGCCTGGAAGCAGGCGGCGGCCCTGTACGACAAGTTGAAGCGGCTGCCCGTTGCGCAAGCCGCGCTGGATGATCTGGCGAAGGAGCCGACCGATGCCGACACGCAGGCTGCCTTGCGCAAGGAGCTGAAGAAACTGCTGGCCGAGGATGACGAATTGATGCGCGAGTTGAGCGCTACCCTCGTGCACACGCAGGCAGCGGGCATCAGCTTCAGTAACCAGATCACGGGTGATGTCGGCAGCATCAACCAGATCGGCACTGCAGGCGATGTGCATATCGGTAGTGGCAAGCCATGAGCTGCCGTTGAGCCGCCATGCCGCCGGATTTCGACAATCGCCTTGGGCGTGTTGGTAGCCTCAATCAGATCGGGCATGCCGACAAGGTCATCATCGGCCGTGAAGAGGCGACGCCCGCGCCACCGATGATGGCGCCGAGCACGCCCGAGAATTACTCCCTTGTCGGCCGCGATGAAGTCATCCGCGAGATCAAGGCTGCGTTGATCGCCGGGGCGCCGCGGGCGATCGCCATCCAGTTGGCGATGGGCATCGGCAAGACGGCGCTGGCGTGTTTGCTGGCGAACGATGTCGAACTGCAGAAGCGCTTTCCGGATGGCGTGCTGTGGGCCAACCTCGGCAAGGCCCCCGACGTACGTGGTGAGTTGCGAGAGTGGGCGCTGGAGTTGTGTGGCGCCGACACGGTGGACACTGATGCGGCCAACGAGGATTTCGGTACCGAGGCCTATTGGAAGCGCGTCGTCACCAAGGCCCTGGCGCGCAAGCGCGCGCTGTTGGTGGTTGACGATGTGTGGAGCCTGGAAAACGGGCTGGCATTCAAGGTCGGTGGTAACGCCTGCGCATCATTGTTTACGACGCGCTTTCCCAAGCTTGCACACAAGCTCAGCGGCAAGGTCATCACCTTGGGCATGCTGGGTAGTGCCGATGGCATGGCGTTGCTGCAACAGTTTTCGCCGGAAGCAGTCGCGGCTGATCCGGTTGCTGCACGTCAGCTCGTCAAGCGTGTCGATGGCTTGCCACAGGCGCTGATTCCGATCGGCTGCTTCCTGCGTGATGCATCAAGCACCGGGCAGAACCGCCTGCTGCGTGAAGCCATCGAAACCCTCGAGAACGTCGAGCTGGTGTTCGACTTGCAGCAACCACCGGAATACGCCGTAGACCTGCCGCGTTCGCTGCGCAGCGTGATCGAAGCCAGTTATCAGTGGCTGGGCAGCAGTCAGGGTTCGCTGGGTGGCGATCTGCTGCGCGATGCCGTTGCCAGCCTGTCCATCCTTCGCCCCAACCCCTCGATGTTCAGCGAAGCGCTGGCCACCCACATCTCCGGCGCGACCTCAGAGACCTTGAATGCGCTATGCGACTCCGGCCTCATCGAAGCCCGCGGCGAGTGCTACACCATGCATCGCACTTTTGCCGAATACCTGCGTGGCAAGATCGGGCAGGAGCGCGTACGCGAATTGCATCTCCGGGCCACCGCCTTCTATCGAGAGCGCCTCAACGAACTCGAAGAGGAATACCAGCAGGAGGACAGTGGCTACGGTCAGTGGTATCGCTACGAGAACCGTGCCTGGGGCGACGCCAAGGACGACTGGCTGTACCACCTTGGCCGCGCGGGAGAGTTCAAGACCGTCGTGACCGCCTTCCTGCGCGCCTGGTTCGATGGTTTCTGGTGGTGGGGCTGTTTCCTCGAGTTCCACTTCTGCGACCAGCTGCTGCTCGAATGGCAGCAGCGCGACATTCGCCCTGAATCACGTGAAGGCTTGCGCCTGCTGACGCGTTTCAAGGAGGTTTATCCGAAGGAAACGGAAGATCGCCATGCCGGTAATTGGGACGAGGTAAGCAGCATTCTTGTAGAGCTGCGGCGCCGTGCAGGTCTTGCCGACGAGGGCAGCATGCCGACGCGTGGCGATGCACGTCATCTGCATGGCATGACCAGCATCTTCCTTGCCGAGGCGCGACGCTTTGGCGCGCGCGATTACGTTGGCGCAGAGGCTTTCTATCGCGATGCGCTCGACCAGTTCATTGCCAAAAATGACGATTGGGATACGGCCTGGGTCTATTACCATCTCGCGGACATGCTCGTCGAAGCCGGACGCCCTGCCGATGCGCAGTCTTTGTGCCAGCTTGGTCTGCAGCTGGGGGTTTCGGAAGACGATCCGGAAGTGCAGGCCAATCTGTGGCGCGTGCTGGGCGACATTGCCGTGGCGGCGCAAGACCATGCGGCGGCGGCCCAGGCCTGGGGGAGCGCGGTCGAGCACGCTTACCGTTTCCAGGTCGAACCCATCGCGCCCGATCCCTACACCATCCGCTTTTACGCTCAGGTGGTAGAGCAGGTTTGCAAGCGTCTGGTGTGCTTGCACGACAAGACGACCGATGCGGCCCTCACCCTGGCTGTTGCCTTGCGCGATGGCTGGCATTGCAGCGGGCGCGATGCAGCCCCCGCGCAAATAGAGGCGCAGCTGCAAGCAGCTGACAGTGCGGCGCTCATGCCTCTGTTGTTTCCGGCGACACTGCCCGCCGAACAGCTTGGCCCGCAGGGCGCAGCTTATGCTGGCGAGGTGCGGGCACAGCTTGCGGCCCTGCATGCGGTCGACCTGCCTGAGCACATCTTGACCAGGTCAGAGAGCAAGGCGGCGGCCGGGTGACTGTGGCCAGTTGCGTGCAGGATGCGTACGAGAGAAGATGCAGACCCTCTTCTCAATACGATTATTCAGTACGCTTGTTATGTCTAGTGCAACGACCAAAACATATTGCATAAATCTTGATCGCAGCACCCAGCGACTGGAGGAGTTCGAGCGTCACAATTGTTCTGCAATTGCCTACGAACGCTTTCCCGCGGTGGACGGCAAGACTGTTGCGAGGGAAGGGCTGGCATACAGCGGGCTCATGACTCCCGAGATTTTGCAGAAGTACAAGGACGGCGCCGTCGGTGCCGCGTTGTCTCATCGAAGTCTTTGGTTGCAATGCATTGCGGATCAGACGCCCCTTACCGTTTGTGAAGACGATGCGATTTTCCATCCGGAGTTTCGCAGCATCCAGAGCAGGATCCTTGGCACGCTGGATGGCGATTTTGATGTCTTGCTATGGGGTTGGAATTTTGACTCGCCGATGACCCTGAGCCTGCATGGTGGTGTGAATCGTTGTGCAATCCTTGGGGACCAGAACGGGCTGCGGGAGTCGATAGAGGCTTTCAAATCCGCGCCGATTCGTCCTGACGTGTTGAAGCTGCATGCTGCACTCGGTCTGGTGTGCTACACGGTGACACCCAAGGGCGCAAAGAAATTGCTGGAACGCTGCTTTCCGCTAAGGCCAATGTCGGTAGCTTTTCCGGGCTTGAGCTACAGGGTCGCCAATATGGGGCTCGATGTCGTAACCGGCGCGGCATACCCGACCATGGATTCATATGTAGCTTTCCCGCCCCCTGTGATCACCAGGAATGACGAGGCGATTTCAACTATCCAGTCGTAGAGTCTGCCGATGGAAGGTGTGGCGCGTTATCGGTCTTTCAGCGCCCACCACGCAGCGATGCCCGTGAAACTGGCAATCAGTGCCACGATGATCCAGAAGCCTTCCGCATGTTCTGCGAGGGGAATGCCGCCGACATTCATGCCGAGCAGGCCGGCGACGATGTTGATCGGCAGGGCAAGCACGGTGACGATGGTCAGCACGTAGAGGCTGCGATTGTTCTGCTCATTGACGTGGGCGGCGATCTCTTCCTGCAGCAGCTTGATGCGCTCCTGTAGCGCGCTCATGTCACGCAGCACCACGGAAAACTCCTCGGTCGACTGGCGCAATTCCATCGTGTCCGCCTCATCTATCCAGTGCGGTGGTTGCTGCAGCAAGCGGAACAGCGAGGCCGGCTCGGGGGCCAGCAGTCTTTGCAGGCGCACCAGGAGCCGCCGCAGCGAGCCGAGGCCAGCGCGTGTCAGGCCGAGTTTGCCTTCGAGCAACTTGTCCTCGACCTGATCGATGCGTGTGGTGACGCCGCGTACGATGCTGACCAGTACGTCGGCCTGATCACGCAGCAGATGGATCAGTAATTCCAGCGGCGAGCGGATGATCTCCCCGGCTTTTACGGCCGTACGCAGCTTGTCGATGGAGCGCAGCGGGCGACGCCGCGCCGTAATGACGACGCGTTCGCTGACGCATAGCCAGAGCGTCGAGATCTCCGACGGTTCGAAGGAGAAGTCGTAGTGCACATCGTTGACGATGGCGAGCAGGGAAGGCTCGACGAGCTCGATACGCGTGGCGTGCGAGCCTTCGCGCAAGCCGTCGAAGAACTCCTCGGGCAGGTGCGCATGCTGAGCCAGCCACTTCTCGGTGGCAGTGTGGCCGAGGTTGAAGTGTAGCCAGATGAAGTGCTCGCCCGAGTCCTGTGCATGCGAGGCAATCCACTCTGCCGCGGCCGTGGAGTCGAGTGCCGTGGCATGTGCGTCGGGGCTCATCAGGAAACCGCAGATGAGGCCGTTGGCATCGGTGCCGTAGCGGGTGTCGGGAATTGCCATGGGCGATTGCGTTCAGTGCGCAGCGTCGACAGAACGCTGCTCGCCAGAGTTTATGAAGATCCTGTTACAGCACGGTTGCAGCAATAAAAAAGGCCCGTGAATCCACGGGCCTTTTTCTTGATGCGGAGAGCTGGATCAGCCGCTGTTGCGCAGACCGCCCGCAATACCATTGATCGACAACAGCACACCGCGACGCACGCGGTCATCGTCTGCCGAATACGGCTGCGTTGCATTGGCGCCGACTTCGCGGAAGCGGTGCAGCAGTTCGACCTGCACGTGGTTGAGCGGATCGAGGTACGGGAAGCGGTTCTTGATCGAGCGCTTGAGCAGCGGATTGCCGTCGAGCAACTCGGCATTGCCGGTGATGGACAGCAGTGACTGGACCGTCTTTTCCCATTCACCCTTGATGCGCGGGAAGATCTTGTTGCGCAGGGCTTCATCCTTCACCAGTGCCGCATAGCGTGACGCGATGGCCATATCGCTCTTGGCCAGCACCATGTCCATGTTCGACAGCTGGGTGGCGAAGAACGACCACTCCTTGTGCATCGACTGCAGCAACTCGAGACCTTGCTGGCCATGCTTCTCGATGTAGGCGGTAACGGCGGAACCGAAGCCGTACCAGCCCGGCAGCATGACGCGGCTTTGGGCCCACGAGAACACCCACGGAATGGCGCGCAGGTCTTCGATGGCGGTGCTCTTCTTGCGCGAGGCTGGACGCGAACCGATGTTGAGGTTGGCGATTTCCGAGATCACGGTCGACTCCCAGAAGTATTGCTCGAAGCCATCTGTCTCATAGACGAGATTGCGGAAGGCCTTGAAGGCGTGATCCGACAGCTCGTCCATGGCCTGCAGGTACTCGGGGCGCGGTGCGGCTTCAGGATGTGCGAGCAGGGTCGCTTCCATCGTCGCCGCCACCAGCACTTCGAGATTGCGGCGACCGACTTCCGGATTCGAGTACTTGGAAGCGATCACTTCGCCTTGTTCGGTCAGGCGGATCTGCGCCTGCACGGCACCACCTGGCTGCGCCAGGATGGCCTGGTAGCTCGGGCCGCCGCCGCGACCGACGGAGCCGCCGCGACCATGGAACAGGCGCATGCGGATGCCATGCTTCTTGAAGACCTTCACCAGTTCGATCTCTGCCTTGTACAGCTCCCAGCCGGAGGTGAGGAAACCGCCGTCCTTGTTGCTGTCGGAGTAGCCGAGCATGCACTCCTGCGTAAGCTTGCGCGATACGAGCAGCTCCTTGTACATCGGGATCGACATCAGGCGATCCATGATGCCGGCGGCATTCTGCAGGTCTTCGATGGTCTCGAACAACGGCACGATATTGATGGCCAGCGACTTCTCGTGCGGGCTCAGCAGGCCGACTTCTTTCAGCAGCACGGCCAGTTCCAGCATGTCGGAGACGCCATCGGTCTTGGAGATGATGGCTTGCGGAATGCTGGCCGTGCCGAGCTGCTTGTGGCCATCGGCGACGGCGCGGAAGATCGCCATTTCGCCTTCGGTTTCTTCCGAGTAAGTGAGTGCGGGTGAGCTGAGGACGCGCGGCGTGGCCAGCTCTTCGAGCAGGATTGCAATGCGGCCTTCTTCGTCGAGGGCGAGGTAGTCGGTGCCGGGGCGGGCGACAGACAGCAGCTCGGCAACGGTGCGCTCATGCACGTCGGAGTTCTGGCGCACATCCATCGCTGCAAGATAGAAGCCGAATACGCGCACGGCGCGGCGCAGCAGACGCAGGCGGCCATGTGCGAGGTTGGCGGTACCGTTCTCGATCAGCGAGCGGCGGGTGATGTCCAGATCGGCCAGCAACTCGTCGGCGCTGTCGTACGGAGCAGCGGCAAATTCCGGCGGGCGACCCATTGGCGTGCCGAGCAGGCGCGTTGCGGTGGCATGCACGCGCGCATAGACGCCACGCAGGGCGCGACGATACAGCTCGTCGTCGCCGTGCTTGCTGCGTGCGGGATAAGCCTCGCCGAGTGCCTTGAGCTCGTCCGACATGTTCACCAGCGCGGACGACAGCGACATCGATGCGGACAGGGCATACAGCTCGTCAAGGTAGAAACCGAAAACCACCTGCGATTGCATGCGCTGTGTCTTGCGCAGCACGTCGGCCGTCACGAACGGATTGCCATCGCGGTCGCCGCCGATCCAGCTGCCCATGCGCAGGATCTCGGGCAGCTCGGTGTCTTTCCAGCTGTCGTCGTGACGCGCAAGAATGTCTTCGAGGCGCGAATACAGGCGCGGCACTTCGCGCAGGAAGGTGTAATCGTAGAAGGACAGGCCGTTGGCGACTTCATCCGTGACGGACAGCTTGCTCGGGCGCAGCATGCGCGTTTCCCACAGCACCAGCACGGCGCGGCGGATCTGCTCCTCGCTCTCGGCGAGCTCATCGGGCGTCATCTGGATGCGGTCGCGATTGTCGAGCAGTTCGGCAATGCGCAACTGGCAGGTCAGGATGCTCTTGCGCTGCACTTCGGTCGGGTGTGCAGTGAGCACCGGGCTGATCAGCGCGTTTTCGAAGAAATCGCGCACCTTGGCGCGCGGCACCTGGTTCTCGTCGGCAAGCTCCAGTGCATGCGCCACGCTGCCTTCGCGCGGCGCCGAGCCGGCGCGCAGGTGCAGGCGCGAACGGCGGATGTGATGCTGGTCTTCAGCGATATTGGACAGGTGCGAGAAATAGCTGAACGCACGCACCACATGGATGGTGTCTTCACGCGACAAGCCGTCGAGCAGGGCTTCGAGCTCATTGCGCGCTGCAAAATCTTCGTCGCGATGGAACCGGATCGAGGTCTGGCGGATCTTCTCGATCAGGGCGAACACGGCATCGCCTTCCTGTGAGCGCACGGTGTCGCCGAGGACGCGGCCCAGCAGGCGCGTGTCTTCACGCAGTGGAGAGTCTTTGTCTTGCTCGTTCAGAGTGTTCATGTTCCGCTTTGCCTGTCCGTTTTGCGAAAGCCACACCAGTCAGCCGACCGTGTGTAGGGGAAAACCTTGAGTTTACCAGCCGGGCGCCCGCTTCTGGTGCGTGATCTGCAGGCATCCCGAACTGCGGAATGCGCAGGCGGCACCAAAAAGTTGCACCGGCGCTGCGTGATAAGATTCGAAGCTCAACGAACGCAACAACTGTGCCGTTTCATCTGCAAGGCGTCGGGCCGTCGGAGCGTGTCGATATCGCCGATTCCCGACCATTTTTCCTGCTGCTTTCGCCCAGTTTCGTCTCGCGCGTTCTTCCTTCCGCGTTACGCCCCGATCAGTGTCATCTGCCGCAAGAGTGAGTGTCATGTCAGTCTCCCCTCCAAAACGTCTCGTCATTGCCACCCGTGAAAGTCGTCTTGCCCTGTGGCAGGCCGAGCACGTCAAGGCGCGTCTCGAAGCGGCCTGGCCGGGCTGCGAGGTGTCCCTCCTGGGCATGACCACGCGCGGCGACCAGATCCTTGATCGCACGCTGTCCAAGGTGGGGGGCAAGGGCTTGTTCGTGAAGGAGCTGGAAGAGGCGCTGGCGGATGGCCGTGCGGACCTTGCCGTGCATTCGATGAAAGACGTGCCGGCCGAAATGCCCGAGGGTTTCGCACTCATTGCCACGCTGGCGCGCGAGCGTCCGCTCGATGCCTTCGTGTCGAATCGCTACGCAAGCCTCGATGACATGCCCCCGGGGACCGTGGTGGGGACTTCGAGCCTGCGCCGTGAGTCACAGCTGCACGCGGCTCACCCCTATCTCGGCGTTGAGCCCCTGCGCGGTAACCTCGACACGCGCTTGCGCAAGCTGGATGAAGGCAAGTATGACGCAATCATTCTGGCGGCAGCCGGCCTGCAGCGCCTGGGCCTCGGCGATCGCATCCGCGCCGTACTGCCCGCGGAGGTCTGCCTGCCGGCAGCAGGGCAGGGCGCACTGGGCATCGAGGCGCGTGCTGATCGGCATGATGTGGCAGCCTGGTTGGCGCCGCTGGTGGATGCGGACACTGCCGCCTGTGTGCGCGCCGAGCGTGCATTGACGCGCCGCCTGGGAGGCAGTTGCGAAGTGCCGGTGGGTGCCTATTGCGAACTCGTTGACGGCAAGTTGTGGTTGCGCGCCATGGTGGCGTCGCCTGACGGTCAGCAGATCGTCCGGAGCGAAGGACGTGCTGCGCCGGACGAGGCGCAGTCGCTTGGCGAACGTCTGGCCGATGCCTTGCTGGCGGACGGCGCCGATCAAATTCTCGCAAGTCTGTCGCATGGCTGAGTCGCGCGCGCTCGCGGGTCGTTGCGTGGTCGTGACACGACCGGCACAACAGGCGGAGCCGCTGCTGGAGGCGTTGCGCGCGGCAGGGGCGGCGCCCTTGTTCTTTCCGGTCATCGATATCGTGCCATTGGCCGATCTCTCAGAGCTGCAGGCGCTGGCAAATCGCCTTGATCACTACGACATTGCTTTCTTCGTCAGTGCCAATGCTGTCGAGCAGACGCTTGCCGTGATTCCGCGTGCCGCATGGCCGGCTTCCGTGCGTATCGCGACGGTGGGGCCCGGCAGCGCACGTGCATTGCAAGCGCAGGGCTTTGGCGAGATCATGCTGCCGGCATCACGTTTCGACAGCGAAGGCGTGCTCGACTTGCCCGGTATGCAGGCGACGGCGATTGCTGGCAAGCGCGTGCTGGTGTTGCGCGGCAATGGTGGCCGTGAGCTGCTGGCGCAAACCCTGGTTGAGCGCGGCGCGCAGGTGGACGTGGTCAGCACTTACGAGCGTCGTCGTGCCGCAACCGCTCCGGCCGAGCTGCTGACATGCTTCGCGGCGGATGGGTTGGCTGCGATCAGTTTCACCAGCAGCGAAGGCGCGCATAATTTTGTCGAGCACCTGCGTGGCGCCGAAGGCGGAGATGTTTTGGTCGGGGAGCTGTTCCGCACGCTACCGTGTTTCGTCCCGCATCCGCGCATCGCCGAAGTGTTGCGTGCGCTGGGCGTGCAGAACATTGTCCTGACTGGCGCGGGCGACGCTGCCTTGATCGAGGCGCTGGAAAAATACTTCGGGCAAGAACATTGCGCCTGATCGTTTTCTCGTCTTGCGATCGGCGTGGAAATCCGTCATTTTGAATCTTCAAGGAATACCAAGCTGGCTTTGAGTAAAATCCATCCATGACAGAACCTGCACAAGTATTGGTACCTGATGCGCACGTGGCCGAGCGGCGTGCGCCACGCTGGCGTGGCCCGTTGGCCATCGCGGGAGTGATTGCCGTAGCCTTTCTGGGGTGGCAGTTGCTCGATACGCGCAATGAATTACGCGCGCTGCAGACCGATGCCGCGCGGCGCCTGGGCGAAGGTTCGGCGATCAGCAATGAAACGCGAGCGGTCGCTCGAGGCGCGCAAGACACTGCGCAGTCCCTGCAGGGGCGCGTGGCCTCGCTGGAGTCTCGCATCGTCGACGCCGAGAGCCAGCAGTCATCGCTTGAGAAGCTCTACCAGGAGCTCTCCCGTACGCGCGACGAACGCGGCTTGCAGGAGGCCGAGCAGGCTATCTCCATTGCCAGCCAGCAGTTGCAACTGGCAGGCAATGTGCCGGCCGCGCTCACCGCCTTGCAGGCAGCCGATGCCCGACTGGCAAGCATGGATCAGGCGCGCCTGTTGCCACTGCGGCGCCTGGTGACGCGCGACATCGATCGACTGAAGGCCTTGCCTCTCGCGGATGTCAGCGGCATGGCCTTGCAGCTGGAGACGGTGCTGGGGCGCGTCGACAGCCTGCCCTTGGCTTTTGCGCGTAGTCCCGCAGCTGCCGAGTCTGCGCCGGTCGCGAGTGCATCGGCACCTGTGGCCAACAAGCCGGCCGCCGCGAAATCTGCTACCAGGACCACAGGTCAGCGCAAAGGCGCGACGCCATCGACTACGTCCGCGCCCGCTGCGGCACCTGTTGCGGACGAACCTGGCTGGACCGATACGCTGGGTGCCGTCGTGAGTGATTTCATGAATGGATTCCGCGCGCTGGTGCGCATCGAGCGCGTGGACGCGCCGGATGGAGCTTTGCTGGCGCCGGAGCAGGCGGCCTATCTGCGCGAGAACATCCGCATGCGCCTGCTGTCGGCACGGCTGGCCTTGTTGCAGCGTGACGGACGCATTTTCGCCGAGGACACGCAACAGGCTCGCTTGTGGATCGAGCGTTACTTCGACATGAGAGATCGTAGCGTCGCGAGCCTGACCGAAGAGTTGCGGCAGATGGAGTCGGCCCGCCTCGTGGTCGAGCTACCGCAATTGACCGAGACCGAGGCCGCCCTGCGCCGTCTGCGGCTCAGCCGTTAGGAGCCACGATGCTGCGTGCCCTTATCTGGCTGATCGCCCTCTTTGCCGCTGCCGTGGGTCTGGTCCTCGCCTGGCATTACAACCAGGCCTATGCGCTGCTGGTCTTCCCGCCCTGGCGCGTGCAGATCTCGATGGAGCTGCTGGTGCTGCTCCTGCTGGCCAGCTTCTTCCTCCTGTATTCGCTATCGCGCTTTGTCTCCCAGACGATGCGCCTGCCGATCGAAGTGAAGGCCTGGCGTGCGCAGCGCAAGCGTGACAACGCCACGCGTCTGCTCAATGACGCCGAGCGCTTCTTCATGGAGGGGCGTGTAGGTCAGGCCTTGCGGCATGCGGAGATGGCCGTTGAAGTGGGCGCCCCCCAGGGGCTGGGCGCCTTGTTGGCGGCACGCTCTGCTCACGCAATGCGTGAGCACGACAGGCGTGACCACTGGCTGGAGGTGGCGCGCTCGCATGATAAAGACATCCGCATGGCGCGCCTCGTGCTCGAGGCCGAGTTCGCCGTTGCGGATCGCCGTTTTGATGATGCGGCAAATCGTCTCGACGAATTGCGTCTGGCGGGGCACCGGCATATCGCGGTGCAGCGGCTGGCATTGCAAACCGAGCAGGCACGTGGCCGCTGGGATGAGGTCGCGCGAATCGCGAGACAGTTGCGCAAGGTGCGTGCGCTGTCGGCCGAGCAGGCCGCGCCCCTGGTGCGACGCGCCCTGATC
Organism: Uliginosibacterium silvisoli; assembly: GCF_036017035.1. Classification (NCBI taxonomy): domain Bacteria; kingdom Pseudomonadati; phylum Pseudomonadota; class Betaproteobacteria; order Rhodocyclales; family Zoogloeaceae; genus Uliginosibacterium; species Uliginosibacterium silvisoli. The sequence goes on along the minus strand of NZ_JAYXHS010000001.1, from coordinate 213,533 downwards.
GAGCAGATGCGCGAAGCAGAGGGCGAACTCGAGCCGCTGCAACGCGTGTGGAATGGCATTACTACTGAAGAGCGTCGCGATGTCGGCTTGCTGCTGCGTGCTGTGCCATACCTCGTGGCGTCCGGTGATCTGGTGCTGGGCGTAACGGCCATCGAAGAAGCGCTGGAGCGAGACTGGGAGCCCGAGCTGGCCATTCTGTACGGACGCTGCCACACCCTCAATCTGCATCGCCAGCTGGTGACCGCTGAAGGCTGGCTGCGTCAGCATCCGGAAGATTCCGGCTTGCTGCTCACCTTGGCACGCCTGTGTCTGCGAGCGCAGCTTTGGGGCAAGGCGCAGAGCTATCTGGAAGCATCCCTGTCGCTGGCGCCGTCGCGCATTGCACATCTGGAGCTGGCGAAACTTGCGGATTCGCTAGGGCGTCCGGAAGAGGCGCAGCGTCACTACCGTGCTGCGGCGGAACAGGGGGCTTGAAGCCGAGTGATGCGCGGACCGGGGGTTGATGTCCTGGCGGCGCGACCGACAAGCATTCGCTGGGACGTGTTTGTGAGCGTCGTATCGATGGGCCCTCCGGGCATGACCTCGTCAGGAATCTGATCTCGCCATGAAATACCTGGTCTTGCTGTGTTTGGGGGTGTTGGCCGGTTGTGCCGCGCGACCGTCGGTGACCGTACCTGCGACGCTGCCGAATTACATTGCACCGACTGAAGGAGCTGTGGCGAGCTTGCAGATCCGCTCCAACCAGGTTGCTGGCGTCGGCGTGTTCTCGTCCTTCGAAGACCAGCGTGCCTGCAAGGGCATACGCATGATCGCCAACACCAAGACGACGCAGAACCAGCTCAAGGCCAGTACGACGCTGCGTGCAGACGAACCGGCGTCGCTGTGGTTTGCCTACGTCGGGCCTGGCAATCGCCTGTGCAATGTGGCGATGACCTTCAAACCGGTCAAGGGCCGGAACTATCTGGCGCTCGCCAATGCGACCGATGTCGCTTGCGCCATCGCGTTGCAGGATATTTCTGATCCTTCGAATCCGAAGCAGGAACCAACACGTTTTGCGCGTACCGTCGTATTGACGGGTCGGGAGAGCGCGCATTGCGCGGCTGTCGATGTGGATGCGGAGCTCACCAAAGTGCGCAGACCCAATCTGAGTGGCCTCAGGATGGATGATCTCAAGGCGCTGTTGCCGGCGGCGCCGCCTGCAGAGGCCGCCAAATGAGGATGCGCAAACTCGTGGCGCTTCTGTGCCTGCTGGCGTGCTGCGGCGAAGCCGCGGCGCTCGAGCCGGATCAATTGTTCAAGCTCATTTCGCCCAGTGTCTGGCTGGTGCGCACCTTCGATGCTGACGGCTTGCCACGAGGCGCGGGCTCGGCCGTCGTCATTCGCCCGGGCAAGCTCATAACCAACTGCCATGTGCTGGGCAAGGCCAGCGCATTTTCCTTGATCAAGGAGAGGGTCAGCTACAAGGGCAAGCTTGAGGAGGTCGATCTCGAGCGCGACTTCTGTCTGGTGTCTGTAGCCGATGAGCGCTTTGATGCGCCGCTCGTAAAGCTGGCCGATAGCGATCAGCTGGTCGTCGGGCAGCGCGTGGTGACGCTCGGCAATCCGCGTGCGCTGGAGATGACACTGTCGGATGGTCTGATTTCCCGGTTGCAGAGGGATGACGATGGTCAGCTCGAAGCTATTCAGACTTCGGCGCCGTTTTCCCCCGGCTCCAGTGGCGGAGGCTTGTTCGACATGGATGGGCGCTTGATTGGCATCACGCAACGCATCAATGTATCGACCGGTTCGCAGAACTTGAACTTTGCCCTGCCGATCAACTGGCTGCGTGATCTGCCGGCGCGTAGCAAAGCACAGCTCGACGAATACCGTGCAGCGTCGAAGAGCGCCACCGGCAAGTAGTCGCCCGATGCATTCCTGTTGAGGTGCGTATTTGCCTGGGGTGTTGCCAGCCGCTGGCGTGACACGTGCATAATGCCGGAGCGGTGGAAACCACCCACAACATATACGGGGACGCTATGGATAGCACTATGGAGGGCGGCCAGGACGGCGGTCAGGAGAGCGGGCAGCAAGCGCACAGTGTGCGCAATGTGTTTGTATTCACCGGTCGCGGCAGTGAGTACTTCCGCATCTGGATCGTCAATCTCCTCCTGTCCATCATCACGCTGGGAATCTACTCGGCCTGGGCGAAGGTGCGGCGCGAGCAGTACTTTCACCGCAACACCCTGCTCGCCGATTCGGCTTTCGAATACCACGGCAAGCCCCTGTCCATCCTCAAGGGGCGCTTGCTGGTGGTCGGTCTGTTGTTTGCCAACAATATTCTCGGCGGCCTCAACCCGAAGCTCGCCCTGGCCATGGGTGTCGTGTTCCTGATCGTCACCCCGTGGATCATCTGTCAGGCCGTGCGCTTCCGCGCCTGGAACACGAGCTGGCGTGGCGTGCGTCTCGGCTTCACGGGGACTTACGCGGGTGTTGCCAAGGTGTATTTCCTCAACGGCCTGCTGGTGCTGGTGACGCTCGGCCTGGCCGCGCCCTGGTGGCTCAATCGTTTCCAGCGTTACCTGGTCACGCATCTGCGCTTCGGCGGTGAGCAGTTCGATTCTGACGCGCCGACCTGGGACTACTACAAGCCGTTGCTTGTGCTGTTCGCATTCTTCCTGGCTGGGGTTTCTGTCCTTGTCGCACTCTTCGCGTCGACGATCTATATGCGAGGCGCTTCTGCGCCGCATGCGGCGGTGTTGTCATCCCTCATGTTCGGCACGTTCATCTTCTATGCCGGTTTGTATTTCATCGGTGGCAGCTATGTGCGCGCGCGCTTGTCGAACACTTTGTGGAATCACACGCATGCGGGCCCGCATCAGTTCGAGAGCAGCTATCGCGCCCGTCGCTTGTTCTGGCTGATGCTTACCAACACCTTGGCGATCGTGTGCACGCTGGGTCTGTTCGCACCTTTTGCCAAGGTGCGCATGGCCGCCTACCGAGCCGAGACACTGGCGCTTGAAAGCACGGCCTCGCTGGATGAGTTCGTTGCGCATCAGGAGGAATACACGCGTGCCATCGGCGACCAGGCTGCCGAGCTGCTGGACGTAGACCTTGGTTTCTGAGCCCGTCACCGAGGGGATTCGCGGACGCTATTTCGATGGGCGCAGCACGCGCCCTTTGAATGTCATCGTCTCACTCGACGCAGCCAGCCTGCTCATCTCGGGTGAATGCGATGCCCGTTGGACATCGGATAGCGTATCGATAAGCGAACGCCTGGGACGCACCCAGCGCAAGATCCTGCTGCCCGACGCAGGCTTCATCGAGGTTCCCGACTCGCCGCTGTGGGATGCGTTGCCGCAGCAGTGGGGGCGCTCCGGCCTGCATCTGGCCTGGCTGGAGGCTCACTGGCGGCACGTGCTGACTTGCCTGGTCGGTATCGTCGTGGCCTGCGCCGTGTTCTACGTCTATGCCTTGCCATGGGTGGCCACCCGTGTAGCGGAACAGATCCCGGTGGCCTGGGTGAGCCAGCTGTCACAAGGCACGCTGGATCTGCTGGACCGCCTGTATGTTGCGCCGAGCAAGCTGCCCGCGGCGCGCCAGAAACAGCTTGCCGAAGCATTCGCGCAATGGGCTCCGCCAGATGCCGCTGCGCTGCCTTATCGCCTGCACTTCAGGAATGGCGTGGGTATCGGGCCGAATGCCTTTGCCATGCCGTCGGGAGATATTGTCATCACCGATCAGCTCGTCGCGCTGGCCAAGGACGACAAGGAGATTTTGGGTGTGCTGGCACATGAGTTGGGGCACCTGCAGAAGCGCCATGCGATAAGGCAGCTGATGCAGAGCGCGATGCTGGCTGTCGCCGCCAACGTCTTCCTTGGCGACATGGGGGATGTGACGGGCTCGGCGGCTGCATTGATGAATCTGCGTTACTCGCGCGACTTCGAGCGCGAGGCGGATGACTATGCGATCCGCATGATGCGTCTCAATCACACCGATCCGAATCGCCTTGCGGCAATGCTGGAGCGCCTCGATCCCGAAGGCGCAAAAGCCGGGGCGGATGAAAGCAGCTACTTTGCGACGCACCCCATCACTGCGGAGCGTATCAAGCGCTTGCAGGAGCGGGCCTTGGGTGAGGGTGGGCTGGACTGAGCGTCTGCGCCCGACTGCCGTTCTGGTTACGCCCAGTCGCGCGGTGTGAGGAACTCGCTGTAGAGGCGGGCCTCAGGGCTGTCTGGTTCAGGCTGCCAGTCGTAGCGCCAATTGACTACAGGCGGCAGTGACATGAGGATGGATTCGGTGCGCCCACCGGATTGCAGACCGAACAGCGTGCCGCGGTCGTAGACGAGGTTGAACTCCACATAGCGGCCGCGACGATAGGCCTGGAAGTCACGCTCGCGCTGGCCGTAGGGTTGGTCACGATGGCGTTCGATGATGGGCAGGTAGGCGTCGAGGAAAGCATCGCCAACACTCGCGGTCAGGCTGAAGCACTGATCGAAGCCGAGCTCGTTGAAATCGTCGAAGAACAGACCGCCAACGCCGCGCGCTTCGTTGCGGTGTTTGAGGAAGAAGTAACGGTCGCACCACTCCTTGAAGCGCGGGTGCAGTTCGCTGCCAAATGGACTGACGGCCATGCGGCAGGTCTGGTGGAAGTGGCGTACATCTTTTTCGGTGGGGTAGTACGGCGTCAGATCCATGCCGCCACCAAACCACCACGTGGGTTTGACCGGTACCGCCTTGGGCGTGGCATGACGCGCCTGCGCGTCGCCGTTTTCGGTTTTGCGACGCAAGGGTGAAGCAGCGAAGCGCGGGGGCGAGGCGTCGTCCGGCTCGGCTTCAGTGAAGCTCTCACCGCGTGCGGAGAAAAAGCGCACGTTCATGTGCACGGTCGGGCAATGCGGATTGCGTGGGTGCAGCACCAGCGATACGCCCATGGCTTCGAAGGCGGCACCTTCCAGCTCTGGCCGATTGGCACTGGCCGAAGGCGGCAGCCGGTCACCGATGACGTGCGAAAAATTGACGCCACCACGCTCAAAAAAATTGCCGTCTTCGATCACTCGCGTGATGCCGCCACCACCGCCCGGGCGCTCCCAGCTGTCTGTCTGGAAGGATTTGCCGTCGAAGGCTTCGAGCGAAGCGACGATACGGCGTTGCAGGTCGAGCAGATAAGAACGAACAACGTTTGCGGGCATGATCCAGTCTAGTCAGACAGCCGTGCAGGCACGGGCAGGTGCGTGCAGTGTGACGATTGTTTTCGAATTCCGCCGTGACGTATGCCCTATTGAGCACGCGCCCATTGGGGCATCCATCGGCGTCAGACTACTCAGCGTTTGACGGCGCGGTGGCCGATGTCCGTGCGGTACTGCATGCCGTCGAAGTGGATATGGCCGACTGCTTCGTAGGCGCGCATTTGCGCTTCCTTCACCGAGTCGCCCAGTGCGGTCACACACAGCACGCGGCCGCCCGTGCAGACGGTCTGCCCGCCCTGGTTGGCCGTGCCGGCATGGAAGACGTGCGCATCTTCGAGCTTCACGTCGAGACCCGTAATGGCGTCACCCTTGCGCGGGCTTTCCGGATAGCCCGCAGCTGCGAGCACGACACCCAGTGCGACACGGCGATCCCAGTCGGCCTCTGCCGTATCGAGCTTGCCTGCCACGGCAGCTTCGATGAGATCCACCAGGTCGGTCTTGAGACGCATCATGATGGGTTGCGTCTCGGGGTCGCCCATGCGGCAGTTGAATTCCACTACACGTGGGGCACCGCTTTCGTCGATCATCAGGCCGGCATACAGGAAGCCGGTGTAGGGCAGGCCTTCGGCAGCCATCGCGGCCAGCGTCGGGTGGATGATCTCGCGCATGACGCGCGCATGGATCTGCGGCGTCACGACCGGCGCGGGTGAGTACGCGCCCATGCCGCCAGTGTTGGGGCCGCGATCATCGTCGAGCAGGCGCTTGTGGTCCTGGCTGGTGGCCATCGCCAAGGCGTGCTTGCCGTCAGCCATGACGATGAAGCTGGCTTCTTCGCCCTGCATGAATTCTTCAATGACGACGCGCGCGCCGGCATCACCGTAGCTCACGCCGAGCTTGTTATCGAGCAGCATCATGTCGATGGCGGCGTGGGCTTCGTCCAGCGACATGGCGACGACCACGCCCTTGCCCGCAGCCAGACCGTCGGCCTTGATGACGATGGGCGCACCTTCCTGATCGACATAGGCATGCGCCTTTGCTGCATCGGAAAAGGTCTGGTATTTCGCCGTAGGAATACCGTGGCGAATCAGGAAGCGCTTGGCGAAATCCTTGGACGACTCGAGTTGCGCGGCTTCGCGGGTGGGCCCGAAAATGGGCAGGCCCGCGGCGCGGAAGGCATCAACGACGCCAGCGGCGAGTGGGGCTTCCGGCCCTACCACGGTCAGGCCGATCTGCTCGCGACGGACATAGTCGATCAGCTCGGGGATTGCGGTAATGCTTACGTTCTCCAGATCGGGCTCGCGTGCGGTGCCCGCATTGCCGGGCGCGACGAAGACTTTCTGGATGCGTGGGGATTGCGCCAGCTTCCACGCCAGAGCGTGTTCGCGACCACCGGAGCCGATGACGAGGATTTTCATTTTACGAGTGTGCCTTTACTGAATTCTCAGCCAGAAGAACGCGACATTGGCGGTTCCCTTTTTGATGCCGGGAACGTATGAGGCCTCCAGCGAGACGCGCCCCATGCCGACGTGAAACACCGGCAGGATGAATGGCAGCGGCGCGTAATTCGCGTAGTCAGCGCGCATCATCAGGCCGAAGGTTGCGCCCACTCCGTAGCGGATGCCATTTTCTGTCCGCCACAGCCAGTTGTAGTTATAGCCCAGATGCCATTCCGGCTTGTCGTAGGAGTCATGAAACTCAAGGGCATAGATGGCACTGCTGTTGCCGTTTTCCAGGGCGCGGGTACGTCCGATGCCGAAGCCAGGCATGGGATTGTTGTTCTGCTCGTCACGCTGCTCCTTGGTGTAGGCGAATGGCATGTGATAGGTCTGGAGCGGAATGAAAAAGGTCCAGTCGCCATTGCGCAAAGTCTCGGAGGTCGAGCCCACGGTTTCGTCCCAGGCTTCGCGATAGAACGACTTGCCCTGTGTTGCGCTGGTGGACTGGGCAGCGGCCCACAACGGACACGCCAGCAGCAGGAGCGCCAGCCAGTGGCGCAATGATCGGTAAGACATGGAACCCCTGATTTTTTGTTTGTCGTTCTAGTGGCGCGCCGGATTCACGCTCAGTGGCGGAAGTGGCGATAGCCCGTGAATACCATTGCGACGTTCTGTTCATCCGCCGCGGCGATCACTTCAGCATCGCGCATCGAGCCGCCGGGCTGGATCACGGCCGTTGCGCCTGCCTGGGCGAGTACGTCCAGGCCATCACGGAACGGGAAGAAGGCGTCCGAAGCGACCACGCAACCGGGAATGGACAGACCCGCATTCTCGGCCTTGATCTTTGCAATTCGTGCAGAGTCGACACGGCTCATCTGACCTGCGCCGACGCCGACAGTTGTGCCGTCCTTGCAGTAGACGATGGCGTTGGACTTGACGTATTTGGCAACACGCCAGGCGAACAGCAGATCGGCGAGTTCCTTGTCGGACGGCGCACGCTTGGTGACGACCTTCAGATCGGCCGGGGTCAGCACGGCGTCGTCGTAGGTCTGCACCAGCAGGCCGCCCGCAACGCGCTTGTAGTCAGTCTGCGAGATCTTGCCGAGCGCGCAGGTGAGTACGCGCACGTTCTTCTTCGCGGCGAGCAGGGCCAGCGCTTCCGGTGTGTAGGTAGGTGCAATCAGCACCTCCATGAACTGGGCGGAGACGGCTTCAGCCACGACTGCATCGACAATGGTGTTGAAGGCGATGATGCCGCCGAAAGCCGAGGTCGGATCGGTCGAGAAGGCTTTGCGGTAGGCATCCTGCGCATCTGCGCCGAGGGCCACGCCGCAAGGGTTGGCGTGCTTGACGATGACGCAGGCTGGCGTGGCTGCATCGAAGGCCTTGACGCATTCCCAGGCCGCGTCCGAGTCGGCGATGTTGTTGTATGACAACTCCTTGCCCTGCAATTGCGTGTAGCCGGCGATGCCGCCTGCGGGCGCGCTGAGGTCACGGTAGAAGGCGGCCGTCTGATGCGGGTTCTCGCCGTAGCGCAGGTCCTGCACCTTGTCGAAAGCCAGTTGCAGCTTGCCCGGGTAAGCCGCGCGCTCGGGCGCCGCGGTGGGTTCCAGCTTGTCGGCATCGACTGCGGTGAGCCAGTTGGCGATGGCAGAGTCGTAACGTGCTGTGTGGGTGTAAGCCTTGCGGGCCAGTTCGAAGCGCGTCTTGTAGGACAGTGCGCCGTCGTTGGACTTGAGTTCGGTGACGATGGCGGCGTAGTCGGTCGGGTCGGTAACAATGCCGACGCCACCCGCTTCGGAACCATGATTCTTGGCCGCTGAACGGACCATCGCGGGGCCGCCGATGTCGATGTTCTCGATGGCGTCCTGCAGCGTGCAGCCGGGCTTGGCGACGGTTGCTTCGAACGGGTAGAGATTGACGACGACCAGGTCGATGCGCGGGATCTGGTGCTGGTCGATGGTCGCAAGATGCTCTGCCAGATCACGGCGCGCGAGGATGCCTCCATGAACCTTGGGGTGCAGGGTCTTCACGCGGCCATCCAGCATTTCGGGGAAGCCGGTGTAGTCGCCCACGTCAGTCACGGAGAGGCCCGCGTCGCGCAGTGCCTGCGCGGTGCCGCCCGTGGACAGCAGTTTGACGCCAAGCGCAGCCAGCTCGCGGCCGAAGTCGACGACGCCTTGTTTGTCGGAAACGCTGAGAAGGGCCTGGGTGACTTTCATGATGAGTCCTGATCGAAAGGGGGTATTCGGGGAGTTCTGTTGGGCGGGGATGGGCGTGTCATGCGCAGGCGGCTACTTCCGCCCTGGCCTGATCACAGCAATCCGTGCTCGGTGAGTTTGCGGCGCAAGGTGTTGCGCGTCATGCCGAGAATCTCGGCGGCCTGGGTCTGATTGCCACGGGTCTGGCGCAAGACCGATTGCAGCATCGGCTTTTCCACCTCACGAATAACCATGTCATAGATTCCGACGGGTTTCTCGCCATCCAGGTCGGAAAAATAGCGGTCAAGCGCTTGCGTGACGCAGAGCGAGATCTCGTTGTGGCTGCCGTTGTTCTTGTCGTTATTGTGACTCATGCCGCGAGCGCTTCCTGTTCGTCTGATTGCTGGTATTGCAGGCGACTGCCGTGTGCGGCCAATTCACCAAAGAAGCGGTCCACAGCGTCACATTGCTCCGCAACCGTGGGTAGCAGATACATGCTGCTGCGGAAGGCGGCCGAGCCGACCAGGCCTTTGGTGTACCAGGCAATGTGCTTGCGTGCGACGCCCACCCCGGACGCCTCGCCATAGAATTCGTAGAGATCGGCCAGATGCTCGCGGCATACGCGGTGGATCTCGCTGACTTCTGGTGGCGGCAGTTCTTCGCCCGTCAGCAGGAAGTGTTCGATCTCGCGGAAAATCCACGGCCTGCCTTGTGCTGCGCGGCCGATCATGACGCCGTCCGCCCCCGTGTATTGCAGCACGGCCTTGGCCTTCTGCGGCGAGTCTATATCTCCGTTTGCAATGACCGGAATACGGACACGACTTTTTACATCGGCAATCGTGTCGTATTCGGCTTCACCCATGTACTGATCGCAACGTGTGCGGCCGTGGATGGCAATGAGCTGGATGCCGGAGTTTTCTGCGATGTGCGCGATGCTCGGGGCATTGCGCGAGTTGCGATCCCAGCCAGTGCGGAACTTGAGCGTGACCGGCACGTCCGGTACGGCTGCGACGACCGCTTCGAGAATTCGTGCGACGAGAGGCTCATCGCGCATCAGCGCCGAGCCCGCCGCCACGTTGCAGACCTTCTTCGCCGGGCAGCCCATGTTGATGTCGATGATCTGTGCGCCATTGTCGACGTTGAAGCGCGCCGCGCTGGCCATCATCTGCGGATCGGCCCCCGCGATCTGCACGCTGATCGGATCGACTTCGCCCTTGTGATTAGCGCGCCGCTGCGTCTTGGTGCTGCCATAGAGCTGGGCGTTGGAGGTCACCATTTCAGAGACTGCCAGACCCGCGCCCATCTTCTTGCAAAGCTGTCGGAAAGGACGATCCGTTACGCCTGCCATGGGCGCAACAAAGAGCGTGTTTTTCAGACGGATGCCTGCGAATTCCATGGGCAATGAGTGTCAGCGAGCGCGTCACGCAATGGCTGCGGGAGGGCGCACGGTGCGCAATTCGTGAATGGGGAAAGGGCGCAATTCTACCTCGCCGAGAGGCGCTGAGGGAAATCTGCCCGGAAGTTAGGGGAGGGGGCGATGCGACCGCAGGTGGTGATCGATGCGGGAGTCAGGAAGCACAAGGGCCGCAGGGAAAATCGTCAGATTCTCCGTGCGGCCCTCGGGCCAAAACTGATTGTCCCGGCTAGGCCTTGTTGCGCTGGGCAAACACGAACGCGGAGATCAGTTCCAGCAACTGGTCTTCCTGGTAAGGCTTGCCAAGGTAGTGATTGACGCCGATTTCCGCCGCGTAGTTGCGGTGTTTGTCGGCCATGCGCGAGGTGATCATGATGATCGGGATGTCGCGCAGGCGTGCGTCGCCACGGATATTGCGTGCCAGATCGAAGCCGTCCATGCGTGGCATTTCGATGTCGAGCAGCATTACATCCGGAATCAGCTCGGTGAGCTGCTCCAGCGCATCGACGCCGTCCTTGGCAGTCACGGCCTTGTAGCCTTCGCGCTCCAGTAGTCGCGTCGTGATCTTGCGCACCGTGAGCGAGTCGTCCACCACCATGACGGTCGGCACATAGTCCGCTGCAATGCTGGTGTCGACCAGTTCGGTCGGCGCCAGATCGTCCACCACCGTCGCCTGGCGACCTGCCATCACGACCGGGTTGAGGATCAGCGAGACTTCACCGTCCGGCAGGACCGTAGCGCCGGAATAACCTTGCAGACGCACGAATTGCGGGCCCGCATTCTTGACGATAATTTCCTGATTGCCACGCAACGCGTCGATGTAAAGGCCGACCGATGCATTGCCTGCGCGCAGCAGCAAGATCCAGTGGAAGCGCTGCTGGATCGGCTGTGTTTCGTTATCGCCGAGCAGACGAGGCAAATAGCGCAGCGGGTATTGCTGATCCTTCCATTCTGCGTAACCACGCGCGCGGATTTCTTCGAGCTGGCCTTCCTTGACTTCGATGGCCTGTTCGACCATGTTCGAAGGAATCGCGTAGGTGCGTGTGCCAGCGCGCACTAGCAGCGCCTGAGTCACGGCCAATGTCAGTGGCAGGTGGATCAGGAAGCGCGCACCCTGACCTGGCGTGGACGACACGTCAATGCGGCCGCCGACCGCCATGGCTTCGTTCTTCACCACGTCCATGCCGACGCCGCGGCCTGCGATGCCGGACACGGTTTCAGCCGTCGAAAAGCCGGGTTCGAAAATCAGTTGCGTCAGACGGACTTCGGAGACCTCTTCGTGCTCGCCGATCAGCCCGACCTTGCGGCCACGCGCAGCGATGCGCTCGTAGTTGAGGCCCTTGCCGTCGTCAGTCATCTCCAGCGCGATTTCGTTGGAGTGTTGATTCAGGCGCAACAGGATCTGGCCGATTTCGGGCTTGCCGGCAGCCGCACGCTCATCCGGCATCTCGATGCCGTGCGCGATGGCGTTACGCAGCAGATGCTCGAGCGGCGCAATCATCTTGTCCAGCACACCGCGATCGATTTCGATGGCGCCACCCTGGATGTCGAGGTTGGCGCGCTTGCCAAGCTCTTTCGCAGTCTGGCGTACGACGCGATAGAGACGGTCGGAGACCTCGTTGAATGGCACCATGCGCACGCCCATCAGGGCTTGCTGCAGGTCGCGCGAGAGGCGGCCCTGAGCGTGCAAGGCAGCATCGGCACCGTCGAGGTTGCGCAACAGATTCTGCTGGACCGTGGTCACGTCACCGACGGACTCGGCCATCATCCGCGTCAGCTCCTGCAGGCGCGTGAAGCGGTCGAATTCGAGCGGATCAAAATTGTCGTGCTGCGATTCTGCTGCCGCGATACGCGACTGCATCTGCGACTCAGCCTGGATTTCCACTTCGCGCAACTGGTTGCGCAAACGGATCACGTTTTCAGTGAGGTCCAGCAGGGAGCGGCGCACGGTACGCATTTCGCCTTCCACACGCGTACGCGCAATACTGATTTCGCCCGCTTCATTGACGAAGCGGTCGACCATGTCGGCACGCACACGCACCAGGGCGCGGGCGCTTTGCGCCGCTTCAGGCTCCTCCGTAACGGCTGTCTGGCGCAAGACGGCCGGGATCAATGGGCTATCGGCCGGCGCGCTGAAACGTGAAACTGGCGCCGCATCGTCGAGAGTCTGGGCTGACTGCTGGGCCACGGGCGCTACGTAAGAATCTTGTGCCGTTTCCTGTGCCGCGTAATCGTCATCTTCCGCAGGCGTGGGTACGACGACCGGCGCAGGATTGCGCAACGCCTCCAGCAGATTGCCCACCTGGTCGAAACCGTTTTCCAGCTCATCCACGAAGGCTGGCGAAGGCCCTTGATTGCCAGTCTCCTCGAGACGGCCTTCCAGGACGTGCACATACTGACCGACACGCATGGCTCCCGCCATGCGTGCGCTGCCCTTGAGCGTGTGCATCAGGCGAGCCAGGGCATTGCGTGGCTCCGGGCTCTCCGGCTCGCTGCGCATCTGGCGCACGGTGCTGCCAATCTCTGCCATCAGCTCATCTGCTTCTTCGAAGAAGATCGGAAGTAGCTGCTCATCCAGTTCGTCGTGGATGCCGCTCAGGTCCAACTCGTCATGTTGCGCGGCGGGTGGTGGCGCGAAGCTCTCTTCCACAAGGACCGGTGCGATTTCTTCGACAGGCTCGGGCTCCTCAGCCGGTGTAGAAGGTAGCAGGGGGCGCAGATTGTTGAGTTGTTCGCTGAGCTCGGGCGACGGCAACGGCATCTGCTGACGGACGATTTCCGTCTGCATGGCTTCGAGGCGATTCAGGGTTGCGTCGAACAACGCGGCTTGAGCGGGGTCAGGCGGAATCTGCGATTCACGCAGACGATTCTGTGCGTGCTCCAGCGCTTTGGCGAGGCTGTGAACCGATTCGAAACGTGCCGTGCCTGAAATGCCTGCCAGAGTGTGCGCGGCACGCACAGCTTCCATGCTCGGCACATGCAGCGGGTTGCTGTCGATCAGATGCTGATCACCACGCAGGGTTGCCAGATGTTGCGCGGATTCACCGAGATACAGGTAGTACAGGCCGTGTGACAACACGTTGTTGCCGACCGTGATCTCGCTGTCTGGCGTACTGCCGGGCGCGGCTTCAGCGTCGAGCAGCGGATTGCCGTCGGCGAGTTCGGCCGCTGTTTCTTCGTACTGTGGTTCCGCGATCGACGCATGTTCGCTGCCCAGCAACGCAGCTACACGTGGCGCCATATCGCCGGGGGCCGGCTCGCTGGACGACAAGGCTGCGAGATTAATGACAGGCAGGTCGATGTCACCTTCGTCGTCCTCGATGGCGACTTCGACAAGGTGCTCGTTGTTGACCGGCGAGGGGAGTGGGGCGGGCTCAGCTATCGCTGGCACTTCCTCTACCTCTTCTGCTGCGGTCGGTATGACGGGCTCGTCCTGCGGCACAGCCAATGCACTTTCGCCGAAGACCTCCTCAGGCTCGAGCATGTCGACTGCAACTTCAGGCTGAGGCGCAGCTTGCAGGTCGCCCGTTATGAACGGTTCGGAGAAGTCGGTGCCGAGCGCCGTGGCAACCAGATCAAACTCTGCTTCCGGGTGTTCACCGAGATTGAGATCCAGATCGGTGCTGGTCAGGTCGGTAAAGTTGCGGTCGAGTAGCGCTTCGCCGTCGCTGGGGGAGAGGCCTTCAATGAGGGTCGCGGTCAGGTCGAGTTCGGAAAGCTCGGTCTCGCCGCTGGAGAAGCGCTCCAGGTCACCTTCCATCAAGGTGCTGGCAAGGTCGAGTTCTGCCAATGGCTCGTCGCCCAGCGACGTTTGCGTGGCGTCGTCCGGCGTATCGAGATCGGGCAGCAATATTTCGTCGACACCGAGCGAGCCGAGCATGGGCATATCCATGCGCGTCTCTTCGAGCGAGGTCTCGTATTGATGTGTGCCTGTCGACGTAGGGAGATCGAGCTCCGCAAGATCCTGATCGTCCAGCGTGAGATCGATAGGCGTACCTGGGCCCTGCGCGTTAGCAGCCGACGTGTTGGGTTGCTCCGCGATGGGTTCCAGGGCGGGTTCGGGATCCAGATCGTCGAAGTTCAGATCCAGATCAATGCCCTCTGACGCGGTGGCCGGGTCTTCTGCCACCGCCTCCTCAGAGATCGGCGGTCTCGGCTCTGCTGGAACCAGACTGAGGCCACCTGCGGCCAGATCTTCAGGGCTTGCATCCAGTGAGGCCAGAATGCTTTGCGCCTGCTGTGTCAGCGCTGCCGCATCGCGCCACAATCCGCCTCCGGACTGGAGCTGTTCGACCCAGGCCGAGAACAGATTGGTTGCGTTGTCGATGAGGCTGATCAGTTCGGCATTCGCATCTTTCTCAAGTTGCAGCCAGCGATTCATCGTGGCTTCGATGTACTTGGCGGCATCCGAGAAATCGATCAGGCCCACCATGCGACTCGAACCTTTGAGCGTGTGGAAGGCGCGACGGAGCGTCGTCAATGCATCCTGGTTGTGGGGCTCGCGTGCAGCAATTTCGCGATGCTCGCGCAGCGTACCCAGTACTTCGTGAGCCTCTTCAAGGAAGATCTCCAGCAGTTCCGCGTCCACCTCTTCGCTGCTGGCCTGCATCAGGCGAGCAGCTTCCTCGGAAGGTTGTGGTGCGGCAGCCGGGGCGACGTTCGACAGGGCTTCCTGGATCTGTTCGCTCGATACGTCTTCGCCGGCCTTGAGGCTGGCAATGACGTCCTTGGTCTGCTTTTCGAGCGCGCTGTCGGCAACCAGCTGGGCATCTTCGCGGATGGCTTCCAGGCTGTGCACCAATTGATCGCGCAGACCGCTGTCCTGTGGCGACTCTTGCAGGGCATCGGCGAGGTTGCGCGTCTCACGCGATTCGCGCAGAAGTTGGGCTTCGACCGTCTCGCTGACAGCTACTTGCTCCTCTTCCGGTGCGAAAGCACTTTCCGGATTGAGGAAGTGCTCCAGTTTGGCCGGCGCAGTCTTGATGGCTTCGACGTAGAAGCCCAGTGCGGACAGCTTGTGGGCGACGTCGTCGCAGGCCTCCTGGCTTGGTGCGTCCGCGCTCTCGGCGAGTGCAGCGACCTGGCCGGCACTCTCACGCACCAGCGCCGCGGCCGACATTTCGCCCAGCATCGAGAATGCGCCCTCGATCTGCTTGAGCGGGCTGGTCAGCGCAGCGAGCGGCTCGCGTTGTTCCGGATTGCGGAAGAACGTGTCGAGAGTCTGTTCGATCTGGCCAAGGTTGGTGAGGATCTCGCGTGCCAGCTGATTGAACAGCAGCTTCTCCTGGGCGCGCTGCGAGGCTTCACCGAAGAGCGCATCATCCATTTCAGGCGGGTTTCCGCCTTTGCTGCGTACTTCGAAAATCGTGTTGAGCAGCTCGACCTGACGACGCAACAGTTGTTGATCGTAGGCAGGCGACTCGGCTGCCTGTTCGATGACCAGCAGGCCGGTGGCCAGCTCCATCGACAAGGCGTCGCTCTGACGCAGCGGATCGGCACGCAGCCATTCCGTCACCTTGGTCATGCCGCTGAGCAGCGCGTCCAGTTGTGGCACGCGCATCGGCGCGACGCGTTGCACCAGTTCAGCAAGGTGGTCCTGGAACAGCGGCAGTGCCACTGCAGCACCTGCGCAGAAACGGTTCCATGCGTCCTTGGTATTTTCCAGCGACTCGCGCACTTTCAGGACGAGTGGCTGACGCAAGGTGTCTGACAGCTCCTGATCCGGCGCGGGCAGTGCAGCTTCGAGGCGATACACCGAACGCACGGACTGCGCATGCGGTGTAGCGACATTCGCGGTTGCGACGTAATACAACACATCGCGCACGAGGCGGTCGGCGACAACCTGCGAGCCCTCGATGAGACGGCGCATCTGCGTGTCGATGCGTCGGCACAGGCGCTGTGTCGCGCGCTCGACAGGAATGACCTGTTGGGCCAGACCTTCAAAGAAGGCGATTGCCGCCCACCAGAAGGCGCGTGTTGAGGGCTGAGCCTGGATCTGCTCGATGCGCTGTACCGCGCGCAGCATCTCCTGTGCGCCCGACGGGCTTTGTGGTTGGCGGATCCACAGCAGCAGGCCCTTCTCGAAGCGGCCACGCAGCAAACGCAATTCCAGCGCAGCGGCCTGTGGGTCGAGTTGTTCGCCTTGTGGCAGCGAGGGGCGCGCGCGCAGATCAGGGAAAAACAACTCCGATGCGGGTGGCGGCTCTTCACCACGCGCAGCCACCAGTTCGCGATAGGCAGGGTAGAGGCGCAAGGGCTTGTGCGCAGCGCCGGCCAGCAACTCGCTCAGATAATTGGCGAGCACGGCAAGACTGCGACGCGCCAGTGCCAGCGCTTCGCCGGAAGGCGTGTCTTCTGCGCCGGCCAGCGATGACAGCAGTTTGTCGATTGCTTCGGAGAACTGTGAGACACCATCCAGACCGACGACGGACAAAGCGCCGCTGGCCTGGTGGACGTGGCTCTGCGCGAAACGCAGGGGCTCGCGCTGCTCGGGATTGGCTTGCGCCTCACCGAGACTGTCGCTGGCCTTGGCGAGGGCGGCGTCTATCTCCGCCTTCACCCAGGTCAGGGGGCCAATGTCGAAATCAGTCACTTGACTCATCTAATCCTCTCGGGCGATCCAGTCATGCAGGAAGCCGCTGGTGCAAACTGTCTGCGGCTTCTCGTTATTCTTTGGCTCGGGTGTTCGCTGGTTCAGCAGATCAGACCTTGAAGCCGGAAACGGAACCCTTGAGTTCCACGGCAAGGTCGGCAAGCTGACCAATCGACAACGCGGACTGTTGCGTGCCACGGGTGGTCTGTTCGGTAATGGCGAGAATTTCGCGCATGGACTCGGACACGTCCGTAGCGACCGAAGCCTGTTTCTGCGTGTCGGACGAAATGCGTTCAACCAGCGTCGCCATTTCCACCGACACGTCGCCGATTTCGTTCAGCGCCTGACCTGCAGCGTCGGAGAGTTTCGCCCCTTCAACCACACCCCGCGTCGAGTTTTCCATAGCGGCCACGGCGTCTTGCGTGTCGGTCTGAATCGTCTTCACAATCGCGGCGATCTGCTTCGTAGCTTCGGCGGAGCGTTCAGCGAGTCGCTGAACTTCTTCCGCAACCACCGTAAAGCCGCGGCCTGCTTCACCTGCGGTCGCCGCCTGAATGGCGGCGTTCAGTGCCAGCACGTTCGTCTGCTCGGTAATGTCAGAAATCAGTTCCACGATTTCACCGATTTCCTGCGAGCTTTCGCCGAGGCGCTTGATACGTTTCGAGGTTTCCTGGATCTGCTCGCGAATTTCATTCATGCCGGAGATCGAATCCTGCACGGCCGTCGTACCCTTGCGTGCAGCTTCCAGTGAGCGACGTGCAACCTGTGCGGTCTGCAGCGCGCTGCTCGATACCGCGGAGATCTGACGCGCCATGTCCTGAATCTGCGAGCCGGCTTGCTGGATGTTGCGCGACTGGCGCTCGGAAGCGTCGAGCAGTTCGCCCGACATGCGCTGCGCAGACTCCGTTGCTTGCGTCACGCGATTCGCCGCGTCATTGATGCGTCGGACCAGAACCGAGAGTTCTTCAATCGTGTAGTTAACCGAGTCGGCAATGGCGCCCGTCACGTCTTCCGTCACCGTCGCGCGGATCGTCAAGTCACCGTCAGCGAGGTCGCCCATTTCATTCATCAGGCGCAAGATGGCCTGCTGCGTATTGTTCCGGTCGCCTTCAGCAGCAGCCCGCAGCGCTTCAGCTTCATCCCGACGTGTCGAGATGTCATCGCCATACACGAAGACCATGTAGGCCAGAACCAGCACAGCCAGTACGGCGAACAAGATGATGAGGATGGTCAGTACGTTCCAGCCTGTGTAGGCATTGCGATAGCCTTCAGCCAGGGTGTTCGTGCTTTCCAGCAGCGGGATGGAGTCCTTGAAAATCTGCAGACCGGCGCGCTTGGCTTGCACCAGCGGTTGCACGTTGGCCAGGATACCGCCGACGGCCAGCAGGTGACGCGTTGCGAACTTGCGCAGGCCAGCCAGCTTTTCCTGCATTTCGGCGTTGGCACTCATGCCACCCAGATCGTCGAGCAACTGGCTCAGCGTATTCGAGTCCTTGCCCAGCAGGAACACGATTTCCGGATCGACCGATTCGGAGGCGAGCAGCGCATTGGCATTCTTTGCCATGCGCTGCGTCAGCATCACGACCTGGTTCGATGTTGCGATTTCAGCAGAGGGGGCGTTGAGTTGCAGCTTGAGTGCAGCCACTTGCTGTGCGTAGTCGAGCAACTCCGCGTTATTCACGTTGATCGAATCGACCGCAGTACCCAGACGCGTGATGTTGAGTTGCTGACCCGTGAGCTGTTCAGCGTTCTTACTCATCCGCTCCCAAAGCGTCGTGAGATCTTCCAGTTGCTTGCTGACCGAGTTCGGGCTCGCCGGAATCTTCACGCCGTCGATCTCGCCGCCTTCCGTGACCGCTTTCAGCAGCTCGGCCATGCGTTCGCGCGATTCCTTCAATTCCGTAAAACCTGCGCCGCCGCGGCTCAGGCCGGACTGGTTGGAGCGGCCCTCACGTGCGCCGCCCGTCACGGTGATCTGTGCGGCCTTCGCGATAACCTGTGACTGCGTACCCATCTGGGTGGCCGCGGACACGAACGCGGTGCCTTGCGAGCCGGCGCGAATCTGGAAGATCGTCAGGATAACGGCGGTGGCGGCCAGCACCCCGAACACGATACCGAGACCCCGCAGCTGGTCACCCACCGCCCGGCCACCAAGGAATTTCGGCAATTTGCCTTTCAGACCGGCGAGCAGTGGTGCTGGCGCTGGCGCGCCATCCAGTTGCGCAGCGTTGTCCATGACCGTGCTGTCCGCGCCCTCAGCGATCTCGGTACTGGACTTCGCGCGGGGCTTGGGCTTGAAACGATCAAGAAATTTGAGTGCCATGCGTATGCTCCGGTGGTGCAGTCTGATCTGAATTGTTGTCAGCTTGGCTTTCTGGCGCTATGGCCAGAGGCGGCTACCTTTAAGCGGCTACTTGATGCTTGAAACGCTTTGTATCGTCGCGCCTCACGTGCTGTCGTTACACATGCGTCTCGAGGGTCGCATCGAGAAAGTGTGCGTCAGCCAGCAAAGGGCGTACGGTCAGCTTGCGCCACAGGCGATCCTGCGAGTCGCGTACTGCACCGCCCACCCAGGGGCGTGGATCCACGATGCTGTCATCGGCATCGAAGTCTTCGGGGTTGCGCAAACCCAGCGCACGGCTGACCAGCAAGGCCGTGTTCATGCCCTGGCGAGTGCCGACCAGCAAGATGCGCGCATCGCTCGTAAGCTGCGTCGGCGATTCCCCACAGAACGCCGCGAAATCCACCACGCTGTACAGATTGCCGCGCACATTGGCCAGACCGCGAAACCAGTTTCGCGTGAGTGGCACTGGCGTGAGCGATGGCGCTGCAATGATTTCCCCCGCTTCCGACAGGTCCAGCAGCCAGTTTTCCGGCCCGGCATTCACTGCCAGCAAAGCGGCGCGACGTCCCGTCAGCTTCACCTCTGCCAGACGGCGCGTGAGGTCCTGCTGGAATTCTCTCAGGCTCTGTCTTTTTGCCATGTATGTGCCGTGCCCCCGTCAGTGCGCCAGGATCTGAGAGTCGATCAGCCAATGGCTGCGATTTTTTTCATGAGCTCTTCGTGGTCGAGGGGCTTGGTCATGTAGTCGAAAGCGCCCTGACGCATGCCCCAGATCTTGTCCGTCTCCTGGTCCTTGCTCGTTGTCATGATGACCGGGATGTGGCGTGTGCTTTCTTCGCGCGAGATCGTGCGCGTCGCCTGGTAGCCATTGATGCCGGGCATGACAACATCCATCAGGATCAGGTCAGGCAGTTCTGCCTTGGCCTTCACCACGCCGTCTTCGCCATTCTCGGCGGTGACGACCGTGAAGCCACTCTTGGTAAGGAATTCGGTCAGCGCGAAACGCTCGGTAGGAGAGTCATCGACAACCAGTATTTTCTTGATGGGCATGATGGGCTCCTTGAAACTGTGTTTTCCGGTTACTTGCCGATGCGTGCGGCGGTGTGCGCGAGAACGGCCTTGAGCAGACTGTCCTTGGTGAACGGCTTGGTCAGGTATTCGTCCGAGCCAACCATGCGGCCGCGCGCGCGGTCAAACAGGCCGTCCTTGGAGGACAGCATGATGACGGGCGTGCCCGCATAGCGTGGGTTCTTCTTGATGAGTGCACAGGTCTGGTAGCCATCCAGACGCGGCATCATGATGTCGACAAAGATCAGGTCGGGGTGATGGTCGGAGATTTTCGACAGGGCATCGAAACCGTCTTCTGCCAGCAACACCTGATAACCGGCCTGGGCCAGAAATATTTCGGCGCTGCGACGAATCGTGTTGCTGTCGTCGATGACCATCACTTTGACGCCGGTGACGTCAGGTCCTTCTGCCAACGTGATACTCCTCTTGTTTGATCCGCCAGACCACGAAATGCCTATTACGACAGCATCAATCTGGAGGGTTCGATTCCCTTTGAGGTTACCCGGTGTCGTTCCTCTATAGAGCGTTTAACCGGATCATATGTGGCTTGTGCCGTGCATTTTGCCGCAATGTAAGTTCTTTTGTTGGCACGTCCGTCAGATTTCCATCATCTCGAAATCGTCTTTACGTGCGCCACATTCGGGGCATGTCCAGTTCGGAGGAACAGCCTCCCAGCGTGTGCCGGGGACGATGCCTTCTGCGGGACTGCCCGCTTCTTCATCGTAAATCCAGCCGCAAATCAGGCACATCCAAGTCTTGAAAGGGAGATCGCTATCAGCCATGACTACTGTATTCAGTTAAAATCCGAGCGATCTTAGCGCATTTTCAAAATTGTGCTGTGCCTGCAAAACATCGGCATTTACCCCGTGATTCTTGAGCGACTTGTTGATCGGGACCGTGTTCGATGTATCGACCCCTCATCGTTTTTCTTTCGCGGTAGCCTGCCATGACTCTTGGCGAACGCCCTGTCACCCCTCCCGTTGTCCTGACTTTCGCGGCCTCTGACCCGACCGGTGGTGCCGGTCTGCAGGCGGACATCCTGACGATTGCAGCGCTTGGGGCACATCCCCTGTCGGTGTTGACCGGCCTGACCGTGCAGGACACGCGTGGTGTCGAAGGCACGCAAGCGGTGGACGACGACTGGATCGTTGACCAGGCGCGCGTGCTGCTGGAGGACATCAGCGTGCAGGCCTTCAAGATCGGCGTGCTGTGCAGCGTCGAGAACGTCGCGGCCGTTGCCGAGGTGCTGGCCGACTACCCTGATATTCCGGTTGTCTTTGATCCGGTGATCGCTTCGGGGCGTGGTGACCCGTTGGCGGACGAGGAGATGCTGGCTGCGATGAGCGAGTTGTTGTTGCCGCTGACCACGGTGCTGACGCCGAACAGTATCGAAGCGCGCCGCCTGACGCAGGAGGAAGACGATGGCGAAGACGTCGAAGACCTCGCGCTCGCCGATTGCGCCAATTTCCTGATCGAGCTGGGCGCCAAGCATGTGCTGGTGACGGGTACGCACGAGCAGGCGCCGCAGGTTGTGAATACCTTGTACGGACCCGGCGGGATGCTGAGTACCGATGCCTGGGAGCGCCTGCCGGGCAGCTTCCACGGCTCGGGCTGCACCCTGGCATCGGCGATCGCCGTGATGCTGGCGCGTGGCATGGACGTGCGCGAAGCAGTGCAGGCGGCCCAGCGCTACACGTGGAATACATTGGCACATGCCATCAATCCGGGGATGGGGCAGGCCATTCCCGATCGCTTCTTTGCCCATCGTTCCTGATCTGCCTCATATATGAATGCGCCAATCAAACGCGGGCTGTATCTGGTGACGCCGGACTGGGACGACACGCCCAGGCTGATTGCGGCGACGCGTGCTGCAGTGCAAGCGGGTGCCGTCTGCGTGCAGTACCGTCACAAGGGCGGCACGACGTCACAGCGCATGGAGCAGGCGCTCGCACTGTCCGTGCTGCTGAAGCAACAAGGCGTGACTTTCATCGTCAATGACGACGCTGCGCTGGCGGCTGCGGTGGCTGCCGATGGTGTGCACGTCGGGCGCGATGACGGCAATGTGGCGGCCCTGCGCAGCAAATATGGCAGCAAGCTCATCATCGGCGTGTCCTGCTACAACGATTTTGCGCTGGCGCAAAAGGCTGTTGCGGAAGGGGCGAGCTACATTGCATTCGGTGCCATGTTCGCATCGCCGACCAAACCTCAGGCGGTCGCTGCACCGATTGAGCTGGTGTCACGGGCCAAAGCCGAGCTGGAAGTGCCGGTGGCCTGCATCGGCGGCATTACGGCGGACAATGCCTTGCCCCTGGTCGAAGCGGGCGCTGACTGGCTCGCGGTGATCACGGATGTCTATGGTGCCGAAGATCCGGGGGCGCGGGCAGCGCAGCTGGCGGCTCTGTACGCCTAGTTTCCTGGCGAGCGTCATTGGCGCTCGCCTTCTCTCGGCCCTGACGGGCCATCCTCCCGCCGCAAGCGGGGAGGCAACAGCAACCCTTGTTACTGCTCGAACCTATGTCTCGTAACGAAGAACTCTTTGCCCGCGCGCAGCGCAGCATTCCCGGTGGCGTGAATTCGCCTGTGCGTGCTTTCCGCTCGGTGGGGGGCACGCCACGCTTCCTGTCGCGTGCGCAAGGCGCCTATGTCTGGGATGCTGATGGCAAGCGCTACACGGACTATGTCGGCTCCTGGGGGCCGGCGATTCTCGGTCACGCCCATCCGTCCGTCGTCGAGGCCGTGCAGCGTGCGGCGGTCGATGGCTTGTCTTTCGGCGCGCCGACCGAGCGCGAGATCGAGATGGCCGAGCAGCTGATCGGATTGCTGCCGAGTATGGAGATGGTCCGCCTTGTCTCGTCCGGTACCGAGGCGACGATGAGCGCGATCCGTCTGGCGCGTGGCTTTACCGGCCGCGATGCCATCGTCAAATTCGAGGGCTGCTACCACGGCCATGCCGACAGCCTGTTGGTGAAGGCCGGTTCGGGGCTGCTGACTTTCGGCAACCCGTCGTCGGGCGGCGTGCCAGCGGACTTCGCCAAGCACACCATCGTGCTGGACTACAACAATCTCGTGCAGCTCGAAGAGGTGTTTGCTGCGCGTGGCAAGGAGATCGCTGCGGTGATCATCGAACCCGTTGCCGGCAATATGAATCTGGTGCGTCCTTCGCAGGCCTATATGGAGGGCTTGCGTGCGTTGTGCACGAAGCATGGTGCGGTGCTGATCTTCGACGAAGTGATGACGGGCTTCCGCGTCGGGCTCAAGGGTGTGCAGGGCCTCTACAACATCACGCCTGACCTCACGACGCTGGGCAAGATCATCGGCGGCGGCATGCCAGTCGGTGCGTTCGGTGGTCGTCGCGACATCATGCAGTGCATCGCACCGCTGGGCTCCGTGTATCAGGCCGGTACCTTGTCGGGTAGTCCGGTGGCCGTGGCTGCCGGGCTCGAAACATTGCGCCTGATCCAGCAGCCGGGTTTCTATGAAGACCTCTCGGCGCGCACCCAGGGCTTTGCCGATGGCATCGCCGCAGCCGCGCGCAAGCATGGCGTTGCGTTCAGTGCGCAAGCGGTCGGCGCCATGTTCGGGCTCTACTTCAGCGCCACGCCGCCAGCGAGCTTCGCGGATGTGATGAGCAGCGACCGCGAGCGCTTCAACCGTTTCTTCCATCTGATGCTGGATGCGGGGCACTTCCTGGCGCCTTCCGCGTTCGAGGCAGGTTTTGTGTCTGCGGCGCACAGTGCAGAGGACATTGCGGCAAGCATTGCGGCGGCGGATGCGGCATTCGGGCAGCTGGCTTGATGCATCACTAGCTCAAAGCTGGAGCGTGCAAAGTGAAAAGGCCACACCGGTCGCCCGGTGTGGCCTTTTTTCATACGGATACGCTTACTTGAGCGTCAGCACATACAGCTTCGGCGTTTGTGCAATCAGGTAGATCACGCCGTTCTTGTCGACCGTCACACCTTCGATGTCGGTGCTGATCGACTTGAGGTCGAACTTGCTGACCACGGTGCCGGTGCGTGTGACTTCGAGCAGCATGGACGATTCCTGGCTGACGATCAGCAGATTGCTTTTTGCTGCCGTCGTCAGCGACGCCACGCTGGAGAGCACCTGCACGTCCGAAATGTCATCGGTCTTCAGCACGGCCGGATCGAACAGGCTGGAGGTCGTGATGGTCTTGAGCGACCAGTCGATCTTCAAGCCATAGACAGCCTGCGGATCCTTCTCCTTTACCGCCACGTAGTTTTCCGTGAGGCGGTCGTAGGAGATGCCCTCGATGCCGATATTGTCGACCGTCGAACCGATCGAGACGGAGGGAAGGCTGCTGCGGGTTGCCGTGCCGCCGGCCGCGTAGGTCAGCACATAGGCATCCTGCAGGCGCTCTTCGGTGACGACGAACTTGCCGTTGCCGATGTAGGCGATGCCTTCCGTGTCGGCGAAGCCGGACAGCGTCATGCTATCGATCTGCACGCCGGTCTTGCTCACTTGCACGATGGCCTTGCCCTCGTCGCCGATCACGAACAGCGTATCCGTATCCCAGTTCCAACTCGCGCCAGAGGCTTCGGCAGCCTTGCTGGGCAGGCTATACGTACCGGATAGCTTGTACTTCGTCAGATCCAGGCTGGCACCTGCCACGCTCGACGCTGCGCTGGAGGCGCTACTGGAGGCCACGCTGGAAGAGCTTTGCGAAGAAGAGACCGACGAGGCGCTGCTCTTGCTGGATGAGCTGGAGGAGGCGACCGATGACGCAGAAGAGCTGGAGCTGCTGGTGGTGGTTGCGGCGTAAGAGCACCACACGGAATTGCTCGGGGCGCTCGGGAAGTTGGCGAGTGTGCAGGCGACGCTGCTGGTGAACGTGCCGTAGCCGAAGACGCCGGACTTGCCCATGGCGACCTGGCGGGTTCCGCTGAAGCTGCAGGTGCCGCCGGTCTGTACGCATTTGGTGTAGCCGGACGGTGCGTCAGCGGCTGCCATCGCATTGCCCATGAAAACGAGCGAGGCGACGGTACAGGCAATCATGTTGCGAAGCGAGGACGCGGCGGAAGTTCCGCCGAAGCTGGATGTGTGGTGCATCTGTATCTCCGTTTATTGTTGTTGTGCATGCTGACTGATATTTGTTTCAGCCATAAGAACGCTTGTGCCTGAAGTGGAACGTGCGTTCAGAGCGCATCGAGGCGCGGACGGATCGTCGCACAATCGGAGGGAACAGTATTCCGCGCTGCAGCGCGCAGGCGCGCTACATCAGCAGATGCGAGGCGAGGCCAAGGAAGATGAAGAAGCCACCGGAGTCGGTGCAGGCGGTGATCATGACCGATGAGCCGAGCGCGGGGTCGCGGCCAAGGCGCATCAACACCATCGGGATGCAGACGCCCATCAATGCGGCGAGCAGCAGGTTGAGGGTCATCGCCAATGTCATGACAAGGCCGAGCGACATGTTGTGGTACAGCGCTGCCGCGAGGATGCCCAGCAGCCCGCCCCATGCCAGGCCGTTGAGCAAGGCCACGCTCAGCTCCTTGCGCAGCAGGCGCTTGAACATATCGTCCTGCACCTGTCCCATGGCAATGGCGCGCACGATCATGGTGATCGTCTGGTTGCCCGAGTTACCACCGATGCCCGCCACAATCGGCATCAGCGCAGCCAGTGCGACGAGCCGCTCGATGGATCCTTCGAAGGCGCCGATCACGCGTGACGCGATGAAGGCCGTGACGAGATTCACCGCCAGCCAGGACCAGCGGTTCTTCACCGAATCCCACACGGAAGCAAAAATGTCTTCCTCTTCCTTCAGGCCGGCCTGGCTGAGCAACTCGCTTTCGGACTGCTCGCGGATGAAGTCGACCACCGTTGCGACGGTGAGCCGGCCGATCAAGCGTCTATCCCGATTGGCCACGGGCGCCGACACGAGGTCATAGCGCTCGAAGGCCTTGGCGGCATCGTCGGCCTTGTCGCCTGGATGCAGGCACAGCATGTCGGTGAGCATCAGATCGCCGACCAGGCTTTCCGGATCGTTGATGAGCATGCGGTGTAGTGGCAATACACCGAGCAGGCGCTCTTCGCGGTCTATGACAAACAATTGGTCGGTATGGTCGGGCAGTTCGTCGAAGCGGCGCAGGTAGCGCATGACGACTTCCAGCGTCACGTCCTCGCGCACCGACACCATCTCGAAGTCCATCAGTGAGCCGACAGCATCCTCTTCGTAGGACATGGCCGCGCGCAGCTGCTCGCGCTCCTCGGCATCGAGGCCGAGATAGACATCGTCCATGACCTGCTTGGGCAGGTCGGGGGCGAGGTCGGCGAGCTCGTCGGCGTCGAGCTGCTCGGCGGCAGCGACCAGCTCCTCCGGCTCCATCGACTCGATGAGCGACTCGCGCACCGCATCGGAGACTTCCAGCAGCACCTCGCCGTCGTTGATCTGCGAGTCGTCACCGCGGATCAGCTCCCAGACGAAGAGACGGTCTTCGAGGGGCAGGGCTTCGAGAATGAAGGCGATGTCGGCCGGGTGCAGCGTCGACAGCTTGCCGGTGAGGCGCGCGACGTTCTGCTTGTGTACGAGGCTCTCGACCAGTTCGTGGTTCTTCATCTCCTGCCGATGGACAACTTCCTCCTCCAGCTTCTGACGGGCGAGCAGAGCCTGCACCTCGCGCAAGGTGTGCTGCATGTCGTCGTGATGGAGCTGTTCGGGTGTGCTGGCCATGGCAGGGCTGCTGAGGAGAATGCCGATGGAAAGAGCGGCCGAGTTTAACCCAGCCACGCCCCGGGAGATGCGTAGAAAGGCCTGCCGTCAGGTGGAAAGTTGTGAAAACAGCTTTCGCGAAACCGCAGCCGCGCAGCCGCGACCCGCCTAGTCGAGCTGCCTGGCCTTGATCTTGTAACCAGCGAGGGAATTCCAGCCGTCCTTCATGCGGATGAGGAACTCTTCCTCCGCTTCGCCAGCTGCGTAGCGTGACTTGTAGGTCAGGGTGACCAGCACGCTGCCGCTATCCTCGACGGCTTTCCAGCTCTGGCGCTCGGTGCCCTGCACCGGGCCCATCTTGGCGCGCACCTTCTCCAGCCGCGCCACGAAGTCCTGCTGCGATTCATGCTGCTTCAATTCCGGTGCGGCAGTGCTGTAGATCTCTGCCACGTTGCCGCCATTGAGCGCCATGTGGAACAGGGGGACCGGTTGCTCGGCCACATCGGGATTGATCTCCACGGGCTTGGCGCAGGCCAGCAGCGTGATGCAGGTCAGCCCTGCCACGATGAGAGCGTGCAGCGGCGAGCGGGTCCTGGTGCTTGTTTTCATGTTTGTCTCTCTGTTCTTGTTGTGTGAGGTGCCGTGCATCAAGGTACTTCCGCGTAGGCCATGCGCCCCTGCACGCGTGCCGAGTGCGTCACCAGCCTCGGCGGATAGGTCTTCTCGAACTTGCGCGGGTTGGGCAGCATCACTGCAATGTGAGCGGCCTGAGCGGCATTCAGCTGTGCGGCGGAGATATTGTAGTAGCGGCGGGCTGCAGCCTCGGCACCGAAGATGCCATTGCCCCATTCGACGACGTTCAGATACACCTCGAGGATGCGGCGTTTGTCCCACAGCAATTCGATCATCACCGTGATGATGGCTTCCTGCGCCTTGCGCACATAACTTCGCGAGGGTGACAGGAACAGGTTCTTGGCCAGCTGCTGGCTGATGGTGGAGCCCCCGGCAACCGACTTGCCCTTCTTCTGGTTCTTCTCCAGCGCTTTCTGCATGCCCTCCCAGTCGAAGCCCTCGTGGTCGACGAACTTGTCGTCTTCCGCGGCGACGACCGCGCGCTTGAGCTGCACCGAGATGCGCTGGTAGGGCACCCAAGTGTATTGCAGCTTCGCCTCGGGGTTCTTTTCGCGCAGCTCGCTCAGGCGCAGCGACATGAAGCTCGTCGACGAAGGGTTCACCCATTTCCACCACAACACATTGCCGAACAGCCACAGCTGGTAAGCCAGCAGGAGCAGGACGACGGTGATCAATACATGCTTGAGGAGGCGGCCAACAGATTTCATGGGGGGATTGCCGGAACGGGATTGCGAGCGGATTGCTGTCGGCGCAGAGGATTGCAGAGGCGGCTTATGGACGCAAGCGCGGCTGGCGAGCCCGCCTTTCCGGCGGATACACCCTTGAGGGCGATTCGCCTTGCGGACCCAGCGATTGCGCTATTCTGCAGCAATCGGCCCTTGCGTACCGGGCCGCCGCGGCCCGGCCCGCGTGGCCCTCGCCGCATTGATCGCAGCACACACTTGCAGCACATCTTGCCCAGGAGTTTGCTTTGCCAGTCAGCGAGGTCGTCCCATTTACTGCTGCCGATGGTTTCCAGTGCAACCTGATCCATGTCACTGGCGATCGGGCGCCCAGCAAGGGGCCTGTACTGCTCGTGCATGGTGCCGGCGTGCGCGCCAACATCTTCCAGCCGCGTACGGAAACCACCCTCGTCGATTACCTGCTTGCCAACGGCTATGACGTCTGGCTGGAGAACTGGCGCGCCAGCATCGAGTTCTCGCCCAACCGCTGGACGCTCGATCAGGCAGCCGCCTATGACCATCCCGCCGCTGTGCAGAAGCTTGTTGAGCAGACCGGTGCAGCGGAAGTGAAGGCCGTAATCCACTGCCAGGGCTCGACGAGTTTCATGATGAGCGCCGTCGCCGGCCTCGTGCCGCAGGTCACCACCATCGTCAGCAACGCCGTGGCACTGCATCCGGTGGTGCCCGCCATGTCGCGCCTCAAGCTGTCGCTGGCCACGCCTATCGTGGCGACCATGACCGACTACCTGAATCCGCAGTGGGGTCTCAAGGCCGAAGGCCTCGTGCCGAAACTGCTGGCCAGCACCGTGGCGCTCACGCATCACGAATGCGACAACCCCGTCTGCAAGTTTTCAAGCTTCACCTATGGCACGGGCTTTCCGGTGTTGTGGCGTCACGAGAATCTCAATGACGCCACGCATGAATGGCTCAAGCATGAGTTTGCCAGTGTGCCGCTGCGCTTCTTCAAGCAGATGAGCCGCAGTGTCAGCAAAGGCCAGCTCATCTCCGTCGAAGGCCTCGACCAGCTACCCGCAGAGTTCGCCGCGCAGCCACCGAAAACCTCCGCACGCTTCGCCTTCCTCGCGGGGGAGCAGAACATCTGCTTCCTGCCGGAGAGCCAGCAACGCACTTTCGATTTCTTCGAACAGCAACGCCGCCATTTTCACTCATTGCGCATCCTGCCCGACTACGGGCACCTCGATATCTTCATTGGCAAGAACGCGGCACGGGATGTGTTCCCCATCATCCTCGACGAACTGGATCGACCTCACTAGGACTCATCAGGAGCAATACGTCATGGGCAGGCCAAGAAGACTTGAAGAACAGGCTGGGCGTTTCGCACTCGTAGACGGCATTCCGTTCCAGCTGCCGGTCAGTTCGCACAAATCGCCGGCGCTGATGGCGGCCTTCAGCATCGATGCCGACAAGGCCGCTGCGCTGATGCCCGGTAACGAGATGCATCCTTTCCGCTTGTGGAACAGGGGGCTGCTGGTTATTACTGTCATCGATTACATTGAAACCAATATCGGCAAGTACATTGAGTACAGCGTTGCCATCGCCTGCACGCACGGCAAGAAACCCGCGCCGCGTCTCCTGCCCGCGATCTTCATGAAGACCTTCGGCACAGGGCAGTACGTGGTCGACCTGCCGGTGAGCACCGAGATATCGGTGAAGGGCGGCAAGGGTATCTGGGGCATGCCCAAGCATCAGGCGAATCTGGATTTCGTCATCGGCGACGAATGGGTCAGCAGCCAGTACGACCTCGACGGACTGCTCGCCGTGCGTATCGATGTCGAGCGTCCGAAGAAGGCCTGGCTGCCGCTGAACGTAGGTGCCATCAACTACTGCGCCTTCCGCGGCATGTTGATGGCGTCATACATCTACTTCAAGGGCAAGCTCGGCTTCAAGCTCATGAAGAAGGGCTCGGCGCGCCTCACGATTGGTGACCACCCGCGCGTGCAGGCGCTCAAGACGCTCGACATCAGCCCGGAACCGTTGTTCTGTGGCTTCCTGCCGGAGACGGCAGGCGTGCTCGACGACCACTTCGAGGCCTGGTTTCTCAGCGAGAAGACTCCGCCAGCGCGCATGGAAGGGCTGGAGAGCGTAGCGAATCTCGAGAACAAGGAAGAGTGGCTGACGCCGCCCAATCGCAAGGATTGAACAGGGGATGACTGCGCATGGATAAGCTCAAGAACTACCTCGGCACGATCATCACGCTGATCGCCTTGCTGACCATCGTCAGTGGCGCTGTGCAGATGATCTGGCCGGGCTTCGTGCTGAAGATCATCGGCGGTTCCTTGGTGCTGGCCAATCAGCATTCTTTCGGCATCGTCGGCATGTTCATGATCCTGTTCGGCGCGCTGACGCTACACGGACTGATCACGCATTCGTCTCCCGCATTGCTTTGGGCAAGCATCCAGAAGCTCGGTGCTTTCATTGCTGTCGCCCTTGGCGTGCATGAGCAGCTGTTCTCCTCGCTGGCGATGGCCGTTGCGCTGTTCGATCTGCTGTCGTTTTTCCTGATGATCATCTTCTGGCGCAAGATGGTTAACGGCACGCTGGCATCATGAAACCTACCGTCGTTGCGCTGGCGGCGGATGCTGCTGAAACCACAAGACGCTCGCTGGTGCTGGCCGGCGGCGGCATGCGTGTGGCCTGGCAGGCCGGCGTCCTCAAAGCGCTCCATGAAGCAGGCCTGCGCTTTCATCATGGGGACGGCACTTCCGGCGGCACGATGAATCTTGGCATGTTGCTGTCGGGCCTCACGCCCGACGAGATGTGCGAGCGCTGGCGCACGCTCGATGTGAAGGACTTCGTGTCCTTCATGCCGATGCGCGAATACTTCAAGGCGCTCAACATGAAAGCCATGGGCGACGCCGATGGCATCGTCGAGAAGGTCTTTCCGCACCTCGGTATCGACCCGGCACGCATCCGCCTGGCCGAGGGCATGGCGGGCAGTTTCAATGTCTGCAACTTCACGCAGAAAACCAACGAGGCGATTCCACACATGGACATCGATCTGGACCTACTGGTCGCCGGTATCTCGCTGCCGATCTTCATGCCCGCCGTAAAGCGCGGCGACACCGAGTATCTGGATTCGGTGTGGATCAAGGATGCGAACCTCATCGAAGCGGTGAAGCGCGGTGCCGAGGAAGTGTGGCTGGTGTGGTGCATCGGCAATACGCCGACCTATCACGATGGCTCGTTCAACCAGTACGTGCACATGATCGAGCTGAGCGCGGCTGGCAAGCTCAACGAAGAGATGGCCTTGGTGAATGAGCTGAACGAACGCATCGCGCGCGGCGATTCGCCTTACGGCCAGAAGCAGCAGATCAGGCTGCACGTGGTCAAGCCAGAGAAACCGCTACCGCTCGATCCCGATTTCTATCTAGGCCGTATCGATTCCGCCACGCTGGTCGATCGCGGCTATGCAGATGCCATGCGCTACCTTCGTACCCGCAAGCCGGAAGGAATGCCACTCACGCCGGAGGCCACACAGATGCAGGACGCAGGAACAGGCATCGCGTTTCGCGAAACCATGGCCGGTTATTTCTCGCTCGGTGCGATTGATCCGAAGACAGGCGCGGCGCAGGGCAAGTCGGCCAATACGCAGCTGGCGCTGCACGCAAGTATCGACATCGAGGACATCGACGCCTTCGTCGCCGACCCGCAGCATCGCAGCGGGCTGAGCGGTCATGTCGACTTCGCGCCGCTCGGCACGAACATGCCGGCCTCGCACGGTGTGTTCGCCTTGTTCATGCCCGGCGATGAGCCGGGGCTGCGCTGGATGGTGTACGAACTCGGTTTCCAGCACGCGGGCAAGGACTACTACCTTGCCGGCAAGAAGGAAGTGCGCGTCGCTTCGCCGCTCGCGCTGTGGCCGGCGACGACGACCTTGTACACGAAGCTGCATGAAGGCCGCGACACGAGCGGACCTGTCGTCGGCGCCGGCGTGCTGAGTCTGGGTGTCAGTGCCTTGATGAGCTTGCTGTCGACCTTCCATGCCACCAACGCACCGACGATGGGCAAGAGCCTCGGTGCGACAGGCAGCTTTGCCGGCTTCTTCACGAAGTCGCTGGTCTCGACTTACATCATGCGGCGCTGATCGACATTTCCGGAAGGGCGGAGCAGGCGATGAAGAATTACGATGTCATCATTATTGGCAGTGGTTTTGGCGGGGCAGTCAATGCCTGCCGTCTGAGCGAGGCGGGCCTCAAGGTGCTGGTGCTGGAGCGTGGCCGACGCTGGGCGCCGGAAGACTATCCGCGTGGCGAAGGCGACGCGTGGATCTGGGATCAGTCCGAGCCGGAAAGCTGCAACGGCTGGATCGACCTGCGCATCATGGATGACATGACGGTCGCGCAGGGAGCTGGTGTCGGTGGTGGCTCGCTGATCTACGCAAACATTTCGGTCGAAGCCAAGCCGGATGCGTTCAAGAACGGCTGGCCGTCGCAAATCACCTATGAGGAGTTGAAGCCGTACTACGAGCGCGTCGGCAAGATGCTCGACGTGCAGACCTTGCCCGAGAACCAGCTGACCGAGCGCTACAAGCTCATGAAGGAAGGCGCAGAGAAGCTCGGCTATGGCGACCGCTTCCGCCCCTTGCCGCTGGCCGTGAGCTTCGACAAGGACTATAGCTACGATCGGCCCGATCCCTTCAGCGACGCGCACTCGGTGAAATTCACCAACCAGTTCGGTGTGGAGCAGGGCACTTGTACGCACTGTGGCAACTGCGACATCGGTTGCCAGGTGAAGGCCAAAAACACGCTGGATCTCAACTACATCGCGCGTGCCGAGCAGCTCGGTGCCGAGGTGCGGCCGCTGCACGTGGTGTACAACATCTCGGAGGATCGAGGCCGCTATACGGTGCACTTTCATCGCGTGGTCGACGGGCAGCTCGTGCCGGGGTTCGAGACCGCGGAGCGCGTCATTCTCGCGGCTGGCTCGCTGGGTTCAACCGAGCTGTTGCTGCGCGCACGCGACCAATACAAGACCCTGCCGAAGATCAGCAACTACCTTGGCCGCAACTGGAGTTCGAACGGCGACTTCCTGACGCCCGCGACCTACGAGGGCCGCGACATTTCGCCCACGCATGGCCCGACGATTTCCTGCGCCATCGACTTTCTGGATGGTGCGGTGAACGGCAAGGAGTTCTTCGTCGAGGACGGCGGCTTCCCCAATCTGCTGCTCAATTTCCTGCGCGACGGCGCAAAGGGCGCCAAGCCGAAACACCGCGTGCTGGTGCAATGGCTGGAGACGCTCAGCGGCATGAAGAATCCAGCGGCCAGTGTCATGCCCTGGTTCGGTCAGGCGATGGATGCGGCGGATGGCAAGCTCTATCTCGGGCGCGTCTGGTATGCACCCTGGCGTCGTGTGCTCAAGCTCGACTGGGATGTGACGCGCAGCGAGGCGACCGTGCAGGCGATGGTCGATATGCACATCAAGCTGTCGGAAGCGACGGGTGGTGATGCGACTGTTCCCTTTACCTGGAGCCTGCTGAAGAACCTGGTGACCCCGCATCCGCTAGGAGGATGCAATATGGGTACGACGTCTGCGGACGGTGTGGTCAATCATGCAGGTGAGGTGTTCGGCTACCCCGGGCTGTACGTGGCCGACGGCGCCATCGTGCCGCGCGCCGTGGGGCTCAATCCTTCCCGCACGATTGCGGCGTTGGCTGAACGCATTGCGTTCTTGATGCAAAGGAGGCTGGCAGGTAGTTGAGTGCCGGTCTGTGCTGGATGCGAAAAGCCCACGGCATGCCGTGGGCTTTTTATTGACGACTGGCCCGCCCCGCACGGCACCCGAGAGGGGGCGGTGTACCGCTTGGGGCGGGTCATTCGCTTCGTGCAGGGTGCGCTGGTCCCTGTTCGGATCAGTATTCCATTTCGCTCGCGGCCAGCATGACGGCGCCCAGACCTTGCGGCACGTTTTCACGCACGTACGAGTACTTGCAGACCACTGGTGGCGAGGTGAACTTCACGTAGGTGGACGGCACGCACTGGTCTGCCGGAGCAGGCAGCGGACCATTGTTCAGGTCCGTGCGGAAGTCTGCATTCGTGTAGGCGTTGTAAACACCGCCAAGACTCATGCCGACCACCGTGCCTTGCACCTTGACGGTGTTGTTGCTGTTCGACAGCGCAACCTTCGTCTTCACGCCTGCCCAGCCCTTTTTCGCGACATCCAGGTAGCTGCTGTCAATGATGTCGAGACGTGCTGCCTTGGCCAGGGAGTAAACGAAGAGCGCGCTGGCAGAGGTTTCCTGCCAGTTCGCTTGGGCAGGGACCGACTCACCCGGATAGCCGCCGTTGGCGGGTAGTGGGCCATCCTTGACGTCGAGCACCTGATACCACAGGCCGTTGGTGCCTTGATAGGTCTTCAGGCCCTTGGCGATATTCTTGACGATCTGGACTAGCTGGTTGCGGTCAGGATGGTTCTTCGGCAGGTACTCCAGCACATCGACGATGCCGGTGATATACCAGGCTTGAGAGCGTGCCCACAGAATTGGCGAAGTGACCTGTCCGTCCAGTGGGGGGTACTTGCCAGCCTTGTAATCCAGGCCAACCCAGATGCCGTCAGTCGCACCGTTCCAGCCGTGGTAGTACAGATTCTTGGTGGGGTTGAAAGTGTACTGGGCTGCCAGCTTGATCTGATTGGTCAGGGTATTGAAGGTGGCCGTTTGGGTGGCGCCGGTTTCATATTGGGCGGCATAGCGCGCCAGGAACGGCGTTGACATGTAGATCGCATCGAGCCATTGCTCGTTCGCGTAGGTTGGTTTGTGCCACCAGGCGCCTTGCGGATTGGTCTTGATCGTCGGGAAGATCGTGCGCACGTACTGCATGGCCTTCAGGTAGCGCGAATCACCCGTCTTCTTGTACAGACCGAACAGCAGGGTGGCGGGCTGAATCGTATCCTGGATCGTCGGGTCGTTCGGCGTCGCGCCGGCAGGGAAGGTGCGGCCATAGTTGATCACGCCGTTCGCATCGACATAGGTGTCGACGAACTTCTTCACGTAGTCGTAGTACTTCTGACGGCCCGTCTTCTCGTAAAGCTTCCAGATGGCGAATAGCGGCACGGTGTTCGTGTATTCCCAGAACTTCGGCGCCGGGCTGGCAGGCACGGTGGCGTAGTTCAGGCTGAAGCAGTTGGACGGTGCGCAGGTCGTGTAGTCATCGAGCACTGGCCAGGTATTGATCATGTAGTTCGCGACGTAGTTGCCGTGGTTGCCCGGTACCGGTGTCGCATTGGCGGTCATTGCCGTCGAGAACATGCCAATACCAACGAGTGCGGTAGCGCATGTCTTGGCTGTAAAGCTCATCTTCATTGTCCGTGCCTTTCTGCTGGGAAGCTCGGTGAGTCAAACGACACACCGGACGCTCCGGTTTGTTGTGTCAAGCAAAGGTCCCGTAACGCCTGTTTTCAATCGTGTAAGGCTGAGGCCCAACCTCCGTCTGGTTTGACGGCAGCGCTGCCCGATTGCTGCGCAAAGGTGTATTTGTCAGGCCAATTGAAAAACAATGTGTCGGGGATCGCACGCTAACGTTCGCCCTGTCGGTATGTCAATAGCCCATTTTGCGTGCCTGACCGACGGCTTATGAGTTCGCCTATCTGCTTGTTATACATAATTAACAAGCTTGTCATTTGCATGAAATATGGCAGATCTGCGGTTGTGCGATTTACCCCGCGAGCTGCTTCCGATAGCACTGTGAAGCGTATTTGTGTGCAACAAAAAGTCGGACGAATCTATAAAAGTCTGACTAATTTGCGCGGCGCCGCCTCCGAAGATGCGGCGCCCTGCGGCTATGCGAGCCAATCGCAGGGGAGACAGGGGAGACAGGGGAGACAGGGGGAGGTAGAGGAGGTAGAGGAGGTAGAGGAGGTAGAGGAGGTAGAGGAGGTAGAGGAGGTAGAGGAGGTAGAGGAGGCGAGCGTGAATACGTCGCCAGAAATGAAAACGGACAACTTCTTGCGAAGTTGTCCGTTGTCTTGCGATGAACGCAAGGCGTGTCTTCGAGCAGGCTCCGCCACGCGGAGCCGGTCCGGATTACATGCCCATGCCGCCCATGCCACCCATGCCGCCCATGTCAGGCATGCCACCGGCAGGCTTGTCTTCTGGCAGCTCACCGACCATTGCGTCGGTGGTCAGGATCAGGCTGGCAACCGACGCTGCGTTTTGCAGTGCCGAGCGCGTCACCTTGGCTGGGTCCAGCACGCCGATTTCGACGAGGTCGCCGTAGGTGTCGTTGGAAGCGTTGTAACCGAAGTTACCCTTGCCTTCCAGAACCTTGGCAACGACGACCGATGGCTCGGCGCCAGCGTTCTGCACGATCTGACGCAGCGGCTCTTCGATGGCGCGCAGCACGATCTTGATACCTGCGTCCTGGTCGGCGTTGTCGCCCTTCAGGTCGCCGATGCCGGCGCGGGCGCGCAGCAGTGCAACACCGCCACCAGCCACGACACCTTCTTCGACGGCTGCGCGGGTAGCGTGCAGTGCGTCTTCAACGCGAGCCTTCTTTTCCTTCATTTCGACTTCGGTGGCAGCGCCAACCTTGATCACTGCAACGCCGCCGGCCAGCTTGGCCTTGCGCTCTTGCAGCTTTTCGCGGTCGTAGTCGCTGGTCGAAGCGTCGGACAGGGCTTCGATCTGGGCAACACGTGCCTGGATCGCTTCAGCCTTGCCGGCACCGTCGATGATGATGGTGGTTTCTTTTTCGACTTCGATGCGCTTCGCTTGGCCGAGGTCAGCCAGCGTAGCCTTCTCGAGCGACAGGCCGACTTCTTCAGCGATGACCTGGCCACCGGTGAGGATGGCGATGTCTTCGAGCATGGCCTTGCGACGGTCGCCGAAGCCAGGCGCCTTGACGGCAACGGTCTTCAGGATGCCGCGGATGTTGTTCACAACCAGAGTTGCCAGTGCTTCGCCATCGACATCTTCAGCGATGATCAGCAGTGGGCGGCCGGACTTTGCAACTTGCTCCAGCACGGGCAGCAGGTCACGGATGTTCGAGATCTTCTTGTCGAAGAGCAGCACGAACGGGTTGTCCAGAGCAGCGATCTGCTTCTCTTGGTTGTTGATGAAGTAGGGCGACAGGTAGCCGCGGTCGAATTGCATGCCTTCGACGATGTCCAGCTCGTTTTCGAGCGACTTGCCGTCTTCAACGGTGATCACGCCCGACTTGCCAACCTTGTCCATCGCGTTGGCGATGATGTCGCCGATGGAGCTGTCGCTGTTGGCGGAGATCGAACCGACTTGGGCGATTTCCTTGTTGGTGGTCGTTGGCTTGGCGTTCTTCTTGATCTCGGCAACGATGGCTGCAACAGCCTTGTCGATACCGCGCTTCAGGTCGGCCGGGTTGAAACCAGCTGCGACGTACTTGAAGCCTTCGCGAACGATGGCTTGTGCCAGCACGGTTGCGGTCGTCGTGCCGTCACCGGCGTTGTCGCTGGTCTTCGAAGCGACTTCCTTCACGAGCTGCGCGCCCATGTTTTCGAACTTGTCCTTCAGTTCGATTTCCTTGGCCACGGACACACCGTCCTTGGTCACGGTCGGTGCGCCGAACGAGCGCTCGAGCACAACGTTACGACCCTTCGGGCCGAGGGTCACCTTGACCGCATTGGCCAGGATGTTGACGCCAACGACGATCTTTGCACGTGCGTCGTCGCCGAACAGAACTTGTTTAGCTGCCATGTTTATGACTCCAGAATATTTGAATCGGATTCGGTGTGAAAAAACAGGGGAGGCGCGTAGCGAGCAGGTCGCGATGAAGGCGAGGAGCGGAAACGTACGCAGGTACGTTGAGCACCGGAGCCTTCAGCCCGGCCTGCGCAGTAGCGCAGCACCGGTTTTTTACAGTTCGACGACACCCATGATGTCTTCTTCGCGCATCACGAGAAGCTCTTCGCCATCGACCTTGACGGTCTGGCCGGAGTACTTGCCGAACAGCACGCGATCGCCAACCTTGACGTCCAGCTTGCGGACTTCGCCGTTTTCCAGAATCTTGCCGTTGCCGACAGCCAGAACCTGACCTTGATCGGGCTTTTCACCAGCGCTGTCTGGAATAACGATGCCGCTGGCAGTTGTGCGCTCGGCTTCGATGCGCTTGACGATCAGACGATCGTGCAGGGGACGAATTTTCATATCCACTCCTGTTGGGGAAGATCAAGAATTAGAGGGCGCCGGAGGCACCCCGACAAAAAACAGGGGAGGAGCTTTGTTAGCACTCTCTCCCGGGGAGTGCTAATGATAGGTGCCGCATTGCGGTATTTCAAGTCCGCACGCTCACTTTATTGTCCGGCCGGGCGCCGTTTGCCCGTCGGGACGGGCGGGTATTGGTGCCGTTCTTGTCAACAGTCCGCGCGCTCAGGGTTGATGTATTTATAACTTTTGGCATATACGGCAATTTTTTTCTTCAGGGTGTCCTAGGCAGGTCGATACGATTTTCAATGCGCGATGTGCGCATCAATTTCTGCCCGATCCGAGGAAGCAGCTGCCTCATGCGCAACAACCAGCCCGTCACCCAGCAGGAGTCCGTCATTCCTGACGGCGTGTTCATCTATTCGCGCACCGATCTGCGCGGCAATATCACCGAGGCGAATGCGGCGTTCGCCGAGATCAGTGGATTCACACCCGCTGAAATGGTGGGGCAACCCCACAACCTGATTCGTCACCCTGATATGCCGGAGGCCGCCTTTGCCGATCTGTGGCGCAGCCTCAAGGCGGGGCGCCCCTGGAAGGGGCTGGTGAAGAATCGCCGCAAGGACGGCGGCTTCTACTGGGTCGTCGCCAACGCGTCACCGGTGCGCGAAGGGGGCGCCATCGTGGGCTATCAATCGGTGCGTTCGCGCCCGACACCTGCGCAGATCGCGGCGGCGTCCAGCGCCTACCAGCGCATCAGGGCGGGTGATACATCGATCCGCATCCAGGATGGGCGCGTGCGCCGCAACCACGGCCCGCTGGTCGAAAAGCTGGTTTCGCACGACACGCAACTGCTCGCGTTCGCAGCCCTCGTCGGTGTCGCGCAACTGGTTTCGCTCGTCGCGATGCTGGCTTCGTGGCCGGCACTGGTCGTGGCGAGCGAGGCCTTGTCTGTCCTGACCTTGCTTGCCGCAGCCTACATGCTTGTCGTCGGTTTGCCGGGAGCACTGTCACGTCTGAACACGATCCAGGCGTTTCTCGACCGTACGCTGACGACCGGCGAACTGACCGAGACACTGGTGCCGACGCGCAATGACCGCATCGGGAATATTGCGGCGAGTCTCGATACGCAGTTCTCCGCCATGCGCGCGACGCTGCAGATTCTTGGCGACGCTGGGCATGACATTCATGCCACGACCGATGCCCTGCACCAGAGCGTGGAGCGCCTGACCGACTCGGCTGCACGCCAGAGCGAGCTGACGTCTTCCGCCGCCGCAGGGGTCGAGGAGATGACGGTGTCGATCAGCGAGGTCGCGACCTTCGCGACCAGCACGCGCACGGTCGCGCAGACGGCGGGGGAGAATGCCTGTCAGGGGGCCGCTGTTTCACGCCAGGTCACCGACAATATGCAGGTCCTCTCCGGTAGCGTCTCCGATTCGACGCGCATGGTGACCCAGTTGGGGCAGCGCATGGATGAGATCGGCAAGGCGGCTGGTGTGATCAAGGAGATCGCAGACCAGACCAATCTGCTGGCGCTTAACGCAGCCATCGAAGCGGCGCGGGCTGGTGAGCAAGGGCGCGGCTTCAGCGTGGTGGCCGACGAGGTGCGCAAGCTCGCCGAGCGCACGGCTACGGCGACGCGCGAGATCGACGAGATGATCCGGCGCATCGATGAAGATACGACGAGCGCCGTCTCGGGCATGCATCGCAGTGCGACGCAGGTGGGTGATTCCGTTGCGCTCGTGCTCAAGGCGCAGGTCGCGCTGGCGACGATCAACGATGAGATGGGGGCCACGCTGGAGATGGTGGGCGAAATCACGCATTCGACCTCCGAGCAGAGCGCCTCCATGACGGAGCTGGCGAAGAGCGTGGAGCAGGTGGCCCAGCTGACAGAAAACAACCTAGGCGTCGCCCAAGACACGCGGGATGCCTCCTTCGTTCTGCAGCGAAGCGTCGAGCGCATGCGCAAGGCGGTAGCGCAATACCGCGTCTGAATCCGAATGTTTGAACCCACGGCGCGGCGCGAGGCTTGCAAGATGAGCCTCACGCCGCGCTTTTGATTTACCATCGCTATATAAATGTTTATATAGATAAAGAGATGGTGGACAAGTCGACGGGGCGCCTGATCGGCAAGCTCGAGGTCACGACGGAGTCGGGCAGCTTTCTGGGCGGCACGCGCATCCGCCTGCTCGAGGCCATTGCCGAACATGGCTCGATTTCCCAGGCCGCGCGCCACGTGCCCATGTCGTACAAGGCGGCTTGGGACGCGGTGGATGCGATGAACAATATGGCGCAGCAAGCGCTCGTTGCGCGTACGACAGGTGGCAGGCAAGGGGGCGGCACGCAGCTGACGGAGTACGGCAAGAGCGTGATCGCCATGTACCACGCCGTCGAGCGCGAGTATCAACAGGCGCTGGATCGCCTGTCGCAGCAAGCGGGCGGCGAGGCCGGTTCGGTTGCTGGTTTCCAGCAACTCTTGCGGCGCATGAGCCTGCGCACCAGCGCGCGCAATCAGTTCGTGTGCACCGTCTGCGGCTTGCGTGAGGGGGATGTCGAATACGAAGTGCTGCTGCGGCTGAATGCGGAGAGCACATTGGTGGCGGTCGTGACGCGGGAGTCGGTCGAAACGCTCGGGCTGGCAATCGGCACCGAGGTGTTCGCGCTCACAAAGGCCTCCGCAGTGGCGCTGGTGCCCAGGGAGACCCCGCCGTCGGAGCAGACCAATCTCCTCTCTGGTGTGGTCACGCGCGTGCATGAGGGCGAAGTCAACTCGGAAGTCGTGATCGATCTGGGCGACGGCAAGAGTCTGGTCGCGGTGACGACACGTGCGCTTGTGTCGGCGCTCGATGTCCGCGTTGGCGAACCCGCGTGGGCCACGTTCAAGGCCTCGAACATCATCCTCAGCGTGATCGGTTGATGGATTGCATCTGCCGATCGCCAAAGATGTCCCCCCTCAAAAAGAAAAGGAACAAAGCATGAACATCATGAAGAGCGTGTTGCGGAGTGGCCTGGCTTGTCTTGTCATCGGGCTGATGCAGGGTGCCGTCAGTGCGGCAGAAGTGCAGGTCGCCGTGGCTGCGAACTTTGCCGGGCCTTTCGAGAAGATCGCCGCCGAGTTCGCCGCGGAGAGTGGTCACAAGGCCGTCGTTGCGGTGGGTGCTACCGGCAAGTTCTACGCGCAGATCAAGAATGGTGCGCCATTCGAGATTCTCCTGGCGGCGGATGACGAGACGCCGCGCAAACTCGTTGCGGAAGGCGACGGCGTTGCGGGCAGCACTTTCACCTATGCCAAAGGCAAGCTGGTGCTGTGGTCAGCCAAGCCGGGTTTCGTCGATGAGGGCGGCAAGGTGCTGACGCGTGCCGATATCGCACATATCGCGATTGCCAATCCGAAGCTCGCGCCGTATGGACTGGCGGCAGAAGAGACGCTCAAGGCCGGCAAGCTGTACGACGATCTCAAACCGAAATTCGTGATCGGCGAGAGCATCGCGCAGACCTTCCAGTTCGTCGCCACGGGCAATGCGGAGCTGGGCTTCGTCGCCATGTCGCAGGTGTTGGTGCCGGGCAAGCCGGTGGAGGGCTCTTACTGGGCCGTGCCGTCGAACCTGTACTCGCCGATCCTGCAGGATGCCGTGCTGCTGAAGAAAGGCGAGGCCAATGCAGCGGCGCAGGCTTTGCTGAAATTCCTCAAGAGTGACAAGGCGAAAGCTGTGATCAAGTCGTACGGTTACGATCTCTGATGAACCTAGGTCGGAAAAGCAAAGCGCCTTGAATGAACCTGCCTGACATCGATCTCTCTGCCGTCACGCTGACGCTGAGGCTGGCCGCTACCACCGTGCTCATCCTGTTGCTGATCGGTACGCCGCTCGCATGGTGGCTGGCACACACGCGCTCGCGCATGAAAGGCATCATCGGCGCGGTGGTGGCTTTGCCGCTGGTGTTGCCGCCAACGGTGCTGGGTTTCTATCTGTTGGTGTTTCTCGGGCCGAATGGCATGGGTGGCAAGCTGACCAAGGCGCTCGGCATCGGCGCCTTGCCGTTCACGTTTGCAGGGCTGGTGGTGGGGTCCGTGCTGTATTCGATGCCCTTCGTCGTGCAGCCTTTGCAGAACGCATTCGAAGCGATCGGCCGACGCCCGCTGGAAGTCGCGGCGAGCCTGCGGGCGGGGCCGTGGGACAGGTTCCTCAGCGTCGCCTTGCCGCTGGCCAAACCGGGCTTCATCACGGCGGCGGTGCTCGGCTTCGCGCACACCGTGGGTGAGTTCGGTCTGGTGCTGATGATGGGGGGCAATATCCCCGGCAGGACGCGCGTGCTGTCGGTCGACATCTACGACCACGTCGAGGCCCTGGAATATGTCGAAGCGCACTGGCTGGCTGGCGGGATGCTGCTGTTCTCGTTTGTTGTGTTGTTGATCCTCTATTCCTTCCATGCCCGACCCCGCACTTTCTGAGGCGCATGCAATGGCTCACCTGAGTGCGCACCTGCGCGTACAGCACGCGGACTTCACACTGCAGCTCGCGCTCGACCTGCCGAGTCGCGGCGTCACCGCATTGTTTGGTCGCTCAGGTTCCGGCAAGACGACGGCGTTGCGTGCCATCGCTGGTTTGCAGAGACCATCTGCCGCGCGCATCGCAGTTGCGGGCGAGGTCTGGCAAGACGATGCCGCGGGCATTTTCGTACCTGTTCATCAGCGTGCGCTGGGCTATGTGTTCCAGGAGGCCAGCCTGTTCCCGCATCTCGATGTGCGCGCCAATCTTGCATATGGCATGAATCGTGTGCCACAAGCACAGCGGCGCGTGACCTGGGAGCAGGCGGTCGACTGGTTGGGCGTGGGGGCCTTGCTTGCGCGACGCCCCGATCAGTTATCTGGCGGTGAGCGTCAGCGCGTGGCGATTGCGCGCGCCTTGTTGACCAGCCCGCGCCTGCTGCTGATGGATGAGCCGCTTGCTGCGCTCGATGCGATCAGCAAGGAAGCGATCCTCCCTTATCTCGAGCGCCTGCATCGCGAGCTGGACATCCCCGTGCTCTACGTCAGTCACGCGCTGGACGAAGTTGCGCGCCTGGCTGATCACATGGTGTTGCTCGACGCGGGCCGGGTGTGCGCCAGCGGGCCTTTGCAGGATGTGCTCACGCGTCTGGACCTGCAGACAGCATTGAGCGACGACATGGGCGCGGTCATCGAGGCTGAGGTCATGGAGCGTGACGAGGTCTACGGGCTCAGTCGTGTGGCGTTCGCGGGTGGAGGTCTGTGGGTGGGCGGACTGTCTCGCGCAGTGGGCGAGCGCGTGCGTGCTCGCGTGCTGGCGCGCGACGTGAGCGTGGCTGTCGAAGCGCCCCGGGCGTCGAGCATCCTGAATGTGCTTGATGCGCGCGTCATGGAAATCCTGGATGCAGGTACCGACAAGGTGAATCTGCGCCTGCTGCTTGGGTCGGACGAGCGTGGCGGGGCGGTGCTGGTCTCGCGCATCACGCGCCGCTCTCGCGATCTGTTGGCGCTGGAGGTCGGGCAACGGGTTTTTGCGCAGGTCAAAAGCGTTGCGCTGGTGACCTGAAGGTACGCAGCAAACCGTCGGTGCGCATTGCGGCGACAGTGCTATCCGCCTTGTCTGTCTGAGCGCGGCCACTTGCAGCGCGTGGC
The DNA here is from genome assembly GCF_036017035.1 of Uliginosibacterium silvisoli. Taxonomy (NCBI): domain Bacteria; kingdom Pseudomonadati; phylum Pseudomonadota; class Betaproteobacteria; order Rhodocyclales; family Zoogloeaceae; genus Uliginosibacterium; species Uliginosibacterium silvisoli. The sequence goes on along the minus strand of NZ_JAYXHS010000001.1, from coordinate 169,524 downwards.
GTCGTCGCAAGCGAACGCGCGTCTGTCAGGAGCTGGGGATCTAGTCTTCCCGGTTGTCGAAGTTGTCGCGGATGTATTGCTCGAATACGCGGTCAGTACCGGTGCGCTTGTATTCCTGGTCGCTGGTCAGACGGCTCAGACGGCGGTCGAGCTCCATGTCGGAGTGATTCCAGTTGGCCTTGGTGAAGATGTACATCTTTACCTGGTTCGTTTGCGCGTTGACCTCGTCCTTGATGGCGGCCTCGCGGTCCGCAGGCACTCCCTTGGCGCGCGGGTGCAGCCGGTGCCATTGAGCGTGCGTGCCTTCATGGAAGAGTTCGACGAGAGTGGCCCCGACGCTGCCGCGATACTTTTCGGCGATGCGTATGAACTTGCCGCTCCATTCGCCGCGCCCGCTGATCGATGCGTCATACATGATGCGTCTGTTCTGGTTCAGTTCGCGCAGTATGGCCACGATCTTCTGGCCATCCTTCGTGCTGCCGGGCGGGGACTTGGCGATCAAGTTGATGTTGTAGCCCATGAGCCCCTGCGTGGAGGCTTTCTCGTCGTCCTGGCGAGTGTCTATGTCCTGGACAAGAGGGTTGGCTGCGTCGATTGACGGGTCTACTTCGACCTTGAGGCCAATCGTGCCAGGTTCAGGTGATTGCGCGAGGCAATTCGTACCGTCTTCCTCCAGCCCGCCGTCACGCAACGAGCAAACTGAACCGGGTTTGCGACCATTTCCCATAGCGAGTCTCCGAGCGGTGCCACGCCTTCTCGTAGCGATTGGCGTGCGAGACCGTAACGGTCGCAATAAGTGTTGTCAATGCGACCGGGCGCGCGCCGTTCAGGCCTGCTCGCCCGACAGATCATCCAGAATCGGGCAGTCCGGTCGCCCGTCGCCGGCACAGCAGTGCGTCAGATGCTGAAGGGTATTCACCATTCCCTGTAGCTCGGCAATCTTGGTCTGGAGCTCTTCGATGTGATGAGCAGCGATCTTCTTAACCGAGGCGCTGGAGCGACGCCGGTCTTCCCACAGGCTCAGCAGTTCGCGGATTTCCTCGATGGAGAAACCGAGGGTACGCGAACGTTTGATGAAGCGCAGGGTGTGTATCTGCTGCGCACCGTAGAGGCGGTAGTTGGCTGCCGTGCGGGCGACGTTGCGCAGCAGGCCGATTTCTTCGTAGTGGCGCAGCATCTTCACCGAGACACCGCTTGCCAATGCAGCCTGTCCGATATCGACGAGACCGCTTTCGAGCGCCTCGGCGCGTTCCGGGAGTGTCTTTCTCATGTTCTCTCCTTGTCGGCAAGAGTGGATGTCGCGCTGCCACGCCAGCGCTTGAGCAGCAGGGCGTTGCTGACCACGCTGACGCTGGACAGGGCCATGGCAGCACCGGCGATCACTGGATCGAGCTGCCCCGCAGCTGCGAGTGGAATGCCGATGATGTTGTAGATGAAAGCCCAGAACAGGTTCTGGCGGATCTTGTGCCAGGTGCGCCGGGAAATGTCGATGGTATCTGCGACAAGGCGCGGATCGCTGCGCATCAGGGTGACGCCGGCGGCCTGCATGGCCACGTCCGTGCCGCCGCCCATGGCGAAACCGACGTCAGCGGCGGCCAGTGCCGGGCCGTCATTGATGCCGTCGCCGACCATGGCCACCTTGCCGAATTTCTGCCGCAGCTCAGCGACGATGGTCGCTTTGTCCGCGGGCAGTACTTCCGCGCGCACCTCGGTCAAACCGAGCTGTGTGGCCGCTGTAGCTGCGCTGCTGGCGTGATCGCCCGTCACCAGTACGGCGGCAATGCCGCGTGCTGTCAGTGTGCGGATGGCAGCTGTGGATTCGGGCCGCACTTTGTCGCCGAAGGCCAGCATGGCAAGCAGGGTGGGTTGTCCCGTCAGGTCCGCCATCCACGACACCGTGTGGCCCTGATCCTGTTGGGCTTCGGCATGTGCCGCGAGGGCCGTCGTGTTGACCTGCAGCTCGCTCATCCAGCGTGGGCTGCCGATGACGATGTGCCGGCGGCTATCGCCCGCTCCGATGCGGGCGCCGATGCCGCGTCCCGCTTCGACTGTCACCTCGCTCGCTGCGGGCAGCGTCAGGGACTGGCGCTGCGCTTCCGCGACGACGGCTTTCGCCAGCGGGTGTTCGCTGCCGGACTGGATGGCAGCAGCCATGGCAAGTGCTGCGTCGCGCTGGCCGCCGACACTTTCGAGCACGATGAGCTCAGGCTTGCCGACGGTGAGCGTGCCGGTCTTGTCGAACATGACGGCGCGTACGTCATGCGCAATCTCCAGCGCTTCCGCATCCTTGATGAGGATGCCGCGACGCGCAGCGACACCGGTGCCGGCCATGATTGCCGCGGGTGTCGCCAGGCCGAGTGCGCACGGGCAGGCAATGACCAGCACGGCGACCGCGTTGAGGATGGCGTGCTCCAGATCGCCACCGATCAGCCACCAGCCCAGCAGGGTCAGCAAGGCCAGGCCCAGCACTACCGGCACGAAGATCGCGCTGACCTTGTCGACCTGGCGCTGGATGGGCGCTTTCTTCGCTTGCGCGTTCTCGATCAGCGCGATGATGTGGGCGAGCTGCGATGCTGCCCCCACGGCGCCGACCGCAAGCGCAATGAGGCCTTCGCCGTTGACGGCGCCGCCCGTGACCACGTCGCCGATATTCTTCGGCACGGGCAGGCTCTCGCCAGTCAGCAGGGATTCGTCGACATGCGAGCGGCCTTCGATGATGTGTCCGTCAGCGGCGATGCGCTCGCCGGGGCGCACGATGACAATGTCACCGACGCGTAATTGCGCTGCAGGTACGTCCTGCTCGGTGCCATCCTTGCGCACGCGTGCCGTTTCCGGACGCAACTTCTGCAATGCGCGAATCGCTTCGGTGGTGCTGCGCTTGGCGCGCGTCTCCAGCCATTTGCCGAGCAGCACCAGCGTAATGACGGCGGCCGAGGCTTCGAAGTACAAGTGCGTCGGGCCCGCATGCGCGGCGTGCGCGGAGCCCACGAGGAGTTGATAGACGCTGAGCCCGTAGGCGGCACTGGTGCCCAGCGCGACCAGCAGGTCCATATTGCCCGCGCCCGCCTTGAGTGCGCGCCAGCCGGCCCGATAGAAGCGTGCGCCGCAGACGAACTGTACGGGTGTGGCGAGTACCCACTGCCACAGCCCCGGAAGCATCCAGTCGCGGCCTGACGCGCTGCCCAGCATGGGCATGACAAGCGGCAGGGTCAGCAAGGCGCTGGCGAGCAGCATCCACTTCTGCGTGTCACGCATGGGGGCTGGTGCGGGGCTCTCCTCGTTGATGCTTGTTGCTGCGTAGCCGGCGCGGGCAATGGCGGCGATCAGATCTTCTTCGCTGACCGCATGTGACACGACGTGCGCGCGTTCAGTCGCGAGATTCACATCCACCGCTTCGACGCCATCGAGCTTCAACAGCGCCTTCTCGACGCGCGCGACACAGCTCGCACAGGTCATGCCATCGATAGCCAGATCCGTGTTCGTGGTGGGCACGTCGTAGCCGGCGCGGCGGATTGCCGCAACCAGCACCTCCGTTTCGGTCTGTGCGTCGAGCGTGACGTTCACTCGTTCGGTGGCGAGGTTCACGCTCGCCTCGCTGACACCATGCACCGCGCGCAGCGCCTTTTCGACGCGAGCCGCACAGGAAGCGCAGGTCATGCCGGAAACCGGCAGGCCAAGACTGCGCGGGTGATTGCTCGATGCGGTGCTTGCTGTCATCAACGTGGATACCATGACGGGCTCTTCTGGAGAGGTAGACGAACCCATGCTGGACCTTACCATGATGGGAGAGTAAAGCGAATCGCCAGAAAATTTCTGTGTGTTGACCTTCCTATGGGGGGAGGCTGCACGATGAGTGCGTACTCACACCTCTGGAGTTAGTCATGAGTGGACAGATATTTGAACTGAACGTGCCCGACATGAGCTGCGGGCATTGCGTCAGCGCAGTCACCAACGCCATCAAGGCGCAGGATTTCGATGCAATCGTGACGGTCTCGCTCGCGGACAAGACGGTGCGGGTAGAGACGACGGTGGAGCGTGAAGAGATCACGCACTGCCTGGCTGAAGCGGGCTACCCCGCGAGCTGACAGACGACAGTATTCAGGAGAGCTTTCGCTTGAAAACAAGCAATCGTGCCTTTGTTACGCGCCTCGCCATCGCAACGGCGATGGTTTGTGTGATGAGTGTGGGCTTCGCGCATGAGGAGAGCGCGCACGCCGCCGCGAAGGCTGCGAAGCCCGAGCAGACTGCCTGGGGGATAGCCGGCAGTCCGAAGGCAGTGAGCCGGACTGTCGAGATCAGGATGCTGGACACGATGCGCTTTTCGCCCGACAAGCTGAACCTGAAGCAGGGCGAGACGGTGCGATTCGTTGTCAGGAATGAAGGCAGCATGCTGCACGAACTCGTCATCGGGACGAAGGCAGTGCTGGATCAGCATGCGGCAATGATGGCGAAGTTTCCTGACATGACGCACAGCGCGGCCTACATGGCACACGTGGGTCCCGGTGCGACGAAGGAACTGATCTGGACCTTCAACCGTGCCGGCGATTTCGACTTTGCATGTCTCATTGCCGGGCACTACCAGGCAGGCATGAGAGGGCAGATCGTCGTTACCGGGAAATCGTGATCAGGCGACCGGTCTTCATGTCAGGCGAAGTGAAACGTTATCTCGGTGGCGGTGCTGCAGGAGGTCATCGGCAGTACGGTTGAAACAGCTGTGCCAATGTCGCCGTATTTGCCATTTCAATCGCGTATTTATTGTTTTGATGCGCATGGTGCGACCACTGGTTGTGCCGAACAAACCGCCCGTCAGTACCGGGCAGGCGCTACATATATGCCACTAGAATTCGCGATCTTCCGCAGCGAATCAATGAGGCTTCCACGTGTCCGGCCTGTCCGCTTCAAACGCCAGTTTCGATCTCGCTGGCCTTGGTCTGTCCCTTCCCAGCCGGGACAGCTTTCTCAAAGCACTTACCCAGCAGGCCCGTCTGTTATCCATCGTCACGGCCTTGCCGGATGCGGCGCTGGTCGTTGAGCGTTTCCACGGCACTGAGGCGATCTCCAGCTGCTATCGCTTTGAAATCGACTGTCTCTCAAGCTCCGCGCATCTCGAGCTCAAGCAACTGCTGGGCGAGCAGGTCTCTTTGCGACTCTTGCTGGCGGATGGTCGCTCGCATCGCAGCTGGCACGGCATCGTATTGCAGGCCGCGCAGCTCGGTGCCGACGGCGGTCTGGCGCGCTACCGGCTGACTGTCGAACCCTGGTTTGCGTGCCTGCGCCAGGTGCACAACAGCCGCATCTTCCAGGACAAGACGGCGCAGCAGATCGTGGAAGAAGTCTTTGCGGCCTATCCCGAACTCGACTACGAATTCCGCCTGAACGAGGAGCTGCCGGTGCGCAGCCTGTGTGGTCAGTATCGCGAAACGGATCATGACTTCGTCGTGCGATTGTTTGCCAGTGAAGGCCTGTCTTTCCACTTCGAGCATGAGCAGGACGCGCCGGGTGTGGCGGCCATCGATTCACCCGCCAGCAATGCCGAACAGAAGCACACCCGCCACAAGCTCGTCATCTTCGACACAACGCATGCACTGCCGGAATGCCCGCAAGCCGTGATCCGCCATCACCGCAACAGCAGCACCGAAGGCAGCGACTGCTTCGAGCACTGGCGCACGCGTCAGGCCGTGACCACGAACGCGGTGGCGCGCGCTAGCTGGGACTATCGGCAGCTCATCGCTCCCGCTGGAGAGTTCAGCAGTACGGGCGAAGCCATCGGGGGCCTGGGCGACGTGCCCGTGCTGGAAGACTACGACGGCAGCGGCGCCTACCGCCATGCCGATGCCGCGCAAGCCGAACGCGCTGCATGCCTGCAAGGTCAGTACGTCGAGCTCGCCATGCAGACGCATGTCGGCGAAGGCTCGGTGCGCCAGCTTGCGCCCGGCCAGCAATTCACGCTGATGCGTGGCTTCGGGCTGATCGACCTCAGCCAACCGGACGCTGCGCGCAATCGCTTCACCGTACTGGGCATCACGCACGACGCCGCCAACAATCTTGAAGGCAATGCCAAAGGCATTGCAGGTCTGCTGGGTGCGGGCAGCGCAGAGAACGGCACCTATCGCAACCATGCAGTCTGTGCGAATGCCGGGCTGCCTGTCGTGCCGCAACCACTTAACAAGCCTGTTGTTCCCGGCTTCCAGAGCGCCATCGTTGTCGGAACGGAAAACGACGCGGCGGGCCTCGGCACACATAGCGATCGCGATGGCCGCATCCGCATCCAGTTCCCATGGCAACGTGGTGCCAGTCCACTCTCAGGCGGTTTGAATCACGACACCGAGCGCGCAACGGGTAAGGACACGAATGGCACCTGGGTGCGTGTTGCCGAATCCTTCGCGGGCCCCAACTGGGGCAGCAACTTCACGCCCCGCGTCGGCAGCGAGGTCATCGTCGAATTCATCGAGGGCGATATCGACCGCCCCATCGTCACCCACCAGATGTACAACGGCGACGACAACCCGCCCTGGCCCGCGGGCGAGGGCAGCAGCGCCAACCATCCCGGCGTCATTGCGGGCATGCACGCGCCGACGCTGGACGGCAGCGGCTGGAGCCAATGGCTCATCGACGACGCCACCGGCCAGCTACGCACGCGACTCGCCACCAGCCACACCGCCAGCCAGCTCAATCTCGGCTACCTGATCCATCAAGGCCCAACGAGTTCCACACGCGGCGCATGGCGCGGCACAGGCGCAGAACTGCGCACCGATGGCTGGAGCGTCGTGCGCGCCGCACAAGGCATCCTGCTGTCGACAACAGCCAGACAGAACGGTGCCTCCACGCAGCTCGATAGCACCGAAGCCGCAGGCCAGCTCAAAGCCGCTTTCGATACAGCCTCGCGCCTCTCCGACGCCGCCAGTCAATCGGAAGCCGACCCGCTGACGCAAGCGGGCCAGATCGACAAATTCAGAAGTACCATCCACCAGAAAGACGCGCCGCCAGATGGCACCGGCACAACCGATCGCGAAGTCCCCAGCTTCGCCGCAGCAGCCATCCTCGTAGAAGGCCCGAGCAGCATCGCCCTCGCCAGCCCGGCCAGTACCACCCTATTCGCCAGCGAGCACCTCACCGCCACCGCGCAGGCCGACGCTCAGCTCACTGCACAACACACGGCCAGCTTCGTCGCAGGCGACGCTGCGAGCCTTTACACGCATACAGGTGGCATCAACGCCATCGCCGCCAATGGCCCGGTCAGCATCCAGGCGCACGACGGCCCCGTGGAAATCCTCGCCGACAAGACCGTCACTGTCACCAGCTCAAACGACAGCATCAGCGTCCTCGCCAACAAGAAGATCGTCCTGCAGGCAGGGCAATCCTCCATCACGCTCGAAGGCGGCAACATCACCTTCGCCTGTCCGGGGAATTTCATGGTGAAGGGCGGGAGTCATGCGATGGCGGGTGGGGCGAGTGCGGCGGCGAGTCTGGCCGGGCTGCCGTCTGGCGTCATGGGAGTCACCAAGGCACAGCTTCTGGAGAAATCGCCCTACGATGAACAGTTTCGTGCGGTGGACAAGGCAAGCGGCGAACCGATTGCTGGTCAGCCCTATCGCATTGAGACTGCGGAGGGAGATGTAGTTGAGGGCGTGACCGATAAAGATGGCAAGACGCAGCGGGTAAAGACGCTTGACCCACAGGGGCTGAAACTCTCCTGGTTGAGCAAGGACGCTGTTGCCAGTGCCGCCGCCAACGCAACCGAACAGGAGTGCTGACAAATGGCTGAAACTCTGACGCCTCCCGCCAAAGCAAAAGCCAAGAAGCCTGACGCTACGGCAACGACCAATACCACGCCTGGTTCTTGCGTAGACGTTCCCTGCGTCGTGAAGCACAAGGTGACCTATCACTTTGACATCACATCAAAGAAGACACTATTACTGCCTTACGCATATGCCATCAACGGCAAAGTGGATACCGCCTTCAGAAAAGGAGCTTTGTATCTGTCTTGCGGTGACAAAGCTGGCTTTTCGATATACGCAGAAAAGGGGGCGAAGATTGAGTTCTATCTTGGTAGCGACGCTCATCCGGACTTTCGAAAAGCGCCTGTTTACGCATTTACCGTTGGTGACGCCGCAGCCGAAATCCAGATCAAGGAGAAGGCGGGAAAGCACTCTGATACGGCCGATCTCGTTTTCAAGGAAACAAAAGAAACAAAGGCCTCCGCGACTGGAAGCATTAGCAAGGTACATCACTATGCCGGCACTTTGACTGGCGACATCTGGCTCAAGATCTCGCACAGGTACTTCGTGGACGAGGCGACGGATAGAATTCCAGCCTCTGTGTCCGTAGAAATTCGTACGGCAGTACTGAAGCTCTATTCCCAAACCTCCCCTCATTCCGGTGATCTCAAAATCACGCTTCAGAAAGCGGACAAAGCCGCTCAGTCCGTAACCCTCAAGTTTGTTGGCTCGGACAATTGTTCCAACAACATCAACAATTTCGATCTCTATGCCGACGGTTTGCCGCGCGTACATCCACAAGCTTGGGTGGCGGTGATCGAAACAGCGTTGGAAGCGAATGTCAGCGAAGTAACGATCAGCTCGGGTTGGCGGCCGATGATTGGCTCCATCCTTCATCGCGTCGGGCTGGGTTTGGATGTGAACTACCTGGACAAAACTCGATTGAATCGTAAGGAGCTGAGAGCCGAGCAGTACGGAAAGGGCACATCGCCTGACACATCAAATGTCAGTGAAGAAGAGAAGAGGCTGTTTGATGAGAAACTCAAGGCGGAGGCAGCAGAGAAGCAGGCTAAAGCCAATCTACAAAAGCTGCTAGACGAACAGAAAGCGCTAGAGAAAGCCAGGAAAACCTCTCTCGGCAAGATTGACCCGTTGCGGGAGGCAGCGCTGCCAGGGGAAATTGAAGCCGCAGATAAGGCAGCAGCGAGTAGCTCCCAGAAGGTCAAAGACGCGAACACCAAATGGGGCGAGGAGCGTGACAAGAACGAACCTGCTTCGGTCAAGTCTTTTCGTACTCGCCTGATGAAATGCGACTGTGTGCGCTCAGTGTTTGATCCGTGGTTTATGGATGTAAATACCAAAGACAAGATTAATCCCACACCTAACGTTCAGCATGACAGCAACGAAACACTGCATGCCGATCATTTGCACCTGACTGTGCGCGACGAAGGACTGCCACTGCCATGAGACTTCTGTTGATATGCAGCGCTCTGTGGTTGGGCCTAGCGTTCCCTGCACAAGCGCAAGAGGATGGTTCGCGTGTCTGGATCGAACGCAAATGGGAGTTTCGGTATGTCATGAAGATCGAGCGCCCCATACGCTTCAAACATCGCAAAGAACTCAGCCAAGAAACGCTGAGCAAGGCAGATCCATCTGTGGCCGCGGACATAGAAGCAATCATGCCAAACGTGAAGATCTTCGAAATTCCAAACGAGTATTACGAATCTGACAACAAGGTCGCCACGCTGCTAATGACTTTCAACGCGGAAGCCGAAGTTACGTCCCTGTATGATTGGCCACACAAACTTTTCGGGCGCATCAACCGCATCCGTAACATCGTCTTGGCTCCGGGCAATGGTCCGAACGATCAGCAGTTCCGAGTTGGGCCATGGTTCACCGGCCGTACTGCCGATGACTCGTTCTACGTTCCGGCGATCTGTACCGGCGACGATAAGGAGCGCTATTCGAAGGGCTTCGTCGGAAACACCGTGACAGGCAACTTCGGCTGCCGCGAATGGGCCTACTACCTCATGAACGCAGACTACCCTTACATCGATGTGACTTCGTACATATGGGGCGAGGACTACAGCAAGAAACCAAACAAACGAGGCAAGTATCCGCTTCAGCGAGAGACTTTCATCCGCCCCGTCATCGGCTGGGGCCGTTTCGATGTGCCACCCAAGCCAGTAATCGGCCGTCACGGCACGAACTGGGTGTGCTTGCACGAATGCCCCAATGGCGATGCGCCCGGCATCATCCCCGACATCAAGGCTTGGGCCACCCAGAACGGCTGGCCGGCTCCCAAGGTGCCGAAGAAGATGCCGCTGTTCCCGGACAAACCTTACAAGCTGGGCGAACTGGTGGATTGAGGTAGCTTGCTGTGAAAAACCGGCGCTGTAACGTCACGCATGCGTTGGCAGCGAAACCCATGCTGATCGGTATCGAGGAAGCGAGAAAACAGGTCGCTGGAGAGATGGCATGGGGCGAACACAGCGACGCCACCGGCACGGTGAAGCGGCACGTGGTCCGGTTCGACAAGCAGAAAGCTGCGCTATAGGCATCGCAAACCTTCCAGTACGGATTGCCCGAAAGCGACTCGCTGTCGCGCAGCGTAAACGTCACGAGTTTTGCGCCGCTCAGCCTCGTGCAAGGCCGTTGGCAGGTGGGCAAAGTCCAGCGCGCATATGGTATGGCGATCGACTCTGTAAGTGTCAGTGCCAAGGGAGAAGTGTTCGCCGTGGCAGCGGCGAACAAGGGCGATGACACGGAGCTGAAGCTGGTGCTTCTGGAGCAGGACAAGCTCGCCTGGCAGGAAAGGAGCACGCTACCAGGCTCGTTTGGCGTGCTGACCTCTTGGGTCGGTTTACGTGACTTCATCGTCGGAAAGAATGCCATTGTCGTTAATACGAGCAGCGAACATGAAGTGCCGCGCCTGCTCTACCCCTGGGGTCGCAACAAAGCTTCCATCTCCGGCAATGGCGTCTTCTACTCGGTCGATGGCGGGAAGTCGTGGAAGCGGCTGGCCATGAATGGCTACCTCGGCTTGCTCGGGCTGGATTCCAGAAATGATCGTGTCATGTGGTCAAAGGGCAGCTGGTATGAAAGCAGGGACGCGAATGTCTACAGCTACGGTCTCCAATGATCGTCTTGATTGGATATCCATCGTGAAGTCTGGCCTCAAGATGAGGACGAGCAGCGTTGAAAGGTTCTTGACGTGAAGCTTCTACAGTTTCTCATTGCTACAGGTCTGGCGGTCTATGTGGCGCAGCAGAGCCCGCACTGGGCATTGCTGTTCTGGGGTGCGTCGCTCGCGTGCTGGGTAGTGGAGGGACTTTGGCTGCGCTGGAGCAAGAGCAAGCACGGCTTGCCCTTGTTGAGCGTGGCGATGACTGTGGCGCCACTGGCGGTGACGTGGAGTGCAGCAGGCTGGGGCTTCGAGCACACGTCGGGCGTTTTTGCGACGCTAGCTGTGATCGCCGCAGTGGCAGTGCTCGTGCTGGTCTTGTACGCAGTGCAATCGGCAGTGGCGATCGTGTGCGGAGTGGCGAAGGTACGTGCGGCAATCGACAAGGCCGCAAGGCGCGAAGCAGAGGATACGGCAACAGTGGAGACAATTTACGATCGCGCTCCCTCGACCGAGCAAGCACATTGGGATGTCCATCCCAGCGGCTTGCGCTATCGGTCAGAGATAGTCGGCGAAATCGGCATGGGCGGGCCCGCGACCTATGCTCACCGCTTTGACAATGGCGTGGTGCTGGGCAATGGCTCCTTGTACATTGGTGAGCACGGGCGCTATGTGGCGTGCACGGGTGTGGACTCCGCATGCGACATCACGCTGATGGATTTCGAAACAGGCAGGAGCCGGCAGTGGACCGATTGCGATGACGCCAGGTTGCTGTGCGGCGAACGCGGGCCGGAGCATCCAAAGTTGCGCGGGCGGCTGCAGTCACCCAAGGCGGTGCAATGGAAACGCGCGCACGGCCTCTGGCTGCATCCTGATGTGGAAGTGGCGCGGGAGAAAATCGAGCTGTGCGACGAAGCCGGGCGTCACCGCCTGGAGCTGGAGGCGATCTTCGATGAAGCGCAATTGCGCGACATGGCAGATTCGGCGAGCTATGTGGCGCAACCGTTTTACCGCATCAAGCTTGACGGACGCGAGCTGTCGCTGCGTACGGCATTGCCGGACGAGATCGTCTGGAGCAAGGCAGGAGACAGACTGCTGATCCCGGCAGTAGCACAAGACGCGGGCGGTTCGCACTGGCTCTGGCGCGAGGATGCGGATGCGATATGGGTAACACCGGCATGGCAAAGTGATCGTGCGCTGGAGTGCGCCAGCTTGAGTCGTGTGAATGAGATTGACAGCGAAGGGCTGTGGATTTTGTTCAGTGTCGGGGCGCCTCGGGGGGGCGGCTATCCGAATGCCTGGCGGGCGCTGCGCAGCCCCGATTCATTCACCTACGGTTCCTACCCGAACGAATGGGTACGCGGTGCTGACGAGCATGGGCGTGTCGAGGTGGTGGCGCTGACGGGCAATGAAACCTCCTGGCGTTTGCGTTTGCGCTGGGATGAGCTCGGCCAGCCAGAGGCGCTGGGCGTGGTGGAGACGCGGCGCGGCGCGAATGGCTCACCCGCAGTTTTCGAAGCCTTGCCGTCCCGACCAGACGATCGCTTGACGCGCTATAGAGTGCGCGCGGGAAAAGCGGTGGCGGAAGATGTGCAGTTGTTTCACCTGTGGTCGGACTGCGGACGGTTTCTTGTTTTGCAGCCGTATGCAGCGGGCGCGACGGACACTTTCTTCGTACTTGATACGGAGAGTGGTCGGCGGCTGGATACGACGTATCGCGTAGCGGGCTTGCAGCTCAACAGCTTCGAGTGCGGGCAATTGCAGGTGCAAGCGCCAGTGGGGTGTGTGCCGCCCCGCTATGGATTCGGACCTTTCGAGAAGATCGGTCGTGCACCAAGCCCGAATGATGAAGGAGAAACGTTCGCGGTCGAAGACGACTGGCTATTGATGGAGAGCCTGCGGTTTCGCGTGGACATGACAAAAGGGTCGATCGACGGACCCTTGACGAAGTGCGTGCGAGTCAAAAAGCCGCCGTTTCCCAACGCGGCATTTGCCTATGTGTATCCGTCGCCGGATGGCAAACGCTGGGTGCACTGCTTCGGCGCCCGCGACGAATACAACGACAGTTATGAGCGTGGGCAAGAGTCGCGCTACCAGGCGTGTGCAATCACCAGCGACGGTGTTTGCCTGGAAGGGCTGGGCGCAGCGATGATCTGGTCGCAGGACTCCAGATACCTGTTCTTTACCACGCGGCTGCCCCGTGAGCATGCGGACTTTGAAGACATGGACTGGAAGGGCCGGGTGCTCGACTGCGAGACGCGGCAACTGCACGGTGCGAAAGATCTGAAAGGCCTGGCGATACTGGATCAGTTCGACGCGGACGGATTGAAGTGGCGTTGGGTTGAAGTCGACTGGTGGCGCGAAGATGTGGGCACGACGCCGAAGCATTTCTCGATGAAGTCTCTTCTAGCGAAGTTGGCGCAGCCGTTGGAAATGCATGGCGAACTGTGGCTCCCTGCCGGGGCTCAGAGGCGACAGGACTGGGCTGCGCTTTACGAATCGAGCAAACGAGCGGTGGCAAGCTTTGAGGATTAAGGTCTGACTGCATGGATGGCGCGAGTACATATCGATCAGATCATGCGATGGTTGAGTGAGTCGCGACGAATGCGACATACCGATCTGAGTCGTGCTCGCATGGGGATCTCCTTCAAGCGCTGGACGAGGAAGGGGAAGGGGGCTGTCGGTGCGCATGTCGCAGTGCTGGATGTCTGTTGAGGCATACTGGTTTATTGGTTGCCATATCTCATGTTCACTGCGTTTTCGAGGATTTGCGATTTCTTCGCTTGAGCATGAGTGCCAGTAGCGCGCTTCCAGCCGCACCGGCTCCCGCTAACGCCGGTACCAGCATGCCCTCCAACTGACCCACCGGCTCCGACGCCAGCCTCACCTCATTGCCCGACGCTGTGCGCAACCAGCTGATGAACTTCGGATCCGATAGGCGCATGCCACCGCCGCCCTGGCCGAAGGTGTAGGTGATGGCGCTTCCGGTGCCAAGTGGTGTGGCGAAGGTGTTGATGCCCATGACGACGATGCGTCCGGCGCTCGTGACGAAGGCGGGGGAGCCGGAGTCGCCGCCGGCGACCATGGTCTCGCGGGCGTTGCCGAGGGTGATGCCGCCGAGCGGGCCTGTGCCGGTGGGGCCGTCGAAGTCGTAGAGGTAGAACGCGCTGCTGCGGCCGCTGGCGTCGATGCGGTCGGGCAGGGCATCCACCACGTTCTCGCCGATGCGGCGTATCGACTCATTGCTGCCGGTACTGACGCCCGTGTCGCCCTGTCCCGAGCCGCCGTAGCCGACCAGTGTGATGATGCTTGCGCCTGGCTTGATGGGCGCGTCCTGCACGCGATAGCGCAGGGCTTCTGCGGGCGCACTCTTGGCGAGGTGGATCAGCGCGAGGTCGTTGTAGGGAAAGTCGTAGCCGGGGAAGACATCGATGCGACTGGCGGCGATGACGCTGGCTTCGCCGGGGACGTTGATGATGACCTTGAGCTCTTCCGGTTTCGCCACTGCACCTGAAGCGATGTGCGCAGCGGTGAGTACATGGTGATCGCCAAGCAGGACGCCTGAATAAACGTTTCCTCCCGTGCGGATGGCGACTGCGCCCGACCAGTCGGAGTTGGCAACGATAGCGTCGACGCGACTGGCGGGGCTGTCCGGCGCGGTGCCTGCCATCATGGCTGACAGGCTGCCCGGAAGGAGCATGGAAAGGATGCTGGCAGTAAGGAAGAATTTGCGTGTAAGCGTGGTCAGCATGCAGTACTTCCTGCGCGAGGGGACATTGTCCGGGCCTGATTCCACTCCGTTGTAGCGTCGGCGCGAAACTTGCGCCCGTCGAAATCCGGGCTGTAATGAAAGTGTCAGACCGGCGGCTATCATGCACGCCGCCCCGGGCGTTTGCCACCAGTGCCTGATGCGTCGTGCAGCGCATGCCATGTGGCGCATCGCCCCCGCCAGTCAAGAAAGCCGTACCACTGGTCGTTATGTGCTGTGGACATGGCGCGCTGCACTAACGCCTTGGTGGGCTCTCGCACATAATCAGGCAGATCAGCGCGCAGGGACACTGGCCGGGACAGGCCGGGGGGCGCGATAGTGAGGAGAAGAAGCGAATGGATATGTGCCGGATCGTTTTCAGCGGAGAGTTGCTGGACGGGTTTCACATGCAGGATGTACAAAAGGCTGCAGCCATCCGTCTGCGTGTTGGAGATGAGCAACTGGCGCGCCTGTTTTCGGGCGAGCCCACGGTGTTGAAGAAGGCGGTCAGTGCAGAAGCGGGCCAGCCCTATCTGGCGGAACTGGAGCGCATGGGGATGAAGGCGCGTCTGGAGTCGCTGGCGCCGCTCAATGACTCGCAGGCCGTTCAGGTTTCTTTCAAGGTGGTCTTCTGGGGAAAGACCATCAAGGGTTACAACAAAGCGCAGGTGATGCGTGCCGTGCCGCGCCGTTTGCGTGTGGACGAGGCGCAGGTCGTGCGTCTGTTCTCCGGCGGTAAGGCGGTGCTCAAACGTGGCGTCAGCGCCGAAGTTGGCGGGCGCTATGTAACCGAACTGGCGCGCATCGGCATGCAGGTCGAGCTGGAAATTGAAACAGAGTCCCTGCCGGTGGGTAATTCAACGAGCAGCCAGATCTTCGCGTTCAATAGCGCGGCTGGTGGTGTGGTGAGCGCGCCGCTGGTGGATGAGGACAGCTACGGCAGTTTCCTGCAGACGCAGGTGGATCTGCAGCGCAACGGCACCTTGCTGGGTACCAACATCATGGGCGTGCTGGGGGCGCAGGAAGAGCCCGAGGTGTCTACACCGCCTCCTGTTGCGCCTCCCGCTGTGGTGACGCCTGCAGAAGCCAAGGCGCAGTCGGTGGAGCGGCTGGCGTCAGCCATCGAGCTCGCTTATGCGGAGGAGCTCGGCAAGCACGAGGACAAGCCTGCCGCCAGAACGGGGAAGGAAAAGCGTTGTCCGCAGTGCGGGCATCGCCAGTCGCGTGCCGATCGGGAGCGTTGCGAGGCGTGTGGTTGCGAACTGGTCGCCAAGGCGACAAAGAAGAAAGCGCGCAAGCCCGAAGACGAAATGACGCGTTCATTGCACGACGAGCTGACTGGCAATTTCGGCAGCAGCGATCTCGCCACCATGATGCGCGAAATGCGGCAGCAGAAGCCGGAGGGGCAGACTGCGACCGAGCGCCGCATCAATCCCGTGCCCGTGTTGATCGGCGGGGCTTGTGTACTTGCCGTGGGTGGATGGTTGCTGTTATCCCGCTGACAAAATATTTTAATGTCATTTCTTGAAAAGGCCGCAGCGCTCACTGAGCGTTGCGGCCTTTTCACTTGAGGCCCGCCTCGGGCCTCGCACGGACTGCGTCTCTTTATTTCTTTACGCCGAAACGATAGACGATCTTGCCGGTGTACCACTGGCCAGGCTGTAGCGTGGTGCTCGGGAATTGCACCTTGTTCGGGCTGTCCGGGAAGTGAGAGGGCTCCATGCAGAAAGCCCCGCGGAAAGCGAACAAACGGCCGCCTTTGCCCTGGTCGCGCGGCGCCTTGGCTTCGAGGTTGTTGCCCGAGAAGAGCTGCATGCCAGGCTCCGTCGTCCATACCTCCAGCGTGCGCCCAGATGCAGGATCGAGCGCGCTGGCCGCGAATGTCAGTTCATCCGCTTTGCCGCTCCTGTTGAGCACGAAATGGTGGTCATAGCCGTTGCCGAGCTTGAGCTGCTCGTCTTCCTTGCCTATGTCCTTGCCGAAGGCCTTCGGCGTGCGGAAATCCATGACCGTGCCGCTGACGTCGCGCGCTTCACCGGTAGGAATCAGCGTGCTGTCGATGGGCAGGAACTTGTCGGCGTTGACCTTGATGACATAGTCCGTATTCAGTTGCGTTGGGTCACCAGACAGATTGAAGAAGGTGTGGCCAGTGAAGTTTGCGACGGTGGTTTTGTCCGCAGCGGTAGCGGCCCATTCGATAGTGAATTCGTTCTTGTCATTGAGGCTGTACAGCACACGTACCGGCAGCGTGCCGGGGTAGTTCTCTTCACCATCCTTGAAGACGTAGATGAACTCGACGCTGGAGGGCGACAGCTGGCGCGCGTTGAAAACCTGGAAGCGTGAGCCTTTTGCGCCACCATGCAGGCTGTTCGGACCGTTGTTGGCGGCCAGTTGGTACTCCTTGCCTTCTAGCGTGAACTTCGATGCGCCGATGCGATTGGCATAGCGTCCGATGAAAGCGCCCATCGAGGGTTGCCCGCCGACTACGCCATCGATGTTCTCGTAACCCAGCGCGATGTCAGCAAAGACGCCCTTGCGATCCGGCACGAGAATCTGCTCGACCTTGGCGCCGTAGTTCGTCACCTTGATGGTGACGCCGTTCTTGTTGCTGAGTGTGTACAGATCGACCGCTTTGCCGTCGATGATCTTCTGGAAATTCTCGCGCTTGAGCTCGACGACTGTCGGTGCGTACCTGGTGGTTGCGGCCTGGGCTGCAGACGCCAGCGCAAGCGCTGCGCACAGAGGTACCAGGCGCGAGGTGATGTGGCAGAACAGCGGGATACTTGCTTTCATCGTGATCATCTCTCTTTCGTTTGAACGAGGGGAACGAGACGCGACGCAGGATCTGGCTGCGTCAACGGAAGAACGGCTCCTGCAACGAGGAGCCGCTATTCTAAAAGCATGTTGCCTGACAATGCGTACTGATTTGACTTTGTTGTAAGACAAGAGCGTTGCCCAAGCGTGAAGCTTTCAAGCGAACGCGTCCCACAGCAGTTTCAGGCCGGATGCGCCCAGCATCAGCGTGGCGATGAGGAAGAACGGGCGTTCGGGCACCTTGCGCATCACGTGCAGGCCCAGCCATACGCCGAGTGGCGCCAGGGGGGCCAGCATGGCCGCGAGTGTCAGCGTCTCGCGGGTAAAGAGGCCCAGCCAGAGGTAGGGCAGGATCTTTGCCGCATTGATGACGGTGAAGAACACTGCCGACGTAGCGACGAAGTTCTCCTTGGGCAGTTTGCGCCCCATCAGATACACGAGGATGGGCGGCCCCCCGGCGTGCGCCAGCGTGCTGGTGAAGCCCGACAGCGCGGACCAGATGCCGCCGGCCGCGGGGCCGGGTTGGCCAGAGAGGCGCAGGCGGTCACGCAGCTTCAACAGGCGATCCACCATGAACAGCACTGCGATGCTGCCGATGCAGGCTTTCACTGCATGGTCGGGCAGGGCGCCAATGGCGAAGCTGCCGAGCGCGATGCCGACCAGCCCGCCGGGCAGGATGACGCGTAGATCGGCGACCGACCATTTCTGCCAGTAGGCGCGTACGCCGAACATGTCCATCACGCACAGGATGGGCAGCATCACGGCGACGGCAACGCCGGGTGGGAGCCATAGCGCCATCAAGGGCACGCCGATGCCGCCGAGTGCGCCACCGAAAGCAGATTTCGAAATGCCGGTGAGCAGCACGGCGATGGCCGTGACGATCCAGCCGAGTGGGGTCAGATAGTCCATGGTGATGAGATGAAGTGGCGGCTCAGGCGCGGAGGCTGGCGAGCCGTGCAATCGCCGCGTCCAGCGTCTCGTCACGCTTGGCGAAGCAGAAGCGCACCAGCCCGGCGTCATGTCCGTCGACGTGGAAAACCGACAAGGGAATGCAGGCGACGCCATGCTCGATGGTCAGCCAGCGCGCGAATTCGACGTCGCTGATGTTCGCTCTCAGGCCGCGGAAATCGGCCAGCTGGAAGTAAGTGCCGCTGCTTGGCAGGAGCTTGAAGCCTGCGGCTCGCAGGCCGGGGGCGAGGCGATCACGTTTGGCCTGAAAGAACCCTGGCAGGGCTTGCCAGTGCGCAGGGTCGGCAAGGTGCTCGGCGAGTGCGTGCTGGGCGGGTGCGTTCACCGCGAAAACGAGGAACTGGTGAATCTTGCGCAGCTCTGCCGTCATGTTCGGCGGTGCCACGCAATAGCCGATCTTCCAACCGGTGGCGTGGAAGGTCTTGCCGAATGAATAGATTGCAAAGCTGCGTGCGCGCAGTGCCGGCTGCGCCAGCACGCTGCGATGCTCGAGGCCGTCGAATACCAGATGCTCGTACACCTCGTCGGAGAGCACGAACAGGTCATGCCGTTCGGCAATGGCGGCGAGCGCGTCGAGGTCTGCAGCGCTGAAGATGCTGGTCGATGGATTGTTCGGATTGTTGATGAGGATCATGCGCGTGCGTGGCGTCACCGCGCGCTCCACCTCCTGCCAATCGACCGCATAGTCGGGTGCCCGCAGTGCGACGCGCACCGGGATCGCCCCCTGTGCCGCGATGGCCGGTGCATAGCTGTCATACGAGGGATCGAGCACGATGGCCTCATCGCTCGCATGCAGCACGGTAGCGATGGCCGTGAAGATGGCCTGGGTTGCGCCGGCCGTGATGGTGATCTCCTGATCCGCGTCGACGGCAATGCCACGCGAGCGCTGCAGCTTGGCGGCAATCGCCTGGCGTAGCGCGGGCAGGCCGGCCATCGGGGCGTACTGGTTGTGGCCTGCCCGGGTGGCGCGGGTCAATGCGTCGAGCAAGTCCGGGTGGCAGGGGTAGTCCGGAAATCCCTGCGACAGATTGATGGCGCCATGCTCGTTCGCGAGCTGGCTCATCACCGTGAAGATCGTGGTGCCCACGTCGGGGAGTTTCGATGCAAAACGTGGCGAGAGGGGAGAGAAGGGCTGTGTAGGCATGCCGTAGTATCGCAGCAGCAGTCGCTGTACAAAAGCCCGCTGGACAGTGCCGCATGCCTCTGCTGCAATGAAGTTCGCGATGCCAGAGGCCGCCCGCGGCCATTACCGACAGGAGACCCGAATGAACCGCAGTCATTGTCACCACGCTTCATTGCTTGCCCGCAGCACTGTCTGTCTTGCCGCGCTGCTGATTGCAGGCAGCGCTTTCGCTCAGGACTTTCCTCGCCGCAAGGCCGGGCTATGGGAGACCACCATGAACTCCATGCAGATGCAGGGCCAGAAAGTGACCGCCCAGCACTGCATCGATGCGAAGACAGACGCCGAGATGTTCAAGCGCGGCATGGAGAACAAGGAGGCCAACTGTAGCCAGCAGACCTTCAAGCGCACGGCTGCAGGCATGGAGTTCGATTCAGTGTGCAAACAGGGCGACAGCACGACGACGACGCACGGTGTCGTGACGGGTGACTTCAACAGCCAGTACACGATGGACATGAAGATGCACCGCACGCCCGCACTGAACGGCAAAAGCGATTTCCAGATGACGAGTACTGCACGCTACCTTGGCGCCTGCTCGGCTGACATGAAGCCGGGCGACATGAAGGTCAACGGCATGCTCATCAATGCCAACGGAATGCCCGCGGGCCTGACGCCGCAGCAGGCGGAGCAGATGAAGAAGATGATGGAGCAGATGCAGAAGCAGCAGAAGTAGGGGCAGGACCCAGGCAGGACATATGGCAAAGAAAAAGGCCGCCCCCGGGGCGGCCTTTTTCTTTGCGACGGCCACTCTTCAACTCTTTGGTGTTTCACTTGCGGTACGCGTACCCGAGCCCCGCAGGTTGACGATTTTCTGCAGGGCGTCGAACCAGAATGGCGCGCCGAACAGTGCGGAGGATGCCGTAATCAGCCAGCCGAAAATGCGCCCGATCAAAGACAGGTCCAGCGCGGGAGGCGCGGTCCAGCCTATCGGCAATATCTTCAGATCGTTGAAAACCTGCTCGGTGCCGCCGACGGAGACGCTGGCAGGCAGGGCTGCGACGAGAGACGGATGTTTCCACAGCGTCGAGAACAGGTGGATGGCATCGATATTGAGCACGACGGCCAGCGTCAGCGCGATCAGGAAGCAGACCAGCTGTGAGCGGCGCTTGTAGGCCCCGGAAACGCGATCCATGCCATTGTCGAACCAGTCGGAAACCTCGGCCTGCACATGCTCGATGCGTCCCTCGGCGCGGTCGTAGATGCCACGCAGCAATTTGCGCAGCTGCTTGTTGTGAAGTGCATCGATGTCCTTGCCCAGATCCTCGAATTTGTCGCCCGTCTTCTGGATGGACTCGATCAACGCTGTCGCGAATTGACGTGGCTCGATGTAGGAGGGCTTGTGCTCCAGTTGGGCTTCGGTCTTTGCCTCGCCAGATGAGCGCGGATTGACCAGGGCGCTGTTATAGACCTCACGCGCGAGGCCGTCGAACTGCTTGTCGTTCAGCAGGGCCTTGACGCCATCCAGCAGCGTATTGGCGCGGAGCTTGAGCGCTGAAGCCAGCGCCTCGTTGAGCGAGCTGGCGATCAACGAGATGGATGCGAAGGTGAAGCACAGGCCGATGGCCACTTCCAGCACGGTACTGTTGAACATGTCTGCCCCCTGTCTATGCGTATCAAAGCAATGTAGATCACGTGCGCAGCAGGTGCTGCTGTCCTTGCGGGCACGGGGCGTAAAGGCGTGCGCAACCGGACGTCCGCTTGCCTGGTCAATTGCAACAATGTTGCATGTGAGGGGCGGTCCACAATATCATCGCAACACTTCGCGTCCAGAATCCGGCGTCCGTCCTGGCCGCCTGATCGGCGAGTAGCTCTGAAGCAGCATTCCATGCGCCCGTCCAGTAATCGCCTCGTTGCGTTTGTCCTCGCTCTGTTCGTGCTGTTTGCACAACAGGGTGCGACGCTGCACGCGCTGTCGCACGCAACGCAGGAAGTTGCCAGTGTCGGACAGAAGTCACCGGACAGGCAGAGCCCGAGCGGCCATGAGAATTGCGAGCAGTGCCTGTCGTTTGCGGCGGCAGGCGGCGCCATGCCGGCAAGCCAGCATGGCCTGTCATTGTTTGCGTTTGCACATGTTGTTCGCGCATCACTTCCTCCTGCATGCCTGGCATCGCGCACGACGACGGCATACCAGTCGCGCGCGCCTCCCTACCTCCCTGCCTGAGCGACATCGTCTGTATCAGCTAGCGCGCGCCGCCATGGCAGCACGCCGCCTGCTGCCGTCTTTGTTCGCCCTCTGGCGCGCGGTTTGACCGGCTGATCCGGCCGGCACCGTCGCCATTTCCTGCTCCTGTACGACTGCGTACGCCGCATTCCATGCGACGCGTACCGGCTTTCCATTGACGTCATTCACGACGAGGTTCTCGCATGTCCAGATACAACATCCTTACCGTGGCGATGGCCGCCGCGGCATTTACGCCGTCTCTTTCCTTTGCCGCAGACAACGCCGATCTCGAGCTCATCCGCGGCGAGATCAGCGCCTTGCGCCAGAGCTACGAGTCACGCATCAGCGAGCTCGAGGCGCGCCTCAAGAAGGCCGAGACGGAGAAAGCGGCATCGACCGCCGCTGCACCAGCCGCAGCGCCAGCCCCTGTTGCGGGGGCAGAGGGCGGTGCGCCGCAAGCTCCAGCAGCGCAAGGCAGTGGCTTCAATCCGAACGTCTCGCTGATCCTGTCGGGCACCTATGCCAACTTCTCCCGCAAGCCGGAGGATTACCGCATC
The DNA here is from genome assembly GCF_036017035.1 of Uliginosibacterium silvisoli. NCBI lineage: Bacteria > Pseudomonadati > Pseudomonadota > Betaproteobacteria > Rhodocyclales > Zoogloeaceae > Uliginosibacterium > Uliginosibacterium silvisoli. The sequence continues at coordinate 147,253 of NZ_JAYXHS010000001.1, read as the reverse complement.
TCGGGCTTCATTCCTGGCGGTGAGATTGGTCCGGGCCCGCGCGGGTTCAGCCTGGCCGAATCGGAGCTTGGCTTCTCGGCCAGCGTCGATCATCTCTTCTACGGTCAGGCCAACTTTGCAGTATCGCCAGACAACGAGATCTCCGTTGAAGAGGCTTTCGTTCAGACGACTGCGCTGCCTGCGGGTTTGAAGCTCAAGGCCGGGCGCTTCTTCTCCGGCATCGGCTACCTCAACGAGCAACACGCCCATGTGTGGGACTTCGTCGACAACCCGCTTGTGTACCAGGCTTTCCTCGGCACGCAATTCGGTCAGGACGGTGTGCAGATGAAATGGCTGGCGCCCTCCGACACCTACTTCGAGGTCGGTGCAGAGGCCGGGCGCGGCTCGAACTTCCCCGGTTCCGAAGTCAGTCGCAATGGTTCGGGAGCCCAGGCGGTCTTCGCACATGTCGGCGGTGACATCGGCGTGAGCCATAGCTGGCGTGCGGGCGTGTCGTATCTGTCGGCCTCGCCAAGAGATCGCACCTACGAAGAGACGGACGTGTTCGGCAACAGCGTCACCAACGCCTTCTCCGGCAGCTCGCGCCTGATGGGTGCTGACTTCGTCTGGAAGTGGTCGCCGAACGGCAATGCAGATCGGCAGAACTTCAAGCTGCAGGGCGAGTACTTCCGCCGCAAGGAGGCGGGCGATCTGGTTTATGACACGGCTGCTGCCGCCCAGTCGGACCGTTACAGCTCCAACCAGTCCGGCTGGTACATGCAGGGCGTATTCCAGTTCATGCCGGCCTGGCGTGTTGGTTTGCGCTATGACCAGCTCAGCAGCGGCACGGTGGATTACGCCAGCAACGCCGCCAATCTTGCTGACGTTGCGTACAAGCCGACCAAGACCAGCCTGATGTTCGACTGGAGCCCGAGTGAATTCAGCCGCGTACGCCTGCAGCTGGCCCGCGACAAGTCGCGACAGGTCGACGGCGTCGCTGCACCCGACAACCAGTTGTTCCTGCAGTACCAGATGAGTTTAGGCGCCCACGGCGCGCACAGCTACTAAACGCCTGGCAAAACGGGCTGCACGCGCAGCGGCCGGCGTTGGCTTGCTCGCCGTGCCTGAGCACTGCTCTGCGCGAGCGGCCTTGCCCGCTGTGCGTTCGCTCCATTTTTACAAGCGTTTAACAAGGAGAGTTGAAAATGAAAAATGCATTTCTATCGATGATGCTCGTGCTGGCTTTTGTTGCACCCGTGACGAGCCAGGCCGCTCTGCGCGCCATGGCGTGCGAACCGGAGTGGGGCGCCTTGTTGCAGGAGCTCGCCGCCGACAAGGTGGCGGTCTACACCGCGACGACCGCATTGCAGGATCCGCATCGCATCCAGGCGCGCCCCAGCCTCATTGCCGCCGTGCGCAATGCCGACCTGCTGGTGTGCACGGGTGCGGAGCTTGAGGTGGGCTGGTTGCCCGTGATGCTGCGCCAGTCGGGCAACCCGAATGTGCAGCCCGGAAAACCGGGGTATTTCGAGGCCGCGGATTTCGTCAGCAAGCTCGAGGTGCCGACACGTCTCGATCGCGCGGATGGCGACGTGCATGCCTCTGGCAATCCGCACATCCAGACAGATCCGCGCAATATTGCCTTGGTGGCGGATGCGTTGAGCAAGCGCCTGACGCAACTTGATGCTGGCAACGCGGCGTTCTACCAGGCTCGCTACGCGGATTTCGCGGTGCGCTGGAAGGCAGCCATGCAGCGTTGGGAGAAAGACGCAGCGCCAGTGCGCGGCATGCCGGTGATCGTGCAGCACAAGGCCTACCCGTACCTGGAGAACTGGCTGGGGCTCATCGAACTCGCCACGCTGGAGCCCAAGCCGGGCGTCGAGCCGACCAGCAGTCATCTGGCCGAGGTGCTGGCGCAGCAGCAACGCCAGCCCGCGAAGCTGATCATCCGTTCGGCATACAACGACGCGCGTGGTGCCGACTGGTTGGCCGAGCGCGCGAAGATCCCGGCCGTCGTGCTGCCTTTCACCGTGGGTGGCAGCGATCGCGCGAAGGATCTGTTCGGTCTCTTCGACGACACGATCGCGCAACTGCTCAAGGGCGTGAAGGGTGGGGCCACGCCATGAGCCCTGCGCTGAGTTTTTCGGGGCTGGACATCAGCATCCTCGGGCCGGCCTTCATCGCCGGCCTGCTGGTGCTCGCGACGCACGTGCCGCTTGGCATGCAGGTGCTCGACCGCGGCATCGTCTTCATCGACCTGGCCATCGCGCAGATCGCCGGCATCGGTGTCGTCGCGGCCGATGTCATGGGGTGGGAGAGCAGCGAGCATGCCTGGGCCGTGCAGGTCGCCGCAGTCGGCGCCGCGCTGCTTGGCGCCTTCCTGCTCAACTGGACAGAGCGGCGCTGGCCGGAGATCCAGGAGGCGCTGATTGGCGTGCTTTTCGTCGTCGCATCCTGCATCGGGATCTTGCTGCTGGCCGGTAATCCACATGGCGGCGAGCACCTCAAGGATCTGCTGGTCGGCCAGATCCTGTGGGTCAGCAGCACCCAGCTGTGGTCGGTAGCGGCGCTTACGGCCGTCGTGCTGGCGGCGTGGTTCAGCATTGGCCGACGCGTCGGTCGCCTGGCTTTCTACCTGCTGTTCGCGCTTGCCGTTACCGCCTCGGTGCAACTGGTCGGCGTGTATCTGGTGTTCTCCAGCCTCATCGTGCCCGCATTGGCGACGCGTGCCGTCAGCCGGGGGCGTCTGTGGGTAGCCTATGCGCTGGGGGCGATTGCGTATGCCTTAGGACTGGCGCTGTCGGCACTGGCGGACTGGCCCTCCGGCGCTGTCATCGTGCTGGTCATGGCCCTGGCGGGCGTCATCACGAGCGCGGTCTATGGCCGCAGCGGCAGGAGCTTGTCATGAGAAACGCAATCAGCTTTCCTGTGCGTATTTCCGCGCTGGTGGTTTTCGCCGCGGGCTGCGTGGCCTGCAGCACCGTGTACGAAGGCAGGTACGCACGTGATGAAGGCTGGCGCCCCGGCACGGTCCAGGAGCTGGCGCCGGCTGCAGGAATCAAGCAGGCGGGCTGGCGCGATTGCCGCAAGGACATGTCTGCCGCGCAGCAAGCTGCGAGTCGTTTCGCGACCGTCGAGTTCTTCGGCAGCCATCGCAAGTCGACGATTACCGTGCCGGTCGAGGAGGGCGCGCAATGGAGTCGCGGCGATCGCGTCTATGTCGACACCGCGGATTGCAATGCGGGGCTGCAGCCGCGAGCGGTGGACTGAGTCGGGGCCGGGATCAGCTCAGGAGGCCGGCAAACCGCAAGACGTCATCGAGGTAATCCGGCCAGCGCGTGAAACTGTGATCGCCGCCCTCGAGTATGGTTTGGCGAGCGCCTGCGTAGCGCGCGACGGCATGGCGATAGTCGAGTACTTCGTCTGCCGTCTCCGCGAGCAACCAGAGATTCTGTGGATTGCGCAGAAGCGGGCAATCCAGCGCCGCGATCTGTGCAATGTGCGCTTCGGTGAAAGTGAAGCGCGTGCCGCTGTAGATCATTTCGTGCTCGCCGAGAAACAGGCCCGCGTCGAAGTCTGCGTGTGGCACGAAGGGGTTGATCAGAGCCGCACGCAGTCCGTGTTTCTCAGCGAGGAGGGTGGCGTAGAACCCCCCCAGCGAACTGCCAACCAGCGTCGGTGGGGTAGCACAGCGCGCGATCTGCGCCTCGATGCGGGCGATGGCCTCGAACGGGACGGGCGAGAGCTGTTCGCACCACATCTCGTGCGCCAGCCCACGCTGCGCGAGATGCTCCGCGAGCACGTGGACCTTTTCCGATTGCGGGCCGGAACGGAAGCCATGGAGATAGATGAGCATTCCCGCAGGATAGTGCCAAACAGCCGTAGGCTGCGTTGCGACCAGCGCTCTCAGTAGACAAAAAAAGCGCGGCAGTGGCCGCGCTTTCTTATGGAGGCTGGGACGAATCAGTAACCTTCGCTCGTCAGGCCACTCGGCAGCTTGGTCTTCAGCTGCGTAGCCGTGTAGGCGCCATTGGTCCAGACGATCCAGTCGAGATCGAACCTTCCAAACGAGCCAGTGTTGATTTCGCCAAAGGCGATCGAGTTCTGGGCAACGCCTGCGGTAGCTTGTTCCAGACTGGTGAATGACCGGTTGACGGCCGGCGTGGAGGCCCCATCCACATAGACTTTCACGTTCCCCGTAGTGGCGTTTGTCATGGTCACCGTCATCTGGTAGGTGTGCCAAGAGGTTGTCGGGTTGGCTACGCCAGGAAACGACACGGCCTGTGGAGTGAAGTCGAAATTCCAGAGCACAAGCCCGTTATTGGCGTAGGTCGCATCCTGCACATAGATTTGCATGCGACCGCCGTTTGCTCCACCGTTGGACTCACCCATATTCAGCATGACGCTCAGGCCGTTGTAGGTCGAGAGGGAGCGCGTGCGGAACACGGTCGTGATCGATTTCGGGTAGCCATCCGGCAGCACATTGCGCAGGTAGTAACTGTTGCTATCGCCGACCGCGGCGGTCGAGTCGATTGTAAGGACACCAGACGAGACGGAGTTGTTCGTGAGCACACACGAGCCAGCCGAGCTGGATGAACTGGACGAACTGCTGGAACTCGAACTGGATGCGCTGCTATTGCAAAGCAGGAATTGGCTGGATTGGCCTGATGCCAGCGTGACGGCGCCGGAGGTATTGGGCATTGCATCCGCCTTGTAGCTACCCCACGCGACACCAGCGATAGTCAGCTGCACAGTTACGTCCTTGTAGCTAAGCTGTTGACCGCTCGAGTTCAGGCTGGCGACACGAACGACGGTGTCATATGTGGCGGCGCCATTAAAGGTGGAAGGATATGCCGTGATGATCGCACTTGAGCCACTGATGGAGATGCTCAGCCATGACGCAATGGCTCCGCCCGAAGTGTTGGAGACGCGGATCGCTGCAACGTCTGGCCCGAGGTTACTTGCAGTTACGGTTTGTGCGGGGACAGTGCTCAATGGCGTCGCCGCCGAGAATGTCAGCGCGTAGGTCGACAGATCGAAATTTCCGTTCTGGGCAGGCGTACTGGTGCTGCTACCGCCACCTCCGCCACCGCCGCAGGCTACGAGCGCGCAGGCCAAGACGGCCCACGCAAGGTGTCTCATTTGTCTGAACATATTTCCCCGCTTGTAGTTGTAAAGATGTTTAAAGCGGGGCGAGTCTAGCCCAGCAACTCACATCGCGAATGTGAGGTGTTGCATGTCTGCAACTCAATGGTCGGGCCGCTGCATCCAATTCATTTGCCATGTAGCGAAGACCAGAACGACGAAGGCGATGCGCTACCAGGTGAAGAAGGTGAAACCGTTCTTGGCCCACAAAAAAGCGCGGCCGCGGCCGCGCTTTTTTTTCTGTGCAGGGAACTGATTAGTAACCCGTGCTTGTGAAACCTGCAGGCAGCTTGCCGCTCAGCTGCGCAGGCGTGTAAGCATCCGAGTTGGTCCACACCAGCCAGTCGAGCGAACCCTTGCGCGTGTAGGTGCTGTCGGTGTCGCCAAGGCGTAGATTGTTCTCACCGACCGCTGCCGCTGGAAACGAGCTGACGGTCTGGTTGAGGATCGGCGTGGCATTGCCGTCGAGATATACGAGAACCGTGCCCGAGGAAGGCGTGTTCATCGTGATCGCGATATGGAAGACGTGGTAGTTCGTCGCATCGAAATTGCTCGAGTACACGGCCCCCCCTCCGTTGACGTTGTTGAGCGACAGTTTGGTATTCGTTAGCGAGGACCCTGTAAAGCTAGAGCCGAACGTGATTTGAGCCTTGTAGGCGGTGGCACCGGTGTCGCCGAAGGAGCTATTGATGTCCAGGAAGCGGTCTGAGGCGGCATCACCCTTGAGGCGCGCCAGGATGGTGAGCTTCTTGGGATACGTTGCTGCAGTGTTCGTCGCCGCGAACGGCGTGACGAAGAAATGCTGGTCGCCAGCTGCTGCGGTGGTATCCAGGCTGAGGATGCCTGCGGCTACGCTCGAATAGGCGCTGTTGCCTCCAGTGTTCAGGTCAAATTGCGTCAGCGAGCCGTTGGCCTGAGTGAGTGCGCCCGTTGCATTAGGCAGTGCGCTTGCGTCGTAGATGCTCCAGAGGTTGGAGGTGACGACGAGTTGCACGTTCACGTCTCTGGAGAACAGTTGCGCGCCACTTGAGCTGAAGCTCGCCACGCGTACGACCGTGTTGTACGTGCCCACGCTCAGGCTGGAAGGGTTGGCCGTCACGGTGCCGGTCGAACCGCTGATCGTGACGCTCAACCATGATGCAATTGCGCCGCCCGAAGTTGATGAAACACGAATCGCTGCCGCGTCCGGCCCCAGGTTGCTCAGGGTGATGGTTTGTGACGCAACCGTGCTGATCGGCGTCGCGGCCGTGAAGCTCAGCGAAGTGGTTGAAAGGTCAAATGTTCCGTTTGGAGCGGGCGTACTGGAGCTGCCGCCTCCGCCGCCACCGCCACATGCGACAAGCATGCACGCCAAGCCCACCCACAGCAGGTGTTTGATTCTTCCTTGCATATTTCCCCCGGTTTTAAAATGTAAAAATCTTTAAAGCGGGGGCGAGTCTAGCGCAACAATTCCTGGGCAAGTGTGCGTTGTTGCATGCCTGCAACTCAATGGTCAGACCACTGCACCCAATCCATTTGCCATGTAACCAGTATCAGAACGCCAAAGGCAATGCGATACCAGGCGAATATGGTGAAGTCGTTTCGGGAGATGTAACGCAACAGCCAGCGTACGCACAGGAAGGCGGAGATGAAGGCAGTGATGAAGCCCACGGCCCACATGCCGATGTCGGAGGCCTGCAGCAGGGCCCGGTCCTTGTAAAGGGAGTAGGCCGAAGCCAGTGTCAGCGTAGGGATGGCGAGGAAGAACGAGAATTCGGTTGCTGCCTGGCGCGACAGGCCAAACAGCAGGCCGCCGATGATGGTTGCGCCAGAGCGGGAGGTGCCGGGGATCAGGGCAAAAGCCTGCGCAATGCCGATCTTCAGCGCATCGAGGGCAGTCATGTCGTCTACCGTCTGCACGCGCACTGTGTGCTGGCGGCGTTCAGCCCACAGGATGATGAAGGCGCCGATGATGAAGGCGGTGGCAACCACCGGGGCATTGAACAGATGTGCCTTGATGGCCTTGCTGAAGAAGAAGCCAAGCGCAGCAGCAGGAATGAAGGCAATGATCAGGTTGATGATCAGGCGCTGCGCTTTTGGATCAGAGGTTGCGCCAGTCAGTACGCTCGCAAGGCGAACGCGATATTCCCAGATGACGGCGATGATGGCACCGGCCTGAATGGCGATTTCGAAAAGCTTGCCACGTGCATCGTTGAATTCGAGCAGGCTGCCGGCGAGGATCAGGTGGCCCGTCGAGGAGATGGGCAAAAACTCGGTCAGGCCTTCGACCACGCCGAGAATGGCGGCTTTCAGAAGCAACACGATGTCCATGTGGCAGGTCCGGCAGAATTGAAGTGCTGTGATTATACGGGTTGATACCTATTGGCCGGTTGGGGGCGTCGCGGAGCCGGAGGGGGCTGTGTCGCGCTCCAGTTGTGCAATCCACTGCAGGGCGTATTCGCGCGTCTCGCCACACATTTCAACGGAGGGCTGCAGGCCGCCGCAGAACGCCGGGCGCTCAGGTTTGCCGAACACCGCGCAACGCAGATCGGCCGTGAGTTGCACGCAAGGGACGCCGGCAGGCTTGCCATCCGGCATGCCGGGCAAGGGCGTATTGATGGACGGGGCGATGCAACAGGCCGCACAGCCGGCGCGACACGTCAGCGACATATGAGGGCTCCTGCGGGGCTCATTGGCGCGATCCGGCGGATCCGCCAACAGCATTCTGATCATGCAGCAGTCGCAGACAGCGGTAGTAAGAGGCGATGTGAAGTGCTTGCGAAAACTCTCCGCCCTCTATGGCGGACTCCACGGCTGCCAGTGTTTGCAATGAACACTCGATCTCCTCCGCCTCGTCGAGATTCTGCCTGCCGGTTGCCGTCACGTTGCGCGCCAGGAACAGGTGCACCTTGTTTGTCTGGCGGGCCGGGTTGGCAAACATGCTGCACACGAACGACCAGTCCGTGGAGGAATAGCCGGTCTCTTCGAGCAGTTCTCGCTGGGCGGCGAGCAGCGGTTCCTCGCCATCGTCGATGACGCCCCCCGGCAATTCCAGTGTCGTAGTGTCGGCGGCGTAGCGGTACTGCCGGACGACGAGCAGGTGTCCGTTTGCGTCGAGGGCAAATACATGCACCCAGTCCGTCTCGTGCATGACGTAGTACGGATCCAGCGTGATGCCATTCGGAAGCTCGCAGCGATCTGCCGTGACATGCAGCCAGCGGTCCTTCAGCACGGTGTTTGATTGCAATTTTTTCCAGGGGCGCATGTCTTGTCTCTGCAATTCAAGCTTGTGTTGCATGGTTCTGCGGGTGTTTGTCGTAGCACTTTTTACATGCCAGGAGAGCGGGCGACGCCCGGCGGCGAATCGTACCTGTTTCGGGTGACGAATCCGGGCTTCATTGCTGCCACGTAGCGTCACTGTGGCTGCCCGGATGGACATCGTCATCTACGTGTTTTCCGCCCTGTAGGACGCTTTGTTGTAGGACGTACACTGACTACGCTGTAGGAATAAAGCTGGCTGCCCGGTAGTGCGTGATTCTGGATGTCCTGTGGCTACGGAGATCCAGGCACGGCGGATGCTGCATCCGGACGGGCGTGTCGGCATTTGGCATGCTTCTTGTGTATCAAGCCTTCGAAGAGATGGAGGGTAGACATGTTTGATGTGGAAATTTTCTACAAGACCGAACTGGGCCGCATGGCCGTGAGCGATCGTTCCTACGGCTTGCAACAGCGTATGCGTGCAGCGCTCATTCTCATCGACGGGAAGACTCCCTGGGTGACGCTGCAAAGCATGCTCAAGCCGCTGGGTGACCCGGCAGACATCGTGGAGAATCTCAGCCAGCTCGGCCTTCTGGAATCAGACCACCAGCTACCCCCCATGCCCGTCATTCAACCGGGGACTGCCGTGTTTTCGATGCCGGCTTCCACCGGCCCCATGTCCACCAACGCCGCCTCGCGTTAATCCCCCGCCGAGGGCAGCTACGCTGCCCTCATTAGTACGTGTCGGCAGTCGCAGGGCTCCCGACAAGCCACTCCACCAGATGGTAGTGCCTTGGTCGCAGGGGCCAGATGCAGTAGCTTGCCGTCTCCGCGCCGGGCTGGCCCAGCCCGAGCGTGCCGTGATCCACGATCGGCAGTTCGCCGCCACGCCAGAAATGCGCGATGAGCGCATCCAGGTCGGTGCCACCGACCGGCCCCGTCACGCTGTGGTCCGGCTTGCGCGTCGTTGAAATGACGTCGTGATAACTTGCCCAGTGCTGACGCGCGAGATCGCCACGCAGCGCGCGCAGCCATTCTCTGGCGGTGCCTTCTTCGCGAGGCGCAAGTTGCCCGAGCACATTGGCGAACAGTACGGCGTGTTCGCCGAAGTGCTGTGCCAGGAGGCCTGTGCCAGGCTGCGCCAGGATGTCTACATCGTCGAAGTGCCAGCGGACCTGCGGGTAGCGCCAGCGCAGCAGGTGTCGCGCAAGCGGATCGGGTTCGAGCACCGTGACAGCCTGCCAGCGCTGCAGGAATTCCTCGTCCAGCGTGTGACCGGCGCTGGGACCGACGAGAAGCAGTCGGGTGGCGGGCGGTTGCCAGGCCTGCAGCCAGTCGCGCGTCGTGCGCCGGAAGTCCTGCCACAGACCCGTCCTGTAGCGCAGCGCACGCAGATGCCAGATCAGCCCACCACTGTTGTGCAGCCAGTGCTGCTGCAGGCGTGGTGTCGTGTCCGCATTCGCAGGCACTGTTCTATTCGCCCGCAACAAGCCCCAGTTCGCTGGTGACGCGAGCGAGTTGGGCCGACAGGCTTGCGACCTGTTCCTCCAGTGCCGCGACGCGCGCGGCGAGACCGCCTTCTGGCGCAGCTGTCGGAGCATGTGCGCTGGCAACGGGTTCTCCGCTGAGCAGGTGTGCCCAGCGCGCTTCACGGGCGCCAGGAGTGCGGGGCATGAGTTTGACGAGTGCGCCGTCGGCGCGCGCAGCAAGCTCTTCCAGAAAGGCTTCGATCGAGGATACGTCTGCAAAGCGATACAGGCGCTCGCTATTGGCGCGCAACTCCGCAGAGGTCTGGTGGCCGCGCAGCATCAGAGTGACAACGATGGCCGCGGCAGGCGTCGGCAGGTTGAGTACGCGGCCGACGTTATGGCTGTAGCGCGTGACGCGATTGCCGAAGGTCTCAAGTATCAGGGTGTGCGACTTGAGCGCGTCGATGGCCTGTAGCGCCTCGCTTTCCGACACCTCCATCACCGGGTCACGGCTGGTTTTCTGGTTGCAGCCGGTGATGATTGCGTTGAGCGACATCGGGTACGAATCGGGCACCGTCTTTTCCTTCTCGGCCAGCACGGCGAGAACACGGGCTTCGGTTGGCGTCAGTTGCAACAAGGGCATGAGGTGTCGTCCTGAGTCGTGAGAGGCGCAGTGTACGCGCAAAGTCGCCGCTACATGTTGACGCGGCTGAAGCCGGCGACTGCTTGTTACAACATCGCTGCCGCAGCGCGATCAGCGCGTCTTTCCTGCCATCAGATAGCGCGTGAAGCTTACGCCGTGGCGTTCGACAACTTCAGTGCCGGTGTCGCGAAAGCCTTGCGTGGCGAGAAAGGCGCGGGCCAGGCTGCTGGCTTCGGCGGTGATGGTCTTCGCGCCCATGGCGCCGGCGAGCATGTGCATGTCGTCCATCAGCAAGGTGGCGACACCCTGGCGCGCTGCACGTGGTGCGGTGTAGAGCATGGCCAGGTGGCCTGGCATGTTGAGCTGGGCAAAGCCGACAATGCCTTCGTCATCGACGGCAATGCGTACCCAGCCTTCGCTGAGCGCTGCAGCAAAGGCGGCTTCGTCATCGGCCGATCTTGCCCACGCGGCAAGCTGTTCTGGCGAATATTCGCTCGCAGCGCTGACGTTGATGGCGTCGCGAAAAATCTGTGCAAGCTCGGCTGCATCGGCGACGTTGAAGTCGCAGGTCTCGAAAGTTGCGTCGGGCCCTGTGTCCGGATCCGCATCGTGCATGTCGTCAGTGCTCATTTGGCGAGGAAGATTTCAAGAAGATCGTTGAGGAAGCGACGGCCGTGTTCGCTCGGGCGGATGCGGTCGGCGTCGATTTCCAGCAGGCCGCGGGTGCGCGCCACGCCGAGCTCTTTCTCGATGCTGGCGAGTGGCAGGCCGGTGGTCAGCTCGAGTTGCGCGCGTGGCACGCCGTCCAGCAAGCGCAATGCATTCATCATGAATTCGAAGGGCAGGTCGGCTGCAGCGACGAAATTGGCGTCCTGCACGAAGTTGCCGCTGCGGGCCGCATCAAGATAGGCGTTGGGGTGTTTGTGGCGCATTTCGCGCCGCACGCCCTCGTGTGAAGTGAGCTTGCCGTGGGCGCCTGCGCCGATGCCGATGTAATCGCCGAAGCTCCAGTAGTTCAGGTTGTGGCGGCAGCGGTGGCCGGGCTTGGCGAAGGCCGAAGTCTCGTAATGGCGGTAGCCTGCCTCGGCGAGGCGCGTCTCCATCATGTCCTGCATGTCGGCCGACGCGTCTTCGTCGGGCAGGGGAGGCGGCGCGCGGTGAAACAGCGTGTTGGGCTCCAGTGTCAGGTGGTAGCACGACAGATGAGGTGGCGCGAAGCTGAGGGCTTGCGCGAGATCGCTTTCGGCTTGCGCCAGGGTCTGCTGTGGCAGGGCGTACATCAGGTCGATGTTCCAGGTGTCGAAATTGCGCGCGGCAAGTTCAATTGCGGCACGCGCTTCCCGGCTGTCGTGGATGCGGCCAAGGCGCTCGAGCTGCACATCGTCGAAGCTCTGGATGCCGAGGGATACGCGCGTCACGCCCGCGCCGCGGAATTCAGCGAAGCGACCTGCTTCGACCGTGCCGGGATTTGCTTCCAGAGTGATCTCGGCCTCAGGGTCGAGTGGCAGCAAGGTACGCACGCCGGTCAGCAGACGGTTGAGTTGCTCCGGCGGAATCAGGCTGGGCGTGCCGCCACCGATGAAAATGCTGATGACGCGGCGCCCCCACACCTGCGGCAAGGTCGCCTGCAGGTCCTGCAGTAGCGCGTCGACATAGGCGGCATCCGGAATCCCGTTGTCACGTACCGCATGCGAGTTGAAGTCGCAGTACGGGCATTTTTTCACGCACCACGGGAAGTGGATGTACAGCGCCAGTGGCGGCGGTGCTTTCAGCTGCGCGGCAGGATTGTCGGGCAGGGCGGCAAGCGCTTGTTGCGGAAGGATGGGGATGATGCGTGCGGCCATTGTGTTCTGTTGTGCATCGTCATGTGCATTACGATGCGCGACGTAATGACGAAGGGCGGTGATGAAGGTGTTTTGGTTCAGTGTGCTGCGGCAGCGCACTCAACAAAAACACCTTCATCGCGCAGTTTGCGGCGAAGTGCGATGCGGCCGTTGGCTCGTTGTTGCTTGAGCGACTTGCCGTGCGCAACGTTGCGCTTGGTACGCAGCAGTGCGAGATGCACCAGGTTGCGCGGTTTGGGGGCTTTCACTTTCATGGTCTTGCTCCTTGGTTGATTGAACGTGCGATCCAGCGCTACTTCGCGGCCTCTTCCATGGCCTGGCGTTGCGTTTCGGCCTGCTGCTGCGCCTGGTCGAGTTGCTGGGTGACCTGCGCCTTCTGCTTCTGTGCTTCTTCCACTTGCTGTGCCTGCAGCTTGGCCACGGTGGCTGCTGTGGTGACCGTTTCGGCGCCGCAAGCGGCCAGCAGCAAGGCTGCGACGACAGCGGGGATGGTGCGATTGATGCGAATCATGATGAACTCCTTTTGGCGGGATTCACGAGGCGGTATCATCTGACAATTTTGACGCCATGTGGTTTCGCAACCTGCAACTATACCGACTGCCCCAGAACTGGGACATGACCATCGAGCGTCTGGACGAACAACTGGGTCGTCTGCGCTTTCGCCCCTGCGGTAGCCAGGATCTTTCCACTCACGGCTGGATTTCCCGCCAGCCCGAAGGCTCACTCGTTCACAGTGTAGGCGGTCAGTGGCTGATCGCCCTGGGCATCGAACGCCGCCTGCTGCCATCTTCCGTCGTCAAGCAGGTCGCGGCTGACCGCGCCGAGGAAATCGAGCAGCAACAGGGCTACAAGCCCGGCCGCAAGCAGATCAAGGAGATCCGCGAAGCCGTAACGCAGGAGTTGCTGCCGCGCGCCTTTACGACGCGTAGCCGCATCTTCTCGTGGATCGACCCCGAGGCCGGCTGGTTGGTCGTGGATGCTTCCAGTCGCAAGGCCGCTGATACGGTGGTCGAATCACTGCACAAGGCCCTCGACGAACTGCCGCTGAAGCTGCTGAATACGCGCCTGAGCCCGGCAACCGCCATGACGGAATGGCTGGTCGCCAACGAAGCACCTGTCGGTTTTACGATTGATCAGGATTGCGAGCTCCGCGCCATCACCGAAGAGAAGAGTGCCGTGCGCTACGTGCGTCACGCGCTCGACGGCAAGGAAGTGCAGGATCACATCGTGGGTGGCAAACAGGCGTCGAAGCTGGCCCTGACCTTCGATGACCGGCTGAGCATCATCCTCAACGACAAGCTGGAGTTGAAGCGTCTGCAATTCCTTGATGTCGTCAAGGATGCGGCGGGCGATGCGGAGGATGCAGAAGCGTTGTTCGATGCCGAATTCGCGCTCATGACGGGCGAGCTGCGGCGTTTCATTCCTGCGATGATCGAAGCGCTCGGCGGTGAAGAGCCCACCATCTGACATGGCGGCGCTGAAAGTCTATATTGCCGGTCCTGATGTGTTCCGCACCGATGCGCTCGCTTGGGCCGCGGAGGTGCGGCGGCGCTGCCTGGCGCTTGGCCTCGAGGCGCTCATTCCGCTCGACGGCGACGCCAGTACGCCCGCCGGAATCTATGCCAACAACATCGACATGATCCGTGCAGCCGACGCGGTGGTAGCCAATCTCAAGCCGTTCCGTGGTGCGGAGCCGGATTCCGGTACCTGCTTCGAGGTGGGATTCGCGTTGGCACTGGGCAAACCGGTGGTGGGCTATCTTCATTCTGCGGAGTCGCTGTGCGAGCGTGTCGCGCGCCTGCAGGGCTCCCCGCTCGTCGCCGACGGTGAGTGCGTGCTGGATGCGGAGGGCTGGCGCGTGGAGAACTTCGACCTGCCACTCAATCTCATGCTGGCCGTGCCGGTGAAGCTGGTGGCGGATCTGGAGCAGGCCCTGCTGGCCGTAGTGCACGAGTAAGCCGGGGATGTGCTGATAGTGGAAAAAGGGCGGATCGGTTTCGCCCTTTTTTCATTCAGCCCGTGGGCTGGTGTGTGGTCGCGCCCTTGTCTTCCGCTGTCCTGTAGCGGTCGCCAAGTTTCGGTAACCAGCGCTTGAGGCCCGGTGTGGTCATGACGTTGGACACCAGCGCCATCAGCACAAGCATGGTGAACAGCTTCTGCGAGATGAAGCCCATGTCGAGGCCGATGTTGAGCACGATCAATTCCATCAGGCCGCGCGTGTTCATCAGCAGCCCCAGGATCTTGGCGCTGACGTGGTCGGTGCCCGCGAGACGCCCGGCGATGTAGCCGCCGCCGAATTTGCCCAGCGTGGCGACGCCGATCAGCGCGACGCACCACAGCCAGTCGCCGGCTGTCGTGAGCGAGCCGACATTGGTGCGCAGTCCGGTGTAGGTGAAGAACACCGGTAGCAGCAGTACCTGCACGAAGCGGCCCACCTTGTCTGCCCATTGTTCGGTGAATTCGCGTTGGTCGTGCACCAGCAGGCCGAGCATGAAACCGCCGAAAATCGCGAATATGCCGATCAGGTAAGTCGTGAGGGCCGACACGAACAGCAGAACCAGCGTGGAGGCCAGCAGGTTGCTGGAAAGGCCCGGGCTGCGGCGCGTCTCGAGGCCGATCAGGCGACGCAGTTGCGGGCGAACCAGATACCAGCAGACCACGCCATAAATCGCCAGCGCCACCAGACGCAACGAGAAACTGCCAAACGAAAAGCTCGAGATCGCGAGCGCCGAGACGACCATCAGGATCAGCCAGCCGACGACATCGTTGATGGCGGCAGCACTGATTGCCACAACGCCTATCGGTGCGCGTGTCAGGCGGAATTCCATCAGGATGCGGCCCAGCGTGGGCAGGGCCGTGATCGAGAATGCCGTCGCCACGAACAGCGCGCAGCCGACCTGATTGATGCCGGGCGCCAGCACTGGCGCGGCGTAGTAGCCAAAGATGAGCCCGAGCGCGAACGGTAGGATGATGCCGAGGATGGAGACGTAAGTCGTCGCGCGTTTGTGGTGGTTGTGTGCCAGCAGCGAGAAGTCGAACTCCATGCCGATCTCGAACATCAGCAGGATCAGACCGATCTGGCTAAGGATCATCATCGGTGCGCTTGGCACATCGGTGAAAACGATGCGGAACAACTCGGGCGCAAGGGCCCCGAACAGGGTCGGACCGAGCAGGATGCCGACCAGCATTTCACCTACTACTCTGGCCTGGCCAAAGCGCGCGGCAAGCTCCCCGCCGAGGCGACCGGCGGCAACGATGATGGCGAGCTGGATGAGGATGCCGGCGAGCAGCGATTCGCTCTGATGCACGGCTGACTGGGCTGTCTGTACGACTGTTGACATGATGGTCTTGTCCGTCGGAATGCGGCTTGCAGCGGGGGGCTGCCTGTCTGGCCAGCGTTCCGGGAGGAGTGCCGACATGCTATCTTTGCCGGATTATACGGAGTCGGCATGGAACACAGAGGGGGCGTTGTGAATAGTTCGGTGAGCAGTGCGGTGATGGAGGAAATGGGTGCGATGCCGACCGCGATGGGCATGAAGACCCATACCGGTATGACGCCCGACGTACTGGTCATCGGTGGCGGTCCTGCTGGCTCGACCGTGGCGGCCTTGCTGGCAGACAAAGGCCATGACGTGGTCTTGCTCGAGAAAGCGCATCACCCGCGTTTCCACATCGGCGAGTCGCTGTTGCCATTGAACATGCCGCTGTTTGACCGGCTGGGCGTGCGCAAGGACGTGGAACGGATCGGCATCACCAAGTACGGTGCTGAATTCATATCCCCCTGGCATGACCATACCAGCGACTTCTTCTTCGCCGAAGCGATGGACAAGAGCTTCCCGTATGCCGTGCATGTGCGCCGCTCCGAGTTCGATGAGTTGCTGTTCCGGCATGCCGCCCGACGGGGCGCGCGCACCTTCGAGGGCGCCCGTGCGCACTTCGTTGATCTGGATGCGGGCAAGGGCGGCGATGGTCGCGCCCTCGTGAAAGTGAAGAGCGACGATGGCAGCGAGACCGAATGGCGCCCCCGCTTCGTCATCGATGCCAGCGGGCGCGACACATTGCTGTCCAACCAGTTCGGGATCAAGAAGCGCAATCCGGAACACAGCAGCGCAGCCCTGTTTGGTCACTTCACGGGCGCCATGCGTGGCGAGGGGCGTCGCGAGGGCAATATCTCCCTGTTCTGGTTCGATCACGGCTGGTTCTGGTTCATCCCGCTGCTGGACGGCACGGTCAGCGTGGGCGCCGTGGCTTCGCCGGCCTATTTCAAGACCCGCAAGAGCGACCCTTCCACCTTCCTCATGGAAACCGTGGCGTTGGCGCCCAAGCTGGCCGAGCGGCTGAAGGATGCGACCATGGTCGAGCCGGCGACGGCGACCGGTAATTTCTCGTACAGCTCGTCGTACTGTCGCGGCCAGAATTTCGCCATGATCGGCGACGCCTATGCGTTCGTCGACCCGATGTTCTCGTCCGGCGTGTTCCTGGCCATGCACAGCGCCTTCGAAAGCGCTGCCGCCGTGGATCACTGGCTGAGGGGTGAGGTGAGGATGGCCGAGAAGGCCTTCCGTCGCTTTGAAAAGACCATGGTGCACGGGCCGAAGATGTTCTCGTGGTTCATCTATCGCATCACCTCGCCGGCGATCCGCAAGATCTTCATGCAGCCGCGCAATGTCTGGCGCATGCAGGAGGCGTTGCTGTCCATTCTCGCCGGCGACATCTTCCGCAATACGCCGGTCGGGCCGCGCCTCTTGGGCTTCAAGGTCATCTACTACTGCTCCTGCCTCTCGATCTGGCCGCAGGCCTTCAAGACCTGGCTCTGGCGCCGCAGCAACCACAAGAAATCGTTGGCAGCCGGTACTGATGTCTGAGCCAGCGCGGGCGCCGCTCGCCCGCTGCAGCTGCCCGGAACACCGAATCGGATAAAATCACAACCACCTACTTCGCGAGGCTTTGCCATGGATACGCTGGAACAAGTCAGGGAATACATTTCGAAGAAAGTAGGCACGCCCGCTGAGAACATCACGCCGGAAGCGACGCTGGAATCCATTGGCGTCGATTCGCTGATGCTTCTGGACCTGATGTTCGATTTTGAAGATCAACTCAAGATCAAATTGCCCAATGATTTGCCACGCCCCGAAACCGTGGCCCAATTGATTGAAGTTTTTGACTCCTACCTCCAGCCCAAAGCAGATGCATGATGCAGCACCCCGGGGCGCGTCCCTGAGCGCTTCGCAGCCTGGCGTTTTTCGCGTGGCGGTCACCGGCCTTGGCGTGACGGCTCCTGCGACCGCCGATGCGCATGACTTCTTCAACAGATTGCTGGGCGGCGAGTCCTTCATCCGTCTGTTCCGTCACCCGCAAGCGGTTGACGCATTGCAGATCCCTGCGATCCATTGCGCTGATTTCGATTCGCTCGCGGCCGTCGGGCGCGTGCAGACCGCCACCATGGACCGCTACAGTCAGCTCGGCGCTGCGGCTGCTTATCGTGCCTGGGCTGATGCCGGCCTCGATGCCGAAGGCATGAAGGGCGATGTGCGCTGCGGGGTCTCGTGGGGCACCGGTGTCGGTGGCACGATGACCTTCGAGCAGGGCTATCGCGACATCATGATCAACGGCCGTGACCGCGTGCCGCCGCTGTCCGTGGTGCTGGCGATGAACAATGCCTGTGCCTCGCAGATCGCCATCCGTCTCGGCCTGGGTAGTGCGTGCACGACATATTCCGTGGCTTGCGCCTCGTCTGCTGTGGCGGTCGGTGATGCCTTCGAGCGCATTCGTCAGGGGCGCGACAAGATTGTCGTGGCAGGTGGTTCGGAAGCCCCTCTGTCAGAAGCGGTGATTCGCGCCTGGGATGCCATGCGCGTGTTGGCGCCCGGCGATGAAGAAACGGCGCCTGCCGCCTGCCGCCCCTTCCACCCGAAGCGCGCAGGTCTGGTGCTGGGCGAGGGCGGTGCCGCACTGATCCTTGAAGAGTGGTCGCATGCCCTCGAGCGTGGTGCGAAGATCTACGCCGAAGTCGTGGGCTACGGCAGCAGTTGCGACAACACCCACCTCGTCAAGCCGGATGCGCAAGGGCAGATCCGCGCAATCGACGCGGCGATGCGTCAGGGCGGACTGTCGGCCGCCGATGTGGGTTACGTGAACGCGCACGGCACGGCCACGCGCGAAGGTGACCCCGCTGAAATCGCTGCGCTGCGCGAGGTCTTTGGCGCACATGCTGCGCAGTTGCCTGTGAGTGCGACCAAGGCTGCGCATGGCCATCTGCTTGGCGCTACGGGAGCGATTGAAGCGTTGATCACCGTGCTGGCGTTGCATCGGCAGAGCATTCCCCATACGCAGCAACTCGAAACGCCCGCAGACGATTGTCTCGGCGTACGTCACGTCATGGGCGAGGCGCTGCGCACGACCAGCCTGCGCGCAGCCCTGTCCAATTCCTTCGCGTTTGGCGGCAGCAACGCGGTGCTGGCTTTCCGGCAGGCCGAGTGATGGGAGCAATGTCCGACTCTCAGCCTCGTTCTCAGCCCCGCTCGCAACCTCACGGCGGCTCGACGGGCGTGTTGTCGCTGGAAGTCGCCTGCGCTGCCGCGCCGGATGCCGGCGATGCAAGGCTGCTTGGCGCGGTGTGGCATAGCGATGTCGTGCTCGCTGGTGGCGCAAGCGCAGGCGTCGACATCCAGATCGCCATGTCGCCTTTGCCTGCCGAAGCCGCTACTGGCGATCAGGCGGGGGGCGTCATGGAACAGTGGCGTGTCAGCGGTGCCGTGCGAGAAGGCGTGCGCGGCCCCGCCCGATATCGTTGCACGGATGATTTGCTGTTCGTGGCCATCACGCTGGCCGAGCAGAGTGGCGAGCGCCCTCGTGAGGTAGCGCGTGATATCGCCGCTGCCGCGCAGCAGGCTTATACGACCCTGTTTGATGTGATGGCAGCGGAAGGTTTCGGGCATCTTGTGCGGTGCTGGAATTACTTTGCCGACATCAATCGCCACCAGGCCAATCAGCTCGGCACGCTGGAGCGCTACCGCTTGTTCAACATCGGGCGCCAGGCGGCCTTCGAGGCTTCCGAGCATTCGGCCGACGTAGGCGCTCCGGCTGCCTGCGCATTGGGCACGCAGGGCGGGCCGTTGACGGTGTATGCGCTGGCAGCGCGCCAGGCACCACGTTGTGTCGAAAATCCGCGCCAGGTCAGCGCTTACCGCTACCCGGAACGCTATGGGCCGAAGAGCCCGAGTTTCTCGCGCGGCAGCGTATTGAGTGACGCGAAGGGTGGTCAGGTGCTCTTCGTCTCCGGCACGGCGAGTATCGTTGGCCACGAAAGCGTGCATCTCGGCGACGTCGTGGCGCAGACCGAAGAATCATTGCGCAATATCGTGACGGTTGTAGCAGAAGCCAATCGAGGATTGGGCCGTGACGCATTTTCGTCACACAAGCTGTGCTACAAGGTGTTTGTGCGTCGACCGGAAGACGCACTCATGGTGGCCGACACAGTCCATCGCGTGCTGGGTAGCGAGGGGGAGACGATCAATATGGTCGTTTTGCGCGCTGATGTGTGTCGTGCTGAATTGCTGGTTGAGATCGAAGCGGTCGGTTTTGCCTGAGCCTGCACTGACAGGTTGGCATTGGAGTATTGATGGACCGATTGGCAACGCTGCTGCGCCATGCGCGCGAGCACGTACTTCTGTGGCTGGGCCTGGGTTCTCTGGCGCTCGGCTGTATCGTATGGACCGTCATCGCCATTCCGGCGGAGCTGCTACTGCCGAAGGCCGTGGCACGCCGCTTCGGCCGTCAGGGCGTGATGCGTGGCTTCCGCCTGTACCTGTGGTGGCTGGAGCTGATCGGCGTGGCGCGTTTCGATCTGAGCGCGCTGGACGCACTGCGCGATGCGCCGCCGATGATCATTGCACCCAATCACCCGACACGTATCGATGCGCCGATGGTGCTGTCGCGCCTGTCGGGCATCGTCTGTGTCACCAAGGCCAGCCTGCTCGACAGCTTCCTCATGGGCGTGGGCGCGCGTCTCGCAGGCTACATTCGTAACGACTGGTTTCTGGGGACCACGGCACTCTCGATCGAAGCTCTGGCCGAGGGCCAGCATGTGCTGATGTTTCCCGAGGGTACGCGTACCGAGCGGGGGCCGATCAATCCCCTGCGCGGTAGCGTCGGCGTGGTTGCGGCGCGTGCCGGCGTGCCGGTGCAGACCCTGATCATCGAGACCGACTCGGCGTTTCTCGGCAAGGGCTGGGCTTGGTTGCGGCGCCCGGACATGCCGGTACATTTCTCCTTCCGTCTCGGCGAGCGCCTCGAAGCGCCGCATGATTCACGTCAGCTGCCGGTATTGCTCGAAGCCTCGTTCAGGCGCCAGCTGGCCGGCGTGCATTTCCCCAGCGCGTGCGAATTGCCCGCGGCAACGGAGCAACCCTGCAGTCAGGCCGTGGGTTCATGAACGCTCTGTCCTCTGCCGCGACGCAGGCCTCGCAAACGCATCTGGTCCTGATCCCGAGCTACAACCCGGGCGAGAGCGTGTTCGGCACCGTCAGTGCTGCGCGCGCGCAGTGGTCGCCGGTGTGGGTCGTTGTCGATGGCAGTACTGATGGCACGGCCGAGCGCCTGCAGGCGCTGGCGCGCGACGATGCCGGTTTGCGTGTGATCGTATTGCCCGAGAATCAGGGCAAGGGCGCCGCCGTCCTGCATGGCCTGGAGCTGGCCGCCGCCGCGGGCTTCACCCACGCCTTGACGATGGATTCGGATGGCCAGCATCCGGCCGAACTGATTCCGGCCTTCATGGCGAAGTCACAGGCTGCGCCCGCGGCCATGGTGCTGGGTCGCCCGGTTTTTGACGATAGTGCGCCGGCTGTGCGGGTCAGGGGGCGCAAGATTTCCAACGCCCTCGTCAATCTGCTCACGTTGTGGGCCGGTGTCGGCGATGCGCTCTATGGCTTTCGCGTCTATCCCGTTGCGCAACTTGCAGATGTCATGCACGGCAAGCGCTGGATGCGGCGCTTCGATTTCGATCCGGAAGCTGCTGTACGCCTGTGCTGGCGCGGCGTGAAGCCGTTCAATATTGCTGCGCCGGTGAAGTACCTGCGGGCCGATGAGGGCGGCGTCTCGCACTTCAATTACCTGCGTGACAATGTCTTGCTGACCTGGATGTACAGTCGCCTGGCTGTGGGAGCAATCCTGCGTTTGCCGCTCTTGTTTTGGCGCAGGGTCGCTACCTGAGGCTTGTCAGGCTCAGGCCATGCCGCCGTTGATCGAGATGGTCTGCCCTGTGATGTAGGCCGATGCATCCGAGGCGAGGAAGGCAACCAGCGCGGCCACTTCGTCGGCGGTGCCCGCGCGTTTCACGGGCACCATGCGATCGATCGTCTCCTTGTCGAAAACGCCTTCCGTCATCTCCGAGGCGATGATGCCTGGCGCCACTGCGTTCACCGTAACGCCGCGGCTAGCCACTTCGAGGGACAGCGCACGCGTCGCCGATTGCAGCGCGCCCTTGGCGGCTGAGTAGTTCACCTGACCGCGATTGCCGGTAATCGCAGCGACCGATGACATATTCACGATGCGTCCCCAACGCGTGCGGATCATCGGCAGCATCAGTGGCTGCGTGACATTGAAAAAGCCGTTCAGCGAGACGTCGACGACGCGTGACCACTGTGCGTGATTCATGCCGGCGAAAACGCCATCGTCATGTATGCCGGCGTTATTGACGAGGATCTGGATCGGCCCGACCTCGACGAGTGCGGCCAGCGCACTTTCGCATGCCGCCGTATCCGTCACGTCGAAGCTCACGGCCTCGGCGGAATGGCCTTGCGCCCGCAATTCTGCGGCGAGGGTTTCGGCGCGTGCTGCATTGCTGTTGGCGTGCACGATGACGTGGTGGCCTTGTACGGCCAATGCACGACACACGGCGCTGCCAATGGCGCCACTGCCGCCGGTCACGAGAGCGCGTTTCATTTCTGTTCCATTGCTTGTTGAGCCTGCTTTGCTTCGATCTTGCTCGCATCGAGCACGACGGCGGCGCGGCCCGTTACCAGCGCTGTGTCGCCGGCACTGACCTTGAAGCTGTAGAGAATGCTCTGGCCGTCACCGGTCAGGCGGCTTGCTTCGACGCGCAGTGTGCCGACGATGTCGTCCAGTGTCATGACATGCAACTGTACGTCGCGCATGCTGGCGAGGAAGCCGGCGCGCGGCCGCGTGTCATCAGACAAGCCTGCGAGCAGGGCGCCATGGATGGCCATGGCCTGCGCCGCGTATTCGACGCCGCAGGCAGCACCGAGCTGCCCGGCTTCGCGCAGCGGGTTATCGCTGTTGCTATGGCTCTGACTGTGGCAGCGGATGCCGTCGGCATCCCAGTGCTCGACGCTGTCGAGCAGGCACATGTCTGCCGTGTGAGGAATGCGCGCCGCGATCTGCTGGCGATCGAGCATGGTCGACGCGCTCAACGACATGGCGTGATGCTGACGCTCAGGCCGAGTGGCGCGAGGTACTCGAGAGTCACGCGGGTTTCCTGCTTGCGTGCCACGGCGCTCAGCAAGGGCAGGGCGCGGCCGCTTGGCGTGCCGGTCTGCAGCGCGGCCAGTTCCGGCGGTACTGCGGACAGTGTTGCGTCAGCGCTGAGGCTGAGGTCAAGCCTGGCGAGTGACCGGTTGCCCGCCTGTGCGGACAGGACGAGTCCGATCGCCATATTGTCGAGCAGTGGGCGTGCCGTACCGAGCGGATGCGGGTAGACGCTGTCGTGCACGACCAGCAGGCAGTCATCGCCCGTGCTGGCAACCTGTGTGGCCGCTTCGAGCAGTCCGGCTGCGAAGCTAGCATCGTAGGCGCACAGGCTGGTGGACTGCGCCATGCAACCGGTGGCGATGCTCCAGTAACCGGAGGACGCGTTATGCACGGAGTTGTGGAAGCGCGTGGGCGAGATGAAGCGATCGCTGCCGGCAAGCGCCTCGCACAGCGCATGGCAGTTCTCACCTTCGGCATTCGATGCGGAAAAGACGGAGGCCAGTTTCGCCGGATCGCGCTCTGCGTGCTGTGCAGCTTCGAGACCTGTGGCCAATGCCAGCTTGATGACGACGCCGATGCGGCGGCGCTCGGCCGGCGGCAATACCTGCAGGGCCGGTATCTGGGTTGGGGTGTGCGACCAGGTCTGTTCATCGCGCAGCAAGGCGGCGAGCGTCGGCCAGTCAGCGAAGCCGGGGCCGATGGCACCGAGGCCGAGAAGGTGGACGGTGGTGTGGGCAGTTGTCATGTCAGCGTGCTCCCCGTTGTCCGAGCAACAAGCTGCAGTTGGTGCCGCCAAAACCGAAGGAATTGCTGAGCACGCGCCGGATGGGCTGGTCGCGATTGGCGAGCTGATAGTTCACCTGTAAGGCTGGATCGAGTTGCGTGATGTTCAGCCCGCCGGGAATCAGGCCATGCTTGATGCATAGCGCGGAGATGATAGCCTCGGTGCCACCAGCGGCGCCCAGGGTGTGGCCGGTTGCCCCCTTGGTCGAGCTGCAGGGCGTGACCATGCCGAACTCGGCTGCGATGGCTTGCGCTTCGGCTGCATCGTTGCTGGGGGTGGCCGTGCCGTGGAGGTTGATGTAATCGATGTCGCTGGCCTGCAAGCCAGCCTGCTGCATGGCTGCGCGCATGGCAATGCGTGCGCCGAGGCCTTCCGGATGCGGCGCCGACATATGGTGCGCATCGGCCGACTCACCCACGCCCAGCAGCAGCACGTCGTTATCGCGCGCAGCATGCACGTCGGCGCGCTCAAGCAGGATGAAGGCGGCGGCTTCGCCGATGGACAGGCCGTTGCGCGTGGCGTCGTAGGGTTTGCACGGGTCGGCAGACAGCAGTTGCAGGGAATGGAAGCCGTGCAGGGTCGTCAGGCATAGCGAGTCGACGCCGCCCACTACGGCTGCATCGATGAAGCCCGCAGCAATCATGCGCTGGGCATTGCCGAAAACCTTGGCGCTGGACGAGCAGGCCGTGGATACGACAACCGCCGGGCCTTCGAGCTGCAACGCATGGCGCACGAAGTCGGCGATCGAGTAGGTGTTGTGAGTCTCGCGATAGTGGAAGTCGGCGGGTAGCTTGCCTGCATCGTCGCGTCGCCGGAAGGCTTGCTCGGTTTCCAGAATGCCCGAGGTGCTGGTGCCGAGGAACACGCCGATGCGGCTGGCGCCGTGGCGCGCGCGCGCGGCAGCGAGAGCTTCGAGAATGCCGTCTTGCTGCAGTGCCAACCAGGCCAGACGGTTGTTGCGACATTCGAAAGCGCGCAGCGACTCCGGCAGCACGACCTCGTCGACACCTGCCGCATGGCCGATCCACGTCGCCAGCTCCACGGTTTCGAAGCGTTGATCAGACAGGCCGCTGCGTGATGCGCGCAACGCTGCGAGTGTGGCCTGCAGACCATGGCCGAGACTGGAGCTCAGGCTCATGGCGGACAGGTGCAGGGGTGCAGAAAGAGAGTTTCGGTTCGACGCCATCGGACAGAAATGAATGAGGCAGGGAGCGGTGCGCTTCAGGCGCAGGACAACATACGGTGTTACAGGCGGATTCTATCAAGATGTGCCCGTTTGGCAGCCTCCAGGGCCCACGGGCCTTCGTCGAGAAATTCTTGCCATAGGTGACGCCATGTTTGCCAGTCATGCCCACCTTCTACGAGTTGCACATGCGCTGGTGGCAGTGCTTCGCTGAGCAGGCGCTGGCCTTCGAACAGACGGTCTGCCTTGCCTGTAGCCAGAAAGATGCCCGGCACGCTGGCGGGCTTCTGTTGTTGCAGCGACGCTGCTGAAGCAAACCAGCGCAGGGCGGGGCGCTCATCGCCCATCTGCGCCTGTGGTGTCGCTGACCAGCTCCGCAGGCCGCCTGCTTGGCGGATCTCGCCGAGCACCTTGTCGGTTCCGGGGAAGGGCGCAATCAGGAGGATGCCGGTAATGGATTCTGCATGCTGCGAGGAATACAGCAGTGCGCCCAGACCGCCGAGGGATACGCCGACGATCCAGATCTCGCGATAGCCCTGTGCGCGGGCTGGCGCGAAGATGTCCTGCTCCAGGCGCAGGTCGACGTCGCGGGCCTCGTAGTAGCCGAAGTGTGCCTCAGGCATCAGCACGTCGGCGTCGATGCCGCGCGAGCGCAGATCCTTGACGAAGCCTTCGCTGACGAAATCAGCGGCTTTGTCGTAGATGCCTGGCAGCATGACGACGAGACGTTTGGCCGGTGCTGCGGGCGACAGCCTGTCGTGCAGCGCGGGCAGGGGGACCGTATGTGGCTGCGGCAAGAAACCGCAGGCCGACAGCAGCGTGCCTGCCGCTGCGAAGCACAGGTAAAGCAGGCGCTTGCCGCCGCGAGCATGGCGGCCACCAAGGCGTTGCCGGGCGAGCTTCAACCAGAGTGCGCTGCGCCGGGAAAATTGCTGGGGCATGTTGCGGTTCTCCCTTTCCCGGGCGCTGTCTCTATCGTGCGACAGGCGCGCTAGGCGCTGGTTCGTTTGGCCGGTACCAGCACGGCGGCCAGTAGCAGGGACAGCAGCGCGCCGGGCCCGACCGTAGCGCCCAGCGCACTGAGTACGGATACCGATGAGGTCGCCAGCAAACCGAAGCCGACGACGGTTGCGAGGTTGGCCAGCACCAGTGACACGATGGTGCGATGCTGCTGCGCCGGCGTAGTGTCCTCATCGCCTTGATCGAAGAACAGCGCGTAGTTCGAGCCCACGGCAACGGTCAGCAACAGGCCGATCAGGTGCAGGATGCTGAGCATGGTGCCGCTCAACACGAGGCCTGCCATCACCAGCGCCACGCTGCCGGCCAGTGGCAGCAAGACACGCACGATGCGTCTGGCATCGCGCAGGGCCAGCGCGATGACGCCGATCACCGCGGCCAGCCCCCAGGCGGAGAGGCGGATGGCTTCGTCGAGATAGCCGGCATAGAGTGACTCGGCCTGGTCGCGCAGGTCGATGACGTGCAGATTCTCATTGCCGCCCTCGAGCTGGCTGCTGGCGAGGGCAGTGCGCAGCTGCTGCAGATCGAGCCCCTTCTCGTTGCTTGCAGGGGCATTGAGCGGGATCAGCAGCGTGTAGCCCTCAGACTTGCGCGCCAGCATGGCATCGAGCCCCAATGCGCTGGCCGTGCCATCCAGATCGGCACGTGTCAGTGGTTTGCGTGTTCTGGCGGCTTGCACATCGTCGACGAAGCCTTCCAGCTTGTCGGCGCGCAATGGCATGTCGACCAATGCAGTTTGCAGATTGCTGCGCAGTGTCGCCGCATCGGGCATGGCACTCTGGCGCGCCTGTTGCGTGGCAAGGCTAGGCAGCATGCGGGCTGGTGAGTTGAAACCTGCCAGCACGCCGTCGTCGACCAGTTTGCGCAGTGGCGCGTCGAGCTTCTCGGCCGCTCGCAACGCAGCCTGTTCGTCTGCGGCATTGAAAGCCAGCAGGTAGCGTGAATCCGGCGCACCGAGCTCACCACGCAACTGGGCGTCGAGCTCCTGGTCTGCACGCGGCACCGGATTCAATGCCGAAATGTCGTGGTTCCAGATGTGTGCATGCTGCACGCACAGGAAGACGGTGGCAGCAGCGATCAGGCCCAGGGCAATGACGCGGCCGCGCGCCAGCCAGTGCGCCGCACTTGTGAGGCGCGCCCCGATAGGCTCGATGTCGCGCATGTTGACCGACTTCGGCATCAGCGAGGGCAGCACGTAGCGCGTCACCAGCACGGCCGCCAGCAGGCCGCTCATCGAGTACAGGCCGAGTTGGGCGAGGCCCGGAAAGCCGGACACCAGCATGGCACCGAAACCGCAGACCGAGGTGGCGACGCCGATCAGCACGGTACGCCAGAACTTGCCTTCCCAGCTGCGCGGCGCGGCGCCCTGCGAATTCTGGCCGGACTGCACGAACAGGTAGATCGAGTAATCGACCGCCTCACCGATCAGCGTGGCGCCAAAACCCAGCGTGAGGCCATGCACCTGGCCGAAGCCGAGGCTTACCGCAGCGATGCCGGCGAGCGCTCCGCTGAGTACCGGCATCAAGCCGAGGATCAGCAAGCGCGTCGATCGGTACACCGCCAGCAGCAGGATCACGACGAACACCGTCGACAAGCCCGCGAGCAGGCGTGCATCGAACTTGATGGCGTCGCGCGAATGCACGGAGAACACGCCAGCGCCGGTCAGCACCACGCGCATCGCATTGGCCTGATCGCCGCTTTGACCGCGTACCGCTTCAAAGCTGCTGCGCACTTCTGCGATGGTGGCCGCTTGTGCATCCGTGTCGGACCCTGCGGCACTGGTCTGCAACAACAGCAGGGCGCGGGAATCATCACGCGATACCCATACGTCATCAGCGACGCGCGGGCCGCCGCCCTGTTGCAGATTGTCGATGAGCTCAAGCGTCTCGCCCGTCGGGTCCTTGGCGAGCAGGCTCTTGAGCATCATGCCGGCACTGCCGGACAGACTGTCGAGCGAATTGCCGATGGCTTCACGCAAGCCGTCCGCCGTGAAGTGCTCGGTGGTGACGGCAGGGCTCAGCAGGTAGCGATTGTTGAAGTAGAAGGAGCGGTCACGCGCCAGCGTGGCGCTCTCGCCGTTCTGTACGCCGATGAAGCGTGGCGACTGGCGCAGCTTTGCCGCCAGTTCGCGCGAGGCACGATGTCGCGAAGCTGCGTCGCCGCCTTCGATGCCGACGATCATCAAGCGTGCAATGGTGCCGTCGCGCAATTGCTCGACGAGCACACGCTGTTGCGCATCCGGATTGCTCGGCAGGAAGGCCGACATGTCGGCAACGAAATGCGTGCGCAGGATCACGCCGACGCAGAGCACCAGCGCGACCAGCCAGATCAATAGCGGCAGTTTGCCTGCCAGCGTGCGACGCACTGCGCTCATGGCGTGAGGACTTTCGAGATAGTCATGATGGAGCGGTCGCCATCGCTCTGTTCGATGTCGATCTGGCGCACCTCGCCGCGTACGCCGTCGATGCGTATCTGCGCCACAAAGCCTGGTGAGAGGGGGGTAAGCACCAATGCCCAGCGATTCGGTGCGCCGTCCAGGGCAACTTTCCAGACGCGCTCCAGGGCTCGCTGATCACCCGCGAGGGTGGCGCGGATGCTTTCGACAAAAGCCGACACCTCCGGGTGCTCCTGCAGGGACATCTTCATCGAGCGTTTGCCACGCTCCAGCGTCAGCTCGTCCCCCTTGAGAATCAGCGCTTCGGGGCGCGGCTTGAGCGTGCGCTTCTCGAGCTGGTCGGGTGCGGTGAAGCTCAGCTCGCCGGATGAGACGACGGGCTTGTCGAGCATGCCGATGAATTTCTGCTCGACGAAGGTGGCGCGACCCGCAGGTGTCTCGGCCAGCAGCTTCATCAGATCGGGGAGTTGCCAGGAGGCCGCGGATACGGACTGCAGTGGCAAGAGACCGAGGGTGCACAAGAGTGCAAGGACAAGCCTGAGCTGGCGCAGCGTATTTTTCATGATGGCTGTTCGGAAGTCTGACGGGACCTGGTCCGCGTGGTGGTGGCTTCACCGGCATTCCAGAACTCGAAGAAGTTGAACCAGTTGTAAGGCGCTTCGCGGCAGAAGCGCGTCAGGAGATCCGCGTAATGATGACGTGCCGTCTCCATGAGCGCCTCCTTCTCCGCGTGGGAGTAGTCCGTGAAATTGGCCAATGGTTCGAAATGCACGTCGTAGCGGTTGCCTCCGCGATACAGGCTGACCATGAAGAATACCGGCACGCGCAATAGCGCTGCCATGCGGAACGCACCTGTCGGTAGCGGCGCGTCGGCACCGAGTACCTCTGTCGGGCGCATTTCACTCTTGCCGAAACTGCGGTCGGCGAGAATGCCGACGATCTGCCCGGCGGCGAGCCGCTCCTGTACCTGCAGCATGGAGTCGAGGCGGCCCAGCGGCAGGATCTCGTTCGCTGCGTCGGGATCGACGCTGGCCAGCATCTGCGAAATGTGGCGCGCATTCTCTTCGTACATGGCCATGGTGATGCGCCGCCCGGAAAGATTGCGTGCAGCAGCGCGCAACGCATCGAAGCTGCCCATGTGCGCGCCGAACAACAGCAGGCCACCGTGCTCGTCGTTCATGCGATGCATCGTCTCTTCGCCAAACAGGCGGATGTCGAACAGGTCGCCCTTGTCGTTGAGAATGAAGACGCGGTCATGCACCGTGGTCGAGAAACACAGGAAGTGGCGGAAAACATGCCACAGGCTTGCCCTGTGGCCGAGGACGCGGCTCAGGTAGTCACGCGAGGCGTGCCGGGCCTGGCGCGCGGCGCAAACGAAATAGGCGGCGATCAGCCACAGGATGGGGCGGGTAGGCCAGCGCCCCAGCGCCAGTGACAGTCGCAGCATCAGGCGCATGGCCCAGGGAGAGCCACGTTCGTTGCGAGCCGCCCAGTGTGCCGGAGGCTGCTCGCCCGGCTGTGCGCTGACAGGGGGCGGGGAGGCGAGGGGTTTGCCGGGCGCGCTCATGGCGACTATTCAGCGTGCAGGTTGAAACGGCCAGAGACCAGCTTGCGTACGCCACCTTCGTGGGCCGTTTCGATATCGAAGCGGACGCTGTCCGCGCCGGCATCGAAGCTCAGGCTCAAGGGTTCTCCCGGCAGTGCCGGGCTGAGAAACTTGGCCTGTGCAACGCTGCTGATCCGACGCCCCGTGGCTTGCGCGACGGCACGGATGGCGAGGTCGATGAGCAAGGCGCCGGGCACGATGGGGCGCCCCGGGAAGTGTCCCGCAAAAGCCGGGTGGTCCTCGGCGATGAACAGCTCGAGCCGCTCGCTCATGCATGCTTTCCGGTCAGGTCTTTCGACAAGGACTGCATCGCGGCATGCGTCAGCTTGCCGGTGTTGTTGCGCGGCAATTCGGTGACGAAGACCAGCGGGCGGGGCATGAACACGGGGTCGATGCGCTGGCGCAAGGCATCGAGGATATCGGCTGGCTTGAGCGAGGGGGCAACGACGAAGGCGCCGAGCCGCGCGACGATGCCGGGAGTCTCATCCGTCGGCTGATGGAAGACGCCGTCGACGACACCTTCGATGCTGTTGAGCACGGTGTTGAGATAGGCCAGCGAGGTGCGCTTGCCGGCGATGTTGATCATGTCGCTCAGACGCCCCTGCAGGACGAAGCGTGAGCAGCCACTGTCGGCCGGTGGGCGATGCTCGATCAAGTCTCCCAGGGCCACCGCCTGCTCGATATGCCCGCCCTGCGCCCAGGTGCGCCCATCGTCATCGTGCAGCGTGATGCCCTTGAAGCCTTGCCACTCGTTCGTCATGACCGTGCGGCGTGTGGCGATCTGGCCGGTTTCCGTCGAACCGTAGATTTCACAGAGGACCGCATCCATCGCCTTCTCGGCCTGGGCAGCGAGCTCTTGCGACAGCGGGGCCGTGGCGCAGATGATGAGGTCGACCTGCGGCACGGCGACGCCGGCTTCCAGCAGGGTGCGCAGGTGGAAGGGGGTCGTGACGAGGCAGCGCGGGCGTGGCATGGCAGCCAGGGCCGCAGCCACGTCGGCAGGGAAGAACGGGCGTTCCGGTTGCAGCACGCCCCCGGCGAGCAGCGGCAGCAACAGGCTGGATTCGAATCCGAACATATGCTGGGCGGGTACGGTGCCAAGCACGCTGCAAGGGCCCGGCGTCCACGCCCACTGCGCTTCGGCGGCGGCCAGGATGTTTGCGACCAGCTTGCCCCAGGTCTTGTCGTGCGGTTGCGGTACGCCGGTCGAGCCTGAGGTGTACAGCCGCGCCACGACACGGTCGACGGGAATCTGGGGCATGTCCTGAAGCAGCGGTGCGTCGTCAGGCGTGCGGCCGACGCGCAACTCCGGCAGGCCGCCTGCATCGCAAGCGATCTCGGTGAGCGCTTGCAACTGCGGGAATTCGCTGTGCAGCCTTGCGTACATCTCGGCGGAGACGGCGTTCGGCAACAGGGTGATCGTGCCGCGCAAGGTGGCGGCAAAAAAACCGAGCGCGAACAGGTAGCGATCACTGCACAGATTGATGACCTGGCCCTGCTCCGGTAGCTGTGCCGCGAGTGCGCGGATGTCGCGCACGAAGGCTGCCAGCGACACCGCTTGACCTGCGTGCCAGGCCACGGTGGCGTTCCAGTCGGAGCGCGGCAACAGAGCAAGCGAAGTCATGGGGCAGGTCAACTCGGATGGCAGGTGGGTGAGAGGGGCAAGGTGTGCAGTTGCGAAAAGGGCGCCGCCGCGTTCATGTGCTGCGATCGCCATAGGCTGCAACCGAGCGGATCGTCTCGGAGATGCCCGAGCGTTCGGCCTTGGGGATCACCAGCATGCGCGTGAAGAATTCGACCACGAACATGGCGCCGATCAGCGGAAGATTGAGCACGTTGGCAAACCACGACCAGGCTTCGATGTGGCCACTGAGAAACAGCGCAGCGCTGAGCACGACGCAAAAACCGAAGAAGATCGTCCACGCCCAGGTGATCTGGCGTGTGTAGCGCTCGACGCGCGGCGTCATGAAGCTGCGCGCCATGCGCGCGAGGCGGGTGCACAAGGCTTCCTTGCCCGGCAACAGGGTGGAGCCGAAGATGCACGCCGCAAACAGGTTGCAGGAGAGGTCCTGCAGGAAATACACCCACACGATCTTGTGGATCAGTTGCGGCGTGAAGACGTAGAGCAGCGCAAAGACGCTGGCCAGGGCCAGCAGGACGAGCCAGCGCGCGCGCGTTTGCCAGCCCCAGACCGCGAGCATCATCGACAGTGGCAGGAAACCGGTGATGACGACCAGCGAGGTGGGCTGGGCTGCCGTGGCGGCTTCATGCGCCATCCACAGATAGACGATGCCGAACGCGCCGAAGAGCGCGATGCGCAATGCCGTGCGCGCCATGATGCCGTGGCTTACTTGCTGCGGTGCTGGGCGATGTGCGCCGCCAGCGTACGCAGGGAGGTGAAGATGTGCGTGTTGTCCTGATTGTCGGCCCGTAGTTGCACACCGTACTTCTTGGATACGACCAGCGAGATTTCGAGCACATCGATCGAGTCCAGCCCGAGGCCGTCGCCGAACAAAGGGGCCTCTGGTTCGACGCTCTCGGCAGCGATCTCGAGATTGAGGGCTTCGACGATGAGTTGCGCGACTTCGCGCTCGAATGCGATGGAGTCTTGGGTTGTGGACATGTCTTTAATGGGCCTGTCGTGGCAGTGCTGGAAGTTCAAGTCCATTCCAGCCGGGGCTTGCATGGACCACATCACTTGCAGTGGCGCAAATGGTGACGAAGGTGAAAATAGCGCGGCGAATTATATATCAGACCCGCTATCAGGCCCGGGCACGCGCTGGGGCCGCCCGAGGTGACGTTTCAAGGGGAATGCGGCAGCCGTCACGAGCAAGGCAAGGACAATGCCGCCCAGGGCATCGAGCGCGACATGCTGCTTGGTGGCCAGCGTCGAATAGATGATGCCCAGGCACCACAATGCACTCGCCACGCGCAGGCCCATGCCGGTGCGCATGACGCGTAGCTGACGATCCAGCCAGATGGCGGAAAACAGTGCCGAGGCCACGTGCATCGACGGGCAGGCATTGCCTGCTGCGTCTATGTTCTGCAGGAAGGTAAAGCCGGGGTAGCGGCTCCAGTCGATGTCCGGCCGTGCAATGGCGGTGGGCCAGAGGTAGAAACAGCCAAGCCCGATCAGACACAGCGCGCAGGCCGCAAAGCCATAGCCGATGAGGCCCTTGCGCGAGCCGAAGAACGCTGCCGGAAAGCCGATATAGACCCACAGCGAGACGTACAGCAGCAGGGATTCGGGTTGGAACGGGATGGCCCGGTCGAGTGCGGTGACCGGCATGACCGTGACTGCGAAGGCGGGGTTCTTCAGCAGCCACAGGTAGATGATGAAGAAGATCGTCAGGAACGCAGTGAGCCCCAGTCCCTTGAGCAGGGGAGCGACTTTCATGCGCGGCCACAGCTCCCTGTGCCAGAGGCTGTCGGACTGGCCGAGACTTGTGGGGTGTGTGAGCGCGTCTTCGGGGGGCACGGGGCTTGGGAGCTTGAGGGTTGATTCGCAGCCGGGGTGGCAGGTGAGCTGCGATTATGCCTTGCCGGGCAATTTCTTTGCGAAGACTCAAGCGCCGAATGCGCCGGTGGACGAGGCCTTGGATAGAATTCGCCTGATTCACCCACACGTAGCAGACAGGACGATATGCCCGAAAACAAACAAGCCTTGCTGGCAGAAGTGAAGCAGGTGCGTGCCGAGGCAGATTGCCTGGCCGACGAAGCGCGCATCGAACAGGCGCTGGACGACATGGCTGCGGCCATTACGGCGCGACTCGGCGACGCAGACCCCTTGGTCTACACCATCATGAACGGCGGTCTGGTACTGGCCGGCAAGATCCTGCCGAGGCTCAACTTCCCACTGGAAGTCGCCTACCTGCATGCCACGCGTTATGGCCATGCCCTGAACGGCACCATGCTCGACTGGCGCGTGCGCCCGACGCAGGATCTGCGCGGCCGCAGCGTGCTGGTGCTCGATGACATCCTCGATGAGGGCTATACCTTGCTGGCCGTCATGGAGCACCTGCGCAACGAAGGCGCGAGCGAAGTGTTGTCCGCTGTGTTGATCGACAAGCAGCACGACCGCAAGGCCCGGCCCGGCATGCGCCCGGATTTCTGCGGGCTGGATCTGCCGGATCGTTTCCTGTTCGGCTGTGGCATGGACTACAAGGGCTACTGGCGCAATACGCCAGCGATCTACGCGCTCAAGGGCAGCTGAGGGGCCGCTGGGCCGGCTTCACAGAGCCTCATTCGGCGAGCAGTTGCGCGATCTGCCAGGCCTCGAGGTCAGCCTCGTATTGTTTCTTGAGCCGGTAGTAGATCGTCCACACACAGGCCTCACCGCATTCGTTGTTGCAGCAGTCGAACACATCGGGTTCGCGCGGCGGAACAGGCGGGTTGGGCGTAGCAGTAGGGGCTACGGGAACTGGAGTGGGGAGTGGCGTGGGGCTGGGGTCTGACATGAAAGCATTCTACAAGCAGTGCCCTGCACTGCATCCAGGTGAAAAAGCATGCTGAAAATCGTGAAGCTGGCATTCGTCGCAGTACTGACTGTCATGGCGGCAGGCAATCCCTCCGTGGCGGCCAAACAGGACCCGCTCCTGCCCTTGCTGTCGACCGACATTCCTGCTGTATGTGGTTGCAGTTTCGTGCGCTACAAGAGCAAGGGTGAGATGCCGCTGATGCACTGGGCGAGCGATGGCAAGCAGCAGGCCGTGGTGCGCACCGAGGGCCAGCGCCACGTGCTGGAACTGCGCCAGCAGAAACGCATGCCCGAGCGCAGCGGGCGTCCGCAACCGAATGACCGGCTGGTGCTGTTCGTGGCCAATGGCGACTGGCAGATCCAGATGCTGGGCATGGCGGTATCCGGCTGTCCGGCAAAGACGCAGTGCACGGCGAGCTACCAGGGCAAGCTGCTGGTGCAGCAGAACGGTGGTGCGCGGACCGAGATCCCGGTTGAAGGCAGTTGCGCCTGCCCGAAGTAATGAGCGAGTAGCGTTGGGCCGGCAAGCTGCGGGCACAGCGCGTGCTGCGCTGCGCGTTGAGAGCGGGCTGCGTCGAGGTAGAATCCCGCGGCGCCGTGCTGGCGCGACGGCGTATTCAACTCTCAACTGATTCAAGGGCTTCTCAAGTGCAAATCGTTTGTCTCGACATGGAAGGCGTTCTCGTTCCGGAAATCTGGATCGAGTTTGCGCAGCGTACCGGTATTCCTGAGTTGCGCCGTACGACGCGCGACGAGCCGAACTACGACACCTTGATGAAGTACCGGCTGGACATCCTGAAGCAGCACAAGCTCGGCTTGCCGGATATCCAGGCCGTCATTGCACAGATGGGGCCGATGGAAGGCTGCAAGGACTTCCTCGACAGCCTGCGCGAGACCTATCAGGTCGTGATCCTGTCCGACACCTTTTACGAGTTCGCCAAGCCGCTGATGGTGCAGATGGGGCAGCCGACGCTGTTCTGTCACCGTCTCGAGGCAGATGCGGATGGCATGCTGGTGAATTACCACCTGCGCATGCCGGACCAGAAGCGCGCCGCCGTGAAGGCGTTCAAGGAACTCAACTTCAAGGTCATCGCCGCCGGCGATTC
This sequence comes from Uliginosibacterium silvisoli, assembly GCF_036017035.1. NCBI lineage: Bacteria > Pseudomonadati > Pseudomonadota > Betaproteobacteria > Rhodocyclales > Zoogloeaceae > Uliginosibacterium > Uliginosibacterium silvisoli. The sequence goes on along the minus strand of NZ_JAYXHS010000001.1, from coordinate 111,880 downwards.
CTACAACGACACCAGCATGCTGGGCGAGGCCCATGCCGGCATCCTGATGCACCCGCCTGAAAACGTCGTGCGCGAGTTCCCGCAGTATCCGGTGACGCGCTCCTACACCGAGTTGCGCGCCGAGATCGACAAGGCAGCGGCGCGGATCTGAATATCTCCCGCGCATCGCGGGGTCACCGGAGAAGCGCCATGCCGCACATCAATATCGAGTACACCGCCAATCTCACCGAAGCCTTCGACGCGACGGCGGCGCTGCGGGCCGCCAATGCAGCCATCGTCGGCAGTGGTCTGTTCGACGAGGAGCTGAGCGTCAAGAGCCGCGCCATCCTGCTGCAGGACTTCCGTGTCGGCAATTTCGAAGACGGTGAGGCCTTCGTGCATGCGCGTATCCACTTGATGGCAGGTCGCAGCATCGAACAACGCAAGCAACTCGGCGCGGCCGTCGTCGCAGCAATCGGAGAGGCGGTCAAGCCGACCGCGGGCTTGCGCGTGCAGATCACTGCCGAGCTCAATGAAATGCTGGCCGAGACCTATCAGAAGCTCGTCATCGGCTGAGTGCGTCGGAATCCAACCAGAACAAGAAAGCACCTCAATGCACAACCAGCGCTTCTACACCCTGACCATTTCCTGCCCGGACCGCGTGGGCATCGTCGCGCGCGTGTCGACCTTCCTTGCCGAGCATGGCGGCTGGATTCTCGAGACCAATCTGCATGCCGATCGCGATGCCGATCGCTACTTCATGCGCATGGAGATCAAGGCCGATTCGCTGCCGTTCCACCTCGCCGAATTCCGCGAGCGCTTTGCTCCCCTGGGTCGTGAGCTGCAGATGGACTGGAAGATTTCCGACAGCGCCATCAAGAAGCGCGTGGTGCTGCTGGTCAGCAAGCAGGAGCACTGCCTCTACGACCTCCTGTCGCGTTGGCAGAGCAAGGAGCTTGATGTCGAGATTCCCTGCGTCATTTCCAATCATGAAACCCTGCGTGGCTTCGTCGAATGGCATGGCATCCCGTTCCATTACGTGCCGGTGACGCCTGACAACAAACTGCAGGCCTACGCCGAGATCGGCCGCATCTATGATGAGGTGCGCGGCGACTGCATGGTGCTGGCGCGCTACATGCAGATCCTGTCGCCAGAACTGTGTGCGAAGTACCCCGGCCGCATCCTCAATATCCACCACAGTTTCCTGCCCAGCTTCGTCGGCGCCAAGCCTTACCACCAGGCCTACGAGCGCGGGGTGAAGCTTATCGGCGCGACCTGCCACTACGTGACGGCCGATCTGGATCAGGGCCCCATCATCGATCAGGACGTGATCCGCGTGGATCACTCCGACTCGGTCGACGACATGGTCCGCTATGGGCGTGATATCGAGAAGGCGGTGCTGGCGCGTGGCTTGCGCTATCACCTGGAAGATCGCGTGTTGCTCAATGGCAACCGGACCGTTGTGTTCCGCTAGGGCCTGCAATTGCTGGACATGAAAAAGGCGCCCTCGGGCGCCTTTTTCATGTGGTTGTGACGCGCTTACTTTTTCGGCGCTGCCAGGCGCATGCCGATCAGCACGACGATGAACGTCACCACGTAGAACAGCATGTGCATGCCGGTCGGTTGCGGGTCGTAGCCGGCGAGGGCGTGCAGCACGGTGCCGAGTGCCGAGTCGCCAGGCAGGATGCCCGAGACGTCCCACAGTGGATCCGCCAGCGAGGGCAGCTTGTCTGCCTGGATCAGCAAGCGCGCAGCCTGACCGGCCATGCCTGCAGCCAGCAGCAGGATCAGCAGGCTGGTGGCCTGGAAGAACCAGCGCAGCGGGATGCGCAGCAGGCCGAAGTACAGCGCGGTGCCGACGGCGACGCCCGCCAGCATGCCCAGCACGCCGCCCAGGACCATCGAACCCACGGTTGTGCCGCCTTGGGCGATCAGGCCGTAGAGGAATAGCACGACTTCGGAGCCTTCCCGCAGGACGGCCAGGCCGATCACGGTCAGCAATACGGTCACCGACTCAGCGCCCGAGCCGACGGATTTGCCGACGGCGCTGGCTTGCGCCGCCAGCTCCTTGCCGTGACGTGCCATCCAGATGTTGTGCCAGCTGAGCATGACAACGGCAATGCCGAGGATGCCTGCATTGAACAACTCCTGGCCAACGCCTTCGGCCAGATTCGAAATGCTGCCGGCAAAGGCTGCGACGAAACACGAACCGGCGATGCCGAGCGTGACGCCACCGGCGATCCACAAGCCGCGATTGCGCACGCCACGTGTGGCGGCGGCGATGATGCCGATGATGAGCGCGGCCTCAAGGACTTCGCGAAAAAGAATGATGGCAGTGCCGAGCATGAGTGACTTTCTGTTGTGCCTGTAAGAGGAGGGTGTGCTTGCTTACTCGGCGATCAGCACGCCCTGCGCGGTGGCTTCGTTGAACTCACCGAAGAAGGGGTATTTGCCCGGCTTGAGCGGACCGACGATGACCATGCCCTTGCTCTTGCCCGGAATGATCTTTTCGGCACGCAGCGTGGCGCTTTCGAATTCTTCAGGCGTCGCGTCGCGGTTGTCGATGACGATGCGGATCTTCTGGCCGGCGGGAACGCGGATTTCTGCTGGCGTGAATTTGTGGTTTTCGATGACCAGCTTGATGTCGGCATCGGCCAGCGCTTGCGTTGCAGTCAGGCCGGTGACGAGTGCGCTGAGGGCAATCGCGGTTGCAGACAGGGCGTTACGAAGACGGAAAGTGCGCATGGTGAAGGTCCTTTGAAAAGTGCAGGCATAATAATGCGAATAGTTCTCATTGGCAAATTTGGGAAATTCGCCGTGTCTGGTCGTGCAAGGGGCCTGGTGGAGAGGGGCGGCATGTGCATGCCGGCAGCATCGCGAACGCAGAGCGTCCGGCGAAGACCACGAGGCGGGGGAGTGTTGTGTCAGCGACCCGCTGAGGGATCGCTAGCGTCGCCTGAGGTGAGGCTCAGATGCGGATCAGGTCCGGGCGGTCGGTGATGAAGGTGTCGACGCCCCAGCTGCGCAGCAGACGGGCGTGCTGGGGATCGTTCTCGGTGTAGACCACCAGGCGTATGCCGCTGCTCTTGATCGCATCGGCCTGGGCTTCGGTCAGGTGAGCGCAATTGGTGTGGATCGAGACGACATCCAGCGCATGGCAATGCGTTTTCCAGTCTTCCGGGAGCGTATCCACCAGCCAGCCGCGCGGCAGTTGTGGTGCTGCTTGCGCGGCAGCCAGCAAAGCCGTGGAGGAAAAGGAAGACAGCAATGGGGGCACTGCGCCCGGGTCGCGGCCCTGCATCGCCAGTTGCGCCACGGCCGTACCGGTTGCCCGTTCGTAACCGGCGGCCGGCTTGATCTCAACATTGGTGGCCAGGTCGAGCGCGCGGCAGCGTTCGAGGGCTTGCGCGAAACGCGGGATCGGCTCGCCCTCGAAAGATGCGTGGTGATGACTGCCGGCATCCAGCGTCCACAGCGAGGTGTCGCTGAAATTCATCAGCTCACCGCTGCCGTTGGTGGTGCGGTCCAGCGTTTCGTCATGGATCAGGATGGCTGTGCCGTCTCGTGTCAGCATCACGTCAAACTCGACGCCGAGACAGCCGACGGCCTTGCACACACGCAGTCCTGCGAGGGTATTTTCCGGCGCCAGAGCGCCGCCACAGCGATGTGCCATGACGGTGGGCCATGGCCACTCCGGCAAGGCCCGCATTACATGCGTCCGCTACGGATGCGCATGACGGCGTCGTCCATGGCTTGCTTCGGCGGCTTGCGGTCGGCCCAGATATTCTCCATCTCTTCGCCCAGCACGCGACGCACGCCCGGTGCATGAGCGAGAGGGCTGGCCGCCGAAGCGTCCGTGGTCGGTTTGTTGGTCAGCTCCGCAATGGCAAGCCGGTTCGCTTGCAACTCGTCCTGAAGCAATTTCGAACTGGTGGCAATCAACAGGCCCGAAGGGTTGAGTGGCAGATAGCCGGCATTCACCTGCCATTCGACCTGGCTTTCCGGCGTCAGCCAGAAGCTCACAAAACGGGCGACAGCCTTGTATTCGGCGGGCGTGCGGCCTGCCGCTACCCACATCGAGGGGCCGTCGGCCAGCGTATTCTGAGGCGCGCCGTAAGCCCCGTCGTGGTACGGGAAGGGGGCGACGACGACGTCAAACTTCGCCTGGCGGCGCAGGGTCGGGAAAGCCGACGAGGGTGCCGTCAGCGTCACGCAATTGCCCTGTGCAAAGACGTTTTCGGCATTGTTGCCCTGGCCAAAGAAGTGCAGGTACTGGGCGCGCACCCAGCTGTTCATGAAGGCCAGGTGCTTGACCTGCATGAGGCCATTCACCGCAATTTCCGGCTTCTTGCCGACTGCGTAGGGCTGGTTGTGCCAGGCGCTGACGTTCTCGATAAATGTCGAGACGGGCTCCGACGTGGTGTATGGGCAGTTGTAACCAAAACCGCGGATCTTGCCCAGCGCCTCCTGCCAGCCCAGCCAGGTCTTGGGCAGGTTATCGGGATCGATGCCGGCATTGATCAGTTGCTGCTTGTTGGCGTACATCACTGGCGTGCCGAGGCCGATCGGCAGGGCCTGGGCGCGACCCTTCGCGTCAAGCGATGCGGGGCTCATCATGCGCGGCACCGCGAGGGTAGGCACCCGTACATTGGCCGCTGCGAGGATCTCCGAAAGGGGTTTGATGCTGCCGCGGCGGGACAACAGTTGCGCTTCGGATTCGCTGTCGAGAATCATCAGGTCGGGCTTGCCCTCGGTCCAGGGCGTGCTGCTGACCTTGATGTGAATGCCTTTGACCGTGGTGTTGAAGCGCTCGACCAGCTTGCTCAGCTGCTCGCCCTTGTCTGGGCCCAGTTCGTGCACCAATTCAAGTTCGACGACCTGTTCAGCCGCCTGGGCGGGGATCGCCAGCGCCAGCAAGGTGCCGCCAAAGAGCGGCAGCGAGCAGGTTCGTGTGAGCTGGAGCAGACATGACGTGAGCTTCGAAAGGATGGGCATGGAGGGCCTCGTGGCAGTAGTGGTGGTGAAATTATAGGTGTCTGGCTCGAGTCGGTCGTGTTGTCGAGCGACGGGCGGAAAGCGCGGCCCGCGGGGAGTGCCGTGGGCGCAGCCGGACGGCATTCTCAAGTTGGCGCAGGCAGGTGACGTAATACTGTCAGGTCGTTCATCCCCTGAGTCACGCCCCAGAGGCAAGGCTATTCCTTATATGCGCGCATTGTTGTTACTTGTTTTCCTGCTTACGCCACTGGCGGGTTGTGACCGTCTCGGCATTCCAGATCCAGCCAAGGACGCCGCTGCGCGTGATGAAGAAGGCAAGGCCATTGGCGGCGCATGTCGCCAGTCCGGCCGTGCGCTCGAAGACTGCTTCACCCTCAATCCAGGGGCCAACAAGGCGGCTGTCTTCAATGGCTGGAAAGACATGAACGACTACATGACGCAGAACAAGATCGAGACCGTGAAGCCGGAGCTCACGCCCACCCTGCTGAATGCCAAGCATGCCGAAGCTACGCCAGCCGCCGGCTCCGAGCCCAAGGCGGAGGACGAGCAATCCGGCGCCGAGGACGATGCGACAGACAAACGTGCCGCCGCCAGGGCTGCTGCGCGCAAGCGTCGGCAAGAGGCACGGCAGCAGTCCGAGCCGCATTAGCCGGTAGCGCGTGCCGTATCGCCCGGCACGGTGTGGACGGGTGTGCGGCTATACTTCGCCCCTCCCGCAAGTCCGAGCTTCATCCCATGAGTCTTTTGGCCACCGGCCTCGTCATGCATTGCCGTGCCGGCTTCGAAAGCGAAGTCGCGGCCGAAGTCATTGCCCTGTGCGGGCGCCACGGCATCAGCGGCGTCGTGCGCACCAAGCCGGATACCGCACTGGTGCGTTTCACGCTCGATCAACCGCACGACTGGCAGGCCCTGCTGGCGGCGCTGCCATTCAGCGAATGGATCTTCGCGCGCGAGCGCTTTGCGTGGCTGGGCAGCATCAAGGATCTGCCCGAGCAGGATCGCGCTGGTTTCATCACGCAACATCTGGTCGCCCTCTACGCGAAGACACCGCTGCGCTTCGGCCGTGTGAGCTGCGAGTTCGCCGATACGAACGAGGCCAAGGAGGTGTCGGGCTTCGTGCGCAAATTTGCGCCGCATCTCGAGAAGGCTTTGGGGAAGAAGGGCATGCTGGCCATGAAGGCCGACGCGCCGACCCTGCACCTGTTCTTCGAAACCTCGGGTGCCTGCGACTTCGGCGTGTCGATGCCGGAGGATGCTTCACCCTGGCCGATGGGCATTGCCCACCTGCGCATGCCGATCGGCGCGCCGAGCCGCTCCACACTGAAGATGGCCGAGGCCTTCTTTGCGCTGATGAGCGAGAAGGAGCGCGCCTCGACGCTGCGTGCCGGCCTCAAGGCGGTCGATCTGGGGGCTGCTCCGGGCGGCTGGACTCTGCAGTTCGCCCAGCGCGGCGTGAAGGTCAGTGCCATCGACAATGGGCCTATCGCCGAGAGCGTGCTGGCGACCGGCCTGGTCGAGCATATCCGCGCCGATGGCTTCGTCTGGCGGCCGAAGCAGCGCGTGGACTGGATGGTCTGCGACATGGTCGAGCAGCCGGCGCGCGTCGCCGAACTGATCGCCGACTGGTTCGTGACCGGGCGTTGCCGGCGCAGCATCTTCAATCTCAAGCTGCCCATGAAGAAGCGCTACGTTGAAGTCGAGAAGTGTCGTGCGCTGATCTCCGCGCGCCTTGATGACGAGGGGCTCAGCCACGTCATGCGCGCCCGTCACCTCTATCACGATCGTGAAGAGATCACCGCCTATCTGGCGCTGATCTAGCCGCCGTCGGCGCCCTAAAACCCCCGTTACCGCAAAGCATGGCTATTGCCCGGCCGGTGCAGCGGTTATACTCGCGCGTTGTTTTAACGAGATTTGCCGGATTGAAACCGGATTGCCGATGAGCTTTGCTGAACTTGGATTGATTCCCGAACTGCTGCGCGCCGTTGATGAGGCAGGCTATACCGAACCCACGCCTATCCAGCGCAACGCCATTCCCGTGGTACTCGCGGGCGGGGACGTCATGGGGGGCGCGCAGACCGGCACCGGCAAGACCGCCAGCTTCACGCTGCCCTTGCTGCACCGCCTGTCACGCCACGCCAGCACCAGCACCTCGCCGGCGCGCCACCCGGTACGTGCCCTGATCCTGACGCCGACACGCGAGCTGGCCATGCAGGTCTTCGAGTCGGTGCGCACCTACAGCAAATACGTTCCGCTGAAGAGCATCTGCATCTACGGCGGCGTCGACATGAAGGCACAGATCGCCGAACTGCGTAGCGGTATCGAGATCGTCGTGGCCACGCCGGGTCGCCTGCTCGATCACGTCGAACAACGCACCATCCAGCTGGGGCAGGTGGAATTCCTCGTCCTCGACGAAGCGGACCGCATGCTGGACATGGGCTTCATTCCGGACATCCGCCGCATCATCGGCCTGTTGCCACAACAACGTCAGAGCCTGCTGTTCTCGGCGACCTTCTCCGAAGAAATCAAGAAGCTTGCCGACAGCATGCTGCGCAATCCGCAGCTGATCGAAGTCGCGCGTCGCAACATGGTCAGCGAGACAATCAGCCACATCGTGCATCCCGTCTCCACCAGCGTGAAGCGCGAATTGCTGGCGAAGATTCTCGACGATGGCACCAGCGATCAGATGATCGTTTTCGTCAGCACCAAGTTCGGCTGCAGCCGCCTCGCACGCCACCTCGAGAAGGAAGGCATCTCGGTCGATGCCATTCATGGCGACAAGGGGCAGCAGCAGCGCACGGAAGCACTCGAGAAGTTCAAGGCCGGCCAGACCCGTGTGCTGGTGGCGACCGATGTCGCTGCGCGCGGGCTGGACGTCGATGATTTGCCCTGCGTGGTGAACTTCGAGCTGCCGCCGAATCCGGAAGACTACATCCACCGTATTGGCCGTACCGGTCGCGCCGGAAAGTCGGGGCGCGCAATTTCGTTGGTTGCGCCGGAAGAACAGCCGCGCCTGAACGCCATCGAGAAGATGATCAAGATCAAGGTGACGCAGGAGCTGGTGCCGGGCTTCGGGCCGGATACCAAGCCAGAAGAGCTGCTGCGTCCGCGTCGTCCGCGTCAGGAAGAACGTCGCCCGCGCGGCGATGCAGAATCCGGTTCGTCCGAGCGCAGCCAGGGGCGTCCGCCGCGTGCGCGCAGCAATGCCAACAACATGATCGCGCCGGATGGTTTTGACTTTTCGCGCCCGTATGCCGCAACAGATGCTGCCGCGGCGCCCGCAGCCGCGCCCAAGAGTCCCGCTCTCGAGGGCAGCAGCCCCCCGGCGCGGGGCAAGACCCGCTCGGTGGCGTTTCTGCTGGGCGGATCTGGCAAGCAGTAAGCAACCCAAACAAACGCCGTCGGATGACGGCGTTTTGCTATCCGCCCCTGGGCGACCCACAGGGGTGGTGGCGAGCCTGCGGGGCGCATGCGTCGGGCAAGCATGGAAACCAAACCAAACCAGATCAGGGGAGATCATGGAATTCGAAGAAGAGTTCAAGGGGGTTTCGTCACGCATCCTGCGCCGGGCATTTTTCAGTGCCATGCGGGATGGCATCCGCGTGTTGTGGCCCATTTTCTCCGGCCTGCTGATTTTCATCGCGGGGTTGGGCGTGCTGATCGGGCGGCTAGAGGGCTGGTCCATACTCGACTCGCTTTACTTTGCTTTCGTGACCGGCCTGACGATTGGCTATGGAGACTTCTCTCCGCACTTTGCATCGACCAGGCTGCTTGCCGTGCTCATAGGCCTGCTGGGTGTGTTGCTGACCGGCCTGGTCGCGGCACTGGGTGTCAGCTCCCTCAATTTCGTGCGTGATTCGCTGGCTTCACGAGCCAAGCGTTAATCATCGGTTTCACGGTTCGGCCAGCGCCTTGCTGGCCATGCCCCAAACAAAAAACCGCGCCTGAGCGCGGTTTTTTGTTTTCCTGCGTGACCAACCCGGAGGCTGGCTACGCGGGTGAGCTTATCAGTTCTGGAAAGAGCACTTGTTCGGGTTGCCTGCAGGATCGCTGCCGAAGGCTGCCACGGTACAAGCGATGCTGCCGCCCACCGTAACCTTCTTGGTGACCCAGCTACCCTTGCGGCCGAATGCGACCCAGCCCGTGCCCTTGGTGACTGCGCAGGTTTCGCCCAGTGCTGCGCACTTGGTGAAGCCGTCTGGATAGTCACCCGTGCCGGTCAGGACTGGCGCGGAAGCGGCGCTGCTCGAAGAAGAGCTCGATGCCACGCTGCTCGACGAAGAAGACTTGCTCGATGAGCTGCTGGAAGCAACGCTGCTCGAAGAGGAGGACTTGCTTGAAGAGCTGCTCGAGGCGGCCGCACTGGACGAGCTGCTGGACGCGACGCTGGACGAAGAGCTGGAAGCTGCCGTGCTGGAGGAGCTGGACGAAGTGCTCGTGCCGCAAGCTGCTGCGGTCAGTTGCGCGCCGTTTTTGCCCACACCGGCGTACTGCGCCAGCTTGTCCTTCACGCACTGTGCCGACACGGCTTCATACGTGTAGGTCAGGGTCTTCGGGAACACGGCCGTGGTGGTCCATGCGTCGGCATTGGCGCCGCCTTCCGAGTCCGTCCAGGTGATGCCGTAGGTGGCGTTGCTGGCTGCGCTGGTGGTGTTGTTGTTACGCAGATCCCACTTGCCGCAGTTGGTCACGTCGTAACGGCAGGTGACCGGGTTGTAGGCGTTCTGGAACCAGTTCTTCTCGATCAGCGAGTAGCCGCCGGTACGCACGTTGATACCCGACTCGGTGACCTTGTCGTAGGTGTTGTTGTAGATGTGCGTCCAGCCACCACGTTGCAGCGGCAGGCGGCCATTCACGTTGTAGTACACGTTGTGGTGGTAGGTGATCTCGCGGCCACCGTCGATGTCGCTGGCGGAGGAGCCATCCAGGCCAACCTTCTTGCTGTCGTGGATGTAGTTGTACGACACGGTGATGTTGTGCGAAGCCTTCTTGATGTCGATGGCCGACTCGAAGGTCAGGTCGCCGTCAGGCGAGCCATTGCACTCGTTGTTCACCGCGAACATTTCGTTGTGATCGATCCACACGTTGGATGCGCTGTCGATGCGGAACATGTCTGCATCGTTGCTGGCGCCGCCGAGTGCACCGATCTTCATGTTCTTGACGACGACGTTGCTCGAACCGCCGTTGATCACGATACCGAAGTTGGCCGAGGAGCCGTTTGCGCCCTGGATGGTGATACCGGCCGTGTAGTTCTTCACTTCAACGTAGCGATACGCGTCGCTCCAGTGCGGCGAAGGGCAATTGCCCGAAGCGTCCTTGGTGGAACCCTTGACGACGTTGGCGATCAGCGCGTCTTCGTTACCGGTGTAGGTAATGATCAGCGGGTAGGCGCCGGTGGATACCTTGCTGCCAGCGTCGTTGTAACGCGCGTTGGCGATGATGGTGTTGATTTCCGTGTAGGTGGCGGCGGTGAAGGAGCGGGCGCCTGTGACGTTACCGCCGTCTGCTGTTGCGAAACCGCCGGTGTTGGCTGCGAATGCGCAGCCGCTAGCCATGGCAACCGCGAGGGCGGCCGCCTTCAGTTTGAAAGTCATGCTGTCTCCTGAATATCTCTTAACTACGTCACGTTGCCCGATTCGAAGCCGGTCAACACTCGCCGTCTATTTCGTACGGCAGGACGATTAATGCATGAAAGAGATCTGGAGATCAATGTGCAAAGCACAAAATCGACACAAAACGTTAAATCTGACCGTTTGTCGGCTGCTATGGCTGGAATTTATTGATTTTTGCTAGCGCGTTGCGCCGAAGCGTTCGAGACCGCCCACCTTCGTCCCTGCCTTGAAGTGCTTGTCCTTGAACCAGCCTTTGTTCATTTCGAGCGCAAAACGTGCAGGTTTTTCGGCGCAATGCGAGTTCTCGGTCTGCGGCTTCATATCCTCGATGTTGATGATTTTTCCGGTTTCATCAATGAAAGCGACGGACAGGGGGAGCAGCGTGTTTTTCATCCACATGCAGTACTGCTGCGAGGTCTCAAAGACGAAAACCATGCCGGCATTGCTGGGCATCTCTTTGCGGAACATCAGGCCGTACATGCGCAGGTCTTCGCTGGCTGCTACTTCGGCATTGACGCGGAACATGCCAATGGAAAGCTCGGTGCGCGGAAAGCTTGGCGCCGGTGCTTGTGCCGATGCTGGCAGCGCCTGCGAGAAGAACGTGGCCAGCAGGAAAGCTTTCAATGCGGTGCGGAACATGCGGGGTTTCTCCATTACAGGAAACGATCAAGGATGCGACGGCTGGTGCGGTCGAGACTGTATTGATCGCGGATCAGGAACTGCACGCCATGGCTGTCAGCGATCAGCAAGGTGCCGCCGGCGACGCGGCGGATGTCTTCCTCACCCTTGAGGATGAAGCTGAAATCGCCGCGATCGGTCTCCACGCTCCAGTTGCTCGGCGTGGCATAGGTCGAGACTTTGCGGATGCTGCGGATCTCCGGCATGAATTCGCGGGCACCGAGCTCTTCTTCGATGAGCGCACGTGACGCAGCCGACAGCGCATCGAGGCGTTCGATCCAGGCCAGTTCGCGGCCCTCCGGGCTGACCAGGGAAATACCTTCACCCGGATTGGAAATCGGGAATGCGCGCACCGGCACGACTTCGTCATGCGCCGTGCCGTCGTCGGTCACGAGGCGGAGGCGGCCGAAGGCATTGCGCGACAGGTTCAGATTCTGATTATTCATGGCTGCCTTCCGCTTCTGCATTGGCCTCATTCCTGGCTTGCGCCTGATACAGGCGGTAGTAAGCGCCTTCTGCGGCCATCAATTCCGTGTGGTTGCCGATCTCGACGATCTGGCCGCGATCCATCACTACCAGTCGGTCGGCCTTGCGCAAGGTCGACAGGCGGTGGGCGATGGCGATGGTGGTGCGGCCCTGCACCAGGTTGTCGAGCGCGCGCTGGATTTCCTTCTCGGTCTCGGTGTCGACTGACGAAGTCGCCTCGTCGAGAATCAGCAAGCGCGGGTTGATCAGCAGGGCGCGCGCAATCGAGATGCGCTGACGTTCGCCGCCCGACAGGCCCTGGCCGCGCTCGCCGACCAGCGAGTCGTAACCTTGCGGCAATCTCAATATGAATTCGTGAGCATGCGCTGCGCGTGCCGCGGCGACGATCTCGTCGCGTGTCGCCTCAGGTTTGCCGTAGGCGATGTTCTCGGCAATCGTGCCGAAGAACAGGAAGGGTTCCTGTAGCACCAGGCCGATATGCCGACGGTATTCGGCGACGGGGAGCGAGCGGATGTCGACGCCGTCGATGCGGATCGAGCCTTCGGTGACGTCATAGAAGCGGCAGATGAGGTTGACCATCGTGCTCTTGCCCGAGCCGCTGTGGCCGACCAGCCCGATCATTTCGCCCGGCTTGATGTCGAGACTGACGTTGCGCAATACCGAGCGATTGCCGTAGCGGAAACCGATATTGCTGATCGTGATCTGGCCCGTAACGGTCTCCAGATACACGGGGTTCGTCGGCTCCGGCACGCTCGAAACATGGTCGAGAATGTCGAAGATGCGCTTGGCACCTGCTGCTGCTTTCTGTGTCACCGAGACGATGCGGCTCATCGAGTCGAGGCGCCCGTAGAAGCGGCCGATGTAGGCGAGGAAAGCTGTCAGCGTACCCACCGTGATGTCGTGCTTCGACACCTGCCAGATGCCGAAAGCCCAGACGACGAGCAAGCCGATTTCCGTCAGCAGCGACACGGTGGGGCTGAACAGGGACCAGGTCTTGTTGAGGCGGTCGTTGATCTGCAGGTTATGTCGGTTGGCATCGCGGAAGCGTTTCGTCTCGCGTGCTTCCTGGGCGAAAGCCTTGACCACGCGAATGCCGGGAATGGTGTCGGCCAGCACGTTGGTGACTTCGCCCCACACGCGGTCGATCTTCTCGAAGCCGGTGCGCAGGCGGTCGCGCACGATGTGGATCATCCAGGCGATGAAGGGCAGGGGCAGCAAGGTGACCAGCGCCAGCCATGGGTTGATGCTGAACAGGATCACCGAGGTCATCACGATCATCAGCACGTCGGTGATGAAGTCGAGTGCGTGCAGCGACAGAAAGACGCTGATGCGGTCTGACTCCGAGCCGATGCGCGAGATAAGGTCGCCCGTGCGTTTGCCCCCGAAATACTCGAGCGACAGGTCGAGCAGATGTTCATAGGTGGTGGTGCGCAGGTCCGCGCTGATGCGTTCCGACACCAGCGCCAGGATGTAGGTGCGTGCCCAGCCCAGCGACCAGGCCAGCAAGGCGGAGCCGAGCAGGCCGCCGAGGCACAGCAGTACCAGCGTGGTGTCGATCTGCTGACCGTTCTGGAACGGGATCAGCACCTTGTCCATCAGCGGCATGGTGAGGTACGGCGGCACCAGCGTGGCGGCAGTGCCGGCCAGCATCAGCACGAAACCCAGCAGCAACTGACCGTTGTAGGGCTTGGCAAAGCGCCACAGGCGGAACAATGTCCAGGTCGACGGTGGGGTGTGGATTTCCTTGGCGCACACCGGGCACTCGTCATCGTCCGGTGCCAGCGGCGCGCGGCAGTGGGGGCAATGCTCGACCGTGTCGGCGCCCTCGGCGGCATCCGCAGACTTGCCCTTCAGGCGATCGATCTGCTTGGCGAACTCGCTGATAAGGCGCAGCGCTGCAAGGTTCTGTGCCAGCGTGTAACGCCAATGGGCGAGGCGGCGCGTGCCATCGAAGAGCTCCAGCGTACCGACGCCGGCATGGTCAGAATGCTGCAGCGACAGTTCGGCGGTGAGATCCCAGTGCTGCCAGTCGTCGGCGCTCTTTTCGTTGGCGGGCGCACGTGCCAGCAGCTGACGACCGGTCAGGATCACGACGCCATGGACGAAGTGCAGACGCGCATCGAGATCGGTTTCGAGCGTGGCCAGAATGCTGTCGTCGCTATGGCTCAGGCGCGCCGCAAGCGAGCTGCGCCAGGTGTGCGGCAGGCGGTTATCGGTGGAGAGATCCAGCAGGGTGTCGCGCTTCATCGGGGCCTGTGTCTTCAATACTTCTTGTTGGTAGGGTGGCGTGGGGCCATGGCCATGGCTATCAACGCGCGGCCCGTCTCAAAGTTGTCCGTGCTGTCGGGCGTTCAAGCGAACGACGCCTCGCGGAATTTTTTGCAAACCCCGCCTGTCTACAATAAGCCATTGAAAGAATGATGTTTATTGAGATTTTGGCGATTTCGCCAAGGGCGGCAGGGCCCATAGTGTGCCATCCCGTCCACCGCAAGGCGACCGCTGGGACGATAATCCCGGCTTTGGTAAACCACTGGCCCGTGAGCCGCGTTAAACCCTGCAGCGATGCGTTGCCGCTCCAGGCTGCGTCCGCCCTTCTGCGGCACAGCGCGAATGGCGGGCAGTACGCGACGCCTACCCGAACCCGCGATAGATGAACAAAAAAGACATTCAGATACTCGATGTACGTCCGCTGCGCGGCCCCAACATCTGGACTTACCGCCCGGCGCTCGAAGCGCTCATCGACATTGGCGAACTGGAAGACTTCCCTTCGAACACCTTGCCAGGCTTCTACGAACGCCTGTCGGCCTGGCTGCCGGGTCTAGTCGAACACCGCTGCAGCTATGGCGAACCTGGTGGCTTCCTGCGCCGTGTGCAGGAGGGGACCTGGCCCGGCCACATCCTCGAGCACGTGACGCTGGAGCTGCAGAACATGGCGGGCCAGCGCACGGGCTTCGGCAAGGCACGCAGCACCTCCAAGCGCGGCGTTTATAAAGTGGTCGTGCGTTCGCGTCAGGAAGAAGTGACGCGCGCCTGTCTGCTGGCTGCGCGCGATCTCGTCATGGCTGCCATCAATGACACACCGTTCGATGTGCCGGCAACGACTGCGCGTCTGGTCGACATCGCCGATTCGCTGTGCCTCGGGCCCAGCACGGGCTGCATCGTCGACGCGGCTACGGAGCGTCGCATTCCCTCCATCCGCCTTACCGCAGGCAACCTTGTGCAGCTGGGCTACGGCGCACGCCAGCGCCGCGTGTGGACAGCCG
Organism: Uliginosibacterium silvisoli; assembly: GCF_036017035.1. NCBI lineage: Bacteria > Pseudomonadati > Pseudomonadota > Betaproteobacteria > Rhodocyclales > Zoogloeaceae > Uliginosibacterium > Uliginosibacterium silvisoli. Next base: position 96,870 of record NZ_JAYXHS010000001.1, on the reverse strand, counting down.
AGACGGACCGCACCAGCGCGATTGCCGAGAGCATTGCCAGCGACAAGGACCTTACCAAGAATTTGCTGGCGGCCTGTGGCGTGCCGGTGCCGGAAGGCAGCGTTGTCGAAAGCGCCGAGGCGGCCTGGGAGGCTGCTGAGGACATCGGCGTGCCGGTCGTCGTCAAACCTTCGGATGCCAATCACGGCCGTGGCGTTTCGCTCAACCTCACCAAGCGTGAAGAGATCGAAGCAGCGTTCCACATTGCAGACAAGGAAGGCAGCGAGGTCATCGTCGAGCGCTTCGTGCCGGGCGACGAACATCGCCTGCTGGTGGTCGGCAAGCGCGTCGTGGCAGCGGCTCGGGGCGAGGCAGCCTGGGTGACGGGCGATGGCCAGCACAACGTGGTCGAGCTCATCAACCTGCAGATCAATACCGACCCGCGCCGTGGTGAGACCGAAGACTTTCCGCTCAATCTCATCATTATTGAGCGTGACCCTTCCATCCTGCTCGAGCTGCAGCGCCAGGGCCTGACCGAAGCCTCGGTACCGCCTGCGGGGCAGCGCGTGCTCGTGCAGCGAAATGGCAACGTCGCCATCGATGTGACCGACAAGGTGCACCCCGAGGTGGCCGCTGCTGTGTCGCTCGCGGCGCGCATCGTCGGGCTCGACATCGCGGGCGTCGACCTCGTTGCGGAAGACATCTCGAAGCCGCTCGAAGCGCAGCGTGGCGCCATCGTCGAAGTGAATGCCGGTCCAGGCCTGCTCATGCACCTGCACCCAGCGGAGGGCTCGCCGCGCGCGGTGGGCCAACCCATCGTCGACCATCTGTTTCCCGAAGATAACAACGGCCGTATTCCCATCGTCGGCGTCACGGGGAGCGATGACACGACACGTGTGGCGCGCATCATCGCCTGGCTGCTGCACATCGACGGTCGCCATGCAGGCGTCGCTTGCCGCGACGGCCTGTTTTTCGATCAACGCCAGGTCGAGCGCAGTGATTGCGCCAACTGGCATGCCGGTCAGCGCCTGCTGATCAATCGCACCGTGCAGGCTGCCGTTTTCGAAACGCCGGCCGCGGCGATCCTGCATGAAGGCCTGCCGTACGACAGGTGCAATGTCGGCGTGGTGACTTCACTGCGTCACACCGAAGATGTCGAGCGCTATGACATCCGCGACGATGAACAGATGGCAGGCGTGCTGCGCACACAGGTCGACGTCGTGCTCGATGAAGGCGCGGCCGTGCTGAATGCCGACGATGCCGGCGTTGCCGCCATGGCGGAGCACAGCGATGGCGAAGTGATTTTCTACAGTGCCGACGACAAGCCTGATGTGATTGCCGCGCATCTGGCGAGCGATGGTCGGGCCGTCGTGTTGCGCGAAGGCGCCATCGTGCTGCTCAAGGGGCAGACGGCGCATCGTCTCGCTGCGAAGCCGATGACGCCTGCCAGTGCCACGCTCGCCGCAGTGGCCGCGGCCTGGGCGCTGGGCCTGGCGCCGGACCTGATCAACACCGGTATCGACAGTTTCGAAACCGGTTTCGGCATTGGCACTGAAGCCGCTGCGCGCAAGCGCGCACGCCGCTGAACGATCGTTTCGTGGCAAGAAAATACAACAGCATTACGACAGGAAAAGTTTGATGGAAGTCTCTCGAATTCGCGCCTTGCGTGGCCCCAATCTGTGGAGCCGTCACCTCTCTATCGAGAGTGTCGTGGTGTGCACGGAAGAAGAAACGTCTCTGGCGCGTTTGCCGGGGTTCGACGTGCGTTTGCGCGCGCTGTTCCCGCAGATCGGTGCGATTCGTCCGACCAAGCACGATGACGAGCCCTCGATGGCGCATGTACTGGAATACGCTGCGCTGGGTCTGCAGGCGCAGGCGGGTTGCCCGGTGACTTTCAGTCGTACCAATTCGACGGATGAGACGGGCGTCTATCAGGTCGTCGTCGAATACAGTGAGGAAGCCGTCGGCCGACTGGCCATGGATCTCGCGCAGGAGTTGATTCGTGCCGCAGCGGATGGCAGCAGCTTCGATCTCGATGCAGCCCTGAAGTCCTTGCGCGAACTCGACGAAGATGTCCGTCTCGGGCCATCGACGGGCGCCATCGTGCAGGCCGCCGTGTCGCGTGGCATCCCGTTCCGCCGTCTGACCTCGGGCAGCATGGTGCAGTTCGGCTGGGGCAGCAAACAGCGCCGCATCCAGGCTGCCGAGATCGACCGCACCAGTGCAATCTCGGAAACCATTGCGCAGGACAAAGAGCTCACCAAGAAATTGCTCGAAGCCGCTGGTGTGCCGGTGCCCAAGGGGCGTCCGGTCAGCGACGAGGCAGATGCCTGGAAGGCCGCCGAGGAAATCGGTTTGCCCGTGGTCGTCAAACCGCAGGACGGTAATCAGGGCAAGGGCGTGACGGTCAACATCGTCAGTCGCGAGCATATGGCTATCGCATACAAGGCGGCGGCCGAGATCAGCGATGAAGTCCTCGTCGAACGTTTCCTGCCGGGCGCCGATTTCCGCATGTTGGTCGTGGGTAGTCGCCTGATTGCGGCTGCGCGCCGCGAGCCGCCCTTGGTGGTCGGCGACGGCGTACACACCGTGCGCGAACTCGTCGATGCGGTGAATCGCGACCCGCGTCGTGGAGATGGTCACGCCACTTCGCTGACGAAAATCCGTTTTGACGATATCGCGGTGGCGCGCCTGGAGATACAGGATCTCAAGCCGGATTCCGTGCCGCCCAAGGGCATGCGCGTGATCCTGCGTAACAACGCCAATCTGTCGACAGGTGGGACTGCCACCGACGTGACCGACGACGTGCACCCGGATCTCGCCGCGCGTGCCGTGGCAGCTGCGCATATGGTCGGGCTGGATGTATGTGGTGTGGACGTGGTGTGTGAATCAGTGCTGCGCCCGCTCGAAGAGCAGTCTGGTGGCATCGTCGAAGTGAATGCTGCGCCAGGTTTGCGCATGCACCTCTCGCCGTCCTTCGGCAAAGGCCGCGATGTGGGTTCGGCCATCATCAGCGAGGTCTATGCAGCCGGTGATGACGGCCGCATCCCGGTGATTGCCGTGACTGGCACCAATGGCAAGACGACGACCGTGCGCCTTGCGGCGCACATCCTCGGCAAGAGCGGCTTGCGTGTCGGCATGACCAATACCGATGGCGTCTACATCCAGGGCAAGCGCGTTGATACGGGCGATTGCAGCGGCCCGCGCAGCGCGCGCAATGTGCTGATGCACCCCGATGTCGATGCAGCCGTGTTCGAAACAGCACGTGGCGGCATGCTGCGCGAGGGCCTCGCTTTCGATCGCTGCAAGGTGGCGGTGGTGACCAATGTCGGCCTCGGCGATCACCTGGGCCTCAACTACATCACCACGGTTGAAGATCTGGCCGTGCTCAAGCGCGTCATCGTGAACAACGTATCGACCGACGGCTACGCCGTGCTCAACGCCGCCGACCCCATCGTCGCCGGCATGGCTGCCAGTTGTCCCGGCCAGGTCATCTATTTCGCCGCCGATCACCATCACCCGATCATCGTCACGCATCGTGCACAGGGCAAGCGCGTGGTCTTCGTCGAGAACGGGCATGTGGTCGCTGCGGAAGGTCATTTCAATGTGCGCATTCCGCTCGCGCAGGTGCCGCTCACGCGCAATGGCACGATCGGCTTCCAGGTCGAGAACGTGATGGCATCCGTGGCCGCAGCGTGGGGCGCTGGCATCGACTGGAACGCAATTGCCGAGGGGCTGGCAACCTTCGTCAGCGACAGCGACAACGCACCGGGCCGCTTCAACGTCTTCGACTATCGTGGCGCGACCGTCATCGCCGACTATGGCCACAATCCGGACGCGATTGCGGCCCTCGTCAAGGCCGTCGAAGCGATGCCGGCCAAGCGCCGCTCGGTCGTCATCAGCGGTGCAGGCGACCGCCGTGACGAAGACATCCGCCAGCAGACCGAAATTCTCGGCGATGCCTTCGATGACGTGATCCTCTATCAGGACGCCTGCCAGCGCGGCCGTGCCGATGGCGAAGTCGTCGCGCTGCTGCGCCAGGGCCTCGAAGGCGCGACCAGAACCAGCCAGGTGAAAGAGATCCAGGGCGAGTTCGTGGCGATCGATACCGCTCTCGAACTGCTCAAAGAAGGCGATCTGAGCCTGATCCTGATCGACCAGATCGACGAAGCCTTGGCGCACATTGCCAAGCGTGTGGCTGAGGCTGGTTGAGCGCTCCGCACATCGACGGACCGGCGGCGGATAGCGCAGTTGCCTATGAGGCAATCCTGCGCAGTCTGCCTCGCTGGTTCGGTGTGGAATCTGCCCTGCAAGGCTACGTGTGCGATACCGCACATTTGCCGACGTTCAACCTCAGGCACGACGCAAAGCTGATCGGTTTCGTTTCCATGCGTCAGCATTTCCCGCGGTCTTGGGAGATTCACTGCGTCGCAATACATGGCGATCATCGCAGCAAGGGCTACGGAGCTGCCTTGCTTCGACACGCAGAGGCATGGGCGGTGAAGCAGGGCGCCCGACTGCTCCAGGTCAAGACGCTTGCTCCCTCGCATCCCTCTGTCGAGTACCAGCAAACGCGCAGCTTCTACGAGCGGATGGGCTTCGTGCCTCTCGAGGTGTTTCCGGAGCTATGGGCGCCCGAACATCCGTGCTTGCAGATGATCAAGGTCCTGGGGGACACAAGCGACTTGCCTCAATTGTCCGGATCTTCTCTGTAGCGCCAGCTGCGCTTGACCTCGGGTGGAGGTAGGCCATCGCGCCATTCCCCCGGCGCGATGTCACCGAGCTGCCATGATCCGATTGCAACGCGAATCAGCCGCAAGGTGGGCAGGCCGACGGCCGCCGTCATGCGCCGTACCTGCCGGTTGCGCCCTTCGGTAATCACGATCTCCAGCCATGCTGTCGGCACGCTCTTGCGGAAGCGTACCGGCGGCGTGCGCTCCCAAAGCCACGCGGGCTCGTCGATGAGTCTTGCCTGGCACGGGCGGGTGGCGCCGTCCTTGAGCGTCACGCCACCGCGTAGCTGCGCCAGAGCGTCTTCTGCGGGCTCTCCTTCGACCTGCACGATGTAGGTCTTCGGCTGCTTGTGGCGTGGATCGGCGAGCTCGTTCTGCATGCGCCCATCGTCGGTCAACAGCAGAAGGCCCTCGCTATCCGCATCAAGGCGCCCGGCGGCATACACATGCGGCACTTTGACGAGGTCTGCGAGCGTGCGTTGCCCTTCTTCGCCAGTGAACTGGCTCAGCACGCCGAAGGGTTTGTTCAACAGGATCACGCGTGTTGCCATCTCTACCGTTTGTCCTGCATCAAGAATCCGGCGTCGCGCTCTTGAAGCTGCGCAGACTGCCCGTATCTGTGAATTGTTGCTTCGCTACTGTCGAAATCGCGCAGCGTAGCCAGAATGAAAAAGGCCCGCACTAGGCGGGCCTTACAGTGTGCCACCGACAGCTCGCGCTGTCGCCGGCCAGACTTACGAGGCGCGCTGGATGTTCGAAGCCTGTTTGCCCTTGGGGCCCTGCAGTACATCGAAAGAGACTTTTTCGCCCTCTTTCAGTGACTTGAAGCCATTCATTGTTATGGCGGAGAAGTGTGCGAACAAATCCTCACTGCCATCGTCCGGCGTAATAAAGCCAAAGCCTTTTGCGTCGTTAAACCACTTAACTGTTCCGATTGCCATCTTGTCTTCCTCTGACTCTTCTTGATGTCCTGGTTACAAACTGGGCGTCCTGTAAAAGCGCCTCTTGGGAAATCCTGGCTGACTACACCAGTGCGCCCCAATTGCGTGCCTCAAGGCCGCCGTTCGGGCACAGCGCGCTTTTACGCCATGCACAGGATGCCGTCAAGAGTCGGGAATTTTCCGCAAATGGCGCGTCGCACAAGGAATTATTAAATTTGAAATTGGTCTGATACCCAGTCGGCACATGAGTTGCTAGTTTGCTCTTGTGAGGTGCGTGGCGGGCCTTGTAGCTGCTGGTTTTTGAGCATGCTGATGCACTTCGGCGTTGCTTTTGCGGCGATGAGCGGAGCGTTGTGCACCGCAAGCCAAGTGAGCGTAGGATTTTTTTCGTTGGGCGTGTGCACAACTAGGCGTGCACATGGGACGCGACAGGAATTGAATGGGTTTTTGGCCGGGAAACTTGGCCTTGAAGTCTGGTTCGAAGCGATTAGAATGGGTCGCATGCCAACTCGCAAGCAATCGAATTCGATACTGGAAGCGGAACGCACGAAATTGCAACCGCCCCGTCTTTTCAAGGTGATGTTGTTGAACGACGACTTCACGCCGATGGATTTTGTGGTCACTGTTTTACAGCGTTTTTTCGCGATGGACCGGGAGCAGGCAACACGCGTCATGCTCGACGTGCATCGCAACGGACAAGGCGTTTGTGGCGTGTTTCCACGTGATGTAGCAGCAACGAAGGTTGAGCAGGTCAGCAGTTTTGCAAGGCAGCATCAACATCCTTTGGCCTGTGTGATGGAGGAAGATTAAATGATTGCGCAAGAGCTGGAAGTCAGTCTCCACATGGCCTTTGTCGAAGCACGGCAGAAGCGGCACGAGTTCATTACGGTCGAACACCTGCTGCTGGCTTTGCTCGACAATCCTTCCGCAGCCGAAGTGCTGCGTGCATGCGCGGTCAACATCGACGAGCTGCGCCGCGAGCTCAACAATTTCATTACTGAACACACGCCGACCGTTTCCGGTTCGGACGAAATCGACACGCAACCGACGCTGGGTTTCCAGCGCGTCATCCAGCGCGCGATTCTCCACGTGCAATCTTCCGGCAAGAAGGAAGTGACCGGCGCCAACGTGCTCGTCGCGATCTTCGGCGAGAAAGACTCGCACGCCGTCTATTTCTTGCAGCGCCAGGGCGTTACACGACTCGACGTCGTGAACTTCATTTCGCATGGCATCGCCAAGGCACCAACGCAAAGCCATCCTTCCCAAACACCGGGCAAGTCCGGTGAAGAGCCGGGCGAGGGCAGTGAAGGCGAAGCCGCTGGCGCAGGCGGCGCGCTCGAGAGCTACACGCAGAATCTCAACCAGCAAGCTCTGGTCGGCAAGATCGATCCTTTGATCGGTCGCGACAAGGAGCTGGAGCGCGTCATCCAGACCTTGTGCCGTCGTCGCAAGAACAATCCGCTGCTCGTCGGCGAAGCCGGCGTGGGCAAGACGGCGATTGCCGAAGGCCTTGCACGCCGCATTATCGAAGGCCGCGTGCCGGAAGTGCTCGAGAACGCACAGGTCTATTCTCTTGACATGGGCGCGCTGCTGGCCGGCACGAAATATCGTGGCGACTTCGAGCAACGCCTGAAAGCAGTGCTCAAGCAACTCGTTGAGAACCAGAACGCGATTCTGTTCATCGATGAAATCCACACTCTGATTGGTGCGGGTGCAGCTTCGGGCGGCACGCTCGACGCAAGCAATCTGCTCAAGCCAGCACTGTCCTCTGGCCAGCTGAAATGCATCGGCGCAACGACCTACAACGAGTACCGCTCGATCTTCGAAAAGGACCATGCGCTGTCACGCCGCTTCCAGAAGGTGGAAGTGAACGAGCCGACCGTGCCTGAGACTATCGAAATCCTGAAGGGTCTCAAGTCGCGCTTCGAAGAGCATCACGGCATCAAGTATTCGACGGCTGCAATCACCAGTGCGGCCGAGCTGTCAGCGCGCTTCATCAATGATCGTCATCTGCCGGACAAGGCCATCGACGTGATCGACGAAGCCGGTGCTGCACAACGCATCTTGCCGAAGTCGCGTCAGAAGAAGACCATCGGCAAGAACGAGATCGAGGACATCGTAGCCAAGATCGCGCGCATCCCACCGCGCTCGGTTTCCAACGATGACCGCACCGCGTTGGCAACGTTGGATCGCGATCTGAAGAACATGGTCTTCGGCCAGGATCCGGCTATCGACGCGCTCGCCAAGGCGATCAAGATGTCGCGCTCGGGTCTGGGCAATCCGCTCAAGCCGATCGGCGCCTTCCTGTTCAGCGGCCCGACCGGTGTCGGCAAAACTGAAGTCGCGCGTCAGCTGGCTTATACGCTGGGTATCGAGCTCGTCCGTTTCGACATGTCCGAATACATGGAGCGTCATGCGGTCAGCCGTCTGATCGGCGCGCCGCCGGGCTACGTCGGTTTCGACCAAGGTGGTCTGCTGACCGAGGCGGTCAACAAGAAGCCGCATTGCGTGCTGCTGCTCGACGAAATCGAGAAAGCGCATCCGGACATCTACAACATCCTGTTGCAGGTGATGGATCACGGCAAGCTGACGGACAACAATGGTCGTCAGGCTGATTTCCGCAACGTCATCATCATCATGACGACGAATGCGGGTCAGGAAGCGCTGCAGAAATCGACCATGGGCTTTACGTCGAACAAGGCGCTGGGCGACGAGATGGCCGAGATCAAGCGTTTGTTCACGCCGGAGTTCCGCAATCGTCTGGATGCGACGATCTCCTTCCGCGCACTGGATCGCGAAATCATCATGCGGGTGGTCGACAAGTTCCTGCTGCAACTGGAAGCACAGTTGCAGGAGAAGAAGGTCGAAGCCACCTTCACCGATGGTCTGCGCGCCTGGTTGTGCGAGAAGGGCTTCGATCCGCTCATGGGAGCGCGTCCGATGGCGCGTCTCATCCAGGACACCATTCGCTCTGCACTGGCGGACGAGCTCTTGTTCGGACGTCTGGCAAGCGGCGGGCGAGTCACGATCGATGTGGACGAGGCAGGCAAGGTCGGGCTGCACTTCGACGAACTGGAAGAGGCACACGCCTGATTGCTGCAGTTTCAGCGCATCAGTTTTTGATAGAGATGGCCCGGGGAACCGGGCCAATTTTTTTACCTGATGAAAACCCTATATTGCTGCGCCGCGATCGAAAAACGTCTAAAAGGAATTTCAGAGGCCGTTTTTTGATTTCACAATATAAAAATACGTTTGCAAGTTATTGTTATTTATTGATAAAAAAATTATCCGTCTCGCGCTTGCAAAAATGCTGCTACGCAATAGCGTGCCTATACTGGTTTGTCGGTTTTCTGTCTTGCGAATCCGCACGTGGGAGACCGATGTTGATCTGACATAGACCAGGAGACGTAACCATGAGCAGCACGCAGCAAGCACTGATGTTGAAGAAGGAGTGGTCCGAGAATCCGCGTTGGAAAGGTATCAAGCGTGGTTATAGCGCCGAGGAAGTGGTGCGACTACGCGGTTCCCTGCAGGTTGAGCACACGCTCGCCAGACGCGGCGCCGAAAAGCTGTGGCAACAGCTGAACGAGGAATCTTTCGTGAACGCCCTTGGAGCTTTGACCGGCAACCAGGCCATGCAGCAGGTCAAGGCGGGACTCAAGGCGATTTACCTGTCTGGATGGCAGGTAGCGGGCGATGCCAACATCGCCGGCGAGATGTATCCCGACCAGTCTCTTTATCCTGTCAATTCAGTGCCTGCCGTGGTGCGGCGAATCAACAACACCTTTACGCGCGCAGACCAGATCCAGTGGTCGGAAGGCAAGGGCGCGAACGATGCCGACTTCGTCGATTACTTTGCCCCCATCGTCGCTGATGCCGAGGCGGGCTTCGGCGGTGTGCTGAATGCCTTCGAGCTCATGAAGGCGATGATCGACGCGGGTGCGGCCGGCGTGCATTTCGAGGATCAGCTCGCGTCGGTCAAGAAGTGCGGCCACATGGGCGGCAAGGTGCTGGTGCCGACGCGCGAAGCCGTCGCCAAACTTGTTGCTGCACGTCTTGCCGCTGACGTCATGGGCGTGCCTACGTTGGTGGTGGCGCGTACCGACGCAGACGCGGCCGATCTGGTGACCTCCGACGTGGACGAGAACGACAAGCCCTTCTGTACGGGTGAGCGCACGATGGAGGGTTTCTACCGCACGAAGTCAGGCTTGCAACAGGCGATCTCGCGTGGCCTGGCTTACGCACCCTGGGCGGATATGGTGTGGTGCGAAACCGGCAAGCCGGATCTCGCGTATGCGAAGGCGTTCGCTGAAGCCGTCCATCGCGAATTTCCCGGCAAGCTATTGGCATATAACTGCTCGCCGTCGTTCAACTGGAAGAAGAACCTCGACGATGCAACGATCGCGAAGTTCCAGCATGAGCTCGGTGCAATGGGCTACAAGTTCCAGTTCATCACGCTGGCCGGTTTCCACAGCCTCAACTACAGCATGTTCAATCTGGCCTATGGCTACGCTCGCCAGAACATGACGGCTTTCGTCGAGCTGCAGCAGGCCGAGTTCGCCGCGGCAGATCGCGGCTTTACGGCGGTGAAGCATCAGCGCGAGGTGGGTACTGGGTACTTCGATGCGATCACGCAAGTGATAGAGGGCGGGCAGTCTTCCACCACTGCTTTGCACGGCTCGACCGAGAACGAGCAGTTCTTCGATGCACCTGCCAAAGCCGCCTGATCGGTAAGTCGCTATCAGATGAGTGGGAGCGCACAAAAAAAGCCGGATGCAAGCATCCGGCTTTTTTGTGTCCGCCAGGCCAGTGATCAGAATGGCAATTCAATGCCCGGCCAGGCGGCGCCGATCGTGCGGCGGAAGTCCGCCTGGATGCGTTCAAGCGCCGCAGCGTTGTCGGCCTCGAAGCGCAGCACGACGACAGGGGTCGTATTCGACGAGCGGGCGAGGCCAAAGCCATCGGCATACTCGATGCGCAAACCGTCGATGGTGATGCGTTCGACTTCGCCGTCGAACTTTGCCGCCTTGAGCTTTTCGACGAGTTGCACGGGCTCACCTTCGTTCATCTTGATGTTCAGCTCGGGCGTGCTGACAGCATCCGGCAACGCCTTGAGAATGGCATTCGCATCGGGACTGCGCGACAGGATTTCGAGCAAACGAACACCCGTGTAAAGGCCATCATCGAAGCCGTACCAGCGCTCCTTGAAGAACATGTGGCCGCTCATTTCGCCAGCCAGCGGGGCGCCGGTTTCCTTGAGCTTGGCTTTCACGAGTGCATGACCGGTGTTCCACATGACAGGCACGCCACCGTGCTTGCGAATCCATGGCGCAAGGTTACGCGTGCATTTGACGTCGTAAATAATCTGGCCGCCGGGTACGCGCGACAGCACGTCAGCCGCGAAGAGCATGATCTGACGGTCGGGGTAGATGATCTCGCCGTCCTTGGTGACAACGCCGAGGCGGTCACCGTCGCCGTCGAAGGCGAGACCCAGTTCGGCATCACCGTTCTTCAGGGCGTGGATGACGTCTTCGAGGTTCTCCGGTTTGGACGGATCAGGATGGTGGTTGGGGAAGTTGCCGTCGACTTCGCTGAACAGTTCGCTGAGCTCGCAGCCGAGTTTGCGGAACAGCTCGGGGGCGGTATTGCCGGCGACGCCGTTGCCGCTGTCCAGCACGATCTTCATGGGGCGGGCGAGTTTGACGTCGCTGAGGATGCGCTCGATGTAGGCGGGGCGCACGTCGATCTTCGAAACACTCCCGCTGCCGCTTGCGAAGTCGTTCTCGATGATGCGGCGGCGCAGGTCCTGGATCATGGCGCCGTAGAGCGTCTGCCCGCCGAGCACCATCTTCATGCCGTTGTAGTCGGGCGGGTTGTGGCTGCCGGTGATGGACACGCAACTGTTGGCGCCGAGGTGGTAGGCGGCGAAGTAGGTGATAGGCGTAGCGACGCAGCCGATGTCGATGACGTCGATACCCGTCGAGGTGATGCCGGCGGCGAGCGCTTCGGCAAAGCGCGGGCCGGACAGGCGACCGTCGTAGCCGACGACGATGGTCTTCTGGCCGCGCTTGAGGGCTTCGGTGCCAAGGGCCTGGCCGATGCCACGCACGGTTTCGGTGGTGAGGCTCTTGTCGACGATGCCGCGGATGTCGTAGGCCTTGAAGATTTCTGCCGCGGGCGATGCTGTCTGGCTCATAAGTACTGGCTCGTGAAAGTGTCGTAAGAAAACGGGTTAGAAGAAAAGTGTGAGCGTGCCGGTAAAACCGTAAAGCCGATCACCGGCGATCTCTCCGGAAGAGAAGAAACCCGCCAGAGGCAAGTTGTCAAAGACCTCGGCAATCATGGCGACCTCGCTGTCGTCGCTGTCGAACAGCGCGCCGCCGCGACCGCTCCCGCTGACGTAAATGCCACAGACAGGGGGTTCGGGGCAGGCTTGCTGCAGGCGCTGCAGCATCTGGCGGAAATCCTCCGAGGCGCTGTCCGCGTCCTGTCGTACGAAGACTACGTGCTGGCCCTCGCTGACGTTGTCGTTGATGGTGAGATGGCCGCGGCGCAAATCTACGCCGACGATATTGCGGACGGTGAACATGCGCCTGTCCTGTTCGGCATCGGTGAGACCGACGCGCAGATTGCGTGTGGCGCGGCGCAGGTCGGCACCCAGTGCGGGTCCGGCCGCTTCGCGAAACACCTGCAGCGCCGGGCGGCCATCGAGTTCCGTGATGCTGTGTTCGTCGGCGTCTGTGACCCGCCAGCCACCGGGCAGGGGCAAGCAACCCTGGCTGACGCCGGTGACAAGGCGAATGCGTTCGTCGAAGGCCACGCCGGACATGCCGCCGCTAAGGGCGGTATCGGCAATCTGGACGGGATGCTGGCGTGCGCTTGCCAGCCCGCCACTGATGCTGCCTGCACGTACCTTGCTGGCCATGTCCTGTACCAGCTCGCTCATGTCCGGCGTCGCGGGATCGCCATGCACAATCGCGCCGTACGCAGCAAAGTCGCGTGGCAGTGGCGTGCGCCCTGAGAACACCCGGAAGCTGTCCTTGGGCAGGCGGCACAACATCAACGAAATGCCGGGCGCATCCAGTTCGGCTTGCTCCGAGCCGAGTACGCCGACGCCGCTGGCGCCAACCCAGTGGCGCACGGGGGTTGCTGTGCGCAGGCGCTCGAGAATTGCATCGCAATTGGCTGTGAAGCGGTCAGAGATGTACACGAAGCCCAGATTGGCACCATCAATGCGCTGCAGGCGATGGATGGCATGCTCCAGCGCCAGATGCCAGTCGTTTGACTGGGCGTAGGCGCTGCTGGCAACGACATTGCTCATGCCGGCTCCGCGGTGGTCGCCCTGCGAGCGATTTCAGGTGAGATCCTCTGCATCATTTCTTGGTGTTTCTGCGCGGAGCAGGACGCGCACCCGTATCGGGAGGCGGTTCGTCTGCAGGGGACGTGTCCGTTGCGGCGGAGGCCGCTTGTGCGAAAGGCCAGGTCCACAGCGCAGGATTGGCGAAAGGATTGGCTGGCAACTCGCCGTTCTCGCCGGGCTGGCTCATTGCTCTGACGGCGGACAATGCTGCGCCTTGGACCTCCAGGCCCTGGATGGTCATCTGCAGCATCGACAGATTCATCTTTAGCCAGCCTTCAACGGCCCGCAGATCGGTAATGCGCTTGCTGATCTCGTCCACGTCCAGCGTGGGCGTGACCATGCCAGGCAAGCCAAATCCCAGGTTGCTCCACATTTGCCGTACGAAGTCCGTATTGTTGTCTTGGGGGGTGGTCATTGCTTCTTCTCCTGCGATCCGGCGGTGAGGCGGATGCGCGAATGCGTTTGCACACCTGCATGCTGCACGTGCGAAATGCAATAGTACCGCTTAGTCATGCTGCGATTGCGTACAGGCGCGAACGAAGCAAGCGTGAACCTGATTGATCGGAGATCAGGCTGTGGCGCTGTCGCCGGTGTGGGCATCACTATTGGCGCGCACATCTGCCAGATGCGACACGGCAAGGTGTGAAATGGCGGCGCGCAGTTTGGCCGGGCGCACCGGCTTGTGCAGCAATGGAATGCCCAGATCGGTGGCTTGGCGCAGCACTTCCGGTCCGGTATCGCCCGACAGCAACAGGCCCGGCAGGCCGGGGCCGAATTGTTGGCGCAAGGCGGCAATCACTTCCAGCCCGTTATGCGGGCCCGGGAGGCGGAAGTCGCTGATCAGGACTTGCGGCGCGACGTCATTGTCAGCCAGCGCATGCTGCAGAGCGTGGAGGCTTTCTCCTGAGACGACATAGCAGCCCCAGGCGCGCAGCAAACCGGCCAGGCTCTCCATTGCCAAGGCGTCGTCATCGACGATGGCGACGATAAGTCCGACCAGATCCACGCCCGCTCTCTCGTCCTTGGCCTTGTTTTCGATCGGACGCGCAGCGCGCACTTCAACGCTGAAGATCGAACCGCGGTCCGGCAGCGAGGTGAGCGTGATGTGATGGCCCAGCAGCTCCGCAAGGCGGCGCACGATGGCGAGACCCAGTCCGAGCCCTTTGCTGCGGTCGCGTGCCGCATTGTCGAGTTGCACGAATTCCTGGAACACACTGTCTTGCGCTTCCTGCGGAATACCGATGCCACTGTCACGCACTTCGATGTGGATGCGTGTGCCGCGTTTGCGGGCTGTCACCATCACGGCGCCACGAGGCGTGTAACGCAGGGCGTTGGTAACGAGATTGAGCAGGATGCGCTCAAACAGCAGCGGATCGCTGTCAATCCAGTACGCACTTGGCCTGACCCGCAGAATCAATCCCTTGTCCTGAGCGGCATGCTGATATTCGCTGGCGATGCGCTCGAACAGCGGACCCAACGCAAATGGTCGCGGATTGGCTGTGACCACGCCCGCGTCCAGTTTCGAAATGTCGAGCAGGCTGTCGAGCAGATTCTCCATGGCTTCCGCAGAAGCCGAGATGCGCTCGATGAGCATGCGCGTGTCGTCGTTGTGCGGCTTGTCTGCCAGTTCGGCGATGAACAGACCGAGCGCGTGCATGGGTTGGCGCAAGTCGTGACTGGCCGCAGCGAGAAAGCGGGACTTGGCGAGATTGGCTCGCTCGGCTTCCTCCTTGCGCTCGCGCAGTTCCGAGGTGGCTCCCGAAACCTGCTGTTCCAGCCCCTCGCGCGACAGCTTGAGGCGCTGAGCCATGTCGTTCAGGCCCTCTGCAAGCTGTCGTAAAGAGCCGCCGCCGATGACGGGTACGCTGACGTCGAGTCGGCCGCGACCGATGTCTGTCACGGCGCGCGCAATATGGCGGATCGGCTGACTGACCGATCGGCTCATGAGGGCCGCCAATGCAGCCGTGGCGGCCAGCACGATCAGCAAGGTGCCGATTGCGGCGAGCATCTGTGAGCGCTTGCGGCTTTGCAGGGGCTCCAGCGATAGCAGCACGACGATCTCGCCGAGCGAGGAAGGTGGGGCCGCACGCTGGTCATCCGACGTCAGCGTGTAGAGGTCTTCGTCGGTCGTGGGCGTGTAGCGCACGGGCTCGGCGATGCGCAGCATATTGCTGCCGACCTGCTCGATGCGCGATACGCTGTCAACAACCCCTGCCGCATGGGTTTGCAGACCCGCGACGGCCACCAGCTTGTGGTCACGATCAAAAATCGAGACGCCCTGAAGGTCTGAGTTGGTAAGGGCCGAGCTCGCCAGCTGTGCCAACGCATCGGTATTGCCTGAAAACAGGCCGAACTCGGATGCCGAAGCCAACTGCCGCGCGAGCGCCTGGCCGCGCTGGACCAGCGCATCTTCCACGTCGTGGAGGCGCGAGAACGTGAGCAGGATGGTCAGCAGAATGCCGAGTACCGCTGTTGGTACAAGAGCGACCAGCAAGACGCGGGTACGGATATCCCAGTTGAGCCAGATCATGGGCGATCCGTTCGCTCCATCCGCTCGAGGCGATCGCGAATGACGGTCTCGCTCTCCAGTTCAATGCCGAGCGAGCGTGCGACAACCGCATTGATGCCGACGGAAAATAGTCGTGGGAATTGCGGCGCGGGCAAGGGCGCCCCCCCGAGCAGCTTGCTGGCAATTTCTCCGGACTGGGTGCCGAGGTGCACCGGGGTCGAGAACAGTGCAATCAGCGCGCCGGATTTCACGGAGCCTTGTGAGAACCCCACTACCGGGACGCGGAAGCGGTAGGCGCTGAGGATGATGTTGGGAATTGTCTGCGTATTGAAGATCGAGGTGTCCGGCGTAGCCAGCAGGACGCCACCATCCGGGAAGAGGCGCTGGATTGCGGGATAGATCTCGCCCTCCGTACTGACGTACTCGACGCCGGGGCGTAGCTTGCGGTCCCGCGAAATCTGCGCAAGGCGCGCAACATTGTCGCGGCTATCGCGTCCGGCCAGCATGCCGATACGTTCGGTATCGGGCAGGGCGGCGCGCACCAGATCGATATAGCGCGCGGGTGGCTGGTCAATGAACAGTCCGGTGGTCTTGTGGTCTTCACGGCGCGCGGCTGGCAGCTTTTCGTAGCTACTGCGCGGAATCAGGGTCAGGAGCAGAGGTGCCTTGAAATCCTTGCTGGCGAGTACCTCCATGGCCTTGCCGCCAACACCGACTACGAGCTGGGCGTCGCCGAGGTTGCGGGTGGAGGCCTGATCACTATCCATGACGATGAGCTCGTGCCCGGCCGGGTCGCGCCGCAATTCGGCACGCATGGCTTCGGCGAACTCCTGGTAGGCGCCACGTGCCTCGCTAAGCACGACCGCAATGCTGGCCGCCCAAGCGCCTTCGCCGCCAATCAAGGCAGCAATCAACACCAGGGGCGTAAGCAGGATGCGGAACGAGGCGCGCGGGGCGAGGCTGGGCATGGACTCGTTAGTATTCCCAGCGGAAACCGCCAAAGATGCGGCGATCAGTCTCGTAGCGGTTCTTGAACTCGTTGTTGACCTGCCCAAGGTTCTGGGCGTTCACGAACAACTCCGCCTTGCCCCCCATTGCCCGGAATTCATAACCCAGGCGCAGGTCGGTGCGATGGTAGGGGGGCAGGTTTTCCTGCTCGGTCTGCTGCCAGTTCATGCGACCGTAGCGGTAGTGCGCGCCGCTGACGTTGAAGCCGTAGCCCAGTTCATAGGCGCCGGAAATGACGGTTGCAAGATGCGGGGCTGAGCGTTGGTTGCGGACTTCGAACTGCGTACCGACTTCGGTGCTGCGGATATTCATCAATGTCTGCGCGAGGCTTAGCCAGCTGCGGCGCGAGGGGCGCCACATCAACTGGTATTCGATGCCGTCGACGCGCGCAGAATCGCCGTTCACCGAGGTGCGTGCCTCTGGGCGAATCGGTGATAACTGATCGGTCGGTACGCTTAGCGGGACTTTTCGATCCTGGATCATGTCCTCGATTTTTTCATCAAATATGCGCACGTCGAGCGTTGTCGCGAGCGAGTGCAACTCTGCGAGGTAGCCCAGCTCCCAGGCCGTCAGTCGCTCCGGGCGCAGACTCCCCGCAGGCTGGTCGGTCCAGCGCAGCACTTTCCCGTCATAAATGTACTTGGTATTCGAATAGACCTCATATGGCGTAGGCGTACGGTAAGCTCGACTCCATGCCATGCGGAGGGTCTGCTGGTCAGTCGCATGGTAATTGAGCGCCAGGCGTGGAGCGGTGTTTGTGCCTGAAAGGGAAGTTTTTTCCACCATCGCTCCGCCGTTGATCAGCCAGCTCGACGCGGGGCGCCATTCGAGGTTGCCGAAGATGCGAGAGTCCTGCGTGGTGACGGTGTCGATACCGTAGAAATGCTGCGGCGAATAGACGCTGTCATTGCGCCATCCTAGTCCCCACACGGCGCGCGCCGTGGAGGAAAGCGTCTCAAAGCGCTGGAACTCGATGTCATCACGATTGGTCTGGTAGCCCGAGTCGCTGGTCACGTTGAGCGAGGCCGGCAAGCCGAACGCCCGCATGAGAGCGGAAGGGATTGGCACTGTTTGTGTAAAGGAGTCTTTTCCGAACTCGTGCTGATGGTAGTAGGACAGGGTCCAGTCATCGCCGTCCGCCTCGCTCTTGCGCAGGCGGGCGAGCGCATACGATTGTTGAACGGTCGTCCAGCGCGGCGGGTCGCCATCGTCGCCATAGTTGCCGCGGGCGAGCCCTGCCTTGTTGGCGCCCGCATGCATCTCCAGTGCGAGCTGATTGTCGATCTGGTAGTCGCCGCGTAAATCGAGCAACTGCAGATTGCGGCCATCGTAAAAGCCCGCAAATCCGTTGTCGCGTTGTTGCTGCGCACGAATGCGCAGGCCAAGGGAGCCTGTCTTGATCGTCGCTGCAACCGAGGCGTCGTCGATCCCGCCTTCACCCTGTTGCACGCTCACGGAGGCGCGCTCCGAGTCCATTGATTTGCGCGTGGTGATGTTCACCACGCCAAGAAAGGCATTGGAGCCATAAGTGGCTGAGTTGGAGCCGCGCGTGACTTCGATGCGGTCAATGTCGTCGATGTTGACGCCAAGATTGTTCCATTCGATCCCGCCCAGAAAATACGGCGAGTAGGCTGATCGGCCATCGATCAACACCAGCATGCGGTTGGAGCGGTCCCGTGCTAGCCCGTGGTAACCGGCGACCGGATAGCTGCCATAGGCCATCGTGGCGATGAAGCCGGGTACCAGGCGCAGGACTTCCGTGATGTCGCGTGCGCCCGAGGCGCGAATCTGCTCGCGGTCCAGCACCGTCACGGACGCGGGGGCATCGCGCAGCGGCTGTGACAGTCTCGATGCTGACAGTACAACCGGAGATTCATCCAGGTAGGGCGACTCATCGTCTGCTAGCGCGCCGAAGCATACGCCGGACATGCACAGTGCGCTCGCCAGGCGAGTGAGCTGTGATTGTTTCGAGGGCCATGAGCGAGGTGTGCTCATCCGGCTTTTCGGGGTGGATGAATTGGGCGGAGGTTCATGGCTCTGGAAAACAAATCCACGCATTCGTGCAATAAGTCGCTTTCAACGTTCAAGCGCACGGCTTTGCCGGACGATAGCAATAATGTGGATTATCGGTAAGCGTCTCGTTGAACGGGCATGCAGAAGTATCTTTTGCCTGATGGCGGAAACACGGACTGATGCTTTTGTATGCCAATGTACTTATATGATCTGTTTGGCATTTTCAGAGGTGTTATGTTTGTCAGAACGAATATGCTAATCGTAGTAACGGCGCGGATTCCCGGCTTGTTGACTTGCTGTTGTGCTATCCTTACGGCCTTGTCATGTCACTGCGATGGGCCCTGCACAGCATGAAAGAGTGTCGCATTCTTGTCATCGAGGATCACGCGTTGGTGCGAGAGGCGATGGTGCGTGCTCTGGATCGATTGGGCATGCAATGCAGCTTTGCGCAGGCGTCTTGCGGTCAGGAGGCGCTGGCAATTGTTGAGGCGCAAAAAGACTTCGATCTGGTGCTCGTCGATCTGATGCTGCCTGATATGAGCGGCTTTTCTCTCCTGTCTGTTCTCGCGCACCGCTTTCCAGCCATTCCCGTTATCGTCGTCTCTGCCTTGGCTGACGAGGCTTCGGTCAAGCGTGCGCTCAAGGCGGGCGCCTCCGGTTTTCTTCCCAAGACCCTCTCTACCGAGCAGCTTGTTGGTGCGGTGCAGACCGTCCTCAATGGTGGCGTGGTGACGCCCGAGCTGTCGGAGATGAGTCCGCAGCGTTTGCCGCGCAAGCGCAGTGTTGAATCAATATCCGAGCAATTCGGGCTGACTGCTGCCCAGACGCGCGTCATGGAGCTGATGGTCGAGGGGCGCACCAACCGTGAGATCGCCGAGCTTCTGGGGCTTGCCGAGGGTACCGTCAAGGTGCACTGCTCGGCGATTCTGCGCGCCCTTGGCGTGGCTAACCGTGCGCAAGCACTTGTGGTGCTGGCGCGGCAGGGCTTGCGAGGTTAGCGGATGCTTGCGTGGCCTTCAGTGCCGCATGGTTGATTGATACGGCCCCGGCGGTGTCGCTGCGCTCGGGTTTGCGGCAGCCGATGCAGCAGGTGTCGCCGGCATGCTCGGCGCGACGGGCTTGTACGCAAAACTTTCCTTATGTTCCGTCATGTCCAGAATCATCCGGGCGAGTGCGCGCGTCGCGTTGTTAACGGCTGTCGGGAGTTGCTCCGGTACGGTTGCTTGCAGTAGCAGCTTTGAGGATGAGACGGCCATTACCGGGGGGAGGACGCGTGAGCGCAGGTGGGCTGGCATTGTTGCGACAAGGCGATCCGCAGCCTCAAGTTGCCAGCGATTATGCGGCCATTGCGAGGGCAGGGCGTGGGCTCGCGGGAAGCGCTCCAGATCCTGGATTACCGTGCGCAAGTCTTCTGCAGAGTCGCGGAACGGCAATAAGACCAGGTTCGATAGCTCATAGAGTGCAATGTCCGTGTCGGTGCGATTGGCTCCGCCATCCAGCACGCCGATCCAGCCTGGGAGATTGCGCAGTTTGTCCATCATTTGCTCGCGCGCCTTGGCGGAGCGGGCGTCGGCGACAACGTAGCGCCGCCCTTCGGCGCGAAGTGGTTCGCGTAGCTCATCGGTCATGACGCATGCGGCGCGTCGTTCGAGGAGCGCCAGTCCATGGCAGAGCATGTGGGATAGAGTGGTCTTGCCTGTGCCGCCCTTGTTGCCGATTACGCAAATGATTTCAGCCATGGTTCTGAATTGCCCTGAGTGTCGCAAGGAGTTGTTTTGCGCTGCCGTATTGTCAGCGCTCTCATCATGCTGCCCTCTGGGGCTTCGGAGTGGCGAAAGAAGGCGGACGAAATCGGGTCTATTGCCGTGACTTGGGGGTGGTCGCGTGTCCGGGAATGCGATAGCAGAAGAGATGGGTGTTGCGCTTGTCTCTGACGCTGATCACGTGCTCGGGCGTGGCTCGCGAGATCTCGAATGAATTGCTGATTAGCCAGCTGCCTGGGCGCATTTCGCGGACGGCCTTGGCCCACAGTGCGGGCATCGGTACCGGGGACAGGAACGCGTACACAACGTCAAAACCTTGCAGCGAGCCCTGCCAGAAATCGCCTCGGCTCAGATGGGTGTTGGGAATGTCCCGGCACAGGCGGCGAGACAGCCAGTAAGGTGCTGGCGCTGTCTCGATGCCGTGAACCTGCCAGTCCGGCCGTAATTGCGCGAGGCGCAGTACTAGTGAGCCGGTGCCGCTGCCGATGTCGAGTGCTGTCAGTGGCTGGTTGTCGGGCAGCCAGGCTGCAAGTCTGTGTACGGTCTGTTTGTTGGACAAAAACAACGGCACCTGAGTGCGAAAGCTCGACCAATACACCAGCGCCAAAAACACAAATCCGCCGAGATATGCCCATGGCGGCAGACCGCTGCCCGCAGCCAGGACCACGCAGGGCATGAAAAGCATGTGGATGGGAATCCACCAGCGTGCCGAGCGCAATCCTGCAGAAAAGAAAGCCGCCATTAGTCCTTGCGACACCGCTAGCGCCAAGGGGGTGGAAAATGGCAGGTTGCCGCTCTGGCCGATCATGAAAAGCAGGGCGAGGCTACCCAGTTGGGCGATCAGAGCCTTCAGTGCGGGCATGGCTGGCGTCGGTATGGAAAGGTAAATATGTTAGCGCGCGATCTC
This sequence comes from Uliginosibacterium silvisoli, assembly GCF_036017035.1. NCBI lineage: Bacteria > Pseudomonadati > Pseudomonadota > Betaproteobacteria > Rhodocyclales > Zoogloeaceae > Uliginosibacterium > Uliginosibacterium silvisoli. The sequence goes on along the minus strand of NZ_JAYXHS010000001.1, from coordinate 75,657 downwards.
GTTGTGTCACACGTCCATGAGGGGCGCTGTGCCTGCTGCGAGACAAATTCCTCGCATTTGTATTCAAAAAGACCTTGACTAGCGAAAGTTCGATCTCTATAGTTTCCGGTCTCGCGCT
>NZ_JAYXHS010000001.1:61376-75453 GCF_036017035.1 Uliginosibacterium silvisoli | reverse complement strand
CAGTTTGTTTGTGGTTTTGTTGCGAGAAGTTTGCGGTTGGAATGGAGTGAGTCTCGTTCCTGAGTGGCTTGGCAGCTGGTTGTTGTTGCTGGCGTGCAAGGCGGCTCGTGTTTGCGGGTGTAGCTCAATGGTAGAGCTGAAGCCTTCCAAGCTTAAGACGAGGGTTCGATTCCCTTCACCCGCTCCAGAATTGTTTCAGGAACTGGTTTGTGTTGCGGCCGGTTTTGCAGGTCAGGTTTTGCAGCTTCTGCAAAATCGCTAGGAAGCCCATGTAGCTCAGTGGCAGAGCACTCCCTTGGTAAGGGAGAGGTCGCGTGTTCAATCCACGCCATGGGCACCATGATTTTTAAAGTGAATTTTGTTTTCATTCATATTCGTAGTCTGGATTGATTGGGTAAGGGGTTAAGCGATGGCCAAGGAAAAGTTTGAGCGGACGAAACCGCACGTGAATGTGGGCACGATTGGTCACGTTGACCATGGCAAGACCACGCTGACGGCAGCGATCACCACGGTGCTCGCCTCCAAGTTCGGTGGTGCCGCCAAGGCATACGACCAGATCGACGCAGCGCCAGAAGAAAAGGCACGCGGCATCACGATCAACACCGCACACGTCGAGTACGAAACGGCAAACCGCCACTACGCACACGTTGACTGCCCCGGCCACGCCGACTACGTCAAGAACATGATTACCGGTGCCGCACAAATGGACGGCGCCATCCTCGTCTGTTCCGCTGCCGACGGCCCCATGCCACAAACCCGCGAGCACATCCTGCTGGCGCGTCAGGTCGGTGTGCCCTACATCATCGTCTTCCTGAACAAGTGCGACATGGTTGACGACGCCGAACTCCTCGAGCTCGTCGAGATGGAAGTGCGCGAACTCCTGTCCAAGTACGACTTTCCTGGCGACGACATCCCGATCGTCAAGGGCTCGGCTCTCAAGGCTCTTGAAGGCGACAAGGGTGACCTCGGCGAAGGCGCCATCATGGCCCTGGCTGAAGCCCTCGACACCTACATCCCCACGCCAGAGCGCGCTGTCGATCAGCCGTTCCTGATGCCAATCGAAGACGTCTTCTCGATCTCAGGTCGTGGCACCGTCGTGACCGGCCGTATCGAACGCGGCATCGTCAAGGTCGGCGAAGAAATTGAAATCGTCGGCATTAAGGACACCGTCAAGACCATCTGCACGGGCGTCGAAATGTTCCGCAAGCTGCTCGATCAAGGTCAGGCAGGCGACAACGTCGGTATCCTGTTGCGCGGCACCAAGCGCGAAGACATCCAGCGCGGCCAGGTTCTCTCCAAGCCGGGCTCGATCAAGCCGCACAGCCACTTCACCGGCGAAATCTACGTGTTGTCCAAGGACGAAGGTGGTCGTCACACCCCGTTCTTCAACAACTACCGCCCACAGTTCTACTTCCGTACCACGGACGTGACCGGCTCTATCGCGCTGCCAGAAGGCACCGAAATGGTCATGCCAGGCGACAACGTGTCGATCACCGTCAAGCTGATCGCCCCGATCGCCATGGAAGAAGGTCTGCGCTTCGCCATCCGTGAAGGCGGTCGTACCGTCGGTGCAGGTGTTGTTGCAAAGATTATCGAGTAATTGCTTGAAGGTCCGGCGCTGTTGGGGCGCCGGATTGTGTGTCTTTATGCGGCGCTCGTGGGAAAGTTTTTCCGCGGGCGCTTTACAGTCTCTGCGCAGGGGCGTAGCTCAATTGGCAGAGTGTCGGTCTCCAAAACCGAAGGTTGGGGGTTCGAGGCCCTCCGCCCCTGCCACCTTATAAATAGGCTGTACTGATGGCCGATAAAATCAAGTTTGTCCTGGCGCTGCTGCTGATTGTTGCGGGCGTGGCCGGTTTCTATCTGCTCGGCAATGCAGCCATGGTGCTGCGTGTGCTGTGCGTTATCGCGGGTGTGGTTGCGGGTGCTGCTGTTGGCTGGACGACCGAGCCGGGTAAGCGCTTTGCGGGTTTTGCGGGTGATTCCTGGGTTGAGGCGCGCAAGGTTGTGTGGCCAACCAAGAAGGAAACGCTGCAGACGACCGGTGCCGTTTTTGCATTCGTGGTTGTCATGGCCATCGTGCTGTTCGTGATCGACAAGAGTGTCGAAACTGCAATTTACAGCTGGCTATTGGGGTGGAAGTCATGAGTGACAAACGTTGGTACGTCGTTCACGCCTATTCCGGATTCGAAAAGTCTGTACAGCGCGCGCTCACTGAGCGCGTTGCGCGTTCCGGACTGCAAGACAAGTTTGGCCAGATTCTGGTGCCGGTCGAAGAAGTCGTCGAGATGAAGAACGGTCAGAAGAGTGTGACCGAACGCAAGTTCTTCCCTGGTTATGTCCTCGTCGAGATGGACATGGAAGACGACACCTGGCATCTGATCAAGAGTACGCCGAAGGTCACGGGCTTCATCGGAGGCACGGGCACCAAGCCGACGCCGATCTCCGCCAAGGAGGTCGAAAAGATCATGAGCCAGATCCAGGAGGGCGTCGAAAAGCCACGTCCGAAGGTCTTGTTCGAAGTGGGCGAATACGTGCGCGTCAAGGAAGGCCCGTTTGCGGACTTCAACGGCAGCGTCGAAAGCGTCAATTACGAAAAGAGCCGTCTGCATGTGTCGGTGACCATCTTCGGTCGTGCGACGCCTGTGGAGCTGGAGTTCGCACAAGTCGAGAAGGTCTGATCGTTCATCTCGCAGGGCTTTAGTGCGGAGCCGGGGCCGTTTCCCCGGTACGAGGAGCGCCAGTAAATTGCCGCAAGGCTGTTGAAAACGCGCTATCACTCATTACAAGGAGCCGTCATGGCAAAGAAAATCGTTGGCTACGTAAAGCTGCAAGTGCCTGCGGGCAAGGCTAATCCCTCGCCCCCAATCGGCCCGGCCTTGGGTCAGCGCGGCCTGAACATCATGGAATTCTGCAAGGCCTTCAATGCACAAACCCAAGGTCTGGAGCCAGGTCTGCCAATTCCTGTGGTGATCACCGCTTACGCGGACAAGTCCTTCACGTTCATCATGAAGACGCCTCCGGCGACTGTGCTGATCAAGAAGGCTGCCGGTATCAAGTCCGGTTCGGCCAAGCCGCACACCGACAAGGTCGGCAAGATCACGCGCGCCCAAGTTGAAGAAATTGCAAACGCCAAGATGAAGGATCTGACGGCCGCCAATCTGGAAGCCGCTGTCCGTACCATCGCTGGCTCTGCCCGCAGCATGGGCATCACCGTGGAGGGCCTCTAAGATGGCTAAGCTCTCAAAGCGCGTCCAGGCCCTGCGTGCCAAGGTCGACCGCAACAAACTCTATCCTGTGGCTGACGCGCTGGCGCTGGTCAAGGAATTGTCCAACGCCAAGTTCAACGAATCGGTTGATGTTTCGATCAATCTCGGCGTGGATGCAAAGAAGTCCGACCAGGTCGTGCGTGGCGCCGTCGTGCTGCCAGCTGGTACCGGCAAGACCGTTCGCGTGGCAGTGTTCTGCCAGGGCGCCAAGGCTGAGGAAGCCAAGGCTGCTGGTGCAGACATCGTTGGTTTCGATGACCTGGCTGAGCAAGTCAAGGCAGGCAATATCGAGTTCGATCTGTGCATTGCTACGCCAGACGCCATGCGCGTCGTCGGCGCACTGGGCCAGATCCTCGGCCCACGTGGTCTGATGCCTAACCCGAAGGTTGGTACGGTGACCATGGATGTCACGACCGCCGTGAAGAACGCCAAGGCAGGTCAAGTGCAATACCGTACCGACAAGGCCGGTATCGTGCACGCCACCATCGGCCGTGCGTCGTTCGAAGTGGCTTCGCTGCAGCAAAATCTTGGCGCGCTGATCGAAGCGTTGGTCAAGGCCAAGCCTGCTTCGTCGAAGGGTGTGTATCTGCGCAAGGTTGCTGTGTCGTCCACGATGGGCGCCGGTGTCCGCGTCGAGCCCGCTACAACGCAAGCGCAGTAAAAAATGAAAGTCGGGCGTGCTCTGCGATGCGGAGCGCGCCCGCAGGACTTTGGGCCTGCACTGTAACGCTTCAGCAAGACAGTTTTGTGAAGAGCGTTTCGGAGCAGGGTTGTCAAAGACCGTTGGGGCAGGGCAAGCAGTCGAGGCCTTGCTTAATCAGTGCGCAAGCACTGCCCAGCGCAGATGGCGTTACCCGGAAACAGGTTTCCGGTTTGCTGCAGTCTTGCAGCAAACCCCTGAATTTGAGGTCGCCGTTGTTGGGTCTTGCCGGATGCGAATCCGGTGGGGCTCGTTAATTAAGGAGCTGACCTTGAGTCTCAATCTAGATGACAAAAAGGCTGTAGTAGCCGAAGTGTCAGCACAGGTAGCGAACGCTCAAACGATCGTGGTCGCCGAGTACAGTGGCATTGAAGTGGGACATCTCACTCAGCTGCGTGCGAAGGCCCGCGAACAAGGCGTTTACCTGCGTGTGTTGAAGAACACTTTGGCCCGGCGTGCAGTGGCTGACACTGCCTTCTCCGGCCTCTCCGACCAACTGACCGGCCCGCTGATTTACAGCATTGGTACGGATCCGGTTGCGCCGGCAAAGGTGCTCAGCGATTTCGCAAAAACCAACGACAAGCTTGTGCTGCGCGCAGGTTCGTACAGTGGCAAGGTGCTGGACAAGGCTGGCGTGCAAGCGCTTGCTTCCGTTCCCAGCAAGGAAGTGCTGCTGGCGCAACTGCTCGGCCTCATGCAATCGCCAATCTCTCGCTTCGCGCGCGTTCTCGCCGCGATCGCCGAGCAGAAGGGTGGCCCAGTTGCCGAACTGGCAGCGGACGTGGCCACTGATGCGGCTGCTGAGCCAGCCCCTGCGGCCTGAGACAACGCTTGAAACTTTGCAAACCAATTTAAGTTAGGAAATCAAAATGGCATTCGATAAAGATGCATTCCTGTCCAGCCTGGACAGCATGACCGTTCTGGAACTCAATGACCTGGTCAAGGCCATTGAAGAGAAGTTTGGTGTGTCCGCTGCAGCCATGGCTGCTCCGGCTGCTGGTGGTGGCGGTGCCGCTGCTGCTGTTGAAGAAAAGACCGAATTCACCGTCATGCTGCTGGCAGCTGGCGACAAGAAGGTCGAAGTGATCAAGGTTGTGCGTGCAGCAACCGGCCTGGGCCTCAAGGAAGCCAAGGACGTGGTTGATGGCGCACCGAAGGCTGTCAAGGAAGGTATTGCCAAGGCTGATGCAGAAGCTCTCAAGAAGCAACTGGAAGAAGCTGGCGCCAAGGTCGAAATCAAGTAATTCGGCCTTCGCAATGCAGGGTTGGCAGCCACGGCTGCCAACCCTTTTGTGCTTTGTTGGAACGTATCTGCGCGCTGCAATCAGGCGTTGCCAGAGCGATGGTTCAGAAGTCGGAGCGGGATTCAGAGACCGCTTGGCAGTATTTCAGATTCACGAGTAGCCCGTCGAGGCCACAAAACAACGTTGTCATCCCGACAGCGCTGTCTTTTGTCCTGTGACGTTGGACTCTTGACACGGAGCATTCATGGCGTACTCCTATACCGAGAAAAAACGCATTCGGAAAAGCTTTGCGAAACAGGCAAGCGTTCTGAATGTGCCCTTCCTGCTGGCTACCCAGCTGGAATCCTATACCGCATTCCTGCAGGCGGACGTACCGCCTTCAGCGCGGAAAAACGAGGGGCTGCAAGCTGCCTTCACCTCGATTTTCCCGATCTCCTCGCACTCGGGGAATGCGGATCTCGATTTCGTGCATTTCATTCTCGGTGAACCGGCTTTCGATGTGAAGGAGTGTCAGCAACGCGGCCTGACCTTCGCGTCGCCGCTGCGCGCACGTGTCCGTCTGAACATTCGCGATCGCGAAGCTTCGGCGGTCAAACAAGCTGACGGCTCGATGAAGCTGCCAGTCAAGGAAGTCAAGGAGCAGGAAGTCTACATGGGCGAGATTCCGCTCATGACGACGACTGGTTCTTTCGTCATCAACGGCACCGAGCGCGTCATCGTGTCGCAGCTCCACCGTTCGCCTGGCGTGTTCTTCGAGCACGATCGTGGCAAGACGCATAGCTCCGGCAAGCTGTTGTTCTCGGCTCGTATCATTCCGTACCGCGGCTCCTGGCTCGACTTCGAATACGATCCGAAGGACTTCCTGTTCTTCCGCGTCGACCGTCGTCGCAAGATGCCCGTGACGATCCTGCTCAAGGCCATCGGCATGACGCACGAGCAGATCCTGTCCACCTTCCACGACTTCGACGCATTCGAATTCGCAGGCGAGACGATCCGTTTCGAGATCATTCCGGACCGCCTGCGTGGCGAAATTGCTCGCTTTGATATTGCTGACGGCAAGGGCAATGTCATTGTCGGCAAGGACAAGCGCATCAACGCCAAGCACACGCGCGACATCGTTACTGCAGGCATCACGTCGACCGAAGTGCCAGAGGACTTTGTCGTCGGCCGCGTGCTGGCAACCGACATTCTCGACCCGGAAACGGGCGAAGTACTGGCGCGCGCCAACGACGAGCTGACGGAAGACCTGATCTCCAAGCTGCAAGTTGCTGGCGTGAAGTCGTTCAAGACCCTGTACATCAACGATCTGGATCGTGGCGGCTACATCTCGCAGACCCTGCGCTCCGATGAAACGCTGGACCAGTGGCAAGCGCGCGTGGCGATCTATCGCATGATGCGTCCAGGCGAGCCGCCCACTGAAGACGCAGTCGAAGCGCTGTTCAACGGCTTGTTCTACGCCGAAGAGCGTTACGACCTGTCGACTGTAGGCCGTATGAAGTTCAACCGCCGTGCTTACCCCGAGAAGATCGAGGACAAGTCACCGGAGTGGCTCAAGCGCTTCTACGAGACCGTTGGCTCGCGTGACGAGACCGGTTCGGGCGTGCTGTCGAACGAAGACATCCTGGCTGTCATCGGCGTGCTGATCGAACTGCGCAATGGCCGCGGCGAAATCGACGATATCGATCACCTCGGCAATCGCCGTGTGCGTTCGGTGGGTGAGCTGGCAGAGAACCAGTTCCGCGCCGGTCTGGTGCGTGTTGAGCGCGCCGTCAAGGAGCGCCTCGGCCAGGCCGAGAGCGACAACCTGATGCCGCACGACCTGATCAATGCCAAGCCTATCTCGGCCGCGATCAAAGAGTTCTTCGGTTCCTCGCAACTGTCGCAGTTCATGGACCAGACGAACCCGCTGTCGGAAATCACCCACAAGCGTCGTGTGTCGGCACTTGGACCGGGCGGTCTGACGCGTGAGCGCGCTGGCTTTGAAGTGCGCGACGTGCATCCGACCCACTATGGTCGCGTATGCCCGATCGAAACGCCTGAAGGCCCGAACATCGGTCTGATCAACTCGCTGGCCGTGTACGGTCGCACGAACGAATACGGCTTCCTCGAAACGCCTTATCGCAAGGTGATCGACAGCAAGGTGACCGACCAGATCGACTTCCTGTCGGCGATCGAAGAAGGCCAGTACGTCATTGCTCAGGCGAATGCCGATGTGGACAAGAAGGGCGCGTTGACTGGCGAGCTGGTCTCTGCCCGTCACAAGGGTGAATTCACCCTCGTCGAGCCGGCACAGATCCAGTACATGGACGTGTCGCCATCGCAGATCGTGTCGGTCGCTGCCTCGCTGATTCCGTTCCTCGAGCACGATGACGCGAACCGCGCCTTGATGGGTGCCAACATGCAGCGCCAGGCCGTGCCTTGCCTGCGTCCGGAAAAGCCGCTGGTCGGCACCGGTATCGAGCGTACCGTGGCAGTTGACTCGGGTACGACCGTGCAGGCCCTGCGCGGCGGCGTGGTGGACTACATCGACGCTGGCCGTATCGTGATCCGTGTGAACGACGATGAAACGGTGCCGGGTGAAGTCGGCGTCGACATCTACAACCTGATCAAATACACGCGTTCCAACCAGAACACCAACATCAACCAGCGTCCGGTCGTGAAGATCGGTGACCGTATCGGCAAGGGCGACGTAATTGCCGACGGCGCATCGACCGACCTTGGCGAGCTGGCGCTTGGCCAGAACATGCTGGTGGCATTCATGCCATGGAACGGCTACAACTTCGAAGACTCGATCCTGATCTCCGAACGCGTCGTTGCCGACGATCGTTTCACTTCGATCCACATCGAAGAGCTGACAGTCGTTGCACGTGACACGAAGCTGGGGCCTGAAGACATCACCCGCGACATCGCGTCGCTGGGCGAAGTGCAACTGTCGCGTCTGGACGAAGCAGGTATCGTTTACATCGGTGCCGAAGTCGAAGCCGGTGACGTGCTTGTCGGCAAGGTCACGCCGAAGGGCGAGACCCAGCTGACGCCTGAAGAGAAGCTGCTGCGCGCCATCTTCGGCGAGAAGGCTTCGGACGTGAAAGACACCTCGTTGCGCGTGCCGTCCGGCATGAACGGCACTGTCATCGACGTACAGGTGTTCACGCGTGAAGGCATCGAGCGCGACCTGCGTGCGCAACAGATCATCGACGACGAACTGAAGCGTTATCGCCTCGACCTCGCCGACCAGATGCGCATCGTTGAGCGCGACACCTTCGAGCGTATCGAGCGTCTGATCGGTGGTCAGGTTGCCAATGGCGGTCCGAAGAAGCTCGCCAAGGGCACCAAGATCGACAAGGCTTATCTGGCCGATCTGGAGCAGTACAACTGGTTCGACATCCGCATGGCGGACGACGCCATCGCCCAGCAACTCGAGCAACTGCGCGAAGGTCTGGAAAAGACCCGCAAGGACTTCGACCTGGCTTTCGAAGCCAAGAAGAAGAAGCTCACGCAAGGCGACGAGCTGCCACCTGGCGTGCAGAAGATGGTCAAGGTCTATCTGGCCGTGAAGCGTCGTCTGCAACCTGGCGACAAGATGGCCGGTCGCCACGGTAACAAGGGTGTGGTGTCGAAGATCGTTCCGGTCGAAGACATGCCTTACATGGCTGACGGTACTTCGGTGGACATCGTCTTGAATCCGCTGGGCGTGCCTTCACGTATGAATATCGGTCAGATTCTCGAGACTCACCTGGGCTGGGCTGCCAAGGGTCTGGGCAAGAAGATCGGTGCCATGCTGACAGCACAAGCCAACATCAAGGAAGTGCGCAAGTACCTCGGCGAGATCTACAACGGTAGCGGCAAGAGCGAAGACCTCGACGGCCTGAAGGACGACGAAGTCGTCGAACTGGCCGGCAATCTGTCGAAGGGCGTGCCGTTCGCGACGCCGGTGTTCGATGGTGCGACCGAAGAGGAAATCGTCGACATGCTCAAGCTCGCTGGCATGGACACGGGTGGTCAGGTGACGCTGCATGACGGCCGTACCGGTGAGGCTTTCGAGCGTCAAGTGACGGTTGGCTACAAGCATGTGCTGAAGCTGCATCACTTGGTGGATGACAAGATGCACGCGCGTTCGACCGGCCCGTACTCCCTCGTCACGCAACAGCCGCTGGGTGGTAAAGCCCAGTTCGGCGGTCAGCGTTTCGGTGAAATGGAAGTGTGGGCGCTGGAAGCTTACGGCGCTGCATACACGCTGCAGGAAATGTTGACGGTCAAGTCCGATGACGTGACGGGTCGTACGAAGGTGTACGAAAACATCGTCAAGGGCGAACACCGTATCGATGCAGGCATGCCGGAATCCTTCAACGTGTTGGTGAAGGAAATCCGCTCGCTCGCCATCGACATCGATCTCGAACGTTACTGAGCCGTGACTGGACTGGAGTACTGATACATGAAGAGCCTGCTCGCTGATCTGTTCAAACAAACCCTGCCGAACGAAGAAGAGTTCGATGCCATTACCATCGGCCTCGCTTCGCCCGACAAGATCCGTTCGTGGTCGTACGGTGAAGTCAAGAAGCCGGAAACCATCAACTACCGCACGTTCAAGCCTGAGCGCGATGGTCTGTTCTGCGCCAAGATCTTTGGCCCGGTCAAGGACTATGAGTGCCTGTGCGGCAAGTACAAGCGCCTGAAGCATCGTGGTGTCATCTGCGAGAAGTGTGGCGTTGAAGTCACGCTGTCGAAGGTGCGTCGCGAGCGCATGGGTCACATCGAGCTGGCCTCGGTCGTGGCACACATCTGGTTCCTGAAGAGCCTGCCAAGCCGTCTCGGCATGGTGCTCGACATGACCCTGCGCGACATCGAACGCGTGCTGTACTTCGAAGCATTCGTCGTCGTTGAACCTGGCATGACGCCGCTGCTGCGCGGTCAGTTGCTGACCGAAGATGACTTCATCGCCAAGACCGAAGAGTTCGGCGACGAATTCACTGCACTGATGGGCGCCGAAGGTATCCGCGGCCTGCTGCGCGGCATCGACATCGCTTCCGAAGTCGAGCGTCTGCGTTCGGAGCTGGAAACCACCGGTTCCGAAGCCAAGATCAAGAAGATCGTCAAGCGCCTGAAGGTGCTCGAGGCCTTCCAGCAATCGGGCATCAAGCCTGACTGGATGATCATGGAAGTGCTGCCGGTGCTGCCGCCGGACCTGCGTCCGCTGGTGCCGCTGGATGGCGGTCGCTTCGCTACTTCCGACCTGAACGATCTGTATCGTCGCGTCATCAACCGTAACAACCGTCTGAAGCGCCTGCTTGAGTTGAAGGCCCCTGAAATCATCGTGCGCAACGAAAAGCGCATGCTGCAGGAAGCCGTCGACTCGCTGCTCGACAACGGTCGTCGCGGCAAGGCCATGACGGGCGCCAACAAGCGTCCGCTGAAGTCGCTGGCTGACATGATCAAGGGTAAGGGCGGTCGCTTCCGTCAGAACTTGCTCGGTAAGCGCGTGGACTACTCCGGTCGTTCCGTGATTACCGTGGGCCCGCAACTCAAGCTGCATCAGTGCGGTCTGCCGAAGCTGATGGCGCTCGAGCTGTTCAAGCCATTCGTGTTCAACAAGCTCGAACTGATGGGCCTGGCGACCACGATCAAGCAAGCCAAGAAGGTGGTCGAGTCGCAAGAGCCGGTGGTGTGGGACATCCTCGAAGAGGTGATCCGCGAACATCCGGTGATGCTCAACCGCGCACCGACGCTGCACCGTCTGGGTATCCAGGCGTTCGAACCGACGCTGATCGAAGGCAAAGCCATCCAGCTGCATCCGCTGGTTTGCGCGGCCTTCAACGCCGACTTCGACGGTGACCAGATGGCCGTTCACGTGCCGCTGTCGCTGGAAGCACAGATGGAAGCCCGCACGCTGATGCTGGCCTCCAATAACGTGCTGTCGCCTGCCAACGGTGAGCCAATCATCGTTCCGTCGCAGGACGTGGTGCTGGGTCTGTACTACGCGACCCGTGCTGGCGTGAACTCGAAGGGTGAGGGCATGGCTTTCGTCGATACGACCGAAGTCAAGCGCGCCTATGAGTCGGGCCAGATCTCGCTGCACGCGAAGGTCAAGGTGCGTATCCGCGAAGTCGAAGTCAGCGAAAGCGGCGAGCGTACCGACAAGGTCACGCGTTACGACACGACGGCTGGCCGCGCGCTGCTGAGCGAAATCCTGCCTGCGGGTCTGCCATTCAGCGTGATCGACAAGGCGCTGAAGAAGAAAGAAATCTCGCGTCTGATCAACACCTCGTTCCGTCGCTGCGGTCTGCGCGAAACGGTGATCTTCGCCGACAAGCTGATGCAGTTCGGTTTCCGTCTCGCGACGCGTGCCGGTATCTCGATCGCCGTGAAGGACATGCTGGTTCCGAAGAACAAGGAAGCCATCATCGGCGCGTCCGAGCACGAAGTGAAGGAAATCGCCAAGCAATACGCGTCGGGTCTCGTGACTGACGGCGAACGCTACAACAAGGTCGTGGATATCTGGGGCCGTACCGGTGACCAGGTGGCCAAGGCCATGATGGAGCAGCTCGGCCAGGAAGATGTGATCGATCGCGAAGGCAAGGCAACGAAGCAGGAGTCGTTCAATTCCATCTACATGATGGCCGACTCCGGTGCACGTGGCTCGGCTGCACAGATCCGTCAGCTGGCTGGTATGCGCGGTCTGATGGCCAAGCCGGATGGTTCGATCATCGAGACGCCGATCACGACGAACTTCCGCGAAGGCCTGAACGTTCTGCAGTACTTCATCTCGACACACGGCGCTCGTAAGGGTCTGGCCGACACCGCGTTGAAGACGGCGAACTCCGGCTACCTGACGCGTCGTCTGGTTGATGTGACGCAGGATCTGGTGGTCATCGAGGATGATTGCGGCACGACCAGCGGCTTCGTCATGAAGGCGCTGATCGAAGGCGGTGAAGTCGTTGAGGCCTTGCGCGAACGTATCCTCGGCCGCGTTGCGGCGGATGACGTCGTCAATCCTGAAACGCAGGAGTCCGTGATTTTCGCAGGCGACATCATCGACGAAGATGGTTGCGATCTGATCGACTCGCTCGGTGTCGACGAAGTGCGCGTGCGCACGCCGCTGACCTGCGATACGCGTTACGGTCTGTGCGGTGCTTGCTATGGCCGCGACCTGGGTCGTGGCCATCGCGTGGCGGTTGGCGAAGCGGTCGGTGTTATTGCCGCCCAGTCGATCGGCGAGCCTGGCACTCAGCTGACGATGCGTACCTTCCACGTCGGCGGCGCGGCATCGCGTGCGGCCGTGGCAAGCTCCGTCGAAGCCAAGTCGGCCGGTACGATCCGCTTCCAGACCGGCAATATGCGTTACGTGACGAACGCCAAGGGCGAGAAGATCGTCATCTCGCGTTCGGCTGAAATCATCGTTGCCGATGACATCGGCCGCGAGCGTGAGCGTCATAAGCTGCCGTATGGCGCAACACTGTTGATCGACGAAGGCGCGACCATCAAGGCCGGCGCGCAACTCGCCAGCTGGGATCCGCACACGCGTCCGATCGTGGCCGAGCATGATGGCTCGATCAAGTTCGAGAACGTGGAAGAGGGCGCCACCGTCGCCAAGCAGATCGATGAAGTCACCGGTCTGTCCACGCTGGTGGTCATTGATGCGAAGCGTCGTGCCGGTACCTCGCCTTCGAAGGGCGTGCGTCCGCAGGTCAAGCTGCTGAACGAGCAGGGCGAAGAAGTGAAGATCCCGGGTACGGATCACGCCGTAACCATCACCTTCCAGGTCGGCTCGCTGATCACCGTGAAGGACGGTCAGCAGATTCACAAGGGCGACGTGCTGGCACGTATCCCGCAAGAGTCTGCCAAGACACGTGACATTACCGGGGGTCTGCCGCGCGTGGCCGAGCTGTTCGAAGCACGTGCGCCGAAGGATGCCGGCATGCTCGCGGAATACACCGGCACGCTGTCGTTCGGTAAGGACACCAAGGGCAAGCAACGTCTGGTCATCACCGAGCCGGATGGCACGGCACATGAGTTCCTGATTCCGAAGGACAAGCATGTGATGGTGCACGATGGTCAGGTCGTCCAGCGCGGCGAGTTGATCGTCGACGGTCCGGCCGATCCGCACGACATCCTGCGTCTGCAAGGTGTCGAAGCGCTGGCGCGTTACATCATCGACGAAGTGCAGGACGTCTATCGTCTGCAAGGCGTGAAGATCAACGACAAGCACATCGAAGTGATCGTTCGCCAGATGCTGCGCCGTGTGGTCGTGAGCGATCCGGGCAATACCCGCTTCATCCGCGAAGAGCAGGTCGAGCGTTCGGACCTGCTGGACGAAAACGACAAGGCGATCGCCGAAGACAAGCAGATTGCTACTTACGAGCACATGCTGCTGGGTATCACCAAGGCATCGCTGTCGACGGATTCGTTCATCTCCGCCGCTTCCTTCCAGGAAACGACGCGTGTGCTTACCGAGGCTGCCATCATGGGCAAGCGCGACGAGCTGCGTGGCTTGAAGGAAAACGTCATCGTCGGTCGTCTCATTCCGGCAGGTACGGGTCTGGCTTATCACCGCACCCGTCGCGGCCAGGGTATCACGGTGGACATCGGCGGCAATATCGTCGGTGCTCCGGATGTGCCAGCGGACGCAGGCGTGGAAACACAATTGCAGGGCTCCGCAGAGGCTTGATCGAGCGGAGGTAAGTTGACGCGGGCGCGGGAGGTCCCTATACTCCCGCGTCTTTGTTTGTGGGCCGGCCATTCTGGCTAGCCTGAATTTTTGATTGCGGCCCGATTGCTGGTGTTGGTACCGGCTTGGTGGTGCGATCCCGAGGAAAGTAATGCCAACAATCAATCAACTCGTTCGTAAGGGCCGTGAAGCTACGGTCTCCAAG
>NZ_JAYXHS010000001.1:0-61068 GCF_036017035.1 Uliginosibacterium silvisoli | reverse complement strand
CCCGAAGAAGTCCTGATTTTGACGAAGAGAGGAGATTGATATGCCACGTCGTCGTGAAGTACCCAAACGCGAGATTCTTCCTGATCCGAAATTCGGTAGCCAGGACGTTTCGAAGTTCATCAACGTTCTCATGATCGGCGGCAAGAAGGCCGTTGCCGAGCGCATCATTTACGGTGCGCTTGAGACCATTTCGACCAAGTCCGGCAAGGACCCGATCGAAGTGTTCCAGTCCGCTATCGCGAACGTGAAGCCTGTCGTTGAAGTGAAGAGCCGCCGCGTTGGTGGTGCTAACTACCAGGTTCCTGTCGAAGTGCGTCCGAGCCGTCGTATGGCTCTGTCCATGCGCTGGATTCGTGAAGCGGCGCGCAAGCGTTCCGAAAAGTCCATGGCCCAGCGTCTGGCTGGCGAGCTGATGGAAGCGTCGGAAGGCCGTGGCTCTGCCATGAAGAAGCGCGACGAAGTGCACCGTATGGCCGACGCCAACAAGGCGTTCTCGCACTTCCGCTTCTAAGTTTTACGGTAATGGCCGGGTGCGAGCCCGGTTGATTGTCGAGACGGTATCATTCGAGCCCTGCAAAGGGCTCGAATGCTTTTTGCGGCCGCTTGGCTGCGTCCCGTAGGCAATGCGATTCAACGGCCAGGACTTTGGCCAGAAAATGGCCCGAGGCAGGCGCACGTGTCACGCAAGACCCCCATCGAGCGTTATCGGAACATCGGCATCTCGGCGCATATCGACGCCGGCAAGACGACGACGACCGAACGCATCCTGTTCTACACCGGTGTCAATCACAGGATCGGTGAAGTGCACGATGGCGCTGCCACCATGGACTGGATGGCGCAGGAGCAGGAGCGTGGCATCACGATCACCTCCGCAGCCACGACCTGCTTCTGGCGAGGCATGGGCAAGAATCTCGAAGAGCATCGCATCAACATCATCGACACGCCGGGGCATGTCGATTTCACCATTGAAGTAGAGCGTTCGATGCGTGTGCTGGATGGCGCCTGCATGCTCTATTGCGCCGTCAGTGGCGTGCAGTCGCAGTCTGAAACCGTATGGCGCCAGGCGAACAAGTATGGCGTGCCGCGTCTGGCTTTCGTGAACAAGATGGATCGACCGGGCGCCGATTTTTTCAAGGTGCATGAGCAGATGCGGGCGCGCCTTGGTGCCAATCCTGTTCCCATCCAGATTCCAGTCGGCGCAGAGGCATCCTTTGTTGGCGTAGTCGATCTGGTGAAGATGAAGGCCATCGTGTGGGAGGACGAGCAGCTCGGTACGCGCTTCAGGTATTTGCCGATTCCAACCGAGCTTGCAGAGCTGGCGAATACATGGCGCGAGAAGCTGCTCGAGGCCGTCGCCGAGGCTTCAGAAGCGTTGATGGACAGGTATCTGGGGGAGGGCGATCTGTCGGAGGTCGAGATCAAGGCTGCGCTGCGCAGTCGCACCATCAAAGGTGAAATCGTCCCGATGTTGTGCGGCTCGGCCTTCAGGAACAAGGGGGTGCAGGCCATGCTCGATGCGGTGGTGGATTACCTGCCTTCGCCGGTAGACATCCCCCCTGTCGCCGGGCTCGACGATGCGGGTGTTGAAGTGAGTCGCCGGGCGGAAGATGGCGAGCGATTCTGCGCGCTGGCTTTCAAGATGATGGCGGACGAGCAGGTCGGGCCGCTGACTTTCATCCGGGTCTACTCCGGGGTGTTGAAGTCAGGTGACATGGTCTATAACCCGGGGCGAAGTCGTCAGGATCGCATCGGTCGCCTGGTGCAGATGCATGCCAATGCCCGCGATGACATCGATGAAGTGAGGGCGGGAGACATTGCTGCCTGCATCGGGCTCACCGCTGTGTCGACGGGCGAGACGCTGTGTGACCCCGCTGCGCCCCTGACGCTGGAGCGAATGGAGTTTCCGGAGCCGGTGATTCATGTGGCCGTGGAGCCGAAAACCAGGCTGGATCAGGAGAAAATGAGTGTCGCGCTCAGTCGCCTGGCGCTGGAAGATCCGTCATTTCGTGTGCGGATGGATGACGAGTCGGGGCAGACCGTGATTTCGGGTATGGGCGAGTTGCACCTGGAGGTTCTGGTTGATCGCATGCGACGTGAATATGGCGTCGAGGCGAATGTTGGTGCGCCGCAGGTGGCTTATCGGGAAACGATTCGCAAGGCGGTCGAAGCGGTTGAAGGCAAGTTCGACAGGCAGGTGGGAGGGCGCGGGCAGTACGGTCACGTCGTGCTGAAGATAGAGCCGAACGAGCCGGGCGGGGGCTACGAGTTCGTAGACGCCGTGAAGGGCGGGGTTGTCCCGCGCGAATACATCGCGGCGATCGACAGGGGCTTGCAGGAGAGCCTGCCGAGTGGTGTTCTTGGGGGCTTTCCCGTGGTGGACATAAAATGCACATTGCATTCCGGCTCCCATCATGACGTTGACTCGAACGAGAATGCCTTCCGCATGGCGGCGGTGCTGGCTTTCAAGGAGGGCTGCCGCCAGGCGGAGCCGGTGCTGCTGGAACCGATGGTGGCGGTGGAAGTGGAGACGCCCGAGGATTTCATGGGCAACGTAATGGGCGATTTGTCGAGTCGCCGCGGCATGGTGCAGGGCATTGACGATCTGCCTGGCGGCACCAAGGTGATCAAGGCCGAAGTGCCACTTGCCGAAATGTTCGGCTACTCGACTACAATGCGTTCCCTGTCGCAAGGTCGCGCTACGTATTCAATGGAATTCAAGCATTACGCCGAAGCACCGAAGAACGTTGCGGAAGCTGTGATTAATAGCAAGAAGTAATTTTTCAATTCAAATCGAGGAAATTTCATGGCCAAGGAAAAGTTTGAGCGGACGAAACCGCACGTGAATGTGGGCACGATTGGTCACGTTGACCATGGCAAGACCACGCTGACGGCAGCGATCACCACGGTGCTCGCCTCCAAGTTCGGTGGTGCCGCCAAGGCATACGACCAGATCGACGCAGCGCCAGAAGAAAAGGCACGCGGCATCACGATCAACACCGCACACGTCGAGTACGAAACGGCAAACCGCCACTACGCACACGTTGACTGCCCCGGCCACGCCGACTACGTCAAGAACATGATTACCGGTGCCGCACAAATGGACGGCGCCATCCTCGTCTGTTCCGCTGCCGACGGCCCCATGCCACAAACCCGCGAGCACATCCTGCTGGCGCGTCAGGTCGGTGTGCCCTACATCATCGTCTTCCTGAACAAGTGCGACATGGTTGACGACGCCGAACTCCTCGAGCTCGTCGAGATGGAAGTGCGCGAACTCCTGTCCAAGTACGACTTTCCTGGCGACGACATCCCGATCGTCAAGGGCTCGGCTCTCAAGGCTCTTGAAGGCGACAAGGGTGACCTCGGCGAAGGCGCCATCATGGCCCTGGCTGAAGCCCTCGACACCTACATCCCCACGCCAGAGCGCGCTGTCGATCAGCCGTTCCTGATGCCAATCGAAGACGTCTTCTCGATCTCAGGTCGTGGCACCGTCGTGACCGGCCGTATCGAACGCGGCATCGTCAAGGTCGGCGAAGAAATTGAAATCGTCGGCATTAAGGACACCGTCAAGACCATCTGCACGGGCGTCGAAATGTTCCGCAAGCTGCTCGATCAAGGTCAGGCAGGCGACAACGTCGGTATCCTGTTGCGCGGCACCAAGCGCGAAGACATCCAGCGCGGCCAGGTTCTCTCCAAGCCGGGCTCGATCAAGCCGCACAGCCACTTCACCGGCGAAATCTACGTGTTGTCCAAGGACGAAGGTGGTCGTCACACCCCGTTCTTCAACAACTACCGCCCACAGTTCTACTTCCGTACCACGGACGTGACCGGCTCTATCGCGCTGCCAGAAGGCACCGAAATGGTCATGCCAGGCGACAACGTGTCGATCACCGTCAAGCTGATCGCCCCGATCGCCATGGAAGAAGGTCTGCGCTTCGCCATCCGTGAAGGCGGTCGTACCGTCGGTGCAGGTGTTGTTGCAAAGATTATCGAGTAATTTCAAGCTGGTGCTTGTAAAGCAGGGCGGCGGAGCGTAAGATCCGCCGTCCTGTTTTTTTACAGGCTAGTAGCTGATTCGTTTCAATCGCTCTTTCGCTCTTTAGGAAACATCATGGCAAATCAGAAGATCCGCATCCGCCTCAAGGCTTTCGACTATCGCCTCATCGATCAGTCCGCACTTGAGATCGTCGATACCGCAAAGCGCACTGGCGCTGTTGTCCGTGGCCCGGTTCCGCTGCCGACTCGTATCGAACGTTTCAACATCCTGCGTTCGCCGCACGTCAACAAGTCGTCGCGCGACCAGTTCGAAATCCGTACCCACCAGCGCCTGATGGACATCATCGATCCGACCGACAAGACGGTTGATGCATTGATGAAGCTCGATCTGCCGGCTGGCGTCGACGTCGAAATCAAGCTGCAGTAAGGCGTTTCAAGCGCCCAGGCAAAAAGACGGATTGAAATAATCCGTCTTTTTTCATTGGGTGCTTGTCGAATGTGATTGCATTTGGTATGTCGATCAGGCTACAATCGCCGGCTTCGTGCATCCGGGGGCTTTTTTGGCCTCTTCAGGTTGTGCGGTTTTAGTAGCAAGTTTTTGCAAGTCAATGGCGGCTGGGTCAATCGAAACCCGGCCATAGGAGAAAAAAATGAGCTTAGGCCTTGTCGGTCGCAAGGTCGGCATGACTCGCGTCTTCGCTGAGGATGGTGCATCCATCCCGGTGACGGTGCTAGACGTGTCGAACAACCGCGTGACCCAGATCAAGACGCCTGATGTGGACGGTTATTCCGCCATTCAGGTTGCATACGGCACGCGTCGCGCTTCCCGCGTGAACAAGTCGCTGGCAGGACACCTCGCCAAGGCGGGTGTGGAAGCTGGCAGCATCTTGCGTGAATTCCCCCTTACGGCTGAACAAGTCAGCTCGTACAAGGCGGGTGACGTCATCAGCGTTGAAATCTTCGCTGCCGGCCAGAAGGTGGATGTGACGGGTACGACCCTCGGTAAGGGTTATGCCGGCGTTATCAAGCGTCACCACTTCTCGTCGAACCGTGCATCGCACGGTAACTCGCGTAGCCACAACGTTCCAGGTTCGATCGGTATGGCGCAGGATCCGGGTCGTGTTTTCCCCGGCAAGCGCATGACGGGTCACCTCGGTGATGTGAAGCGCACGGTGCAGAATCTGGAAGTTGTTCGCGTTGATGTCGAACGCGGCCTGCTTCTCGTCAAGGGCGCTGTGCCCGGTCATGATGGCGGCGACGTGGTTGTTCGCCCGGCCGTTAAGAGCTGATCGGAGACGCCATGGAACTCAAGCTAATCAATGACCAAGGTCAGGCTGCATCGACGCTGCAAGCGTCGGACACCCTGTTCGGTCGCGAATACAACGAAGCGCTGATTCACCAGCTCGTCGTGGCTTATCAAGCCAACGCACGTTCCGGTAATCGCGCCCAGAAGGATCGCGGTGAAGTGCATCACTCCACCAAGAAGCCTTTCAAGCAAAAGGGTACGGGTCGCGCACGTGCCGGTATGACTTCCTCGCCTCTGTGGCGTGGTGGTGGCCGCATTTTCCCGAACCGCCCGGACGAAAACTTCACGCAGAAGGTTAACCGCAAGATGTTCCGCGCAGGTATCGCTTCGATCCTGTCGCAACTCGTGCGCGAAGACCGTCTCGCTGTTGTCGAAAACGTTGCTCTCGATTCTCCCAAGACCCGCGGTCTGGCTGCCAAGCTCAAGGGCTATGGCGTCGAGTCGGTTCTGGTGATTACCGATGAGCTCGACGAGAATCTGTATCTCTCGTCGCGCAATCTGCCCAATGTGCTGGTGCTCGAAGCGCACGAAGCCGACCCGGTCTCCCTGGTCCGCTATCCACGCGTTCTCATCACTCGCGCTGCGGTCGCAAAGATGGAAGAGGTGTGGCAATGAGCTTCAGCCAAGAGCGACTGCTGCAGGTGCTGCTCGCACCGCAAGTCTCGGAAAAGGCTACCTACGTAGCCGACAAGCATGAGCAAGTGATCTTCCGTGTGTCGACGGATGCGACCAAGCCGGAAATCAAGGCTGCCGTTGAACTGCTGTTCAAGGTGGAAGTTGAGTCCGTGCAAACGTTGAACGTCAAAGGCAAGGTCAAGCGCTTCGGCAAGACGACGGGCCAACGCAAGGGCTGGAAGAAAGCCTTCGTGTCCCTCAAGCCGGGCCAGGAAATTCAATTTGATGGGGGGGCCGCGTAATGCTGGTCAAAGTCAAACCAACGTCCCCGGGCCGTCGTGGTCTCGTCAAGGTCGTCAGCCCGAATCTGTACAAGGGCCGTCCTGAAGCGTCGCTGGTCGAAAGCCAGTCGAAGACCGCCGGTCGCAACAACAATGGCCGTATCACGACCCGTCACATGGGTGGTGGTCACAAGCAGCACTATCGTCTTGTGGATTTCAAGCGCAACAAGGATGGCATTCCGGCAAAGGTCGAGCGTATCGAGTACGACCCTAACCGTACCGCCCACATTGCGCTGGTCTGCTACCGCGATGGCGAGCGCCGTTACATCATCGCCCCGAAGGGCCTCGTGGTCGGTCAGGAAATCCTTAGCGGTTCCGAAGCGCCGATCAAGTCGGGCAACACGCTGCCGATCCGCAATATCCCGGTCGGTACGACGCTGCACTGCGTCGAGATCCTGGCAGGCAAGGGCGCGCAGATCGCACGTTCGGCCGGCACTTCGGTCCAGCTGTTGGCGCGTGATGGTTCGTATGCTCAGCTGCGTCTGCGTTCCGGTGAAATCCGCCGTGTGCACGTCGAATGCCGTGCAACCGTCGGTGAAGTCGGTAACGAAGAAAACAATCTGCGCAAGATCGGCAAGGCCGGTGCACAACGTTGGCGCGGTATCCGCCCGACGGTGCGCGGTGTTGCGATGAATCCGGTCGATCACCCGCATGGTGGCGGTGAAGGTCGTACGGGTGAAGGTCGCGTGTCTGTCAGCCCATGGGGTACGCCGGCGAAGGGTTACCGTACGCGCAACAACAAGCGCACGGACACCATGATCGTTCAGCGTCGTCACAAGCGTTAAGGGGAAGTCATGTCTCGTTCTATCAAAAAAGGACCGTTTGTAGACGCCCACTTGACCAAGAAAGTGGACGCTGCAGTGAGTGCCAACGACAAGCGCCCGATCAAGACATGGTCGCGTCGTTCGACCATTCTTCCGGAATTTGTGGGTCTGACGATTGCCGTGCATAACGGTCGTCAACATATCCCAGTGTATGTGTCCGAAAATATGGTCGGTCACAAGCTCGGCGAATTCGCGCTGACACGGACCTTCAAGGGTCACGCTGCCAGCAAGAAGGCCAAGAAGTAAAGGGTGATCATGGAAACTAATGCCATTCTGCGCGGCGTGCGTCTGTCGGCCCAAAAGGGTCGCCTGGTAGCCGATCTCGTGCGCGGCAAGCCTGTTGATCAGGCCCTGAATATTCTTGCGTTCAGCCCCAAGAAGGGTGCTGTCATCATCAAGAAGGTTCTGGAGTCCGCGATTGCCAATGCCGAGCACAACGACGGCGCCGATATCGATGCTCTGAAGATCAAGACCATCTATGTCGAGAAAGCTACTTCTCTGAAGCGTTTCACTGCCCGTGCTAAGGGTCGTGGTAACAAGATCGAGAAGCAGACCTGCCACATTTTCGTGACTGTCGGGGAATAAACATGGGACAGAAGATTCATCCAACCGGGTTCCGCCTCGCGATCACGCGTGACTGGGGTTCGCGTTGGTATGCGAATAGCCAGAACTTCTCGACGATGCTGCAGCAGGACATCAAGGTCCGCGAGCATCTGAAGAAGAAGCTGTCGCACGCCTCCGTCGGCCGTGTGCTGATCGAGCGTCCTGCCAAGAACGCCCGCATTACCGTGTTCAGCGCCCGTCCGGGTGTTGTGATCGGTAAAAAAGGCGAGGATATCGAGCAGCTCAAGAGCGACCTGCAAAAGATCATGGGCGTGCCGGTTCACGTCAATATCGAAGAAATCCGCAAGCCGGAAATCGATGCACAGCTGATCTCCGATTCGATCGCCCAGCAACTGGAAAAGCGGATCATGTTCCGCCGTGCCATGAAGCGCGCGATGCAGAACGCCATGCGCCTGGGTGCGCTCGGCATCAAGATCATGAGCTCGGGCCGTCTGAACGGTATCGAAATCGCACGTTGCGAGTGGTATCGCGAAGGTCGCGTGCCACTCCATACCCTGCGTGCCGATATCAGCTATGGCACCTCGGAAGCTCGCACCACGTACGGCATCATCGGTATCAAGGTGTGGGTCTACAAGGGCGAGTACGTCGGTCGTGGCGAAGCTGCTGTCGTGCCGGAAACCAATGACAACGAGGCCCGCCGCGGTCGTCGTCCCGCTCGTAACGAGGGTGACGGCAAGCCAGCAGCGCGCCGCACCGTGCGCAAGGCGCCAGGTGTGAAGCCAGCAGGAGCTAGCGATGCTGCAGCCGAATAGAAGAAAGTATCGTAAGGAACAGAAGGGCCGCAACAAGGGTGTCGCAACCCGTGGTGCAGCTGTCAGTTTCGGTGAATATGGCCTCAAGGCTATCGGTCGCGGTCGTCTGACGGCACGTCAGATCGAAGCTGCACGTCGTGCCATGACCCGTCACATCAAGCGCGGTGGTCGTATCTGGATCCGTATTTTTCCGGACAAACCGATCTCCAAGAAGCCTGCTGAAGTGCGTATGGGTAACGGTAAGGGCAGTCCTGAATACTGGGTTGCCGAAATTCAGCCGGGCAAGGTTCTCTACGAGATGGATGGCGTAGATGAAGTCCTGGCACGTGAAGCGTTCCGTCTGGCCGCTGCCAAGCTGCCACTCGAGACCGCCTTCGTGTCGCGGCATGTGGGGAATTGATCATGAAAGCTAGTGAAATTCGTTCGAAGAAGGCTGAAGAGCTGCAAGCCGAATTGCTCGGTCTGTTGAAGGAGCAGTTCTCGCTGCGCATGCAACACGCCACGCAACAACTGGCGAGCAGCGCACAGCTGAGCCGTGTGCGTCGCGACATTGCTCGCGTGCGTACCATCATGCGCGAGAAGGCGGTGACGCAATGAGTGAACAAGCACAAGTCCAGACCTCGGTGCGTCGCACCCTGGTAGGTCGTGTTGTCAGCGACAAGATGAACAAGACCGTTACGGTGCTCATCGAGCGCCGTGTAAAGCACCCGCTTTACGGCAAGGTCATCATGCGCTCCAACAAGTACCACGCTCACGTCGAAGGCGGCATTGCTGCTGAAGGCGATCTGGTGGAAATCGAGGAATGCCGTCCGATTTCGAAGACCAAGAGCTGGCGCGTGACCAAGGTTGTCGAGAAGGCTCAAGCAGCCTGATCAAAAAGGGGCAGCAATAATCATTGTTGCCCCTTGCAATTGTCGTAAAACCGACCTACACTAGTCGGCTCAATTCCTCGCGGTGTTCGCGGGGGCGGTTTCCCGAACGGGATCCAAGACTGGGTGAGTTGCGAAAGCAGCGCGCGCCAAGTTGGATGGAGTGAATAAATGATCCAAATGCAGTCGGTACTCGACGTCGCCGATAACACCGGTGCGCGTTCGGTGATGTGCATCAAGGTGCTGGGCGGTTCCAAGCGGCGTTACGCCGGTGTGGGCGACATCATCAAGGTGAGCATCAAGGATGCAGCCCCACGTGGGCGCGTCAAGAAGGGTGATGTTTATAGCGCAGTGGTTGTGCGTACTGCGAAGGGCGTGCGTCGTCCTGATGGTTCGCTGATCAAGTTCGACAAGAACGCTGCGGTGTTGCTCAACGCCAAGCTGGAGCCAATTGGCACTCGTATCTTCGGGCCGGTTACGCGCGAATTGCGTACCGAGCGTTTCATGAAGATCGTGTCGCTGGCGCCTGAAGTTCTCTAAGGAGCTTGTGATGGACAAAATCCGCAAAGGTGATGAAGTCATCATCCTGGCAGGTAAAGACAAGGGTAAGCGCGGCACGATCGTTCGCCGCGTTTCCGCCGAGTTCGTGGTGGTTGATGGCGTGAATCGCGTCAAGAAGCACACCAAGCCGAATCCGGTCAAGGGGCAGGTGGGTGGCATTGTTGAAAAAGAAATGCCTATCCATGTGTCGAATGTTTCGCTGTTCAATGCAGCCACGCAAAAAGCAGATCGCGTCGGCTTCAAAGTGCTTGAAGATGGCCGCAAGGTTCGTTTCTTCAAGTCGAACGGCGAATTGGTGAGCGCATAAGGAATCGTCATGGCTCGTCTTCAGGAATTCTACAAGTCGACAGTTGTGCCTGAGCTGCAAAAGCAGTTCAGTTACAAGTCTGTCATGGAAGTGCCGCGCATCACCAAGGTCACCTTGAACATGGGTGTGGGTGAAGCGGTTGGCGACAAGAAGGTGCTGGAACATGCTCTGGGCGATCTGACGAAGATCGCAGGCCAGAAGCCTGTGACCACTGTGGCGCGCAAGTCGATCGCGGGTTTCAAGATCCGTGAAGGCTATCCGATCGGCTGCATGGTGACGCTGCGTGGCCCGCGCATGTTCGAGTTTCTTGATCGTCTGATCACGATCGCCATGCCACGTATCCGCGACTTCCGCGGTATCCAGGGCAAGGGTTTCGATGGTCGTGGCAACTACAACCTCGGTGTGAAAGAGCAGATCATTTTCCCCGAGATCGAGTACGACAAGATTGATGCGCTGCGTGGTCTGAATATCAGCATCACGACAACCGCGAAGAACGACGATGAGGCGCGTGCGCTTCTGACCTTGTTCAAGTTCCCGTTCAAGAACTGAGGCTCACATGGCAAAACTGTCTCTGATCAATCGTGAAGAGAAGCGTCGCAAGCTGGCTGAAAAGTATGCGCCGAAGCGCAAGCAGCTGACCGACGTGATGAACGATGCCTCGCGTTCTGACGAGGAGCGTATGGAAGCTCGCCTGAAGCTGCAGGCGCTGCCACGTAATGCGAATCCGTCGCGCCAGCGTAACCGCTGCGCCATCACGGGTCGTCCGCGTGGTGTGTTCCGCAAGTTCGGCCTGTGCCGCCTGAAGATTCGTGAAGCCGCATTCCGGGGTGAAATCCCTGGCATGACCAAGGCTAGCTGGTAAGGAGATCGAGATATGAGTATGTCTGATCCGATCGCCGATATGCTGACGCGCATTCGTAACGCCCAGATGGCTGAGAAGAACACGGTTGCAATGCCGTCTTCGAAGCTCAAGGTTGCAATCGCCAAGGTGTTGAAGGACGAAGGTTATATTGATGACTTCGTGGTGCGTGGCGAAGCTGCTTCGTGCGAACTGAAAATCGCATTGAAGTACTACGCAGGCCGCCCGGTTATCGAGCGTATCGAACGTGTCAGCCGTCCAGGCCTGCGCGTTTACAAGGGTAGCGATGAGCTGCCACGTGTCATGAACGGTCTGGGTGTGGCAATTGTGTCCACTCCGTCCGGCGTGATGACCGATCGTCGTGCCCGCGCCAGCAATGTTGGCGGCGAGGTTCTTTGCATCGTGGCGTAAGGAGAAAACTATGTCACGTGTTGCAAAAAATCCCGTAGCACTGCCGAGCGGCGTGGAAGTTTCGATTGCTGGTGGTGAGGTTACTGTTAAAGGTGCGTTGGGTACGCTCAAGCATCGTCTGCACGCCACTGTCGCCGTTGAGCGCGAGGGTGCGAATGTTGTGGTCAAGGCGCTTGAGGGTGAGGGTGCCAATGCGCAATCCGGTACCGCACGCGCAGTGATCAACAATATGGTGATCGGTGTGAGCAAGGGTTTCGAGCGCAAGCTCAACCTGGTGGGCGTGGGTTACCGTGCTCAGGCTCAGGGCGACAAGCTGAATCTGTCGCTGGGTTTCTCGCATCCGGTGGTTCACCAGATGCCAGCTGGCATCAAGGTCGAGACGCCGACGCAGACCGAAATCATCATCAAGGGCGTTGACAAGCAGCAGGTTGGCCAAGTGGCCGCCGAAGTTCGCGCCTATCGTGCTCCTGAGCCATATAAGGGCAAGGGCGTGCGTTATTCCGACGAAGTCGTGGTCATCAAAGAGACCAAGAAGAAGTAAGGGCGAATGTCATGAACAAAAAAGAAGCACGTTTGCGCAGGGCCCGCAAAACTCGCGCCCGTATCGCCGAGCTGAAAGTTGCGCGTCTGACGGTTTTCCGTTCGAACACGCACATTTACGCGCAGGTTATTTCCGATTGTGGTTCGAAGGTTCTGGCTTCGGCTTCGACCGTCGAGCCAACCGTGCGCGGTCAGGTCGCCAACGGCGGCAATGTGGCTGCGGCAACGGCCGTCGGCAAGCTGATCGGCGAACGTGCCGTCGCAGCAGGCGTTCAGTCAGTGGCGTTCGACCGCGCTGGTTTCCAGTATCACGGACGCATCAAGGCTCTGGCCGAAGCGGCACGTGAAAGCGGCCTCAAGTTCTAAGCGAGACTCTCATGGCTAAGCAATCAACAAAGAAGGTTCAGGCTGAAGAACGTGACGACGGCCTGCGGGAGAAAATGATCTCCATCAATCGCGTCACCAAGGTGGTGAAGGGCGGCCGTATTCTCGGTTTCGCCGCACTGACCGTAGTGGGTGACGGCGATGGCGCAGTCGGCATGGGCAAGGGCAAGTCGCGTGAAGTGCCGGTTGCGGTGCAGAAGGCAATGGATGAAGCCCGTCGCAAGCTGAACAAGGTTTCGCTGAAGAACGGTACTTTGCATCACACCGTTGTTGGCCGTCACGGCGCTTCGGTTGTGCTGATGCAACCGGCTCCAAGCGGTAGCGGCATCATCGCCGGCGGCGCAATGCGCGCTGTCTTCGAAGTGATGGGCGTGACCGACGTGAGCGCCAAGTGCCTCGGTTCGACCAATCCGTACAACGTGGTTCGCGCCACGCTGGACGGCCTGTCCAAGATCAACACACCTTCCGTCATTGCTGCCAAGCGCGGCAAGTCGGTTGAAGAGATCCAGGGTTAAGCCATGTCGGACAAGAAAATCAATGTGACGCTCGTCAAGAGCCTCATCGGTACCAAAGAATCGCATCGTGCAACGGTGCGTGGTTTGGGCCTGCGTCGTCTGAACCATACGGTAGTCCTTGAAGACACGCCCGCAGTGCGCGGCATGATCACCAAGGTCAACTACCTCGTGAAGTGGAGCGTGTGATGGAACTCAACAAGATCAAGCCCGCCGAAGGCTCGACCCACGCGAAGAAGCGTGTTGGCCGTGGCATCGGCAGCGGTCTGGGCAAGACCTGTGGCCGCGGCCACAAGGGTCAGAAGTCGCGCGCTGGCGGTTTCCACAAGGTCGGCTTTGAAGGCGGTCAAATGCCTATGCAACGTCGTCTGCCAAAGCGTGGCTTCGTGTCGCTGACGGCTGCACGTAACGTTGAAGTGCGTTTGTCGGAAATTCAAGATCTGCCGATCGATGCGATTGATCTGCTGTCGCTGAAGCAAGCTGGCCTGGTGCCAGGTGATGCACTGTCGGCGAAGGTCATCCTGTCGGGCGCAATCAGCCGCAAAGTTACCCTGAGTGGCGTTGGCGCTACAAAGGGCGCCAAGGCTGCGATTGAAGCTGCAGGTGGTTCAGTGGCCGAAGTGGCTGCTGCGTAATTACAACCGGGATCGGGGCAGGGTACGTGGCTACTAACCAGACAGCAATGCTGGGCAAGAGTGACAAGTTTGCCGATCTGAAGAAGCGCTTGCTGTTTTTGCTAGGGGCTTTGTGTGTGTACCGTATCGGTGCACACATCCCTGTTCCTGGCATCGACGCGGGCGAACTTGCCAAGCTGTTCGAGTCGCAAAAAGGCGGCATCCTCGGCGTGTTCAACCTGTTCTCGGGCGGAGCACTGTCGCGGTTTACGATTTTTGCGCTCGGGATCATGCCGTACATCTCGGCGTCGATCATCATGCAGTTGCTGACGATTGCCTCGCCAGCACTGGAGTCGTTGAAGAAAGAGGGTGAGGCGGGTCGTCGCAAGATGACGCAATACACCCGTTACGGGACCGTGGCACTCGCGCTGTTCCAGGCGTTCGGCATCTCGGTCATGCTGCAACAGCAGCCTGGTTTGGTGATGACGCCGGGTATCGTGTTTGAAATCACGACCGTGACGACACTGGTGACGGGCACGCTGTTTCTGATGTGGCTTGGTGAGCAGATTACTGAACGCGGTATCGGCAACGGTATTTCGATCATTATTTTCAGTGGTATTGCAGCGAATCTGCCGCATTCCATTGGAAGTCTGTTTGACTTGGTGCGCGTGGGTTCCATGAACCCGATTGTTGCCTTGATCGTTTGCTTGCTGGTTGCTGGTGTGACGGCGGGCGTGGTGTTTGTTGAGCGTGGTCAGCGCAAGATTCTGGTGAATTACGCCAAACGTCAGGTCGGTAACAAGGTTTATGGCGGCCAGAGTTCGCACTTGCCGCTGAAGTTGAATATGTCGGGGGTGATCCCGCCGATCTTCGCATCGTCGATCATCCTGTTTCCGGCCACTGCTGCGCAGTGGTTCGGTAGCTCGGACAGCATGCGTTGGTTGAAGGATATTGCTGCCGGCCTGTCGCCAGGTCAGCCGGTTTATATCCTGCTGTATTCAGCGGCAATCGTGTTCTTCTGTTTCTTCTACACCGCGTTGGTGTTCAACTCGAAGGAAACAGCGGACAACCTGAAGAAGTCCGGTGCCTTTGTGCCTGGTATTCGTCCGGGTGATCAGACGGCGCGTTATATCGACAAGATCCTGATGCGTCTGACGCTGATCGGTGCGGTATATGTGACCTTGGTGTGCTTGCTGCCTGAGTTGTTGATTTTGAAGTGGCAGGTACCGTTTTATTTTGGTGGAACTTCGTTGCTGATCATCGTTGTTGTGACGATGGACTTCATGGCGCAGGTTCAAGCCTATGTGATGTCGCACCAGTATGAGAGTTTGCTGAAGAAGGCAAACTTCAAGGGCGGCGCAGCGTTGCAGAACAAATAAGTAGATTGTTTAGGAGTAAATAAAATGCGAGTACAAGCCTCGGTCAAGCCGATCTGCCGCAAGTGCAAGGTAATTCGCCGTAAAGGCGTGGTGCGTGTGATCTGCGAAGAGCCACGTCACAAGCAGCGCCAGGGTTGATTGAGACCCTGTAGTTTGATAAACTTTCGTGTTCTGCTTCTCGCGCGCATTTGATAAGCGTGATTTCGAAGCGGTTACGTTGACTTGTAGTTAAGTTCAAAGGTTAAAAGTTCATGGCCCGGATTGCTGGTGTAAACATTCCGAATCACAAGCACGCAGAGATTGCGCTGACCGCCATTTTTGGCGTCGGTCGCACGCGTGCTCAGAAGGTCTGCGATGCGGCTGGTGTCGCTCGTAGTGCCAAAGTAAAGGATCTCACTGAAGAGCAGATGGAACGTCTGCGCGATGAAGTGGGCAAGTTTACGGTTGAGGGTGACCTGCGCCGTGAAGTAACCATGAACATCAAGCGTTTGATGGACTTGGGCTGCTACCGTGGCGTGCGTCATCGCCGCGGCCTCCCGTTGCGCGGTCAGCGCACCCGCACGAATGCACGTACCCGCAAGGGCCCGCGCAAGACGATCGCCGGCAAGAAGTAATCAGGAAAAGACATGGCAAAGACTGCTGCGAAGGTACGCAAGAAAGTCAAGAAGAACGTCGCTGAAGGTATCGCGCACGTTCACGCTTCTTTCAATAACACGATCATCACCATCACCGACCGTCAGGGTAACGCTCTGTCGTGGGCAACATCGGGTGGTGCTGGTTTCAAGGGCTCACGCAAGAGCACGCCGTTTGCAGCGCAAGTTGCTGCCGAGGCTGCCGGCAAGGCTGCGCTGGAATGTGGCGTGAAGAATCTGGAAGTGCGGATCAAGGGCCCAGGCCCTGGCCGTGAATCTGCTGTTCGCGCCCTGAACGCGCTGGGCATGAAGATTACGTCAATCACTGACATCACGCCTATCCCGCACAACGGTTGCCGTCCGCCGAAGCGTCGTCGCATCTAAGGTATGTCCATGGTCTGCCCGCTTAGCCGGGCAGCCAGCTGCGATTAACGAAAGTTTTCGTGGTGGAACTCTCTCGCGCCAATCTGGCGTTCGAGTTTGTCCTGACAAGATTCACTGCAAGAAGGATAAGCAATGCAGAGTAACAGCCTCCTGAAGCCGCGCATTATCGACGTTCAAAACGTTTCCCCGGTTCACGCCCAAGTGGTTATGGAGCCGTTTGAGCGTGGCTATGGCCACACTCTGGGTAATGCGCTGCGCCGCATTCTGCTGTCATCGCTCCCAGGCCACGCGGCTACGGAAGTGTCGATTGATGGCGTGTTGCACGAGTACTCGACCATTGATGGCGTTCGCGAAGATGTCGTCGACATCCTGTTGAACCTCAAGGGTGTGGTTTTCAAGTTGCATAGCCGTAACGATACGGTTCTGCGTCTGTCGAAGTCGGGTGAAGGTGTCGTCAAGGCATCGGACATCGAGACGACGCACGACGTGGAAATCGTCAATCCGGACCACGTGATCGCTCACTTGGCGCCAGGTGGCAAACTGGACATGCAGATTCGCGTTGAGCAAGGCCGTGGTTACGTGCCTGGCAATACCCGTCCCGTGTCGGCTGAGAGCAAGACAATTGGTCGTGTGATGCTGGATGCATCGTTCAGCCCGGTGCGTCGCGTCAGCTATCAGGTCGAGAGCGCTCGCGTTGAGCAGCGTACTGATCTGGATCGTCTGGTGATCGATATCGAGACCAACGGTGCTGTCGAGCCAGAGGAAGCGATTCGCTTTGCTGCCCGAGTGCTGATGGATCAACTGTCGGTGTTTGCAGACCTCGAAGGCACGCCAGTCGCTGCCGAGGCACCACGCGCACCGAGCATCGATCCTATCCTGCTGCGTCCAGTCGATGATCTGGAACTGACGGTGCGTTCGGCGAATTGCTTGAAGGCTGAAAACATTTACTACATCGGTGATCTGATTCAGCGCACCGAGACCGAGCTGCTGAAGACCCCGAATCTGGGCCGCAAGTCGCTCAACGAGATCAAGGATGTTCTTGCATCGCGTGGCCTCACGCTCGGCATGAAACTGGAAAACTGGCCACCAGCTGGCCTGGAAAAACTCAGCTAAGCTGGGTTAAAAGAGGAAGAAGAAAATGCGTCACGGAAACGGCCTGCGTAAGCTCAACCGTACCAGCAGCCATCGCTTGGCGATGCTGCGCAACATGACCAACTCGCTGCTGCGCCACGAGGTCATCAAGACCACGTTGCCAAAGGCAAAAGAGCTGCGTCGCGTTGTCGAGCCGATCATCACGCTGGGCAAGAAGCCTAGCCTCGCGAATCGTCGTCTGGCGTTCGACCGCCTGCGTGATCGCGACATCGTCGTCAAGGTTTTCAACGAACTCGGCCCGCGCTTTGCAAGCCGTAACGGTGGTTACCTGCGTATCCTGAAGTGCGGCTTCCGCGTCGGCGACAATGCGCCGATGGCGTATGTCGAACTGCTGGATCGCCCGGATGGTGAGGCTGTTGAAGGCGAAGTCGTAGCCTAAGCTGCCGTAGTCCGCACGTATTCAAAAAGCCTGCATTTGTGCAGGCTTTTTGTTTTTCTTGAGCCGCTTTATTTGCTCTTAACGCCCCAAACTATTTTGCTGCCCGGGAGTTGGCGGCGTTTGCGCGAATGGGCTCAGGCGTCTTTCCTGGCGGGTTTTCGTGGTGCTCTGGCTTTGGGTTTTGTCGCGGAGGCCTCTTCGCCGCCATTCGTTGCGTTCTGTCGTGCCAGCACGCGTTGCAGATACTTGCCGGTGTAGCTGTCTGGTGCTGCAGCAATCTCTGCTGGCGTGCCGGCAGCAAGGATTTGTCCGCCACGGCCGCCCCCTTCTGGCCCGAGGTCGACGATCCAGTCGGCTGTTTTGATGACGTCGAGGTTGTGCTCGATGACGACAATCGTATTGCCGTGTTCACGCAGACGATGCAGGACCTTGAGTAGCATCTCGATGTCCTGGAAATGCAGGCCTGTCGTCGGTTCATCGAGAATGAACAGCGTCTTGCCCGTATCCCGCTTGGAGAGTTCCAGCGCCAGCTTGACGCGTTGGGCTTCACCGCCCGAGAGCGTTGTTGCACTCTGGCCCAGGCGGATGTAGCCGAGGCCGACTTCCATCAGCGTATCGAGTTTGCGCGCGACCGTTGGCACAGCATCAAAGAAGCGCTGTGCTTCCTCGACGCGCATGTCGAGAATCTCGGCGATGTTTTTGCCCTTGTAGCGCACTTCCAGCGTCTCGCGGTTGTAGCGCTTGCCGTGGCAGACATCGCACGGCACGAAGACGTCGGCGAGAAAATGCATCTCGACGCGAATCATGCCATCGCCCTGGCAGGCTTCGCAGCGGCCGCCTTTGACGTTGAAGGAAAAACGCCCGGGTTCGTAACCGCGTGCCCGTGACTCTGGCACACCAGCAAAGAGCTCGCGTATCGGCGTGAGCATGCCGGTGTAAGTGGCGGGGTTCGAGCGCGGTGTGCGGCCGATGGGCGATTGATCGACGCTGATGATCTTGTCGAAGAATTCCAGACCTTCAATCTTCTCGTAGGCTGCGGGTTCGGTCGTCGCGCTGTTTATCTCACGTGCGGCGATGGCGTACAGCGTATCGTTGATCAGCGTGGATTTGCCCGAACCGGATACGCCTGTCACACAGGTCAGCAGGCCGACTGGCAATTCCAGCGTGACGTTCTTGAGGTTATTGCCGCGGGCTCCTATGAGCCGCACGATGCGCTCCGGGTTGATGCGCACCGGTTTGCCCGGCATCGCCAGACTGCGACGGCCGGACAGGTAATCGCCCGTCACCGAAGTCTCCGCGGCAATCACGTCGTCAGGCTTGCCCGCGACAATGATCTCCCCTCCGTGCTCTCCCGCTCCCGGCCCCATGTCGATGACGAAATCGGCCGCCCGAATGGCGTCTTCGTCATGCTCTACCACGATCACCGTATTGCCGATGTCACGCAGGCGCTGCAAGGTGCCTAGCAGCCGGTCGTTGTCCCTCTGGTGCAGACCGATCGAGGGTTCATCAAGCACATACATGACGCCGGTGAGGCCGGAGCCGATCTGGGATGCCAGGCGGATACGCTGGGCTTCGCCGCCGGATAAGGTATCGGCGCTGCGGTTGAGACTCAGGTAGTCGAGCCCGACGTCCATGAGGAACTGCAGGCGTGCGACGATTTCCTTGATGACCTTGTCGGCAATCTGCGCCTTGTGGCCCTCCAGCCTCGTGTGCTGGAAATAATCGCGGCAGTCGCCGATCGGGATGGCGCTGAGCTCGGGCAAGGTGCGGTCGCCGATGCGCACGTAGCGGGCTTCGGCACGCAGGCGGCTGCCGCTGCAGGTCGGGCAGGTCTGTACGCTGCGGAACTTCGAGAGCTCCTCACGTACGGTGACTGAATCCGTTTCTTTGTAACGTCGTTCGAGATTAGGCACGACGCCTTCGAAGCTGTGCTCTTTGACGACCATGCGGCCGGATTCGGACAGGTATTTGAACGGCAGCGCGCGCGTACCTGAGCCGAACAGGATGACTTCACGGACGGCAGGCTTGAGAGAGTTGAAGCTGTCATCCACGTCAAAGCCGTAAGCGTCGGCGAGCCCCTGCAGCATCTGGAAGTAGAACTGGTTGCGCTTGTCCCAGCCGCGAATCGCGCCGGCTGCGAGCGAGAGTTCCGGATGGGCGACGACGCGTTGCGGGTCGAAGAAATCCAGCGTGCCGAGGCCGTCGCATTTCTGGCAGGCGCCGACCGGGTTATTGAAAGAAAACAGGCGGGGCTCCAGCTCCTGAACGGCGAAGCCACAGATGGGGCAAGCGTAGCGCGCTGAAAACGCGTGCTCCTTGCCACTGTCCATTTCGAGTGCGATAGCGCGACCTTCGGCGTGGGCAAGCGCTGTCTCGAAACTTTCGGCTAGACGCTGCCGCGAGTCGGGACGCACACGCAGACGATCCACCACCACGTCGATGCTGTGCTTGCTGGTCTTGGCGAGTGCTGGCACAGCGTCGATGTCGTGGATCTCTCCATTCACTCGCAGGCGCACGAAGCCTTGTGCGCGGAGCTCGACAATGAGCTCCTCATGCTGGCCCTTGCGTTCGCTGACGACGGGCGCGAGGATCATCACGCCGGTGCCATCGGGTAGCGCGAGCACGTGGTCGACCATCTGTGAGACCGTCTGCGCAGTGAGCGGTAACTGATGCTCAGGGCAGTGCGGCGTGCCCGCGCGCGCGAACAACAGGCGCAGGTAGTCGTGGATCTCGGTGACGGTGCCGACGGTCGAGCGCGGATTGTGGCTGGTGGCTTTCTGTTCGATGGAGATGGCTGGCGACAGGCCTTCGATGAGATCGACGTCAGGCTTTTCCATCAGCTGCAGGAACTGGCGTGCGTAGGCCGAGAGTGATTCGACGTAGCGGCGCTGCCCCTCTGCGTAGAGTGTGTCGAAGGCGAGCGAACTCTTGCCTGAACCCGACAGACCGGTGATGACGGTCAGTCGGTTGCGTGGAATGTCCACGCTGATGTTCTTCAGGTTGTGGGTACGCGCGCCGCGAATTTTGATCTGGTCCATGCCGATCCAGTCGATGTGAGCGGCCGTCGGGCCTTGGGTAGCCCGCAACTATAGCTTCGCAAACAGGGCCGACCAAGTCCCGTGTTGCGAGGCAGCATGGGACGGTGCGTGTGTAGTGGAATCACGCAAAGGCATGTGGTATGGCTGGGGCAGACGGAGCGCCTCTGCTAAAATCGCCGGCTGACCCCGACGGGCGCTGCCGGTCCTTTGTTTGTCGCAGCCCGTCGTTACGGAATTCCATTGCACCCATGAGCCGCACTTCGCCGATGTCCGCCACGCCCGCTGCTGACACACCAGAATCTGACCGGATGTCTGCGCTCGAGTGGCGCGTGGGCGGTTCGCTGGCAGCGATTTTCGGCCTGCGCATGCTCGGCTTGTTCCTTGTGTTGCCGGTGTTCTCGGTGTTTGCCAGCGGCCTGCCTGGCGGGGACAACTTCCAGCTCGTCTCGCTGGCCTTCGGCGCTTTCATGCTGGTGCAGGCCTTCCTGTACCTGCCCTTTGGTCTTGCGTCGGATCGCTTCGGCCGCAAGCCCGTCATCGTTTTCGGCCTGCTGCTTTTTGCAGCGGGTTCGGTCATGGCTGCCTGGGCGCCGACCATCTACTGGATGATTGCCGCGCGCGCCGTGCAAGGCATGGGAGCCGTGTCGGCCGCTGTGACGGCACTGGCCTCCGATCTGACACGCGAACAGCATCGCACCAAGATCATGGCCATGATCGGCTCGACCATCGGCCTGGCATTTTCACTTTCGCTGGTCGTGTCACCGCTCTTGTACGCATGGATCGGCATGCGCGGCATGTTCCTTGCGATCGCGCTGCTGGCCTTGCTGGCCATCCCGCTGCTGCTGCGCGTCGTGCCGGATCCGGCGCATGCGCCAGTGCAGCGCGAACGCGTGCCCCTGCTGGGGGTACTCAAGGATACGCAGCTGTTGCGCTTGAATTTTGGCATCTTCGCTTTGCATGTATTGCAAACGGCGATGTTCCTCGTGGTGCCGCATCAGCTCATCGAGCGGCACGGTCTGGCACTTGGCCAGCACTGGCATGTTTATCTGCCAGTGGTGCTGGGAAGCTTTGTCGTGGCGATTCCGGCCATCATGCAGTCGGAGCGGAAAGGGCGCACCAAGCAGATGTTCATCGCGAGTATAGGAATGTTACTGGTCTCGCAAGCAGGGCTCTGGCTAGGCATGGAAAGTCTGCTGAATGTGGTGGTAATGCTGCTGTTATTCTTTGCCGCCTTCAATATTCTGGAAGCATCCTTGCCTGCCCTGGTGTCGCGCATTGCGCCCACAAGGGCAAAAGGCACGGCGCTGGGGATTTTCAATACCACCCAGGCCCTGGGGGTGGCGGCGGGGAGTGCCTTTGGCGGCTGGATTGCGGTACATTTGGGGCCTGATTGGATAAATGTCATGACAGTGACACTTGTCTTTGCTTGGGGCCTGATTGCCCTGAGCATGAAAGTGCCCGCCCGATTGACGGTGAAGACTGTCGCGCTGGGCCCGGATGCAAACATCGAATTGATGCGCGAGCGCATTGCAAGCCTGCCCGGCGTGCGGGAAGTGGCGATGGAGCGTGAGCGCGGCATAGCAACACTCAAGATAAACCCTGAGCGCTGGGACGAAAGCCGTCTACAGCGCCTGATTGGAGGAGAAGCCTGATGGCCTCTGTAAACAAAGTGATTCTTGTCGGCAACCTGGGCAAGGATCCGGAAACGCGTTACGCCCCGAGTGGCGACGCGTTCTGCACGATTACCGTTGCAACCACCGACTCATGGAAAGACAAGTCGACCGGTGAGAAGAAGGAAGCCACCGAGTGGCATCGCGTCGTCTTCAACGGCCGTCTGGCAGAGATTGCAGGCCAGTATCTGAAGAAGGGCCGTCCGGTCTATATCGAAGGTAGCCTGCGTACCCGCAAGTGGACCAACAAGGAAGGTGTGGATCAATACACCACCGAGATCCGTGCCGACCAGATGCAGATGCTCGGTTCGCGTGACGAGGCTGGTGGCGGTGGTGGCCGCGGCGGCGACGACTACAATCAGTCGCGCAACGAAGCGCCGCAACAGCGCAGCGCTCCGCCTGCACGCCGCGAGCAGGCGCCGGCACCATCGTCGAACGCCTTCGGTGGCGATTTTGACGATGACATTCCATTCTAAGAAATCCAAGAACCTTGTATTGGGGCACTGAGCATGAGTGAAGTATCGCAGGGCAGCAAAGCAGCAGATCGCGAGTATTGCAGCACCAGCGAGGCAGCGCAGATGCTGGGTGTTTCTCTCGGGACGGTCCAGCAGATGGTCGAGAACGGCTTGCTGGATGCCTGGAAGACCGCTGGCGGCCATCGGCGCATCCGCATCACTTCGGTGGAAGCCTTCCTGCGCAAGCGTCATAACGGGCCAGCGCCGAGTTCTGGCGTCCTGCGCATTCTGGTCGCCGAGGATGATCTCGTCATGCAGACCCTGTACCAGCGTACGCTGGCAACCTGGGACATGCCGATCGAGGTCAAGATCGTCGGCAGCGGTTTCGATGGCCTGCTGGAAATCGGCCGCGAGATTCCTGACCTGCTGGTGTCTGACCTGATCATGCCCGGCCTCGATGGTTTCGCCATGATCCGCAAGCTGCGCAGCGAGCCGCAACTGGCACACATGGACATCATCGCGGTGACGGGGCTGTCGGCCGAGGATATCGAGAAGGAAGGCGGTTTGCCGAATGATGTCATCATCTACAACAAGCCGATCCCGTTCCGCGAACTGAAGGGTTATATCCAGGCCAAGCTGGTGCAGACGCAGAAGCGCAGCGCTCGCTCCTGAGATTTTTCTGGATAGTTGAAAAGGGCGTCCTGCGCGAGCAGGGCGCCCTTTTTCATTGCGCCCTCAGATATGCGCGATTGCGTGCTGCATGCGCGTCAGTGCTTCGTTCAGCAGCGTCCGGCTGCAACCGAAGTTGAGGCGCAGGAAGCCTGGCGCGCCGAAGTCGCGGCCATCGGACATCAGCACCCCGTTTGCTTCAAAAAAAGCCATGGGGTTTTGTGTTTTCTCTTTTGGCAGCTCGCGGCAATCCAGCCAGGCCAGATAGGTGGCGTCGACTGGCGTGGTGCGAATGCCCGGCATGCTGGCGATGCTGCGTTGTACGAGTTCGGCATTGCCGCGCAGGTAGTCGAGCAAGGCCAGGCGCCAGTCGTGCGCGTCGCGGTAGGCCGCTTCCGTTGCGATGAGCCCCATGACATTGGTGTGCGGCATGAGTCCTTCGGCGGCACGCTGGAAGCGACGGCGTAGCGCAGCGTCGGGGATGACGGCGAAGGCGCAGGAGAGACCGGGAATGTTCCAGGTCTTGCTGGGTGCCATCAAGGTGATGGTGCGACGTGCGATGTCTTCGCTCAGCGTTGCCAGCGGAATATGCGGGGTGTTTGGGTTGAGCACGAGACCGCAATGGATTTCGTCCGAGCAGATCAGCATGTCGCGCGCGACAGCGAACTCGCCAAGTTGCGACAACTCTGCGCGGCTGAAGCTGCGGCCCACCGGGTTATGTGGGTTGCATAGCATCAGAAGCCGTGTGCGGGACGTGCAGCGCGCGGCCAGATCGTCGAAATCGCAGACCCAGCGTCCGCCTTGCGCCCCGTCCTGCACCATGTCGCTGCGAACCAGTTTTCGCCCGGCGTTGTGGGGGGCGCTGAGAAACGGCGGGTAGACGGGCGTCAGGGTGGCAACCGTGTCGCCCGGTTCGCCGGCCAGCAGGCAGGCGAGGTTGAAGCCGCTGACGACACCCGGCAGGAGCACGATCCAGTCGGGATCGATATTCCAGTCGTGATCGCGGGCGATGCCGTCGACGATGGCGGACATCAGCGAGGGCCAGGGCGCGGCATAGCCCATGTCGCCCATGGCGATCTGCGTCTGCAGTGCCTGCAGCACGGGTGGCGGGGCGGCGAAATCCATGTCGGCGACCCACATCGGGATCACGTCGCGGCCGGCCACCCGTGACCACTTGATGCTGTGCGAGCGGCGGCGATCGGGCGGGGTGTCGAAGTCGTACTGCACGGCGTCGTGGTGGGGCATGTGAGATTGAGCTGAGCGCGGATCCCGCATTGTAGAGAAGGGGCCGGCCGCGCTCTGCGGCTTTCGCTTCACAGGACTCTCCTGCGGCAAGAAACTGGCACGCACTCTGCTTGTATCCTCTCATGTATACATGATGGATCGGGCTCTTGCCATGCTTCAAACCCCTGTCATTGCTGATCTTCATGCGTGCCACCGGCTTGCCGCAAATGGCTTGAACCGTATTCCAGCGCCTGCCGTGGTGCGATTTCCGCTCGACGCTGGTGCAGTCCGCATGCCGGACACGCCCGTGTGCCCCTCGTTGTTGTTTTTGCTTGCCCCCTGACGCCAGCCCTAGTCCTGCCATCCCTTCTGATCGGAGCCTCCATGAAACCCGCAGCCCCTGACATGCCCGAAGTTCACACCGTTGAAGCGTCGCCTACGCGCCGAAAACTGCTGGGGGGCGCCGTCGCCGGCGCCGCCTTGGCCGCGATTGGCGCGCCGGCCATCGTCAATGCGCAAGGTTCGCCAAAGATTCGCATCGGCTTCTGGCCGGTCGCTTCTGCGCTGCCGTTCTTTGTCGCGGTGGAGAAGGGCTACTTCAAGGAAGCCGGCCTCGATGTCGAGCCACTGAAGTTCGCCAGCGCCCAGCAGGTGATGGAGGCGATGCTCGCGGGGCGCGCCGAAGGCAGTTCCAATGGCACGGCTTCGGCGGTGCTCGCGATCGGTGAGATTGCGCAGCCGGGTCTCTTCAAGATCTTCTGCACCAACCCGACCAATGCGAAGTTCATTCTCGACGAGTTCATCGTCGCCAAGGACAGCCCGATCAAGACGCTGGCCGACCTGAAGGGCAAGAAAGTGGCTTCCGGCCCGGGGATCCAGAACGTGACGCTCGCCAAGGTGATGCTGGAGAAAGCCGGGGCAGGCGCCGTCGCGGTGACCGAGTTGCCGATCGGCCAGCACGTTGCGGCCCTGGCTGCGGGGCAGATCGATGCGGTCTATACGCTGGAGCCGACGGGCACTACCGGGCGCCTCAATGGCCTCACGCGCACACTGGAGGTAGGTGTCGTCGCCAAGTACATCCTCGGCGATCCGATGGCTCCCTGGCATGGTGGCGCAGCGAGCCTGACGACGGAGTTCATCAAGAAGTATCCCGATGTCACCAAGAAGTACATCGCGGCTTACAAGCGTGGTGTCGATCTGGTGAAGACCAAGCCCGACGAAGCGCGCCCGCACCTCAAGGGCAATACCGCCATCGAAGGTGCGCTGACCGCCGAGGTGCCGATGTCGGACTACCTCTTCTCTACCGACTTCAAGCCCAGCGACGTGGCCTACTTCCAGAAGTTCTATGACCTGTTCTCGGACAAGGGCATCTTCGAGAAGCGCGTGCTCGTCGATTCGCTGCTCTACAAGGGGTGATCGATCATGGGGGACTCCACTATCCAATCGGCCGCCGCCAGTGCGCCGGCCAAGCCCTGGGCCGTGCCCACGGCAACGCCTGCCGTGGCACTGCCGAAGAAATTTTCATGGCATACGCTGCAGCCCGTCATCGGGCCCCTGATCCTGTTCGTGATCTGGGATCTCGTCGTGCGTTTCGGTCTGATCAAGCCCATCCTGCTGCCAACGCCTTGGGCCACCCTGGGCACGCTGGTGACGGGCCTGGCAGGCGGGCCCTTGTTGATGGACTTTCTCGTCACGGTGAAGCGCACGCTCGAGGCATTCGCCATTGCCGGCATTCTCGGCGTGCCGCTGGGCGTGCTGCTCGGCAGTAACGAGCGCGCGTACAGAAGCGTCGAGTTTCTCATCGACTTCTTCCGCTCCACGCCATCATCCGCGCTGATCCCGTTGTTCCTGCTGATCTTCGGTGTGTCGGATGTGAACAAGGTTGCCATTGCGGCATTCGGTGCCTTGCTCATCGTGCTGTTCAACAGCGCCTATGGCGTGATGAATGCACGCAAGCAGCGTGTGATGGCGGCAAAAGTGATGGGCGCGACGCGTTGGCAGATCTTCAAGGACGTGCTGATCTGGGAGAGCCTGCAACCGACCTTCGTCGGCCTGCGTTCAGCCGTGTCGATGGCGCTGGTCATCGTTATCGTCGCCGAGATGTTCATCGGTTCCGATACAGGGCTCGGCCACCGCATCATCGACGCGCAGCAGGTTCTCAATGTCAAGAGCATGTATGCGGCGATTCTTGCGGCGGGCGCGCTCGGTTACGTACTCAATATCCTCGCGCTGGTCATCGAGCGGCGCATCGTTCACTGGAGCGGGAGATAAACATGCGCCCCATCGACAGCATTGCAGAACTCGAACCGCCAAAAGCCCCTTTTAAACCGGGCCCGGCCGGCACGCACATCACCATACGCGGGCTGACCAAGTACTTCGCCGGCTGGCCGCTCTACGAGAACTTCGATCTCAACATTCCCAAGCACAAGATCGTGTCGGTGTTCGGCCCGAATGGTTGTGGCAAATCGACGTTGATCAATATGATTGCCGGCCTGATTCCCATCGACTCCGGCGAGATCCTGTTTGACGGCAAATCTCTCAAGGACACGAAGATCGGCTACGTCTTCCAGAACTATCGTGAGGCGATGTTCCCGTGGTTGCGCACCATCGACAACATCGCCTATCCCTTGAAGCTTGAAGGGCGCTCGCCGATCGAGATTAACCGGCGCATGGAAGAGCTGATGGCATCCTTCGATGTGAAGTTCGATCTCAAGCGCTATCCGTACGAGTTGTCGGGTGGCCAGCAGCAGACCGCTTCCATCATGCGAGCCCTGGCACCGCAGCCCGAAGTGCTGTTTCTCGACGAACCCTTCTCTGCACTGGACTTCGAGATGACCCTGTTCATCCGCGAGAAGCTGCAGGAAGTGTTCATCCAGACCGGCACGACGATGATGCTGGTGTCGCACGATCTGGAAGAGGCCGTGTATCTCGCCGACGAAATCCTGCTGCTCACCAAGCGGCCGACCAAGGTGGCCGAGATCCTGCGCTACGAAGACCCACGGCCACGCACGATTGAGACGCTGTCTACGCCAAGCTTCGTCGAAATGAAGAAGCTGAGTATGGAGATCTTCCAGCGCGAGGTACGAAGATAAGGCGTATTTGAACGAAGCCGCGAAGCCGCCTTGGGGCGGCTTTTTCATGGCTGCAGCGGCGGGGTATGAGGATGGGGGGATGAATGCGGGATGCGATCCCGCCGTCTTGCGTCAGGCCGTTGCGCGGCTCTGCATGTAGGCGCGCCAGCCGCCGAAGTGTGTGATGTCGTCGGCACCACCGGTTGCGATGGTTTCGCACAGGAAGCCTTTTACCTGTTCGCCGTCTTCCATCGTCAGCGTACCGATGCCGAGCGGTGCCGGGATGCGGGAGACGAAGTCGCCGAAGGCTGCGGCGGAGAGTTCCCATATCTCGACGGCGATGGCGCCACCGCCCTCGGTGACGCGCACTAGACCGGGTTTGGGGGGCACGGTGCCGGGCAGGGCAAAGAGCTTGTATGACGGTGCGGTATTGCAGGCACGCACGAAGCGTGCGGCACGTTCGCTGAGTTCGTGATTGAGCGGCATGCCTTCGAGATGCGCGCCGACGACGGCAAGGCGGATGGTGTCGTTGCGCGCCATCCACTGTTGCGGATGTGACGAGGGGGTGAGCGGCTGGCCGGTGGCGCCTGTCGTGAGCGCGAAGGATGCGTGCAGGCGCTCGCCTAGTGTGGCGATGGCCGCGTCGGTCCACGCCGGGGCGAAGAGGGTGATGCCGAAGGGGAGTTTGTCCATGCGGAAAGCTGTGGGCACGGCGATGGCGCACAGATCCAGCAGGTTGGCGAAGTTGGTGTAGTAACCCAGGTGGCTGTTGAGGACCACCGGATTGGCCTGGACGGCGTCCACACGGTAATGCGTGGGCGAGGTGGGCAGGGCCATGACTTCGACATCCTCCCACGTGAGCGCGGCGCGCTTGCGTAATGCTTCGAGGCGGGTGGCGGCTTTCTGACAATCTGCGGCGGAGTAGTCGAGGCCCTTGCTGATGATGCTGCGCACGGCGGGGTCGAGCGCGTCAGGTTGGGTGGCGAGCAGATTGCCGGCAGCTTCGAGGCGCTCGGCAACCCACGGGCCGTCATAGAGCAGGGCGGCTGTTTCGGAGAAAGGCGTGAAGTCGATCTCCACCAGATCGCCGAAGGTGGCGAGACGTTGCACGGCTTCTTCGTAGGCGTTGGCGGAAAGCTCGTCGCCGAAGAACTCGCGCTGGTTTGTGCGTGGAATGCCAATGCGCGGCCGCTTGGGCAGGCCACGCGGCCGGGCGGGGCGCGACCAGGGGTCGGCGAGGTCCTGGCCGTCACCGGCAACGGCAAGCACATCCCACGCGTCGCTGGCGCTGAGGGCGAAGACGGAGACGCAGTCGAGCGAGCGGCAGGCTGGTACGACGCCCTTGCATGACAGCCAGCCGCGCGTGGGCTTAGCGCCGACGATGTTGTTGAAGGCGGCGGGCACGCGGCCGGAGCCGGCGGTATCAGTGCCGAGCGCGAAACTCACGCAACCGGCGGCGACGGTGACGGCCGAGCCGGAGCTGGAGCCGCCCGATACGAAATCGGGATTGAAGACGCTGGCCGGCACACCGTAAGGCGAGCGCGCACCGACGAGGCCGGTGGCGAACTGGTCGAGATTGGTCTTGCCAAGAAGGATTGCACCTGCGTCCAGCAGGCGCTGCACGACGGTTGCGGATTCGCTTGGCGTATAGGCGAAAGCCGGACAAGCCGCCGTTGTAGGGATGCCTGCGACGTCGATATTGTCCTTGACCGCGAAAGGCACGCCGTAAAGCGGCAGCCCCGCCGAGCCTTGTGCGGCGAGTGCGGCGGCGCGGGCGAGTGCTTCGGCGCGCGGCACGAGGTGAATCCAGGCGGTGGGATCTACATATTGCTCAAGGTAGTCGTAACACTGCTCAATGACGCTGACGGGGCTGAGGTCGGCTGCATAGCCTTGCCTCAGGGTTTCGAGTGCCAGACAGGGGGCCGTTGCCATGTTGATGCCTTCTTTGTTGAGGGGTGGGTCACGGTGATGGCTTGTTGCCTTGTATACAAGACTGTATCCGCAAACTATGTGCCAGTCCAACAAGCAGGGGAATAAGCACTTAAGTAATTGATAACAAGCGGAATGTCATGCGGTGCGCGGCTCGCACCTGCCTGCGGGGAGTCCGGTTCGCCTTGTCGTGGGGCAGGGGTGGCAAGCGATGCACTGCTTTGAAGCGGCAAGCGTGCAGGCAGAAAGCCAGTCCCCTCGCAGGGCATTGCCTTTCGCGGCCGGTGCGCAACGGCCCAGCCGGGCGCCTGTGGCCATTCGATGCGGGCGGCGAGGCAAGGCGTGGATCAGAACTTGCATGTGGACAATCATGTATGCAAGACAGGTGCAGCCAAGGAAGAGGCATGGAACCCGACAGGAATGACATGAAAGATGCAGCGATGAATGGCGTGGCCAGTGCGGGCATGCAGGGCCAGATGAGTGCCGCAGGCTGGCAGGAATATGCGCTCATCGTATCCCGCGCCCAAGGATACGAGCTCGACGAAGCGCAGCTGGCGCGGGTCGTCGCGCAGCTGGAATTGATCAGCGGCATTGCCGCGCCGTTGCTGGCGCTGCAGTTACCTGCCGAACTCGAACCTGCACCGGTGTTTCGCCCATGAGCGGCGTGACGAGCAGTACGCCCCTGGAGCAACTGGCGGCCTGGCAGGTGGCGGATGCGGTGGCGAGCGGTGAGGTCTCGGCGCACGAAGTCGTTACCCGTGTTTTGCAGAGCGTGCGCAGTCGTGATGCCAATATAAACGCCTATACCGACCTCACCGAGCGGCGCGCACTGCAGGAGGCGGATGCCATCGATGCGCGCCGCAAGCGTGGCGAGCCCATGCCGGCACTGGCCGGCGTGCCTTACGCGGTCAAGAACC
Organism: Uliginosibacterium silvisoli; assembly: GCF_036017035.1. Classification (NCBI taxonomy): domain Bacteria; kingdom Pseudomonadati; phylum Pseudomonadota; class Betaproteobacteria; order Rhodocyclales; family Zoogloeaceae; genus Uliginosibacterium; species Uliginosibacterium silvisoli. Next base: position 30,657 of record NZ_JAYXHS010000001.1, on the reverse strand, counting down.
TGTTCGACGTAGAGGGCCTGCAGACGCTGGCGGGCGGGCATCGCGGTCGCGCCGGTGCGCCGGTGTCGCGCGATGCGACGCTGGTGACGCGCGCCGCCAATGCAGGTGCCTGCCTGATCGGCGCCCTCAATATGGACGCTTATGCCTATGGCTTTACGACCGAGAACAGTTTCCACGGCGTCACGCGTAACCCGCACGACCCGTTGCGCGTGGCCGGCGGCTCTTCCGGCGGTTGCGGCGCTGCCGTGGCGGCAGACATGTGCGCCTTCTCGCTGGGCTCGGATACCAATGGTTCGATTCGCGTGCCTTCGTCCTTCTGCGGCGTGTTCGGTCTCAAGCCGACCTTTGGCGGCCTGTCGCGCGGCGGCAGTCGCCCCTTCGTGCACAACATCGACCACCTCGGCCCGTTCGCGCGCAGCCCGCGCGATCTGGCGCGCGTTTTCGACGTGCTGGTGGGGCTGGATGAGCGCGATCATGGTTGCACCCGCGCGGCGCCGCTGCCGGGAGAGTCGACGACAGAAGCCGCCGTCCTGCGCGCCACGCAGGAAGGCCTGGGTGGTCTGCGTGTTGCGCGCCTGAACGGCTATTTCGATCACTGGGCCGGCCCTGACGCGCGTACCGCGAGCCGCTCCGTCGCCATGATGTTCGCCGCGCAGGAAGAGCTCGACGTGCCCAATGTCGCCGCGGCGCGCGCCTCGGGTTTCGTCATCACCGCCAGCGAGTCGGGCGAGTTGTACCGCAGCGAATTGCAGGCGCACTACGCCGACATGGAGCCCCTCAATCGCGATCGCATGCTCGCGGGTAGTCTCCTGCCCGCTACCTGGTATGTACAGGCGCAGCGTTTTCGCCAACAATTCGTGCGCCAGATGCTGGCTCTGTTCGAGCGCTTCGATCTGTTGGTGGCGCCAGCCACGCCGTGCGTGGCGACAGAGATTGGTCAGCAGTGGCTGGAGCTACCCGGTGGGCGTGTGCCGGCAAGGCCCTCTATCGGCCTGCTGACCCAACCCATTTCCTTCATCGGCTTGCCCGTCGTCGTCGCGCCCTTGCCAACCGCCAACGGCATGCCGATCGGTGTGCAACTCATCGCGGCGCCTGGGCGCGAAGATGTGGCACTGGCGGCCGCTGCCGTGCTGGAAGCGGGTGGCTATACCTATACGCCCAAGCGGAGCCAGAGGGATGAACTTGATCGCCATGAACATTGATGACCCACTCGTGCTGGCCGAAGTAGAAGCTGCATCCGACCGCTACGAAGCCGCTCTGCAGAGCAATGACCTCGACACGCTGGATGCTTCTTTCTGGCAGGACAGTCGCGTCATGCGGGTGAGTGCCAAGGATGAACTGCAGGGCATCGAGAACATCCGGCGCTTCCGCGCGGGGCGGCCGCCGACCGATGCGGCGCGTGACTACCTGTCGCGCGACATCACGTGCTTTGGCGATCACTCGGCGATCGTGAATATCACTTTCCTGCGCAAGGCCGATACCCGTGTCGGGCGCCAGACCCAGACCTGGGTGCGCTTCAATGGCAGCTGGCGTATCGTCTCCGCCCACATCAGTTTCCGCGAGATCCCGAATCCATGAGCAAGACAGACGAGGCCACAGACGGGAACGTCGCGCTGGATGAGCCGATATCGCAGGTCGGCATTGCCGGCTCACGCGTGGATCACGTCTACAACCGCGTCAAGGAAGACATTTTCGACTTCCGCCTCCTGCCTGGTGACCGCTTTACCGAAAGCCAGGTGGCGGATCGCCTGAAGGTCAGCCGCACGCCGGTGCGCGAAGCTCTCTACCGGCTGGAGCGAGAAGGCTACGTGTTCGTGCATTTCCGGAATGGCTGGAGCGTTCGGCCGTTCGACTTCGTCATGTTCGAGAACCTGTACGAACTGCGCTCGGTGCTCGAGACCGCCGCCGTGCGCAAGATCTGCGATCTGGCTGACATTTCGCGCCTGGACGAATTGCAGAGTATCTGGCTGGGCCCTGAGGCCGAACGCGAGACCGAGGCGATGCGTGCTGCCGAGCTGGACGAGGCGTTTCACACCACCATCGTCGACGCGGCCGAGAATCCCGAGATTGCGCGTGTGCATAACGACGTGATCGAGCGCATCCGTATCATCCGTCGCCTCGACTTCACCCAGGGCTACCGCGTAGAGCGTACCTATGAAGAGCACGCCAAGATCCTGCAGGCTTTGCTGCGGCGTCGTGCCGATACGGCCTGTTCGTTACTCAAGGCGCATATCGAGGAGAGCCGCGCCGAAGTACGCAAGATCACCATTCACCGCCTGCAGGCTGCGCGGCAGAGCTGAACTGTCCAGCGAGCTTGCTGCGCAGGTTCAGTAAAGAAAACGGCGACAGGACATGGCCCTGTCGCCGTTCTTTTTACGGCACGAGCTTACAGATCCAGCTTCGTGAACTTGTTGCCGTTGAACGTGGCGTTGGCCATCAGCCCGCCATTGGTGAGCACGAAGCCGACGATGGGTTGCTGCACGGTTTTGGAGTCGATTGCAGCGTTGGCGCCGACATTCAGAACGGCTACCGAGGCGTCAGCACCCGCTGTCCAGCCCTTGCTTGCCTCAAATTTCGAGAGCGCATCCGCTGTCAGGAACAACACATAGACGGCCTTGGACTGTGCGCCCGCGATCAGGCCGATCGAGCCACCTGCAGTGTTGTAGTAAGCACTGGCCTTGTCGCCCTTGAGCAACACGCCTTCGCCGTAGGAAGCGCCGACGCCGAAGCCTGCCGCGACGACGTTCGGGAACACCAGAACGCCATTGGCCCTGGCCACCAACTCACGTGAGCCGGGTACCTGCTTGTAGAGCTCGGCAAGAGCTTTTTCCGCACCACCATTGATACTGGCACGCTTGCTCGAGTTGTCATCGGTGTGCGTCGTCGTTGTCGTGCACGCCGCGAATCCGAAGCACGCAACGGCGGCGACCAGTAGCACAGCGAGACGTTTGAAGATTGGTTTCAACATTGCATTTCTCCTTTGTAAGGGCGCGGCCAGCTGACATCCGATGTCTCAGCGCAAGCACTTGCTGCACGCTTTCTGTGGCGCGCCTGCCTTATGGGCGACAACGATCTGTGTCGCAGGAGCGACCGATCTGTCACATGAGGCACCAGCAAGAATGAAACCCGGGCCCCAAATCGGTGCGAGCTGTTGCCTGACGCCCTGATCTCGTTCCGGGCCGCCGCATGGCAGGGCACGGCATTGATGTGTCATGAAGGGTGCGTGAGGCCTTTGGCGCCGGACTCTCGCGTGGCACGGGCAATATGCCGTGCGGGCGATGATTGCTATCAGTCAATTCGCCAGACTTGCGGTCATGCTTCTTGCTAGATTCGGCTGGCACCGTTTCTTCCCAAGTTCCTTCCTGCAATCCCGACTCATCACGGGCCGCTGCATGCGACCCAGGAGGGCCCAGATCGTGACCACGCAACGTACCTTGCTCGGTGTCCTGACACCGTCCTCGAACACCTCTCTCGAACCTCTCACCAGCGCGCTGTGCGCGGCGGCGCCGGGCGTGAGTGCGCACTTCGCGCGCTTTCCGGTGACTGAGATATCGCTCAAGCCGCAGGCGCTGGGCCAGTTTGACGACGAGAAAATTCTCGCCGCTGCAAGCATGCTCGCCGACGCGAAGGTGCAATGCATCGGCTGGAGCGGCACATCGGCCGGCTGGCTGGGGCTGGAAGCCGATCGCGTGCTGTGCCAGCGCATCGAAGATGCAACCGGCATTCCCGCGACGACTTCCACGCTGGCGTTGGCCGAAATCATGCACAAGACGGGCGCTGAAACGCTGGGGCTTGTCACGCCGTATCTTGATGACGTGCAGGAGAAGATCATCACCAACTTCGCGGCCGAGGGTATGAGCTGTGTCGCGGAGAAGCACCTGGGTATCAGCACCAACTTCGACTTCTCGGAGGTCAGCGAGACGGAGCTCACCTATATGGTGGCCAGCGTGGCGAAGGCGAGGGCCAAGCCGGCGGCGATCAGCACCTTCTGTACCAACCTCAAGGCCGCGCACCTGGTTGAACGCTGGGAAGCTGCTTACGGCATTCCGGTCTACGACACCGTCAGCACCGTGCTGTGGAAGATGCTGCGCATGCTCGACTACGACACGAAGCAGATCAAGGGCTGGGGCCGGCTGTTTGCGGAGGTTGCCTGATGGTGGCTGAGGCACCTGAGGCAGCATTCGATCTGGTCATCCGCAACGCACGCTGTGCCACGGCTGCAGACGTCTTCGATGCGGATATCGGCATCAAAGGTGGCGTCATCGTTGCATTGGGGAAACATCTGGCGGCCGGCCAGCGCGAGATCGATGCGGAGCGGCGCTACGTGCTGCCGGGCGGGGTCGACGGGCATTGCCACATCGATCAGCCGATGATGGATGGCTCCGTCATGGCCGACGATTTCTGGACCGGGACACGCTCCGCGGCCTGTGGCGGCAATACCACTGTCATTCCTTTCGCCAGCCAGCTCAAGGGACAGGGCCTGATGGAGGCCGTGGCCGAATCGCATCGCCGCGCTGCGGGCAAGGCCGCCGTCGACTACGCTTTCCATCTCATCATCTGCGAGCCGACCGAACACGCGCTCAAGGAGGAGCTGCCGCAGGTCATGCGCGAAGGTTGCACCTCGTTCAAGGTCTACATGACCTACGACGACCTCAAGCTTGACGACCGCCAGATGCTGGACGTGCTGGCCGCTGCGCGCCATGAGGGGGCCATGATCATGATGCATGCCGAGAATACGGATTGCATCGCCTGGCTGACCGAGCGCCTCATTGCAGCCGGGCATACCGCGCCGAAATTCCATGCGGCTGCGCGGCCGATGCTGGTTGAGCGCGAAGCCACGCACCGGGCTATCGCGCTGGCCGAACTCGTCGACGTGCCGATACTCATCGTGCATGTATCGGGTCGTGAAGCCATCGAACAGATCCGCTGGGGGCAGGCGCAGGGTTTGAAGATCTACGCCGAGACCTGTCCGCAGTACCTCTTCCTCACCGCGGACGACATGGATGATCACCATGGTCACATGCACGGCGCGAAGTGCATCTGCAGTCCGCCGCCGCGTGACAAGGCCAATCAGCAAGTCGTGTGGGATGCCTTGCAGGGCGGTGTCTTCGAGGTGTTCTCGTCGGACCACGCGCCGTTTCGCTTCGCGGGCGAGGGCGGGAAATTGGGCGCAGGCCCCGATGCATCCTTCGACAAGATTCCCAATGGCGTGCCCGGCATCGAGACGCGCCTGCCGCTGCTGTTCTCCGCGGGCGTCCTCGAGGGGCGCCTCGATATCTGCGACTTCGTGGCGCTGACCTCGACCAACGTTGCCAAGATGTACGGGCTCTATCCGCGCAAGGGTTCGATTGCTATCGGCGCCGATGCCGATCTCGTCATCTGGGATGCGGACCTGGACATCGAGATCCGCAATGAAAACCTGCATCACGATGTCGACTACACGCCCTATGAAGGGATGCGCGTGAAGGCCTGGCCACGTATGACGATCTTGCGTGGAGAAGTGGTTGCAGAGCGCGGCAAGTTCCTCGGCGCGGCAGGCCAGGGGCAGTACATTCCATGCGATTTGCCCACGCCCGCGAAGCCGCGCGTGCGCACATGAGTGCGGCGGATATCGACAAGCTCGCAAATCGCCTCACTGCGGCTCGCGCCAGCCAGCAAGCCTTGAGCGTCAGTGAGTGCGAGGCCTTGCAGATCGCTTCACGTGAAGAGGCCTATGCCGTGCAGGCCGCGGTGTGGCAATGCCTGCTGGGCAGCGCCCGGCCCCGCGCCTGGAAGATCGGAAACAGCAGCGATAGTCCCGTGCCGGTGCGTGCTGCCATGCCGCGCATCATTTCCCATGCTGCAAGCATTTCGGCGGCAGACTTCCGGCTCCTCGGTATGGAGGCAGAAATCGCGGTGCGCTTTGCGCGCGACCTGCCGGCGCGTGGCGAGCCGTGGTCACGCGACGAGGTACTGGCTGCCATCGGCAGCGCCCACGTGGCGATCGAGATTGTGGATACAGCACTGCAGGACTACGTTGCAGCTGGTCCATTCTTGCGCTTGGCCGACAGCATGCTGCATGGCGCCTTCGTGCTCGGCGAAGCACTGTGTGACTGGCAGGGGCTGGCGTGGCATGCGCTGACCATGCAGAGCTTCGTGGACGGTGCCTTGTGTGCCGAGGCCACGGGTGGCCATCCCCACGTCGATCCCTTCGCATTGCTGCCCTGGTGGGCCAATGAAGGTGCGCAGCTGTGGGGCGGTGTGATGGCCGGCGATATCGTCACGACCGGTACGTGGAATGGCATGCATTTCTCGATGCATCCATCATGCATGGAGGCGCGCCTTTCTGGCCCGGCAGGTGAGCCATTGGGCCGCGCGAGCGTGCAGGTGGCGCAAGCTGCCGCCGCGCCACCTGTTTGATGATCTACGCGCGCATCACTTCGTGCTGAGGGCAGATTCCAGTTTCTGCTTGTCGAGATACTTCTCGAACCCGCCTATCGACGCGTTGACCTCTGCGTTTGACATGATTTCCTGCATGGCGAGTTGGCCCAGTATTCCGAATGCGGCTTTCAAGGATTCGCTGCCTTCGTTCTTCACTGCCGCACGTGTCTGTGCCGCGCAGTTCTCACTCAGCAGACGGGTCACCAGCTTTCCCATGGATTGATCTGTCTTGTCACGCGCTTCGGCACTTGCCGTGGTCAGGTCGCGCATTTCCGGATGCGCTGCCATGGCCATGAAAATCCATCGGGCGAGTTCCTTGCGTTCCTTGCCCGTCGTGTTATCCGTGAGGCATGTACCGGCCGCTGTGGTGTAAGGGCCTGCGACTGCCGGGTATCCGAAGAGAGCCACAAGCGAGATGAGGAGAGCTTTCACGTAAGTCATGGTGTCGTGTCGTAGTGAGAAGAGGTTGAAGCGGATTGAGTGACAACGGCGTTGTCATTGATCGTGCTGATCGGGCGGAAGCATACCCGCTTCGAGTTTTCCCGGAAGAGGGGCTTGTCATGACGGCGGCAGGCGCGACGAGGAGGGCGTGAGCCTCAGGCCCTCATCACGTCACGATCAAGGCTAGCGCACAGCCCGTCAGCAGGGCCGCCATCACACGATTGAACAGCCGGACTCGCGCGGGCTTGCTGATGTATGGACGCAGGAAGCTGCCGGCAACTACCCAGCATGCGAGTGACAGATAGCAGATCACGAAGTAGATCGCGCTGAACTGCCATACCAATAGCGTGTCGCCGCCGCCTGCGAAAGCGCCCATGCCGGCTGCTGCTGCAAGCCAGGCTTTGGGGTTCAGCCATTGCATGATCGCTCCGCGCATGAAGGATGGTTGGCGCGCCGCATGGTCTGCGTCGAGTTCTCCGCTATCGGTGGCCAGCATGAAAGCCATGTAGAGGAAGAAGGCGATACCCGCCCAGCGGATCAATTGCAGCAGGATGGGGTACTGCGTCAGCAGGGCGTGCAAGCCCAGCCCGACCAAGAGCAGCAGCACCGTGAAACCGATCGTGGCGCCGGACACGTGCCGCATGCCTGGTCCGACACCGTGCTGTGCGCCAGCGCTCAGCGAGACGATGTTGACCGGGCCGGGCGAGATCGACGCAGCTAGCGCAAATGCCGCCATGGAGTAGTAGATGCTCACGCAGACCTCGCAGGTTCGTAGCCAGTGTCAGGCTTGATGGGGGAAGAAGAGGGCGACTTGAGAGAACTGCCCTGTGCTGGCGCATTGCAGGTGAGGTGGAGGCGTGGCGCCAGCAACGCCCAGCCCAGACGGATTGTCGCCTATCGTCGGTCGATGAGTCCTTGATCGCGCCCGATCGGATGGCGCGCATCAGGGTAGACACGTACTTTTCTGCAGCAAGGTAAACGTTTACCTTTCGTCGCGTCCCGCTTTGCACGGGCACGAAGGGGCTGGCTCTCCGGCACCGCGTGCGCCTTGTCGAGCAGGGGTTTCTGCAGACCGGCGTGACAAGCCGGTTTGTCACGCCCAGAAAGTTAAACGTTTTACTGCCTGCAAAGCAGGGCTGCAGGCAGAGCACATCAAGGGAGACATGTAATGCAAAAGACACTCATCGCCTCTGCCGTGGCTTGTCTGAGCCTCAGCTCAGCGCAGGCGCAGACGACGGTGACCGTGGGCGGCCGTATCGATGCCGGCTACACCTTCACCAAGCAGAGCAACAACGACGCGGCCAATGGCACGCCTGGTGGTGGCAAGACCACCGAGACCATGTCGGATAACGCGATGACGACCTCACGCCTGCTGGTCCAGGCGAAGGAAGACCTCGGCAGCGGCTTCGGTGCGGAGGTGTACATCGACCTGCGCTTCGGTAATTTTTTCGAAGGCAAGGACGGCACAACGGGTGGCCTCAATGCCAACGACCGCAAGTCGCTGTCGCTGACCTCGCCGATCGGCTACCTGATGATGGGGGTGCAGAACCCGGCCGGCCACAACTACACGGTGGCCGAGAAACCCTACATGTCGTCACCCAAGGACGTGAACAACATCCAGTACGGCGTTGCCTTGCTGCGCGAGACGAAGCTGACCCAGCGCAACGCTGAACTGCGCACGGCGGCGATTCCGGTTGCCGCGACGAACTGGGCGCTCAAGGGCTCCTATGCCATTGGCGACAATCGCAAGAGCGGGGTGAGCGATATCGCTGGCGTGGGCAGTGGCGATTTCTATTCGGTTGGTTTCGAAGGTGCCTATGGCAGCGTGAGCAACGACATGGAGCGCAACAGGCCGTTCATGTCCTGGGGCTATGACTTCAATCGCAAGGGCGACACCAACGCGGCGGCCGCCAATCCTACTGGGCCGAGCAACCAGAACAACAGCATCCAGTTCTCCAAGGTCTTCTACACGATCCGCCCGATCCCCTCGGTCAAGCTCGGCACCGCCTACTTCATGTACAGCGGCTACAACCCAAGCGCTGTTGCGGCGCAGGGACCCGCTTTCCAGGAAAAGAACTGGTCGATCGACGCGCAATACACCTGGCGCGACAAGATCGTGGCCGGTGCCTACTACTCCCGCCTCAACGATATGGGACAGGTGCGCAATAGCGGCAAGGGCTACGGCATGGCGGCGTATTACTACCTGAGCAAGACCCTGGCGATTGGTGCAACGACGACCAGGCAGGACTTCCAGCGCAATGAAACGATCACTGGCGGCAAGTTCGACGGCACGGCGCCGGGCTTTATCGGCAGCTCTGTTGCCAAGCTCGACAAGCGCCAGAGCTGGATCAACATCATGAAGGACTTCTGATCGTCCCTGCGGCCCGGTCCCCGACCGGGCTCATCGCTCTCTCCTGGCGAGCTCCCCCAGAATGCTCGTCTTTCCCGCGCGTCTCCGGACGCGCGGATTTTTCTTCCAGGCGCGCGCCGCCCTTGGCAAAGCTTTCTCCGTGTAGCAGGCTCACGCACTTCGCCAGCTCGGGAACAGACATTCATGCGCCAATTCCGCTTTGCACGTCGCTTCAAACGCTACGGCGTGACCTTTCTGCTCGCAGCCCTGCATCTATCCGCAGCATCCGCCGTTAGCGCAGAGCCGCTGCCTGCCGACCTCGCACAACTCGACCATCTGCACGCATGGCGTCTTACGCTGCCCGTGCCGAGTCGCAAGGGCCGGGCATGGGCCGATGAAATCGGCTTCCCCGAGCTTGCGCGCTTCACCGCGCCGCCCTGGTTCCTGACCGCTGCGTCCGGCGACGGCGTCGTCTTCCGCGCAAACGCAGGTGGCACGCGCACCAGCAACAACACTCGCTTCGCCCGCAGCGAACTACGCGAAATGAATAGTTTGTGGGAAGGCGAAAAACTCGTGCGCTACGAAACCGCCAGCTGGGATCTGGCAGATAACCTCGAGCGCCGCATGTTCATCCGCCAGGCCATCACCGCCGTCCCGCTCAACAAACCGCAGGTCACGGTCGGGCAGATCCACAACGCACGCGATGACGTCGTGATGATCAAGTTCGAAGGCGACTCACCGGGCCATCTCAGCAAGCGCGGCGCGCTGCAGGTGCGGCTCAACAACGCGAAGGACACCTACGTCATCGACCCTGCCTACGAAATCGGCCAGACCTTCACGGTGGAAATAATCGCGCAGGCAGGCAAGGTCAGCGTGCTCTACAACGGCAAACCGACCATCGTGCGCGACACGCCGATCCGCATCGAAACGGCAGGTTGCTACTGGAAGGCGGGCATGTACATCCAGTCGAGCACGGGCAATCGCTCGACTTACAAGACGCCATTTGAGGACGAAGCGCCGGATGCTTACGGCGAGGTGGTCATTCACGAATTACGGTTGACGACCTCGCCGGGGCTTGCGGGTGTTCGCTAGTCCGGGTGCCCATGAAAAACGCCCGGAGATTTCTCTCCGGGCGCTCAGGTCTTGCATAAACCTCAGTCGTGCAGATCAGTACGTCCAGTTTTCCTGGATACGATTGACCGGTGCTGGATCCACGCCGTTGCCAGGTGCAATACCTGTCTTCTTGCTGCCACCCGTCTTGTCGACTGCGGTGATGTCCGATGGGCTGACGTTGCAGGTTGCGGTGTTCCACTCCGAGCCGATGTTGCTCGAAGAGCCAGAGCCTTTTTCAACGCCCTTGTAGGTCGAGCACACTTCGATTTCACCGTTCCAGCGCAACAGCAGCACGTTGCGCAGGGTTGCGCTGTCGCGCGGCGAGCCGTTCGAGTAGGAGCTGTTCACACCCACGATGGTCTGGTGGTTGTGGATGCGCGAGTTCTCGATGATGACGGTGCGTGGGCCCTTGTTGCCCGTGCAATCGCCGCAAGAGCGATAGAACTTGCCACCCTTTGTTGCCCAGTTGTCGGCGACGAAGCGCGTGATGTGCAGCGTGCCCTGGCCGTTGTGCTGGAAGGTCTTGTCCGTGCCGAGGAAGGAGCCGCCGCAGTCGACGCGCATCGTCGTGCCCGGGCCGCCCAATGCGGTAGCCGCGTCTTCACCCACGTCTTCCCACCAGGTGTTGTAGACCGTGCAGTTGCCCACGCAATGCACACCGTCGGCGGCGAGATTGCCGATGACGACGTTACGCAGCGTTGCGCCTTCCTGCAGGTCGAAGACAGGTGGCTGGCCTTCGGATTGGCCGCCATTGCTCAGCTGGAAGCGCTTGCCGCCGCCGTCGTAGGTCGTACCCGCGGGGACGCTGATGCTGGCGGTGAGTGCCACGGTCTCGCTCGGGTTCACATAGGCCGGGCAACCTGGCCATGCCGGCAGCTTGACGTTGGCGCTACCGCCGGACGAGGCGGCCGATGAGCTGGACTTGCTTGAGGAGCTGCTCGAAGGCACCGAGCTCGATTTGCTCGAGGAGGAGCTGCTGGATGGTGCAGTGCTGGACTTGCTCGATGACGAGCTGCTGGGTGCGGTGCTGCTGGCGGAACTGGAGGAGGTGCCGGAAGGTGCCGAGCACTCGTTGGTCCCGCCGGAGACCTTCGTGCCTGCGCCGAAAGTGGCTTCGCTGCAGACGAAGCTGCCGCTCAGGACCTTGTAGGTGAACTGGTCCGAGCGCCCGTAAGCGACGTTGGTATTGGCCGGCAGGGAGCAGGTCTTGCCTTCCGTGCAGACGGTTGTGTAACCCGCGGGCCGGTTGGCCGCATTGGCGCCCGCCGTCACGCCAGCAAGCAGCGCCAATAGCGCTAGCTGATTAGCTTTCATTTTTGTGTCTCCTGGAATTATGTTCTGACCCGGCTCAAGGGCCTGGTCTCTTGACTACCTGACGACTGCAAATGACTACGCCTGCAGCGCTGATGCATGGCGCCACGATGGCGAAGTCATTAAAGGCTGTCTGCGCAAGGCTTGTCAAATCATTGTTTTCTCTCACATATTTACTGCATAGCAGCAATGCGGGGGCGGAAACGGGTGTCTAGGATGTGAGGGGCGCGCGCGCGCTGGCTTCCGGTTTGGCAAGCTTCCGTGGTCTGCACAACAGCCTGCATGCAAGGCGTATCTGCATTGCATGGGGCGCTCCAGTCCGAAGGGGAGAGGGTGTAGCCGTGCAGCACGCCGTCATCGAACCCCAGCCCTGGACGTGGTCATTGCTGGCAGCGACTGCGCTCTGCATTGCCAGGAACGAAAATTGAGCAGCGGGGTCTCCCCGATTCGGCAGTAAATTGCATGGCGAGGGAAGGCGCGGGTGACCGGGCGATGCTCGCAGCCTGGATCGCGATCAGAGTTGAAGGCTTTCGGCGCCAAGCGTGGAGCATAAGACGACAGACGAAGGTGGCAGGAGTTGCTTGGTCTGCGGTACGTTACGGGTTGTGACGGTAGCCCCCTCGGGCCCCGGTAAGACTGGCGTCAGCGTTGCCCGGTATCACTGCCCGGTGCTTGTTTTGCAGGCTGGAGATGTCCATGGCTGGTTTTCCCTTTTTCTGGAAAGGACGGGGTCCGCAGTCTGAGCGCCCCGTTCTGGCGGCAACTCCGTTGCAGGCCGTCAGCCGCCCTGTTTCGTCCATGCTTTCACCGCTCCTGCCGCGCAGCCAGGCGCTCGCGCTGGAGCCGCGCATCCTCTTCGACGGTGCTGCAGCCGTCGCCGTAGAACAGCATCATGCCGATGGCGACAGCGCTGGCGATGCGGCCAGCATGGCGACGACGCCAGATGCGCAGGAGGCGCCCGCGTCCGCAGCGCCACGCAATCTCGTTGTCATCGACAGTCGTGTCGAGAATCGCGACCAGCTGCTCGCCAACTTGCCGGCAGATTCGAAGGCGCTGGTGATCGGCGTAGGCGAGGACGCGCTGACCGCCATTTCTTCTGCCCTGGCGGAGATGGGCCAGGTCGATTCGGTACAGATTTTTTCGCACGGTGCCGCCGGCCAGTTCAGCCTCGGCGACCGGAATTATTCGAGCGACAGCTTGCAGGCTGCGTCGGCCACGCTGCAGGGCTGGCGCGGCGCGCTGAGTGCCGACGCCGACATCCTGCTCTACGGTTGCAATGTTGGCGCGGGCGAAGCCGGGCAAGCGCTGGTTGCGGAACTGGCGAGTAATACCGGCGCCGATGTGGCAGCCTCATCCGACGACACGGGGGCAGCAGAGCAGGGCGGCAACTGGCGGCTGGAGGTGAATAGCGGCACGATAGACCACGCGCTGGCGCTTGATGCTGCAGCCGTATCGCATTACGCCAGCCTGCTGGCTGATGCCAGCCCGACGACGGCATTCGGCGCCGCGACGGCGGATGTGCTGCTGGGCGATCAATTCACCTTCACGGTCAATCTGTCGAACGCTTCGGGCCAGGTCGGCTTCGCGCCCTTTGTCGATCTGTTCCTGCCCGCCACGGGCAAGGATGGCGACGATGGCGTGTCCTTCGTCTCCGCCAGCTATCTCGGGCAGACGCTCGTGTCGCATGTCATCACGTTCGACGCCAATGGCCAGGCAATGCACCCGATTGCCAAGGACTCTGCCGGCAACGCCTTGATCATTTCTGCGCCCGCTGGTTTCCGCGCGGGCGACAAGCTGGTCGTGGTGGAGCTGCCGTATGCCAGCGTCTCGAACCAGCAACCGACCATTGGCGTGCAGATCACCGCCAGCCTCAGCAATCTGGCGGACACCGGCCTTTCGAACGGCAATCCTGATCTGGTCATCAAGGCGCGTGGCGGTTTCGAGTATGGCAACGATGCGCTTGACAACCCGGCCAGCGACCCGAGTCTCGTCGAGGCATCCCTGCACAGCTTCACGGTGCATCCCACGCTGGTGTCGCTCAACCAGTCGCTCGATGTGCGCGAGGGTGAGACGGCGACCGGCCCCAACTATCCGCACACGCAGACGCTGACGGTCGCGCCTGCGCCGGGTCAGGTATTGACGAATGTGGTGGTCACGCAGGATCTGCCGACCTCCATCCAGGTGACGGCCATCACGCCGGGTACGGGCGGCGTGCTGACATCGATCACCCTCGGCGATGGGCGCGTGCTGACCAATGCCACTGCCATCAATGCTGCGATTGCCAGCGACACGATCTTCATCACGTCCTACACGGTTACCTACGCGAGCCTCAGCGCATCGACCGATCAGCGCGTGAGCTTCTATGTGCCGCAGGCAGCCAATGACGGCTCGGCGGTTCTCAATCCCGACACGGGCAATCCCGTCACGATCAATTTCGGTGCCGCGACGGCCAGCGGTAGCTGGGTGCCTATCGACTCTCGCGACATCACGGCGCCGGCGACGCAGATCGACTTCTCGGGGACCGGCAGTTCGCCGATCAGCTTTACGGCCAAGTCGATCACACTCGAAAAGACGGCCACGCTGGCCGTCGACACGGGTACGAGCGGCCTCACACCAGGCGATACCCTGCGCTATGCGCTCGAGATGAATCTCTCGGACTATTTCGGTTTCGGCAAGACGCTGTTCGAGCAGGGCAGCTTCACCATCGTGGACACGCTGGCCGACGGCCAGACGCTGACGGGTTCGGCGACGCTGACATTTACGGCGCAAGGCGTGACGCAAAGCGTGACGCTTGCGCCTGTTGTGGTGACCGACAGCAGCACCGGCATCTCGACGCTCACCTTCGATATTGCAGCGGCATTGCTGAGCCTGCCTGGCCGGCAGATCGGCGCGCTCGGCGGCGACCTGGCAGTCGACAATACGCTCCAGGGCGCGACGGTTGCCGTGCTGAGCTACAACGCAGTGATCGGGCAGGCGTACACCAGCAGCTACGCACAGAGCGAAATCAACGAAGGCGATCCGGTCGGCAACAGCGCCACGCTGACGGCGACCGTGCTGGCGGACAGGGTCAACCTGACGGGCAGCACTCAGAGCGATCAGTCGAGCGTCGAGAAAACCGTGCCCGTCAGCAACATCGACATTGCGCTGACGACCGTGAATGGCAGTACGCCGCCTGCAAACGGCGAGCTGCATCCGGGAGATCTCGTCACCTTCAGGCTGAGCTACAACCTCGTCACGGGCGACTACGAGCAGTTCGTGCTCACCGCATACCTGCCTTTGCCGCTGTTCGACCTGGGTTCGGTCGGCACCGTGTGGACCACTGGCAGCGGCGTCGGCCAGTGGGCGGAAGGAGCCGGCGATACCAATGGTGACACCACCGTCAGCGTGACCACCGGCGCCGGCAATTCACTGCTCTTCAATTACGGTGACTATGCCGTCAACGCTACCAGCGGTAGCCGCGTCGAAGTGCAGTTCACCCTGCGCGTAGGCGATCAGCCCTTCACCGACCAGCGCGCACTGGCCGTGCTCGCCCAATCCTCGCAGCGGACCACGATTGACCAACGGTCGCTCATCTCCTCCGATGCCGTGGCGATCACCTCGATTGCCGAGCCGGTGCTGAGCATGACGCATGGCGTGGTGTCGTCGAGCAATGGCACCACGACGATCACAGGCTGGGCCGCGCCGGGCAGTACGGGCGTGCCGTTCTCCGGCGCAGTGATCGATGTCGACGCCATCGACGGTGATGTCAGCGGCATCGATGCAGGTGACCTGGTGCGGCTCGCCACCGCGATCGAGAATACGGGCGGTGGTGGCGCATTCGACGTCGTAACCAACGTGACTTTGCCGACCGGCTTGAGCTTTGTCGGCGGCAGTCTGGCGACGGCAAACCTGCAGATCTATCGCGGAGATGGCACGCAGCTCATGCTCGGCACCGACTACAGCGTGTCGGGCACGACCATCAGCTTCCTCGATCAGGGCGGTGTTGCCAGCCTGCTGGCGGGGCGCGCCGGGACGGCGGCCGACAGCAGCGGCGCCAATGTCGTGGTCATCGTCTACGACGCGGTCGTATCCTCGAGCATTGATGCCAGCCGCACCCTGCAGAGCTCGGCAGCCCTCACCAATTACGCGAGCGTCAACGGTGGCACGGACTTTACGCCGGTGGACCTGACCGATCTGGCCGCGCAGCAGATGGCCGCGCCCGTCATCCGCAAGGATTTCGCGGGCGGGGGGCTGGACCCGACCGATTCGAGCGCGAGCCACACAACGGGGTCGAATCTCGTCGTCGGCGAGAGCATGCTGTATGACTTGATCATCACCCTGCCTGAAGGCACGACGCAGAGCCTGCGCATTACTGACCTGATTCCCGCGGGGCTGCGGCTCGATACCAGCTTCAATGGCAACCAGGGATACCAACTGGTGACGACTGCAGGCGGCGCACTGACAGCCAGCTTTGCGGGTACGGTCACCGTATCGGGCTTTGCTGCGCCCTCCGGCACGCTCGGCGATGACGGTGTCGATGCGCGCATCACCTTCAGCGCGGCCAGCGCGACGGCCGACAACAATGTCAGCAACAACAGCTTCGTCGTACGCCTGCGGCTTGTCGCCAACAATGTCAGCGGCAATCAGAGCGGCGCGGTCTTGCAGAACGATGCCACGCTCACCTATAGCGACCCCGACGGCGATACCGCCAATGGTAGCTCGCCGCTGGATCGCAATCTGGGTGTGACGGGGGGCAAGCCCACCGTCACCATCCAGGAGCCGACGCTGGCCGTGGCGCAACAGCTGCTGACGACGCCCTTGAGCCCTTATGGATTCGATCTGGGCGACGTGGTGGATTTCTCGATCACCCTCAGCAACAGCAGCGGTATCAACGCCTTCGACCTGAGCCTGCTCGACAACCTGCCGGTGCAACTCGACAGCCTGACGCTCGTGAGTGCGGTTTATGCCGGTGGCGCGACAAAGAATGGCGGCGTGGATTTCGAGATCGTCGGCGGCCAGCTGCGCACGGCAAGCGGTGCGAACATCGATATCGCACAGGGCGGCAGCGTGGTGATCACCATTCGCGGCACGGTCAACTCGCAAGCGCTCAATGCGCCGAGCTTCAACAACGTGGCGACTGCGCAGTGGACCAGCCTGGATGGCAGCGCGGGCGGCAGCGCGGATCCGGCCGGCGAGCGCACCGGGCAGGACGGTGCGCTGAACGGTGGCGGCCTCAACGACTACCAGCGCAGCAGCACGCTGACCATCAACACGGCGGCCGGCATCAGGATTTCGCGCGTCGGCGGGCTGGGTGATACGGCTGCGCCGAACCCGACCAATAGCGATCACGAGCAGGTGGCGATCGGTGAAATCGTACGTTACCGCGTGGATGCTCTGGTGCCGGACGGTGGGCGTACGGGCTACCAGATCCAGGTGACGCTGGCCGAAGGCCTGACGTTCATTCCGACTGCAAGCAACAGCGTGCTGGTTGCGCTCATCTCCAACGGCGGGCTCACCAGCAGCCTGGGGGCCGGCCTCGTCAGCAGCGGCAATCCGGCAATCACCGGTGATCAGGATACGCCGCAGGCCGGGTTCATTGCGCCCGATCTTTCCTCTCCGCTGACGGCGGTGATGAATCCCACCCTGATTTCCGTCTCGCCCGATGGGCGCACCATTACCTTCACTTTCGGCGATCTTTCGAATACCGACATCAACGACGGCAACCTCGAAGTGGTTGCACTCGAATTCAATATCCGGGTCAGCAACCAGACCTCGAACCGTGCCAGTGAAGGTGACCAGCTCGCCGTCGTCGCGCGCGACTACACCAACAATGGTGGCACGCAGATCAGCGCCAGCAAGACCTTGTACGAAGATATTGTCGAGCCCGCTTTCACCGGCCTCGACAAGCGCGTGACCTCATTCAATCCCAATCCTGCCGGCAGCACGGGTACGGCCGAGATCACCATCAGCTTCACGCAGAACGGCACGTCCTCGGCGTATGACACGCACTTGACTGACAGCATTACCGGCGGCAGCGGCTACACATTGCTGAGTCTCAAGATCGGCAGTACGACCTATGGCCCGGGCAACCTGCCTGCAGGCGTCACGCTCAGCACGAGCGGCGGCGTGACGCTCGATTTCACGAAGATCGATCCGGGCGTGAAGATCACGGCGGTGTATAGCGTCACGGTGCCGAACGCGGCTGCCATCGCCAGCAGCAATGCCACGCTGACCTGGAGCAGCCTGCCCGAGAGTTTCACGGCCTGGGGTGGCAGCATTGTCGGCAGCGACAGCACGGCCGATGGCGAGCGCACTGGCGTGGATGGCGCGGGTGCCGGCAACCTCAACAACTACGTGCTGAGCGAAGGGGCTGGCCTCGGCATCATCAGCGGCACGCTCTGGAATGACACCTCGTCCGCCGACAGCTCGACCACGCCGGACGGCGCAGGCCTGGCCGGCCAGACCGTGACCCTCACCTGGGGCGGAGTCGACAACGACCTCTCCACGACAGGTGACAACGCGGTGTTCTCCACGACCACCAACGGCAGTGGCCAATACAGTTTCGGCGTGCTGGCCGCTGGCAACTACCGAATTGACATGCCCACCGGCACGATCAGCTACGCCCAGCCCCTCGGCGACCTGAAAGTGCGTATCGATACGGACGGCGCCACCCTCGGGCAGATCCTCGTCGCAGTGGGCGAGGGCGCCTCCACGGTCGCCAACGCCGGCTATGTCGAAAGGAACGATGCGCCGGTCAACCAGATTCCCGCGACGACCATCAGCGGCAATGAAGACACCTTGATTGCCATCGCCGACATGAGCATCGCCGATGTGGATGCCGAGCGCGATCCGGTCACCGGCAGCCGCGACATGCAGGTGACGCTCACGGTGCTGCACGGCACGCTCAGCCTTGCCAGCACGCCCGGTGGCGTGACGATTCCCGGCGGGCAGGGCAACGCCACGCTGGTGCTGCAAGGCCGGCGCGACGACATCAATCTCGCACTGGCGCAATTGCGTTACCAGGGTATTGCCAACTTCAATGGCAATGACACCCTGACCATGGTCACCACTGACAACGGCAACTTCGGCGATGTGGATGGCGATGGCATACCGGGCGAGGCCAGCGACGATGCACTGAGCGATACCGACACGCGCCAGATCGTGGTGATCTCGGTCAACGATCCACCGGTAGCCAACAACGACAGTATGACGGCGGTAGAGGCGGGCGGCCGGAACAATGACAACCCGGGCACCGACCCGCAGGTCAATGTGCTCGGCAACGACGTGGACGTCGATACCGACCCCTCGCTCAACCCCACTCCGGATCGCCTGCGCGTGACCTCCGCCGGCCTGCAGGGTGCCGGCAGTCCCACCAGCATTGCCGATGGCAGCCGCGTCCAGATCGTCGGTCTTTACGGCAGCCTGTTCATCTCCTCCGGCGGCGGCGCGCAATATGTCGTCGACAACAGCAACGCCACCGTGCAGGCGCTGCGCACCAGTGGCCAGACGCTGCAGGAGACTTTCACCTACACCATCAGCGATCTTGCCGGTGCGACCTCCGGCGCCCAGATTGCCGTGACCATCCAGGGTGCGGATGACACGCCCGTCGCCGCCGACGAAAGCGCCGACGCAACAGAAAAGGGTGGCATTGCCAATGCCACGGCAGGCAGCGATGCAACGGGTTCCGTGCTGGCAAATGACAGCGACATCGACGCGGGCGATAGCCTGCGCGTGACCTATGTGCGCTTCGGCGACGAAGCGCATTACGAAAATGCGGTAGCGGTGCCGGGCAGCAGCAACAGCAGCACCGGGGCCAGTGTGGCCGGCACCTACGGCACCCTGTACATCGGTTCCGACGGCAGCTTCCGCTATGTCATCAACGACAACGATGCGCGCGTGCAGGCGTTGAGCCCGGGCCAGACGCTGCAGGAGTTGTTCAGCTACTCGGTGGAAGACCTCGCCAATGCGCGTGACCTGGCGCAGCTGACCATCGTGATCAGGGGCGCGGCCGACAACCCCGTTGCAAGCGACGACGTGGCAGCGGCCCAGGCGGCCTTCAACAACACGGCCGGCGGCGAAGTGAACCCGGGTGGCAATGTCATCCTCAATCCAAGTCGGCCCGGCACGACGGATAACGGCGTCGACACTGACGTCGACGCGGTCGACCAGGTTGCTGGCGCCTTGCATGTCACGGGCGTCCGCAGTGGAACGGAAGCGAGCGGCACTGTCCCCGGCTTCAGCGGCAGCACGACCATCCTCGCGACCTATGCGACGCTGAGTGGCTCACCGGTGGCGTCGAGTGCTGACTTCGGCAGCCTGACGATTGCGTCGGATGGCAGCTTCCTTTTCAACGTCAACAGCGACAACCCCGATATCCAGGCGCTCAACATCGGTCAGCCGATGCAGGTGATCTTCAGCTATCAGATCACGGACACTGCGGGCAAGACCGATGTCGCGCAGCTCGTCGTGACGGTGTATGGCGTCAACGATCCGCCGCTCGCGCAGAACGTCGTGGCGCTCGCCACCGAGCGTGGTGGCGTGATCAACGCTGCGGTGGGTGTGGACCCGAGTGGCAATGTGCTGGCGACCGCTACCGATGTGGACGGCGACACGCTGAGCGTGACGGCCGTGCGCACCGGCGCCGAATCCGCTTCCGGCACGTCCATCACGGTCGGTACGCGGACGGCGACGCAGTACGGCTGGCTCACCCTCAACGCCGATGGCACCTACCTCTACGAAGTGAACAACGCGCTCGCAGACGTGCAGGCCTTGCGCCGTCCGGGCGACCTGCTGATCGAGCGTTTCACGTACACGATTTCCGACAACAACCCGACCACTCCGGAATCCGACATGGCGGAGCTGATCGTCGCGATTCGCGGGCAGAACGACAATCCGGTTGCCGGCGATGACACGGGGACTGCGATCGAAGCCGGTGGCGTGAACAACAACCTGCCGGGGCAGAATGCACTGGGCAATGTGCTGACCAATGACAGCGACGTCGACGGTGGCGAAGTGCCGGCCGACCTGCCGCAATACAACTACGGTGAGACCCGTGCTGTCGCTTCCGTGCGCACGGGTGCAGAGTTGGGTAGTGGCACGGCGGGCACGCTGGGCGTCGACCTGCGTGGCACATACGGCTGGCTCACGCTGAATGCAGATGGCACGTACAGCTACCGTGTGGACAACAGCATGGCCGCCGTGCAGCAGTTGCGCACGAGCGGCAATACGCTCAGCGACGCCTTCAGCTACGAAGTGGTGGACGCAGCCGGCGCGCTCGACAGGGCCACGCTGAACATCACGATCACTGGCGCGAACGATGCACCGGTCGCCGTCAACGACAGCGCACTGGCGACCGAGAAGGGCGGCATTGCCAACGGCACGGCTGGCGTTGACCCGAGCGGCAATGTGCTCGGCAATGACACTGATGTCGATGCTTACGGCGAGGCCTTGTCGGTGGTTGGTATCAGCCGTGGTGGCAACAGCGGCACCGTGGGCAGCGCATTCGCCGGCCTGTATGGCAGCCTGACATTGCGTGCCGACGGCAGCTATGACTATGTGGTGGATAACAGCAACCCGCTGGTCCAGGCCCTGCGCACCAGCAGCAATACGCTGACCGAAACCTTCTCTTACGACATTCGTGACGTAGCCGGGCTTGGCAGCACGGCCACGCTGAGCATCGTCATCCGTGGCGCCAACGACAACCCGGTCGCCGTCGACGATACGGCTGCAGCGACCGAAGCGGGCGGTACCGCCAATGCCACGGCGGGCGTAAATCCGGGCGGCAATCTGTTGAGCAACGATACGGATGTCGATGCGCTCGACAGCAAGCTGGTGGATGGGATCCGTACGGGCACCGAAGCTGCCGGCGGCACGTTCACCGCTGTCAGTAGCAGTCAGGCCATCACGGGCCTGTATGGCACGCTGACGGTCAATGCCAATGGCAACTACAGCTACGTCGTCGACAATTCGCTCGCCGCTGTTCAGGCTTTGCGCCCGGGCCAGACCCTGAGCGAGGTCTTCACTTACCGGCTGCACGACACGGCAGGCGCCATGGACACGGCCCAGCTCACGATTACGGTGGCGGGTGTCTGGGACGCGCCCGTCGCCAACAACAACATCGCGCTGGCTGTTGCCGCCAGTGGCACGACTGCCGGTCGTGACCCGACGGGCAACGTGGTTACCGATTCGACGCTCTTCCCTGCGGACAGCGACGTGGATGCCGGCGACGTGCTGACGGTGAACGGCATTCGCACGGGAACGGAAGCAGCTGGCGGCGGCCTGACTGCTGTGGCAGCCGGCACCAATAGCGGCAACGGTACGCTGCTGGTCGGCACTTATGGCTCGCTGATCATCGGCGCCGACGGCAGCTACCAGTACGTCGTCGACCAGAACAACGCGACCGTGCGCGCGCTTGGCCCGGCCCAGACGGTGAGCGAGGCATTCACGTATCGCATCACCGATCTTGGCGGGCTCACCGACCTTGCCCAGCTCACGGTCACCATTCGTGGCCGCAACGATGCGCCGGTTGCCGGCGATGACCAGGGCAATGCCATCGAGGCGAGCGGCCTGGAAAACGACCGCCCGGGTCTTAACCCGATCGGCAATGTGCTGAACAACGACACCGACCTCGAAAGCGACCCGCTCTCCGTCAGCGCTGTGAGAACAGGCCGCGAGTCCGGCATCGGTGTCAGTGGCACGGTCGGTTCAGCGCTACGCGGCCTGTATGGCGATCTCACGCTCAACGCCAACGGCACCTGGCATTACGTCGTCGATAACTCGCTGGCCGCGGTGCAGGCCTTGCGCGTGAGTGGGCAGACGCTGGTCGAGCACTTCACCTACACCGTGTCGGACGATCTCGGCGCGACCGACAAGGCCGAGCTGACGGTCACGATCGATGGTCGCAACGACACCCCTGTTGCGGTCGATGACGATGCAACGGCCGTCGAAGCAGGCGGTATTGCCAATGGCATTGCCGGAGCGAACCCCGTCGGCAACGTGCTCTCCAACGATCAGGACGTCGACAGCGTTGCCAACGGTGAGACCCGTCAGGTGCTCGAAGTCAGCAGCGAGCTGGGGCAGAGCGCGCAGGCCGGGCAGCTTGTGCAGGGACGCTATGGCGCGCTAGTGCTGGCTGCCGATGGCAGCTACCAGTACTTCGTCGACAACGACAATGCCGCCGTGCAAGCCCTGCGCACGTCCGGCGAGACCTTGCGCGAGGCCTTCACCTACCGCATGCGTGACACGGAAGGTGCGACCTCGACGGCGCGCCTCAACCTGTTGGTCCAGGGCGCCAACGACAATCCGGTGGCGCACGATGACAGCGTGGTGGCCGTCGATCAGACCACTCCTAACGCACAGGGCAATGTGCTCGGCAACGACAGTGATGTCGACAATGGCGAAACGCGGCGTGTGACTGCTGTGCGAACCGGGGAAGAAAGTGCATCCGGCACGAGTGGCGTGGTCGGCAGTGCGTTGATCGGTCGCTACGGCACGCTGGTGCTGAATGCAGACGGCAGCTACACCTATGCGATCGATATGAGCAATCAAGAGGTGATGCAGGCGGCGGGTAGGGGGCAAGTGCTGCAGGACACGTTTACCTACTCGATGGTCGATCGGGCTGGTGCGGCCGATAGCGCGCAGCTGGTCGTGCACCTCAACATCTCCGCCCCTTACGTCGGCGGTGGCAGTGCCGTGTGGTACAACAATGACGCCGGGCTCTCGCGGGGCGCCGCCTTGCCGGATATCGATCCGGGCCTGTTCGTGACGCCGGAGGTGTCGCGCGCGTCGACGGCGCACTGGTTGTCGGGGAGAAATCTCTATCGCGACTCCGACGAGCTGTATGACGAAGCTACGCGTGCCAGCACCATCGGTCGCGGCCTCGGCGACATCAATGGCCAGTTCGTCTGGCGCAGCGTGGCAGAAAGCCGCACGCTGAGTAACTTCGGGCTGTCAAGGCTATTGCTCCGTCATGGCCGTACCAGCCTCAGCGCGGATGGCCTGTTGCCCGACCCGTCATTGCACGCCACCTCGCTCGACGAGATGCTGAATGGTTTCATGCGCGAGGCCGGGGCATCTGCCAGCGCCGCAGTCGATACAGGCGCTGCCGCACCGAAGACCGCGCAGTTCTTCAGCGAGCAGCTTGCCCGGGCCGCGCAGAAGATGCAGCGCCCCGGCGCGTTGCGGAGCTAGCGGGAGATGAACAGGATGTGCAGCCGCTACGGCTGTGAAGTGCGTACAGAATGATCAAAATTTCGACAGGAACGAGACCGATGCATCGACCCTCGCTGACTCCTCTGGCTGCTGTCATCGCCAGCGCGTTACTGCTGAGTGCCTGCTCCGCGTTGCAACCGCAACCGGTGACCGCCGAGCAATACAAGAAGCAGGTGGTAGAGGATCGCAAGGCCATGTTCGCCGACCAGGAGCCGGCCAATGCGCCGATTACCTTCTACGTGGCCGCGGCACGTGCGCTCAAGTACAACCTGGACTATCGCCTCAAGCTGATGGAGACCGCGCTGGCTGCCAATCTGCGCGACGTCTCCACCAATGAGCTGCTGCCGCGGCTCGCCGTGTCGGCCGGCTACAAGGGGCGCAGCAACGATTCGGGTGGCACCTCGATCGGCATCGAGGACCGGCAGGTCAGTCTGCGGGCGTCGACCTCCGAGGAGCGCTACCACACGCTGGGCGGGCTCGGTCTGAGCTGGAGCGTGCTTGATTTCGGCGTGGCGTATTTCCGCACGCAGCAGAAGTCGGACCAGATCCTGATGGCAGAGGAGCGTCGTCGGCGCGTTGCGCAAAATGTGCTGCAGGACGTACGTAACGCCTACTGGCGCGCGCTGGGCGCGCAACGCCTGAAGCCCGAAGTGGACCAGTTGCTGGCGCGCACGCAAAAGGCCTTGCAGACCGCGCAAGAGGCCGACAAGCGCAACCTGCTGCCGCGCCAGGAGTCGCTGGCCTACCAGCGCGCCCTGATCGATTCGATTTCCTTGCTCACGGTGCGCCGTCAGGATCTGGAGTTCGCCACCGCCGAGCTGGTCGCGCTGATGTCCTTCCCGAGCGATACGCCACTCGTGCTGGCCGATGTGGAAGAGCCGAACCTGCCGGAGTTGAAGGCCGACATCAACGTGCTGGAGCGCCTCGCGCTCGAGCACCGGCCGGAGACGATGGAAGAGCTGTACCGCAAACGGGTGAACGAGAACGACATCAAGATTGCCAAGGCGCAACTGTGGCCAAACGTGGGGCTGGACTGGAGCGCGCAGTACGATTCCAACAAGTACCTGTACAACAACACCTGGTCGCAAGTCGGCGTCGTGGTATCCCTGAACCTGCTCAAGCTGCTGCAATACCCGGCGCTCAACGCCACGCAGGATTCGCAGGCGAAGACGGATGATGCGCGCCGTGTGGCCTTGTCGATGGCCATCCTGACGCAAGTGCGGGTGGCGAGCTTGCGCTACCAACTGGCGCGTCAGGACATGGCGTTTGCCGATGACAGCCTGCGCGTAGATACGAGCTTGCTGGACTACGCCCGCGCTGCCCGCAAGACGACGATAGGCTCGGAGCTCGAAGTGATCCGCGCCGAAGGGCGCTACCTGCTGTCGCGCTATCAACGCGAGGCGGCGTATGCGAACGCGCAGGCAGCCTGGGGCCGTCTCTACAATTCTGTCGGACTGGATGTATTGCCCGAGACGGTCGAGCAGGCCGATGTGCAGTCGCTGGCGCTGTCGATCGAACTGGTGCTCACCGGGCAGGAGCAGCACGGCATGAATATCGGTATCGAAAAGGGAGTCGGCACGGGTGCGAAATAAAACACTGGTGCGAAACAGGATCGGGTGTGCAGCGCTGGCGCTGCTGATGGGCGCCGTGCCGGCGCTGGCCACAGTGCAGGCAGCCGACGGGGGATTGAATGATCCAAATGCCATTCGTGTATTGCTGACGCCGCAGCTGGAGACCACGCTGTCAGCGCAAATGAACGGCACCCTGCGCGCCATGGACATCCGCCTCGGGCAGGCGGTCTCCAAAGGCGCGACGCTGGCCGCGCTGGACTGCAGCGAGGTCGATGCGCGCGCCCGTGTCGCACGCGCCGAGCTCAATATGGCGAAGCAAAACCTCACGGCCAAGCGCGGGCTCAAGGAGCTCGATGCGGCGGGCGACATCGAAGTGCTGACCGCGACCACCGAGGTCGAGCGCGCGGAGGGCGCATTGACGCTGGCAACGACACAGGCGGGCTACTGCAGGGTGTCGGCGCCATTCTCCGGCCGCGTAGCGAAGGTTTACATCAAGCCGTACCAGACCGTTGCTGCTGGCACGCCCATGTTCGACCTGGTCAGCAGCGGGCCGCTCAAGGTGCGTCTGAATGTGCCTTCCGTCCTCATGCGCAGTCTCAAGCCGGGCCTCGTTTTTGACGTGAGCATCACTGAGACCGGCAAGTCGTATCCCGCGCGCATCAGTGCCGTCAATGCGCGCGTCGATGCGGTGGCACAGACGGTGGAGCTCGAAGCGCGCCTGACCGCGGAATACGCCGAACTGGTGGCCGGCATGAGCGGTGTGGCACGCCTGCCCAAGCCATGAGGCCGCACCGGAATATCCACGTTAGACGACAGCGGGCCCTGTGAACGAAAACCTGCCGCCCCCACAATTATTGTTGAGCCTTGCGACCATGCGCGATCGCGCGCTGGCCGCCGACAGCCTGAATGCGCTCGCCTTCGGCATGGCCAACGATCTCTATCCCTTGCTCAAGTATCACCACGCGCTCGTTTTTTCTGTCCATGACAAACGACTCGAGCTGCTGAGTGTTTCCGGGTTGGCGCGGCCGACCGAAGACAGTCCCTACCTCGTCTGGCTGCGTCGTCTCGGCCCCTGGCTGGCGGAGCAGTTGCCCGACGCCACGCCACGCTGGCTGGCACGCGCCGACCTGAGCTTGCCGCCTGAAGTTGCGGACGGCTGGGGTGAGTGGTGGCCGACAGGCGTGTGGGCCGTGCCCGTCCACACGCGTGACGGCAAGCGCCTGGGCCTGTTGCTGCTCCTGCTCGATGCTGAGCCGCCGGCGGCGCTGGGGCCGGTTCTGAGCGGTGTGTTCGAGACCTGGGCGTACTGCTGGGCGGCGCTGACGCACACGACACGGCGCTGGCGCCCGCGCAGGAAGCAGGTGCTCATCTGCCTGGCCGTACTGGCCGCGCTGCTGCTGTTTCCCGTGCGCCAGACAGTACTTGCGCCAACGGAGCTGGTGTCGCACGAGACGCAGATCGTCAGTGCGCCGATCGATGGTGTGATTGCGCAGATCGCCGTCAAACCCAACCAGCCTGTCGTCGTCGGCACGCCACTTTTTTCCTTCGACGAGACAACGCTGCGTAGCCGCATCGATGTGCTCAACCAGCAGGTCGCGGTGGCCGATGCGGAGTTGCAGACTGCCAGCCAGCGCGCCTTCGACAATGCGCAGAGCAAGAGCGAACTGGCCATGCTCGGCGGCACTGCGCGCCAACGTCGCGCCGAGCTGGCCGCCGCACAGGCGCAGCTCGAGCGCAGCCGCGTGCTGGCACCGCGCGCGGGTGTGGCGGTCTTCGCCGATCCCGATGAGTGGCTCGGGCGCCCCGTCGTCACGGGCGAGCGCATCATGCAGATCTCCGACCCCGCGCAGCCAGCGATGCAGATCCAGCTGCCGGTGACGGACGCCATCAATCTCGAAGCAGGTGCTGAAGTCGTGCTTTACCTGAGCACCTTCCCCTTGTCGCCACTGCACGGCAAGATCCTGCAGACCAGTTACCAGGCGCGCGCAGGCGATGATGGCGTCATGTCCTATCGCTTGCTGGCCACAGTCGAAGGCAAGCCCGCGCACGCACGGCTTGGGCTGCATGGCACGGCCAAGCTGTACGGCGAGCGCGTAAGTCTCGGCTACTACCTGCTGCGCCGCCCGATTGCCGCCGTGCGCGCCTGGACGGGCTGGTGATGACCAGCGCTGCCGGTGGGCTCCTGCCGCCGCTGCGCGATGACATGCGCCTGTCCGAAGCGGCCCCCGGTATTCATGGCGAACCGGCCTGGGTGATCCAGGACACGGTGCTCAACCGCTTCTACCGTATCGGCTGGCTGGAGTTCGAGTTCCTGCTGCGCTGGAACCTGCCGCCGCAAGAGATCTGCGACGAGATCGCAGCGCAGACCACCTTGCGGCCGCAACCCGCGCAACTCGCCGACTTCGTGCAGTTCCTCACGCGCCATCAACTGCTGCGGCCGGGGGCGGAAGCCTTGGCCCGCATGCAGCAGCAGAACGACAAGGGCGGTTGGCTGAGCTGGAACTGGTGGCTGCATCACTACCTGTTCTTCCGCATTCCGCTGCTGCGCCCGCAGAATCAGCTGAAAAAAATCGCACACGCCTTGCGCTGGGTTTTCACGCCGTGGATGGCGTGGGCGGTGCTGCTCGCCAGCTTCACCGGCGTCGTGCTGGTTCTGCAGCAGTGGGACACTTTCGTGCATGCCGTGGTGGAGTCATTCTCCGCCGAAGGCCTGCTGAGCTTTGCGGCGGCACTCGTCGTAGCGAAGACCCTGCACGAACTCGCGCATGCGCTGGTGGCGACACGCTATGGCCTGCGTGTCGCGCATATGGGTGTCGCCTTCGTCGTGTTGTGGCCGATGCTCTATACCGACACCGGCGAGAGCTGGAAGCTGCGCAGCGCGCGCCAGCGTCTCGCCATTGCCTCGGCCGGCATCCTCTGCGAGCTGACGCTGGCCGGCCTGTCCACGCTGGGCTGGGGGCTCGCCGAAGAAGGGCCTTTGCGCAACGCCTTGCTCTACCTTGCAACGACGAGCTGGGTGTTGTCGTTGGCGCTCAATGCCAGCCCCTTCATGCGCTTCGACGGCTACTTCATCGTCTCCGACCTGCTGGATTTTCCCAACCTGCACGAACGTGCGTCGGCACTTGCACGCGCATTTCTGCGGCGTCAGGTGCTCGGCCTGCCGGAGCCGTGGCCGGAGGATCAGCCCGCACGCCAGCGCCGCCTGCTGATCGCCTT
Organism: Uliginosibacterium silvisoli; assembly: GCF_036017035.1. NCBI lineage: Bacteria > Pseudomonadati > Pseudomonadota > Betaproteobacteria > Rhodocyclales > Zoogloeaceae > Uliginosibacterium > Uliginosibacterium silvisoli. Next base: position 2,046 of record NZ_JAYXHS010000001.1, on the reverse strand, counting down.
CGCCATCGGCACCTGGGTTTATCGCCTGCTGCTGTTCCTGGGTATCGCCGTCACCGTCTACCACTTCGCTTTCAAACTGCTTGGCATATTCCTGTTCATTGTCGAAATCTCCTGGTTCATCGTGATGCCCGTCTGGCGCGAACTCAAACACTGGTGGGCCCAACGCGCAGCTGTGCCAGCGCGCCGCCGCTTGCTCATCGGGCTGGCCGGTGGTGCCGCGATCCTGCTGGTGGCTGTGCCCTGGCGCACGCAGGTGCATGCCGTAGGCGTCGCGCGCTCGGCGCATCAGTTGCGCGTTTTCGCGCCGTTTGCGGCCCGTCTGCAAGGCATCCATCGGCCGGGGCCGCTGGTGGCGGGGGCGACGCTCGTGACGCTGGACCAGCCTGACATCGCTTCGCGCCTCGAAGGTAGCGAGGCCAATCGGCGCGGCGTGCAGGCGACGCTGGAAGGGCTCGTCGCAGACGCAGGCGGCCTCGATGTGCAATCGGCCACGCAGCGGCGGCTCAAGGTGCAGCTGGAAGAGACGAGGGCGGCGCGCTCCGAGATCGCACGTCTCAAGCTGTTGGCGCCATTCAACGGTGTCTGGATGGACGTCGACCCGGGCTGGCGGGATGGACAGTGGGTGGCGAGCCGCGAGCCGATTGGTGTGCTGATCGATCCTGCTCACTGGGAAGTCGATGCCTACGTCGAGCAGCGCGACCTCGGACGCCTCGCGCCCGGCAGCGCGGCGCGCTTCTATCCTGAGGGCGAGGCAAAGCCTATCGAGGGACGCATCATCGAGGTAGCCCGCACTCGTGCCCGCCAGCTGCCGCACCCCATGCTGGCTTCACGTTTCCACGGCCCGCTCGCCAGCACCGCTGACGGCCGCGAGCTCACCGCGGCTGCGCCCGTGTTCCACGTCCTCGTCCAGCTCGACCAGGCGCCGCCTGCCATGAGCGAGACGCGTGGCCAGTTGCAACTCGATGGCGCGCGTAGCAGCCTTTTGGAGCAGGGGCTCACCACCCTTGCAGCAGCGCTGCTGCGGGAGAGTGGTTTCTAGGCACCATCTTCTCTAGCGACGAACATCCGTCGGCCGCTGGCAACGATCGGGACGCCACAATGGCCGCTGCTTGAGGCAAGCACAGCCCAGCCCGTCTGAAGGACAGGCTCTCAAGCCCGGTTTGCGGAGCGGCCATCCGGAAGGGAGCCGTTGGTGCGGCTCCCCACTGCGTCAGACGAGTGTTGCTTCGAGCGTAATCTCCGGCACGCTTGCGAGTGCCTTCGAGAGTGGGCAGGCGCCTTTTGCTGCCAGCGCGATTTCCTGGAATCTCGCTGCATCGATGCCTGGTACTTTCGCTTTCAAGGTCAAAGCAATGCGATTGATCACAAAGCCATCTCCTTGCATTGCCAGGCGCACGCTTGCCGTCGTGTCGACGGTCTCCGTTGCGAAACCCGCCTTGTCGCAGGCGAACGAGAACGCCATCGCGAAGCAGGCTGCATGTGCTGCGCCAAGGATCTCCTCAGGGTTCGTACCCGCCTTGTCATCCTCGAAGCGGCTGGCAAAGCCGTACGGATACTCTTTCAGTGCGCCGGTCTCGGTGCTGATCAGTCCCTTGCCGGTCTTGCCGGAGCCAGTCCAATGAACGTTCGCCTTCTTGTCAGCCATGGTCGTACCTTTCGCATGAGGGGGAAAATGTGCGCTTGTCTCTATGAGTTATAGATCTTCGCGCCGGGCGAGCGTTCATCGTATCTGGCAAACATGACTGTTCGAGTACGCCTCCCCCGTGAAGAAAGCCCATGAAAGCGAGGTGGAATCGTCGGATCCGGGACGATCAGGGGCGACGCTTTGATGCGGCGCAAGAAAGATTGCTCCAAAAGCTTGACTCCCGAAAATTCGTCTGTAGAATGCGCCCTCTCGCTGAACGGCGGTGTGCTGAAACCGCCTGATCGAGGTACTGGATCGAGCGAGGTCGGCGAGCTGCAAAGCTAGGCTGGACGCGGGTTTGCGGCGAATGAGGTGGTGTTGTTGAAGTCGAGTGATTCGCAAAAATAGTTTTGCAAATTGCT